>MENQ01000021.1 GCA_001768325.1 Bacteroidetes bacterium GWC2_46_850 | reverse complement strand
ATTTGTCAACGAACTGATGATACAGTTAGACAATTAAATTGTCAACGATCTGATGATACAAAAGTGTCAACGATGTACTGATATTTATCAATTTATTATTTAGAGGGGGGGAATTATTACAACTTTTTTTGTATGTTTGCGCCGTATTGGATAAAAAAAGTGAAATGACTTTGAAAATCTCGTCGCAACATACCGATCAGTTTGAAGAGATTTATCGTTCCCACTACGCCCGAATGAAAAGATTCGCCGCGGAATATTTACTATGTGAAGAAGACGCAGAGAATATTGTGCAGGATGTATTTCTCAACCTCTGGGAGCAGCAATTTGTACTGATGTCACACACCAATCTTTTTGCTTATCTTTTCACCTCCACCAAAAACCGCTGCCTCGATTTTCTTAGGCATAAAACCATTGTCAGGAGGACAGCAGAAATATTGATGGATGAGCAGAACTTGCAGTTAAAGATGAAACTGCAATCATTGGAAGCATTTGATGAGAAAATTTTTTCGGAACCCGATATTGAATCTATTGTACAAAAAGCCATTGAAACACTGCCGGAGAAATGCCGCGAGATATTCGTAATGAACAAAATAGAAGGGAAAAAACAAAAAAACATCGCAGCAGAACTTAATATTTCCATCCATACTGTGGAAAGCCAGATGGCCATTGCTCACAGGAAACTAAAAGAAGCACTTCAAGACTATATCCCTCTCCTTATTTTTCTGTTAATTTAATTTTTTTTTGGCGGTTTTTTCACTTTCATTCGTTTTACATTCAAACAGCATATTGAATGGATGAAATCCTATTAAAATATCTTCTGGGAGAACTGGGAGAAACTGAGCAAAGAGACCTTTTACACCAAATGGAGGGTGACCAGGCCCTACGTGCCGCCTATATCCGCATGCAAAACCTCTATGCCCTCAACCTGTTGGCCCCCCACCCTTCTCAGGAGGCTGAAGGGATAAAGGGATTCAATGCCTTCACGCGCAGGCTGCAGGTAAAAAGACAAAAGAAGATAATTCGTTCCTTGCTGCAGTATGCTGCCGTTTCTCTCTTGTTGATCGCTTCTACTTTCTTGCTGACACACGCTTTCTTCATTCAATCCACCGATGTGCAGGAATTGAATACCCTCTATGTCCCGGCGGGTCAACGAGCACGACTTACGTTGCATGACGGTACACAAGTATGGCTCAATGCACAGTCCACCCTCACCTATCCGGCCCGGTTTACAGGAAAAAGGAGGGAGGTATCAGTGGAGGGCGAAGCTTATTTCGACGTAGCGGAGAACCGGAAAAAGCCATTTTTGGTCACCACACAACAGCTTACCATGAAAGTGCTTGGTACAGAATTCAATGTATACAGTTACCCGGGCACCGGCTATATTAAAACTGATCTGGTAGAAGGCTCGCTGGCAGTTTACAGTACACTGTTACCTAATATAAACGTTACGCTGAAACCCAACGAACAGCTTATCGCAAAAGAGGGAAATATGTTTGTCCGAGAAATGCAAAATTCCGATTATTTCCTCTGGAAAGATGGAATTTATACCTTTGAAAATGAGCGACTATTGGACATTATCGAAAAACTACAACTTTATTACGATGTGAAGATCATAGTCAAAGACCCTGAAATATTCAACGTGCGTTATACCGGTAAATTTCGTCAACGTGATGGAATTGACGAGATTTTAAGGATAATTCAAAAAATACAGAAGTTTAATGTTCAAAAAGACACTGAAAATAATGTTATCACTATTACAAAATAATTTATTAATTACTTTAAAAAGCGTATGCCTATGAGAAAAAACATAAGATAAAAAAGCGATAAGTGTTGACGCACTTATCGCTCAAAATAAAGCAAACACAAAGAGATCAATTCTAAGTTATTTACTTTAAAGACACAAATATATGATAATAAACGCTTCCTCAGATCACTTTTTAATAAAAAAAAGTGACTTTAAAGATTTATTCAACATCATGAAAATCTGTTTATTTCTATTGTTTGCCCTCGCATTCCAAGTGATGGCAACAAATACAAGTGCGCAAGATGCGATTATTGAACTGAAATCCAACTCCGTTACTGTTAGTCTGCTGATTAGTGAAATTGAAAAACAGACAGACTATCTAGTAATTTACAGTAACCGTGAAGTAAATACCTCACGCACGGTAAGCCTGAAAAATAAATCGGATAAAGTTTCCGAATATCTAAATCAAACTTTTTATGGTACGGATATCGGCTACGATTTTGAGAAAAATTATATCGTCCTTTCGAGAAAAGCCAAAGAAACAGTTAATATTCTCAATAAATCAATACAATTTGTTCAACAGCAAGGGAAAACCGTAAGAGGAACTGTTAGGGATTCAAACGGAGAGACCGTTATTGGAGCTACGATCATTGTAAAAAATAATCCTTCGCAAGGCACAATTACAGATTCTGACGGGAATTTTAATTTATCTAATTTACCCGACAACTCTGTGTTACAAATTACTTACGTAGGAATGAAGCCGAAGGAAATTAGTATAGCAGGAAAAGACATGATAAATATTATCCTTGAAGCGGATACAGAGTTATTGGATGAAGTAATCGTTATTGGATACGGCACACAAACTAGAGGAAATCTCACAGGAGCTATCTCATCTGTAAGGACAGAGAATATTCAAACGACGACTCACTCGAGCCTTGCTCAAAAATTACAAGGAAAGGTGTCAGGTTTAAATATCCGTCAAAACTCCGGTCAACCGGGACAATTTGACAATAATATACAAATTCGCGGTTTCGGCAACCCATTGTACGTAATTGATGGTATCATCAGAAATGATGCAGGAGCATTTCAAAAATTAAACCCTGAAGATGTCGAAAGTATAAGCGTGCTTAAGGATGCTTCCGCAGCTATTTATGGTATCGGAGCTGCAAACGGGGTAATAATTGTCACAACTAATCAAGGGACCAAAGGCAAAACGACGTTTAATTATTCAATGGTTACAGGACTTTCAACTATTACCGATCGACCCAGACAAGCGACAGCTGCGGAGTATACGATGATGTTAAACGAAGCAGCACTTTATTCCAACCCGGGAAGAATTTCTTCACCTGCCTATACACCCGAAGAGTTACAAAAATGGCAGAAAGGAACTCTTGCGGGTTATGAAGGTACCGACTGGTGGAATTTAACGATGAAAGATTTCTCAACTCAAACCCAGCATAACTTATCAGCCAGTGGGGGAAATGAGAATATAACCTATTATATAGGGTTGGAGTATGTCAAAGATAACGGAATGTTACAAAGTGGGGATTTGGGCTATGACCGTGCTAATTTGAGAAGTAATGTTACTGCAAATCTCACGACAAATCTTAGGGTACGGGTTAATATAGCTGGTTTGTACGATAAAGCCTATCAACCTGGAGAAAATTTTGAGCAAATCTCGAGAAATACAATTGTGACATTACCAACTGAATATCCGTATGCAAATAACAATGTCGATTATCCAGCCACCACAAACCTTGGAGTTACTCCACTAGCTGCATCACAAAGAGAATTAACTGGTTTTAATGAAAGTGAAAATAGAAATTTACAGTCAAGTTTTGAACTAAAATACACTGTTCCTTTCATAAAAGATTTAATCGTAACTGCACTTGGATCATATGATCAGGGAAATTATTTAAATAAAAACCTTTATAAAGCCTTTTACACTTATACATACGATACTGAAAGAGATACTTATAATTCTATTTTTCAAAGACCTGATCAGAATCTCTATAATCAATCAACAGTGAATAACACCTATATGCTTCGTCTTGGCGCAGATTATCATGCAACGATTGGTTCGAATCATGACATCAAGTTAATGTTGGTCGCAGAACAGTACAAAGGGTGGTATCGTGGATTAGAAGGCAGAAGATATTATGGAGACTTTTTCACGAATGATCAACTGCGTTTTGCCAATGAAGCTAATCAGACAACGAATGGCTGGGAAGATTTAAATTCAAGAATCAGTTATATTGGAAGGGTAAATTATGCTTTTAACCAAAAATATCTGATTGATTTTGCATTCAACTATAATGGATCGTATCGCTATCATCCCGATAATCGATTTGGTTTCTTTCCGGTTGTATCCGGTGCATGGAGGGTCTCTGAAGAAGATTTTTTGAAAAATAATGTGGCCGCTCTTTCAAATTTAAAATTACGTATGTCGTATGGGATATTGGGAACAGATGCTGGAAATCCTTTTCAATATTTACCAGGCTTTACTTTTGGTGGTACCAGTTTTTGGGAATTTAGAAACGGGACCCAGTTAAATGGACTTCAATCCCCCGCACTTACAAATAACTTATTATCGTGGTTGACTAATGAAACAGCTGATATAGGTTTTGATATGAGCTTGTGGAATGGAAGATTTGATATGAATTTTGATGTGTACAACAGGGAGCAAAAGGGACTATTGGCTACACGAGCAGTTTCCTTACCTAATACGTTTGGTACAACCCTTCCACAGGAAAACCTGAATAGCAACCGTCAAACCGGTTTTGATCTGGAACTTGGACACAGGAATAACATCAACGGATTTAACTATGAAATCCGAGGGAATATGAACTGGGCTCGCACGATGATACGCCATAGAGAACGAGGACCTTTTCAAAGCCAGTACGAAAGTTGGTTAAGTAATGACGCACCGGACAGATGGACAAACTATGTTCGTGGTTATCAAACAGATGGACAATTTACAACCTTTGAAGAAATAAATAATTCCCCTCTTCAACAATTTCAATCTATCAGAGAACTCCCTGGAGATTATAGATTTAAGGACATAAACAACGATGGAATTATTGATGATAATGATGCCGTAATTCCTTACGAATTTGGTACCACTCCCCTATTAAATTTTGGGTTAATGCTTACCCTTAATTGGAAAGGTTTTGACACAGCAATACTATTGCAGGGAGCGAGTGGATATACTGTGAGATATACCGAAACACTTGCGGAATGGTTTTGGTTTTCTGGTAGCTTGCCCGCATATTTTATGGATAGGTGGCATCAGGCCGACCCATATAACATAAATAGTGAATGGATTTCAGGAAAGTGGCCAGCCCCCAGACCCAATGCAACACAACCAATGCAAAAAGGGGTAGAGAGTGATCTATGGAGAAGAGATGCAACTTATGTCAGATTGAAGAATTTGGAAATCGGATATACTTTTAAACCTAAAGTATTGGAATTGATAAAAGTTCAGCGTCTTCGTGTATATACAAACGCCTTTAATCTCTTAACCTGGACCAAAGACCCGTTAGTGAAGAAATTGGATCCGGAGAAAACAGCAGGCAGTGGTACAGCCACATATGGACACAACTATCCTTTAACCAAAAATTTCAACATTGGTTTAAATGTGACATTTTAGTGATTGATTACAGTTATTATGAAATTAATAATCGATAAATATGAAAATTTTTAAATATATAACATCAGCTTTACTTTTAGTAACACTGTTGGTAACACCAGGTTGCGATAATGTCTTAGATTTGCAACCACAGGATAAAATGCCTCTTGAAAATGTATTTAGTGATCCCAATGGATTAAAACTATATTTGGCAAACCTATACTACCAGATGCCTGTTGAGGATTTTCAATATGGAGAAGAGGGCTGGCATTCCAACACCAATGGTGGTAGGAACAGGGCAATGTACACGGATGAAGCGATACATACCGAATGGTTAGGTAACTATGGTGTGGCAAATGGTTATATGGCTCCACATTATTGGGAACAAGGTTATCGTTTGATTCGAGATGTCCATTTATTGATAGATGCAATACCCACACTGAACGTAACAGACCAGGTTAAAGATTATATGTTGGGAGAAGCTTTCTTCATCCGGGCTTATGCCTATTTTGGGTTGGCTATGCGTTATGGTGGTTTGCCTCTAATTAAAGAAAGCCAGAAATATAATCCCAATGATCTGGAATCTCTCAAAGTACCAAGAAGTACAGAGAAGGAAACATTTAAATTTATATTGGATGAACTGGATGCAGCGACAGAAAAATTACCTGATTCCTGGGGAGACGAAGAAGGAAGAAGAGCCAGTAAAATGGTTGCTCAGGCACTTAAATCAAGGGTTGGGCTTTACGCCGGTTCCCTAGCTAAATACTGGCATTTAGCAACCCTTCAGGGAGAAGCGGTAGATAAGAAACTAGTGGGTATGACTCCAGGCGATGCAGAGGCATTTTTTGCGGCTTCCATAGCAGCATCTGAAACCGTTATAAATTCAGGTAAATATTCATTGTATGCATCAATGCCAAATTCGCCTGAAGAGGCCACTGAAAATTATATTAAAATGTTTCAGGACCCAAATATTGCTCCAATGGAGGCTATATTTATCCGTGGATTTAATGTTGCAGGAAGAGGGCACAACTATGATTTCTGGTTCAGTCCCGCTCAAGTAAGAGCCGGAGCTCCGTATCCTGGACGTATGAACCCTCTGGTTGAAATGGTTGATCTTTTTGAGGAATATTCTCATCCCGGGGAACCAGCCCCAATTATTACCACTAGCGACCCCAATGACGTGGATGATTATAATGGATATAATCCATCAAAGAACTATCTACATTTCAACGAACCTTTAGATCCTTTCAGAGATAAAGATGCCAGATTGCATGCTTATACTGTGCTTCCTGGTAGTACGATGAGAGGTGTTAAGATTGTAATACAAGCTGGTCTAATTTTACCGAACGGTACTCCACAGATAAGAACTGGAGTTCCTTCAGAAGGAATTACTGTTAACGGTGTGACGTATTGGCCATGGGGAGCACAAAATCCAGATGATTATTCGGGATTTAATTCCAATTCGAGCGTGGCGAGCAGAAATACAAAGACCGGTTATTCAATGCGAAAATTTCTTCAGGAAACAGGTACTGCACAATGGAATGCTGGAACTTCTGACTGGATGGATATCAGATACGCCGAAGTTTTGTTAAATTATGCCGAAGCTGTTATTGAAAGCGGACTGGGAGATGTAGATAAAGCTACAAAAGCATTGAATGATATAAGAAGACGTGCCGCTTTTATGTCCCCTATTCCACTCACCCAAGAGAATGTATTCCGTGAGAGGAGGGTCGAACTACTTTTTGAAAATAAAAGGGATGCAGACATGAAAAGAAGAAGGGAGCACCATGTATATTTTAATAATCGATTGGCTTGGGCAATGCTGCCCATATTAGATCTCAGCGTAAGTCCCCCTGAGTACATTTTTGTAAGGGATCTCTTCCATGCTGCTGTGGAAAGACCATTTCCAATTGACTGGTATTACTATCCAATCCCAGGTATTGAAGCGAACGGTTTAATTCAAAACCCAACGGGTTGATCTTCTGAATTACAAAAAAATCTTCAGTATGTATAGAACGCCTAAAGGACTTAAAATTAAAAAATAAAAAAATGAATAGTTTCAAATATATTATGTTTTACATAGCGCTGGCTTTAATGTATTCTTGCGAAAAAGATAATTATGATGCTCCCAGTGCTGAGTTGTTCGGATCTTTTATTGATGCAGAGACTCATGAACCAGTGCAAAGTGAAATTGTACAGGGTTCTGTAATTCAAATTATCGAACATGGGTGGGTATCAGGTCAAACAAATATAACACAAACACTTGTTGTTAAAAACGATGGAACTTATCGGAACAGTATGATTTTCCCGGGTGAATATAAGATTAGTGCAGTACAGGGAAATTTTCAACCAATAGCACCCATTGATACTTTCGAAATCAAAGGAAGTACCAAGCTCGATTTTTTAGTAATTCCCTATTTAAGAATCAAAGATGCATCGATTGTTCGAAATGGAAATATTGTTATGGCTACGTTTAAAGTTGAAAAAACAACCAACGATAATATTGCCCGTATTGGATTATTTTCTCATCCAAATATAGCTGTAGGTACCAATACTAGTCTTGTAATGTCGCAAAGTACAGCAGATTTAAATTCCGATCCGGACAAAATTTATACCCTCCAGATCGATTTAAATAATCCCAATTTTATAGCCGGGAGATCGTATTATTTTCGTATAGGGGCTTTAAGTAGCGCATCTGGAGCACGGTTTAACTACGCACCTTCCATTAATATAACCATTTAGTAACTTGCATTAGACGGGGTTGACTTAGAAAAATTTAGATAAATGTTTCTTAATGCAACCTCGTTTATACCTTTTCACTCATTGGTCACTTAAATGTATGGAGGTCTAATCCATACAAAATCGTATTCCATTAATATCCAGCTATATCAAAAAAATTAAAAAGATTGCGCAATAAAAACAATGACATTAGTAGATGATTGAAACTTTTTATTTATAAATTAAATCGTTTTTTTTAAGATGAAAAATATATTTATATCCTTCTTGATCTTTATTTCAATGCTGCCTAATTCAGATGTCTTCTCTCAAAGATTATTTGTAGCATCCGGGAAAACCATAATAGAAACAGAAACTACCGAACCATTTTTATGGATTGGGGATACTGCCTGGGAATTATTTACGGATTTAACCAAAGAAGAAGCAGTTTTCTATCTTGATAACAGAGAAGAGAAGGGTTTTACGGTTATACAGGCAACAATTATGATGGGCGCATTCAATCAAAAGAATGCCTATGGTGATTCTATTTTTTTAAATATGGATCCAACACGGCCAAATGAAAAATATTTTGAATTTGTGGATTTTGTTGTAAATGAAGCAAAAAGGAGAGAAATGTATATGGGGTTACTTCCAACTTGGGCAAATAATGTGGTTAACAATAATGGGAAAGGTGCCAATTTTAACGTTGAAAATGCGTTTCACTATGGTAAATTCCTTTCCGAAAGATATAAAGATAAACCTGTTATTTGGATATTAGGTGGGGACAGGAATGTACAAACTGACCAAGAGTATCTGATTTGGGAAGCAATGGCCAAAGGTTTACAATCGGGAGATGGTGGGAAGAATTTGATATCATATCATCCCACAGCTCCAATTTCTTCTCATTTTTGGTTTCATAACGAACCTTGGCTTTCATTTAATATTATTCAAAGTGGCCATTTTAAAAAATTTCAAACAGAGATTTATGAATTTGGAATGGTATTTCAACAACTTTTTCCTTTAAAACCATGGGTAAATGCCGAACCTGCATATGAAGATATTCCGGTATTATTTTGGCACTTCGATGATTATTCACAATTTGGGAAGTCAAGGGAAGATGTAATTGGTGAAGATGGGTTAATAAAAGATAAGGATTTTTTCCCACATGGTTTTTTTGATGATTATGATATCCGGATGGAAGCTTACTGGACTTTTTTCTCGGGTGGAGCAGGCTATACTTATGGGAATAATGCAATCTGGCAGATGTATAAACCGGGGACAAGGTATGCCGTCCCATGTCTGAACTTTTGGGATAAGGCATTGGATCGCCCGGGTGCAGAGGATATGAGACATGTGAAAAAACTTTTCACCCAATTTCCTTTAGGAAGTTTTCATGTGGATCAATCAGTTGTCTATGGCACTAATTTTTTAGACGAAGATAATATCCGTGCAATTGTTGCTGATGATAAGTCTTTTATCTTATTGTATCTAAATAAGGGACAGGAAGTTAGCGTTAACCTAAGTAAGCTAGTCCGTTCAGGAGTAGCCTCTTGGTTTAATCCGCGTGAAGGAAAAATAAATGAAATCGGATCAATAGACAATAAAGGGATTCGTTTGTTTGATCCTCCAGGTGAATTTGGGCAACATGGCAACGATTGGATTTTGGTCTTAGAGGCTTATTAAGCTCGATTTCATAGTATGCAAATATTTGGCTTAGAAAATGACTCTAATTCAGCTTCGGGAGAAGTGATTAAAACCCCATTTTTATCAAAAGTTTCGTTTTTGATTATGACTAGATTAATATATCCCTGTCTTTTTGTCCTGATTTGTATCACAACAAATGCAAGTCTGGATTGTTTTGCACAAAATTCCCGATTCGAACATGCTAAATCAGATTCAATTAAGATATTCAATATAAAAGATTATGGCGCGACTGGTGATGGAAAGTCAATCGATACAGAGCATATTAATAAAGCAATCATCGACTGCTCAAATAATGGTGGAGGCATCGTATTGGTACCTGAAGGTACATTTGTTACCGGTACTATCCTCCTGAAAAGCAACGTAATCTTGTATCTTGAAAAAAAATCAATTATTTTAGGAACAGATGACATTTCTCAGTATAAATCCAATAATATCAGAAGAAATAATAGTGATCGCCCTCTACATCTGCCACTACACAACAATTCTACATGGTCACATGCACTGATATTACTTGATCAGGTGCGAAATGTAACAATTACGGGATCTGGTAGAATAGATGGAAATGCTATCGTTGACAAAAAGGGGGAAGAAGGCTGGAGAGGGCCACATGGTATTCTTATCAAGGAATCTCAAAATATCGAAATATCCGGAATTTCTATTTCAAGATCAGGGAATTATAATATTTTGGGAGCTGATATTGAAGAAGTAAAATTGGTTAACCTGCTTATTTCGGAAGGCTCAGATGGTATTCATATTCGTGGAGGCAAAAATTTACGGATTGAGAACTGTAAAATTTTCACTGGTGATGATGCAATCGCGGGCGGATATTGGGAGAATATGTTAATCACGGGTTGTACTATTAATAGTTCATGTAACGGAATAAGATTAATCTTACCCGCTATTAACCTGGGAATAGTAGATTGTGATATATTCGGACCCGGCATTTTTGGTCATCGGAGAGGTTCTTTAAACAACCCATTGGTGACCAACTCTCTTACAGGAATTATTATGCAGCCGGGTGCATGGGGCCTTGGTCCGGGAAGTCTTGATAAAATATCTATTCGTAATGTTCGAATAAGGAATATGCAGACTGCGTTGACCATTGTATTGAAAGAGGGCAATCAAGCTGGTAGTATCGATATTGAAGACATCACTGCAACAGGAATATATAGGAATGCTTGTTCGGTTGAGGCATGGGCGGAGGGAAGTAAATTTGAAAATATAAAAATAAAGAATGTCTCGGTGACTTACCATGTTGATGATGAACAGGTCATAGGTACGACCAGTGTATACAAACCTAATACAGAATCTAGAGCACTTCCATATTGGGGATTTTATATCCGCAATGTCGATCACATTATTTTTGAAAACGTTACGTTTGACTACTTAGGTAATAAAGAAATACGTCCTGCAATTGGTTTCGAAAAAGTGAACAAAGTAACATTTGACGATATAAAATATCGAACTGTTTCTGGAATATACTCAATCAAACATTCTAAAAAATGCAAATATCAAGAAAATTAGTTCCAGATCAATTAATCAGAAATAATATGAGAGTAGTGATAATATCTTTGAGAATATTTGTAATAGCAATTCTGGTGGGCATTATATATTCCTTTGATAAGAAAGAGGAATGGATGCCGTTGTTGGATAAGGAGCTATCAGCCTGGGAAATGTACTTAAGCTTTAAACACCAAACGAACTATAACGGCCAAACGCTCAAAGATGAAGATGGCAAAGAACTAATGCCAATAGGCTATAATAAAAATGTGAATCAAGTCTTTTCAATAATTGAACAGGAAGGAGCCCTTGTTCTACGCATCAGTGGAGAAATATACGGATGTGTTTTTACCAAAAAAGAATTCGAAAATTACCATTTAAAACTGAAAGTGAAATGGGGTACTAAAAAGTGGGTTCCTCGCTTAAACGAACCAATGGATTCCGGCATATTATACCATTCTCATGGAGAATGTGGAGTAGATTACTGGAAGTCATGGATGCAGGCACACGAATTCCAGATTATGGAAGGAGGTTTTGGGGATTACTGGTGTATTGCTGCAACTGGCGGTTTGATTAAAATGGATAACCCTAATGCTAGGAATGATATGGGAATCTATGATCCAGAAGGCATAGATACTCCAATGGGAGCAGGTGGTTTACGAAGCGGTTTTGTACGACATAGCAAAGATTATGAAAAATCAGGTGAGTGGAATACTGTTGAACTAATTTGTTTTGAAGATAAAAGTCTACACATTGTTAACGGACATGTGGTAATGGCTCTTTCAAAATCAGTATACTTAGAGGATAGTATTTTTCATCCGCTGGTAAAAGGAAAGATTCAACTACAAAGCGAAGCCGCAGAGGTTTATTATAAAGACATCCAAATCAGGAATATTGAATCTTTACCGGACAATTATAAAGATTTATTCGGTGATGGACAATAAGCGTATGTAGGAAAATTAATTACGAAACTAATAAAAATATGAATACAATGAAAAATAAAATTATTCTCTTAATACTGGTACTATCAGTTAATATCATTTTATTATACGCCCATAATCAGCCTGCAACCAACCATTATATCATCTATCCAGCACCCTTGGGAGAGTCGTTAAGCCAGTATTATAAAGTTTCTGTTGAGGGAGAAAACGTGCCAGTATATAGGGTTAAAGTAGCACCCAAAGAACAGGAAGGACGATGGAAAGCCATGGACGACAAAAAAAACTCAGCAAAATATTATGAAGAAGCTGCATTTGCCTATTTTGATATGAATGATGAAGTGAATATAACCGTTACAACGAATGAAGAAATTCGTTCAGTGACAATATTGCCCAGCTCAGCCGGCATCCTTACTAATACTGAAGACAAATCAATGTCTTTTAAGATTAAATCGCCCATAAATCTCACGATCGAAATTAATGGCGAATGGGTTCGGTCATTACATCTTTTTGCAAATCCCTTCGAAAAAGATGTACCCGATCAGAATGATCCGAATGTCATCTATTTTGGACCGGGAATTCATGATGTAAGCAATCTGGTAATTGGAGATAACAAAATTGTGTATATTGCGGGAGGGGCCATTGTACGAGGAATTATCGAGTCGGATGAATCATTCACCATCAGCGATTACAGTGGATTAAAAAGATATTCTCCATCTTTTGAAATCAGGGGGCAAAATATCACTTTCCGTGGGAGAGGGATTATAGATGGTAGCCTTTGTCCTACCCATTCACGTTTTATGGTTCATGTAGAAGGATCTGATATAAATCTTGAAGGAATCATTTTAAGAGATGCCAGCCACTGGACAATACCTGTGAGAAGATCAGATAGAGTTCACATTGATAATTTAAAACTTCTTGGATACAGAGCTAATTCAGATGGCATAGATATCTGCAACAGCAGGGATGTTTTGGTGGAAAATTGTTTCATCCGCACACTCGATGATCTTGTCGTCGTAAAGTCAGATAAGGGAGACGGGGAAACAAAGAACATCGTCACCAGGAGATGTGTGTTATGGAATGAAGTAGCACATGCTTTGAGTATCGGGGCAGAAATCAGCGAAGATGTCGAGAATGTTATTTTCGAGGATTGTGATATTATCCATGATAAAGGTAGGGAATGGGCCCTAAGAATTTTTCAGTCCGACGCTGGACGAGTCAAGAATGTTCGGTTCGAGAATCTTCGTATTGAAGAAGTACAGCGCTTTATTTCACTATGGATTAATGAATCATTTTGGACCCGAGACGATGAACGTGGACATATACAAGGAGTTGAATTCAAGGATATCTTCGCTATCGGTAATTTACTAAACATAGAACTTACAGGATATAACAAAGAACATTTGGTAGAAGATGTATTATTTCAGAATGTAACATTTAACAAAAAAACAATAGCAACAGGTGATGTTCAAACAAATCACTTTGTAAAAAATATAATCGTTCAGCGTTAACTTTATTATGAATAGATACCCAAATCATTTTGAAAAACATCAGGGATCGGATAACCCTGCCACAATCTAAAGAGATTATTGGATATTTACATAAAACTCTTGAAAGCTGACTTATTTCCAATGTACAAACTCAGCGAAATTCTCAGCCTATTGACCAGTTGTCTATCGCGAGAACTATAGTACTTACTGCATGTCCTACGGTTGATGAAGACACCACACTGTGGTGCTACTTAACAAAGATTGCTTCCGGGATGTTTTTTTTTGCAAGATAATAAGTACTTTTGTGTACCGATCTGTTTCTTAAATTTATTGACAAGGAACTGGCTCCGACGCTGATTGGGAATTAATACGCAGACCCTAAATGTCTACAGGAATGAAAATAACACTTCTTTTACTCACCCTTACCCTTTTCAGCAGCAAGGCACAAACCCTTTCGCAGCAAAGCAACCTCTTTCCCCAAAAGGAAAGAACCATCCGGATTATGAGCTACAACATCCATCATGGCCAGGGGATGGACAACAAAATGGACGTTGAACGGATTGGAAAGCTGATTATCGACATACAACCTGAAGTAATCGGGCTTCAGGAAGTGGACAGCATGGTCAATCGCAGCGGTAACATCGACATCCTGCAGTTGCTCTCAACGCAAACCGGCATGTACGCCACCTTCGGCTATTCTATCCTGCACGATGGAGGAAAGTACGGCAATGGCATGCTTACCCGGGAGAAACCGCTCACGGTGGATAAGATCGCTCTGCCAGACATCAGGGAGGCCCGCAGTGCCCTGATCGTAGAACTGAAGGACTATGTAGTGATTAACACACACTTTTCTCTCGATGAAGCAGAACGGATTGAATCGGTGAAGATCATCGCTGACTGGGCAAAAAAGTATGACAAGCCGGTTTTCCTGATCGGTGACCTGAATGCCACCCCTGACTCACCGCCACTGGAGATACTGAAAAAAGAGTGGCAAATACTTTCCAATCCCAAACAACCGACTTCTCCCTCCATCAATCCGGTGAGAACAATTGATTATGTGCTGGGATATGTGTCAAATGGACAAACCTATACGAAGCACAACGCGCAGGTGATCGATGAGCAGGTGGCATCCGACCACCGTCCTTTATTTGTGGATATACAGTTGAAAAATAGAATCAATCATGAAAAAGTTTATCTTCCTTACGATCTCCCTCCTTGTGATGATGCAAACGAAGGCACAAGAAACGCCCAATAGCCTGGGTACAATATTGCCCATCAGAGGCTTGGCTATTGCCGCTCCAGGCAATGAGCATCTCGATCTTTTTTTAAAATTTATTGAAGAAGACCTGGCTCCGGCGCACTTAAATTTGCTGATATTGCGGGTCGACTGGAATTACGCATATGAAAGCCACCCGGAACTGAGGGACCCGAATCCGTTAACCAAGACGGACGTAAAAAAGATTGTAGCGGTGTGCAAAAAGAATGGCATCCAGATAGCCCCACAGGTAAATCTGCTGGGACATCAGTCGTGGGCAAAAACCACCAATGCCCTGCTGCGCGAATATCCTGAATTCGATGAGACGCCTCATGTGAAAACCGAAAACTACAGCGGCTGGCCCAATCCCGATGGCTTGTACTGCAAGAGCTATTGCCCATTGCATCCGGGCGTTCATAAGGTGGTCTTCGCAGTGGTAGATGAATTGATGGACGCATTTGAGACCAATACTCTGCATGCGGGAATGGACGAAGTCTTCTACATTGGAGATGAAAAATGTCCACGTTGTGGCGGGCTCGACAAAGCCGAATTGTTTGCCGGTGAAGTAACCAAAATCAGAAATCACCTGGCTCACGACGGACGCAGGCTGATGATCTGGGGCGATCGTCTGATCGACGGAAAGGCTACCGGCATCGGAGAGTGGGAGGCAAGCATGAACAACACCCACCGCGCCATCGACCTGATCCCGAAAGATGTGTTTATCTGCGACTGGCATTATGATCGGGCTGAGCCTACCTCCGTTCTTTTTGCCATGAAGGGATTCGATGTGGCTACCTGTCCCTGGAAGAATCCGGGAGTAGCTCAGCAACAGCTTGCCGATATGATTGACTGGCGCGAAAATTCCAACCCGGGGTTTGCACACCACTTTCAAGGAATCATCGCTACAGTTTGGTCCGGAACCGACAATTTTCTACAGAGTTATTACAATCCGGAAACATACCGTCAGGAAATATCGGAAGCAGTCACCATCAGGGGACTGATGGATGAGTATAAGAATCTAGAAGGAAATGAAAACTAAGATGATTTTTGCAGATTAAGTCGAGAAGTCTATTAGTTTTTATCAATCAATTGTTTGGAACTTGCTTTTTTTATTATAGATTTGCAATAAATTAAAATTCAATGGCTTTCAAAAATAATTTCAACATAGGCTATGGTGTATATACTATCTCAGATGTTTCTAAGATATTGAAATTGCCATATCAAAAAGTGCACACATGGATTAATAAATATTGGGACGGAATTTTAGCGTCTGAACTAAATACACCCTACTCAGTCGATATTGCATCTATAAAAACAATTAATTTCCATGCTTTAATTGAATTTTACATTTTATTCCTACTGGGTGAATCCGGCGTAAAAACAAGAAAGGTTTTAGATGCACATATTGAATTATCTCAATTATTTAAAACAAAATATCCATTTGCACAAAAAAATATAATAGAAAATATCAATACTGACGGACAGAGGATTTATTTTAACTTCAACGACTCTTATTTACCTTTAGATGGCACCAAGCAGTTAAATCTGAAATTTATTGAAATCTTTTTCAAGAATCTTGAATTTGAAGAGGATCTGCTGGCTTCAAAATTTTGGCCGATGGGTAAAAAAAGTAGTATCGTTTTAGATCCAGAGCGTCAAATGGGCCAACCGGTGATCAAGTATACTAATATCTCACCAGCAACATTGTACAATCTTTATAGAGGAGGGGAATCACTGGATTTCATAGCACATTTATATGATATCGATTTAAAATCGGTTAAAGATGCTATAGACTTTTGTAAATCAGCAGCATGATAATATATATCGATGAAAATTTGCCACCTGTTTTAGCAAAAGGGCTGGATATTCTTCAAGCACCCCTTAACGCAAAAGCAAGAGAGCTAATTAATGTACGCTCGTTGACTGATGATTTCGGGAAAGGTTCTAAAGATGAAGAATGGATTCCACAAGCCGGGAAGAGAGAGGCCTGTATCATTACACAAGATTACAATATACAAAGGAAAAAAATCCAGAAAGCCCTATACGAAGAATATAAATTAGGCATGTTCTTTTTCCGTCCCCCGTCTAAATCGGGATTTAATTATTGGGAAATAGTAAAATTGATAATCAAGCATTGGGAAAAAATCACACACATTGCTTTAACAGAAAAAAGACCTTTCTCTTATAGTGCTAGTACTAAAGGAAACTTAGAGAAAATTTAAAATATAGGACAGATATAATAATGATATTTCTTGGAATCATTTAAAACAGCTAAATTTGGTAGCCAGCTCGCTGTAACTGTCAAAGACAAAATCGGCACCGGCATCTTTTAAGGTAGCGGCATCGAAGGAGGTTGTCACTCCGCAGACAATGCATCCCGCTGCTTTCCCGGCGGTGATACCATTGATGGAATCTTCAATGATGACGGTCGCTTCCTTGTCGGCCCCACTCCTTTCCAAAGCCAGCAGATAGGGATCGGGATGGGGCTTATGCTTTCTGGTGTCATCTTCGGTGATGACGATATCAAACGACTGCAAAAAATGAAGCATACGATCCCCTTTATGAACAGTCTGCAAAGAGGAGGAAGTAACCAGCGCTGTTTGCACGTTTGCTTCTTTCACAACATGCATAAAATCGGTAAACCCCTCCACAAACTGCAACTCAGTCAGGAGGCCTTCGAAGATTGAATCCTTTTGCTCCAGGAAATCCTCTATGTCGATGCGGTTGTCAATATTTTCATGGACATATTGAAAGAATGATTTATCGGACCTGCCTACAAAACCATCAAGTATGGTATGCTGAAATAAGATGCCATTCTTTTCCAAGGTGAGCCCCAAAGCCCTTAAATGCAACTTCTCGGAATCAATCACAACCCCGTCCAGATCAAAAAAAATCGTTCTTACCAGCATATCTTCGTCTTATCATTTATTGGCGGACTGTTATTGGCTATCCAACTCCAAAAGAGCGTTTCGCAACATCGCTATCCGGGAGGCTAATAATAAAGATTGTAATACGCCAATATGCTCATCCAAATTGTCATCAAATTCAAATTCTTCCTCAATATCGTAGTAGAGACTTTCCAATCCCGCCAAGTTCTCACACTGTAAAAAATAACCAAGCCGCATGGTCTGCAACCGGGCATATTCGGCTGAGGTAATCTCCCTGCGATCACCAAATACCGACTGATAGTATATTTCTTCCTCGTTTAGTCGATTTTCTATGATGCGATTCATCATATCCTCTAATTTAATGAGCCCGTAATTTGGAAACCGGGCAAGCGCGGCAGCAATTCTCTTGCTCTTTAATGGTGATTCCTCCATATCCTGAATCTTCAAGGCAGTAGGATAAGGGAGATCGCCCCATTTTTTTTGAAAATATTTGTCCAGTTTCTGGCTATCCGTCTCACTACGAATGTATGAGATATCTTTTTGGGTGAGTGATGTTTTGTCCGTCAATCCGATCATCTCATGAAAAGCACTCTCTGTGATAGCGTAAAGGGTTGATTCAGCACTCCATCTGTCTAACCACCTTTCAACCTCGTCTACAGGAAGCATCTCCTGATATAAAAGATCGGCCAAAGCATTCAACCTTAAAAAATTATCATCCCCTTCATCATCATCGTCATCCGGCTCCGGCATTCTATCCAGTTCAGCCAGATATTGGCTCAACTCCAGAAATATACGTACATTCTCCTCATAACTGTTTTGTGCATATTCCTGAAAATAGATCATTTCAGCATCCTCTTCCGAATCATCTAAAAAAAACGCGTCGTTATCATCCCAATCCTCATCGTCCTCTTCATCACTGTCCTCCTCATCCCATATGTCATCCTGCGTCACAAACCGGTAGTTTCCGCGACCCACATTCTTCTCCAGCTGTGCAATGATTCTCCTGACAGAAGCTTCATCATCGTAAGGGCTCTGCACGTAGATGGGTTTGCCGTCGCTATCACCGCATGCGATCTCAATAAGGGGTATTTCGTCGTTATCCTCTTCCAGCATATACTGGGTGATGGAGAGAAAATCCTTGTGTGGTTTAAAGCCCGTTTCTTCGCCAAACTCCCATCCGGCGTGGATGATGTTATGAGCCAGCACATAATCGATCTCAACCAGATCATATCCCTGCGACATCCTATCCCTCATCACATCGAACTGCTCTTCGGTAATATTGAAATCGTAAAAGGTATCCTTCACCCCCAAACAATGCAGGTCGACCAGGAAAGAACAATAAGTGATGTTCCCGTTGATATGCCTGCGCGCTATGGTAACCTGTGCCAGTCCGCCCTCTTCCCAGCCTTTATTGACCAGACACTTGAAGATGGGCAGGCTACGAGCGCGCTGCCGTATGTAGTTCTCGGGAGAAAGAATCTGGGGATTTTGTTTCTTTGCCATTGTTGTATATTTTGAGTTTTTAACCGGTGATGTCAGATTCTAAATGAGGAGTGTCCATCCTCAACCCGTTTGTATGGAACACAAAAATAGGAAAAAATATTCGAAAACCGGTTTGACCGGTTCAGGATTTGAATCGATGACATGACTATGCGCAATTCCGTTGGTAAATTTGGACAATTCTGTGTACCTAAATATTCAGATTATTTTGTTACTTTTGATTGTTTGTGAACAATCCATAAATCCTATGCAAAAAACATGTTTATTGATGCTGATTCTCTTTTGTAATTGGCATCTTATGCAGCCTCAGGAAAAGGAAATTCAGCTCAACGCAGGCTGGCAGGCCAAGCGGGCCGCTGAATTAACGGAAGATGGGAATCTGATATCTTCTCCCGATTATCGATGTGTGGGCTGGCTTGATGCGGTGGTTCCGGGAACAGTGCAGACAACCTTGTTGCACAATGGGTTAATCCCAGACATGTTTTACGGGATGAATAACGAGAAAATACCCGATATCCATGACGTGGGCGCCCCGTTCTACACGTTCTGGTTTCGCAACAGCTTCGAGATACCGCCACTGCAGGAGGGGCAGCAGGCCTGGCTGAAATTGAGGGGCGTAAACTACGCTTCCGATGTTTTCCTGAATAGGAAACGGCTCAATAACGACACCCACTCGGGCATGTTCCTGCGCCAAAAATACCGGATCACCCCTTTCCTGAACAACACAACCGGTAACCACCTGGCAGTAATTGTTTATCCTCCCGACCCCGTGGGGGAGGCCAATGGGGGACAGGGCGGCGATGGCATGATCGCCCGGTCGGTCACACAACAGTTTACGGCCGGATGGGACTGGATTTGTGCCATTCGTGACCGCAACACAGGCATCTGGGATGAGGTCGCCATTGAAATCACCGGTCCGGTAGATATCCGTGATCCGTTCGTAAAGACAAAAGTTCCGGGGATTCGCTTTCCGAATCAAAACCAACCGCCTGCCTATATCTCGGTTTCGACCGATTTGGTGAATGCAACAAACGATGATCAGTCAGGTAGGCTCACAGCGACCATCGGCGGCAAAGAAAGCAGTATCCTCCTCACGGTGAAAGCCGGAGAAACGTTGAAGGTGGAACTGCCTGAAATCGAAATGAAAGATCCGCAATTGTGGTGGCCCAACGGCATGGGAGAACCTCATCTATACCCGTTAAAGCTCAGTTTCACACAAGATCGGGATATATCCGACAGGGAAACGGTAAACGTGGGTATCAGAGAAACCGGATCCTACTTTGATGAGGAGAGCGGTGGACGGGTATTTCTCGTAAACGGACAAAAGGTTTTCATCAAGGGAGGCAACTGGATCGCCTCCGATGCCCTGCTCCGCTTGTCGCCCGGACGCTACGATGCCGAGGTGCGCATGCATGCGGAGATGAACATGAACATGATTCGCGTCTGGGGCGGCTCCATGACAGAGCGGCCGGAGTTCTATGACGCCTGTGATAAGTATGGATTGCTAGTGTGGCAGGACCTCTGGATTTCGGGCGACGGCAACGGTCGCTGGGAGGATCCCAAGAAAAAGGAGTCCCGCGAACGCCGACGCGCATATCCCGACCACCACACCCTCTTTCTGACTTCTGCCATCGATCAGATCAAGATGCTCCGCAATCACCCCAGCCTCTACCTCTGGTGCGGCGGAAATGAATCAACACCTCCCGAAGATATCAACCAAAAGCTCAAAGAACAGATTATGCCGGCTCATGACGGTACCCGTTACTATCTCGAAGAATCGGTCTCCGACAGCCTCCTTCGCAACACCATCGGTGGACTCGGTGATGGTCCCTACGGCATCCAGGACCCGCTGCGCTTTTTTGTGACACCCTCCTACCCTTTCAATCCGGAGATCGGCTCCGTGGGCATGCCCAACGTGGAGACCATGCGCAGGATCATGGATGAAAATGATCTCACCCCACCGGTAAAGGACAGGTCCAACGCCGTATGGACATACCACAAGTACATCGGTTACGGCAATACCATTGATCGCTATGGAGCCATCGGGGGAATCGACGACTTCTGCAAAAAGGCTCAGGTGGTAAACTATGAGCAATACCGCGCACTGCAGGAAGGTTTCAACGCGGACATGTGGAGCCACTATACCGGGATGCTGGTATGGAAAAATCAAAATCCCTGGACAGCCTTGCGTGGCCAGCTCTACGATCCTTTTCTCGATCAGACTGGCGGCTTTTACGGTTACCGGCATGGCGCAAAGCCGCTCCACCTACAACTGAATCTGAACGACTCAAGCATGATGATCGTCAACCAAACGACGGCAAATAGCCCAGACCTCGTGGCAGAAGCCACGCTGTTTAATCTCCATGGTCACAACATCGGACAGGTGCGCTACAACCTGCAGGTCGCAGCCAACAGCAAAATCAAGGCTGGTAACCTGTTTACTGGCGCCAAGCCGGAAGGATTCTATTTTGTGCGCCTCCGTCTGAAAGCTCAGCAAAACAGGGTGATGGATGAAAACCTATATTGGCTGACAAACCACGAGGTCGACTGGCAACAGCTGAAACAGCTGAAACCGGTCAAACCGCTCCTTAAAACCAGAAAAGAAAGCGCAGGAAGGGTCATCGCAACAGTCAGCAATCCCACCGATGAGACCGCTTTTTTTATCCGGCTTAAGGTGAAGAATAAAAAGCAGCACGAACTGGCACTTCCTCTATTTTTTGAAGACAACTATTTTACGCTCTTTCCGGGAGAGGAAAAGGAAGTGTGGATCGATGTCACTCAGCTTCCCGAAAACACAGATCCCAATGATTTGCTCTTTGAGACAGAAGCGTTCAACAGCACAACTGAATTATAATGAATCTGACTCCCAACAAACAGATTTTTAACAGATAACATAAAATATCAGATGATGAATAAAAGATGGATAATTGCCGCTCTTTGCACGTTGATGGCCTACGGTATGCATGCACAGAAGCTCAGCTTCAACAAGGAAGGTACATTTAAAATTGTACAGTTTACCGATATCCACTATAAGCTTGGGAACCCCAAATCGGATACTGCACTGCTGCTGATAAACAGGGTTCTAGATAGTGAGAAGCCCGATATGGTGGTTTTTACAGGTGATATCGTCACGGGCAAACCGGCAAAAGAGAGTTGGGATGCCCTGACAAAACTGGTCATCGATCGCAAAATACCCTTCGCAGTAACACTGGGGAACCACGACCATGAACAGGATGTGATAAGAGAAGAGATTGCTAGTTTTGTCACTGCTTATCCCTTTAACCTGAACACACCTGCTGTTCCCGGCGTCCCCGGAGTGATGAACGATATGATTCCAATTCATAGCAGTCAAAATCAGTTGAAAGCTGCTGCCCTTATTTACTGTTTCGACTCGGGCGCCTACTCCACCATCGACGGGGTGAAGGGCTATGGTTGGATCACATCAGATCAGATAAACTGGTATAAGGCACAAAGCCTGCAACAGACCGTACAAAACAATTTCAGTCCCCTGCCGGCACTGGCTTACTTTCACATACCCCTCCCCGAATATCGTCAGGCATTTAATGACGAGAAGAATACCCGACATGGAGTCAGGCTTGAAGATGAGTGTGCGCCGGAGCTCAACTCAGGCATGTTCCTGGCCATGCGGGAGATGCGGGATGTGATGGCCACATTTGTCGGCCACGATCATGTGAACAACTATCTCGTTAATTATCATGATATTGCCCTTGCCTACGGCTGTTTCAGCGGCTGGAAAACAACCTACACACCACAAATAAACGGAGCACGCGTAGTGGTTCTCAGTGAAGGCAAACGCCAATTCGAGACATGGCTGCATCTACTCGACGGAACCATCCGCTACAAAGTCACTTTTCCCATGTCAGAATAACAAAACTAAACTCTCAGTAAACAATCAAGATATGAAGTTAACCAGTATCGCTGCCGGATTTACCCTTGCAGCATTCACTCCGCTCCATGCACAACAAAAGCCCAATGTGGTTTTTATCGTGGCCGATGATTTGGGCTACGGAGACCTGAGTTGTTATGGCCAGGAGAAATTTCAGACACCCCACATCGATCGGCTTGCACTCAACGGAACCCGGTTTACCCGCTCCTATTCGGGCACAACCGTGAGCGCTCCCTCACGCGCCAGCCTGATGACCGGGTTGCACACCGGACACACCCCTGTCCGTGGCAACAGGGAGATGAAGCCGGAAGGTCAGTATCCACTTCCTGCTGAAACATTCTCGTTGTTTCACCTGTTTAAAAATGCGGGTTATACTACCGGCGCCTTTGGAAAATGGGGACTGGGACAACCCGGCTCCACGGGTGACCCCAACAATCAGGGAGTAGACGACTTTTTCGGCTACAACTGCCAGCTCCTGGCTCACAATTATTACCCCGACCATCTATGGCATAACCAGACAAAAATAGACCTTCCCGAAAACAGGAACGGCCAATTTGGCACCTATGCGCAGGATCTGATTCAGTCGAAAGCGCTTGAATTTATTGATAACCACAGCAACAACCCCTTCTTCCTGTACGTGCCAATGATATTACCCCATGCGGAGCTGGTTGTACCCGAAGACTCCATCATCCGGCAACTCAGAGGGAGTTTTGAAGAACAGCCCTACAAGGGCGTCGATTCGGGTCCCACTTTCAGAATGGGAGGATATATGTCGCAGGAATACCCACGCGCCACACATGCTGCCATGGTAAAACGCATCGATCTGTATGTGGGACAAATCATCGACAAGCTCAAAGAAACAGGTGTGTACGAAAATACGCTCATTGTCTTCACCAGCGACAACGGCCCGCATCGTGAAGGGGGCGGTGACCCCGATTTCTTTAACAGCAACGGTATCTACCGCGGTTATAAGCGCGATCTGTACGAAGGAGGAATCCGCGTGCCAACGATCATTTCATGGCAAAAGAAAGTGCCGGCCGGAAAAGAGAGCAGCTTCTCCTTCGCATTTTGGGATTATTTACCTACATTTGCCGAATTACTGAAACTGAAAACACCTGCCGGTACAGATGGCATCAGCGTTCTACCAGCAATATTGGGCCGAAAAGGTCAGAAGGAACGTGATTACTTCTATTTTGAATTTCAGGAATTGGGGGGCCGGCAGGCAGTCATCAAGGGAGACTGGAAATTGCTCCACCTCGATATATGCAAAGAGGAAAGATTCGAACTGTATAATCTTGCTTCCGATCCTTCGGAGAATCACAATCTGATTGATCTTTTCCCGCTGAAAGCAACAGAACTGAAAGAAATGATGAAATCGGCCAGAACCGATCATCCCGACTGGCCTTTGTACTGAAATAAACATTCCAGGCATGATACATTTTTCTACTCCATCCATCCTCACCTTCGGCGCCTGTATGGCCTTGCCGGCAACAGCACAGGACGGAGCCGGTGAATCCCTGAAAGAAAAACCCAACATCGTACTCATCTATGCCGACGACATGGGTTATGGCGACCTCTCCTGCTACGGCGCAGAGCATGTGCAGACACCCAATACGGATGCATTGGCCGCAAACGGACTGCGCTTCCGGAACGCACACTCGGCAGCGGCAACCAGCACCCCATCCCGCTACGGACTTTTCACCGGGGAATACCCCTGGAGGAGAAAGGGCACCCAGATTGCTGCCGGTGATGCAGCCCTGATCATCAAGCCAGGACGATATACGGTAGCAAAGATGCTGAAAGTGGCAGGATATACCACGGCTGCCGTCGGTAAATGGCATCTGGGAATCGGAAACGCCGACGGGGAGCAGGACTGGAACGGAAAGCTTTCTCCCGGGCCGAAGGAGATTGGGTTCGACTACTCCTACATCATGGCGGCAACGGGAGATCGGGTGCCGTGCGTGTATCTGGAAAACCAGCAGATAGTAAACCTCGATCCGGCCGATCCGATCAGTGTAAGCTACACAAAAAACTTTCCCGGTGAACCCACGGGAAAGGACAACCCCGAACTCCTTACCCGGTTAAAACCAAGTCCCAACCACGGCCATGACCAGAGCATCGTCAACGGCATATCCCGTATCGGATATATGAAGGGAGGGCAAGCGGCACTGTGGGACGATGAGTCTATCGCCGACAGCATCACCGTCCATGCCGTGCGATTTATCGAAAGAAACAAAGAAAAACCTTTTTTCCTCTATTTCGGAACCAACGATATTCACGTGCCAAGGTTTCCGCACGAACGATTTAGGGGCAAAACCGGCATGGGACACCGAGGTGATGCCATCGTACAGTTCGACTGGTCGGTGGGCGAGATCGTACGTACCCTCAAGGAAGCGGGTATTTTTGAAAATACACTGATCATCATCACCAGCGACAATGGACCGGTAGTGGACGACGGTTATATGGATGATGCCGTGGAAAAGCTGATGGATCACAAGCCCTGGGGTCCTTTTCGCGGTGGAAAATACAGCACCTTCGAAGCGGGTACACGTGTGCCCTTTTTGGTGCACTGGCCGGAAAAAGTACAAGCAGGAGTCTCCGATGCCCTGGTATCGCAGATAGACCTGATGGCAACCATGGCATCGCTCATAGGATGTGAAAAGAGGGAAGAGATACCGGTCGACAGCCGTGATCAGCTCTCCGCATGGTTGGGAGTCGATCCCGACGGACGAGATTATGTGATCGGTGCAGCTTCCACGCTGACGGTACTCACCCGGGACTGGAAATATATTGAACCCAGCAATGGTCGTCCCTACAACAGACTTACCCGCACCGAACTGGGAAACAGGCCCGTCGACCAACTCTATGACATGCGATCAGACAGGGGTGAATATGATAATCTGGCGAATAAAAACAAACTCATGCTGCGCTGGATGAAACAGATACTGGAAGAAGAGAAAAGCAGAGGGACAGAACTGGACCTTTGAAGACAAACGATTTTGAACAGACAATTTTGATATGAAGACTAATTTTATCACCGCCGCAACTTTATTTGGTGTAAGTTCAAGTGCCCTGCTTGGATCCTGCCAGAATCAGGTAAAAAAAGAGCAAAGGCCGAATATAATCTACATCATGAGTGATGATCACGCCTATCAGGCAATCAGCGCTTACGGACACGGATTGAATCAGACACCCAACATCGACCGGCTGGCAGAGGAGGGAGCCATGTTCACCCGCTCCACCGTCACCAACTCCATCAGCGCACCCAGCAGGGCGGTGCTGCTTACCGGGAAACATAGTTTTGTCAACGGGAAAGTTGATAATTTACAACCTTTCGACTGGGATCAGCCCAACTTCCCGAAACTGATGCAGGCAAACGGATACCAGACGGCGATGATCGGAAAGATACACCTCGATGGCATTCCGCAGGGTTTCGATTACTCCATGGTGCTGCCGGGTCAGGGTGAGTATTACAACCCCGACTTCCTCATCGATGGCAAAAGGGTGCGAAAAGAGGGTTATTGCACCGACATCATCACGGAAGAGACACTCGACTGGTTAAAAAACAAACGCGACCCCGAGAAACCGTTCTGCGTGCTCTATCACCAGAAAGCACCCCACCGCAACTGGCAGCCGGCACCCGAGTACCTGACACTATACGATGATGTGACCTTTGAGCCTCCCACGACCTTCTTCGACAAGTACGAAGGGCGAGGAACCGCCGCCAAAGAACAGGAGATGCAGATTCACGGACATGCTAAATGGGGACACGACTTCAAGATGATCGTCGACCCCGATGGCGACAGCACCGGATTCTACAATCAACTGAAGCGGTTTACGCCTCAACAGAAGGCCGACTGGCTTGCCGCCTACACACCCAAAAACGAAGCGTTTAAAGCCAACTACGCCCACATGACCGACGAAGAGATCGCGCGCTGGAAATATAACCGTTATATCAAAGATTACCTGCGCACCATCAAGTCGGTAGACGATGGCGTGGGTGAACTGCTCGATTATCTGGAAGAATCAGGCCTGGCAGAAAATACCATTGTTGTCTACACTTCCGACCAGGGCTTTTACTTGGGTGAACATGGCTGGTTCGACAAGCGGTTCATGTATGAGGAATCGTTCAGGACACCGCTGTTGATCCGCTATCCGAAAGAGATCAAAGCAGGTACCGTAATCGACAAGCTGGTACAGAACCTCGACTTTGCCCCCACCCTGCTCGACTACGCCGGTATTGACGCTCCAAAAGAGATGCAGGGTGAATCGTTCCGCAAGCTTGTCGCCGGAAAAACAGATCAGTGGCGTGATGCGGTCTATTACACCTACTACGAATACCCTGCGGAACACATGGTAAAACGGCACTACGGCATCTCCACAGACCGCTATAAGCTGATTCATTTTTATTATGATATCGACGAGTGGGAGATGTACGACCTGAAAGCAGACCCAAAAGAGATGTCGAATATTTATGACGACCCTGCCTATGCGGAAGTACGGAAAAACCTCCACAAAAGGCTGGAAGAACTGCGGACACAGTATGGCGACAGCGACGAGCTGAATCATCGTTTTCTACAGAAATTCCTGGATCACAAGACTGCCAAATAAATTCAAACGTAAAAGGTTACCGGCCTCACCGGCAACCCTTTGCGTGCTGTAAACAATACCCATCCGGAATCCTGGAGGTAATAGAAGAGTCTAATTCAGCAACTTTTTCGCAGCGTTGAGCCGCTCCTGCCAGTCGGAAGCCGGCTCCAGCGTATCGAAGAAGGCAATCGCCTCTTCCAGCTTTTGTAGCTTCGCCAGCGATTCGGGACTGTTTATATCCGTGTATTGTTTGCGCAGGATGCGAATCTTTTCGGCGTCCTGAATTCCCTCAACAAGCCGCTCAAAGCGGATGGAGCTGCGTGCATCGGGATAGACCATGTAGGTATCACCCGCCGGCCATGTTCTGAATCGGGAATCGGTCAGCGGATTCTCCACCCACGAATTATAGGCCCAGCGAAGCATGCCGTCGAGATCGGCCGCAACCGTGTGCCAGGCGGCATAGACCGCTTCTGCAGGTGCCGAGAAGGTAAACATATTGGCAAAGGGATCCGCGCAACAAACATACCAGGTGGTTACCAACCCTTTGGACCTGCGTGCGACAATATCTTCCCGGTCAACAGCACTGCGTGCACCCACGCTAATATCCCTGATCGCGGGATACGATTTATAACTTTTGTGGTTGTCAGCAAGTGAAATACCCAGTTCAGGAGCTGCACTTGCCAGTACCTTCATGGCCGCCTGCATATCGGCTGGAGCCCGTTCATCCATGGCAATATTGGTTATCTCCAGCCACCCTTTCTGCTTCAGATGCCGCGTGAAATCCTGCAGAAATATACTCCACAGTTCGACATACTCGTCCGACTGAGCCTTCAGCTCCAGGGTAACCAGCTCCTTCTTTTCCATATCGTTGTAATGGAGCTTGTTGTTCCAGGTAAGCAACGAGTAACAGTTGATCATCTTGTCGATGCCCATGTCCATCATAAACTCCACCCAGCGGTCGAAAATGGTATAATCGAAACTCCAGCTCTGATCCTTGTTTTTGGTCCATATAATCATATCTGCATATGCATCAAAGGATTGATTATTCCACGGATCGATATTCAAAGTAGCGGTAATCACCTTTTGACCGGCATTGGCCAGCATTTGCATCAGCGGTTTCATCTTCTCGAAATGGGCATCACTCCACATTTCCAGATCATGTACCCTCGCCACGGCAGAGGGATGTTGCCACAGATCGAGATGGTAAGCCCATTCCGATGGTTCAGGCAGCAACCTGTCCACCACCTCAATTTCGATCTCAAAATCCTCAGCAAAACCTCTTTCGGCATAAAGATTCAGTCTCCCTTTATATACCCCTGGTGTCGCATCGGAAGGAATTTTGAAAGTGAGCCAGACTGGTCTTGCAGTTTTGGCTTCGATGTCAAAGTGGTCCAGATTGTCGAGCATATCGGCTGAAAGCGATGCTGCGAAATTTTCAGGCTCCCGGTGTCCGCAACCCGAAGCAAATTCATCGGTCATCACGTAACGTACAAATCGGGCCTGCGCGACCGATGCAGGCAGCAGTGCAGCATCCGATCTGAATTCATCAAATTCCAATTCTACCTGATTTACCTTTTCTGCAGACCACAAGAGCAACTGTGCCGATACGCTCTCTCCTTTCCATCCGGTAACTTTGATGCTCTTTGCCATTGTCACCTCAGGAGCCACTGATTTAGGGATTCTCTCATCCGTGGTGATAAACGAAGCCTGTAAACCAGAAGGCACATTTGACCAATCCGACAGCGTGTCCACGGTAGGATCAGCCATTTCTTCGAAGGTGATCAACTCTTTTTTGGGTCTCTTGCTTTCACAGGAAACTAAACCTATTATAGCGGCACCCAGCACGATAATTGAAATCAATTGCGTAATAAATGGTTTGGAACTTATCATAAAAACAGGTATTAACTTTAATGCAAATATAGAACATCCGCAACAAAATATCCCCCAGATGGAATCTTTTATTTATGTTTCTGACCGATAATGCTGGTGGGCATGCATTTATAAATAATATCTATGATGGATAGGCAGCCTCCCGCATATGCCCACATACTCAGTAGAATAATTACACAAAAAAGGAGTTTAAACGATCATTTTTCCAGAATTTCATTTATTTCATGAGAAAAAAATTTATTTATCGCTTGGAAAGAAGAAATAAATTACTTTATCTTTGTTTTTCGAAAGAAAAACTAATTTGTTTTAAGAACAGAATAATTTTGAAAGCTTTTTCACAAGATATGACAGGTACACATACTTCATCCATGATGATGTGTTGTTGTTCTATGGACATGTGTATGTTCATAAAACGCTGTCGTGTCGGGAAAGGATAAGAGATCATATTAAATACAATTTTATAGGGAACTCCACCGATGCATATCGGTGGAGTTTTTTTATTCATTAATTTTTAAAAAAAGCGCGATGAAAAGTTTTAGGTTTATTCAGTTAGCGACGGTTCTACTCTTGTTCACAACGGCCATCAAGGCCGGGACAAGACCCACAGAGAAACTTTATATTGAAAGTTCCCGGTTTGCCATTCCACTGATTGAGAAATGGGCGTCCGAGTATGAAAAAGCAAATCCCGGTATAGAAATTGTGCTGACAGGGGAAAAAACTTCCGGTGAGGCTGCCGACCTGAGTCTGGTGAGTTTCGGAAAGGATGGAACGTTCCCAGCAAGTCAGCCTCTGTTCTATACCGGTCGATATGCCCTGCTCCCGGTCACAAATGAAGAAAACCCGCTGTTGGATGCGTTCAACAGAAAAGGGTTAAACAGCAACCGGTTGAAAGAACTGTTTTTTGAAAAGGATGGCTTAGAAATTGATTCAGAATCGGCGAAAGAGCAGAAACATGATGTGATCATCTATTCCGGAAATAATGCAAACTCCTTTTCTGCTTCCTTTTCTGCTTATTTCGGTCATTCTCCTGTCGAGTTGAAGGGCAAAAAGATCTCAGGAGATGACATTTTTCTCATTCATGCAGTGCAAAATGACCATGTGGGTGTCACCTTCAACAATCTCAGCTATTTATTTGACATAGAGACGCGGAAACTGAAAGAGGGACTGGCATTGATACCGCTTGATGTGAGAAAAGAACAACGGGAAGTATTGAAACAGGCCGATATGGATCAAACAATAGCCCTCCTCGAAAGGGAGCAGATACAACTAATCCCGGTGCTGAATTTTGGATTTATTTACCGGAATGACAATAGCCAGGCGCAAAAATTCCTGACCTGGATCCTGTCGGAAGGTCAGCAATACAACAAGACATATGGTTTTCTGCCGGTTGAAGATAAAATTCTGGCTGCCCAGTTAAAAGAGATAGATAACTTAGCATTCACAGCCAGTACAAATTAATGGATAAGCGCTCCCAGGAACCAATTGCAGTCGGATGAGGGAGCGCTTACTTCTAAAAAGCTTAGAATATGACAAATATATCACATTTCTTTCAGAATAAACCTCTTTTTGTTTCTTTTCTCCTCTTCTTTTCACTCAGTGCTATTGCGCAGCAGACTATTCGCGGCACGGTTGTGGACAGGGCCAAACAGCCCATACCGGGAGTCACGGTTTATGTCGAATCCACCGCCAGCGGCACCATCACCGATGTGAACGGAGCGTTCAGTCTCGCCACCGAACAGCCGCTACCGGTAATCTTGACCATCACCTTCCTGGGATTCAAGACCGAGGAGGTTTATGTATACGAAGCAAACGTTCCGGTAAACATCACCCTCACCGAAGATGTGAATTACCTCGATGAGGTGGTGGTCGTAGGGTATGGCACCGCAAAGAAATCACGATACACCGGGTCTGTCGCGGTGGTAGGAGCCCGAGCGCTGGAGAAGTTAGAGATTACCTCTATCGGAAAAGCATTGCAGGGAACAGTACCAGGGCTTCAATCCATTGCTACCGCAGGGCAACCGGGTAGCGACGCCTCGCTCTTTGTCAGAGGGATCGGATCGGTGAACGCTTCCACGGCTCCACTCTATGTGGTGGATGGTATACCCGGAGCAAATCCCAACCAGATTAGCGGCAAAGATATTCAGTCAATTTCCATCCTGAAAGATGCTTCTGCAAGCGCCCTCTACGGATCAAGAGGTGCCAATGGCGTGATCGTCATCACCACCAAATCGGGAAATCTGAATGCAAAGCCACAGGTCAGCTTATCAGCCAGTGTCGGATTCACCGGCCGCGCTGTGAAAGATTATGAATACCTCTCGCCAAATGAATATTATGAATTGCAGTGGGAGGCAATCCGCAACACCCGGGTCGATCAGGGCAAAACAGCTGCGGAAGCGGCTCAATATGCAACCGATTATCTTGTGGATGGTGCACTCAAGGTAAATATTTACGGTCCCCAATACCCGAAGCCTGTAGGAACAGACGGTAGGTTAGCGTCCGGAGCGATTCCGTTGTGGAACGACGACTGGGGTAAAGCGATCTCACGAACCGGCATCCGTCAGCAGTACGATTTAAGCATCGCAGGAGGGAGTGCCCATACCCGTTATTTCTTTTCCGGTGGCTATCTGAACGAGGAGGGATGGATACGGACATCTGATTTTGAGCGCTTTAACTTTCGAACCAACATCCAGTCAAAAGTCAACCAATGGTTCGACATCGGTGCAAATGCATCGCTCTCCTCCAGCTACCAAAAAGCACCCTCTCAAAGCGACAGCAGCCAGGGAAACTTTGCCAATTTCCAACGGCTTATCTCGAATATTTACCCGGTATATGAACGCAATCCGGATGGTAGCTATGCATTGGATGAAAACGGAAATAAAAAGTGGGACTATGGCGTGTGGCGTCCTACCACCGCAGCCAGCGGGGTGAATATTCTCGGAAATGCAGAACACGCCATTTCGGGCAGCAAGACGGAAGCGGCCCTGCTCAGCACCAACCTGAACATTACCTTTCTGCAAGGGCTGTTGTTACGAACCACCGCAAGCATTGATTACCGGACAGGCAGCTCACATGCTTACTCACACTCATATTACAGCACTGGCGTAATCTCCGAAGGTGCCGGCACGGCCAGTAGAAGTGCAAGCAGGACACTCAACTACACGGTGAACAGTTTTATCGACTATACCTTCAACCCGAATAAATCACACTCCCTGAATCTGTTGGCAGGGCCCGAGGTTTACGTGAACAATACCTCCTCCCTGTCCGGCAGCCGAACCGGGTTCCAGGTCCTGGGTAAGACAGAACCTTCGGCCGGTTCCACGAGCGGCACCTTCTTTGGAAGTTCCGACAACTACCGCCTCGCAAGCTGGCTGAGCAAAGTGGATTATGGATATCTCGACCGCTACCATCTCTCGGCCAGCTTCAGACGCGACGGTTCTTCGCGATTCAGCAAGGAGTCCCGATGGGGCAACTTCTGGTCGGTAGGAACAGCCTGGAACCTGAAGAAGGAAGATTTCCTGCAGGACGTACGGGATATTGACAATCTGAATCTGCGGTTTAGCTATGGTGCCCAGGGCAACGACAATGTCGGAAATTATGCCTATGGCGGATTCTACGAAATCTATAACAGCCTCGATTTGCTGGGCCTGCTGCCTTCTGACCTGCCGACTCCCAACCTGAAGTGGGAGACTAACCTGAATTTCAATGTGGGAGTAGACATCTCCCTGTTTGATAACCGGCTGATTGCCCAATTGGATCTATACAACAGGCAATCGAAAGATCTGCTTTTCCAGAGACCGCTCTCTCCATCCACAGGCTACAGTGGTATCAACGCAAACATCGGCTCCCTGAGCAACAGGGGGATTGACGGACAGATAACTGCCACCCCTGTCAGGAACAAATATTTCAACTGGGATATCACCCTCAACTTCGGTCACTATACCAACAGGATCACAAAGTTACCCCAGGAGGAAATTCTAACCGGATCAATCGGGCAGTATGGTAACACCAAGAAGATGGTAGAAGGAGGTTCTGTATATGATTTTTACATCAAGGAGTGGGCGGGAGTCAATCCTGAAAATGGTAAAGCGACCTGGTATAAGGATGTCGTGGATGAAAGCGGGAACATCACCGGCCGGACGACAACCGAAAATCAAACCGAAGCAACACCCTATTTTCAGGGTAGTTCACTGCCCGACCTCTATGGAGGGTTAAACAACAATTTATCCTTCAAAGGCCTTGAGTTGTCGTTTCTCCTCGCTTATAGTATAGGGGGTAAGATTTTCGACGGGGATCAGCCAATGATCATGCACCTGGGATATGCCCCGGGAAGAAACTGGTCGAAGGAGGCAATAACACGCTGGACTCCGGAAAACAGGGATACCGACTTCCCGCGACTCTCCTATGTGTCGGACGCCTGGAATACGATCCCCTCAACAAGGTTTTTGTATAGCGCCACCTATGCACGACTCAAGAATCTCTCGCTCTCCTACGCGCTGCCTCAAAAGTTGGTTGCAGGCTGGAATCTGACCGATATCAGATTGTCCCTTACAGGAGAAAATATTTTAACTTTCTACGAACATAAAGGATTGGACCCTGAACAGACCGTTTCAGGATCAACATTCTACCGTTACCCGGCGCAGAAATCATATACATTGGGAGTGAATGTATCATTCTAACTATTACAACAAAAAAAAATGAAAATACAAACAATATATCTGCTGATCACAGGGGTTTTGGTTCTATCCTGCAACGACAGTTTCTTTGAGACTTCACCAGCAACCCAGATCACCACCCAGGAGGTTTTCTCCTCCGAGAACAACATCGACGCCTTCATTAACGGAGCCATCCGTTATCTGATGGAAAACAGTACTTCACAGGACAACCCGGGATTACCGACTATTTTTCTTACTCACGAGGTAATGGGTGAGGATGCTTTTGCCCGTGACGGACGGTATGGATACCGTGACTCTTACCCCTACCGCGACCCGTTTGACAACACCACCCGCCGTGCACTCTTTTTCTGGACATTGCAATATACATCCATCGATCATGCCAACAACATCATTGCCCATATTGAGATCAAAGAGGAAAGCAGTCAGCGTCTAAAACATCTCAAAGGCCAGGCATACGCCTTGCGGGCATACAACTACTTCAATCTGGTACGCCAGTACCAGTTTACCTATGCGAAGGATCCCAATGCGAAAGCAATCCCGGTATATATACACCCCACGACGCCGGCAACAGAACCCAATCCGCTTTCATCGGTCAGCGAGGTATATGAGGTGATCCTGGATGATTTAACTGAGGCTGAGAAGTTGTTGTCCGGGTTTGAACGAACGGTAAAAAACAGACCCGACCTGAACGTGGTACGGGGACTATTTGCCCGTGTCTACCAGACATTGGGTGAATGGGAACTGGCGGCTGAATATGCAGAAAGAGCACGCACCGGCTACCCGGTGATGACACCGGAACAATATACCGAAGGTTTCAATGATGTGAGTAACCCGGAATGGATATGGGGACATCCACAGACACAGACCCAAAATAGAGGAGGAGCCTCCTACCTGGCCTATATCGAAACAACCCCGTACACCACCAATGCCAATGGCACCAATCTCTATTATGGATATAACAGCATCATGCCTGATCCCTGGTATGTTCAAATCTTTGAAGATGGTGATATCCGCAAATCGCTTCTTGAAGTAGCGACACAACCCAATGAAGCGTTATACAGCCACTACAGGAACAAAAAATTCAGAAACAAATATCCTCATCACGACGGGCATATTGTCTTGATGCGTGCAGCAGAAATGATCCTGATTGAAGCCGAAAGCAAAGCAAGATTGAATAACCTGACCGGGGCAGTTGAGACATTGAATGAACTGCGCCGAAACAGGAATCTGGCCGACCTCTCTCCCGCAGACTTCAATAAGGAGCGTATCCTGGAGGAGATATTGCTGGAACGACGTCGCGAATTATGGGGCGAAGGGTTCAGACTGTATGACATCCTACGTTTACAGACCGCACCGGTACGGCGGGAGTCGACAGAAACATTTGTCGATGATGAGAACAATACAGTCGCAGTGCGGGGACACTGGTTTACCACTTTTCCCGACGGCTCCCCGCTTGTACCCAACAGTAAATATTTTCTTTTCCCTATTCCACTGAATGAAATCAATAACAACCCTAATTTATAAAATCGTATGAAACGAGCAGGTAAACAGTTATACCCAAGAACATGATTACCGCGAATTCCATACACCATAATAAAAAAATCATATGAAAAAGTATTTATTATTCCTGGTAACAGCATTTGTAGCATTCTCCTGCAACGACAAAAACAATCTGAACGTTACAGGCCACACGGAGGGAGTTGAATCCGGAACGGTCTACTTACAGAAGTTCCGCAACAAGTTTTTCTTCGTCATTGACTCCGCAGAAATTGTGAATGGCCAATTCAGCTTTTCCAAAAATGTGGAACTCCCGGAAATATATGGTTTGTCACTCGATACGCTGAAAGGCTCCTTTCTGGTTTTCTTCGATGAAAATCCGGCAACCGTTGCCCTTGATTCATCGCGCAACTACCGCAATTCGAAGATAACGGGTTCGGAGCTGCACGATCTGTATGCAGCCTACAAGGAACAACGTTCCGTTGCCATAGACTCCTTTATACAACAGCATCCAGCCTCCCTGGTTTCGGCCTACGCCCTGTATCGCGACTTCTCCTACCGTTTGTCGCCCGATGAAATCAGATATAACATTCAACTGCTCGACAGCTCACTATGGAATACACCCTACGTTCAACAGCTGGAGGAGCTGATACCCACGCTCGAAGAAGTAGCAGTCGGCAATCCTGCCCCCTACTTCAGGGTAAACAACAGCGAGGGTACAGCAGTTAATTTCTCTGACCACATCGGCAAAAACAAATACCTGTTCCTTGATTTCTGGGCCTCCTGGTGCGGACCCTGCCGCAGGGAGAACCCCAATATCGTCAGCGCTTATCAGAAATATAAAGACAAAGGTTTTGATATCTTCGCCGTATCACTCGACCGCGACAGGGAAAGCTGGCTGGCAGCGATCGAAAAAGACAGCCTGACATGGACACAGGTGTCCGACCTGCAGCTGTGGGATAGCGGACCGGCAAAACTTTACGGTGTAAGGGCCATCCCGGCAAATTTCCTGATTGATGAGCATGGCATCATCGTTGCAAAAAACCTGAAAGGGGAAGACCTGCACAAAACACTGGAAGAGTTACTCAATTAAAAATCAACAGAGATCATGAAGCAGATTATTCTGATTGTGGCACTTTTGTTATTTTTTTCAGAAGCACCACTAAGAGCCGAAGGACTGGATTATTATTTCTCCCCCCATATCACCTTCGACTCCGCCATCCCTACGCCGGAAGAGTTCCTTGGATATCCCATCGGGAGCCGGATAAGCGAACACAGTCGTATCAACGCCTATTACGAGCGGCTCAACGAACTCTCCGACAGGACAACCCTGCTGGAGATCGGAAGAACGCATGAGAACCGGAAATTATATGTACTGGTGGCCTCTTCTCCCGAGAATATTCGCAACTTCGACCGATACAGGGCGTCTCGCGAAGGAGCGCGGAAAGGTGAAAGGCCCGACACCCCGCTAATTATTTTCCTGGGCAACGCGGTACATGGCAACGAAAGCTCCTCTGCCGATGCTGCCCTGCTGACAGCCTACTACTTCACCGCCGCCCGGGGAAATGAGGTGGAGAGACAACTGGAGGAGGGCATCTGGTTTATCGATCCGGTACGGAATCCCGACGGGCTGGAACGGTTTGCCTCCTGGATCAATGCAAACGTCAGCCTGAACGGACACAACACCTCCCCCTATGACCGGGAACATACCGAGGGTTGGCCGCGGGGGCGGGGGAACCACTACTGGTTCGACCTGAACCGCGACTGGGTGAACCTCGTACATCCCGAAAGCAGGGCACGGGTAGCGCTTTATCAGAAATGGCTGCCCCATGTACAGGCCGACCATCACGAGATGGGTACCAACTCCTCTTTCTTCTTTGAGCCGACCGACCCTGAGGGGAATGAGAGCCGCTTTGTGCCACAATCCAATTACAAACTGAACCGCCTCTTTGCCGATTATTACGCGAAGGCACTCGACAGGATCGGTTCATTTTATTACACGAAAGAGTCGTACGACAACAAAAATCCCAACTTCGGATCCACTTATCCCGATTACAACGGCGGTGTGGGAATCCTCTTCGAGCAGGGTTCATCGAGAGGAATACAACAGGAATCGGAAAACGGGCTGGTGACCTACCCCTTTACCATACGCAACCAACTGGTTACGACACTCGCTACTGTGGAGGCTGCGCTTGCGAACAGGGAGGCGCTGTTCGATCTGCAGCAGGAGTTTTTCCAGCCGGCAACCGGGAGGGAAGCAGCGAGGGCTTATGTGGTAGGCGATAGCCACGACCGTTCCCGTCTGAACAAGTTTATCGGACTGCTGCTCGCCCACCGGCTGGAGGTGTATGAAAACAACGCAGACCTCGTGATCGACAGCCTGCTTTATGAACGCGGCAAATCATATATTATTCCTGCAGGGCAGGCCAATAGCGCGCTGGTGGGAATCATATTTGACAACAAAAAAGATTATGCCGATGAGATTGCCGACAAACTAGGCTACGGAGCAGGATTCTCGGTGGTCTTTTCCACGGGGCTTTCCTATGGGGAAACTTCCTCCGCCAGACGGGGCAACCGGATAACGGAGGTGCCGGATCCCACGCTCCCCACCCTGCAGGAATCACCTTATGCCTACCTGGTCGACTACCGTAATTCAGGAAGTCAATCCCTACTCTTTACATTGCTGGAAAATAATATTCTCATTAAAACCGCCTCCAAACCATTTTCAGTGAAAACTGAAGCGGGTGAGCACGACTTCTCCTATGGCAGCCTGCTTATTCCGGTCAGCAACCAGCCAATCAGTTCCCGGGAACTGCATGAAATTCTCAGAAAGGCGGGTGAGCAGGCGAAGGTGGAAATCATCCCGGTCACCACCGGGCTCAATGTGCGGGGGGTCGACCTGGGTAGTAGTGCTTTCAGCATGGTGGAAAAACCGAAGGTGCTGGTCGTCACCGGCGGCGATATCTCCTCCACCGAAGCAGGCGAAGTGTGGCATCTGTTCGATCAGCAGCTTCGGTATCCCCTCACGCGGATCGACAGTGACAACCTCGCCCGGGTGCCTCTTCATGAATTCAACCGGATCATCTTTGTGAGCGGTAACTACGACTTCCTGGGTGAAAGGCAATTGGAGGAACTGAATTACTGGATCAGAAACGGAGGGACACTGATCACCGTGAACCGCGCCTCCCGATGGGCTGTGAATGCGAAATTGTCTTCCGAAAAGATTGTAAATTCAGTTGATAGCATTACATCGGGTGAAAAACGGCAACCCGGATCCCGGCTGAGAGAGCAACTTCCCACATCGGTATTTCAAACCCGCATTGATCTGGAACATCCACTGGCCTTTGGACTCACCAGCCCCCATCTACCGGTGGCAAGAGAAAATCGCTTCTTCCTGGCTCACTCGGAAAATTCGGTATCCTTATACAGTGACGACCCGCTGTTGAACGGTTACATCCCGGGGGAACAACTGGAAAAAATAAAAGGATCCACCTCCATATCGGTCAACAGATCAGACAGGGGAAACGTGATTCTTTTCGTGGAGGATCCGCTGTTCCGCGGAATATGGGACGCCACAACACGCACTTTCGTGAACGCAGTTCTGTTCGGCAATAGCGTTTCAAACAGGTAAAACAGACATGTTACGTCCATAGTTGGATTATAGCTCCTATTGCTAACCGGAATACAATAAAATAAGTACTACGGGCCGGTCATCTGGAAAATGATTATTTAGAAAGGAGCTCGAAGTCAAACAGACGAGCTCTTTTTTTTAGTTTTTATTTCACTTTATCAATTATTCCGCTATCTTTGCATCAAATTTACATCAAAGATGTTCGAAATGCAGAGATTGTATTCAACATACTTCACTACTACAATGACCATGACCCCTTGGGGGGTTATGTAAATTTTCACATCCGAACGGCAGCGTTGCTTGCCTCTTGCAAACCGACCGGTTTGCGACCTACAATTCACATTTTTTATTTCACGCCGTTTTAGCACGGTTAAATTATATTCATACACGATGAAAGTGATGAAATTCGGAGGTACCTCCGTGGGAAGTCCCGAAAGTCTACAGTTGGTGAAGAGCATTGTTGAAAATGAACAGGAGCCCGTTATCGTGGTAGTTTCAGCACTAAACGGTGTCACAGATCGTCTTCTTCTGGCTGCCGATTTTGCGCGCAACAACAACTCAGGATACAAACCGCTGTTGGACGAAATTATTGCCCGCCATGAGGAGATCATCGAAAAGTTGATTACCTCACCCGCCGATAAACAGGAGGTGGTGCAAAAAACGCAACTGCTGTTCGATGATCTGCGTAATATCCTGCGCGGCGTTTTCCTGATAGGCGATCTCTCCCAAAAAACATCCGACAAGATTGTGAGTTACGGGGAAAGGCTCTCCTCATTCATTGTCGGCAAGGTCATCAAAGGCGCCCAATTGTATGACGCCACACAATTCATCAAGACAAACAAGCAATTCCACAGCCACATACCCGATCTGGCACGTTCCAACGAACTGATCAGAAAGACTTTTTCCGAGATGCCACCACCCCATGTGGCGGTCGTGCCGGGCTTCATCTCATCGAGTTGTGAAAACAACGACATCACCAACCTGGGCCGCGGCGGCTCGGACTACACCGCTGCCATCATTGCCGCCGCACTCGATGCCACGGTACTGGAGATATGGACCGATGTGAACGGGTTTATGACTGCCGACCCAAAGATCATCAATTCTGCCTACGTGATCGATGAGTTGTCTTTTACGGAAGCCATTGAACTATCCAACTTCGGGGCAAAGGTGATCTATCCCCCCACCATCTTCCCCGTTTATCACAAGAATATCCCCATCTATGTCAGGAATACGTTTCATCCGGAAGAGAAGGGAACACGCATACGCGACATCAAGCCCACCCGCAACGGAAAGATCATCAAAGGCATCTCCTCCATCAACGACACGGCACTGATTACCATTCAGGGACTGGGCATGGTGGGCGTCATCGGCGTAAACAAAAGAATCTTCTCCGCACTCGCAGATAACGGTATCAGCGTTTTTATTGTCTCCCAGGCTTCTTCCGAAAACAGTACCTCCATCGGCGTCCGCTCACAGGATGCAGCGTTGTCGCAAAAAGTACTCAACAAGGAGTTCGCCCACGAGATCGCCATGGGCAGCATCAACGAGATCATGGTCGAGTATGACCTGGCCACCATCGCCATCGTGGGACAAAACATGAAACATGTACCCGGTATTGCCGGCAAGTTTTTCGGCGCCCTGGGAAGAAACGGTATCAGCGTGATTGCCCTCGCACAGGGAGCCGGCGAAACCAATATCTCCTGTGTAATTGCCCGTTCCGATCTGAAGAAATCACTCAACGTGATCCACGACTCCTTCTTCCTGTCGCCATACCAGGAGCTGAACCTGTTTGTGATTGGCATCGGAACAGTGGGTGGAAAGCTGCTGGAACAAATCAGGCAGCAACAAAGCACGCTCAAGGAACAAAATAAGCTCAGGATCAATATCGTGGGGATTGCCAACGGACGCAAAGCCCTGTTCGCCAGAGAGGGTATCCCGCTTGAAGGATACTTTGAGAATCTGATGACAAACGGCCAGAAGAGTTCTCCCGATCTGATCCGTGACGAGATCCTGAAGATGAATATTTTCAATTCGGTGGTGGTCGACTGCACCGCAAGCCCCCACATTGCCGCGCTGTACGATGAGCTAATGGCACGGAATATTTCCGTGGTCACGGCCAACAAGATTGCCGCTTCCTCCGATTATGAGAACTATCGTCACCTGAAAGAAACAGCCCGGAAAGCAGGCGTGAAGTTCCTCTTCGAAACAAACGTAGGTGCCGGGCTGCCGATCATCAACACGATGAATTCGTTGATCAACTCGGGAGACAGGATCGTAAAACTTGAAGCCGTCCTCTCAGGAACATTGAATTTTATTTTCAATACGCTGGATGCGGAGATTCCTTTCAGCAAGGCTGTCAAGATGGCTGTGGAAGCCCAGTTTGCCGAGCCCGATCCGAGAATCGACCTCAGCGGCCTCGATGTGACCCGCAAGCTGGTAATCCTCTCGCGGGAAGCAGGCGCCCGTGTGAACCAGTCCGACGTACATAAAAAGCTGTTTGTACCCCAGAAATATTTTGAAGGCTCGCTCGATGAATTCTGGCAGACCATCTCAGAACTCGACTCTTCATTTGAAGAACGCCGCAAGGAGCTGGCCAAAGATGGCAAGAAACTGCGTTTCGTGGCTTCCTATGACAATGGTGCATGTGAAGTGGGACTGCGCGAAGTGGAACAGGGACATCCTTTCTACGACCTGGAAGGGAGCAACAACATCATCATGATCACCACCGAGCGCTACAACGAATACCCGATGGTCATCAAGGGCTACGGCGCCGGCGCCACGGTCACCGCCGCAGGGGTCTTTTCAGACATCATCTCCATCGCTAACATCCGATAACATGACACCAAAAAATATCATCATCCTGGGCGACGGCATGGCAGATGAGCCCATTGCCTCACTGGGGAACAAAACACCTATGCAAGTGGCCCACACCCCCTACATGGATTTGCTCGCCCAAAAAGGAAGAAGCGGCCTGTTGAACACGGTTCCCGATGGTTTTGCACCAGGGAGCGAGATTGCCAACCTCTCGGTACTGGGATACGATGTTCCTTCGGTATATGAAGGACGGGGCGTACTGGAAGCAGCCAGCATGGGTGTGGACATCCTGCCGGGAGAGATGGCCATGCGCTGCAACCTGGTATGCATTGAGGGCGACCGACTTAAAAACCATTCGGCAGGACATATCTCCAGCCCGGAAGCGGCGGAACTGATCCGATATCTGGAAAAGGAACTGGGAAACGATCTCTTCAGCTTTCACCCCGGCGTATCTTACCGGCATCTGTTGAAAATGAAAGGTGGCGACAAGCGATTGCACTGCACACCACCCCATGACATTCCGGAACAGCCATTCCGCCCGCATCTCATTCAACCAGACCATGCAGAAGCCACAGCTACGGCCGATGCTTTGAACAAGCTGATTCTCGCCTCGCAGGAGTTGCTGCGCGATCATCCCATCAACAGAAAAAGAACAGCAACGGGAAAAGATCCGGCCAACAGCATCTGGCCCTGGTCACCCGGTTATCGTCCACAGATGAAACCACTCAGTGAACTCTATCCTATCAAGAGCGGAGCAGTGATCTCGGCAGTAGACCTGATCCGGGGCATCGGCGTATATGCCGGACTGGAGGTGATCATGGTCGAGGGAGCTACCGGCCTCTACGACACAAACTACGAGGGCAAAGCAAGGGCGGCACTCGATGCGTTGAAGGAAAAAGATTTCGTCTACCTCCACATTGAGGCCAGCGATGAAGCGGGCCATGAAGGCGACGTACCATTGAAGGTGAAAACAATTGAGTACCTCGATGCCCGTATCGTGAAGACCATTTACGAGGAGACTCTCACCTGGGACGTGCCGGTCACCATCACCATCCTGCCCGATCACCCCACTCCCTGCGCCATCCGTACCCACACCCGCGATGCCATCCCCTTTCTGATCTGGCACAAAGGAATAGAGCCCGACAGCGTGCAGACCTATGACGAGTTTGCCGCACGGGAAGGAAGTTTTGGTTTACGGAAAGAAAACGAACTCATGAAAACAATATTTTCAAAATAATTCAGTCAATCGCTGATCACCGACCGCTGAAAGCCAAAAACATTTCACAAAAAAAGCTGACAGCTGAATCCTGACAACATGCAATACTACAGTACAAATAAAAAAGCCCCCTCCGTTTCACTGCAGGAAGCGGTGGTGAAGGGGCTTGCACCGGACAGGGGACTCTATATGCCCGAAAGAATACAACAACTACCTGCAGACTTTTATGCGAAGATGGCCGATCTCAGCTTGCCGGATATCGCCAAAACAGTCGCGGAGGCCTTCTTCGGCGGAGACATTCCAAAAGAACGGCTGGATGAGATTGTCACCGACACGCTCAGTTTCGATATCCCACTGAAAAAAATTGAAGAGGGTATTTATGTGCTGGAACTGTTCCATGGACCCACCTTCGCCTTCAAGGATGTGGGCGCCCGGTTTATGGCGCGCATGCTATCCCACTTCGTGAAGGAAGAGGGACAGCAGGATGTGAAGGTGCTGGTAGCCACCTCGGGTGATACCGGCAGTGCCGTGGCAAATGGCTTCCTGGGTGTGGAAGGAATTCAGGTCTTCGTACTTTATCCCTCGGGAAAAGTAAGTGACATACAGGAGGCTCAGTTTACCACGCTGGGACAAAATATTGTGGCGCTGGAAGTAGACGGTACTTTCGATGATTGCCAGGCACTGGTAAAGTCGGCATTTATGGATCACAGCCTGAACAGTCAGTTAAACCTCACCTCGGCCAACTCCATCAACGTGGCGCGGTTCCTGCCCCAGTCATTTTATTACTTCCATGCTTACGCGCAACTGATCAGACAGGCTGTTGCCGGAGAGGTTGTCTTTTCCGTGCCAAGTGGCAACCTGGGCAACCTGACTGCCGGCCTTTTTGCCAAAAGAATGGGTCTGCCGGTGAAACGCTTTATCGCTGCCAACAACCGGAATGATGTCTTCAGGGAGTATCTGCAGACGGGAAATTACTCCCCGAGAGCATCGGTGCAGACCGTGGCCAATGCCATGGACGTGGGTGCCCCAAGCAACTTCGACCGTATCCTTGATCTGTATGGCCATGCTCACGAAGCCATTACAGGAGATATCTCCGCATACAGATATACCGACGAGGAAATAAAACAGACCATCCGGGAGGTAAATCTGAAAGCAGGCTACCTGCTCGACCCGCATGGCGCCTGTGCCTACATGGCACTGAAAGAGAGTTTGCAACAGGGCGAAACAGGTATTTTCCTTGCAACCGCCCATCCTGCAAAATTCAAAGAAACTGTGGAAGCATGCATCGGTTCCTCGTTGCAGATACCAAACGGTCTGGCTGCCTTTATGCAACACGAAAAACAAACCTATCCACTCGAGAACGACTATAATCTGTTTAAAAAAACCTTAATCAATCTGACTTAAGTTTCTTTTTATTAATTTTGCGGTGAAATCATTCATTATTGCGTAGTTTTGTGTGTAAAAACCATACGCAGGCTGCAATTTCCGCATGAGGCAACTTTACCGTTTCATATTTCTGCTTTTCGTCCTGATAATCTCATTGCAATGCTCTTCTGTCCGAAAGGCTACTGAAGCGACGAAACAAATGAGGCAAAGTTCCGCATTGGCTGATTCATTGCACAACACGGAGACAGCTGATGTTGCCGTGCCCGATACAACCATCACCCCGGCGGATGTTTCTCGGGCGGAGCAGACACCTTCCGATACCGCTTCGGTTGCCGCAAAAACCGATACGCTCTTGACCAAGACACCCGATTCCTTATCCCTCGCCAGACAAGACAGTTTGTCCGTCAGCAAGCAAGACAGTCTGTCGATGGAGGACCAGACCCTGAAAGCTGCCGTCTACTACACGGCACAAGACTCCATGATATTTACCAGCGACAACATGGGATACCTCTATGGTGATGCCGACATCAAGTATGGTGAAATGGGCATCAAGGGAGAATACATTACCATGGATATGGACAGCAGCGTTATTTCCTCCACCTTTGGCGTGGATTCGGTGGGTAAGGAATTCGGTCTGCCGGTCTTTTCAGAAGGAGGTACGGAGTACGAGATGAAGAAGGTCCGTTACAACTTCGAAACACGGAAAGCATTCATCCATCACGTCGTCACACAGCAGGGTGAAGGAAACATCGTAGCCAATGAGGCAAAGATGAATGCCGACAACTCTTTTTACATGCGGAACGCAAAATACACCACCTGCGACAGGCATGATCACCCTCACTTTTACCTGAACCTGTCGAGAGCCAAGGTACGCCCCGAGAAGGATGTGGTGACCGGCCCGGCATGGCTCGTAGTGGCCGATGTACCCTTGTTTCCAGTGGTCCTCCCCTTCGCCTTTTTCCCATTCACCAAATCCTACTCATCGGGAATCATCATGCCCAGTTACGGCGATGAGATGACCCGCGGGTTCTACCTCCAGAATGGCGGTTATTATTTTGCGCTGAGCGATTACATCGACCTCTCCGTGACCGGTGAGATCTACACAAAAGGATCATGGGGAGCCGGAGCACGATCCAACTACCGCAAACGGTATAAATATTCAGGAAACTTCAATGTATACTATCTGAGCACCGTCACCGGGGAGAAGGAATTGAAAGAGGTGGTGCCGGAAGCCTATTCGGTAGCAAAGGACCTGCGCATCAACTGGACCCATTCCCAGGACCCCAAAGCCAACATGTACCGCACCCTCTCAGCAAGCGTCAACTTCTCCACCAGCCGGAACAACCACCGCGATCTGAGCCGCCTCTACTCACGGGAGGCATCCAACAATACCAAGAGCTCGAGCGTGAACCTCACACAGCGTTTTCCCGACTCACCCTGGAGCATGTCGGCTACGATGAACATCAACCAGGTATCGCGTGACTCCACCATTGCCGCCACACTGCCCAACGTCTCCCTCACCATGAGTCGCATCAACCCCTTCAAAAGAAAGGATATGGTGGGTGAAGAGCGGTGGTATGAGAAGATATCCGTAAGCTACTCCGGTGAGTTTCGCAACTCAATCACGACGAAGGAAGACAAGTTTCTGAATGCAAACCTTGTACGCGACTGGACCAACGGCATGCGCCACAGCATTCCGGTCAGCGCCACCTTCACACTGTTTGATTACATACAGCTTTCGCCTTCCATCAATTATACCGAACGCTGGTACACCGGCGCCCACATGCAGGCATGGGACCCTGTTGCCAAAAGAAACGTTCCGATCGACACCGTATACGGATTCAAACGGATATACGACTACAGCACCTCGCTCAGTGCCCAGACAAAATTATACGGCATGTATACCCCCTGGAAGATATTTGGTGACAAAGTACAGGCCATCCGCCACGTCTTCTCTCCAAGCATCAGCCTGAATTACAGACCCGATTTCAGCGATCCCAAATACAACTTTTACGAGACCTACACCTACAAAAACGAATACGGTGATGATGTGGAATATACCTATTCCCCCTACTCCTCCATGATGTTCGGGACGGCTCCCTCCGGACAAAGCGGAAGCATCGGCTTTGATTTCAAAAATAACCTTGAAATGAAAATCAGGAGCGATAAGGACTCCACCGGCGTACGGAAGGTCAGCCTGATCGACGACCTGGGCATCAGCTTCAATTATAACATGATGGCCGACTCCATGAAATGGAGCATGATCAACTCAAATATCCGTCTGAAGCTTTCCAAATCATATACCCTCAGCCTGAATGCAACCTGGGATCCCTATCTCTATCAACTGGATAAAAACGGAACCCCGCGACCGGTAGATAAGCTCAGGATACTGAACGGCAAAGGATTCGGAAAACTGATGAATACAGGAACTTCCTTCTCCTATTCCCTGAATCAGGATACGTTTAAGAAATTATTTTCCCGCGGTGAAAAGGAGGGTAAAGAAGGTGACAGTACGGACCCGAAGAATCAACTGCCCGACGATGGCACCATGGGAGGAAATCCTTACGAGTCGGCACAACAGGGCAATGCACAGGAACAACCCGATGACACTGCTGGGGAGTTCGACAGCGACGGCTACCTGAAGAATCCGGTGAACTGGAATATCTCTTTCAACTATTCATTGCGTTATGGTTATGGCGAGTTCGATAAGGAACGACTGGAGTACAAAGGGAAGCTGACCCACAACTTCGGACTGAGTGGTTCGCTCCAGCCGACCAAGAACTGGAACTTCACTTTCAACACCGATTACAATTTTGATCTGAAGAAATTCACGAACATCAACTGTACCCTTACGCGAAACCTGCACTGCTGGAGCATGTCGGCCAGCTTCATCCCCATTGGCCCGTATAAATCATACAATTTTACCATCCGCGCCAATTCTTCACTCCTGCAAGACCTGAAGTATGAACAACGCAACTCACCGTACGACCGCGGCATGGATTGGTATTAATTATTTCTTACCTCCCCAGAGCTTCTTCATCAACTCATACATCTTCGCCTCCGCAGGGTTGGACTGTACCTCCCAAAACCGGCTGCCTTTTAATTCTTTGGGCAAGTACTCCTGCCTTACAAAATTGTTTTCATAGTCGTGCGCATACTTGTACTCCTTGCCATAATCGAGTTCCTTCATGAGGGCGGTCGGTGCATTCCGCAGATGCAAGGGGACAGGCAGGTTACCCGTCTGTTCCACTTTTGCAATGGCCGCGTCGATGGCCAGATAGGCCGAATTACTCTTGGGTGATGCTGCAAGATAGATGGTTGTCTCTGCCAGCACGATACGTCCTTCCGGCCAGCCGATCTTCTGCAGGGTATCGAAGCAGGCGTTGGCCAGCAGCAAGGCGTTGGGGTTGGCCAGGCCGATGTCTTCCGCGGCAGAAATCACCAACCGCCGGGCAATAAACTTGGGGTCTTCGCCACCGGCCACCATCCGGGCAAGCCAGTAGATGGCCGCATCCGGATCACTTCCCCGGATCGATTTGATAAAGGCCGAGATGATGTCGTAATGCATCTCCCCTCCTTTGTCGTATGCCGCAGGATTCTCCTGAAGCCGTTCTGTCACCGTCTTGTCGGTGATCACAACCTTCCCGTCGCCATCCGCCTGCACCGTCAGCTCCAGAATATTCAGGAGCTTGCGGGCATCACCGCCCGAGAAGCGGAACAGCGCGTCGGTCTCCTGCAGGTCAATCTCTATCTCTTTCAGCATAAGGTCTTCGGTGAGCGCGCGATGCAACAACTCTTGCAGATCACCCTTTTCAAGCGATTTAAGCACGTAGACCTGACAGCGCGATAGCAGGGGTCGTATGACTTCAAAGGAAGGGTTTTCGGTGGTAGCCCCGATGAGGGTCACGGTGCCCGTCTCCACGGCATTTAGCAGCGAGTCCTGCTGCGACTTGCTGAAGCGGTGTATTTCATCAATAAACAGGATGGGCGCCGCAGTCTCAAAAAAACGGTTGTTCTTTGCTTTCTCAATGACCTCCCTTACATCTTTCACACCGGAATTGATGGCACTCAGCTTATAAAAAGGAGCGTTTACCGCATTGGCAATAATGTGGGCAAGGGTGGTCTTTCCCACGCCCGGAGGACCCCAGAAGATGATGGAAGGTATCCTCCCCGCATCAATCATCCGGCGCAACACAGCCCCCTTGCCGACCAGATGTTTCTGGCCGATAAATTCATCCAGATTCTGAGGCCTGAGCCGTTCTGCGAGAGGAGCACTCATGGGCATTCATTTTTATTTACAAATATAGGTAATTTTCGTAACTTTGCCGCTTAAAAATCAAACAGTCAGATGGAATTTAATCCCTTGTTATCCCTTTTCGGGAACATGGAGCAGCTCGATCAGGTGCAGTTGAACTTCAACCAGGAAAGTGTCAACCTGATGAACCTGGCCATTGCCTTTATCATGTTCGGCGTTGCCCTGAGCATCAAGCCCGACCACTTCCGAACGCTGTTCACCCACCCCAAACCGGTGGCGATTGGAGTTGTCTCACAATATATCCTGTTGCCTGCACTTACTTACCTGCTCGTATTGGTTATCCGCCCCTCCACGCCGGTCGCGATGGGCATGATCCTGGTTGCGGCCTGTCCCGGCGGAAATGTATCCAATCTCATTTCATCCATCTCAAAGTCTAATGTCACCCTATCGGTTAGTCTAACCACAATCACCACAGTCATAAGTCTTTTCATGACGCCATTGAACTTTGCTTTCTGGGGCAGCCTGTATGCCAAACACTCCCCGCTGCTGGTTCCTATTTCCATTGACCCGATAGAAATGTTCCGCACGGTATTTCTGATTCTGGGCATCCCTGTCCTTCTGGGTATCTTTGTGGGAATGAAGTTTCCCAGATTCTCCAGAAGAATGGACAAACCCATCCAGATGACTTCAGTCATCTTCTTTATCGGTTTTATCGTGGCTGCACTGGCAGGTAACTTCCATATTTTTCTCAATTACATTCACCTGATATTCCTGCTGGTGCTGCTGCATAATGGCCTGGCTTTCCTTGCCGGATATCTCCTTCCCAAAATGTGTAAAGCAAACGAAATTGCGTGCAGAACCATCTCCATTGAAACAGGAATACAAAATTCAGGATTGGGACTCGCCCTGATCTTCAACCCGAAGATTTTTCCTCCCGAACTGCAACTGGGGGGTATGGCAATGGTCGCTGCCTGGTGGGGGGTATGGCACATCGTGGCAGGGCTCATACTGGCGTTTTACTGGAGAAGACGTCCGGTAATCGCGGCAACAAACGAATAAAAAATACATCCTAAAAGCTTTCACGCATGCTTTACCATTACGACTTTCGGTACACACTGGCAAAAATCCCGGTCAAAACAACCTTGAGGCTGAACTTCAGAAAACTGGTCTTTACAGGAAGGAAGGAAAATGTATCAAAAGAACGACCGGTAATTTTTGCCCCCAACCACCGCAACGCACTGCTTGACGCATTGATGCTGGTCTATGCCGGATACCCCCTGAAGCAGGTCGTTTTTCTAGCCCGTGCCGACATCTTCAAACAGAAGTTTGTAGCTTGGATACTCCGTGGAATGCGCATCATCCCGGTATTCAGGATACGCGACGGAAAGGATAACCTGAACCGGAACAACGAGATTTTCGACAATGCCGCCAGGATTCTCAAGAACAACAATCCCATTGCCATCTTTCCCGAGGCAAGACACAACCCGAAACAGTCACTCCTCCCCGTTCAAAAGGCTGTACCCCGCATCGTGCTACCCACCGAGGCCTCCTGTGCTTTTGAACTCAACAGCCAGATCGTGCCCGTATCAATCTATTACCGTGACATCTCTGGCTTCCTTTCCGATGCCTATGTGACTTTTGGTACCCCCATCGAGGTGTCGAAATACAAGGAAGTCTACGGTAAAAACCCGGGATTAGCTACTAATCAGCTGCGACTGGAACTGGAGAAAAGTTTGAAATCGATGGTCGTGGATATATGGAATGATGAATTTTACAATGAATACCGCCATGCCATCGACTGGAATGGAGATAAAATTGCAAAAGATAAATTTTCCGACAGAAAAGATGGGTTCCTACAATCATCGCTCCATATTGTGCGAAGCTTGGACGATCTTTACCAAAATGACCGCCCGGCATTCGATACCCGCATAGCCGGATTCCGGGAAGCTTACAATATTTTGCAGACACATGGTCTCACCACAAAGGATCGACTGTGGGTAACGTCGAGTAATCTAAATCTTTTCATCCGTTTTAAGGCGCTTGTTCTTACATCTCCGCTGATGCTTTTTGGATTCCTGAATGGACTTTTCCCGCTGCTGATCAATAAAAAACTGCTCAGTCTCTTCAAGGATAAACAGTTTGTTCCTTCTGTGAGATATGCATCCGGTCTGATCTTTATACCTATTTTCGATTTGATTCAGTCGTTGCTCCTCGGCACTCTGACCAAAGACTGGCTCCTGTCGCTTGTTTATTTCCTGGTGATGCCGGCCACTTTTTATTTTGCCCTCTACTGGCGCAAATGGTGGAAGTCAGCCCTGCGAGACCGCAAGACAGCCCGGTTCAGAAAGCAGCACCCTCACTTGTGGGAACAGGTTCTGAAGCTTACCTTGCTTTCAGATAAGCGGTAATCCATCTTGCTTCAACCGATTCACAATCGCCTCCACGGCTGCCGGCAGCCCGTCGGTATTTTTTCCGCCGGCTGTCGCAAAATGAGGTTGCCCCCCACCGCCACCCTGAATGAGTTTGGCCGCTTCGCGCACCATGTTGCCGGCGTGAAATCCCGCGGCGACCAAGTCGTCGCTCAACATGACCGTGAGGGTGGGCTTATCGTTTGTGGCGGTTCCAGCGACGAAGAACATCTTTTCCGGAAACTCTCCTTTCAGTTGAAAGGCGATATCTTTTACCACATCGGGGGCACCTATGGGCAACATCACACGGAAGAGATTGATGCCGTTCACCTGTTCTTTTCTTTCAACAATCCGCTGTTTCAGCTGCACAGTTTTTTCTTTCACATAGCCTTGCAGCTCCTTTTTCATTTCATCATTGTCCGCAATGAGCCTGTGTACCCCTTGCATGATGTCGGGGACATTGTTGAGCATATTTCTGATCTCCAGCAAAGCATCTTCTTTCGCATAGAGATAATCCTCACACACCTTTGCCGTCACGGCTTCAATGCGTCGCACACCTGCCGAGATGGCACTCTCGCTCACAATGCGGAAGGTGCCGATGCGCCCGGTGGAAGAAATATGGGTGCCGCCACAAAGTTCAATGGAGGAGCCAAAACGCACGGTCCGCACATCATCACCATACTTTTCCCCAAAAAGCGCCATCGCTCCCTGGGCTTTGGCCTCTTCAACCGGCACATGCCGATGTTCCTCGATGGGGAAATTGCTCCTTATCTTGGCAGTAACCGCTCTCTCTACCGCACGAATCTCTTCGGGGGTCATCTTCTGGAAATGGGAGAAGTCGAACCGCAGCACCTCGGGAGACACATAGGATCCTTTTTGTTCGACGTGTTTTCCCAGCACCTCACGCAACGCCTCGTGCATCAGGTGGGCAGCGGAGTGGTTGCACTCGGTTGCCGTTCTTTTATCCGCGTCGATTTTGACAGTAAGCATGCCCGCCGTGTTCTCCGGCAGTTTGTCGGTCAGGTGAACAGCCAGGTTATTCTCCCGTTTGGTATCGAACACCTCAATTTTGTTGCCTTCCTCGGTGATCAGCCAGCCCGTGTCGCCTACCTGTCCCCCCATCTCCGCATAGAAGGGAGAACGGGAGAGGACAATCTGGTAAAATTTCCTGTTTTTCTGTTTTACTTCACGGTAACGGAGAATACGGGTCTCATTTTCTGTCTCATCGTAGCCGGTGAATTCCGGTTCTCCGTCGTGAACCTTTGTCCAGTCGCCCGTCTCCACGGCAGCCGCATTGCGGGCACGTTCCTTCTGTTGCTGCATCTCGGCATTGAAGGCGGCCACATCCACCTGCATGCCATGTTCCCGGAGGATCAGTTCGGTCAGGTCGAGCGGAAACCCGAACGTATCGTATAGCTGAAAGGCTACCTCGCCGCTCAGCACGCCCCCCTCTTTTGTGGGCATATTTTTTTCCAGCAATTTGATGCCGGTCTCCAGGGTGCGCAGGAAAGATTCCTCCTCCTCCTTCATCACTTTTCCGATCAGCGTCTGCTGGGCATGCAGTTCGGGATAAGCTTCCCCCATCACATCAATCAGTGTGGGGATAAGGCGGTACATAAACGACTCGTGCATACCCAGGAAGGTGTAGCCATAACGTACTGCCCGACGCAGGATGCGGCGGATCACGTAGCCAGCCTTGGCGTTCGAGGGCAGCTGTCCGTCGGTGATGGAAAAAGCGATGGTGCGCAGGTGGTCGGCAATGACCCGCATGGCGATATCTTTTTTGACATCATTGCCGTAGCTGGCGTTGCTGATTTCTCCTATCTTTTGAATGATCGGTTGAAACAAGTCGGTGTCGTAGTTCGACAGCTTACCCTGCACCGCCATGCAGAGGCGCTCGAATCCCATGCCGGTATCGATTACCCTTGCGGGAAGGGGTTCCAGCGAACCGTCGGCCTTACGGTTATACTGCATGAAGACCAGGTTCCATATCTCGATGACCTGCGGATGACTTTGATTCACCAGGGTGAGTCCGTCCACTGCAGCCCGTTCGCTTTCCGGTCGTATATCCACGTGAATCTCTGAGCAGGGGCCGCAGGGGCCGGTATCACCCATCTCCCAGAAATTATCCTTCTTGTTTCCGTTGATGATCCGCTCTTTGGGAAGGTATGCCTCCCAGTAGGAAGCTGCCTCATCGTCCCGCTCCAGTTTTTCATCGGCCGCACCCTCGAACACAGTAACATAAAGACGTTCCTTGTCCAGCGCGAGCACCTCCGTCAGGTATTCCCATGCCCAGGCAATTGCCTCCTTTTTGAAGTAGTCACCAAAAGACCAGTTACCCAGCATCTCGAACATGGTGTGGTGGTATGTATCGTGTCCCACCTCTTCCAGGTCGTTGTGTTTCCCGCTCACACGCAGGCATTTCTGCGAATCGGCTACCCGCGGGTATTTCACCGGGGCATTTCCCAGGATTATATCTTTGAACTGGTTCATGCCGGCGTTGGTGAACATCAGCGTGGGGTCATCCTTGATCACCATCGGCGCCGAGGGCACTATGTGGTGTTCTTTCGTCTGAAAGAAGTCTTTAAACGACTGGCGAATCTCTTTGGAGGTCATCATACAAATAATTTCTTTGCGCTTTATCTTATATTTGAAACAAACTGCAAAAATACGGGAAAAACTTCGTATCCCAAAGTGTATGAACAAAAACCACGACAGCCCCTGGTCGCCGTGATGATACGCACAACAACCCGGGTTTGCAGTTCGCCAAAAATTGAATTCTACAAACAATTCAATTAATTCGCATTTGATGCCTGATGCTGCCGACAAAAAAATTTGTCTTTTCTCCCGGAAAACAGTATTTTTGAGAAGTACTATCACTGACTGCTGACTGCTGAAAAACTAAAATTATGGGCAAACGAAAAAAACCGATCCAATTCGATGAGAAGCGACTCTACTACTCCATTCAGGAAGTAGCCGATCATTTCGCGGTAAATGTATCCCTGCTACGTTTTTGGGAGAAAGAGTTTGACAACATCAACCCCAAAAAAACGGCAGGTGGCACCCGCCAGTATACGCGAGACAACATCCGGGAGGTGGAGATCGTATACCATCTCGTGAAAGAGAAGGGGATGACGCTGGAAGGTGCACGACAAACCCTGAAATCGAACAAGGATGACCAGACAAAACGGGCAGAGGCAGTGACGAGGCTCACCGAGATTAAAAAGGAACTGCTGCTGCTTGAGGAGGAGTTTGATCAACTGCATACACAGCAGAAATATGCAAAACACGCCACAGAAGAATAAAGTATGAGAAAATTTTATTTGCTGCTTTTCATATTCTTTTCTACAATAATCGGTGCACAGAGCGAAACAGCGGTCAAGACAGGTGCCGAAGTTACCGATGCCTATTTCCCCCTGCTGAAAGGGAAACGGGTGGCAGTGATGACCAACCAGACCGGCATAGCAGGTGATGAGCACCTGGTGGATATGCTGATCAGAAACCACTTCAATGTGGTGGGAATTTTCTCTCCCGAACATGGATTTCGGGGTACGGCCGACGCCGGGGAACATGTAGCCAGCTCGGTGGATCAGAAAACAGGTATCCCCATCTGGTCGCTCTACGGAAGCGGCAGCGGTAAGCCTGCAGCCGATAGAATGAAACGGTTCGATGTGCTGCTGTTCGACCTGCAGGATGTGGGGCTCCGATTTTATACCTATTACGCCAGCATGGCCCGGCTGATGGATGTCTGCGCGGAACATGACAAAAAGATGATTGTGCTGGACAGGCCCAATCCCAACGGGATGTATGTGGACGGACCCATTCTCGACATGAAACACAAGTCGGGTGTCGGCTGGCTGCCTATCCCCGTGGTGCATGGCATGACGCTGGGAGAACTTGCGTTGATGATCAACGGAGAAAAATGGCTGCCTGGTGGCCGGGTGTGCGATGTAACAGTCGTACCCTGCGAAAATTACACCCATCAAACCCGCTATGAGCTACCGATATCCCCCTCCCCCAACCTGCCCAACAACCATGCAATCTATCTCTATCCCTCCACCTGCCTGTTTGAAGGTACGGTGATGAGCCTGGGCAGAGGTACCTCCTTCCCGTTTGAGGTGTATGGACATCCCAATTACAAAGGCTCCGACTTTACCTTTACACCTCGCAGCGTGCCGGGCGCCAAGAATCCACCGCTGATCAACAAAAAGTGTTATGGTGTGGATCTGAGAGCTCTGCCGGACGAAAAAATTATTCAAAATGGCTTCGACCTGTCGCATGTAATCGATGCATATCACAACCTGAACATGGGCGACAAGTTCTTCACCTCTTTTTTTGAGAAGCTGGTCGGCGTGGACTACATCCGCGAAGAGATCATCGCCGGAAAAACGGCTGAGGAGATCAAAGCAAAATGGTTTTGCGACGTAGTAAAGTTCAAACAGCAACGCAAACCCTACCTGCTATATCAGGAATAATTCGTTATTCTTATACTTCATTTACTCTGACGAAAGAAGCCGCTGAAAGCTTAGGTTTACCTATTGAAAAATCAGATGATACGCTATATACCATCATTAAAAAATATATGATGATATCAGCAACGAGATGGAGTTGGAGAATCCTTATAATCCGGCAATAATGTTGAACAACAGTGATATGATTCAATACTCTTTCAGAAGGTGTTTAATAGAGTCACTGTATAATGGGACTGATGTAATTTTAAGTGAGGGCATTCTAAGTAAACAAATTCTTAACGTTCCAGGTGTGCTGCTACCACAAATAAATTTGAGCGATAGTAGAACTAATGAAGGCTGGAAACACGAAAATTAATATGGAAACAAAAAATTCTACAACACAAAAATCAGGGTATAATCCCAAAATTCAAATGTCCACTAATTCATTTAGTACGAAACTATTTCATGATAACTCAGTTGTAAAAAACACAACATCTGAAATAATGAAGAATCGGTCAGTTATCGTTACCAATGAGATTGTTTCCAGATAATTGAGAAGTATAGTACATCTATGAAAGAATCCCATTAGAGGGGTTCTTTTTTATCAATTTTTTATCCATTTCTTCAGTCGGGTCAACGCTTCAATGTAATAATAATCGGCATAATTGATTGATGCGTTTACTTCCGAACCGTTGGGTTTATGTCCCACCGAGCGAAGTAGAAAAGCCGAATTTTTATTCCTGCTTTGATACTCGGCTGAGGAAAGGGAAATCAGCATATTGAGCGCTGCATCCTGATATGCTTTCGCTTTCGCGGGTGTATCTTCCAACTGTGCCAGCTCAACGAGTGCAGAGGCTGTAATAGCGGCTGCTGATGCATCCCTGGGTTCATCGGGAATGTTGGGCGCGTCGAAATCCCAGTAAGGGACATAATCCTCGGGTAGCCGTCTCAGATAGATATCCGTTATTTTTTCAACAAATCGAAGAAATTTTTTATCCTTTGTTTCCCGATATACCATCGTGTAACCATAAATTGCCCATGCCTGACCACGTGCCCACATAGTTTCATCGGCATAACCCTGATGCGTGATACCTTTGATGAAATGCCCGTCGATGGTATCGTAGACAACCACATGGTAATTGCCGCCATCTTCCCTGAACTGGTACTTCATGGTTGTTTCGGCATGCGTTGTGGCAATATCATAAAGTTCTTTGTTTCCCCCGTTTGCAGCGGCCCAGTATAACATTTCAAGGTTTAACATATTATCCATGATGGTATTGTGGGGCCAGTTGTTCGGTTCCACTTCACGGGGCCATGAAAGGATCGTACCTGCTTTGGGATTGAATAAGGTAGCCAGTGTATCGGCAGCATTCAGGATGATTTGTTTGTATTTCTCGTCTCCCGTTAGGCGGTATCCGTTACCATAACTGCAAAACAGTTGAAAGCCCAGATCATGATCGTACGCAGGAAGTGTGGTCAATGGTTCCAACATATCTGTGTAATGTCTGGCCGCGTTCAGTGCTTCTTCACTTTTCGTGTTTTCGTAGTCGTACCACAATATGCCGGGCCAGAAACCAGCCGTCCACTCTTCTATCCTGACGGGAACAAGATTCCAAACAGATTGTCCGGACAGGATATTCCGCGGCATCATGGTGGCGTCGCCTACGTGACTCAATGTTTTGTTAATTTGTACATTACAGTAATCTAATTCACTATCCACATCGAAAGTAGGATTGGCTGCTTTCGGTGTACACGCACACAAGGAAATGGCCATCACCAATCCCGACATCACATTTTTGATTTCCATCTTTATCGCTAAAAAATTGTTATCTATTTGCTTTAATTCTCTATTTTTCTATTCTGAACCAGTCTGCGTCGACCCAGGAACGACTTGTTCCCTGGTCCTTATTCAGGATGAACAAACCGGTTTTGGCACCGATCCATTTGCCCTGACGTGCTTTGAATGTTTCGGGAAGCGACTGATAGTTCTTTCCATCAACACTGTAAGCAAAAGTGCAGATTCCTCCATCGCCAACTTTGACCTGCAACCAAATTTCCGCATCGGGTATAAGGGTCTTATAATTGTATTTCTTGTTGACCTTTATCTTTTTCAGTTCCGTCATCGAAACGAGTTGCTCCGGCGTCTTCTGTTCTGCATCTTTGCAGGTGGCGTACTCTATAGCATACCCCTCCTTTGTTTTCACCAGAGATATATGGGCATAATCCCACCCCATCATGATCAATCCTGCTTTGTCACCCTCGTTCAACAAGACAGCCGACAATTTCGCGGTCGCTGTAAACACAGGAGCGGGAAGTTTTTGAAGCAACAGATTGGGGATATCCCAGAAATTGACAAAATTTTCGGGATGGTATTGTCCGTACATGCGCAAATAGCCATTTGATGAGGGAAATGCCCAGGCTTGCTGTGGATTGGCATGCCAGGACCATTGCAAACCCAGTTTGGGCGAGTTGAATTCATCACTCTCTACAGGTGTTTCTACCTGGTAAGTGGGCCCCACGTGGGGTTTTTTATACACGCGCACCGGTTCTCCACCATAATTTTTATCATTGATCCCCATCACGGGCCATCCATCTTTCCAGGTGACCGGCTGCAAGTGAGCAACACGTCCATAGGCACCCTGATCCTGAAAGTGCAAGAACCACCATTCGCCCGTCTGCGTTTCTACCAATCCTCCCTGATGTGGGCCGTTTATATTCGTGCTACCCTGTGCCAGCACTGTTTTCACCTCATAAGGACCGTAAATATTTTTTGAACGCAAAGCAAGTTGCCATCCCATCTCCACCCCGCCAGCAGGTGCGAGCAGGTAGTAATAGCCATCTTTCTTATAGAATTTGCCACCTTCAACGGTATGGTTGATACCATCGTTACCATCGAAGATCAATGTCTCTTCACCGATTATCTTTGTGCCGTCGGCATTCATTTCACAAACGGTTATGATGCTGTTCAAACCAGCACGACTTCCTGCCCAGGCAAGTGTGAGATATACTTTTCCATCGTCATCAAAAAGCGGACTCGGGTCGATACGTCCTTTGCCGGGAAGGACAAGGATCGGCTTATCCCAGGCACCGAGCATATCTTTTGTCTTTACCACATAGATACCGAAATCGGGATCACCCCAATAAATCATGTATTCTCCTTTGTGATACCGGATACATGGAGCCCAAACGCCCCTGCCGTGTTGCGGCTTGTCGAAAAAACCTTCGGGAACACCATCCAGCTTCAGATCCTTTAATGCGTAATTGACAATCTGCCAGTTGATCATATCTCTGGAATGCAATATCGGCAGACCGGGCACACAGTTAAAACTCGATGCGGTCATATAATAATCATCGCCCACACGGATCACATCGGGATCGGAGTAATCGGCATAAAGGACAGGATTTTTGTACGTACCGTCGCCCTGATCAGATACCCATACCTCCGATTGGTATTGCGTACTCAGGTGCGTGCATATCAATAATCCTATTATGATAATTATATTCTTCATAACTTAAAGTTTTACCCATTTACAACGTGGGGGTTATTACCATTATGTATCCGTTATCGTCAAACGTCATTTTATTGATACACACTTCCCGGTTGTAGCCGGCGTCTCTTCCTAATTTGATTGCATCCGGGCGTTGAAAACGATGGTAGACAATATACCACTCATCTGTCCCAGGCATCTGTAGCACAGAATGATGCCCTGTCGCGTAGATTCCCTTTTCCAGAGCTTTTGATAACACAACCTTGCTTTCAGAAGCATCGATAGGGGCTACCGGAGATTTAGACTTCACGTAACGGACTTCATAATCAGGGCTACGGGTATCATTCTTCGACCACATGAAGTAGTAAAATCCGTCCCGATAAAAGACGTAAACCGCTTCGCTGTGAAATTCATCGTCCGGTATTAATATTCGCGTTGTATTAGGCTTTACCGATACCATGTCGTCGTTCAGTTCACATACCGCCATGAAATAATTGCCCCAGTAGAGGTAGTTTTTTCCCGTTTTCGGATCGGTAAAGACCGCCGGATCGATGTTTTGTCCGCGCGTCATGCCTTCTGGACGTTGGTCGATCAGCGGCTTACCCGAATCAATAAAAGGCCCCAGGGGATCGTCTGCCACGGCAACGCCGATTTTCTGCGCGGCGGTAAAGTAATAGTAGTACTTATAATTCCCGTGTTTATCTTTTTTCTCAATAATGGCAGGCGCCCAAGCATTACGGTCTGCCCATGATACATCTTTTTCCAGATCAAGAATAATCCCTTCATCTTTCCACGTTTTCAAATCATCGGAAGAAAAGGCTTTGAAATACGTTCCTGTCCAGCCTTTGAAACCGTCACTGGTAGGATAGATGTAATACTTACCTGTTTTTTCGGAATACAGCACTTCGGGGTCGGCATAAAGCCCCGGCAGGACAGGATTGCTCACATTCGGCGCTTCCGACAAATCCGCCGGACGATTACTTATATTGCTCCTGAACTCTTCCGCAGTCGGGAATTCTATATCCAATCTCCAGTGCTTTGCCAAGCGGTCGGCTTCCTGTTTTGTTATCTGAATAATCGCGCCGTGCTTGGGCGATGCAAAATTGGTCGTTTTCATCACGCCCTGGTTGAACTGCCCGAGGTTTTTAAAATTGACAAAGTCAGAGGTTTCGCTGAACCCGAAATTGTGCACTGCTTGGCCGTAACAGTCGTACATCAGCACCCATTTTTCTTCGCCGATGCGTTTCCATACATTCGGAGCTTCGCAAGCTTTTTCTTCGGGGTCGTACCAGCGCGGGTCGAACTCGTAACCGCCGTTTATTTTATCCGAAACGGCTTGCTTGATGCCCGCCTGCCCATCGTGCGAAACGTAGAGCAAGTGGTACTTGCCGTTCACTTTCGTGATGTCGCCATCGATGGCGGACACTTTCTCATCCGGATATTCAAACAAAATCTGAGGTGTGGTCTCTAAGCAATCGAAAGCTTCATTCACATAGGTATAATACAGTTTGTTAGGTTCGTTTTGATAACGCATGGTAAAATAGATCATCAGTTTACCTTTCTCTTCGTCATAAGTAGTTTGGGGTGCCCAGACACACCCGACTTCCTTGAACTGTGCCGACAGTTCATCAAAACGAATATTGGTCCGCTTCCAATCCACCAAATCCCAGGACTTCATCAGTACCAGCCCACGATTATTACCCCAACCATACAGGTTTCTATCGCGCTCCCATTCAGAATCACGCACTCCATCGCGTTTACCAAACACATGCAGGTCAGTCATCGCCATGTAGAAAGCGCCATCGGGGCCCCGTACAATATGCGGATCGCGGATACCTTTCTGATCAGCAATCGTGTCGCCTGCAATAACTGGCTTACCGTCATTGAGTGCCATAAAGCTGTATCCATCAACGCTTAGCGCCATGTGTAAACTATGTGTGCCGTCATTATGAAACACCATCAGATAGACGCTCATGTCATCTTCCGTTGGTACGGCATCGGAATAACCAAAATCGCGGAACAGGGCTTTGCCTTTTCCCGAAGAAACCAAGGCGGGGCGCAAGGCGTAAAATTCTTTGTATTTATTGTGATGAAATTCCGATACGTCGATGTCTTCGGCTAATACCGTCCAGCTTTTGTTGTCCTTGCTTGCCGAAAAAATGCAGGTATTTCCCCTGTTTTCTATTTTCAGGAAAAAGCGTTTCCCCAATTTGTGGGAAACGTTAAATGAAGTCTCCGCGTCTTTGTAAATGGTGAACTGCTTTTCGTCAGCCAGAATTCCGGCGTATGCTTTTTCATTATAAAACAAGACCAACCCCGCTTTATTTCCTTTTGCCGTTTGCACCTCCACCTGCGTTTCGTAGTTTTTGCCGGTAGCCGTAATTAACAACTTACGTGCATCCGCAGGACTTGTGCCTTTGGCATTTAAGCTCAGTGTATTTCCTTTTATAACAACCGATTCTGGCGCGTATTCTTTCCAGAACGTCCATTGAAGCCACAATTTGTTTCCGTCAAACTTGTCGGAAAGTTCCAAGCCGTGTTTTATCTGCGCCTGCGGAACGATAGGCTGTGCTTTGTAAGCCAGTTTGTACCAGCCGTCGGAAGTCCATTCGATAGGCTCCAAGAGCGTTTGCCGTCCCAACGTATGGTAGCCGTTGGCATAGGCGTGATAAATAATCCACCAGTTGCCGTTTACGTCGTCGATAATCGTCCCGTGCCCTTTCGACCACCAATTATCATTGACACTATAGGTATGGACAATCGGGTTGTAAGGCGAGTTTTCCCAAGGTCCATGCACACTTTTCGAGCGGGCAACCACCACCATATGGCTTGTCGGTGGGCCTGCCGTTCCGCCCTGTGCAGAAATCTGATAATAATAGCCATCCCTTTTTAGGAATTTGGGCGATTCGAGCCACATACCTTCAGTTTCCCAGGATTTGGGAAATTCCCAACCGTCATACGCTTTTTTCAGTTCTCCGACGGTAGAAAGACCGTCATCAGAGAGTTGAATCATGCGTCCATCGTTTACATACAGATAGCGTTTACCGTCTTCTCCCAAGATATGTCCGGGGTCGATGCCGGTTACTCTCAAATCGACAGGTTTACTCCAGGGGCCTTTAATATCGTCCGCCCAAACCACCCAGTTGGTACCTGCTGACGGAAAATAGAGATAAAACCGTCCCTCATGCTTGATCAGGTCGGGCGCCATTGCCGAACCCTCATATTCGGGCACGGCACGGATTATGGGCTCCCAATTTATCAGATCCTGCGAATGCCAGATCAGGAATCCCGGCATATAATAAAACGGCGAGTGGGTCATGTAATAATCCGCACCGTCGCGTACAATAGTAGGGTCAGGATAATCTCCCGGCAATATGGTTTTAGGATATTCCTGCGCCTTTGCCGGAAAATACGAATAAGTCAAAACCACCAACAAAAGATATAAAAGATTTATCTTCGTCATAATTATATTTTTTAAACTAAAAACAAATTAAGGGAACAGTAATTCTCCCTGTATTTGGTATATCAATTATCTATCATACAACATTTCCGTAACCAATAGCTTCTATTTTTATTCTCTTTCCCTTATTCGTGATAATGGTCACAGTACCTTCAGACATAAAATAATACTTACCGTTTCTATATTCTAATACTACGTTTGTTCTCTCTGCCGATGCTATGCTGAACCCTTTTCCCTCGATAAAGGTTCCGTTACCCATGAAGAGGGTAAAATCATCGCCTTCCTCGGTTACAACAGCATAAGTCGCGTTTGCAGACACACCGTTATAGGCTACTTTTTCATCCTTTACCGACGAAAAGATATAATCGGTACGCTCTGATTTGCTTTTTACTTCTAACCCTACGAAATCGGGGGAAATACTTTGTTTATTGTCTGGGTCAAACGAGGTGATTTTTTCGATCGATCTCCCCTCGCTTTCCGTGGTTGGCTCGAATACAGAAACAAACGGATGATCCCATGCTTCGCCATGCTGACGGGCAGCAATGGTGAGGTACGGTTCCTTATCAACTTCATACGGAAATCCTTGATTGCCACGAAATGCCTTGCAGGGTGGCGCTTTGATGGAGAAGACTTCGCGTCCCTCATACCCCTTCATCCACAAATTCATATATACATGATTCCCATCCGGGAAACTCATTTTCCATACAGCCTGATAATCATCGTTTATTTTTGCCGACTGCTTATCCCACATATAATCCAGTGCGAACAGATGTCCACCTGCAAAACCCATCTCATTGCTTGGTCGCAGGTCCAGCGTATTTCCTTTTATATCACGGATAAACATTTCCTGACCCAGATTATGGTAGAAGTAATCGTGAAATTTATCGCCTCCCCGTTGTTTCTTCGAACGAAAGATATCGACATAATATCCGGTTGTTTTGCCGGTGCTGACGATACTCAGAAGCCGGTTCTGATCACTGCGGCTTTCGGGTTCAATAAAATAGACCTCAGAATAAGTCAGTTCCTGATAATAACCTTCTTTCTGACCGGAATCGGGATAACGACCAAGAAGGTCGAACGGATGATTACTCAGCATCTCGGGATATTTTGATATGCCGTCTACCATCACTGTGTTGTGGGCGGGAAATTGGGAGTAGTACTCCAAGTATGGTTTTTCGAAGTAGGAAGAGCCAATGCCCGATTCAGCCCCCAGTACGTATCCTTTACCGTAAAGTTCCATGGCAATACCATTTGAATGCGCGTGGTTGCCGTAGGAGGCATATTGCGAAATCATCAGCCCATTCTGCTTGTCATCATATTTATTACGTTGTACGAACCAGCTCACGTTGGGTGCATAAAATGTTGGCGTGATATAATCAGTCAGTTTGCCTTTTTCAATGCGTTTATCGGGTGAAACCGGTTTTGCCGTAAAGAAAGAAGTGATCTGTGCCGGAAGGCTTGGTGTTTCCCGGTGCTGTCGTTCCACGTTCTGATCAAACAGCTGCCACATCTTCGTAAAAAGTATCTCATCCTCCCGGTTATTGTACTTCTGAGCCAAGTTGATCAGCCCTGCAAATGCTTCCGTATTAATACCCCCGTAGTGGGTATCACCGAAGGCCGTTGTCATGTTGTTCGGGAACAGATATTGCGGCAATGCTGCCACTGCCTTTTTCATGACAGGTGTATAAGGCAAGAGGTTTTGGTTGAAGGTATTGTCGTAATCGCGAATAAAATTTACCAGATCGCGTGTAACACCCTGCGCGTAGCCGGGGCATTCATTCCATATCCCGGTTTCTAAATCATAACCATACGCCATAAAATCCGTAAGCGACCATTGGCGTGCCGATGTTCTATTGAGTATATAGTCTATATAATATTCCCGTCCTTTGCCATCACCATAATGATTATTGTCCTCAAGCACCATGGCCACGTTCAATATGAATTTGGACTTGTGCAGGTTCCAGTTATTGTGTGGCACGCCATTCTGAATGGAAATATCGATCCATTTCTTAAAGGTAGTGGCATACTTATCGATGTTCTCTGAATGATTCTTTTCCATATAACCATACAGAAAATCGTAGGTGTAGGCCAGCTCATTGAGAATACGTTCCTGAATGACTTCGAAAGTGGATAAACCGACCAGCGTTTGGGCATGGCCGTTGCCCAGATCGATCGGTTCGTTCCGGTAATACATACCCATCATGTAGGTGTGGAATACATCAAAGGCAAAACGGGCGTATTTCTCGTCTTTGGTCAACCAGTAGACAAAGGACGCATCTTTTGCCAACTTCACGATCTCTTCATTGACACTTTCGATGGCACTACCCGACACATTCGATTGCTCCGACCATTCCAGCGGATTGCCTTCTTTTGCAGTATTATGGAAATAGACACCTTTGGTATCATCCATATAAGGAATAATATCTTCTAATTTAGGCCGTTTAATGGGTGAGCTCACTCCGCGCGTACTACCAAAACGGACGGTAGGCACCGGCGCTTCACCGTCGGCATGGGAGTATACTCCCCCGTTGATATATACCTGGGTAGCCTTGCTCTTCCAGTACATCATCAGTCGGGAATACATCCAGTCGGGTTGCTGTACAGTTTTTTCCACATAGGGGACGATGCGTTTTAGAATTCCCTTCATCACGTTTTCTGCCCACTCTTCGTTTTTTATTTGTTGTTTAACCGTTTCTCTCTTCCCGTCGGTCGTCATCAATCGCGGATGACCCTGCGGCAGATTGTCAGGTAATGGGATTGTATGCTGCGCCGTGACAGAGGCACAAAACAAAATAGCAATTATGATCGTCCGTATCTTTTTCATACCAGTCTATTTTAATAAGTTCCAATATACCACGTACCGCTGTTGATGTATGTTGTAAAGCGGTTCAAGGCGAATATTTTCATTTAATACATGAAATACTAATTTTTCATTGTTCGAAGGCTTGATAAACCGATTCAGGTTCTTTTTGTCGAGTTTCAGTGCTGTCGTCAGATTAGCAGGAACATGGTAATCATAGGTATAGTAATCGTTGTGCTTATGCGGGTCTGAAAATGGTGCGGGGGCATGCATCCCCTCGGTACCCATCACGCCTGCCAACACAATCGGACCGTACTTCACCGCAAAGACATCGGGATTGTCATTGGCTTCGGCAACCTGCAGTGACATCGGGTAATATATTTCTATCTTATCGCCGTTCTTCCAGGTTCTATCCACCACGATATAGCTGGAGGATGACTGTTTTACGCTTACTTTCTTCCCATTCACCATTACCTCCACATTTTGTGTCCATGCAGGATATCGCAGATTCAATGCCACTTTTGTGGGTGTCTTCACTTCAATTTTCAGGTTTACTTTACCGTCTTCGGGAAAATTGGTCTCTTGCCGTACTTTCAAACCTTTTTCTTCCCACGTCATCTCAGACGGAATAAAAAGGTTCACGTACAATGCATTTTCGGTTCGGTAATAGATGGCTTCACCATACTTGGCATGATTCTCAAAACCGGTACCTACGCAACACCAGAAAGAATGTTCCGGCGTACTGTACACCTTGTGTGCACCAGGCAGTAACGGTAAGAAATAGGCAACCATTCCCGATTCTGGATCTTGTTGCCCCAAAATATGGTTATACAAGGCAGTTTCGTAGTAATCGGCATACTTAGGGTTGGCATCCCAACAGAAAAGATGACGGGTCAGTTTCAACATGTTGTTGGTGTTGCATGTCTCCTGCGTGTAACCGGTCAGATATTTCGAAATGCTATCCGAAGGAATAAATTTTTCTTTCTGGCTGTTGCCACCCGTACAGTAAGTTTGATGCTCAATGACACTATCCCAGAAAAAAAGGGCAATATCTTTGGAACGTGTATCGGCCGCTATTTCATAATTGCGGGCTTCACCAATCACTTTGGGTATAAATGTATTGGCGTGCTTGCTCGCCAGGTTATTTTCTTTATTTACCAACGGATCAAGCACATCGTTGTGATAGAAAAATTCTGCTAATTCTTTATGTTTGGGATTACCCGTGATGAAATATAAGTTATAGAACGCCTCGTTCACTCCGCCAAATTCATTGCGGATCATCAGCTTCCGTTGCTCTTCGCTCAATGGCATCAGTTTGTCATAGGCCCATTGCGCCGTTTTGGTCACAATATCCAATGCTTTCTCGCTATCGCAATAGAGATACTGGTCAATCAGTCCCGCATAAATTTTATGCAGTGTGTACCAGGGAGCCCAAACACGTTGTCCGGCAATATTTCGGTTGATCAGATTTTCCGGGTAAGCACTCAAATAGCCATTATGACCGTTTTTCAACAGTACATCCTGTACTTCCCCCAATCCATTGACCAAGCTATCGGATTTCAGTTTATATGCTTCATCGCCCGTGGAAGCGTATAGATAAGACAATGCAGACAAAATATGCCCCGTTGAATGTCCACGCAATTCACAGTCGAGTGATTCCCATCCGCCCAGCTTTTTCACGAAAGAATATCCTCCTTCAAGCCCTGCGAACACACCTGCGGAAGTGCGAAAGCTATGTAGCAGACGATCTGTACCCAACGACATGATCCATTTCGAATCACGTTCCATATTTTGCCTGAACGGTGAATCGAGCAAGCGGACATCCTTTAAATCAAAGGAATATGCTTTTACTTTTCCCTGCAAAGGCAATGTTATCTTTCTCTCGTGCTGACCGGGATAAACTGATTGCGCCATTGAGGCCGCAAAAAAAACTGTTATACAAAGTAGGGTTAGTATTGCTTTATTCATTGTTTTATCTTATTTAGGTTTCGCAAGTCATATACAACTAAAGTGATCAACTGACGACATTTTGTAAAACTTTAGTTATTTAGTTATAAAAAAACTCCGTTCCACTGGTTCCGCGGATTGTATTTTACCTTTCAACCCATACTGCCACGCTACAACCGTAACTTTTAACGGGAACTTGGCCCGGGGTGGAATCTTGGTTAGAACTAACTTATTTCCCTCAACCTCAGCCGGTCCCTCCTTTACGTAATAGGAGACATCCAGACCTTGGTCGCTTACGGCATCCAGCATGACCGATTCCGTTCCTGACGATATATCCGGCAAGCCGGGAAACAGGATATATTGTCTTTCACCCTGTGTCAAAGGAAATGGGATTTTCAAATAGATTTGTTGAACCGCACTTTTGTACTTGTTATCCTCCGGACCTTGCGCATAAAGACATATTCCACCGGTTCGTTTTATGTTATTGAATCCCGTTCTGTAAAAGCGTAATACAAAAGTGGTGTCATTTACTTTCTCAACAGGGCCATTCACCTTGTGTATCTGTATTTTTCGCTTGGAATGATCTTGAGCCGGTTTTGAATGACTGACATCCGAATATATTGCCGAGATATTAAAGGTGAGGTCATCGGCAATATTTGGCGTAAAGTCGTATTGGGAATGGCTGTCTTCATCGAAATCGATCCACTTTCCCTCTGAAAGGAAACTGATATATTGCTCCTTTCTATTGGGTATTTCTTGATAATAATGCTCTGTCACCTCTGCCATTTCTTTGTCGTAATACCAGAAAGCATCGTGTCTGTTTCCGTTATAATCGACATATGGCGCTGGCTTCGATCGTTTTTGCCGGTTCTCACGCCAACGTTCGGCAAGCCATCCTTTTTGGGGATCCAGCTTTATCAGTTCGACGGGTTCATCCAATGGATGATTCTCCGGTAAGCGGTATTTCGCCGACTTTCGCAGAAAGAGCATGATATAATTTACAACCTTGTCCGACACGTCGAAATGACCTTGACCCCTGTCAGACAAAAAAGAGATACAACTCTCGGGGTACATCATTCGAAAAGCCAAAGCCGGATTTACACGTGCTTCCCACCATTCATATTCCCCTTCTATCATTAGTCCGGGAATGCCATCAATATTTCGCGTCCTGCCCCATTCGAGGTTTTCCCGTCCATATCCTGTCAGATTTGTCCGGGGAGCATCACCCTTATAAGAGACGACGGCCAATGTTCGCGTTGGATTCCAGGCCGCAAAATTCCATGGAAAAGTAGCCATGGCCGAATGGCCGAGAGGAACTATCGGTGCATATATGATTTCATGATAACCGCTTATTTCTGCCAGATCTGCCAGCATCTTGTCAAAAACCTCCTGACAGACGTTTGTAACATCCCACTGATGATCGATTCCGGGGGCAATCCATATGATGCCAAAATCAAGTTCCGACATTGCTTCACGAAAGCGGGGATGATCGAAGAGTGTCTCTTCACACATATTCTGCTGGCTAACCACTACCGCTTTCACTTGTTTGCAATTGTGGGGAATCCACAAAAAAGCATCGGGATTATCTTTTATTTCACTGGAAATGTAACCATCCAGCTTCACCGACCATTGGTATACACCGGCTTTCGTTGAAGTGGTGCTCAACAGGAACAACACAAAAAGCAAGCGATATTTTTTCATACAATTTTATAATACCTGATTTTTCCTGTATCGTTTGTATTTTTTCAAGTCCTCCTTGCTCGCAAGAGTAAGATGAGTCGCGCATCCGCCGCTTGCTTTCAATTGAAACGACAGTTCCGAATTGCTATCTACAATCACCCGGGTGATACGAACATTTGTCCTTGTCTGCACTGTTTCATCATCGGTATACAAGTTGGCAACGTATTTCTTACCGTTGTCCAAAAAGTTGAGTGAAATGCTTATTTTTCTCGAATCGTTGTTTGTCATCGACCCAACAAACCATTCTTCTCCACTTCTCCGTGCAATGGTTACATACTCTCCAATTTCACCACCCAGCACTTTGGTATCGTCCCACACGGTTTTCACGTTGTCGAAAAACTCAATTTCCGGTTCTCCCTGATAAGCCGATGGCTGATCATACCAGTACAGAAATTGCAAGGGGCTATAGTATACCGCCGCCATGGCCAGCTGATGCGCATAGGTTGTTTTTAAACGCTTATCGTAATAACAGATGGTATAATCTGCTGGCCCGGCCAGAAAGCGAGTGAAAGGCAAAGTAACGTTGTGGGTGGCTTCGGGAAACTCTTCATTCCCCCTTATGCCCTCTTGAGTCAACAGATTGGGATAAGTACGGCTAAAACCTGTCGGTCTGTATTCATCGTGAATATCGACCATGATCTCATATTCAGCACATTTGCGGACCGCATCGTGCAGCCAGGTGGACCAATGCTGGTTCCCGATTTGCACAAAGCCGAACTTAATTCCTTTTATTCCCCATTTCTGATAGAGCGGAAGCAGTTCATCCAACTGCTGTACCAGTGCACGTTGATTCACGTACACCCATACACCTATTCCTTTCGATGTAGCGTAATTTATTAATTTCGACATATCTAAATCACGATTCTCCGCGACAGAAGTGGCGTCTGAACTCATCAACACTTCGGAACCATACCAGCCGGAATCAAGATGGATATATTGCAAACCATGTTCAGCTGCAAAATCTATATATTTAATAGCATCGGCCTGGGTGAGGCGTGCCACACGGATTACCTTGCCGGGTTTTATCCATGAGGTATCTTTAATTTTATTCGCCTGATTCAGGTTCAAAACGATATCCTTGTATCCAATAAGATCCGATGTTTTTTCGGCTGCCATGATTACACGCCATGGTGTGGCATAGGGTGTAATCAGATCTACCGAACTGTATAATGAAACCTGCAAACTATTTTCATTTGCCAGACGGAATTTCATGCGGGCATAATCGACCATCTCTGCTTCCAGCAATGCAGCCGCCAACCCATTGGGAAGTTTCATTGTCAGGGGACGTTCACTTTCATCTTTCCAATCTTTTAAAGGCAGTAGTTTGTATGGTCCCTGTGCCCAACGTTCGTAATAAGCCGATGTACCTTCAGGCAGCGTAAATTGTGTTTGTTCTCCCACGATATGGAGAAACAAACCGTTGGTGGCTTCTGGAAAGAAATAACGGAAAGCAACACCCTGATCATATGCCCGGACAATAAGATTCATATAATAATATTGTCTTTTGTCGTAGGCTTGTCCATGCCCGGCAGTCGAGGCGGTTGAGTTACTTTCTGTTTCCGGAACACCTCCTTTTTGAAACTTCAGCACCAGTTCGTTGTAATGATCTCTCACTTCTTCTCTTTCTCCATAAACAGGCCGCCATGTCTCATCCGTTGTTGTGGCCTCGACGGAGGTAAGCAAAAGATTTTCACCCCATAGTTTACTGGTATCATTCGGAATGGCCAACGCCGATTCAAAGAGTTGATTCTCTATGAGCACACCGAGTTCAGATTCTTCAATCACCGTTTTCCCTTTATATGACAGCGTATAGTACATTTGTTTACTTCCTGCGTGAGATTGTCTTTGATAAAATGTAAAGAGGTAATGACCATCGGGTGAAAGAAGCTGTTTCCTGGTTTCTTCCAGGATAGACTGTGCTTCAATTTTAGGCAGGACTGCTATCAGTAGCAAAATGAATATATATTTTCTCATCATGGGAATAGGATTAGTTTCATTTAATTACTCTACAAAAGAGACTCCCTCTACATGTTCTCCAATAAAAATACGTGCCATATCACCGGTTTTATACCAGGCCGGTTTTCCGGGCATATCGTCAGTGATAAGCTTTCCGTTTATTCTCAGGTTTTCGAAGGTGATATTTTTCACCATTCTGTCGCTGTTATAACCTGCAATGATTGATAATTCGGCATTCTTACCAGTATAATTTATGTTCTTGAAATGCACGTTCTCGATTCCCATACCGGGAGCTTCGCAATATTTTTGATTATAAAAAATACGGATGTTAAAGAGTTGTCCCTGACGGAAATCTTCAATTCTGATATCTTCAAACAGCACGTTACGAATAATATTGTTGTCACCACCATTGATGGCAAGACAACCCTGATAATCAAGCTGAGCTTCTTTGTGGTCCAAAATATCGATATTCCGATAGACCAGATCTTCAATAATATCAAAGTTTTGTGCATTGCCATGAATACCAATCATGATGGGATGTGCCACATCAGCCCACAGGGTAGAATTCTCCATCACAATGTTCTTGCATCCACCTTCGAATCCTTTGCGGGTCGCGTAGACCGTGGTACAATCGTCGGAATTGCGACAGAACACCCTATCAAAATATACATTGTTGCTGGCAAAAACGTTCAGTCCGTCTCCCCATCCATAGTAGCTGATACTTTTCACATTCCGGATGGTCACGCTGTCCGAGCCTCCCGTGGCACACTGTGTGGTAAAGATTCCTTCCACCTCGATATTCTTCGCATTGGAAATATGTACTCCCATCTTCACCGTATGTTCCACCATGCCGCTTCCTATCACTTTTACATTTTGTACATCGTGTATCAGCAACTGTCCGCGAAGAATGGCTCCACCGTCAACATAGACTGTTTTGTTGGAAGGCACTTCAAATTTATCATCTTCGAACTCATGGATACCCGGGCCAAAGAATATCACGTCCGGATCGTTCCTTTCCGGTATATCCTTTATGATCGGATTGGCAAAGAGATGCAGATTATGGAAGAGATCATCATTTACCTCTACCGAGAGGTTGCGTGGTCGATCCAGTATAAAAGTCAGGCTGTTCCCTTTCACTGTAGGCTCTATCCCATAAGAGAGGGGTCTTATCCGTGCCTTTCGGACAGGTCCGTTGTTGAACGTAACAGACACTTCCACTTCTCCCGAAAAATCGAAATAAGCCATCGAGGACTCCTCTACATGATGATTAGTTTCTCGTACCTCGTCCACTTTAATAAGATGATTTGGTACTGCCTGCCATTCCTTTCCGGGTTGCCTGACACGAATTGAAAAATCCTTGTTAAGTAATGCACCCTGTGGAGCGGTATATGTTACCAGTTTGTCACTCGGATAGCTTATTGATCCCATCATTAAAAACAAGGACAATGCAACACAACACTTAAAGATTGATGTAAACCTGCTATTTCTCTTATTTTTTTCCATACCATTATTTTAACGAAAATTTCATATAGTAGCAAAACTCAATTCAAAAAGTATACAGCTGACTTAAGTGACCCCAAGTCAGCCGTATTGACTTCGTAATCAGAAAATGTTTACCATCCTGGGTTTTGTGTCAACGCCTGATTGAGGCGAATCTGCGTAAGTGGAATGGGCACAAGATAATCTCTCTGCGAATATAGTAAATTACCCGGTAAGTTCGCAATAGTGCGACCATGATCAAAGCTATTTGTATTTTCATAAATACCATAATATGAAGGATACCTATCAGGCTGATAAACCGGTTCACCATAATGCTTAGCATCGTTGGCTATTGCCGTCAGATATTCTGTTCCATAAACAAAACGACCAAGTTTTTGACCACGCAGGTTGATATGCGCTATACCCCAACGTTTAAGGTCATTTTCACGAAATCCTTCACCAAACAATTCACAGGCACGTTCACGACGTATCTCATCAATCATATTCATTTTCTTGATGATAGTTTTGTTTTGTTCATGATCCCAATAGCCTGCATCCCACAAACCTGCAATAAGTGCATTGCTAAGCGGGGCCACTCTTGCACGAGTGCGATTCTTATTGATCGAAAAGTTCAAATCTGCATCTGAGATTGAACCATTCCCCAATTCAACGGCTGCTTCAGCATATATGAGATGGACCTCAGCCAGACGGATGAGGGGATAGTCAGGGGATTCATAGAAGGTATTCCGTGTACCTTCCGGCATAAATTTACGGCTGCCGTAAGCATTGTGTGTAAAATTTACTGTCAACAGATTTGGCGTATAGATTGTAGCCCTGTTACTAAATGCCGGATCACTTGGATCATAGGGGAACTTAGGATAAACGGGATCAGGATAAGGTTTTCCTGCTGCAGTATTGGGAAACTGATTTTCGGCGGCTCCAGCTCCTACCCATGTCTTACGGTCGGGTAAATGAGTGCTGCTAATAAAGCGGTAATCACGGTTTCGAAATTCATCCATAAATCTTTCAAATCCAAGAAATTCAGGATTTTTTTCACGTGCAACACCATCACTGCTGATAAAAATGGGTAACCCATTCCGGCAAAGGAACATTTCTCCCAAATAGGTACTGATGTTACTTCCGGCCCAACGAGATATAGCTGTTGTTAAAGCAACATCTCCTCTCTTAATATCCGGATCATACTTTACACTGAAGATAAATTCTTTATTGGTAGCTTTACCTTTATTCAAGAAGTTCGAAACATTTCCACCTTTGTCATCAAGACTGAATAAATAATAATAGGACAGTGTATCGCATTCGTTCCATAGTTCAAATGTGCCCTTTTCGGACTCGGTGATTACCTCTCCAGACCATTTTTTTGCTTCTGTGAGCATATCTTCGACTGACGGATAGCCAGTAGGTTTGACAGTTCCAGCACCGACGGAATTTCCATCACCATCAAGTTCATAACCAATGCTCGGTACATATTTTTCCCATGTGGCTTCGTAAAGAAGTACACGAGAAAGAAACGCCTTTGCTGCTTCCTGAGAAACTTTTCCCTTGTCAGACGCAGGGATTGTGGTCTCTTTCGGCAACAGGGGAATGGCTGTACGCAGATCATTGATAATGAATTGTGCCACTTCGTAGCGGCTGTTTCGAGGCCCATGAACGACAGGATCAACCACGTCGGGCACATGATCCATAATGGGCACTCCTCCGAAAAGTTGCAACAGATAGAAATGTTGCCAGGCACGGAAAAAATAGGCAGTACCGACAGACATATTTAAATCTTCCCTGTTCCCGGTATATTCTTCGGCTTTTTGCAACAGAATATTACACCCGCGGATAAAACTATAAGGTTTATCCCAACGCCAATCATTTTCACCTGCCGAGGTGCCACCATTACTACTAAGCCCCGCAATATCCGTTCCTTGATCCATTCTCAAGGATTCCTTGTTATCGTAATTCTTCCAACCCTCCAAATTGTAAAGTGCATTTGCTGCCTGTACAAAATGTTCTGGAGTCTTATAAAAAATGGCCTCAGTACCTGACGACAATGGCTCCCTGTCGAGAAAATCGCTGCATCCTGCAAAAACCATTATTGCCAGCAGCATCGTTACTATGTTAATATGTATATATTTCATTTTATTTTTAATCAAAAGGTTGTTAGAATGAGATATTTATACCTGCAGAAAGTAATCGGGAAAAGGGAAACGTATTGTTTGATTGCTCACCATATTCTGGATCGTATCCATCTTTTATGCTTGTCCATTCCCAGAGGTCGTCGCCCGACACATATACTCTCAACTGACTCAATCCAGCCTTGGTAATTAAACTATTAGGGATAGTATAGCCAATTACCAACGATTTCAGACGCATATAACTTGAACGCTGTATACTAATATCCTTATTATCATAATTGAAAGAATTGAATCCTCCATCCCTCGAAATGACTGTATAGTCTGTGTTGGTATTCTCTTCAGTCCAGGTCTTACCGATAAAGGAGCTGTTTTGCAAAGTCCAGCTTGTGGCAAAAGGAGCGCGGAAGTGTCCACCACGTAAAACAATTTGCTGACCAACACCTTGGAAAAAAGCCTGGAAGTCCAATCCTTTATAATCCATTCCAAGCTTGAAACCAAAAGTATAATGCGGTGCAGAATCACCAGCATAATAGGTGTCCTTGGTGGTGATAGCACCATCACCATTACGGTCGGCCAATATACGTGATCCAGGGCGAAGACGGTTGGTTCCAGTATCTGCAGGTTTCGGTAGGATATTTCCGGCTTTTGGCCCAGTATGATCTGCATTCCAATAATATTTTTCATAGTACTCATTTGCTTCTGCCTGTGTAGAGAATATACCTGCCGTTTCATACACATAAAACGAATCGCGCGGCTTCCCAATGAGGCGGTTAGAATTTTTACCTGGATTGGGGACGTTTTCATTATTTTCGAGTGTAATCACCTTATTCTTAACATCGCCAATAAAACCCCCGATATTGTACGACACATCACCGATTTTATCCCGCCAATTGAGTGCAAATTCCCAACCATTTGCGCCAAATTTACCGTTATTAGTTTTTGGAGCGTTTGCACCCAACACAGCCGGATAGCTTACCGGAATAAACATCCCGTTGTTCGTTTTGCTGAAATAATCGAACGAACCGGACAATCGGCCTCTCAGGAAAGCAAAATCCACACCCGCATTATGGCTGATTATAGTTTCCCATGTTCTGGAATCTGAGGTCATTCCTTCAAGCCATAAAGATGGATGAGCGGTCAAAGTGGGACCTTGTCCAAAATAGGCCGAGCCGGTATTTAAGATCGCATAACGTTCATAGTTGTCAATCCCTGTGACATTCCCCGTCTTTCCATAATTGTAGCGAACTTTCAGGTTACTTAACCAATTGATGTCTCTCATAAAACTTTCATTGGACAGAACCCATCCACCCGAAACAGAGTAGAAATTTTTCCACCGCTGATTGATGGACAACTTTGAAGAACCGTCGCGACGTCCGAGGAATTCAACTAGATACCTGTTGTCATAATTATAATTCAACCGGGTGATATAGGATAAGAATGCCCATGAACTTTGTCCGCCTCCTGCGCCATTATTCGTGTGGCTTATCATTGCTTCCAAATCAACTAAACCGGAGCCTCCATACAACGGCCCATTGTTACGGGATGCAACTACTTTTTTCCAATTTTCCTCCTCGGATGTCATTCCCGCCATAGCACTGACATTATGTATTTGATTAAATACACGGTTATAGTCGGCAAAAGCGCCGAGGGTTATGCTTTTCCAGGTATTTATTTCTTCTGCTAATGAACCAGGGCCTTGTTTATTTCCGGTCGGATTATCTTCCCAGTCGTAATACTGGATTCTATTCTTCAGGGTTTGAATATTCTTTCCTACCGATTTATAACCGGCAGTTGCCGACAATGACAAGCCTTGTGTAACCTGCGATAGGTCAAGTGTGGCTTTAAGATTACCACGTAAAGTGGTGAAACCTGTTTTTACATGTCCACCGGCAATCAATCCCCCTAACGGACTGCGTTTACCATCGAAACTGTCATAAAAATTACCTGTCTTGCTATAGAAGGACCATAACCATGGATCTGCCCAACCGGCTCCTACGTCGGTACTGGGTGTTGTAATGTCCCGCACCTCATATGACATCCCTGTTTCAAACTTCAGAATATCAGTTGCCTGATAATCCATATTCAAACGTCCACTATACTTTTTTTCACCATCTTCTGCCACTCTTAATTGAGATTGATTGTCAGCAAAACCTAACGAAGCCATATAGCCAAATTTATCGTCAGCGCCTGAAATATTGAGTGAATGTTTGTGTGAAGTCGCCTGTTCATAAAGTTCATCCATAATATAGTTATCCGGTTCATAACGATGTACCCATCCGTTACTTCTTAGAATATTCATGGTTTTTCCGTCACGTAAGGCTTGCCAGAGCACTTCATCACCAATGGCTTCACCAGTCTCAACGATAGTTCCCGATAGAACACTGTTGGTTGCCAGTATCCACCAGTTCATTCTTTTTCTTATCTCGTCTGGATCAGATATGGTAGGATTGATTGCCATAGCATCGCGATACTGCGCATCATAAAACATATCGAGCCATTCGGCATTGCTTGTAATGGGCATTCTTATACCATCAATGGTTGTACTCACCGAACCATTATAAGTAATCCGCGCACCACCTTTTTTACCGCGTTTGGTAGTTATCAACAAAACACCGGAAGCGGAGCGCGCTCCGTAAATGGCTGCCGAGGCATCTTTGAGAACGGTGATATTTTCGATATCACTAGGTTCCATCTGATTCAATTCATCGAGTGAACCTGCAATACCATCAATCAACACCAACGGGCTTGAGTTGCCATTTATCGAAATATCACCACGGATTTTCATCTCGGCACCCTCGCTACCGGGTCGGGTTGAATTACGGGTGACCACAAGTCCTGGTATTTCACCCTGAAGGGCTACCGAAACATTGTTGACACCTTTGTTCATAAGAGCTTCGTCTGCTTTGATCTGTGAGATGGCACTCGTCAATGAGGCTTTTCTCTGTACTCCATACCCAACGACCACTACCTCATCAAGCAATTCAGTATCCTCCTGCAATATGATACTCACTACATTCTTGCCAGCTACAGGTATTTCTTGACCTCTGTAACCAATATAGGAAATTACCAATTTACCATCTTCTGGTACATTCAATGAAAAGTCACCATCTACACCTGTCACAGTACCAGTAGTGGTTCCTTTCAACATCACGCTTGCCCCTATAATGGGCTCTCCACTCTCATCAGATATAGTTCCCGTGAGATGTTTTGTTTGTGCAAAAATCATTGATATACAGAATATCAATGCACACGTTAACACAAGTTTCAATGTTTTCATAAATCAAACTAAAATTTTTAATGACGGTTACTCAATTTACTTATTCCAAAATTTATTAATCCTCTCATTTATTATGAATTAAATACTATCCTCATTTGTAGAATAAAAATCGAAATGAAGATTTTTTTTTGTTTATTAAATTCTCCGCTTATTCATTGCTGTGCGACCACATCCTTTCCGCATTAGATTTCTTTATTCTTTTTGCACAATTGGTATTACAATAACTGATGAACTTTATATAATAAGGACTCCAGATCTCAATTGAACAGTACAAATATATGGTCTCATTGATTAAAACAATAGTTAAATTCAGCGAGATCTGTCTCAAACAATCCATTAGGACAAGATATATATTAAAATATTTATTTACAGCAAAATACACAACACAAACACAAGGTATCAAAAAATTATTTGAGACTCGAAGCAAAACATTATAAGCTTATTTTAACACTACGAGATAACCGAACGGATTCTCATGCGTTGGAAAATCGAAGGCTTGTCCACCATTCTATCAGTAAAAAAACATAAAATAAATAGAAGATTTTTCAAAATAAACATTGCTCTTTCTATACCTTGCCTGAAAGAAAGAATGCACAAAACTCAGTTTTGGTAAAACCGGGACAAAGATAAAAACAAATTAGATGATTCTTTTGGAAACCTATATCGGAAAGGATAAAGTCTTCGGTTAATGACCTCTCAGACTTTTAATATACTCATTGGGGGTAATACCCGTGCTCTTTTTAAACGAACGGAAAAAGGACGCACGAGAACTGAATCCACATAAATCAGCCAATACTTCCAGGGTATATTTGGAAAAAGTATCTTCGGCCACTAACTTCTTAAATTCAGCAATGCGCCATTCGTTCACAAAATCATAATAAGAAACATTGAGATACTGATTAAAAAGAAAGGACAATGAGTGTGATGAAGTATGAAGTGCATCAGCTAAATCTCCTATTTTAAGCTCCTTATTCATGTATGGTTTTTCATCCTGCATATATTTATTGAGTGCCTCATGAAGAACATCGCACTCTTCGGTACTCATCCGATTCATCTTGTATTTTTCCTCTTCTTTATCAGACAAATCAGCTGCCAATACATTATCGTCCGGGTTTACAGCAACTTTATTCTTTAACAATATGGTTACATAATATAGCAATGCAATCAATAAAAAGCCAAACAAAAAAAACAGGAAAGTCCGGGATTTTAAAAAGGGAAATTGTCTTATTTGAATGGCAAAGGAGACTTGAGAATCATCATTTCCAGGAACACGCATACGAAATATGTATTTCCCGGAAGGAAGATTAAAATATGAAATCTCATTCTGTCCGGTTATAAACTTCCAGTCGCCATCTACCTTATCCATTTTATATTCAACTATCATAGCCGAAGGATTGGTATAGGATAAATCTGAAAAACGTAAGACAATGTTATTCTCATCGTACTCGAATGTGGCCTGCTTTTCCTCTATTATACTATTAAGATCTTTTATAGATAAAGAGTTGCCATTGACAAGCAGATCGGAAAGCACAAGAGTAGAAGGTTGCAGGTCTGTCTTGGAAATTTGTGCCGGATCTACGTACAACAATCCTTTGGAATTTCCAAACCACAATATGCCATGCTGATCCCTGTAGGCTGTATAGTGCGTAAAAGTGGGCGACGGGATACCGTGCATATAATTGAATACCGTGTACGCTTCATCACAAAAACGTACCAGTCCCCCGTCTGAAGTGAGCCAGATGCACCCAGCATCATCTTCTACCACGGAAGTATAAATATTTGCCTGAAGTGCCGGCAGTTTGTTGATCCTGGAAAATGCTTTCATGCTGAGGTCTGAAATAAAAAAATCTCCTTTCTCGGGAAGAAAATAAAGCTGATGTTGCCCATCTTCGTACATGACATGTATCTTCTCTTGATGAAAAAAATCAGGCGGAAACAAATTTGTCTTGATACTTTCGGAATTTGAATCGAACAACGCCAAGCCATTGTCGGTACAAAACCATCCTTTGCCTTCTGAATCAAAAAATACTTCATACACATTCCCGTCGGGCAATTGAGAGTTTGCACTGGTAAACATGGCTATTTCTTCTTTCAAGCTGTTGTAGTAAATCACACCCTGAGAAGATCCCATCCACAGGTTTCCTTGCTTATCCTGACGAAAGCAGAAAATATGACCATTTTGTAACAGGTCACCATTCTTGCCAGAAAATCGTCGAATCTCAAGTGACTGGGGATTTAATATATACATCCCTGCACCATACGTTCCTATATAATATTCATCGCGGTAATAGGTCAGAGAAAGTATTAAATCGGATTGCAGTACGGATTTGTTGAAATATTTTATTCGCTTTTCTTTCTCATTGATGAAATAAAGACCATCTCTTGTTCCGATGAGTTTTTCATGCCCGTTCATCACAAAAGAACGAACCGTTAAATTCAGTGAGTTAAAAACAGAATCCAGTTCATATACTTTAAACAACCCTGATTGATAAAGGCTATAATCCAGACCATCCTGATAATACCCAATCCATATCCGCTGCATTTTATCCACGAACATCGAATAGATGGAGTTTGAGCGAATACTTTCCGGATCATTTACCTGATGGCGGAAACTATTTATAATCTCTTTTTTACTGTGTGAAATAAAAAAAATTCCATTGCCGTCGGTAGAAACATACAGCATATCGTCGCCATCTGTAGAAACAGAAGAGATGATATCTGATCCTATATCGATAAAGTTCGAATAACGCTGTGTTCCGACATCAAAACAGACAATACCCATATTGTAAGTTCCGAGATAGAGCGTATGATCCAGATACGTAATATTTCTGAAATTTGCTTTTGTGCGAAAGTTGTCCGGATAGCTGTACTCGGTTGCATTCTCATTTACAGAATCATATCTGATCACACTGCTTGCCGTTACCAACCATAGCAATCCGGAATCATCCTTCGTGATACCTCTGATATGGTTTGATGAAGAAAAAGGATTATCATCTAGGTTTATTTGTTCGATACTGGTAGAATCATACACATAAAAGCCTCGCTCAGTCCCAATGTATAAACGTTTGTTGCCATCGAACAAAAGAGTATTTACAGCATGGCTTATCGTTTCGGGAACAACCCTGGTCAAGAATCCTGTATCTTCATCCAGCTTCCACAAACCAACTGCATTGCCGACCCAAATTTGCCCGTCGCTTGCTTCACAGATGGTATTGATTCTTATGCGCTGCTCCTGCAACGTGTTTTCAAAAGGATAATGTTTAATCCTGATACCGTCAAAACGATCCAACCCTTTACCTGTTCCTAACCATATATAACCGGTTGAATCCTGATAAATAACATTCACCAACAAATCAGAAAGCCCATCCGCCTTTGTAATTCCTTTAAACTCATAAGACGAGCCAAAAGAATAACAAGCAGATAAGTAGAACATGACAGCAAATAAACAACGATGAATAATGTTTATTTTCATTTTATGGTGAATAATTTACATTCAAATTCCGGACGATAATTTAAATATTAAATAAAATGGTCCAATTCCCGCATTAAAATACTTTACCGGATGTACAAATATATAAAAATTCTTTGCGTGTCAGCTACAGAATGCAAAACAAAAATTTCATAGAAAATAAAACGACAAAATGCTTTGCATTATTTTTTGTATTTTTGCATCTTCAATTTTATAATCATCAAACGAGTCAGGATTTCATGTAGAAATCCTGAGTTATTCCGCTGTTCATATGGAAATTGCAAGCAAATACAACCCCGCAGAGGTAGAAAACAAATGGTACCAGTACTGGATGGAGCAGAAGCTGTTCCATTCCGAACCCGATGGACGTGAGCCATACACCATTGTCATTCCCCCTCCCAACGTCACGGGGGTGCTGCACATGGGGCACATGCTCAACAACACCATCCAGGATGTGCTGGTACGCAGGAAACGCATGCAAGGTAAAAATGCATGCTGGGTGCCGGGCACCGACCATGCCTCCATCGCAACCGAAGCCAAGGTGGTGAACAAGCTGGCTTCACAGGGAATCAAGAAAACCGACCTCACCCGGGAGGAGTTCCTGAAGCATGCGTGGGACTGGACACATGAACATGGCGGCATCATTCTGCAGCAGCTGAAGAAGCTGGGTGCTTCGTGCGACTGGGACAGAACCGCCTTTACCATGGACGAGGTCCGTTCGGAGAGTGTATTGAAAGTATTTTGCGACCTGTATGAGAAAGGATTGATATACCGGGGTGTGCGGATGGTCAACTGGGATCCCAAGGCTCTCACAGCCTTATCGGATGAGGAGGTGATCCACAAGGAGGTACATGGAAAGCTTTACTATCTCCGTTATAAGATCGATGGTGATCCGGCGGGTGCTTATGCGGTGGTAGCTACCACGCGGCCCGAGACCATCATGGGCGACACGGCAATGTGCATCAATCCGAATGACCCGAAAAATGAACACCTGAAAGGCAAAAAAGTAATTGTACCCCTGATAAACAGAGTGATCCCGGTAATTGAGGATGAATACGTGGACATCGAATTCGGTACTGGCTGCCTGAAAGTTACACCGGCTCACGATGTGAACGACTATATGCTGGGAGAAAAGTACAACCTCCCCTCCATCGATATTTTCAATCCCGATGGCACACTGAATGCACACGGGGCAATGTATGCCGGCATGGACCGCTTTGCCGTACGCACCCAGATTGAAAATGACCTGGAGGCAGCCGGACTGATGGAGAAAATAGAGCCCTACACCAACAAGGTGGGATTCTCGGAACGGACCAACGAAGCGATTGAGCCGAAGCTCTCCATGCAGTGGTTCCTGAAGATGGAAGAGCTGGCCAAGCCGGCTGCCGAAGCGGTGGAGAACGATACCATCCGCTTCTATCCTGAGAAATACAAGAACACCTATCGCCACTGGATGGAAAACATCAAGGACTGGTGCATCAGCCGTCAACTCTGGTGGGGACACCAGATACCGGCCTACTTCCTGCCAAAGGGTGGCTACGTGGTGGCGATGAGCAGGGAGGAAGCATTTGAAAAGGCGAAAAAACAGGTTGATTATCCCATCACGATCGATGAGCTAAAGCAGGATGAGGATGTGTTGGATACCTGGTTCTCCTCCTGGTTGTGGCCGATCTCGGTCTTCGACGGCATCAATCAACCCGATAACAAAGACATCCGTTACTACTATCCGACCAGCGACCTGGTTACCGGTCCCGATATCATCTTCTTCTGGGTGGCCCGCATGATCATGTCGGGATACGCATATCGCCAGGAGCCCTGCTTCCGGAATGTCTATTTTACAGGCATCGTCCGGGATAAACTGGGCAGAAAGATGTCGAAACAGCTGGGCAACTCGCCCGATCCCATCGACCTAATGGAACAGTACGGTGCCGACGGCGTGCGCATGGGCATGCTGCTCTCTTCCGCGGCGGGGAACGACCTGCTCTTCGATGAAACGCTCTGCGAACAGGGACGAAATTTCAACAACAAGATATGGAATGCCTTCCGCCTGATCAAAGGCTGGGAGACCGACGACAGCCTAACGCAGCCGGAAGCGGCCAAAGTCGCAGCAGCTTGGTTCAAAAGCAAGCTCTCTGAAACCATCACCGAGCTGGACGATCTTTTCTCCAAATATCGCCTCTCCGAAGCACTGATGCTGCTCTATAAGCTTTTCTGGGACGAATTCTCATCCTGGTATCTGGAGATCATCAAGCCAGCCTACCAGCACCCCATCGACAGCGAAACTTACCGGGTCACGCTGGACTTCTTCGATGCGCTGCTTCGCTTGCTTCACCCCTTTATGCCTTTCATCACCGAAGAGCTCTGGCAGGCAATGGAAGAACGGGCTGCGGGCGACAGCATCATGATCGCCCAACAACCAAAGTCCAAAGCGACAGATACCGTGCTGCTGAACGATATGGAACGGGTAAAACAGATCATTGCCGGGGTACGTACCATCCGGCTGGAAAAGAACATCCCCCAGAAAGAGCCCCTGGAGCTTCAGATTGTGGGTGGCGACCGGGATAAATACAGCAGCGTGGTCTCTAAAATGTGCAATCTTTCTTCCTTCTCTTCTGTGTCGGAAAAGCAGGCCGGTGCCGCCGGGTTTATGGTGGGCTCCACGGAGTATGCCATTCCCTTGACCGGCATGATGGATGTGGAGGCCGAACTGCAAAAGCTGAGGGCTGAACTGACCTATACCGAGGGCTTCCTGCAGTCGGTACTGAAAAAACTTTCCAGCGAGCGGTTTGTACAAAACGCAAAGCCGGAGATTGTGGAAACGGAACGCCGAAAACAGGCCGACGCAGAAAGCAAAATAGCCTTACTGAAGGAGAATATTGCCGCATTGTCGGCTGAATAATCGCGAACGGTGCTTTTTTCGCTTCGTCTAAAATTCCAGATAGGGCGCTAAACGGTCAATGTCGTCCTTAGTAAATTCATCGAGCATGCTCAGCTCGGCAATGGAAACGATGTCTCCTTTTCGCCTGCGCAGACTAACAATGGCCTGTACCTGTTTGTAATTTAGATAGGGGTGTCGCAGGAGTTCCCGGAACTCCAATTCATTGATTTTCAACCTCTTTATATGGATATCGATTTCTATGTAAGGAACTATCCGGCCGTAGCGCTCATTGTCCATGCCGTATACCTCCAGCAGCTGTTCCGGTCTTACATAGCCGCCCAGCAGCTCCCTGTACTTCACAATCCGGGATGCATAGCTGCTGCCGATTCCAGGTATTTTCTTCCACTGTGTGGTATCGGTTTCATTGAGGCTGATGGTCTCTCCTACCGATAATTTTTCTGTTGTCGGAAAAGGTGTAAACCCAGCTGCACGATCCCCTTCACTTCGAATAGCCTTTTCACCAAACGTTTTACTTTCTGTTGCATATCCGGCATTTCCTTCGTGGCGGTTTCTCACCAGAGAAGGCGATTCACGTTTTCTCAGCGTTTGCCGGAAAGAATCAAACTCGCGGATCAGCTCTTCATTCTGCACGATCACCATCTCCGATCTTCTACCGTAACGAAGCACGCCATTCAGAATCATGGTCAGCAGGATAAGAATCAGCAACAGAATTACCGCAAGCCTCGATCCCCGCTGATAATGCAAAAAATCCTTCCATTTCATCGGGTCAATATGAATTTTTAATTCATACCCAAAGGTACACGATAATTTTAATTTTATGAAAAATTTTGCATTTTATGCTGTAAAACATATAATTTTATTTTGCTAAATCGTTTTAATAGTTCTTTTTTGTAAAATATTTTATATAACCATCTGGGAATGGAGAAAAAAATATCCATAAAAGATATTGCGAAAATAGTGGGTGTTTCGCCTTCTCTTGTCTCCATGGTATTGAATGGGAAAGCCAAACAGTACAGAATTGGAGAAGAGGTTGCCAAACGGGTAAAAGAGACCGCCGAAGAGATGCACTATGTACCCAACATGGTAGCCAAGAGTCTGCGATCCGGAAAAACACAATTAATCGGCTTAATCGTAACGGACATCTCCAACCCTTTTTATTCGGCCATTGCAAGAATTGTAGAAGACAGGGCCAGTGAGTTGAATTATACTGTTTTGATAAGTAGTACCGATGAAAATCTGAAAAACACCGAAAGATTGGTTGAAGTATTGCTCAACAAGGGTGTGGAAGGTTTGATACTGGTGCCGTGCGACGGGTCAAAGAAGCTTGTTCGAAAGCTACAGGAGAGCCATTTCCCGACCGTATTACTGGATAGATATTTTCCCGATGTGGAGTTGAGTTCATCCTGTCTGGACAATTACAGGGCAGCAGAAATGGCAACGGAACATTTACTCAGTCAAGGTTACAGAAACATCTCGCTTGTTGCCTATAATACAAAAATGCAGAATATTTTAGATCGTATTTCCGGTTACGAGGACAGGATGAAAATCGCAGGACTGTCGGCTTACATACATGTTAGAAAAGTGAATATTCTGAATTCAAAACCAGATATTAGAAAAGCTTTGGAAGAGTTGATTCATAAGGAACAGATAGATGGTCTTATCTTTTTGACAAATATGCTTGCCACCAATGGATTATATTGTCTGAATGAAATGGATGTAAAAATACCGCGGGATGTTGCGGTTGTCGGATTTAACGGAAGTGATGCGTTTGATCTCTTCTATGCGCCCATAACCTACATAAAACAACCCGTGGAACAGATAGCGAAGGAAGCGATAGATATTTTAATTAAACAAATAAATAAAATCAATTATACAACAAAACTGTTTTTAGAGCCTGAATTAATCATTCAACAATCCTCAAGACGAAATCCATAAAACGAACCGTAATCACGGTAAATAAATATAGGTCTGTTTGCTAAATCGTTTTAGCATTGTTGAAATAAAAAATAAAAATCACATGAAGGAAGCAGCATCAGAGATATTAAACGGGATCATTGTTCCACTGGTTACACCCTTGTCGGACAACGGCGAGATCGACAAAAAAGGATTGAAAAAACTATTAGAGCATGTAATACGGGGGGGAGTACAAGGCATTTTTATCCTGGGTACCACCGGGGAAGCACAGAGTTTAAGTAAAAGACAACGCGAAGAGATGATCTGGGAGACAAGCCGTATCATAAGGAATAGGCTACCCCTGTTGGTCGGCATTTCCGACACAACGATCGGTGACAGTATCCTCCTGGCGGAAAAGGCGAAGGAGGCAGGGGCATATGCTGTTGTGGCTACGGCTCCCTATTATTTTGCTATCAGCCAACCAGAACTGATTGCGTATTTTGAGAATCTGATACACCTGTTACCGCTTCCATTGTTTTTATACAATATGCCGATGCACACAAAAATAAATTTCGATCCGGAAACAATTAAGCACCTCGCTCAATACGATCAGGTAGTGGGCTTTAAGGATAGCTCCGCCAACGGTACTTATCTTCAGACAGTAATGAATATTATGAAAGAGAATCCCGATTTTATGATCTTTGTCGGACCGGAAGAGATGACTGCCGAAATGGTGCTGATGGGCATCAATGGCGGGGTGAACGGAGGAGCTAACCTGTTCCCTGAATTGTATGTGGAACTTTATGATGCTGCAAGCAAACATGAAATGGAAAAGGTGAAGATGCTGCAACAAACGGTGATGCACATATCTACCGGTATTTACTGTCAAAGCAACGATGCCTCCGCTTACCTGAGAGGTCTTAAATGTGCCCTGTCTGTCGCCGGCATCTGCCATGATTTCCCGGCAATACCTTTTACACCCTTCAACAAGGAATATCGAAGCAGGATCAAAAAAGAAATGACAGTAATAGCAAAAATGCTCCGCAAAGATAGTCCCTCCTGAACTTCATCATATTGTAACATAAATTAAATACTTTTATCGCCATTTGTGCACATAATATATAATCACAGCGAAAATCATCCACGTTATTAATCAAAAAATGCTACAATCGTATGAGAAGAAACATTTTTTATCATTTGTCCTTGCATATGGGCTTGCTGATTCTCATTTTTACAGCATGCTCAGACGATGCGACACAAACAGACCTTCCGCTTTCGGCAGTTATTTTTAACAGCATAAACGGAAAACAGGTTGCTTTTACAGCGCTCACCCATAGCGCTGTGAACTGGGAATGGGATTTTGGAGACGGAAACGTCAGTTCCGAAAAGAATCCAGTGCATGTGTATGAACAGGGCGGCTATTATGTGGCCACCTTAACTGCAAAAGATCAGTCCGGCAAATCGGTAGACACAAAGGTGAGCCTGGCAGTGGCACTCACACCGTATGCCCTCCTCACCGGAAATCACACAGCGGAAGGTTATGACGGGAAGACCTGGAAGCTGACCATGTCGCATACGGTAAACGATCAGCTGGTAAACTCCGATGCAAATTTCTCATTACTCGATGACGACATTCCTTCGTTACCAGCCGGCGCCTTCGATGTATATGTCGGCTTGAAGGAAGCCTATAACGATGAATTTACATTTTATCATGATGGCCGCTTCAAGCATAAAACAACCGACGGATCTTCCTTTGGAGGTATTGTCTATGCAATGTTATTGCAGCAGACGGGACAGGCACAGATAACCAAAACAGGTGGTAAAGCAGTGTTCGGTCAGGATGTATTTGCATTGACCACCTACTCCCCAGTTGAAAATGCGACATTTATATTGAATGAAAATGATCATTTCATCATCCCCACCATTCCAAATTTTGCGACGGGCACACAACCTCCGGGTATACCGGTTGTCACCTATCCGGGTGTGATGACCCTCGGTTTTCCCAATTCAAATGAATTTATCGGCATACGGGACTTTCATCGAAAAGTCATTGTGCAGAAAATAACCAGCAACTCCATGAGGGTGGTGATGTTCATGACTTTGGACCCGAGAGCAATCGTCAGCCAGAATCCATTGATTGCCTTAAGCACTACCGCGGCAATACTCACTTTAGAAGCAGTAAATTAAAACTTATTCAAAAAAATTTAAAATGAAAATTTTGCAAAAGAATATAAAAAAAGGACTGTCCAGCGTGATAATCTCTTCTGTGCTGCTTTTCTTCTTTGTGGGGAGTGGTTATGCTGAGACAACCGATACCAGGCAAAACAGGATTACTGTTACTGGCAACGTCACATCGGCAGTTGACGGGATGTCCCTTATCGGAGTCAGTGTTGTGGTGAAGGGCACAGCGGAGGGTACAGTCTCCGATGTGGATGGAAATTATTCCATGCTTGTCTCCGCAAATTCAACACTTGTTTTTTCTTATATAGGATATATCACACAAGAGATCATGGTGGCCGGACAAAGCAGCATCAATGTGGTTATGCAGGAGAGTACCGAAACATTGGGAGAGGTCGTGGTTACCGCTCTCGGCATAGGACGTGAAGAAAAATCCCTCGGCTATGCCGTGGGGAAACTCGGATCAGAAGAAATTGCCAAAGTAGTCCACGAAAATGTACTTACGTCAATGGCTGGAAAAGTAACAGGAGTGACCATCAACGCCACCGGCGGCACTGGCTCCACCGTCAGCATGATCATCCGGGGAGCCACCTCCATGAGCACCGACAATCAGCCCTTGTTCGTGATTGATGGGGTGCCCATGACCAGTTCAGTAAATAATGTGGGTGGATTTGGGAGAGGCAATCTTGTCGATTACGGGAATGCCATCTCTGACATCGATCCCGAGAGCATCGAAAGCGTTTCCATTCTGAAAGGACCCAGTGCGGCGGCGCTGTATGGCACACGTGCCGGTAATGGGGTTGTACTGATTACCACAAAGAAATCCGATCGCAAAGGGGGTATGAAAGTGGATGTTGTCTCAAATACTGTCTTCGATATGCCGTCAAAATACTTAGACGTTCAAAACCGTTTTGGATTTGGGGCCAGAAGCTATACCGATACAACCTTTCCAGGTAAAATCATTCCTGCTTATAATGCAGCTGAACAAGCCGGCGCAGGACCGGAACTGAATAAGGGCTACTGGCAGGTTCAACCTTTTGCGCCACTTGACGCCAACGGTGTGGCAATACCGACCGAATTGGTTTCCTATCCCGATAACTACAAAAATTTCATCAAGGGCAGTGCCATCACAACAACCAACAGCGTCGCCATATCGAGCAGTAGTGAAAAGGTGAATTATCGACTTGGGCTTTCTAATATGACCAACAAAGGGTTGGTACCCAACTCCGACCTCAACAGAAACAATCTGACACTTTCTGCCACGTCGGATGTCACTGAAACACTGACGGTAAGTACAGACATCAACTACACCCAAAACTGGGCAGACAACAGGCCCGCCACACAGGAACGGGGCGCAAACCCACTGCAGTGGGCGGCATGGACACCACCCAATGTGGATATCCGCAAAATGGAGCAATATGCCCTTGGCGGTGGTGAGGTGCTGACCATTGGGGATGGATGGGAAAACCCATATTTCCTTGCATACGGTATCAACAACAGTTTTAAAAGAAACAGGCTCATCGGAAATGTCTCAGCTACCTGGGCGTTGACTCCGCAGCTGAATATCATGGGAAGATATGCGCTGAACAGGTCTGACGAGACAAGGGAAACAAAGATCGATCCCGGCTATTCGGGAGAACCCAACAACGGCGCCTACGGCATCGTGGCAAGTGAAAGCACCGAGACAAATGCCGATCTGCTGGCGACCTACAAAAACAATTGGGGCAAGTTCTCCCTGACGGCTTCTGCCGGAGGGAACCTGCTCTATTCCCGCTGGTCGCATGTAAGCAACTCATCAAAAGCGGGATCCGGATTAATTATCCCCTATTTGTATACGATTCAGAATATCGAAAGCGGTTCACTGAATTATGCCAATGCCCGTTATGAAAGAGCCATCAACAGCCTTTACGCGATGGCTAACCTGGGATGGGCAGACAGAATTTATCTCGATCTGACGGGTAGAAACGACTGGGCCAGCACGCTACCAAAGGAAAATATACCCTATTTTTACCCTTCCGCCTCGATAAGTATTTTGTTGAATAACATGATTGATATGGGTAGAAATATCAATCTCTTCAAAATCAGGGGAGGCATTGCCCAGGTAGGAAATGATACGTCTCCTTACAGCCTTTACGCAACCTATTACGATGCGGGACAATGGGGTGAGGCCATCCGCCTTGGGAAACCGGATAATCTGTTAAACCCGATCCTGCTTCCTGAAAAATCTACCTCATACGAAGTGGGAATGGACCTGAAGATGTTCAACAACAGGCTGCGGCTTGAAGGAACCTACTACCGGGCAGACAACCGCAATCAGATACTCGGTGTACCCCTCGCCGGGTCGACCGGATTCAACAGCATCAAGATCAACGCCGGATTACTGCAAAGCAGGGGTGTGGAGCTGATGCTTGGCTTTACTCCCATCGAAACGAAGGACTGGGTCTGGGATTTGAATCTGAATTTCACGAAAAATCAGACCTGGCTGCTTGAGCTCTCGGAGGGAACCGACTTTGTAGAGTTCTGGAATGAAGCCAGGGTGAAAAATATCGCTTATGCCAAAGATGAATCCCTCAACAGGGATGGGTTGATTGGCAACCTGTACACCCGAAAAATACTGAGGGTGACAGACAAAAAATCAAAGTACTACGGTTATCCGCTGTTGCCGGAGAACAGCGAAGACGCCGAATGGCAGTCGGAGGACGATTACAGCAAAGTGGGTAACTATAACCCCGACTTTATCATGGGCTTACAAACTTCGCTTACCTTCAAAAACTTCACGTTGAGCATGACGTTCGACTGGCGCTCCGGTGGACAGTATGTGTCACAGACCTGGCGCTATCTCACAGAGGGTGTGGTCTCAAACACCTGGCTTAATCAGCTGGTTACCCCCCCCGTGGGTCTTGGAGGCTCTCCCGGTGACGCGCTGCGCGACTGGGTGCTAACAAATGCAGATGCGTTGATTTACACCAATAATCCAAGACCTGTGGGCGGCCCCACGCCCGATTTTGGCGGATTCTGGAACGATTTCTATACCGGCGTCGGTGCCTATGACGGCGTATTTGCCCCTGGTGTATACGGCCGGTACGACGATAACGGTAATTTTATACTGATCAAAGAAAACCTGGGTAATGAGGGAACAGAATTCAGACCCTATGTGATGAGCTATCCGTGGGATATTGGAGAAGCAAACATCTTCGACGCGGATTATGTGAAACTGAGAGAGATATCGCTCAACTATAACGTTCCGGAAAAGGTAGCCAAAAGACTAAGAATGAGTGACTTGAACATCTCCGTTTATAGCAGGAACATCATGCTGTGGGCAAAAAGTGCCGGTATGGGTATCGATCCCGAAAGAGCCTATCAATCGGGGAGTAACGGAGGGTTTAAACAAGGGGTAGAGCGTTTTAACGCGGAGCCCTGGGTTGTACCGGTCGGGTTTAAATTAGGTTTTACATTTTAATGAAATAAGGTCATGTATCAATTAAAAAATAGTTTTATCCTCATTTTGACACTGCTAAGTGTGTTGGTTGTTTCATGCAGGGACTTGGAAGAACTCAACATCAATCCCAACGGGGTTGATCCGGCAATAGCAGATGTGAACTTCCTGTTGCCCACCATAGAAACAGGTCTTGGCCAAACAGTGTACAACACGGGATTCGGCACCTTCTCCGGGATCATGCAGCACACACAGCAGACCGGATGGTTCAGCAGCTACAACAATTACGAATGGACCTCCCTTTCCCATAGCTGGAATGATTACTACAGCATCCTGATGAACAACGAGGAGTATTTCAACAAGTCTGCAAAGGCAGGTTATGATTTTCACGAAGGCGTGGCCCGGATCATGCGGGCCAACCTCTTCGGTCTGATTACCGATATATGGGGCGATGCACCTTACAAAGAGGCGCTCAGGGCTGAGCAAGGGTCTACCCATTTTATGCCGGTTTTCGATCCGCAACAAGAGATTTACCACGGCATCCTTGCCGATCTGGATACGGCCAATGTGCTCTTGTCGAAAAGTGCCAATGAGTATCGCAACATTGTCTCCAAACAGGATGTTATTTACAGGGGTGATGTGACCAAATGGCAGAAGTATGCCAATTCACTGGCCTTGCGGTACTATATGAGGCTGCAGGCCAAAGAACCTGCCTTTGCCGAGGAGGGTATTAAAAGAATTGTCGGGAACCCTGCCCGCTACCCGTTGATCCGCGCGGCGAGCGACGATGCGAACATAAGCTATCCAGGCACATCAAATGCCGTGTCCAACCCCCTAAATACGGTGTATGATGTGGATCCGGCCGGAGCTTATATGCGGGTGAAAATGGGCAAGACACTGGTCGATGTGATGCGTGAAAACGATGATCCGCGCCTGGGCATCTGGGCCAATAAGATAGAAATACCGTTGAAACTGGTTTCGGGAAGCGACATTGACCGAATGAACGCCAATGGAGAGCGGGAAGTGTCACAGGATCTGGTGACCGCTTTTGAAGCCAATGGCATGAAGGTTGATTTTCATCCGGACTACGCGGGAGTGACCATCTCACACCCGCTGGTGCAGCTCTTCAATATGAACAACGCCAATTCGGCGCAGGGAACGGTAAACCGACATGCATCACACCTGAACAACCGATATAAACTGACGACCGACCCGCTGGTGCTGATGCGATTGATCTCTGCAGCCGAAACAAACCTGATCCTGGCTGAAGCGGCATTCAGGGGATGGATCGAGGGCGACCCCGCCGACTATTATGCGGCCGGCGTGCGGGAATCTCTCAATGCCTGGGGCGTGGGCGCTGAATTCGAGGAGTATATCGTACGGGCTCCCTATAACGGGCTGGAAAGCATTATGGAACAAAAATGGATCGCCCACTGGACCACCGCACACGAGTCGTGGTTCGACTGGCGGAGAACCGCACTACCGGCATTGCAGGCCGGTCCAGCGGCTGTACGTCCTGTGTTACCCCTGCGGTGGTATTACCATACCAGCGATGAAATCAACAAAAACAGAGCCAATGCCGAGGCAGCCATCGAAAGACTGGAAGCAACGCCTTACCAGCAGGGTACGGACCAATCGAAGAACAGTGCCTGGTCAAAAATGTGGCTCCTTCAGGGAACAGGAAAACCATGGTAAGATAAATAGAACGACAAAAGAATGAAATATGAAACCAAGCCAAATAGGCATCTTCTTATGCCTCCTGTTGATCATGCCTGTTTTTGCAAAAACAGAAAATCCGCCGGTTAAGGACTTGCCTTACAGGGCGCCGGTATCGGTCAAATACAGATTATCTCCGAAATGGAAAGATGTAACGTTTAAAAAGATCGTCGTAGACGGTGATAACAGCATCTTTGTATTGACCAATGCCGGACTGTTTCGTGATTTTCACGATGAAATACTCTCAAAGGACCTCCGCTACGCCTCACTGGCCAATAAATATCCGGTCGACATTGCCGTGCAGGAGGGAACGGGCTATCTCTATTACCTGTACTCCGATCGCTTCCTGACCAACAAACATGCAGGAACGATATCCGGCCATCTGCCCGAAAACGAGTATACCCATATGGCAATCAATGCAGATGACGATGTCCTGCTGACTGGAAAGCAAGGTGCTCGGGTCTATAACAGGAGCAGGAAGGTGAAGGAGCTGGATGTCCCTGGCGGTCAATTCGTCGGATTGTACGTTTCGGGGCGCCAGTTCTGGTATCTATCCTCTACCGGTATCTATCTGCTCAAGGGGGATAAATGGATGCAAATCCATTCGGGGAAGAATCTTACAGCCCTGGCCTTCAACGGAGATCAGATGGCAGCAGCCACGAACGACGGCTACTACGTGATGGATATCAACGGGCAGATCGTTGAACCACGCAACCAAAGACTCCCTGTAAACGCGATTAACCGAATGCTGGCTGTGGATGGCAAATATTGGTTTGCTACCAACAAAGGCGCCTTTGTAAAACAACCCGAACGATACGACTATTATGCCTCGCAACGCTGGCTCGACCAGGATAGCATCATCGACATGGCTGCCGATAACGACGGAAACCTTTACTTCCTCACACCTGCCGGATTGAACAAAGTGCAGTTTATGCAGGAGACGCTGGCCGAAAAAGCAGCGTTCCTGCAAGAGAACCTGCGTAAGTATCACTTGCGTTACGGGTTCTCTGCCGCCTCCAGGCTGACCGATCCTGGCGATCCCACAACCATGCGCCTCGACGATAACGACAACGACGGCTTGTGGACATCCTTTTATCTGGGCAGCCAGGCATTCCGCTACGCCGCCACCAAAGAGGAGAAAGCCCGGGAATATGTATGGGAGTCGTTTGAGGCATTTGAAAGACTTCTCACCATTCATCCCCTTCCAGGGTTTTCGGCAAGAACGTTTGAACGAACCGGTTATATTGCCGGAGATACAATCCCTTGGAGGCCGGCACCTGATAAGGACTGGTGGTGGAAAGGAACCACCAGCACCGATGAGTTTGTGGCTTACCTGTTTGTGACTGCGGTCATGGATCAGTTTGTTGCACAAACAGCAGAAGAAAAAAAAAGGGTGGCGGACTATTTCGATGCCATCATGACCCACATCATCACCAACGATTATTATTTTATCGACTATGATGGGAAACCCACACTCTGGGGCAGATGGAACCCTGAATATGTAAATTCTTTTGCGACCACCCAGTTCGACCGACGCCTGAACAGTACACTGACCATCACAGGGTTGCAGCTCGCCTATCGGCTCACCGGGAAGGAGATTTACAAAACGGAAGCCTTCCGGATGATGCGGGAACACGGTTATCTGGATAACATGAAAATACCCATGTCCCATATCCGGTTCACCACCGGATTTCAGCACCAGGGAATCACCATGGGTGAAGATTGGAATCACTCCGACGATGAGATGGCTTTCCTCACCTACTGGGTATTGTACCACTATGCGTTCGATGATCCCTTGAAAGTGGAATACGCAGCGATGATCCGCGATCACTGGGAAATAGAAAAGCCGGAACGAAACGCATTGTGGAACCTCCTCACCTTCGGAACATCGGGAGAGATTGACCTGAAGTCCACAATCTGGTATCTGCAAGGATTTCCAAAAGATAGAAACCGCTATCGTGTGCAGAATTCCCACAGAAAAGACCTGGAGTTTCTACCCATGGATCCGCTTACCAATTTCAGGGAGCAAACAACCACGGAGTTGATTCCCAAAATGGAACGGCCCCTGAACAGACACAACAACAATGAATTTCTAATTGACGGCGGAAGTGGCGCGGATCAAACCCTCACCGGAGACGAATTTCTGTTACCCTATTGGATGGCACGTTATCTGAAGGTGATTGAATAATGTGCCAATATGCTAATGTGCCAATGTGCCAATGTGATAATGTGATAATGTGCCAATGTGATAATGTGATAATGTGATAATGTGATAATAATGAAGAAAATAAATAAAATTACGATGAGACGAAACCTATTTTTAATTTTAATTGCTTATTGTTGTTTTATTGCGGCAGTTTATGCGCAAGAGACAATTACGCCCGAAACGGCATTGAATGCCTATATACACAACAATGACCCTACATGGGGTTGGGAGATACGCAACACATATCAGACCAACCAAACCAAAGCCTATTCCCTGCTGTTCATCTCACAGAAATGGCATGGAATCCTGTGGAAACATGAATTGATTGTATTTGTTCCACAGTCGGTAAAACAAGACGGAGCGATGCTGTTTATCACTGGAGGATCGATCAGTGACGGCATGCCTCGATTCGCTGATCCCGACGATGAAACTTCGTTGGTGCTGGCAGGACTGGCAGACCAAAACAACGCCCTGGTCTGTATCTTGAGGCAGGTACCAAACCAACCCCTTTATGGTGGCCTGAAAGAGGATGCATTGATCTCTTACACCCTCAATGAGTTCAAAAAAGACAACGATTTCTCTTGGCCTTTGCTCTTTCCCATGACAAAAACAGCCTACAAAGCGATGGATGCGATACAGGAATTTGCGGCACAAAAACTGGATAGGCAAATAAACCGGTTCCTCGTCACCGGAGCTTCAAAAAGAGGATGGACGACGTGGTTGACCGGTGCACTGCAGGATCAGCGGGTGACAGCCATCGCACCCATGGTGATTGAAATGCTGAATATGCCCGTCAGCCTCGATTACCAGAAACAGCTTTACGGAGCATACAGCGAGGAGATCCAGGATTACGTGAATCTGGAGATCCCGCAGGCCATTCACAGTGAATTCGGAAGCGCAGCCGTGCAGATGATCGATCCCTACTCCTATCGGGAGAAGCTGACAACACCCAAGCTCATCATCATGGGTACAAACGATCCCTATTGGACGGTGGACGCCATCAAACATTATATCAACGAAATTCCCGGACACAACCTGCTCCATTATGCACCCAATGCAGGTCACAATCTGGGTGATAAAAAAGGAGCATTCGGCGCACTGGGAGCCTTTTTCTCACATATGCTGGAAGGAGGCGATTATCCCGATGTAGCGTGGAAACTGGCAGAGAAAGGCAAAAATATCAATCTGCAGGTAACCGCTTCTCCCGATAATCTGGTCGGTGCCCGTCTCTGGCAATCAGTCTCCGACACCCGTGATTTTCGGCAGGCCACATGGACCCACAGTGATCTGCCGATCCATGAGCCAGGCAGGACTGCAACCAATGCAAGGATAAAATATCCCAAGAAAGGGTTTCAGGCTTTTTACGTGGATATGCTCTACAAAGATACCCATGGCGATATCTATTCGATCAGCACACGCACCTACGTGTCGGATCATAAAAAAGTTTTTGTCGATTGAAACAAGTACCCACCTCATTATGAACATGAAATTGATTGAAAGTGAATTGCATAAACCATCATCTCAAAAAAATAAACGGATGAAGACTATTTTCCTATTAAGCTTTTTACTGCTGGCGGGGAGCCTCACCGCCCAAACATTGGCAGAACGTCTGGGTTATAAAAAAACGGATAAGCTACTGATTATCAACAATGACGATGCCGGCATGTGTCACGCAGCCAACAGCGCTACCATGGAAGGGATGGAGAAAGGGTTGATCAGCTCTGCCACCATCATGATTCCCTGTCCCTGGTCGAATGAGATCGTGAAATATGCAAAGGAGAATCCGGAAAAGGGATTCGGCGTACACCTCACACTCACTTCCGAATGGAAAAACTACCGATGGGGTACGATTGCTCCCCGCAACGATGTACCGGGGTTATACGATGAGCAGGGTTATATGTGGAAAGGGGTCATGGAGGTGTATCACGCATCCAACACCCAGGAAGCACTGACAGAGGGCAGGGCGCAGATTCGCAAGGCGCTCGATGCGGGCGTGCCGATAACACACATCGACTCCCACATGGGAACTTATCAGTACTCGCCCGATTACATGCATATCTATCTGCAACTAGCCGAGGAGTTCGATCTGCCGGCACGCATGCCGTCACAGGCCACGCTGGAGAATATGGGTGCCCCTTCTTTTCGGGATCTTTGCAAAGAGAAAGGAATCATTCATCCCGACTACTTCATCCACGAAGAGCTGGAAGATTACAAAGCAGAGAATCTGGAAGCATTCTGGACCAATTACATCAAAAACCTGCAACCGGGAGTGACGGAAATATACATTCATGCCGCAACAGAGAGTGATGAAATACGGGCAATCACAGGCTCTGCTTCGAAACGGATCAAGGAGCTGGACTTCTTCACCGATGAAAAGATAAAGCAATTGCTGGAAGATGAAGGGATCATTCTGATCAGTTATCGGCCTCTGTTCGAGCTACAAAGAGAAATGTAAACTGATTTTAAATGAAGCTAATAAAGATCACAGGAATCACGCTCCTGGCGGTGATTGCCGTCGCCTGTTTGTTTGCATACAATAACCTGCATGACCGCAGCAAAGAAACCGGTGTCCCACTCCGTTCGAAAACAGAACAAGCCAGAAACAGTGTCCTGGAGCGGATCATTTCCACGATAACGGCAGAGAAGCTAAATCAGCTTACCCACCAACAACTGATGGGTGTGATCCGTGAAGAGGAAAAAGATATCTTTGCCGGTGATCATTGGCGTTTTACCGTCGATGCGCCTGCCTTGGTATCCGTCATGCGTCATGAACAACAGGAAACCGTTCCGTTTTGGTTCGTGGAGAAGGGATTCCGAAAGAGCGGTTTGACAGTTTCCAACGCAAACTATACCTATGAAGTATGGCAGAAAGAGTATCCCGCCGGAGAAATCAGACTGGGGATCAATGGATTCGATCTGCACCGGGTGGTATATTTCGTCACAATAGGACCCCTGCCCGGTAAACCGGCACCCAGGATACTGCATCACTCCCCCGACAATTGGCCTGTGATCGCGATGGGGAAAGGAGCCTATACCTACAACGACTGGGATGAATTGGTAATCGAACAACTTCCTGAAGAACTGGAAGGGCATACGCTATTTACCACCATCCGCGGCCGGGCACGCGAAGCCGCCATACTGAAATCATTCCGGAAAACTGCTTATCCCGCTTCACCACTGGCAGACCAAATCATGCTTACCTGGTGTGACGACCCGCGTACAACACAGGCGATACAGTGGAGAAGCGACACTTCTGCGAACAAAATGAGCCTCCGCTACTGGCCGATGAACAAACCCAAAGGGAGGCTGTCGGAGAGAGCAGCTGAAGTCCAAATCCTGAGCGATCCTTATATTATCAATGATCCCATGGTGAAGCACTGGGAGGTAAATATCTCCGGACTACAACCAGACACAGAGTATAATTATTTGATTTACAACTCTGAAAATAATATGGAGGGTGTTACCCACTCTTTCCGTACCGCACCGCAGGGAAAAAGAGCTTTTCGCTTTATCTACCTGGGTGATACGCACAACGACGACATCGTGGAGCCGGTACTCAGACAGGCTCTGAAAGATGCGCCCGATGCTGCATTCCTGGTACATTCGGGTGATCACGTCAATAGCGGCCTTTTCAGGGACCATTGGGATCAATATATGCACGCGGCAAGGGATATTTTTCCCCGGCTGCCCTTTCTCCCTACCTTGGGTAATCACGACAGTCAAGACGGCCTGCCCCCCACCCTCTATACACAACTCTTCATGTTACCCCGGGAAGAAGCCAGCGGCCTTGTACCCGAACGAAATTATGCTGTTTCATACGGTGATGCACGTTTCTATATGCTCGACGCTACCGGTGATTTACAGAAGATCGCCTATTGGCTCGAGAAAGAACTCAAACAGACCAAAGAGAAGTGGAAGATCGCCGTGACCCATTTCCCTCCCTATGCAACGGATGACGCCTATCCAGAGATACGCCGTTTGTGGGGTTCTCTCTTCGACAAGTATCAGGTCGACCTGGTGTTGTCGGGCCATATTCATCAATATTTCCGCTCTTTCCCCATTCATAACGAGCGGGTCGTATCAAAGCCGACAAAGGGTACCATCTATGTTTCGTCCGTCACTGTGGAACCCCGCGAACCCGAACCCGCTTCACCCACCTACAACGAAGTGTATGCCAACATAGGCGGCTTATTCCAGATAATCGAGATCGATCACGATACCCTTCGCTTTATTTCAAAACGGGTTGATGACACAATGAATGATCAGTTCTTACTGTACAAATAAGTAAGCAATTTTATGAAAAATAAACAACTCGCTGCATTTTATGCAAAGCTATACAGGTTTTCCTGTAGAATACTTTTCTGCCTGGTTACTTTCACTTTTGTTGCTGCATCACCCTATCCGGACAGAATTGTGCTTACCTGGGCCGATGATCCCGCCCATTCGCAGGCAGTCACCTGGCGTACAGACCGTTCTGTTGAACGAGCAGTGGCACAGATAGGTGTAGCACAAGATAACGGGCATGACACCAGATACGAAGAGAGGATGGCTGTTACAACGCCTCTGCACAGTGAACTGGGTGGAAAGGTGAATTATCACAGTGTCAACTTTGAGGGCCTCGCTCCCGCAACTACCTACACGTACCGCGTTGGCGACGGGAAAAACTGGACGGAATGGTTTCATTTCAAAACCGCCGCCCTGGAGGCTGTTCCTTTTTCTTTTATTTACTTTGGTGATGCACAGAATGATATTAAAGAAAACTGGTCTCGCCTCTTTCGCCAGGCCTTTCGTCATGCAGCAGATGCGTCCTTCACGCTTCATGCCGGAGATCTGATTAACAGAGCTGAGAACGACGAACAATGGGGGGAGTGGTTCAACGCCCCAGGATGGGTGAATGCCACAATTCCCGTCATCGCCACCCCAGGGAATCATGAATATTTCAGAGATCAGGACGTGCGGCATTTAAGCAGATTCTGGCAACCACAGTTCACCTTCCCCCAAAACGGTCCGGAAGGGGTGAAAGAGAGTTGTTATTATATCGATTACCAAGGGGTGCGGATCATCTCACTCAATTCGAATGAGAAGCAAGAGGAGCAAAAGCAATGGTTGGAGGAAGTACTTTCCCATAATCCGCAACTGTGGACCATCATCACCTTTCATCACCCGATATATTCATCGGCTGTGCTCCGTGACAATGAGGCACTGCGAGACTTGTGGAAACCACTGTTCGAAAAACATAAAGTAGACCTGGTACTCACAGGGCATGACCACACCTATGCCCGCACCCACAGTGAGGGAACCGCATATATGGTGTCTGTCAGCGGATCGAAGTTTTACAAACTCAACAAGCAGAAATGGATGCACCGCTCTGCCGCAGAAATACAACTCTATCAGATTATCCGGGTCAACGCCGATCTGTTGACGCTTGAAACCTATACCGCTACAGGCAGGTTATACGACAAGTTTGAGCTTGAAAAGCAGGAAGGAGAGAGAAATCTGCTTCGTGCGTATTTTACCGATGCAACAATCAACAATTTAAATAATTGTGTATCTTTGAAAAATAACGATCACCTACCATGTACAGAGCCATGATCATAGGCAGATGGCGTGTTGTGCTGACCGCATGCATCGCCCTTCTATTCTTCTCTTCGACCCTCAACGCCGGTGAGATTGACCTCTCCGAAAGTCAATTGATAATCTCTTCGTCTGTTCAATCACCTTTAAAAGAAACCATCATCAAGGTACTGCAGGAGGAGGCTGCCCGGCGTAGCCATCTTAGCCTGAAGGTGACAAACGGATGGAGTCACCATCGAATCATCGCTCTGGCACTTACTTCCGATGAAAGCCTCCATAGCAGGCCACTCCCGGAGAAAAGCAATCACTCCCTGCCGTCCGAATCGTTCAACGTGGCGGTGGAAGAAGACGCTGATCAAACAATCATGTGGCTGATCGGAAGTGACGAGCGGGGCCTCTTGTATGCTGCGGGGCATCTGCTCCGTACATCCTTGTTTGCCGAAAAGCAAATGCTTTTTAACGCTTCAAATGCCATACAAAGTGAACCGGATTACCCCATCCGGGGCCATCAGCTCGGTTACCGCAATACTGCGAACTCCTACGATGCCTGGACAAAGGAACAATACGAACAATACATCCGGGAATTGGCTCTGTTTGGCACCAATGCCATTGAGACCATTCCTTTTGATGATACACCCAGTCCGCACATGAAAGTAACCAGGGAAATAATGAACAGCCATATCAGCCAGGTTTGTAAAGAGTACGGTTTGGCCCACTGGGTGTGGACACCGGTCAGGGTTGACTTGTCGAATAAGGAGCAGTTTGAGGCAGAAGTGAAGAAGCATGCCGATTACTACCGGAAGTGCCCGCATCTGAGCCATGTTTTTGTGCCGGGCGGAGACCCGGGAGAAAATCATCCACGATACGTGATGCCTTTCCTCAAAGCCATCGCTGCAGCGCTGCAAAAACAACACCCCACAGCCGGTGTCTGGGTCTCCCTGCAAGGCTTCAGTGATGAGCAGATCGATTATTTCTATCATTTCCTGGAAACGGAGAACCCGGACTGGTTACGGGGTGTGGTAAGCGGACCGGGAAGTCCTCCACTGTCCGACACACGCTATCGTCTTCCCAGGAAGTACATGCACAGGCATTATGCCGATATCACGCATACCGTCCGCTGTTCCTACCCTGTGCCCAGATGGGATCAGGCGTTCGCACTCACATTGGGTCGGGAGCCGATCAATCCACAACCCTTCTATTATGCTGAAATACACGACCGGTATGCTCCCTTCACCGACGGTTTCATCACCTACTCCGACGGAGCTCACGATGACGTGAACAAGTTTATCTGGAGCCGAAAGGGGTGGAGTGACAAGGAAACTGCCATTGGCATTACGGAACAATACGTACGTTTCTTTTTTGGCACCCACCCCAACGACCACGTTGCGGATGCCATATTGGGATTGGAGCGCAACTGGGATGGCCCGGTAGAGGCAAACGGAGGGATCGAAATGACGTTTGCCCGCTGGCAGCAATTAGAGCAAGCCTATTCCTTTCTCCAAAAGGATTGGCGCTGGCAAATGCTGTTGCTTCGTGCTTACTATGATATCTATACGAAGCGGCGGAAGCTATACGAACAAGGGCTTGAGCAGGAAGCAAATCTATTGCTTGAACAGGCTCCGGGGATTGGCGCTGAAAAAGCAATGAAGTTGGCTTTGGAAAAAGTAAACGGAGCCGACCGTCTCAATATTGCTCCCGGGTTAAGAAAGAAAATCGATGATTATTGTGAAGCGTTATACTACTCCATAGGTCTGCAAACCAGCATGGAGAAGTATGGTGCCAGCGGCCCGGAGCGAGGTTGTGTACTTGATTTTGTGGACTATCCGCTAAATAATCGCTGGTGGTTGTCAGACCAGTTTGAAAAGATAACACAAATGGGAACCGAAGCTGAAAAACTGACCGCAATTGAAGTGATTGCCAGATGGGAGAATCCCGGAAAAGGGAGCTATTACGACAATGTATCGAATATCAGCCAAAGTCCACGGGTGAAATCCACTGTCTACGATGCCACCGATGTGGCCTGGTGGGATAGCGGAAAGAGCAGAAAGAGATTATCAACCCAGTTATTTCAGAATTTTCCGTCTCTGGTATACGAGGATCTTGATCCCAATGCCCGCTACCTGATCCGCGTTGCCGGGTATGGTGATGCATTGCTCAGGGTGGATGGAGAACGAGTATCCCCAACTCGGTACCCAAAAGAACTGGAGGAGTTCAAAGAGTTTCCAGTAGATAGAAGGTACTTTCAGGATGGCAAATTGGATGTCTCATTCGATGAACCGGAAGAGTCACACATGAATTGGCGTCAGCATTCCAAAGTATGTGATATTTGGCTGATAAAGAGAGAATAACGTCGAGCTTTTTATCGGCTGTATGCAGCTGCAAAACAATTATATTTTGTCATGGAAAATAGAAGAGAGTTCATTAAAAAAGTATCGGCCGGCATGGCTGCCGTGGCCATTGGAGGCACCCGTTTTGATTTGAGTGCCAGAAGTTATTCACGCATCCCCGGCGCAAACGAAAAGATCCGCGTGGGGGTTGTCGGTTTTTCCGACAGGTTTCGGAGTTCATTACTACCCAGTTTTATGGACCATGCCGAAAAGTTAAATTTCGAGCTGGTGTCGCTCTCGGATATCTGGAACCGACGCCGCGAGGAGGGAAAAGCCTACATCAGGCAGAAAACCGGATGGGATGTTGACTTGTGCCGCAACAACGAAGAGCTGTATGCCCGAAACGACATCGATGCGGTCATCATCAGCACCGCCGATTTCCAACACGCGCTGCATCTGGTAGAAGCTGCCAGGGCGGGGAAGGATGCTTATTGTGAAAAACCATTCGCAGAAACGCTGGATGATGCCAATGCCGCGCTAAAAGCCTGTAAAGAAAGCGGCATCATAGTGCAGATTGGATCCCAGCGCCGCAGTGGGGCAAATTACCGTGCAGCACACGACTACATCCGTTCGGGAAAATTTGGTGACATCGTGATGGCCGAGATGTGCTGGAATGTGAACCAGCCGGGACGCTGGCGCAGGCCGGAGCTCTGTGCTACTATCAGAGAGAATGATGTGGACTGGAACCGATTCCTGATGAACCGCCCCAAAGTAGCATGGGACCCACGCAAATACCTTGAATACCGCCTGTTCTGGCCCTATTCCTCCGGCATACCCGGACAATGGATGTGCCACCAGATCGACACAGTACACTGGTTCACAGGCTTCCCCTATCCCCGCAGTGTGGTATCCAACGGAGGTATTTACCAGTGGAAAGACGGTCGCACCAATGCCGATACACTCACCTCGGTATTCGATTATGGGCCACTGGATAACCTGGAAAAGGGCTTTCAAGTAGTCTACTCTTCCCGCTTCAGCAATTCGGCAGGAGGCACAAAGGAACTTTACTATGCAAATGGCGGAATGTTAAACCTCGATACCAACGAAATTACGCCCGAGGGTGGGCTGCGCGAGCGCGAGGCATCCTCCATGGGATTAAAGGCCAACCTGCTTGACAAGTTTACCTTACCCAGCATCACCGTGGAAGCCGAAGCCAATACCGGGGGTGATTCCCTCACATCGGCCCATATGCGGAACTGGATGGAATGTGTGCGGGAAAGAAATGTGACCACCAATTGTCCGGTTGAAGCAGGACACAGCCACACAATTGCCTGCGCAATGGCAAATGCGGCCTACCGGACCGGCATGCGTGCGACGTACGATGCGAAAACGCAACAGATCATGGCAGGCGGTAAAATATTTAAATATTAATCGTATGAAACCTTTCAATTACAGTATCATGCTGGCATCTATCATGCTGGTAATGGCATTCCATACTTACCCCAATCAGCCGGAGTATGCCGTTTGTACAAACGTATCCAACTACCCGTTGACAAAATCAACAGGATACGACTACGTGGAATCGAACGTGGCCTACCTGATGCCTGATAAGAGCGACGCTGAATTTCAGGTGCATCTCGATGAAATAAAGAACTCAAACGCGAGAATTATTTCCTGCACCAGCTTTATTCCCGGCAGCTTACCTCTTACCGGTACTGAAACCAAACAGGACGAAGCATTGGCGTGGGCCGAATCTGCGCTGCGTAGAGCCGGTATGGCCAAAATACCATACATTGTTTTCGGAAGCGGCAAAGCCCGGAATGTACCTGAAGACTTCAGCAAAGAACAGGCTACAGAACAATTTATCTCTTTCTGCAAGCAGGTCGCTCTGTTGGCCGAAAAGTATGATGTAACCATCGTCATTGAACCATTGAACAGGTCTGAAACCAATCTGATCAATTCCCTGGAGGAGGGTGCCGCGATCGTGGAAGCAGTCGGTCATCCCCATGTGCAGTTGTTATGCGATATATACCACATGATGCGGGAAAACGAACCTGCTTCAGAAATAGTAAAATACGGTACGTATATCCGTCATTGTCATATTGCCGAAAGAGAGGAACGCTCTTCCCCGGGTACAAAGGGTGATGATTTCAGGCTCTATTTCAGCGCGTTGAAAGAGATCGGATACAAGGGATGTATCTCTATCGAAAGCAGGTGGCATGACTTTAACAATGAAATAAAACCTGCTCTCACCTATATGCAGGAGCAATGGGCAGATCATGCGAACAAAACCGGACAAGGGAAAACTCCGCAGGTAAAGAACGTAATTTTAATGATTGGAGACGGAATGGGGGTCAGTCAGGTATATGCCGGGATGACAGCAAATAAGGGAGTACTCCATCTTGAACAGTGTCAATTTGTTGGTTTCACAAAAACCTATTCTGCGAGTAGCTACATAACGGATTCTGCTGCAGGCGGCACAGCCATTGCATGTGGAACCAAAACAAATAATGGAGCCATTGGTGTGGATACAAATGGGAAGCCGGTTAAATCACTCCTTGAGTATGCCATAGAAAACGGCCTCTCAACAGGAGTTGTCGCCAGCTGCGCCGTCACGCATGCTACACCGGCATCCTTTGTCGCACATCAGCCCAGCCGGAAAATGGAAGAGGAGATTGCGGCAGATTTTGTAAACTCAGACATTACCGTCTTTATCGGAGGTGGAAAAAAATATTTTGATGCCCGTTCTGATAATGAGAACCTGTTGGATAAACTGAAATCAAAAGGTTTCCAGCTTGCGTTTACGATGGACGATATCAGGAACATCTCCACGGGTAAGCTGGCAGGACTCGTGGCAGCCGAACATCCAGCTCCCTATCCTGAAAGGGGCGAATTTCTTTCTGAAAGCATGCATACAGCAATCAACATACTGAATGACAACAAAGAAGGGTTCTTCCTGATGGTAGAAAGTTCACAAATTGACTGGGCCGGCCATGCGAACGACACGGAAGCCATCGTGAACGAGATGCTGGATTTTGACAGGGCCATAAAAGCAGCCTTTGATTATGCGGAGCTGAACCCAAATACACTGGTGATTGTCACGGCAGACCATGAAACAGGAGGTATGGCGCTTACCGGAGGAGATCTACAGAACGGAAAAGTTGAGGGAACCTTTGTCTCCAAAGGGCACACCTCAGTCATGGTCCCGGTATTTGCATATGGGACAGGAGCTCAAGATTTTGCCGGCATCTATGAGAATACCCATTTATTTACTAAAATCCTGAATTTGTATGGCTTTGAAAAATAACAACATCAACTTGTTATGCTGCCTGTTGATGCTTTTTTCCAGTGGTATCTCTGCCGGTAACGCAGGTAAGGGAGAATCGGATAGGGAGAGATTACGTTCCATCAACCCCATCGTGGTTCATGCTGAAATAATCAAGGGCCCTGTTTCGGTGCCATCGGCACACGCCTCCACCATTGTGGAGACAGACAATGGCTTACTTGTGGCATGGTTTGGAGGTACCTACGAACGGCACCCCAATGTGAGTATTTATACCTCCAGATTTAAAGAGGGCCGGTGGAGCGATCCGGTCATGGTTGCAGATGGTGTGCAGAATGAATCGCAGAGATTTCCCTGCTGGAACCCTGTGTTGTTTAAGCGGGAAAATGGCGACCTGATTCTTTACTATAAGGTGGGACCCAGTCCCAGTACCTGGTGGGGAGAGTATAAGGTATCCAACGATGAGGGTGAGACCTGGACTGTCCGTGAAATGATTCCACGTGGATGCCTGGGGCCGGTCAAAAACAAACCGGTCATCATACCCGGTGGCAAAATACTTTACCCCACAAGCATCGAGATTGTCGGTAAATGGAATGTCTACATGGAGATGTCGAATCAGGAGCTGACCGACTGGAAAAAAATTGAGATCGACAACAACGGTTTTGATGCAATTCAGCCTTCCGTATTGTTTCATGAGGGGGGTGCCCTGCAAATTCTCTGTCGATCGAAAAATGAAAGGGTAGTGGAATCCTGGTCGCACGACAATGGCAAAACATGGTCCAAACTCTTGCCTACAGATTTACCCAACAACAATTCGGGTACCGATGCGGTAACCTTATCCAATGGTCTACAACTGATCATTTACAATCCAATCACTTCGGGTAGAAATAAACTGGCAATAGCCGGGTCATATGATGGGAAAACATGGGAAAAACTAATTGACTTAGAGGATCACACCTCGGGTGAATTCAGTTACCCTGCCATATTACAGGATAAAAAGGGAACAGTACATGTTACCTATACCTACAATCGCGAAAAAATCAAATACGTGCAATTGAAGTTTTAAATTGATGAATCTTATATCAACATTCACCGGGGAAAAAAAATACCCCTGGGTGGTAGTTGGCATACTATGGTTCGTGGCACTTTTGAACTACCTCGACCGTCAGATGCTTGCCACCATGAAGCCGTTCATGGAGGTGGATATTGCCGAATTGGTCACGGCAACCAATTTCGGACGGTTAATGGCCATATTTCTCTGGATATACGCCTTCATGAGTCCACTCTCAGGTATGATCGCCGACCGGCTCAACCGCAAATGGCTGATCGTAATCAGTTTGTTTGTCTGGTCTGCCGTGACCCTCTCGATGGGATATGCCAAAAATATTGATCAGCTGTATATCCTGAGAGCCGCCATGGGGATCAGTGAAGCCTTTTATGTGCCGGCAGCCTTGTCGCTTATTGCCGACTATCATCAGGGGAAAACACGGTCATTGGCCATTGGCTTTCACACGTCGGGCATCTACCTGGGACAGGCATTTGGAGGGTTTGGCGCTACGCTGGCGGCTGGAACTACGTGGCAGTTTACCTTCCATTCCTTCGGCATGATCGGCATGATCTATAGCTTGATTTTAATTGCATTTCTTCGTGAAAAGAAAACCTATCACGTAACTACAAATCAAAAAAGATCATTCGCGCAGGAGTTGACCACAATGGGAAAAGGATTGTCCTTGCTTTTCTCCAACATTGCATTCTGGGTGATCCTCTTTTACTTTTCCGCCCCCAGCTTACCCGGGTGGGCGACTAAAAACTGGCTGCCCACACTGTTTTCTGAATCCCTGAATATGGGAATGGAACGGGCGGGACCGCTATCGACCATGACATTGGCGATGGCATCTTTGTTCGGTGTAATTGCAGGAGGGTACCTGTCAGACCGGTGGGTAACGAAGCATCTGAAGGGAAGAATTTATACCGGGGTCATCGGCCTGGGTCTTACCATACCTGCTCTGGTGCTGATTGGCTATGGCAGCGGATTGTCCACGGTAATTACAGGAGCTCTTTTATTCGGTTTGGGATTTGGAATCTTCGATGTGAATAACATGCCCATACTATGCCAGTTTGTTCCTTCACGCTATCGTGCAACCGGTTATGGATTCATGAACCTGGCCGGGATATCGGCTGGAGCCATCATTACCAACGAACTGGGAAAGGCATTGGATGCCGGTCACATGACTTCGGTGTTCATCGTGATGATGGGTGCCGTACTGCTGGCCATCGTTCTTCAGCTGGTTGTGTTGAAACCAAAAACAGTGGATATGACCGACGCATTGTTCATAAAGAGGCAGAATTCCGTACGCTGATCTGCATTAAAAAATCCATCTCTTTTTGCTCTTTTCTCATTTAATTGTATCTTTGATCGGTCCGTTTCCAGATGGAAACTCATTTTCATCCATGACTTCTGCATTTTATGGTATTGAATTATATCTGGGTCGCTTTTTTTCTGATCGCTTTCATCGTGGCGTTGGTAAAGCTGCTTTTCTTTGGCGATTTGCAGGTATTTACCGACATCATGAATTCTACCTACGATACGGCCAGAACAGGCTTTGAAATATCACTCGGACTAACGGGTGTACTTTCGCTGTGGCTCGGCGTGATGAAGATTGGTGAACGTGGCGGCATGGTTGAGATGTTCTCCAGGACAGTAGCTCCCCTGTTTTCAAAACTATTTCCCGAAATGCCTAAAAACCATCCTGCCGCAGGATCCATGCTGATGAACATTTCCGCAAATATGCTGGGGCTCGACAATGCAGCGACTCCCTTCGGACTGAAAGCGATGCAGGAACTCCAGGAGATTAATACAAAGAAAGAGGAAGCGTCGAACCCGATGATCATGTTTCTGGTGTTAAACGCATCCGGACTGACCCTCATTCCGGTCACCGTCATGGTGTATCGTGCCCAGCTGGGAGCTGCCAATCCAGCAGATGTCTTTATTCCCATCATGATCGCCACATTCGTCGCCACCCTCGTGGGAATGATCGCAGTCTGTCTGAAGCAGGGTATCAATATATTCCAACGATCAATTATGGGTTTTGTGCTTGCCATGGCAGCTATTATTGCCGGAACCATATTGATTTTTCAGTCGATGCCACAGGAGAAGATCAACATTGTGTCGAGCCTCACGGCAAACATCATCCTGTTTACCATCATCGTGCTTTTTATTGTCAAAGCGCTGAAACGAAAGATCAATATCTTCGAAGCGTTCATCGACGGCGCAAAGGATGGTTTTAAAACAGCTGTCACCATCATCCCTTACCTCATTGCCATTCTGGTGGGGATCGGCGTTTTCCGTGCTTCAGGAGCCATGGATTTCCTGATGGAAGGTGCACGCAACCTGGTTTCATTTACCGGTGCGGATACACGATGGGTGGATGGGTTACCCACCGCCCTGATGAAACCATTAAGCGGCAGCGGCGCCCGGGGCATGATGATCGACGCGATGAAAACTTTTGGGGCCGACTCATTCACAGGTCGGCTGTCAAGCGTTCTACAGGGTGCCACAGATACCACTTTCTATATCGTAGCTGTTTACTACGGTGCCGTGAACATCAAAAATTCGCGCTACACCGTTCCCTATGCGCTTTTGGCAGATTTGGCAGGGGTGATTGCGGCAATTTTTGTGGCCTATCTCTTTTTCGGATAAAAAATAGGCGATTCTCCAGGTAAATAAATGTTAAATATATGGCAGTCAGTTTTCATTCGGAAAATGTGGATTTTCCACCAATTAAAAAAAGAGCAACGGCGAACTGGATTAAAACAGTTGCTGAAAATCATGGCAGACGTGTGGGTGAGATATCCTATCTTTTCTGCGACGACGCAAAAATTCTGGAGATAAACCGACAATATCTGCAGCATGATTTTTATACAGACATCATCACATTCGACTACTCTGAAAATAATGTGATTTCGGGTGACATCTCCATCAGTCTCGATACGGTACGCTCCAATTCACAAAAGTACCAAACGGAATTTACAGATGAACTGAATCGTGTCATCATTCATGGCATCCTTCATCTTTGCGGTTTAGACGACCATTCCAACTCAGAGCAAGAAGCAATGCGCATCGCAGAAAACACGGCACTGCTCATTCTGAGAAATACCTTCCAATAATTCAGATCAAATTACTGAAATAAAGCACATTATTTACATTTGTAAACTGCTACCTTTCGTCATGCTACATCCTTTTTCCTTTATGTTTTACAATACCGAGAATTTTTATGATACCGTGAATGATCCGGCCACCATGGATGATGATTACACACCCGAAGGTTTCAGAAAATGGACCATGGAACGATTCAACAATAAAGTAGGCAAATTAACAAAAGTAATCGGAGAGATTGTGCAACCCGACCATCCGGATATAATCGGTTTGGCTGAGATAGAAAACAAGTGGGTGATGGAGAGCATTCTGGATGAAATGAACCGCAAAGGAATCTGCCGGTATAGCTTCGTCCATTATGACAGCCCCGATGAAAGAGGATCGGATGTGGCACTGATATACAATACCCAAACATGGATCGTCCTTGAGTCAAGTCCCATCCTGGTCCATCTGCCGGGAATTGAAGACAGGACACGGGATATCCTTTATGTGAAAGGAAAGACGGTGAACGGAGAGATTCTGCATCTCTATGTGGTGCACTTCCCCTCACGCAATGCCGGAACAGAAGTATCGGAACGGAGACGTTATTTTGTTGCAAGTGAATTACGAAATGCTGTACGCAAAATTCAGGATAAAAATCCCGACGAAAAGATACTCATCATGGGTGATTTCAATGACACTCCCGATGACAACAGCATCGACGAAATTCTCGCAGCCGAAAAAAAATTTACCAATATCGTAAATAAAAATTTGTATAATCTGCTCTATCCACGTTTTGAAAGAGGGCTAGGAACCACGTTTCACAAGCGTTGGCTGCTCTTTGATCAATTCATTGTCTCGGGGAGCCTGTTGTTGTCTGACAAGATTGATTGCAAGCCGGAATATGCCGACATATTCAACGCCCGTTATCTGCTCCACAGTGACAGGTATAACCGGATACGTCCTAACCGCACCTACAGTGGGAGTTATACAGGGGGTTACAGCGATCACCTCCCGATATACCTCCGTATCTACTTAAAATAAAGATCGTTTTTCTTCTATTATTTGGAATTAACATCCTGATTAGTCGTAACTTTTTCTTTTTTAGTATCTTTGCAACCTTAAAATATAAAAATGACTTTCAATTACGACATCATTGTAGTAGGTGCGGGGCATGCCGGATGTGAAGCTGCTGTGGCAGCTGCCAATCTTGGTTCCCGGACGCTGCTTATCACAATGGACATGAACAAAATTGCCCAAATGAGTTGCAATCCTGCCGTGGGTGGTATTGCAAAAGGGCAGATTGTACGTGAAATTGATGCTTTGGGAGGTCAGACCGGGATTGTGAGCGATAAAACAGCCATTCAGTTCCGGATGCTGAACCGTTCCAAAGGACCCGCCATGTGGAGCCCCCGCGTACAGAGTGACCGGATGAAATTCATTGAAACATGGCGGGAGATCATAGAGAACACATCCAATCTGGATATGTGGCAGGACATGGTCATCGAACTGATACTTGGTAAGGGGATCGTCACCGGAGTAAAAACCCGCATGGGTGTTGAATTTTCGGCAAAAGCGGTTATCCTGACAAATGGTACCTTTTTAAACGGATTGATTCATATCGGAAAAGTACAGATTGGAGGAGGGCGCATCGGCGAGCCAGCTTCATTTGGCATGACCGAGCAACTGAGAGACCAGGGATTCAGGACCGACCGCATGAAGACCGGAACACCGGTCAGGATAGACGCCAGAAGCGTGGACTTCTCCCTTCTTGAAGAACAAAAAGGGGAAGAAGATTTCCATAAATTTTCCTATCTACCGGAAGCAGCTCGAATTCTGCGGCAACGCAGCTGCTGGATAGCCTATACATCGGAGGAGGTCCACGAGATGCTGCGTGAAGGGCTGCAAGATTCTCCCCTTTATAACGGACAGATTAAAAGCATAGGTCCCCGCTACTGTCCCAGCATCGAAACGAAGATTGTTACATTTGCCGACAAGACCAGTCATCAGCTCTTTCTTGAGCCGGAGGGAGAGACAACCCACGAATATTATCTCAACGGATTCTCCTCTTCACTGCCTCTGGAAACACAGTTAAAGGCGCTGCAACGGGTTCCGGCCTTCCGGAATGTGCATATATTCCGTCCCGGTTATGCCATAGAATATGACTTCTTCGATCCCACCCAACTCCACCCTACCCTCGAAACAAAACAGGTGAAAAACCTCTTCTTTGCGGGACAAATCAACGGAACCACAGGTTATGAAGAAGCAGCTGGACAAGGCATCATGGCAGGCATCAACGCACACATCAATTGCCATGGAGGGAGTCCCTTTGTTCTGCACAGGGACGAAGCCTATATTGGGGTACTGATCGATGATCTGGTTACAAAAGGTGTGGATGAGCCCTATCGGATGTTTACTTCCCGCGCGGAATACCGCATACTTCTCCGCCAGGACAATGCCGACGAAAGACTTACCCGCAAAGCGGGTGAACTGGGATTGGCAAAGGAGCACAGACTTCAGTTGCTCGCCCGGAAAGAAGAAAAAGTAGCAGAAATAATCCACTTTGCCCGCAACTTTTCAATCAAGGCAGAACGAATAAATCCATTTCTGGAAAGGATCGGCACGGCCCCGTTGAAACATGGTGTGAAACTGATGGACCTGCTCACACGTCCTCATATCGATCTTCAGTTGATGGCCGGCGAGGTTGCCCCCCTCAATGAGTTGTTGCAACAGGTAACGGAACGGAAAGAAGAGATTATTGAATCGGCCGATATCGAAATAAAATATAGCGGATACATCAAACGGGAACGGATCATGGCCGACAAGATAACCCGTCTGGAAGACATTCGCATCAAAGATAAATTTAATTACAACGAGATACAGTCACTGTCGACCGAGGCACGACAGAAACTCACGAATATCAATCCCGAAACAATTGCCCAGGCGAGCAGAATCCCAGGCGTGTCGCCCAACGACATCTCCGTTTTATTGATCCTGCTGGGACGATAAAACGACTATGTTTCACGTGGAACAATTCAGAAAACATAAATAGAAAAATGAGTATCGAATCACTAACTTCAGCAGTCAGGAATATTCCCGACTTTCCAATTCCGGGCATCCAGTTTAAAGACATCACGACCCTTTTTCAATCGCCGGAGCATCTGAAAGAACTTTCCGATATCCTGGTCGAAAGATATCGCAACAGAGGAATTACAAAGGTCGTGGGCATAGAGTCACGTGGTTTTTTTATGGGACCGGCACTGGCCATTCAGCTGGGTGCAGGATTTGTTCCTATCCGCAAGCCAGGCAAATTACCCTTTAACGTTATCGAAGAGACCTACACCAAAGAATATGGCGACGATGCCATACAAATTCATGCCGATGCACTGAATGAAGAGGATGTGGTGTTAATTCACGATGACTTGCTCGCTACCGGTGGTACGATGTTTGCTGCTTACAATCTGATCAGGAAAATGGGCGTAAAGAAAATTCTGATCAACTTCCTGATCGAATTGGAAGACCTGAAAGCGCGGGATTTATTCCCTGAAGAGGTTGAAATAGATACCGTCCTGAAATTCTCAGTTTAAAAAAATTACTGATTCTCCCCGATACTTCTGCTTCAAGACCCTTACCCAAGAATAGACTCATTTTTGCCATGAACGCATCGTAGGCAGAAATGGGTTTTATTTTGTATTTTTGTAAGTATTAAAATTTCCTGGAATAAAAATGACTGACGAAATAAAAAATACACTCGCCGTGATACCCCATCAACCAGGCTGCTACCAGTTCCTGGATGAAAAGGGTACGGTCATTTATGTCGGAAAAGCGAAAGATCTGAAGAAAAGAGTCTCTTCTTATTTCAATAAGGTTCAGGAGCATCCCAAGACAAGGATCCTGGTCAGGAAGATAAACAAGATTAAATACATTGTTGTCAACACCGAGGAAGATACGTTCCTGCTGGAGAATAATCTGATCAAGCAACTGAAACCACGCTACAATGTGATGCTGAAAGACGATAAATCGTATCCATCCATTGTGATTAAAAATGAATTTTTCCCCCGTGTATATAAAACCCGAAATATAGTAAAAGACGGGTCAAAGTATTATGGACCCTACACATCGGTGCTGTCGGTCAACGCACTCCTGGAACTTATTCGAAGGATATACAAAGTGAGAACATGCCGATTGAATCTCTCACCCGAAAATATTGCGGCCGGCAAATTCAAAGTCTGTCTCGAGTATCACATCAAGCGTTGCGAAGGGCCTTGTGAAGGGCTTCAATCAATGGAAAGTTACCAAAAGAATATTGGCGAAATTACAGAAATCCTGAAAGGAAACATCAATCTTATCGAGAAACAGATTGAAGAGAAGATGCAGCTGTTATCTCAGGAGATGCGATATGAAGAAGCGCATGAATTGAAGGAAAAAATGCTGCTGATTCAAAACTTCAGAGAGAAATCGCAGGTTATCAGCAATATAAATTACAATCTGGACGTTTTCTCAATTGAAGAAGATGAACATGCTGCATTTATCAATTATCTTCATGTCGTAAACGGTGCAATCAATCAGGCATACACCTTTGAGTACAGGAAGAAACTCGATGAAACACCGGAAGAATTGCTCGGGATGGGAATACTGGAAATGCGACAACGGTTCGGTAGCGATTCGAAAGAAATCATTGTACCGTTTATACCGGAATTGAAAATGCAGGGCGTAGAATTTATGGTTCCGCAGCGCGGCGAAAAAAGAAGTCTCTTGTCGCTATCGGAAAAAAATGTGAAGCAGTATAAAATTGATAAACTGAAAAGAGCGGAGATGTTAAATCCCGAACAACGCACCACACGAATTTTAAAAACGGTACAAAAAGATCTTCGGTTGAAAGAGCTGCCCTGGCATATCGAATGTTTCGATAATTCCAATATTCAAGGGACAAATCCGGTCGCAGCATGCGTGGTCTTTAAAAAAGCAAAGCCCTCGAAAAAAGATTACCGTCACTTCAATATAAAGAGTGTCACAGGACCCGATGATTACGCATCGATGCGCGAAATTGTGGAAAGACGTTATGCTCGGCTGCTTAAAGAAGGCTCTCCCCTGCCCCAACTAATTGTGATTGACGGCGGTAAAGGCCAATTGCACGCTGCTGTGGAATCGCTTCAGAAAATCGGACTCTACGGAAAAATTGCAGTGATTGGGATTGCGAAGCGTCTGGAAGAAATTTATTACCCGGGGGATTCCGTTCCGCTCTACATCGACAAAAATTCTGAAACGTTAAAACTCATACAGCAACTTCGTGACGAAGCACATCGTTTTGGCATTACATTTCACCGTCAAAAAAGAAGCAAGTCGCAATTGGTGTCGGAACTCGACGGGGTAAAAGGAATTGGTCCGGAAACGAAAAAAAAGCTGCTCACCCATTTTAAGAGCATCAAGCGTCTCAAGGAGGCAAATGAGGAAGAGATTGCCGTGATCGCGGGAAAAAATAAAGCTGGCATCCTCATGAACTGGATTACAGAAGAAAAAGCGACTCCCGGAAAAACGGAAAGAAGTACGCCAGACAAATTTTAAAGTATGAGATTGTTGATACAGCGAGTCACCCAGGCAAGTGTGCAGATTGACAGTGTCGAAAAAAGCAGAATCGGAAAAGGACTCCTTCTGTTTGTTGGAATTGAGGCTACCGACACGGAAGAGGACATAGCCATGTTGTGCAGGAAAACCGTGAATGTACGTATTTTTGATGATGAGAATGGAGTGATGAACAAGTCTGTCATGGAAATTGGTGGAGAGATTCTGGTCGTTTCTCAGTTCACACTGCATGCCAGCACAAAAAAGGGAAACCGTCCCTCCTACATCAGATCGGCCGGACCGGAAATATCAATACCTTTATACGAGCAATTTTGCAAAACGTTGTCTCTCTTGTTTGAAAAGCCGGTTGAAACTGGTGAATTCGGTGCCGACATGCAGGTGCATCTGGTAAACGACGGACCAGTCACCATTTGGATCGACTCGAAAAACAGAGAGTATTAACAGATATATTTTTATTATCACATTGATATTTAAAGCATAATGACAATAAAAGACGCACAGGAACAGGTAGACCAATGGATTCATCAATATGGCGTACGCTATTTCAGCGAACTGACCAACATGACCATCCTGATGGAGGAGGTAGGCGAACTCGCACGCATCATGGCACGAACCTACGGAGAACAGTCCTTCAAGGAATCCGATCTCTCGGGAAACCTACCTGACGAGATAGCCGATGTGCTCTGGGTGCTCCTTTGCCTTGCAAATCAGACAGGAGTTGATCTGGAAGACGCACTTCAAAAAAATATTGAAAAGAAAACAGCAAGAGATGGCACAAGGCATCGGAACAATGAATCGCTTTTTTGAATAACAATTGAATAACTACATAATAACAAATGTAACAAATGGAATCGGACAAATACTTAAAAGCCCTCAGGAATCATCCTATAAACCTGACAGACAGTGATATAACAGAGAAGGCAGAAAAGATTATTGCAGAAAAATTTGAAGAGAACAACAACAAGGAAGTCTATAAAAAAATCTATGCCTGCATTGATCTTACCACGCTCAACACCACGGACACCCGGGAAAGTGTCTGGAAGTTCGTTGAGAAGGTGAACAGTTTCGAAGGCTCCACGCCGGAAGTGGACAACGTGGCGGCCATCTGTGTATATCCCAATTTCGCACATACCGCAAAGGAAGCATTGACCGCCGACGTAAAGATTGCCTGCGTGTCGGCTGGTTTTCCCTCATCACAAACCTTTACAGAGGTGAAGGTAGCTGAGACAGCGTTGGCAGTGGCGGACGGTGCAGACGAAATTGACGTGGTCCTCAATGTGGGATTGTTCCTGGGAGAAGAATATGAGGAACTGTGCGAGGAGTTGTCTGAAATTAAAGAGGCCTGCCGGGATGCAACACTCAAGGTCATCCTCGAAACAGGAGCATTGAAGACCGGATCATTGATACACAATGCAGCCATCCTGGCGCTTTATTCGGGTGCCGATTTTTTGAAGACCTCTACCGGAAAGGGATTTCCCGGAGCAACGCTGGAAGCGGCCTGGGTGATGTGTCATGCCATCAAATCCTATCATGAGAAGACAGGGCGTAAAATCGGCCTGAAGGTCTCCGGCGGTGTGTCCACAACCACAGACGCCGTCAAGTACTATACCCTGGTCAAGGAACTACTGGGTGAAGAGTGGTGCACACCCACCCTGTTTAGGATTGGAACGAGCCGTCTTGCAGATACCCTATTATCTGAAATACAAACCATCTAAATAACATCCATTTTGCATGATTTTTAACAAGAGACGAAATGAATAAAATTATACTGGCTGCTGCCATGGGTTTGATTTTCCTAAACCAAACACAGGCCCAGGAGAGCAGCATAACATCCGTTTTGCGCAAACTGCCTTACTGGCAGGATGTAAATGTTGTGCAGGTAAATAAAGAGTACCCTCGTACACAGTTTATGACTTACAACGGCAAGCAGGAAGCTTTGCAAACTCGGTTTGAACAGAGTAACTATTACCTCTCACTCAACGGAACCTGGAAATTTTATTTCGTGGATGGCTATAAACAGCTTCCTGAAAACATCACCGACTCCACGGTCTCCATGTCGGGATGGAAAGAGATTCAGGTGCCTGGCAATTGGGAGCTGCAGGGTTTTGGTACCCCCCTCTACGTGAACCATCCTTATGAATTTGTAGAGCGTGATCCCGTAACCCGTTTTCCAAAGATGGCACCGCCCTACCTGCCGGAACAGAATCCGGTGGGTGTATACCGCCGGGAGATTGAAATTCCGGAGGACTGGAGCGGCCGGGAAATTTTTCTCTGTATCGACGGTGCCAAATCGGGTGTATATGTATACATCAATGGAAAAGAAGTCGGTTACAGTGAAGATTCTAAAACAACAGCTGAGTTTCGGATAAACAAGTATGTGAAACCGGGCAAAAACTCACTGGTCTTGAAGATATTTCGCTGGAGTACGGGATCCTATCTTGAGGCGCAGGATTTCTGGCGCATCAGCGGTATTGAGAGAGATGTGTTCCTGTGGTCGCAACCCAAAACCTCCCTGCGCGATTTCAGGGTAAAATCTACGCTCGAAGACAACTACAGGGATGGCATCTTTGCACTGGAAGCTACTGTGGCCAATTACAGCCCGGGAGTGTCGGAAGCAGAAGTCGGCTACGAACTGCTGGATCGGTCCGGCAAACGCGTGCTTTCCGGTACAAAACCGATCAGCATACCGGGAAATGGTCAAAATAGCGTCCGTTTTGATGCGAAATTACCCAATGTGGATGCATGGACCTCAGAGCATCCCAATCTCTATAAGCTATTGATAACAGTTGCCAAAGAGGGTGAGCTGGCAGAAGAGGTGGTCCCCTACCCTGTGGGTTTCCGCCGTTACGAAATCAAACTCGTCAAAACAGGCAACAGGAGCGACCGATTGTTTCTGGTGAACGGACAACCCATCAAGCTAAAGGGAGTGAATATCCATGAAACCAATCCCAAGACCGGACATTATGTGACGGAAGAGCTGATGCTCAAAGATATCACGTTGATGAAACAAAATAATATCAACACAGTCCGTCTGTCTCACTACCCCCAATCGCGTCGTTTTTATGAACTCTGCGATGAATTTGGACTGTATGTGTACGACGAAGCCAACATTGAGTCGCATGCCATGTATTACGGTCAGGAGTCACTCGCAAAGCATCCGGAATGGGAACAAGTCCACATGGACAGAACTGTAAATATGTTCGAGAGAAACAAGAATCATCCCTCCGTGGCAATCTGGTCATTGGGGAATGAAGCAGGAAATGGCATCAACTTCTTTCATACCTATAAATTTCTAAAAGATCAGGAGCGCGATCTGATGAACCGTCCCGTGAATTATGAGCGCGCCCTTTGGGACGATAACACCGACATGTATGTACCGCAATATCCCAGTGCTGCATGGTTGGAAGAAATTGGAAAAAAAGGAAGTGACCGCCCCGTCATTCCTTCCGAATATTCACACGCTATGGGCAATTCCAGCGGAAATCTTGATATTCAATGGGAGGCCATTTACAAATATCCCAACCTGCAGGGCGGGTATATATGGGACTGGGTAGACCAGGGCATGGAGGCAACCGATGAAAATGGAAGACGCTACTACAAATACGGAGGCGACTACGGAACAGATATGCCCAGTGATGGGAATTTCCTGTGCAACGGGCTGGTGAACCCCGACCGTACCCCCCACCCTGCCCTTGCCGAAGTAAAATATACACACCAGAATTTTGCTTTCGAAGCAGTTGATTCCCAGAAAGGTTTGTATCGCGTGATCAACCGCAAATATTTTTCCAATAGTGACGATTACTTATTCCAATACCGGATTACCGAAAATGGCAATGTAATAAAAGAAGGCACACTGGATATAGCGCTCTTGCCGCAAGAATCGAAGGTGGTAACCATTCCTGCTGATAGTTTTACGCCGGTTGCCGGCAAGGAATATTTCGTGAATTTCGAAGTAACCCGTAAAACAGCTGCGCCCCTTGTCCCAGCCGGTCATGTGGTGGCAATCGAACAATTTACCCTTCCGTTCGATAAGCCGAAACCTGCATTTGCACACACCGGAAGCCATCGCCCCTTGCAATTGACAGAGACTGGAAACAATGTGGAAGTAAAATCTCCGACTGTTCACTTTGTCTTTGACAAGAAGCGAGGTATGGTCACCTCCTACAAGGTGGACGGGACAGCATATTTTTACGAAAGTTTTGGTATTCAGCCCAATTTCTGGCGGGCTCCCAACGATAACGATTATGGAAGCGGAGCTCCAAAAAGGTTACAGATATGGAAGCAATCGAGTAAAAATTTCTATGTGACCGACGTGAAAACTTCATCCGAAGGAGATGAAAAAAGCATAGAGACGACCTATCTGCTGGCTGCAGGTAGTCTCTACAAAGTGCGTTATACCATTTTTCCATCGGGAATTGTGAAAGTTGCAGTGGATTTTCTGTCGACCGATATGCAGGAAAAACAGATTGCTGCATCCGAAGCCACGCTGACGGCCACTTTTTCCCCGGAAGTATCTGCTACGCGCAAGGCATCCTCCACACTGAATGTCCCGCGCATTGGTGTTCGTTTTCGTTTGCCATCGACAATGGACAAGGTAACTTATTTCGGTCGCGGCCCCGGCGAGAATTATATCGACAGAGCCTCCGGATCGAAGGTTGGCCTGTACAGCACAACAGCCGGAGAGATTTATTTTCCTTATGTACGTCCGCAGGAAAACGGGCACAGAACAGATACCCGCTGGGTAGCTCTCACCAACGGCCAAAAGGGACTGTTGGTCGTAGCCGACAGCACAATTGGTTTCAATGCACTGCACAACAGCGTGGAGGATTTCGACTCGGAAGAGGCCACACACCGTCCCTATCAGTGGAATAATTTCAGCAGCGAGGAAATTGCAGCACGCTCGGAAGAGGAAGCAAAAAATAACCGTCCGCGTCATACCCACATCAACGACATCTCACCCCGCAACTTCGTGGAGGTCTGCATCGATATGAAACAGCAGGGTGTGGCCGGTTACAACAGCTGGGGCGCACGTCCACTGCCTGAATACAGTCTCCCCGCCAACAGGAATTATCACTGGGGATTCACCCTGATACCGGTCGGCAGACAGGCTGAAATTGAAGAAAAGGCTGGCTGGAGATATTGATATCCGGTTAATGAAGCATACAACTGGTTAAAAGGCGGACATTGCGTTCCGCCTTTTCTATTTGGCAAACTTCATTTTTTTGTAACGGAAAAGTAAAATAAAAAACATACTTTTGCGCCAGAAGATAACAAGCTGATGAACAATCATGCATGCCGGTACAATAAAATATTACAAATTCATATGAAGAAAAATCTACTCTCCTTAATTTTACTCATTGTTGCAATCACGGCCTACTCACAGCAATCGGCACGAGGTTATGTCTATGAGGATATCAACAAAAACGGAAAGAAAGACCGTCGTGAGACCGGCATTGCAAACGTGGCCCTGTCCAACGGAACAGAGGTGGTACTCACCGACAGGAATGGTTTCTACACAATCCCGGTAGAAGCGGGAAATACCATCTTCGTGATCAAACCAAAAGGTTATGGCCTAACTGTGGATGAAGATTTCATCCCACAGTTTTACCATCACTACAAACCGGAAGGATCGCCCGACTCGCTCAAATACAAGGGTGTATCGCCGACAGGGAAGTTGCCCAAATCGGTAAATTTTGCCCTTTTCAAACAAGAGGAACCGGATAATTTCTCCGCCATCATCTTTGGTGATCCACAACCCTACTCTATCCAGGATCTGGATTATTTCACAAAAAAGATCGTTGAAGACGTAAAGAAAAAGAAGAATACGCTCTTCGGAATCAGCCTGGGCGATATCGTGGGTGACAATCTCGACCTGCATCCAGATTACAAAGAAAGAATGCGTCAGCTGCAACTACCCTGGTACAATGTAATGGGAAACCACGACATGAACTACGATGCACCCACAGACCTGCTTTCTGATGAGACTTTCGAAAAGAACTTCGGTAGTGCCAACTATTCGTTCAACTACGGGGATGCCCATTTCATCATACTCGACGACATCCTGTACCCAGACCCGCGGGACGGCAAAGGTTACTGGGGAGGTTATCGCGAAGATCAGCTGCGATTTCTGGAAAACGACCTGAAACACGTTCCTGCCGACAAGCTTGTCGTCTTGTCGCAACACATTCAAATGAAGGACAATACAGGAGGATCGTTTCGTCTGGAGGACCGGCAGCGGGTTTTCGACCTACTGAAGCCTTATGAAAATGTACTGATCATGTCGGCACATACCCATTATCAGGATCAGATTGAATACACGGAAGTCAATGGCTGGAAAGGAAGCAAACCCTTGCATGAATATAACGTGGGAACTACTTCTGGCGACTGGTATTCGGGTAAACTCGATGCAAACGGCCTACCAGATGCAACCATGCGCGACGGCACGCCACAGGGATATGTCTTTCTGAATGTTCAGGGCAATCAATATGCCGTGGATTACAAGGTTGCCGGAAGAGAGGAAGAATATCAGATGAACATATACGCACCCAAGGTTGTACCTTTTAAAGGCAGAACCACCTCACAAATAGTCGTCAATTTCTTTATGGGAAGCAAAAACGATTTGGTTGAATACCGGATTGATCAGGGCAGATGGCGTAAGATGAACTATATTGAGGCCATTGATCCGAGTTATTATGCCAAATTATATGAATGGGACGTGACCGACAAACTGCTACCGGGGCGTCGTCCTTCCAATGCGGTAAACAGCACCCACCTATGGAGTGGAGCACTCAGTCTAGACCTCGCTCCTGGCGAACACACCATCGAAGTGAAAGCAACTGACCGCTATGGGAAGTACCATTTTGGAAAACGGGTCTATCGCATATTGGAATAGAGTCCGACAAGTCATGCCAATCTGTCCACTTTTTGTTCATTTGTCCGCAAATTTAGCGAAAAAATGCGCCATTTTGTCGTATTGTGTGCGCAATTGAGTCTGAAAATGAATCGGCACACAATTTGTCCTTTCATCGTTGTAAACGAAAAAATAATAATAATCAAAGAAAGGATAAAATTATGGCAATAATCAGACGAAGCAACAACAACTGGCTGCCGAGTGTCTTCAATGATTTCTTCGGCAATGAATGGATGGAACAGAGCAACAAATCGGTTCCCGCGATAAACATTCAGCAAAATGACAACGGTTTTACCGTAGAAGTAGCGGCTCCCGGGATGACCCGTGAAGATTGCAAGGTGAGACTGGATGAGTCAAACAATCTGGTGATTGAATTCGAGAAAAAAAATCAAACCGAGGAAAAAGACCAGAAAGGTTCATACCTGAGACGTGAATTTTCCTATGCACAGTTTCAAAGGAGGATGATCCTCCCCGATAATGTGATAAAGGATCAAATTTCTGCCAAGGTTGAAAACGGTGTATTGACCGTGGAAATACCCACTGTGAAGGAAGAAGTAAAACCGAACACCAGACAGATTGAGATTCAATAAAAGAAAAAGGTTGAAAAAGTCAGATATCACTCCCCCACGGAGTGATATCTTTTTTAATAGAGACGTTCTTTCAAATAGGTCAGGAAAAGTTGCATCAATGATTTGATACCACCATCGAATGCAAATTCGGTGATGATTGTTTCCGCTTCTGAAAGAAACTGATTCATTTTTTTATAGGCATACTCCACACCATGATACGCTTTGGCGAAAGCCAGCAACTTCCTGATGTTCTCCTCGCTGTAGTCATGTGATCCGATGATCCTTTTCATCTCCTCGCTCACGCCATCGGGACTGTTTTGCAAGGCATATATGAGCGGAAGTGTGATCTTTCCCTCCCGGATATCGTTACCGGTCGGTTTACCGACGTCGGCCTGGAAGTAATCAAAAATATCATCCCTGATCTGGAAACAGATGCCCAGCAGTTTTCCAAGCCTACTGAATTTATCAATCGTTTCTTTTCCCGCACCGCCTGTGATGGCACCGATGACGATGCTGGCACGCATCAACGATGCTGTTTTCTTGTCGATCACTTCGAAATAGGCATCTTCGTCTATGATGACTTCACTGGCCAGAGAATACTGATTCAGTTCACCCTCTGAAAGATTTTGACCCAGTTCCGACATGATGCTGACGATAGCAAGATCATTTGTTTTCACACTTTCCATGAGTGCGGTAGACAAAAGGTAATCGCCTATGAGCACTGCTTTGGTATTGTCGTACACAGCATTTACAGATCGCTTTCCCCGTCGTATGTCAGATTTGTCGATCACGTCGTCGTGTATCAGCGTGGCGGTATGCAACAGCTCCACCGTCACTGCGCCGTGATAAGTCTCTGGAACAATGCGCCCACAAGCTTTTGCGGTCAACAGCACAAGCGTGGGTCTCAGCCGTTTACCCGCTGCGTTAAATATATAGCCAATCATCTCCGACACACGCGGATTGCTACTCTTAACCGCATCACGCAGATATTCATCGAAAAGTAGGAGCTCTTCCCGTAGAAAATCCTTTATTATCTGACTTTGATCCATTCTACCTGTATATTAATTACAAAAGTAAATATAAATTCTCCTGTTCGCAACAAATATTTGTAACTTTACATTTTCAAAATTTGATTGCAGGCTCCGTCATGAATAAAAATAAGTTATTTCTTCTCGATGCATACGCCCTCATTTACAGATCGTATTACGCGTTTATCAAAAACCCGAGAATAGACTCCAAAGGTAGGAATACATCCGCAATTTTTGGGTTTGTCAATACACTGGAAGAGGTTTTGCGAAAGGAGAACCCAACCCACATAGCCGTCGCCTTTGATCCCCCGGGACCCACCTTTCGGCATACCGCGTATGAAGAATACAAGGCGCAACGTGAAGCCACACCGGAAGTGATTAAATCATCTGTTCCCATCATCAAAAACATCATCAGGGCTTACAACATGCCGGTACTTGAAGTGCCCGGCTACGAAGCCGACGATGTGATCGGCACCATTGCCAAAAGAGCCGACAAAGAGCGTTTTGATGTATATATGATGACGCCGGACAAGGATTACGGACAGTTGGCTGAACCTCATATTTTCATCTATAAGCCCAAATATGGGAGCAACGATTTTGATGTACTGGATGACAAAAAGGTGATGGAAAAATATCAGATCAATCACCCCTCTCAGATGATCGATTTGCTGGGATTGATGGGTGATGCTTCCGATAATATCCCCGGCTGCCCCGGAGTAGGTGAAAAAACCGCTGTAAAACTGCTGCAGGAGTTCGGATCGATAGAGAACCTGCTGCAAGACAGTCATCGCCTGAAGGGGGCATTGAAAACAAAGATAGAAGAAAACGACGAGCAGATTCGTTTCTCCAAGTTTCTGGCGACCATCAAAACCGATGTTCCGATCGAGGTGGTGGAGGATGATTTCTTACGCAAGGAGATCGATCAGACCGCCATCAGGGAGCTCTTCGAGGAGCTGGAATTTCGCACCCTGCTCACCCGCGTTTTGAAGCTGGAGCCAGTTAACACACCGCCAAAAAGACCCGCACAAGGCAATCTTTTTGATCTTTTTGATCAGGTAGAACCGGTTGGACCGTCTGAACCGGAAAAAAATGTCTCTCCCGTATTGCCAGCTGATTTTACAGATATTCACTCCACGCCGCATCAATACACCATGGTGCAGACAGAGGAAGAAATGATGGTACTTAGCAGGTTGTTGTGCACACAACAAGCTGTCTGCTTCGATACCGAGACCACAGGAGTAGACCCGCTGCTGAGCGAACTGGTAGGGCTCTCTTTTGCATACAGGGAGGGAGAGGCTTTCTATGTGCCAATCTCGGCAGATCGCACTGAGGCACAGCGACAGGTAGCCATATTCCGTCCTTTTTTTGAGGATGGAAGCATCGAAAAGGTCGGTCAAAATCTCAAGTATGATATCCTGGAACTCCGAAATTATGACATCAGGGTTCAGGGGCGCCTCTTCGATACCATGATTGCCCACTACCTGTTAAATCCTGAAATTCGCCACGGGATGGATTATATGGCAGAAATCTATCTGAGCTATAAAACGATTCACATAGAGGAACTGATTGGAGCAAAGGGGAAAAATCAGGGAAACATGCGCGATGTGGATCCGGCTGTTGTGACAGACTATGCAGCCGAGGATGCAGATATCACGCTCAAATTAAAAAATATACTGGAGAAAGAGATTCATGTGAACCGGCTCGATGACCTGTATTATCGGGTGGAGGCACCCTTGATCTACGTGCTCGCAGAAATGGAATGGACAGGTGTACGCCTAGATTTGAATGCGCTGGAAGACCTTTCGGTGCAATATACCCAGCAACTGATTCAGATTGAGAAAGAGATCAGCACGATGGCCGGCATCGAATTCAACATCAACTCGCCCAAGCAGATCGGAGAAGTGCTGTTCGACAGGATGCGGATTGCCGATAAACCGAAGAAAACCAAAACGGGACAATATAAAACCAGTGAGGAGGAGCTCGAGAAATTGCGGTCGAGACATCCAGTAATAGACAAAATACTGGAGCAGAGAGGACTAAAAAAACTGTTGAGCACCTATGTCGATGCCTTTCCGCTGCTTATCAACCCGAGAACAGGAAAAATACACACCTCCTTCAACCAGACTGTGGCAGCAACAGGTCGCCTGAGCAGTACCAACCCGAATCTACAGAACATCCCCATCCGCGACGAACGGGGCAAGGAGATGCGCAAGGTGTTCATCCCCGATGAAGGTTGTCTTTTTGTTTCATCGGACTATTCTCAGATCGAACTGCGCATCATGGCCCACCTGAGCAACGACCAAAATATGGTGGAGGCATTCAACAAAGGGCAGGATATCCATGCTGCCACTGCGGCTAAAATTTTTAAAGTCCCCCTCGAGGAGGTGACGGGTGATATGCGCAGGAAAGCCAAGACAGCCAATTTCGGGATCATTTACGGCATTACTCCCTTTGGCCTGTCGGAAAGATTGACCATCTCCCGCACCGAAGCAAAAGATCTGATCGACGAATATTTTGCGACCTTCCCCGATGTGAAAAACTATATGGATGAAAGTATTGCCAGGGCGCGCTCACAAGGTTATGTGGAAACCATATTTGGCAGAAAACGTTTTCTGCCGGATATCAACTCCCGCAATGCCACCGTGCGCGGTTACGCGGAACGCAATGCCATCAATGCTCCCATTCAGGGGAGTGCGGCAGATATCATCAAGGTGGCCATGGTACGGATTTGTGAACGACTTGAGAAAGAGAAGTTGCGTTCAAAGATGATTCTCCAGGTACACGACGAACTTAATTTCAACGCTTTTCCCGATGAACTTCCAGTACTCCGGCAACTGGTGACGGAAGAGATGGAACATGCCTGCGAACTGCGGGTTCCGTTGAAAACGGATTTGGGAGTAGGGGAGAACTGGCTTGTGGCCCATTAGTCCATTGGCACATTGGCACATTAATTTTATGCTCGACGGATTGGCGGAATATGGTTACTGGGGTTTGCTGCTGGCTTCATTTCTGGCAGCAACTGTCCTTCCATTCAGCTCAGAAGTAGTTTTTGCCGCGTTGATTGCCGCAGGAATTGACATATGGACCGGCATTTTATGTGCCACTGCCGGAAATGCCGCCGGGGGAGCTACCTGCTACTATCTGGGAAAGCTGGGAAAAACAGAATGGCTGGTAAGATGGTTCGGAATAAAACCCGAAAAGATCGACAAAACCATTCAATGGTTGCATGGCAAAGGGGCCGTGATGGGTTTTTTTGGATTTCTGCCGGCAGTGGGTGACGTGATGTTGGTGGCATTGGGTTTCATGCGGGCCAATGTGCCCGTGGTGATGATCTCGATGACCATGGGCAAGTTTTTGCGTTATCTGCTTGTCGGATTCGGTACGGAACGGATAATTTCTTGGTTTTGATTTTCAGGGGTCAAGGATCAGGAGTCAGGAGTCAGGGATCAGGTTTCAGGGATCAGGTTTTTAGAAGCAACGTTGTTTCCTGCAGCGGTTTTGTCTTCCTTCTTTTGTCTTGCTTCTTAATTTAAACAGATATGACGATTCTTTTTCATGAAATAGTATACGGCCCGCTACATAGCAGGAGAATGGGGAGTTCATTGGGTGTGAATCTGCTGCCTTATGATGGCAAACTATGCTCCTTCGATTGTATCTACTGCGAATGTGGTTTCAACAAAGATTTTCGCACCAAAACGAAATTACCGGACAGGAAGCTTGTGAAGGCAGCCCTGGCTGACAAGCTGCAGTTACTCCGGGAAGAGGGAGTAAAGCTCGATGTGATTACTTTTGCCGGAAACGGCGAACCAACCATGCATCCCGAATTCGCCGGAATCATTGCTGATACCCTAGAAATGCGGAATCGGTATTATCCCGAAACAGGGATAAGCGTACTCTCCAACGGCATGCATATATCCAAAAAAGCGGTCTTCGACGCCCTGAGAAAAGTGGACAATCCCATTTTGAAACTGGATTCTGCCTTCGACGAAACCGTCCGGCTGATCGATCGGCCCAATGCACCATCCTATCGTGTGGCAAAACAGGTTGCACAATACAAAAAATTTCAGGGTAATTTCATCCTCCAGACGATGTTTCTAAAAGGGGTGTTCGAAGGGAAAGAAATCGACAACACCACAGAAGAGGAGATTTCAGCCTGGTTGGAGCTCGTTAAAGCACTTCAGCCGCGCGAAGTGATGATCTACACCATCGACAGGGAAACGCCCGCCAGCGGGCTTGAAAAGATACCGCTGGCAGTGCTTCAAACTATTGCTGCGCGTGTATCCGAATCAGGCATCAAGACCAACGTGGCCGGATAAAAAATTTCCATTGCCCAGCTTTTTGCTCCGTGCGACGGTAAAACTATACAAAGTAATGATCATAAACGCGATAGCCGGAACCCAATAAGCAAATTTAATGCTCCCGGCCTGGTCAGAGAGTATGCCCTGCAACTGCGTGAGCAGTGCCGCCCCCGCGATGGCCATGACCATACCGGAGCCGGCGATTTTGGTATCCTCTCCCAGTCCCCTCATTCCCAATCCGTAGATGGTGGGAAACATGGCCGACATGCAACCTGAAATTCCCATCAGCGCATAAATACCCGCAAATCCTTCTCCGTAGATGGTCAAAATGGAGCAGATCACGGCCAGAATACCCAGACCCGAAAGGATATTGACCGGTCGGGTATATTTCATCAGCCAGGTAGAAATAAAACGCCCCAATACAAACAATACCAGCGAAAGAATATAATAGGTTGCCCCGGCCTGTTCAGACGTACGGGGCAGCAATTCATTCAACCCCAGAAATTCACTCACAGAATAAAAGCCTCCCGCCAGGGGTTCCACGCCGCGCAACGCACCAATGATTGCTTCCTGAGATGGATTATCACCCAGACGTGCGATGACCGTGTCGAAATCGAGCTGCTGCATCGCGTAGCGGATGATAAACGACCAGACCGCAATCTGTGCACCCACATAGAAAAACTGGGCAATCACCCCCCACACGTAATTTTTGTTCTTCTTCAACCGCCCCCAGGTGGCTTTCAGATTGAGGCTCTTGTCTTCATCCTGTGCTTTGGGCATTGTGGTAAAAAAAATCAGGAGGAACAACACCAGCATCACGAATCCCAGAATCATATAGGCTGTGGTCACTGCATTCAGCTCCCCGTTTTGTATGGAAACCAGCTCCGAAGCACTCAGTGCCTCTCTCTGTGAAGCGGTCATGGTATTGAGTTGTGACAGCACGAAAATCTGGCTCACCAAAACCCCGGTAAGGGCACCAAAAGGGTTGAAGGATTGGGAAAAATTGAGGCGCCGGGTTGCGGTAACCGGATCACCCAGTGAATACACATAGGCGTTTGCCGATGTTTCAAGAACCGACAGTCCCGCAAACAGCACAAAGATTGCAAACAGATAGGTAGCAAAACTCAGCGGTGAGCTCACGCTGTTTGCCAACATGGCAGGATAGAAGAGCAGGGTACCGGATATGCACAGGCCCAGGCCGAGCAACACCCCCGATTTGTAGGTATGTTTTTTGATAAAGATGGCACCGGGCAGTGCGAAAAAGCCATAACCCAATAAATAGCAGACAACCTGTATCCAGGCAGTCTGCGTATCTGAGAGGCTCATGATGCGTTTGAATGCCGCCAGCATGGTGTCTGTCATGTTATTGGGCACAGCCCAGATAAAAAACAGGGCTGTGAGCAGAAAAAAAGGAAATACAATCCCGGCAGGGACCAGACGGTGTTTTACTACGTTTGAATTCATATACTTCAGTTGTCGGTACTAATTAAAAATATTTTTTGCTTTGCCGAGGTCCACACCCAATAATTCTTCTGCGATGGGGGAGAGGTCGGCTTCATTTCCCACGAAATGATAGACGTTGTGCTGGTGTGAGCGTGATTCACCCGGTTTCAGAAAGGCAGCAGGCGAGCTGCTTTCCAGTTCCAGAAAGGGACCCATGATACTTCCGTCCTCCAGCGGTCCGTCGTTGTACGCATTGAGCGCATCTCCTGTCAGGGGATTCTTTTCCGGATTCCACTCCTGATTCAGATAGATCGCGTCCGGATCTGCATTGAAGGTGACAATGGTCAGTCGTTGTGAGATAGGATCATAATTTCCGGCGAGGGTGGTTGTCCGTTTTGCATTCATGCCCAGTTTTCCTCTTGACTTGCCATCCGTTTTAAAATAAAGAATCCCGTTTTCGTCGATTAGCCGGTCGGAGGGTATCTCACCGAAATAATCGGAAGTAACCACCCGCCCCAGATCGCTTTCATCACCGGTGTGGTATGGGATAACCGTCACCGCCGAGTCGGAGGGCATAAACATGTCAAGCATCCAGATACAGACTGTACCGGTCTCCGGGCTCCATTCGTAATCATTTCGATTGGTAATCCTGTTCTCGGTTGCGTAAGCCACGGCGTGTACGTTTTTTGGCATGACAACACCCAATGAAGTGGCAATTTCACTGTCGGCGATGAGCGACACGGTGCGTTCCACAGCAACAAGCAGGTTATGGCCCAGGTAATTCTGCAATTCCATTTCTTTGATAAATTTGGCGCGCTTTGTGGTGACATCTTTCACTTCCCATGCTGCAATGTCAATTCCTTTGGGTGTGTGCCAGTTGTCATACACCTGTTCTTTTCCGGGTTCAAAAAAGATGGAATATTTTCCTCCTTCAGGACCCAGCCACAAACGGTTTTCTCCGCCAAAGCCGTTCATGTGTTCATCCACGATGCCGGCATCAAAGAAGTTATAATTTACAAACCCGTGACTCTTTCCTTCCAGACCGTTGGCTGTAGATGTAAACACCTTGGCCTGGTATTTGGCCGAAAGAATGACCTGTGCTTTTTCGTCATCCGATTTCAGCACGATCAGGCTGTCTTTTTCGGAAAGATAGTTCAGGTCGTACCCGAATGTTCCTTTTTCGTAGTTCTCTTCCATAGATTCCGATGTTTTTCTGTTACCGCTGCAGGAAAGCGTAAAAGCTCCCCCGATTAGCATGGCGGCGACGATTCCTTTGAATTGATTTCGTTTCATCATGTGATTAAATATTATTTTTCATCCAGTTCTTTTTCTAATTTAAAGCCAGAAAATATATCCGTCTGTCGCGTTCATTTCCCTTATCTGATTTCCTCCATTTCCGAAAAATGATCCAGGATGCGGTTGTATGCTTCGGCGGCCGCGCCGTTTCCCCAGTCGTAGATCGTAAACTCACCCATTCCCTCACCCCCGGGACTTGTGTGTCCACCGTGTCCGTAGTTCTCCATGGTGAATCCATAATCTGCGGAGCCAAAAAAAGGATAAACCTTTTCCCACTGCCTCCGCGTGACCGGGTTTTCGGGTGCGTACATCATCACAAAGGAGGCTTTCAGGGCGGCCACACCCCGTTCACGGTACTCCTGAATCCCAAGCAGCTGCCCATATCGGAGAATCAGTTCCGCAAAGAGGCTCTGCCGTGCATCGTTCCACTCTCCGTCGGCATTCATCACGCCGAAGCCGCCCAGCACGTGCACGTAAATATAGGGTGGCTGCCACGAAGCCTGTGTCATCAGCAATTCGTCGAGTGTGCGTTGTCCATACTCGAGGTAACGTTTTTCACCGGTCATTCTGAAACCCTCAAGCAGTGCTTCCGCAGTCCAGAACATGGAAAAATTATTCTGCTTGTGCATGTTGTTTCTCACCTCCTTTTTTCCCACCAAATCTTCCGATCCGTAACGGGAACAGGACCAATAGGTCTCAAAATCCTCCCATCTCCCCGAAGGAATAATTTCGGCGATCACGGCATCTATGGCCTTGAGTGCGGCTTTTTTGTAAGCCTCTTTTCCGGTCAGTTCATACAATTTCAACAGGAAAGTGGCCGACATGGAAGTCTCCGGAGATTCGTCGAGGTGAGGCAAGGGTTCAAGCGTCTGCAGATTGAGCCAAGCGGGGAAAAAACCGTTCACCGACTGAAGTTGTAACAACGACTCACCGTAAGCCTGCGCATACTGCAACAAACGTTCATCCTTTTCCAGTTCTTCATACCATCTCAGCATCAGCAGGGCGGTCCAGCTCATATCGAGAACATGAAAAGGGGATTCGCGCGGATTCCAGGTGTACGGATTCCTGTTGGAATTTCCCCAGAAACGGGTTTCCCATCCTTTGCTCTTGCTATATTTTTTTCCCTCTCTCTCTACTTCTTCCATTTCCGTACCAATAAGGCCGTAGAAAAAACCATCCCGCTGTGGAAAACACAATGCCAGTTCTTTGGTCAGCAAGGCTTTTTCCATTAAACGATCATTTCCGGTACGCCTCGCATAACGATAGAGTCCGCTTGCTGAGCGCAGGGAACTGAACCACGCCTGGTTCCAGACGGAGCGGAACTCCCGCTCGTTCACCTCACCCGGATAGTTGGGACTCTGTGTGACATTGACAATAAAGGTTGGAGCACCTACCTTCGTGCCGTGAAGCGTGAACTCCTGCCAGACAGCATCTGACCAGCTGTTGAATGCCCAGTGGTACGTATGTTCCACATAAGGTTTCAATAAACCATCCAGGGGATTGCCGTTTTTGTACAGCGGTCCTCCCCAACGGCTCCACATAAACTCAAGCGGTTTTCGGAAAGGATTTCCGATTGTCTCAACTTCACTGGAGCGAAGCAGATAAAAACCGATTTCCACCTCACCGGCGGGATATACCGCCCCGGGTTCATGACGAAACAGCACATGGTCATCCACGCTGCTGTTGCCCATTCCGAGGATCAGCCGGTTTTGCTGTGCATCCATATCTAGGTACCATCTCACCGGTGTTCCCAAGCCCATTATATCGAGATCGGGTATCAACGCCAGCATCTGTTGTTCATCAGAGACGATGAGGGCAGGAGAGCGGAATACGTGTTGATCGATGACGTGACGCGGGGTGGGGGTGAGATGTGGCGACCAGTGAAATGAGGGCGTAAAACCGGGATGAAGGGTTAGCTGCCAGTCGTCCTGCCTCAACTGCTCATCAAGCTTAAAACTGATCTTCACATGCAGGCAACTGTCGCTCAAAACCTCAATCCTGCAGGTTCCCTTTTCATTTCCGAGCAGGTCATACTGAATTTTCCCTATCTCATTCTCGAATGAATGAGGTAGCTTCACCACGACCGATGAAGTCTGATTCCCTCTCCCCGGCTCATGGGCCTGTAACAGGGAAGAGAAGACAATGTATAAAAACAATACACTTTTAATCAGCTTTTTTTCCATATCATCCAATCACCACATCATCCAATCATCACATCAATTTACTCAATCCGTTCAAGCGTGATCAGTGTGAGTTCGAAGAGATTGGCTTTCCCATTGTCTCTGACATGCACCGTGATGGAGTTTGTCTGGGAAGTGAGTTGTATATCTCCCACATGTACATTCTCCCTGTACCCGTCCTTTCCTGCCTTTGTGGATATCCAGTCTGATAGTTGCTTCTGACGCTGCCATATCTGGAAGTCGGCACCTTTTGGACTCTCGTGATAATTAAGCAGTACCCTGTATTTACCCTCCGGAACATCACGCAGCATCACCCTCACGGCACCTTTTCCAAAAGAGGTGAGCGCAAGCCCTCTGTCGAAGATCACCTGAATTCCTTTCTCCAGGGTAATCTCCATCAACTGGGGAAAATAGACATGTTTGGATGGCAGGTATACTTCCCGCAATGCTTCTGTTGGCTCCATCCGTTTTTCCAACGGTCGATCGGCATAATAGAAAGCCACAGAGGTGTAGTCCACGGGGAAATTGTTTCCTACCTCTCCATGTTCCATGGCGTGATAGATCTCATTTTCGAAAGATAGTTTGTCGGAGAGGAAAAAGCGGTATGCGCCTGTACGATTCATCGGGAGGGAGTAATCGAGGGAGCCATGGATTGGCATGCTGATGCCACGATCCCAGCGATCAAGCAGGGCATACCAGCCGCCGTTGTAATAATCCTCCGAGCCGGTGCCGTGCATCCGCATCTTTCCATCCACATAGGTGGAATCGTCACCTTCAAAGAAGAGCGTCATACCGGGGCGGAGTCCTTGGGCGCTGTGGATGGTGCCCACGTAGTGACCTTTACCCTTTGTTTGCAGAAAAGTATAAAACTGCCCTGTTTCGGGCTTTTCACGCCTCCATACGGTGTAGAGCTTTCCCTCCTCCTTTTTATCACGAGGATTGTCGTTGAAATAGACTTTCGCAGTCACAGAAATTTGATTCTGCCGGGCTCCTTCCCTTTTTTTGTAGATCAGTTTCATTTCGGCCGACCGGTCATAGGGCATCGGCAGGTAACTGTAATGGGTGGTTCCATATCTGCCCATCAGGATGCTGCGCATCGCAGGCTTTCCATAGGCGTATCCAAAGTAATCGGCGAGGGGGGCATAAATTGCCGCTACCGGCTCATTGTCCCATTTGGCTGAAAGGATGATATCTTTATACAGATCTTCAAATGAAGTCCCGCCATCAATATCGAAACCGACAATGCGGCCACCGGCATTCTTTTCAAAAAAAGCCACTTCCTCTCCCGGTTGAATTGTAAATGTTTTTTCTTCTGTACGGATTTTATCTGAGGAACCGGTCGTGTATTGGCCGATGGTGGGTGAGATGTTACTCCAGAGTGCAGTTACCTCTGACAACAACTGCTTGTCTGATGCGGAAAAGTTTCCGGTCCAGCTCTCCACGTCCATACCCGTAAGTTTACGGTACTGTATCTGGTGAAACATGATCTTCTCACCCTGAAACACGATCTTCAGCGATTTCTGAAAGGGGATGGGGATGTAGCAGTAGTAACCACCAATCTCATTACCACAAACCGGTTTGACGAAAGGAAACACCTTGCCCGAGAAAAGATCTATAAACTTGATTTTCAGGCGGGCCGTTTTTTCTCCGTCGAAAAAGAACAGCAGCGTGTCTTCTGTGGGGGTGGGGGTCCATATCCGGTTCACCACACCCGGACCTTCAAACTCAGCCAGCACCAGGCTTCCATTCTCCTTCCGGATATAGGAGTATTTTCCCGAGAATCCATCGTCGTTACCGCCTGTCCTGTCGTAGCTCGACTCTTGTTCAATGAACTGGCCGTGCCTGTATCGGGGCAATTGGTCCACGCGGTACAACTGTTGTACCTCATCGGCCCAACGGTAGGTTTTGTTTTGACTCTGTGCCTGAAAAAAGACAAAAAATAACAGTGTGATCCCTAAAATTCTGATTGAAATTCTTCCCATTGCTTTTGATTTTTCATTAGTTCATTTCCAGTTCTTCCCACTGCGATAAAGCAGGGAAACTGGCGTGTGGCTCGGTCTGATACCAGAATACCGCGGATGAGATATCAGATTGTTGGGGCAGGTAGCGGCCGCCATGACGCCAGCCGAGATCCTGGATGGTGATCTTCAGATCCTTCTTAAAACGGATCGGATCCATCACATGCCAGCGGTAAAGACCAAACCGTTGTCCCGCTTTATAGGTTTGATCGGCTGGAAGAACCTGCACCAGTCCGGCATATGGGGTGGTAAAAGTAACGTATTTTCCATTACGGTCAAAGTTATAGGAACCGCAGAAATAATCTTCCGTACCGGTACCGATGATTGTCGGGAACTGTTTATCGCCGTCCATGAAAAACTTAATTTCACCTTCGCCCCACCAGCCATTGTTATTTACCTGCCAGGCCATGTATACGCCCACATACTGCCCCTCACCCCTGATACCGTCTACAAGGGTATAATCGGACGTCTTGTTCACTTTCGTCCGGCGAAACTGAGCATGAAAATAGGCAGCATCATCCGGCACATCGGTCAGTGTATAGTCGATCTGATAGTAGAGATTCATTGCATCTGCGTCGTTGATGTTGGTCATGGTAATCCTTGCCTTTTTGCGGAAGGGCATCACCCAGTAACAGTTAAAAGCACTCCCGGGGTTCACCGTAACGGGAAGTGAATTCAGGTGTGCATATTCGTTCCAACCCATACCGAAAAAGTGGCCGACCGGCACTTCCACGGAGGGTTCTTTTTCATCATCCCAATATATGCGGATGATGGAGAAGCGCCAGTTCCCCGTGGGGGTCATCCAGATATGCTGGATGGCACCGGGCCCTTCTATTTCTGCCATGGTGAAGGTTTCACCCGGTTCAATGCGCACATAAGGGTTCACCTTCCATCCTTGCCCCAGATCGCGTGCTGCATTTGTTGCATTGGCCGTGTTGCGTGGTGCCTTCGAATCGGGCACGGCTATTCCCCCTTTTCCTTTTTCACCGGTAAAATTTTCGGGACTAATTGATCTTGTCTCTGCATCGGAGAGACGATACAAATTTCCCATGTTCATGTCGAGGCCGTTGAAAGAACGGTTCTGCGCAAACGAAGTCACGGTAAAAATTAAAATGAGTACCGTGAAGATTTTTGATTTCAATTGCTTTATCATCGTGGTGTATTATAAATATTTTTGTATCTCATTCTCAATAAAATACAAGTCCCCTTACGGGAACTTGTATTTTGTGCATCCACTATTTTATTGCGCAAAGTTATATCCGTCGGGCGCAATAAACAATGAGTTAAGATAATAAAATTTACTTCCGTTGTTGTTGTTGGGTCCGGCAGATACCCTGATATCAACGATTCCATCTACTGTTGGTTGAATGCCGCTGACGACGACTGTCTTCGAATTGTTGTTCGACGCATTGAGGAGAGCCTCTCCGGAATTTGAACCGATTACTTCGTATCGCGTCTCCCTGTTGTCAGTCACTCCGTTTCTGGAGCCAAAGAAGACAAACTGATACTTTTTGTTCGGATTCAGCCTATAAAGCGTAAGTCCACTTCTCTGGTTGGCGTTGTCGCTCCAGATTGCATCAACCGTCACCTCACCGGGCAGACCCAATGTATTGGTAAAGGCTCCGGACTGATTTTCACCGTTAAAAGCAGCAGTGAAACTCAGCGCAATACCTGTTTTGGTTCCTGAATCATCCGGAAGATCAAAGTGGGGATCATTGTTGGGTCGTTCAATATTATAGAACGGTGCTGCTGACAAGCGTAACCCCAAATCTATGTAAACGGGACGCAGCAGCTCGAAACTGCTGGGTTGTACCGGAACGGGCATTCCCTCCGGCAAGACCATCAACACATTTACTCCGAAGAACAGATTCCAGTGCTCGTTGTTGGGGCCTGGTTTTATCCGGATAGAAATGGTGGCATCTTCGGCAGGCTGGATATTCTTAATCACAACCAGTTTTCCTAAATTGTTGTCATTGTCAAGATATCCTATCCCTTCGTTTTGGCCGACGGCATGAAACTCGGTTTCTGTTCTGTTGTCGTTGATGGATCCATAGAATACAAGGGTGTATTTTTGGTCCCGGTTCAGGTTCGACAGAGTCAACCCGCTCTGAGGCACAAACTTACCATCACTAAAAAACATATCTTCAGAGGCCGATCTGGGTAATCCCAGCACATTTTGTAAGCCTCTCGACAAGGTTCCTGTAAAGCTTTGGGCAATCTCAATGGCAAAATTGGAGTTATTCCCCGCTGCATCCATTAGTCCCCCTATCTTCTGATCATTCGGATGCCTGAAATTATTAAACGGAGCAGGGCTTTCCACTCCTCCAAAATCGATAAACAGGGGAGCGGTCAAGACAAATTCATTCGGTTCCGGATATTTGAAATCTGTTAACTGGGTAACCGACTTAGGGGTCTTTACCGCTTCTGATGCGGCGGTCTTCGCCAGCAAAGCGTCATATTCTGAAAACATATTGGGAACAAAGGTATTATTCAGTACGTTCCCGAAGATGGATTCAAACCAGGCGCTGGCGGCAGTGAAACGACCGATGCTCAGATTCAGGTGATAACCGTCGCGGGTAAACTTGTCGCCAATGTAAGATGTTCTTCCGTTTTGAATGGCGGTTCCGCTGGGAACGACCATGTCGATACCGGCCAGTTCTTTCGCTTTCCACACCGCATCCACAATGGCATTATACATGGTCATACCATACCGGCAAGATTGTTACTCAGCGATCGGGTAGGTGTGATGGAAAGGCTCGACGGTTCCACGTTGGTGATAGAACCCACCACAGAAGCTTTCTTTTGGGTACCATAACCCACAACCACCACTTCATCCAGTGCCTCCACGTCTTCCTCCAGGGTTACATCCAATATACCCCGGTTTCCGACAGCTACCTCTTGCTCTTTAAACCCCACGTAGGTGAATCTTAACATCGGCGAAGATGTAGTCAGCGTAATCGAATAAGTACCATTGATGTCGGTCACAGTACCGTTTGTTGTCCCCGATTCTGTCACGTTGACACCAATGAGCAATTCGCCTTGTTCATCCATAACCCTACCGGTAATCTTTCGCTGCGATTGCAGTACTTCCAAATTGTCTGCCATCGCCCAACCAATGTTTCCAATACACAACAGCATCAGGAACAGGAACGTCAATTTTCTTTTTTTCATGTTTCTCTACATTGTTAAGTAATTTTCATGTGTAACTTTTAATATTTTTTTACTCATTTCCCCATAGATGGGGATCATTCCCTTTTGTTTTTCGCCATGCATCACGCCAGCGGTGCATATCCATGTGGTTTATAAAAGGTTTGGGCTTCCGCTGGTCTTTGGTGGGTGCCGGAGGGAGCATCACGGCTTTGTCCTGATACCAATAGGCCACAGTGGAGAGATCAAGAGTCAGGTTGTTGTTGTGACCGGTCTCGATGGTTCCTTTCACGGATGTCTCAAAGAATATGGGATCGTTGATGAAAAAGCGGTATACGTGCGTTCTTCCCAGCCAGCCGATATCATTGTTTACCCGCGGATAACCAAAATGAGGGTGTGAAAAGGGTTCTTTCGGACACCAGGAGGTGTTGAAGAAATCTTCCGTACCGGTACCGATCAGCCGGGGCTGCTCCTCCCCGTCGATAAACCACATGTCGTCACCCTCGCCGTACCACATCGGGGTGGGCGAGTGCATGTAATAGTTGATACCCACAAAATGGCCTTTCCCTTTGGTATCGATAAAAGCATAGTTTCTGTCACCTTTCTTGTTGGGCTGCTGCGGAGCAGTAAGTGCCCATTCTGTTTCACCTTCAGGCAAGGCTTCGGAGAGCGTATGATTATACCAGGCATGGAAACGACCCATATCTTTCGGTAATTGATTCATCTCCAGATAATCGACATAGAAATAGAAGGCATTAATCGTTCTGTCTGTCTGATTTTCAATCTCTATTCGGGCTCCTTTCTCGAAAGGCATGGCAAAGTAGCTGCTCATCCCCGTACCATTCTCGGGTCCTGCAGAAAGCGGCAAAGCAGCATAATTGTAACGTTCGTCCCATCCCTGTCCAAAAAAAGGGCCAATGGGAGACTCCACAGAGGGATGGTCATTTCCGTCCCAGTACATCCGGATAATGATATCGTTTCTGCTCAGTTCATCCGGTGGTGGGGCAATGGTTATCCAGATATGATTGATGACCCCGGTGCCTTTAATTTCAGCTATTGTTCGCTTTTCACCCGGTTTGAAAGGCTCCAGGTGATCCCTGTTCCCTCCTGTCGGGTCGGTACTGGAAATCCTCCTGTTCTTCACACCCGATTTCATTTTTGCCAGTGCAAACATTTCTCCCATTGATTCTGTCTGAGAGAACAGTGGAATGCACAGTAAGACAGCCAACATGAGTGTGCTTACTTTTAATAAATTACGATCATTTTCCATAATGTTGTGTATTTATTCGGTTCAATAAAATACTTTTTCAGAAGATCCGGTTGCAACGTTCCTTCTGAATTTAACGATACAGGGGTCCGTAGGTGGCACAAGCCCGATAGTCGGATCCTTCGTGATCGGAACCGAAAGCAGACCATGCATCGGGACGGAAGATCTTCGTCTCATCCACATTGTGCATATTTACCGGAATTGACAATGCCGATGCGAGCGTAATCAGATCGGCGCCAATATGCCCATAGCTGATGGCTCCGTGGTTTGCACCCCAATAGTTCATTACTTCATAGACGTCGGTAAAACGACCTTTGCCTGTTATGCGGGGCACAAAGAAGGTAGAGGGCCATGTTTTGTCGGTACGCCCGTCAATCAACCGGAACACATGGTCGGGGAAGGTAGCCGTCCAACCTTCTGCAATCTGCAATACCGGCCCCAAACCCTTGATCAGGTTGATGCGGCTCATGGTGACCGGTATGCCCGGTTTGGTCAGAAATTGGGAAGAGTAGCCACCCCCACGCATGTATTCCAGCGATGCGGGATACCAGGTTGTAGCTTCCAGCATTTTGTCCACTTCTTCCTCCCTGATCTCCCAAAAAGGCTTCATCACCGGATTTCCATTGGTATCGGATTGCTGTCCGGTACCATCGAGGGTGCACGAGCCTGAGTTTTTAAGGAAAATAGCTCCATGCTCCAACAAGCCTTCGGGCTTCCATCCACTGACCCTTTCAATGGCTTCAGGGCTCCAGTAAGTACGCACATCGGCAAAAATTTGGGATCTGTTGGTCAGTAACTGATTGAACAGCATGCTGATTCCATTCAGGTGATCGTCTTCGGTGGCAAAGGTGAATGGTTTGCGGATTCCGTTCCAGTCGAATGAAGAATTAAGAATTGCTTCTGAAAAATCACCATCGGGTAGAAAGTCAGTCCACTGTCGCTGACCCTGGAAACCACCGGCAATGGCGTTATGACCCAGTGCTTCTTCCCCAAAATTCATACGATCAAGTACCTGATTCCCAATCATCAGATCACGGAAGATCAGCGTCATCTTCACCACGAATTCCCAGTCTTTATCCTTCTGTTCACGATTATGCTTCAGATGGGCGGGATTATAATCTTCGCCTTCGCGGCTCATGCATTTTTCTTTGGTCCACGCCATCGCTTTCTCAAATTCTGCATGATCATAAATTCCAAGCTGAATACGACGCAATATTTCGGTTGCATCCACAAATTCTGTTCGCATACCCAAATATTCCTGCAGGAAGTCGGGATTTGTCATGGACCCCCCGATTCCCATCGAAACGGAACCAATGGAGAGATATGATTTTCCGCGCATGATCGCCACAGCCAGTCCCGCTTTTGCGAAACGCAGTAGCTTCTCCCGTACATCTTCCGGTATGGTATTATCTCCCACATCCTGCACATCTTTACCATAAATCCCGAAGGCAGGTAGGCCTTTTTGGTTATGTACTGCCAAAGCAGCTGAAAGATATACAGCACCGGGACGTTCTGTACCATTAAATCCCCATATTGCTTTTGGGATAACAGGATTCATGTCAATTGTCTCTGATCCGTAGCACCAGCAAGGAGTGACCGAAAGCGAGAGGCCAACGTTTTCACGTTCAAACTTTTCGGCACATAGGGCCGCTTCTTTCACTCCGCCAATGCAGGTATCTGCAATCACACATTCAACAGGTGTTCCATCGGGATACCTGAGATTTTCGCTGTACAACCTGGCTGCACTTAAAGCAAGATTCATCGTCGTTTCTTCCAACGACTCCCTGATGCCTCCGCGACGACCGTCGATAATGGGGCGGATGCCAATTTTAGGATACACTTGTTTCATTCAAAACAATTTAATAGGTTATAAATTTTAATTAAACGTTTAACTATATCGAAAATATCATGTCTTCTCCTTTAATGGTAACAAAAAAAGAGCAATCAATTAAAACATCCTATTTTCACTTAATACCAACTCAGCACAAATGACAATTTTTTGGTTTTCTTCATCTTTCATTTCAATCTGATCGATCAAGAGGTCAACTGCTTTTTGTGCCATCTCTTTGATGGGTTGTCTGATAAAAGGTACCGTGTAGGGAAGGATATAGAAAGCATCATTCTCATCGAAACACATAATCTGGATATCCTTCTGAATGTTGATATTATTTTTGATCAGTTCCTTTACTCCGTTAATTGATATTGAATTGGTTGTGAAAAAGATGCCGTCAATTCTTTCCTTCGTTGACATTAAGCTAAAAATAGCTCTTTTTATGTCATTTTTCAGAAAATCATACCGCACCTCTTCCATGATATCCGGATTGTACAATCCGGTATGTTTTAATGCATCCTCACAACCACGCCTGCGTTCATTGATATGGTAGTGATCCTGTTTATAGGTAACCAGCCCGATTCGCTTGCAACCTCTTTTAACCAGCTGCAGGGTAGCTTGATAGGATATCTCATAATTGTCAATCAGTACCGAATTGACAGGTAACTCAGGAAAAGTCCGATCCACAAGGACAAATGGTATCTTATTATGAAACAATTTTTTTAGCAGAATCTGGCTTTTTTCGGTAGGAGTGATAATCAGACCTTCTACTTGCCTGGCATACAAAAAATTGATCAATTTTTCCATTTCGCCCAGTTGCTCATTCGTATTTCCAATAATCACCGTGTATCCTTTTTCTTCGGCAAAATTTTGTATATGCAGGGCTAATGCCCCAAAGAAAAGGTTGGAAATATCTGCGATGATTAAGCCTATCGTACGCGATTTGCCCACTTTCAGACCCTTTGCCAAACTGTTTGGTATATAATTCAGTTCAGCCGCCTTATCCAATATCTTCTGAGACATTTCCTTACTTACCCTTCCATTCTGGTTCTTACCGTTCAAAACCAGAGAAACGGTGGCGGAAGATACACTCAGTTCATCGGCAATTGTTTTCAGTGATACTCTCTTTTGCATATATAAACAAATCTGATGCCAATAACAGATTTTAATGCAAAGTAAACAGGTTAAACGATTAATTAAAAAAATTTCTCTATGTTATACAACATATTTTTATAAAAAGTGGGAAAAAATGATTATTTTGGGTAAAAACTTTTTGTATAATTTTTTTACACATTAAATCGGAAATGCATGATATCGCCATCTTGCACCAGATACTCCTTGCCTTCCACGCTCATTTTTCCCGCTTCTTTCACGGAATTTTCAGAACCATAGGCAATATAATCTTCGTATTTTATCACTTCAGCCCGGATAAATCCTTTCTCGAAATCGGTATGAATCACACCGGCACATTGTGGGGCTTTCCATCCTTTCTGGAAAGTCCACGCCCGCACCTCCTGCACACCGGCCGTGAGAAAGGTCTGGAGGTTTAGCAGTCGGTAGGCAGATTTGATAAGCCTGTTCACGCCGGATTCTGCCAGTCCAATTTCATTCAGGAACATTTGGCGCTCCTCGTAGGTATCAAACTCTGCAATTTCTGATTCTATTTTTGCGGCGACAACCAGTATTTGAGCATTTTCATTTTTTACCGCCTCACGTACTGCATCCACATACTGGTTACCATTCTTTGCACTTGCTTCATCCACGTTGCATATATATAGGATCGGTTTTGAAGTAAGCAGAAAAAGTCCCTGTGCTGCTTTTGTTTCATCTTTGGTATCAAAGGCGACCGTTCGTGCCGATTCACCGCGTAACAGCGCTTCACGGATTTTTGAATAGACTTCAAAGGCGAGTTTGGCTTCTTTGTCTCCCCCGGTTTTGGCCTGCTTCTCCACCTTGGCAATACGGGCTTCGATTGTCTCCAGATCTTTCAGCTGCAGCTCGGCATCGATGATTTCTTTGTCGCGTACCGGATCAATATGACCATCCACGTGAGTCACGTTCTCATCGTCGAAACAACGCAACACGTGCAATATGGCGTCGGTTTCCCGGATGTTCGCCAGAAACTTGTTTCCAAGTCCTTCCCCTTTGCTGGCACCTTTCACCAGGCCGGCAATATCCACTATTTCCACGGTAGTGGGTACGATCTTTTGGGGATGAATAAGCTCTGCCAGCTTATTCAATCTTTCGTCAGGCACTGTGATCACACCCACATTCGGTTCAATGGTACAAAAGGGAAAATTAGCCGCCTGTGCTTTCGCATTCGACAAACAATTGAAAAGCGTGGATTTTCCCACGTTGGGAAGTCCCACAATACCACATTGAAGAGCCATTTCTTTATGAGTTTAAGAACGCTTCGCTACAAGAACCAAAATTGAATGCAGGACAGGAGACAAAGCTGATATTTTTAATTTTTTTTATTGCGGATGCAAAGGTATAAAAAAGGCATCAGTTTATCAATTCTCCCGAATCCTCTACCAAAACAACCCGGTTATAATCCATATCTTGCAGAAATTTCCAGCATTCTTTCAATTGGTTTCACCGCTTTCAGTCTGATATCTTCATCGATGAAAATTTCTGGCTTTTCATTTTTCAGACACAAATACAGCTTCTCCAATGTATTCATTTTCATGTAGAAACATTCGTTGCATGCGCAGGTAGAATCCTCAGGTGGTGCCGGAATAAACAGTTTATTGGGGTTTTCTTTTTGCATCTGATACAATATCCCTGCTTCGGTGGCAACAATAAACTGTTTTTTGTCAGACTCAGTGGCAAATTTAAGTATGCATGAAGTAGAACCAATGTGATCGGCCACTTCAAGCAAATATTTCGGACATTCAGGGTGAGCGAGAAGCAAAGCTCCCGGATATTCCTTTTTCAATGCCAGTATCCGCTCCAGTGAAAATTGTGCGTGTACATGACAAACACCATCCCACAACAGCATATTTCTACCGGTAAGCTTGTTGATATAGTCTCCCAGGTTTTTATCGGGACCGAAAATGATCTTTTCATCTTCTGGAAGTGATTCGACTACCTGTTTCGCGTTGGTTGAGGTGACAACGATGTCGGTCAACGCTTTCACGGCAGCAGTTGTATTCACATAAGAGATCACAGTATGATCGGGATGTGCCTGTACAAATTTCTCAAACTCATCGGCAGGACAACTCTCGGCCAAAGAACAACCAGCCATAAGATCCGGAATAAATACCCGCTTGCCAGGACTTAAAATCTTGGCAGTCTCTCCCATAAAATGTACACCACACAATACGATTATGTCTGCTGTTGTCTTTGAAGCCCATTGGGCCAAAGCAAGACTGTCACCCACAAAATCTGCGATATCCTGGATGTCTGACTCCTGATAATAGTGTGCAAGAATAATGGCATTCTTCTCTTTCTTTAATGCTTTTATATTTTTGATGATTTCTTCTTTTGTCATAACCTATTTATTATTTATATAGTTTTTAAAAATAAAAAGAAATATGATGGTGATGATAGCCTGTTGATACTGTCAATGAATTCTGATCAAAAAATTTGCATATTTCATTTTCAAATACAAAAAGCTCCTTATCATTAGTTATGAACAGCTTTTATTTTTATTTAGTGCTGATTTTCAAATGAATAAAAAAGTTATCAAAAGCTGTCGATAAAAGGCAAAGTTAATAATTAATTTCTTTTTAGTTACAGTCTACCTGTTGAAAAGATGCAGAAACATTGATGCAAAGAAAAAGTAATAAATTTGTTTATTCGTAAAATATTGTTATTCCAAAACTCATTTTGAATAAAAAAAACAAATTATCAATTTCTTTCATAAATTCCTTCACAAGTTATCAACAAAACCTCTTTCTTCAAAAAATACCACAAGTAACTTAAAAATAAAGTATTAAAAAGGAGAACGAATAATTATATATTGTTAATAGTCTTTTTTTGTCTTTCTTTTTAGAACAAAGTTTTTATACTTTTGTTCCTAATAATGGGGAAGGTGAAAAAACTATATTCCATACTATCTGTCTGCGTACTGGTTTTTCTGACATATTCCTGTATGTCAACGGTAAAGATTACATCTGTTGTTGAGAAAAACAGGGAAGGAGATTTTCTGCTCAAATGGGAGGTAAGTCCCGATCAGGAAGGAAACATTGATATCTATTCTTCTCTCACCGATAGTTCATTGAACAGTTTTACTCCGGTGGCTACAACGAGAATTACAGATCAGGTAATGCGGGTCAATCCCACCGGTTCCGGATTAAGGGAGTATTTCATGTTGCGTACGGCCGGTGTTCACTCGGGTGTGGTGGCCAATCGGGTTATCGACATGAACAACATCAAGAACTTTCGCGATGCAGGTGGCTATTTTACTACTGATAACCGACAAGTGAAGTGGGGTGAGGTTTATCGTTCCGGCAATCTCAGCAATGCCACATTATATGATCAGGAGCGGATTCGTCGATTGAGAATAAAAACTGTAATCGATTTCCGCTCGGAAAGGACAGCTGGAAAGTATCCCATTCTTCTTCATCCCTCCATCAGAAAAATAGCTTTACCACTGGCTCCCATGGATGCAGTGAAACTGGATGAACAGATGAAGGACGAGCATTTCGACCGGAGCGATGCCATCCGTTATGTTCAGGAAGAGTATGTAAATCTGGTAGAAAATCATAAAACACAATTCGCCGACATGTTCGACCTGCTTGCTAACGACAGCAATTATCCTATTCTGTTGTCAGGTTCATTGGGTAAAGATGGCGTTGGAATAGCTACTTATTTGATTTTATATGCCATTGGGATTCCTCAAAATATATTGGAGCAGGATTATATGCTGTCCAATGAATATATCGATCCGGCAAAGGCGGAAATAGATGCCAGAAATCTTTCCGAATCAATGCAGGAGGCCGTCACTGCCATGTTATCTGTCAATACGGCTTATCTGAATTATGCCATAGATTACATTAAACTCAAATATGGATCCGTGGATAATTATCTGGAAAAGGAACTCCGGGTAACCAGTGGTAAAAAGAATTTATTGAGAAAATATCTTCTTTATCAATTTTGACCTTTATTTCTTCACTGAGGGTGATCATATTCTTATTATCCAATTTATTTTCATAACTTTGCACCCGATTTTTTTTTAAAATCACAGATTGTCATTGAATTTTCTCTCATCTTTATGAAATTGGTTATGTGGAGTAAGGGGAAAGATCAATACTTACACATTAAACAATTATAAAAAATGAGTACATTTCAAGAACTGGGTGTAATCCCCGAAATTCAGCAAGCTATTGCTGAATTGGGATTCGAACAACCCATGCCAGTACAAACGGAAGTGATTCCCCAATTACTGGCAAACACACGCGACATCATCGCCCTCGCCCAAACAGGAACCGGCAAAACTGCTGCTTTCGGTATTCCCATCATTCAGAAGATAAATATCAAACAGTTATCTCCTCAGACTCTCATTCTCTGCCCCACCAGGGAACTGTGCCTGCAGATCGCAGGTGATTTGACCGACTATTCAGCTTACGTGGAAGATATAAAGATTCTTCCGGTATATGGTGGATCGAGTATCGAAAGTCAGATACGCACATTGAAAAGAGGGGTCCACATCATTGTGGCTACTCCGGGAAGGCTGATCGACTTGATCAAACGGAAAACCGTTTCACTGGGAAACGTACATACCGTGGTGCTGGATGAGGCCGACGAAATGCTGAACATGGGCTTCTCTGAGAATATCGATGAGATTCTCTCCTACATGCCGGAAGAGCGGAGCATGTTGCTGTTCTCAGCAACCATGCCGAGGGAGATTGAGAAAATCACCCGGAAGTATATGCGTGATCCCATGGAGATCACCATTGGCCGGAAGAATGAAGGAGCCCAAAATGTGAGACACATCTACTTCATGGTGCACGCAAAGGACAAATACCTGGCGTTAAAACGGATCGTGGATTACTATCCCAATATTTACGGCATCATCTTTTGCCGAACCCGGAAAGAGACGCAGGAAATAGCAGACAAGCTGCTGCAGGATGGTTATGATGCCGATTCATTGCATGGCGACCTCTCGCAGGCACAGCGTGACTTTGTGATGGCAAAATACCGGAATCACAACCTTCAGCTGCTGGTAGCTACCGATGTGGCTGCCCGTGGATTGGATGTGGACGATGTGACGCATATCATCAACTTCGGGTTGCCCGATGATTTCGAGATCTACACGCACCGCAGTGGTAGGACCGGTAGGGCTGGTAAGACTGGTACATCCATCTCCATCATCCATACAAAAGAAAAAGGGAAAATCACACAGATTGAAAAACTGATAAACAAGCAATTCGAGAAAAGAGAGATACCCAAGGGAGATGTAATCTGTGAAAAGCAGTTATTCAACTTTGTGGATAAAATTGAAAAGGTAAAAGTAAATGAGGCTGAGATAGAACGGTTGCTTCCTTCCATCTTTCGCAAACTGGAATGGCTGGAAAAGGAAGACGTTATTAAACGGATTGTTTCACTTGAGTTTAACCGGTTGATTGACTATTATCAGCAGGCAGAGGAGATTGATGAGCCGCAGGAATCGTCTCGCCGCAGCAGAGAGGAATCTCGCGGGAAAAGAGGAGAGAGGCAGGATAATGGATCACGCAAGGCAGAAAAAGGATATGCCCGATTGTTTATCAATGTGGGAAAAATGGATAATGTAAACCCGGCCACCCTCATGGGCTTTATCAACGACAACGTGAAGGGCAAAGTTCCCATTGGACGTATCGACCTGCTCAAAAGTTTTTCCTTCTTTGAGGTACCCGAGGAGGTTGCCAACAAGGTGGTCAGTTCCTTTCGGGGCATGTATATTGAAGACCGCAAGCTTGTTGTGCAGCTGGCACAGGATGCCGAGAGACCCGAGCGGGACAAGAAGAAATTCTTTGAGAAAGAGTACGGGAAGAAAAATAAAAAGAAGAAAGCCAGGTATTAACTGGAAAACGGGGTCAGCAGCCCCGTTTTTTTATTGCCTTAAATCTTAACAATAACGTAACCTGAGTGTAACCGGTCTGTAACATTTATAACAGACCTTTGTGGCGAAATTGAAATTTTATATTGAATTTGTGACACAAAAATTAGATTTGTCAAAAAAGATCGGTTTATTTTTTCTTCTCCTGTTCTTTTCTTTTACGATCCAGGCACAGACTGGCACTATCAGGGGAACCATAACCGACGCAAAAACCAATGAGCCGCTGATCGGTGCATCGGTACTGATTGCGGGAACCACGCACGGAGCGGCCGCCGACCTAGACGGCAATTATGTCATTCAAAATGTACCTTCGGGCACACATTCACTCGTTGTATCCTATGTGGCGTACGAGTCTGTCACCAAGGCAGGTGTCGTATTGCAGAACAACCAGGAAATCGTAGTAGACATTCAAATGACTTCCGACGATATTAGTTTGGAAGAAGTAGAAGTCGTGGCAAGGGCCAACCGCGAAAGCGAGAACATCCTGCTAATGGAGCAACGGCAGGCACTTGTGGCAACACAGGCTGTGGGTGCCCGGGAACTATCCAGAAAGGGCATTGGCGATGCCCGGGCTGCGGTAGCGCAGGTATCCGGCATTTCCCGCCAGGAAGGTGTGAAGAACGTGTTTGTCCGCGGATTAGGGGATCGGTACAATGTTACCCTCCTGAACGGATTTCCTATTCTCTCGGAAGATCCGGAATATAAAAATATCGCGTTAGAGTTTTTTGGGACTGATGTTATACAAAATATCGGTGTAAACAAAGTTTTTAGCGGAAGCAGTTATGCTGATGTGGGAGGCGCAATTATCGACATCACCTCAAAGGAACTGGTGGGGGATCGGGCTTTCAATATTGATCTTTCGGCCGGTCTGAACAGCGCTGCTACCGGGAGTAATTTTTTACGTCAGGAGGGTGCAGATTATTTTGGATTTACCAATACAAGGCAACCGGTCAGCAATCAGTTTGATTTTCCCAATAGTCTTGATCCTGCGCAGGTTTCCCTGCCGATGAATCACAGCTATGGTTTTTCCGGTGGAAAACTGTTTCGTGTGGGTGAAAACAACAATCCTCTTTCATTTTTTGTGGTCGCATCGCACAGTTCCGATCATTCCTATACCCGGGAAATTGTGCGCAACTCCATCACCAGCGGACTGATCTACCAGGATCAGGAAGGAAAGAAATATTCACAGAATACCAACCAGCTTGTATTGGGAAACCTGAATTACGGCCTGAACCGTAAACACAATATAGCATATAATTTCATGTTGATTCACGCCAATAACCAATATGTGGGTGAATACTCAGGTAAACATGGCGAACGGCATCAGGACAGCGAGGACTACATGGGTTTTCATCGCAGACAGCAGGCAAACGATAATTTTCTTATCGTCAATCAATTAAATACAGACTGGAAGTTAACGGATAAACTGAATCTGGAACTGGGTGTTTCTTACAACAACATCAAGGGTCTGGAGCCCGACCGACGTGAAAACTATCTCTCCAGAATGACCGATGGCAGTTATATCCTTACAGGGAGTAACCGGCAGAAGCGATTCTTCTCAACCCTGAAAGAGAATGATGTCAATACGAAAGCAATTTTTAAGTACAAGCTGAGCGACCGCTTTGGCAGTGGCAAGTCGTCTATCATGTTCGGATATACCGGACGGTATGTGAATGACCACTTCGAGGCCGTTGAGTATAATTTTACGGCTGTACCGGGTACCATTCCCATGAACCCGCTCAGACTGGATGATTTTTACAACGATGCGAACCTGAAAGCTGGGCTTTTCGCGATGACTACTGGTGAGACAAACTCATATGAGGTGACCAAATTCATCCACTCCGGATTTGCGGAAGGAAGGTGGCAGTTACTTTCCAATGTTACCGGTAATATCGGTTTGCGCATGGATGTCGCGGATTTAACAGTGAATCATCATGTACAGCATGTGCAACCGGGTGAAGAATCCATTCAGAAAAACTACTTTTTACCCAGTTTGAATTTGAAGTATGACCTGAATGATAAAAACAGTTTGCGCCTGGGAGCAAGCAAATCCTATACGTTGCCACAATCAAAAGAAATATCTCCTTTTCAATATGTGAATATCTCCTTTTCCAGCCAGGGTAACCCCAATATAAAACCATCCGATAATTACAATGTGGATCTGAAATGGGATTATTACATGAATCCCGGTGAGCTATTGACATTGACAGGGTTTTATAAATATATTGTCAATCCCATCGGACGGGTAGACCAGGGTAACTCGGCAGGACTCCTCACCTATGACAACATCAGTGATCATGCGGTGGTGGGTGGCATAGAATTTGAACTCAGAAAGAATCTCTTCAATCGTTTCAATACCCAATTGGAGAAGATGAACAGACTCTCTGTCGGCCTGAACGCATCCTACATCTACACAAATCTTACATTGGATATTGTCAATACGGAGCAACGCAACAGCGGACTTGAAGGGGCATCGCCCTTTCTTGCAAACCTGGATTTGTCATATACGCATAACATAAGGGAAAAGAGCTTTGTAGCCTCACTCATATTCAACTATTTCAGTAATCGCGTTCATACGGTAGGGGCCAAAGGATTTAAGGATATCATTGAAGAAGGTGTTCCCACCCTCGACTTTTCCTCTTCCTACAGTTTGAACAACCACCTCTTGCTGAAGCTGAAAGCACAAAATCTGCTGAATGCATCTTACCGGTTGTCGAGGGAAAGCAGTCTGTCGAATGAGAAAGTGATACTGAATGAATTTAAAAAAGGACAAAATATAAGTCTTGGCGTAAGCTATGAATTTTAAAGATAGATAATTTATAATACTATTAATTTTAATTGGACAAAAGATGAAAAAGATTTTTTTTAACTTTTTAATGTTCGCAGCACTGTTGACACCTGTTTTGTTGACTTCCTGCGGTGAAGATGACAACAATGGAACTAACCCGGTTGAGGACAATAAATTGTCTGGTTCAATCAAGGATACAAGAACGCTTGATGCAAATGTGGAATATCTGTTAACAGGTCCGCTTCTCGTGGAAGAAGGCGGTATTTTAAATATTCCTGCAGGTACTACCATCAAGGCGCAGCAAGGTTTTTCCAATTATATTCTGGTATTGCAGGGAGGTAAAATCAATGCAAGAGGAACTGCCACCGCACCGGTAAAAATGATTGCCGACAAGGAAGGTGTTGGACAAGGGTATTGGGGAGGATTAATCATCAACGGTAGAGCCCCTTTGGCTTCACCCAGTGAGGTAGGAAGCACGGAGGTAAACTCAGCCTATGTATACGGAGGTACTAATGCTGCAGATAATTCCGGAGAGTTATCCTATGTGATATTGGGAAATACCGGAGCACGTTCAAGTGCCGATGTGGAACACAACGGGATCACCCTGAACGGTGTGGGAAGTGGTACCAAAATAAACGATCTTTATATTTATGACGGTGCCGATGATGCAGTTGAGTTCTTTGGTGGTTCTGTCAACGTAAGCAACCTGCTGGCAGTAAATTCTGACGATGATATGTTCGACTTCACACAGGGATACAAAGGCACATTGAAAAATGCGTATGGTATCTGGGAAGCCGGTTATACAAGTGGTGAATCTGACCCCCGCGGAATTGAAGCAGACGGAAACCTCGACGGTAATTATGCCACACATCCCAACCAATCTGATTTCAGGGTCGAAAATATGACCGTGGATCTGAGATTGGCTGCATCAAGTTTCGACGCTGCTGATAAATCCAAAAGGATGCAGGATGTAATCAAGATTCGTCGCGGTGCAAAAGCCACCGTCGTGAATGCGCTGGTAAAGGGTACCGGAACGGTAGAAGATCTGGTTGATCTTACAGACTCTAAGGGAGGTGCTGATGTCGGTACAACCATCAGCCTGACCAATGCACTGACCAATGCACCCCAACGGCAAACAAATCCTGTTGTTGCTGTTGGTGTTACCATTGGTGGCAGCAACACCGGCTGTCCTACCAACATTTTTGCCTGGACAGGTTACCAATTCTAATCAGCGTTACAACTCACCATAAAGGAAAAGGTACCCTGATTAATTTTAGGGTGCTTTTTTCATTACTTGCTGATTAATTGTATCTTTGTTAGTAAGCAATTAATACCTACTCCTATGAAAAGGAAACTATATTTATTACTCACTATTTTCGCTGTTGTCTTCTCTGTCCCTGCACAAAAACCGCAGGAGACGCCGCAAATCTACCAATCTGGCGGTATTTATTATCGCGACCGGGCACAGACGGAATTTTACACCGGAGATTATCGGGAGTACTATGATAATGGTACACTCAAGCTTGAAATACAAATTAAGGATGGCGTTCCGGAAGGTGCCTATGTGGTCTATTTCGAAAACCGAAAACCAAAAGAAGTACGTTCATACAAGGAAGGGAAACTGCATGGTTTATGGAGAAGCTACGATAGTTCAGGACTGCTGATTTCGGAAGCAGAATACAAGAACGACAAGAAACATGGTACCTGGCGTATTTGGGACGAACTGGGCACACAACGCTATGAGATGAATTACTACGAAGGTAGAAAGACAGGTATCTGGCGGATGTGGGATGAAAAAGGGGTGCTGGTCGATGAAAAAAGATACTGATAATCAGCCAGTCGTCACAAAAACTTAACAAAAACTTCATAAAAATGTAACAGGTTTATCCCCCTGATGTGCTTACCTTTGTGCCAGTAAATAAACAAAAAGTTACACATATGAAATCTGTTTTAGTTTTTACCGTTTCTTTGTTGCTCTCCGTGTCTGCCTTTGCAAACAAGGGTAATAATGACGAAAAAGTAAAAGAAACCAAGTCGGTTGCTTTGGTTGAAAATGTGAACGCGTTGCAGCTGACCGGTTCAGTTGTAGATGAAAAGAATAACGAAACCCTGGCGGGCGTAGCAATCGTGGTAGATGGAAAAAAATATTATTCAGATCTGGATGGAAAGTTTACCATTGCCGATGTGAAGCCTGGAAAATATGCAGTACAGGTAGAATTGATTTCTTACGAACCTGTATCCATGGATGTGGAACTGACAAAAAATCAGGAACTGCAAATCAGTTTGCATCAAAAGTAAACTGTCTCTCAGTTAACATCCGAAAAAATTGGCGGGTGATGCACCTTATCAGTGTATCACCCGCATTTTATTTGTATCAATCCGGTAATCAATCAGTGAGTAGTCAGCCCATGATTACCCTGCTAATTGAGCGTAACGTCCATAATCATTTTTTTTCCGTCGCGGCCGGCGACCGACTTTGCATACTGCTCCTTGAAGTTCCGGTGTGACTTCATCAGGTTGCTCGACTGGAGCGTGATGATCTTCGATTCATTCACCAGGTTCAGAAAGAGAATGCTGCTACGGGTGCTCGATTGATTTTCTTTTACCCTTTTTATCTGGCGTTTGGTCATTTTTGAGTTGAGCTCAATAATGATTTCCCGCATGGAAGTTACTTGGTCAAAGCGGCTGTAATCACTGGTTTTGTCCATCGCGGCATAACTTGTGTAGACATCCGAAAGGTTTTTGTACAAGATCTTGAGGTCGTCAATCTGATCCTTTGAAAAAGCGGAATGGTTGTTGTCGATATACCGGAAAGTGGCTTCCGAAACAGCCTTCAATGATTTTGTAATTTCATAGGAGTAATCAACCAACTGCACATATTCCTGTTCGAGATCCAATGCGTTGACCTGAATGCTCTCTAGCGTGGGTACCACTTCATACTCTCTTTTATCCCTGAATTTTGCATAAAGCTCATTTGCCTCCGTCATCGCTTTTCTTACCACTTTTCTGTTTTCGTCTTCCAGTCCGTCAATAATTCGCTTATAGATAATCAACGTCCTTTCCAATAACAGACGCACTTCTTCATTGCTGGATGTGACCAGTTGTACTTCGCTGGACAATACCTGCTGATGTTGCAACTCCCTGGATTTTCTTTTGGAATGAAATCTGTCTGATTTGAAAAGGATGAATACGACCAGTAAAAGCATGAATGCGATTGCAATCTTTCCTCCCCACATCAGAAAAAGTCCCACTGTCAGGGCGACTGTGAAAGCTACAAATGCTGTCAAAAGCCATCCTGCTACCACAGTGAGTACGCCGTTAATCCTATATACGGCACTTTCGCGTCCCCAGGCACGGTCGGCCAAAGAAGTCCCCATGGCTACCATAAATGTGACGTAAGTGGTCGACAACGGTAATTTCAATGAGGTTCCTAATGAAATCAACAAGGCGGCTGTCGTAAGATTGACGGATGCCCTGATTAAATCGAACGAAGCTTTGTTTTCCAGTTGCATCGGCTCAAAACGGTTTTCAATAAATCTTTTTACCGGTCCGGGTGTAACTTTGCTCATTGACTTGCTGAAATTGAGGCTTCCTCTTACCAGTGAGCGGGAAAGTGGCGAGGAGGAGAATCGCTCCACTCCCTCTCCCTTCCGGGCCAGATTTACTTCTGTCTCTGTCACACTGCGTGATTTTTTGGAAAACCAGAGAGCCAGTATCATAATCACACCGGCTCCCAACAGCCAGCCCGTTTTTGCAATTACAGGTTCTGACAACTTGCCCATGTACAGTGTTTCAATGTCACCGCCGGCAGATGCTACTCCCTGTGCAATCTGGAAAGAATCGAATCCTGCCATAAACACCCCGATAAAGTTTACCAGGTCGTTCCCGGCAAAAGCCATCGCCAGAGCAGCTGTGCCGGCCAGTACAATCACTTTCAGTATCTTTACGCGGAAAAGATGTTGCAAGAGTGCCATCAGCAGGGTCCATCCGATGAAAGCATACAATAGGGCGGTTCCCATGTTGTGATCCAGGTAATTGAGCGTTTCGGGCGTAACCAGTACACTTCCTTTTAATCCTTTGAAAATGGCAAAGTAGGTGATGGCAGTCAGCGCAATTCCTCCCCAGATGGCTCCTAAATATTTGAATGTTTTCCCGTAATTGAAAGAGAAAATCAACCGGGAGATATACATGATGATGGTACCTACTGCAAAGGCTATGGCAATGGAGATAAATATTCCGCTGATGATGGCCAGCGCCTTGCCACTGTTGATATAGTCACCCAGCTGTTCACCAGACCCCACTGTCCAAATCGTAAACAGGGCAACAGCCACCGCAGCACCCAACAGTTCAAATACCAGTGAGACTGTGGTCGAGGTGGGTAGCCCAAATGTGTTGTAGACATCAAGCAGAACCACATCGGTCAGCATAACAGCGAGGAAAAGCGTCATGATGGTGGGAAATGTAAACTTTTCCGGGTAAAAGACCCCACTCCGGGCTACCTCCATCATGCCGCTTGAAAACATAGAACCGATCAAAACTCCCAGTGAGGCAACGGTAAAAATTACCCAGAGTGGTGCCACCTTTGAGCCGATACTTGAATTGAGGAAGTTCACCGCGTCGTTGGCGACTCCCACTACGAGGTCGAGCGCAGCTAACCCCAAAAGAATAATGACAATAATCAAATAAATTGAATCCATTGGAAGCTGAATTATTGTTATAGTTGTTGATTAACAATTATGAAGTTTTGAATTAAACGAAGGAACAAAGTTATAAAATATCGCGAAGAGTAGAAAAGAATCGTCAAGAAAGTCCATAAAAGAGCTATTCCACAGTGACTGATTTTGCCAGATTGCGTGGCTGATCCACATCACACCCTTTTACCACGGCAATGTGGTAGGCCAGCAACTGCAGCGGGATCACCGAAAGCAGCGGTGCGAGGCATGGAATGGTTTCAGGTACTTCTATACTGTGTGCTGAAAGTTTTTTAATGGCTTCATCTCCTTCCGTGACAATGGAGATAATTCTTCCTTTGCGTGCTTTGATCTCCTGGATATTGCTGGCTACCTTTTCGTATGTGTCTGATTGGGTGGCAATGGCGATGACCGGCATTTCATGGCTGATCAGGGCGATGGGTCCATGCTTCATCTCTGCAGCCGGATAACCCTCGGCATGAATATAGGAAATTTCTTTCAGTTTAAGGGCGCCTTCCAGCGCTACAGGGAAATTATATCCCCGCCCAAGGTAGATACAATTGCTGGCATAGGTAAAGGATTTAGCCAGTTCGGCAATCTGATCGTTCTTCTTCAGTACTTCACCCACCTTATCGGGGATCAGGCTCAATTCCTTGATCAATCTTACATATTCCCCGTGTGACAGAATTCCTTTCTCTTTGGCAATGAGAATGCCCAGCATGGTCAATACGGTTACCTGTGCCGTGAAAGCTTTGGTCGACGCTACGCCTATTTCGGGTCCCACATGGGTGTAACAACCCGAGTGGGTGTTTCTGGGGATGGATGAACCCACCACATTGCAGATACCAAATATAAAGGCACCGTGTTGCTTTGCCAGCTCTACTGCAGCCAGGGTATCGGCTGTTTCACCCGATTGGGAAATGGCGATGACAATATCATCCGGGTGAATGACCGGCTTCCGGTAACGGAACTCCGATGAATATTCCACTTCCACCGGTATACGTGCATACTCTTCAATGGCGTACATTCCTATTTGCGCGGCATGCCATGAGGTACCGCATGCAGTAATGATGATACGCCTCGCATTCAGGAACTTTTCCCGGTTGTCGATAAAACCGGCTAATGTGATATTGTCTGATTCCACGTTCACCCTGCCGCGCATACAATCACTCAGGGTGGATGGCTGCTCAAATATTTCCTTGAGCATGAAATGAGAGTAACCGCCTTTCTCCAGCTGACTGAGTGTCATTTCCAGCTTTTTAATCTCAGGTGTCTTCTCAATATTTCCAATTGTCTTGATTTTTAGTGGTTCATGCCTTTTGATCGTAACAATTTCTTCCTCACCTACATATATTACCTGGTTGGTATATTCAATGATGGGTGTGGCGTCGGAACCGATAAAATATTCATCTTCACCAATACCGATCACCAGCGGACTTCCTTTTCTGGCGGTGACGATCAAATCAGGATTATGCTTTTCCAGAACGGCAATGGCATATGCACCCACAACCTGATTGAGTGCAAGCTGTACGGCCGTAGGCAGGTCCACATTATTTGTGATCTTCATGTATTCGATCAGTTGTACCAGTACCTCCGTATCGGTCTGACTCTGAAACCGGTATCCCTCCTTTATTAACCCGTCTTTCAAGACAGCATAGTTTTCGATGATCCCGTTATGAATGATCGCGATATCTTCCGACTGCGAATAGTGGGGATGTGCATTGTTTTGGGTCGGTTCGCCATGTGTTGCCCAGCGGGTATGTGCGATTCCAATAGTTCCGGAAATATCTTTCTGCTGTGCGAACTGCTCCAGCTCGGCCACTTTTCCTTTTGCCTTGTATACTTTGAGCCGTTCATGATCAATTAACGCAATACCTGCACTGTCGTAACCGCGATATTCGAGCCTGTGAAGGCCTTTGATCAATATGGGGTAAGCTTGTCTGTTGCCTATATAACCAACGATTCCACACATAGATGTTTTGTTTATGGGATGATTTTATTGAGAAGTAGTATAGTCTGCTCCGGAAAGAACAGATAAGAAATGTGATAACCTGTAAAAATAGTATCGGATGTTTCATCATTCCATTGATACCGTTTTTTTAAAAAAAGATTTACAAAAGTGCATTATCTTTCTCACATGACAAAGTGTTGGACCAAAAACATCAAAATTTTAACTATATTACCTTGCACCTTTTTCTTATCTTTGCGGGTATAAATCAAATCACTATGGCAGGAAAGAAGCTTTCTCAGACTCAAATTGCAAGTATCCTTATACTATGGGTTGTGTTGGTCGTTTATATATTATTATATGCAGATCTTACCGCCTTCACCCTACTCTCTATTCTTATGTCGGGGGCCTTTGTTTTTATTCCTGTTTACAAAAGTCTAAAAAAATAGCTATTTACGTGTCAAAAATAATATTTTTTGATCTAAAACTTTTGTTTTAGAAATTTATATATACCTTTGCGCTCCAATATGATTATTTAAAGGTTTAATATGAACAGTACACAGATTATCGATCTTGTAAAAAGACGTTTTCCCAACGAGCCGGAATATCTCCAGGCAGTGGAGGAAGTTGTGGAATCTATTGAGGATGTGTATAATGCACATCCCGAGTTTGAAAAGGCCAATCTGATTGAGCGGTTAATAATCCCCGATAAGATCAGTTCTTTTCGGGTGACCTGGGTGGATGATAAAGGAAATGTGCAGACCAACATGGGCTACCGTGTGCAGCATAACAATGCAATTGGTCCATATAAGGGAGGAGTCCGTTTTCATACTTCAGTTTCACTATCGATCCTGAAGTTTCTTGCATTTGAACAAACTTTTAAAAATGCGCTTACTACGTTGCCCATGGGTGGTGCAAAAGGAGGCTCTGATTTTTCGCCGCGCGGCAAGTCCGACGGGGAGATCATGCGCTTCTGTCAGGCTTTCACTGAAGGTTTGTGGAAGGTGATAGGCCCTGATACCGATGTGCCCGCCGGCGATATCGGTGTGGGTGGACGTGAAGTAGGTTATATGTTTGGTAAATATAAAAAACTGGCTGGAGAGTTCACAGGTACCTTTACCGGCAAAGGTCGCGAATTCGGGGGATCACTGATTCGTCCCGAAGCTACCGGTTATGGTAACGTCTATTTCCTGCTGGAGATGTTGAAAACACAGAATATAGACATCAAAGGAAAAAAATGTCTGGTTTCCGGGTCTGGAAACGTAGCACAGTACACCTGCGAGAAGCTGATTGAGCTCGGTGCCATCCCGGTAACTCTTTCCGATTCAGATGGTTATATCTATGACCCGGACGGAATTACCGCCGAAAAGCTGCAGTTCGTGATGGATTTGAAGAATCTCTACCGCGGCCGTATTCGGGAATATGCCGAAGAATATGGTTGTAAGTATGTCCCTGGAGCGCGTCCCTGGTCAGAGAAAGGCGATATCGCCCTTCCTTCCGCCACACAGAACGAGATCGACAAGGCAGATGCGGAAGCACTGGTTCAGAATGGTGTCTTCGCCGTTTCAGAAGGAGCCAACATGCCCAGTACGCCTGAAGCGATTGCTGTTTTTCATGAGAACAAAATACTGTATGCTCCGGGAAAGGCAGCCAACGCAGGTGGCGTATCGGTGTCGGGACTGGAGATGACACAAAATTCAGAACGCTATAGCTGGTCAGCCGAACAAGTTGATGAAAAACTAAAATGGATCATGACCAATATCCATGAGAATTGTGTGAAGTACGGTACGGAGAGCGATGGCTATGTAAATTACGTGAAAGGTGCCAACATAGCCGGTTTTATGAAGGTCGCCAAGGCCATGATGGCGCAGGGTGTACTCTGAAAACTGGTTCAAAATATTTTAAATGAAAGCGGCGTATGCCGCTTTTTTTATCAGAATGCTTCAAATACAGATTTATAAATTTTTTTTATTCTGAGAATTGCCGTATTTTTGCATCCTCAAATAAAGGAGGGTCCGGTAGCTCAGCTGGATAGAGCAACAGCCTTCTAAGCTGTGGGTCTTGAGTTCGAATCTCAACCGGATCACTTGAAAACAAAGCACTTATCGGATATCTCGGTAAGTGCTTTATTTTACCGCCTTCACCCATTCATCGTTTTGCTGACAGTAATTGCAGCGAGTTTTTTCACCGGTATTTACCTGTTGCGTGTTACCACATGTGGTGCAGGCATAGATGTCGCTCTGGGATACATGGTCTGTTTTTTTTACCAGGTAGTCGGGCCAGACCGGTAAGCCTTGTCTGATTTCATTTTCCGGAAAACGCAACACGCTCACATTGCCGCTTGTTTCCAGCACTCCTTCTTTCACTTCTCCCAATTGAAAGATCCCGTAGGCGCGCAGGGTAGAAAAAAACTCATCCATGGCCAGCTCCTTGTGGGTCAGTGACTCTCTGGACGCCCTTCCCTCGCGAATAATATAATATGGTTTTCCTTCTAATAAGGTTTCAATCTTTTCAGAGCGTTCCATGAGCTGTGTAAGCAGCCAGTATACTAAAAATATAACCGTGAAAACTACCAGTGCATTCAAAATACCCACTTCCCTGTAAAGCATGGGATCGCCAGCAGCCGATCCCAGGGCAATGATAATGAGCAGTTCAAATATCGACAATTGTGTTACTGCCCTTTTTCCGGTCAGGCGCAACCCCAGAAAAATAAAGAGAAACATGACCAGTGAACGAATGGCAATTTCTACCAGAAAAAAATAATTCTCGTCCCCAAATAAAAGCTCCTGCCAATTCATACCAATCTGTTAAATGTGAGTTTAATCGTTTATACGCTAAACATTTTTCTATGGACAATAGTTTTATTTATAAGATTAGGGTTGAATTAAATTGATCGCATTATGGCAAAGTATTCAAAAAAAGCACAGGATAAGATCGGTGAAGTAATGAAAGAATATAAAGAAGGAGAACTCAAGACCTCCGCGGGGAAAAAAGTAAAAGATAGGGATCAGGCAATTGCCATTGGTATCTCTGAAGCAAAACAGGCTGGTTATAAAGTGCCGAAGCAGAAAAAAGAAACTCCCAAAACGAAAAAAAAGTAGAAAAAGATATTTAGTCTTTTCTACTTTTTATATCTTTACAATCAACATTTTCACTTCTATTTAAGAAAGGAGATTCTGATGGGAAATAACAGAACATGTGGTTCGGCGGGTGATGCCGTGTATGGCCTGGGTTTCGTGGGTGCAGCCATTTACTTTATATCAACAGCCACCGGCTTTTGGATGGGGGCCCTCGGTGTCCTCAAAGCCATTGTCTGGCCAGCTTATCTGGTATACCTGGCATTTCAGCAAATGCTATGATTTACGCAGCTGCCATCTCCCGGCATTCAGCAGCACATTTTCGACATGCTTCGGCACATTCCTGACAGTGTCTGAATGAGTGCTTTTCACATTCTGAGGCGCATTCAGAGCAAACTTCAGCACATAATCGGCATATTTCTGCAGCCCTGGAGCTTTCCAGGCTCATCAGTTCGGCAGCAGCATAACATGTGGCCGCGCACTCCATATCCTTTCGGATACATTTGGCCATCATTTTTACATCTTCTTCGAGGGTACAGGCAGAAGCGCAGAAATTGCAGGAGCTTGCACACAGCAGGCAGGCTTCAATGCAGGATGTATAATCGATGTATGGTGTTGTATTCATTATATACTAATTTAAATGGGAGTAGTTGCCGAAGCAACCACTCCATGATTGATCTATTTTCAAACTAAAGCATATCCAGCTGTCTGTCGAACCAATCCCGGATTTCATCGCGGGTTCTACCGGTCCTTGTCTGAATTCTGCCCAGTAGTTCATCCTCACGCCCTTCTTCATACAGAAGATCATCGTCTGTCAAATCAGCCCACTCTTGTTTCGCGCGTCCTTTCAACTCATTCCAGTTGCCTTTGATTCTTAAGTAGTCCATAATTGAAAATTTTTTGAAGAGTTTCTTCGTTGAAAGCTCCATTTTTTTAACAAAACCTCTTTTGTGAAAGTTTTGAGTTCTCTTTACATATAGTTTTATTTGTGATAGGTTAACGTACATTATAGACGTAAGGTGCTGTGAACATGCAATATTCGCGAACCATATTTATAGGGGCACTGTTTAAAGGAAGAATGTTATCATAAAATGGAGACGCATGAAATCGATTTGGAATGGAGCCATCGCATTTGGTCTGGTAAACATACCTGTTAAATTGTATTCTGCAACAGAAAGCAGTGCACTCGATCTGGATATGCTCGATAAGCGGGATCTGTCCAACATCCGGTTTAAGCGGGTAAATGAGAATACTGGCAAGGAAGTAAGCTGGGATGATATTGTAAAAGGGTATAAATTGGAGAGCCGGTATATTGTGTTGGATGACGAAGATTTTGAAGCGGCCAGTCCGGAGAAAAGCAAGATCTTTTCAATACAGCAGTTTATTCAGGAGGAGGAGATTGAAAGTATTTATTTTGAAACACCCTATTTTCTGGAACCCCAAAAACACGGTGAAAATGCGTATGTATTACTGCGTGAGGCGCTGAAGAAAACCCGCAAAGTGGGTGTAGGAACCTTTGTCCTTCGAAATAAAGAAAATCTAGGCATCGTAAAACCTTATCGCGATCTGCTGATCATCAATAAAATACGTTTTCCGGAAGAACTTCGCGAATATGATGAACTGAAAGTACCTTCCATAAAAACAAAACCCGGAGAGTTGAAACTGGCCCTATCGCTGATTGAACAGATTTCAGAACCGTTCAACAGTGAGCAGTTCAAAGATACATACAGTGCCGACTTGTTGAAGATTATCGAGCAAAAAGCAAAAGGAAAGAAGTTGAAAGTAGCTACACCGCAGGGAACGTCGGAGAAGACCATCGACCTGATGGAAAAATTAAAAGCAAGTATTGAGAAAAACCGAAAAAATGTTTCCTGATGGCACTTGAAGAATACAAAAAAAAGCGTGATTTCAAACATACTCCTGAACCGGGAGGAAAAAAAAATAATGCATCCGGAAATAAAATCTTCGTGGTACAAAGACACGATGCAAGCCGGCTGCATTACGACTTCAGGCTGGAGATGGACGGGATACTTAAAAGCTGGGCAGTACCCAAAGGGCCGTCGTTAAATCCGTCCGACAAGCGGCTGGCCGTGATGGTGGAAGATCACCCCTATGCCTACCGTACTTTTGAAGGAACCATCCCCAAGGGGAACTATGGAGCCGGTGAGGTACAGATCTGGGATGAGGGAACCTATGAACCGCTACACCGGCCGGAAGGAAAAAATGATGACGAAACACTGCTTGCTGAACTGGCAAAGGGTTCGCTCAAGATAATCCTGTACGGGCAGAAGCTAAAGGGAGAGTTTGCCCTGGTGAAGATGCATACAGCAAAGGAAGAGAATGCATGGCTGCTGATCAAACACGACGATCATCACGCTGTGCATACTCCCTACGATGCCGAAGATCATTTGATTTCTGATTCTCATACGTCTCATGCCGACAGATTAATTACAAAGGATCATAATCAGTCCGAGTCAACACCATCGCCGAAAATTAAACCGATGCTCGCCACGCCGGGAGGAAAACCGTTCGACGATGAAGAGTGGATATTTGAAATTAAATGGGACGGGTATCGTGCGGTTGCCGACCTTCGTGAGGGCGTGCAATTTTATTCCAGGAACGGGCAGTCATACCTGGGAAAGTACCCTGTCATTAAAGCAGGACTGCAAAAACAATCACAAAAAATGATTCTCGATGGGGAGATAGTGGCCTACGATCGTCAGGGAATCCCCAACTTTCAATTGTTGCAGCATTATGCGGAGAAGAGGAAGGCACCCATCACTTATCAGGTGTTCGACCTGCTTTTCCTAAACGGACATAGCACACGTGAGCTACCTCTGATAAAACGGAAAGAGTTACTCAAAGAAGCACTTCTGGAGACACCCCACGTGAAGTACTGCGATCATGTGAACGGGGCGGGACGGGAATTTTTTAAAGTCATTCAAGGTGAGAAAATCGAAGGGATCATGGCCAAAAAGAAATCAAGTATATACATTGAAGGACATCGCACTTCGGAATGGATCAAAATTAAGGATCATCAAACAGACGAAGCCATTATTGCCGGATACACCGAGCCCCGGGGGTCGCGTAAATATTTTGGTTCACTGATCCTGGCTACTTATAAAAATGGGACACTTCGTTATGCGGGGCATGCCGGTACCGGTTTTTCTGAGAAGCTCCTGAAGGAAATCCATTCGGCGTTACAACCCCTCGTCACCCGGGTGATGCCGTTTTCCACGACACCACCAACCAATATGCCACCCACCTGGGTGGAGCCGGTCACAGTGTGCACCATCAAATATACCGAGAAGACAGAAGAGGGTCTTTTCCGGCATCCCGTTTTTATCGGGATCAGAGAGGACAAAACGGTCGAAGATTTGTATCAGGAAAGCCTTGAACAGTCTTCAGACAGTTCCACCGTTAAGCCGGATGCTAAATCAAAAGCAAGCATTGACAGCAAACATATACCCGGAAGACAAAAGACTGAAGCTCCGGAGCCAACGTACACCAACCTCGATAAGCTATACTGGAAAAAGGAGAAAATCACGAAAGGAGAACTAATTGATTACTATCTCTCCGTGAGTGATTTTCTTTTGCCTTATCTCAAGGGCCGCGCACAATCACTGCACCGCTTCCCCAACGGAATTGAAGAGTCCGGATTTTACCACAAAGATGCCGGCGATACAGCTCCATCCTGGGTGGATACCGTTTCCATCTATTCAGAATCAACCGACAAGAGTGTAGAATATATCGTTTGTAACAATCGGGAAACACTGGGCTATCTGATCAATCTGGGTTGCATCGAGTTAAATCCCTGGAATAACACAATTGATTTTCCCGACAAACCCGATTACCTCATCATCGATCTGGATCCATCTGAAAAAAATAGTTTCAGGCAAGTTATGGAAGCGGCAAAAGTAACCAAAGAGGTGCTGGATGCAACCGGCGTAACGGCTTTTTGTAAGACCTCGGGCAGTACGGGGTTGCATATTTTCATACCCATGGGAGCGCAATACACCTATGAACAGGTACGTGATTTCGCACTCATTCTGATGCAGATGGTGCAAAAAAGATTGCCCAAAACTACCACACTGGAACGGAGTCTCAAGAAGCGAGGGCCTAAAATTTATCTCGATTACCTGCAAAACAGGATGGGGCAGACCGTCGCAAGTGTCTATAGCATACGGCCTAAGTCCGGAGCACCCGTATCCATGCCAATTGAATGGGAAGAACTCACCAAAGACCTCGCGATAGGCGATTTCACCATACACAATGCACTCATTCGCCTGCAGAAAAAGGGTGATCTTTTCCTGCCTGTTTTGGAAGAGGGTATCGATCTCATGCCGGTACTCAATCGCCTTGAAGAGATGCAATAAAGTTTTTTTTTGGAATATTGGGGAAAATTTCCTCAATAGATGGAAATATTTCTCCAAATATTTTATTAACTTGATTGAATATATTATTTTTGTTTCAGATTCATTGAATAAAGAATAGAATTACGCGCATTGATTTTTATTTAATCCAACCAAAATCTTAACTATGTTTTTATTTTTTTCGTAGTGATTACGGGGACTTAAAAACATAGTTTTTTTTTTGTAAAGAACCAAACACCGCACACTTTTCATCATTACAACATCACAATAAATACATATGGGATACGAGATTGAACGTAAGTTTCTTGTCAAGGGCGACTTTAAAGCTGATGCATATAAAAGCATGATTATCAGGCAGGGTTATTTATCCCTTTCAGGAGTCAGTGCAATCCGTGTCCGCATCAAAGGTGAAAAGGCATTTGTAACCATTAAAAGTGCGCTGGTAGAGGGTAAAATCAAGCGGCATGAGTGGGAGTATGAGATCCCCACTGAAGACGCAGAAGAGATGCTTCAGCTGTGTGAAGATGGCCTGATAGAGAAAAAGCGCTATCTGGTGAAGGTGGGAAAACATACCTTCGAGGTGGATGAGTTTTTTGGTAAAAACCAGGGCCTTCTCATCGCCGAAGTGGAGCTGGAGAACGAAGATGAGCCCTACGAAGTCCCTGAATGGCTCGGACCTGAAGTAACCGGCAACGTACGCTATTACAATTCATTTCTCTCCATCCACCCCTATGCGGAGTGGAAGGAGTAATGTTTTTTTATGATACAATGGTTACCCAGCCATGCAGATCGGGCTCGTCGCCGTATTGGATAGCCCGCAGCTTGTGATAAAGTTTCTCACTGATCGGGCCTGCTTTCCCGTCTTTTGATATCTCGTAGCTTCTATTTTCACTCAGATCGTCGATCCGCAAGATGGGACTGATCACGGCTGCTGTTCCGCAGGCACCTGCTTCTTCAAAGGTGGCGAGCTCTTCCTCGGCCACAATGCGACGTTCAACTTTCAACCCCATATCTTCGGCCAGCTGCATCAGACTCTTGTTCGTGATGGAGGGTAAAATGGAAGTCGACTTGGGTGTGATATACGTATTATCCCTGATTCCGAAGAAGTTGGCGGGCCCGCATTCGTCGATATATTTTTTCTCTTTCGCATCGAGATACAATACTGCAGAGTAACCCATCTCATGCGCCAATTCACCTGCCTTGAGGCTGGCAGCATAGTTTCCGCCCACTTTGTAGGTACCGGTACCCAGGGGTGCTGCCCTGTCATACTCCCGCATGATGACCATGGGCGTGGGTTTAAATCCCTCCTTGAAATAAGGGCCTACCGGTGTCACGAAAATCAGAAAGGTATACTCTTTGGCTGGTTTTACGCCCACCTGTGCACTCGTACCGATCAGCAAAGGTCGGATGTAAAGCGATGCTCCGCTCTCATAGGGCGGTACAAAGCGTTCATTATTTTTCACCGCAAGCAACACCATCTCTTCAAAAAGATCGACCGGTAACTCGGCCATCATGATGCCGTGGCAGGAAGATTGCAGCCGCAATGCATTCTCTCGCATCCGGAAAATGCGTATTTTCCCATCCTTACCCCGGAAAGCTTTCAGCCCTTCAAAAACTTCCTGTCCGTAATGCAGGCAGGTCGCAGCCATGTGAAGGTTCAGGTATTCCGACGTTTCCAGTGCGGGGGCACTCCATTTCCCGTCGGAGAAATAACTGCGTACGTTGTAGTCGGTTTTCATATAGCCAAACGAAATGTTCGACCAATCGATTGCATCCATCTTTAAATAATTTAATATCGTTTGGATTCGGTTAATCCCAATGCAAATGTAGGATTTTATTTTATAAAAACCTGTTTTCACAACATAAATCATTAATTTCGTATTTCCAAATGATCGATCATACAACCATATCACGTATTCAGGACGCTGCGCAAATTGTTGATATCGTGTCCGATTTTGTAACGCTCCGCCGCCGGGGTGTAAACTGGGTAGGATTGTGCCCTTTTCACGATGACCGCACCCCATCCTTTTATGTATCACCTTCGAAAAATATCTGTAAATGTTTTTCCTGCGGTGAAGGGGGATCACCCATTCACTTCGTGATGAAGCATGAGCAGCTCTCCTATTACGAAGCCCTGAAATATGTGGCTCGCAAGTACGGCATCGAAGTCGTTGAAAAGGAGTTTACCGATGAGGAGAAACAGGCACAGAGCGACAGGGAGAGCATGTTCATCCTGAATGAGTATGCCCGCGATTATTTTGTGAAGACACTCCACAACCATCCTGAAGGAAAGGCGGTCGGACTCACCTATTTCCGGGAAAGAGGATTCCGCGACGACATCGTCAAAAAGTTTCAGCTGGGTTATAGCCTGGAACAGCGTGATGCTTTTAGCGTGGAGGCGCAGAAGGCAGGATACAAGCGTGATTTCCTGTTTAAAACCGGCCTTTCAACGGGAGGAGAGCACAACCAGCCGCTGGTCGACCGCTTCCGGGGCAGGGTGATCTTCCCAGTACATACCCTGTCGGGGAAGGTGGTCGCTTTTGGGGGACGCATCCTCAAGAAAGCGGAGAATGTGGGAAAGTATGTCAACTCTCCCGAAAGTGAAGTTTACTCGAAGAGCAACGAACTGTACGGCATCTTTTTTGCCAGAAGTGCCATTGTAAAGCAGGATAAATGTTTTCTGGTGGAGGGGTATACTGATGTGATCTCGATGCATCAGGCGGGAATAGAGAATGTGGTATCCTCGTCGGGCACGGCGCTCACACATGGACAGATACGCATGATCCACCGCTTCTCGGAAAATATTACCGTGCTCTACGATGGAGATGCGGCCGGTATCAAGGCAGCACTAAGGGGTATCGACCTGTTGCTGGAAGACGGCATGAACGTGAAAGTGGTGCTTCTGCCGCAGGGGGAGGACCCCGATTCGTTCGCCAAAAAGCAGAATGCAGAAAATTTTCATCGCTATATTTCTGAAAATGAGGTCGATTTTATTCGTTTCAAGACACAACTCCTGCTGGAGGAGGTAGGCACCGACCCCATCAAACGGGCCGGGATGATCTCCAATGTGGTAGAGAGCATCGCGCTTATCCCCAATAGCATCACCCGTTCCGTCTTTATCCAGGACTGTTCGCAGCTGCTCAACATACAGGAACGTGTGCTGATTGCCGAAATCAACAAAATCAGAAAACGGAATTACGAGAGAAAGAAGGAGCAGGACGATAGGGTAGCAGCCCGCGGTGAAAAACAGGAACATACAACTGCTCCCACTGAAGCCAATGGAAAAAGCCGGCAGTACTCCGCTCCGAATTCCTTTGACAAGTATGAACTGGAGATATTGCGCTACGTAGTTCGCTATGGCAATACGCCCCTTTACCGGAAGTTCGAAAAGCAGAAGCGGAAAGAGGGAAAGAAGGTTGTAGAGGAAGATGTGCTGGTGGAGGAGGGGCCCGGTGTGACCGAGTTTGTGCAATATGACCTGGAGCGCGACCAGATTGACTTTTCCAACGAGCTCTACCGGCAGATGTTTGAGGAAGCCCTCGCACACATGAAGGATCCACACTTCGATGCGGGACGTTATTTTCTGTCCCATCCCGATCCCGAAGTGAACAAGCTGGCTTCGGAGCTGATGAGCGATCGATATCAGTTGAGCAAGATCCACGCAAAAATATTGGGAGAGGAGATAGACGACAAACATTCACGCCTGCTGGAAAAAAACCTGTTGAACTCCTATGTGCCGCGTGCTACAACCGAGTTGAAGAATTTTTATGTGTTGCAAAAGATTGAAGAGCTCAAGAAAGAGATGAAGTCGGGTAACAAGGATGACTATGTGACGCTCATCACACAGTTGAAACAGTTGCAGGAGATCAGAAAGGTACTGGCCAAAGAGCTGGGAGAACGGATTGTACTGAAATATTAACCTGAAATATATGTATTTAGAAACCAATGAAGTTGTCAAGCAGTACGCGAACCACCTGGCACTAAACAAAGTGAGTATTCAGGTACCCAAAGGAACGGTTTTCGGCCTGTTGGGGCCCAACGGGGCGGGTAAAACCACCCTGATCCGGATCATCACACGCATCACGGCTCCCGACAGTGGGAGTGTGACAATCGACGGTCGGCCCTCACGGAGCGAAGATGTGTACAACATAGGTTATATGCCGGAAGAGCGTGGGCTTTACAAAAAAATGAAGGTGGGTGAACAGGCGATGTACCTGGCACAATTACGTGGACTCTCAAAAAAAGATGCCCACCGTGAACTGATGATCTGGTTCAGGCGGTTTAACATCATGGACTGGTATAACCGGAAGGTGGAGGAGCTTTCGAAAGGGATGCAGCAGAAGGTGCAGTTTATCTCCACCGTGATACACGATCCTGATTTGTTGATCTTTGACGAGCCTTTTAGCGGTTTCGACCCGGTCAACACCGATATTGTAAAAAATGAGGTGCTGCGTCTCAAGGATGAAGGAAAGACCATCATTCTCTCCACTCATAACATGGAGTCGGTGGAGGAGTTGTGCGACAATATCGCCCTTATTCACAAGTCGCAGGTCGTATTGCAGGGCAACGTGTTTGATATTCGCAAAAAACATCGTCCCCATATTTTCAGGTTCCGTCTTTTGGGTCACGATTTTGATTTTCAACACCCCGATATCGAATTGCTGTCCAAGGAACCTTATCATGAATTCACCGACCTGCGTATAAGGAAGCTAAACGAGATCAGCAACAACGATCTTGCCAGGTTGATTTTCGACCGGTATGAGGTGGTCAGCTACGACGAGGAACTTCCCACCATGAACGATGTCTTTATCAATACAGTAACAAAGGAGTAAGATGAATATATTAAGTTTAGTTATCCAACGGGAATATATTACGAGAGTCCGAAAAAAATCGTTTATTATCCTCACCCTGCTCATGCCGCTGCTTATGGTAACGCTGTCGATTGTTCCATTTTGGCTCTCCACGCTGAACGAAGGGGGGGTTAAGCACATTGCTGTCATCGATAATACCGGCTTATACGCGCCATTGTTGAAATCTACCGACAGCTATGATTTCCAGATTATGGGAGTGTCGGAACAAAAGGATCAGGAATCCCGTCTGGGGAAAGAGCTCTTTGCCATCCTCCAGATTACCGGCGACCTGAATAAAAATCCGCAAGCCGTTTCGCTCACATCGGAAAAGCAGGCACCCCAGGATTTGCTATCCCTTATCAAGCGTACCTTGAATGAGAAGGTAACCCAGCAACGGCTCGATGAACTGTCAGCCGTAGGCAGTGTAAATTCCGAGGCAATTTCACGGGTTCGCTCCATTGTGGAGGATGCTTCGTCCATATCGCTGAAGACCATGCGGTTGAGTGAGGATGGAAGTCTGTCGGAATCGTCGACCGAGCTTGCTACCATCATCGGAATGATCTTTACCATACTCATTTACATGTTCATTCTCCTGTATGGCAATATGGTGATGCAGGCGGTGCTGGAAGAGAAGAAGAGCCGCATCGTGGAGGTGATGGTCTCTTCGGTGAAACCTGTGAACCTGCTGATCGGGAAGATCGTAGGGATCGGACTGGTTGGAATAACTCAGTTGGTGATTTGGGGAGTTTTGGCCGGTATTTTATTCAGCGGGATGTCGTTATTCATCTCTTCTCCCGAACAGGCGGCGGCCATGTCGGCCGACATGGGTGATTTCGACATGGAAGGACTGGTCGGCTCCATCATGGGCATCAACTGGTTCGAGATGGCGCTTTACTTCCTTATTTTCTTTGTAGGGGGATATGTTTTGTATGCTTCCATTTTCGCGATGTTTGCGTCAGCAGTGGACAGCGAGGAAGATACCAGTCAGTTTATGACGCCGGTGACGCTGCTGATCATGTTTGCTTTCTTTGCCGGATTTTACAGTGTAAGCAACCCCGACGGTCCACTGGCCTTCTGGACCTCACTCATTCCCTTCACCTCCCCCATCGTCATGATGGTACGCATCCCGTTTGGAATCCCTCTGTGGGAAAAACTGCTTTCCGTGGCATTGCTCTACGGTACCTTTATTTTGATCTCGTTTTTCGCGGCAAAGATTTACCGGGTGGGGATCCTGATGTATGGCAAGAAGCCCAACTTGAAGGAGATGATGAAATGGATAACGTATAAATAAAAACATTTTGCTTGTTTTGTAAGAAAAAACGAACAAAAAGAATTATTTTTGCAAATAAATAAGCAAATGTCCATTTGAACACTGCTTTTTATAATGATCTTAAACACTTGCCTGATTCTGTGGAATCACGCGGGTGTTTTTTTAACTCCTAAAACGATAAATATGAAGTTCGAAAAAATGCATGCTGCCGGCAACGATTATATTTACGTGAACCTCTTTGAGGAACAGGTAGAGAATCCCGAGGAACTATCCCGCAGGCTGAGCGACCGCCATTTCGGCGTCGGGAGTGATGGGCTTGTCCTGATCGGACCTTCGACGGAGGGTGATTTCTCCATGCAAATGTACAATGCCGATGGCAGTGAGGGGTTGATGTGTGGAAATGCGGCAAGATGTGTGGGCAAGTTCCTGTACGAGAGAGGATGGACAACCCGCAAGGAAATTGCCCTGCATACAAAATCAGGCATTAAGCAGCTGCAACTGTCGGTGAATCGACAGACCGACATCGTGGAAAGTATAAGGGTAAACATGGGAAGTGCCATCCTCTCAGCTGATTCTGCCGGATCTACAGGAATCTTTCAATCTGCTCTCAATAAAATGATCGATTATCCGGTACAGTTCGACGAGCAAAAGTATCGGATCACCTTTGTCTCGATGGGTAATCCCCATGCCGTCATCTTTATGAATGATATTGATGAGCTGGAGATTGAAAAGATCGGCCCAAAGATAGAACATCTCGACCTGTTCCCGGAGCGCACGAATGTGGAATTTATCGAAGTGATCGATTCCACGCATTTGAAAATGCGGGTATGGGAGCGGGGCAGTGGAGAGACAATGGCTTGCGGCAGTGGCGCCTGTGCGGCAGTGGTAGCCGGAGTTATCACCGGACGCAGTAAATCAAAGGCATTGGTCAAATTAAAGGGCGGTATCCTTGAGGTATCGTGGAACAAGACTGCCAATCAGGTATACCTGACCGGCGATGCACATTTTGTTTTCAAGGGAGAAGTTAATTGATTGGGAGATGCGTTGATTAGCAGATTAGCAGATTGACAAATCGACACATCAGTAAATCATCAAATTATCACATCAAATATATGTTTCAGATCAACGAAAACTATCTTCAGCTCAACCAGAGTTATCTCTTTAGTACCATTGCCAAAAAAATAGACGCCTTCAGCGCTTCACATCCCGGAGCCGACCTGATACGATTGGGCATTGGCGATGTGACACTACCACTGTCACCAGCCGTGGTTACTGCCCTGCATGCTGCAGTAGACGACATGGCGGCAAGTGACACTTTTCGTGGTTATGGGCCTGAACAGGGCTACGATTTTCTGCGGGAAAAGATAGCCGAGATTGATTTCAGACAAAAAGGAATCGTTATCTCGCCCGATGAAATTTTTATCGGCGATGGTTCCAAGAGCGACACCGGTAACATCGGCGATATCCTGGGTGATGACAATGTAGTGGCCATCACAAACCCTGTCTACCCTGTTTATCTTGACACCTCGATTATGCGCATCGGGAAAACCGATAAGTTGCTTTTGCTCTCCTGCACCGCTGACAGTGGATTTCTTCCTGAGATTCCCTCGCGACGAGTGGATGTGGTCTACCTTTGCTATCCCAACAATCCTACCGGGACGGTGATGACCAGACCGGAACTTAAAAAATGGGTGGATTGGGCATTGGAAAACGAAAGTCTGATACTCTTCGATGCGGCATATGAAGCGTATATCCAGAATGACAACATGCCCAAAAGTATTTACGAGATAGAAAACGCACAACACTGTGCCATTGAATTCCGTTCGTTCTCCAAGAATGCGGGCTTCACCGGGTTGCGGTGCAGTTATACTGTCGTGCCCAAATCGTTAAAGGTGCGTGCGGGTAACGGAGAGATGACCTTGTTGCATGGGTTGTGGAACAGGCGGCAATCCACCAAGTTCAACGGTACCGCCTATATTGTGCAGCGTGCTGCCGAAGCGGTCTATTCCCCGCAGGGGCAGGAGGAGACACGTCGGATGGTGGCATACTACATGCACAACGCCGGCATCATCCGCGGGGGATTGACCGGCAAGGGTTGGACCCTGTTTGGCGGTGAAAATGCTCCTTATATCTGGCTTCAATGTCCTGCCGGCCTCGATTCCTGGACTTTTTTCGATCGTCTCCTCGAAGAGTGTCATATCGTGGGTACCCCCGGTGTGGGATTTGGTACCCACGGAGAAGGATACTTCCGGCTCACTGCTTTTAACAGCCACGAAAGAACCGTGGAGGCGGTTGAGAGAATCAAACAATGGAACTGCTGATCCATTGCGCGAATACCCATTAATGACCAGTTTATAAATCAAAAAGATTATTTTATACCCAGATATGGGTATTGAATGCTGTTGTTCTCTCCCTTATCTTTGTTACAGATAGAATAGAATCAAAAAATGAAGACCGGTAAGCACATTGCCGGCCTTCTGTTTTTATAACGAAGGAGGTTGTTTGAGGGCGCTTATTCTTACAATTGTTTTACTTGCACTGGCTTTTGTCTCCCTTTTCGTGGGAGTGGGAGATCTATCTGTTTCCCTCATTGCCTTGAGCCGGGTACCCCGTACGGCCGCGCTGATTCTGGCAGGGGTGGGGATGAGCATTTCCGGCATAATCATGCAGCAGATGACGCAGAACAAGTTCGTGTCACCCACTACTGCCGGTACGCTCGAAGCGGCGAAAATGGGGTTGTTGATCTTTCTGATTTTTACGCCGGGAGCCGGTATGACACTCAAAATGTTGTCGGCATTTCTCTTTACCTTCCTGGCAAGCATGATTTTTCTAGCGATCGTGCGGAAGATACGACACCGCAATGTGATATTTGTTCCCCTTGTGGGACTTATGTTCGGAGGGATTATCGGGTCTATATCCACCTTCTTCGCGGTACAGCTGAATATTGTACAGGATACCAACGCCTGGATGATGGGTGACTTTTCTGGAATCCTGCAGGGACGCTACGAATTGATTTATCTCACGTTGCCGGCTATCCTGATTACCTACCTCTACGCAAGCAGGTTCACCCTGGTTGGAATGGGAGAAGATTTTTCCCGGAACCTGGGACTGAACTACAGTGCCATCATGAATATCGGCCTCTTTTGCGTCTCACTCACGGTGAGCTCCGTGGTGATTACCGCCGGTGCCATTCCCTTTTTGGGACTGATTGTGCCCAATGTGGTGAGCATTATTTTCGGAGATAATCTAAAGAAGACATTGCCGCTGGTGGCCTTAACGGGTGCCATCTTTCTTTTGGTATGTGATATCATTGGCAGGGTGGTGATCTATCCTTACGAGGTGCCGATCGGAGTGACTGTCAGCATCATCGGATCCGTTGTGTTTCTTTTTTTGTTGTTATGGAAAAAAAGATAAATATCAGAAGAAACCTCTGGATCGCATTGTTACTGATGATGGCCAGCGGCGCGCTTTTCCTTTTTTACAACCTGGGGAGCAGCTGGGAGTTTGCACTCCGACTCCGGGGATTCAAGGTGGTGGCCATCCTGGTTGTAGCCGGCTGTGTGGCATTCTCCTCGGTTGCTTTTCAGACACTCACGAACAACCGGATACTCACTCCCTCCATCATGGGTTTTGAGTCGCTCTACCTGCTTATACAGACGGTGATTGTCTACCTGTACAGCGACCAGACCTACCGTGTACTCAGCAGTATCGACAACTTTCTGGTCTCCGTTGCCGGAATGATTGGATTTTCCTTTCTGCTCTATCTGCTGATTTATAAAAAGGGGAAAGATAACCTTTACTTGTTGTTGCTGGTGGGTATCATACTGGGGACACTCTTCTCCAGTCTCAGCTCCTTTATGCAACTGCTGATCGACCCGAATGACTTTTTCATTGTGCAGGGGAAGATGTTTGCCACCTTCAACAAGATAAACAACAAGTTGCTCTGGCCTTCCCTGGTAGTGATGACAGCCACGCTGCTCATCGGATTCAGGATGACCAGATATCTGGATGTGCTGGCGCTGGGCAGGGATCAGGCCATCAACCTGGGACTGGACTATAACAGGGTGGTAAAGATATTTCTGGTGATCATCGCGGTGCTGGTTTCGGTATCTACCGCGTTGGTAGGGCCCATCACCTTTTTGGGGTTGCTGGTTACAAATCTCACTTATGAATTGTTCAGGACGCACAAGCACCATCTGTTGATTGCTGCTTGTATCATGGTGTCGGCCACCGCATTGCTGATCGGGCAGTTTCTTATGGAGCGGGTATTCAATCTCTCCATCCCGCTAAGCGCCATCATCAACATGGTGGGTGGGTTCTATTTTATCTACTTACTTTTAAGGGTTAAAAAATTATGATTGAAGTTCAGGAAATTACCAAACAATATGGGGAAAAGGTCGTGCTCGACAAAGTGGGACTGCAGTTTCACAAGGGGAAGGTAACCTCACTTATAGGCAGCAACGGCGCCGGAAAAAGCACCCTGCTTTCCGTCATCAGCCGCCTACTCTCGCAGGACGGGGGAGTGGTGATGGTGGATGAGAAGAATGTGACAGAGTATAAGAACCGGATGCTGGCACAGCGGCTCTCCATTTTAAAACAGTCGAACCACGTCAGGTTGAAACTGACGGTGCGCGAGCTGGTCTCCTTCGGCAGGTTTCCCTATTCACAGGATAAGCTGACCAAAGAGGACATGATGAAGGTGGACAGGGCAATCGACTTCCTTAATCTGAGGGCGATTGAACATGCCTATATCGATGAGCTGAGCGGGGGACAGAAGCAGCGTGCCTATATGGCGATGGTAGTCGCCCAGGATACGGAGTACATCCTACTGGATGAACCGCTGAACAACCTCGATATGAAACATTCGGTGCAGACCATGAAAATGATGCGCCAGCTGGCCGATGAACTGGGTAAGACCATCATCGTCGTGCTACATGATATCAACTTTGCCTCACACTATTCCGACTATATCGTCGCCCTGAAAGATGGCAAGGTAATCTATCACGATACCACCGACAATATCATCCGCGAAGATGTGCTCAAAGATGTGTTTGGTGTTCGTGTGAAAATATGTGAGTTCGATCATAAAAGGATCTGTAATTATTTCTGAAAAGCAGCGATCAGTGGTCAGTGGTCAGCTTTCAGCGATCAGCTTTTTTCGTGGGGTTGGGGTTAAATTCAGTGGTTTGGGGAATTAGCAGTCAGCGGTCAGCTTTTTATAGAGCAAATTTTGGAACTTTAGTGGGTATGTAATTAAGATATAAATTAAATTTAAAAGGTATGAACAAGAATAGTTTGGTTTGGGGGTCCACGATGCTCCTTGGTTTTATGATGCTCCTCAGCGCATGCGGGGGAAATCAACAAAAGAGTGGTGATGGAGAGAGCACCGGTGGTGAAACTGTCACGATCACCCATACACTGGGTACCGTGGAAGTAGTAAAGAACCCGCAGCGGGTGGTGGTGCTCGATTTCTCTGCCCTGGAAAATCTCGATTATCTGGGAATAAAACCGGTGGCAGTGCCAAAAACCAGCATGCCGACTCATTTGCATAAGTACAAGGATGACGCTTCCATTGTGGATGTGGGCAGCGTGGTGGAGGTGAACCTGGAAAAAATAAACGAGGCACGGCCCGATCTGATCATCATGGGTAATAGGCTGGCCGATTTTTACGATCAACTTGTCGCCATTGCGCCGGTAATGTATCCCACGGTCGTGGATGCGGGCGATTTTATGAATGCCTTTGAAAAGAATCTCGATGATCTGGCGCTGCTCTTCGATAAACAGGCGGAGGCTGAAAAGGCAAAAGCCGATATCCGCTCGAAAGTGGAGGAGGTAAAGAAGCGGACTGCCACCTCCGATGAGAAAGCGTTGATCCTGTTACACAACCGGGGTCGCTTCAGTGCCTACGGCAGCGGATCGCGTTTTGGCATCGTACACGATGTGCTGGGCGTGAAGGAAGCGGCCGTAGGTCTGGACAGGCACCGCCATGGCAATCCGGTTTCGAGTGAGTTTATACAGAAAACCAATCCCGATATCATCTTTATCGTTGATCGAAGCCGGGTGGTAGACAACGAGATTACCAATAAAGAAGAGATTGAAAACAACCTGATCAAACAGACCAACGCATCAAAAAACGGAAAGATCTACTACCTCAACCCTGAAATGTGGTATCTGGCCGGAGGAGGCATCACCTCCGTCAGCGTAATGATTGATGAGGTAGCACAAGCATTTTAAATTGTTATCTTTGTCTCATATAACTGAAATGTATGAGACTGAAAATAGCACTGATTTTATGTGTGTGCAGCCTGTTACTTTCTGCACAGCAAAAGCCGTCGCAGCAATGGCTTGATCAGAAATTCTCGATGTTTATCCACTTTGGCCTCTATTCGGCTTACGGCGGCGTATATGAAGGAGAGCCTGTCACACGAGGTTATAGCGAACAGATTCAGTCGTTCGCGGGCATTTTCAGCGACTGGTATGCCTGGACGGCAAAAGAATTCAACCCGGTACAATGGAATCCCGACAGCATTGTGTCGCTCGCGAAAGAAGCTGGCATGCAATCGATCGTCTTTACTTCGAAGCACCACGATGGGTTTTGCATGTATCACTCCGGTTATACCGATTTCAACATTGTGGATGCCACGCCCTACGGCAGGGACATGATGAAAGAGCTTGCAGAGGCCTGCAAAAGAGGAGGAATAGGCTTTGGAGTCTATTACTCGCTGATCGACTGGCATTATCCGCAGGCTTACCCGATCTCCAGCCACAATGCAGATCCGCTGACGCCGGAACATTATGCCTACAACCTGAGACAGGTGGAGGAGATCATGACCCGTTACGGCGATATCTCAGAGATATGGTTTGACATGGGATCACTGACCCCCGAGCAGAGCAAGGGTTTGTATGACCTGGTGAACCGACTGCAACCGCAATGCATGGTCAGCGGACGGCTGGGAAACGACTACGTGGATTTTGCGGTGATGGCCGATAATGAATATCCCGATTACAGGCTGGGAGTCCCCTGGCAGACAGCAGCCTCCATGTTCGATGAAACCTGGGGCTATCGTTCCTGGCAGGAACGCGGAAGTGTGGAAGAGAAAGTAAACGAAAAGATTGCGAGCCTGATCAGGGTCGTGGGTGCTGGTGGTCATTATCTGCTCAACATCGGCCCCCGGGGCGACGGCTCGGTGGTGGAATTTGAAAGAGATGTCCTCAGGGAAATTGGTGCATGGTTGAAAGTCAACCCCCTGAATCTGTCTTCATCCTGGAAAAATGATCCGGAGAAGGCTTCTTATCTGTCGGCTGAGGTCTCGCAATCGGTGATCGAAAACGGGGCACTGTCTCCGCAAAATGCCACGCCATTGTTCGGACATTCCAGCCTCAACTATTATGCAGGTTACAAAAGTATCATTGGTTATGAATGGGCATTGCCTGCTGGCAAACGAAAAGTTACGCCGGAGATTACTTTCACCGACAACGAGACCGGCAGAAAAATTATTTTGGAGATCGATGGACACAAACAACCGGTAACCCTTCAATCCGCTTCTTTTAAGACGGAAAGATTGCCTTTAAATTCGGTCATCTGGGGTAAGGTTTTCCGGAAACCGGGTCGTGGGGTATTTGGAAATGTGGAGGAAGAGGGAGTAGCCTCCGTAGATCTGAACACGATGGGTCCGGAGTGGGAGGTTGTCGATAACTTTCAGGAGGGAATGATTTACACGGAGGAGATACAGCCACGTGAAAGCGTGATCCTTCTGCACGAGATTGAGTCGTCGCGCCAACAGACGGCAGCCGTGGAGATTACCTGCGGCAACGGAGCTTACATCCTGCTTAACGGGGAATATATCACCGCACATCTCTCACCTGCGAGAATCAGTAAACAAAAGGAACTAGTGCTTCTGCCTTTAAGGAAAGGGTTCAATCAGCTGATCATAAAATATTACAATGGCTTTGATGAAACATTCTCTTATGGTGTGAACCCCTTGTCAGCATGGAAGATCTATTCTCAGAAACTGACTTCGGTGACTCTCGACAAGAAGGAAGATCACATTGTCTGGCTTCGTTCCGGTGATGCAACCTCTTCCGTTTCGCCCCTGCGGTTGAACAATGTAAAAATTAAAACAGAATGAGCTGTTTACACTTGTTAGGTTTCACGATTTTATTTTTTGTAACTCTTTGTTTATCTTTGCACTCAAAATCACAACGTTCCAATCTCATCTTTGCGACTGGAAGAGCAACAGAACAGAGAAATCATCAACAAAGAAATCAGGAAAATGAAAATAGCTCATATTGAATTCCCGGAGAGACCCGTTTTTCTTGCCCCGATGGAAGATGTGACAGATGTCGGATTCAGACTGCTTTGCAGGCAGTTTGGCGCAGATATGGTCTATACCGAATTCATTTCGAGCGATGCCCTTATTCGCGATGTGAAGAAGACAAAGCGAAAAATATTTTTCGGTGAAGAGGAGCGTCCCATCGGGATACAGATTTATGGCAGCGACCCCGATGCGATGGTGGAAGCAGCCAAAATCTGCGAGGAGGCCGATCCCGATCTGATCGATATCAACTTCGGATGTCCCGTCAGAAAGATTGCCGGCAAGGGCGCCGGATCGGGAATGATGCGCACGCCGGATGTGATGCTGGAAATCACCGAAAGGGTGGTCAAGGCGGTGAAGAAGCCGGTTACTGTCAAAACCCGTCTGGGATGGGATGATAACTCGAAGATTATTGTTGAACTGGCTGAACAGCTTCAGGACTGCGGCATTGCGGCACTTACCCTGCACGGTCGTACCCGCGCGCAGATGTACAAGGGTGAGGCCGACTGGTCATTGATCGGGGCGGTAAAAAATAATCCCCGCATGCGCATTCCCATTATTGGTAACGGAGATGTGACCACACCGGAGATGACAAAACAACGGTTTAACGAAACAGGTGTGGATGCTGTCATGATTGGACGGGGCAGCATCGGGCAGCCCTGGATATTTCAGGAGGTGAAACATTTTATGAAAACAGGTGATCATCTCCCGAAAGCGTCGTTCGACTGGTATCTTGATGTATTGAAAAAACAGGTGCAGGAAAGCGTAGATCGACTGGACGAAGTACGCGGCATCCTGCATATGCGTCGTCATCTTGCAGCTACCCCTTTGTTCAAGGGAATCCCCGATTTCAAAGCTACCCGCATTGCCATGCTGAAAGCTGCCACGCTTACTGAACTGTTTGCCATCATGGACACTGTGAAAGATGTGGTTTTTTTCCCTGTTGAAGCGTAGAAAACAGGTAAGTATTGTATCATTTCTTTACTTTTGTGCTATCTTTGTACGTTGTTCAGAGTGGAATGAAAATTAACACGAAAATAAGGTACGGGCTACGGACAATGATTGAGATTGCCGATTGTCAGAGTTCTGAAGGTATCCTCCAGAAAGATATCGCACAGAGACAGCAAATTTCGGTCAAATATCTTGATTATATCGTCGGTGCTCTCAAACTGAAGGGATTGATCAGGAACGTTGGGGGAAGGGGAAGTGGTTACGTACTCGCCCGGCCCGCCATAGAGATTACCATGCTGGATATTTATACGGCATTTGAATCTATACTTGTTGTACAATGTGTTTCTGACGAAACATTCTGTGAACGTTCATCGCTGTGCTGTAAGGCAAAACTATACTGGAAACAGTTTCACAGACAATTTGTGGAGATGCTTGCCGGAAGGAATCTGGAACAGATTATGCAGGAAACCATAGATGATTGTGCATTGTGTGATTAGTTTTTTTGGAAACAATTCCTATTGAAACTATAGCATTAGTGTGTAATTGCTATCTAAAATCAGTTGGGATATCATGTTTCTGAACGTATTTAAACTTGTGCACGACCAAAACTTTCGTAATCACAGCAAACCTATAGGAATAGAAAGATTATTAACAAACTATTTACATTTATTTATGAAAACAATTTTAATTAACAGACGAATTGTATCTGTCCTCTTGTTTATGTTCATCACGACGGGGGCTTTGGTTCATGCCCAGACCCTGGCCATCAAATCTTCTGCGGTAACCATCAACGGGGAGACAAACGTGAAGCATGATTTTTCAATCAAAGCAACGCAGGTAAACGGAAAAATGACCGTTGCCGACAATCGCCCGCAAGCCCTGACCGTGGAGATACCCGTCCGTTCTCTTATCAGCGGGGAAAAGCTGATGGACAAGAAAACTCACGAAGCTTTCAACGAGCCAAAGAATCCGACGATTCTATTCAACATGACCGAATTAAATTCAATTCAGGTGAATGGTGAAAATATTGCCGTGACGGTTACAGGGAATCTTTCTCTGCGTGGTGCGACAAAAAAGGTGACACTGAAGGCGGATGGAAAAGAAACAAGTCCCGGCGTATATACTTTTCAGGGATCATTACCCGTAAAGATGAGCGACTATGGTATGAAAGCACCTACTGCCATGATGGGTACCATGAAAACAAAAGACCTGGTAACGGTAAATTACAAGGTGACTTTTGAAGGAGCTTCAGTAAATTTTAATTCAACAGCATATTCACAAAACAATTGATTATTTATCATTAAATAAAGAACGAATGAAAAAAAGAGGTCTCCTTACTACAGTCGCAATTTTAACCGCTTGCGTTACATTTGCTCAATTACGTCCGACTAACAAGGACGGTATCAACGTTTTTGAAACACCGAAGACGGAAACAGAATTTGATGGATTGAAAGTGAATATTGGCGGTGCACTGACACTTCCTTATTCCGCGCTCGATCACAGCAACGCGCATGGAGAATACGTGAGTGGCGATCCGCTGACACTTGTTCCGTTGACCAATAACTTCGGTCTGCCACAAGCCAATCTGTTTATCAAGTCAAACCTGTCTGATGGCATTTACCTGAATTTTGAACTTTACCTGGCTTCCCGCCATCACAACGAAACGTGGGTAAAAGGTGGTTTTCTGCAATTGGAGAAGATGCCTTTCCTTCCCTGGGATTTTGTGGATGAAATCATGGAGGTTACTACCATCAAAGTAGGTCAGTTCGATGTGAACTATGGTGATGCACATTTCCGTCGTTCCGATGGTGGTCTTACCTTCTACAATCCGTTTATGGAAAACCACATCATGGATGAGTTCGCCACCGAAATCGGTGCCGAAGTGGATGTACATCTTGCAGACTTCACTGTGGTGGGAGCCATCACCAACGGACAGCTCAATCCCGCATTGCAGAAGATAGATACCACCCAGGCTGGCAACAGGTACTCCAACGGGAAGATGAATCCGGCGCTGATAGGAAAACTGGCTTACGACAAGCAGTTCAATGATCAGTTCCGTCTTCGTGTGAGCGGTTCAGGATATTACACTGCGGGTTCGTACAAGAATACGCTTTTCGGCGGAGATCGTACCGGATCGAATTATTACGGGGTAATGTACCATGCGGCACCAAGCAGTTCGACCTTTTCCAATGGGCGCTTTAATCCTGGTTTTGGTGACAAGGTAAGCGCGCTGATGGGTAACCTGTTCCTGAAGTATTCACCGGTAAACGGTGTGTCGTTCGAATCATTCACAACCCTTGAAAAGGCTAAAGGACGCACTGCCGCCGAGCAAGATCTGAGGGATGCCGACCAGTTTGTTACCGACCTGGTGGTACGTTTCGGTGCCGACGAACAATTCTATGTGGGTGGCCGCTACAACGTATTGAAAGCCGATATGGCAGCAGTTGAAAATACACCGGCTTATAAAGCTGACATCAGTCGTACTGCCATTGCAGCCGGCTGGTACATGACCAAAAATGTCATGGCCAAAGTGGAGTATGTAAAACAAAACTATGATGGTTTCCCGAGCAACAGCATCTATTCGGATGCTCAATTCGACGGACTGACACTCGCAGGATCCATCGCATTCTAAGCAGATTTTATGAAAAAATGCCAAACCGGTAATCAATACCGGTTTGGTTATCATCTTTCAGATTGAAACAATGAAAAGATTTTTATCCATACTTGCCATTTGTTTTCTGGTATCGGCCGGAACATATGCTCAATTGGACTCTTATCCGCTCGCTGTGGATGTGAAAGAGAGAAGTATGCTTACCATTCAGGGAAAAAGCAATGTAGTCGACTTTAAATTTGACCAGCCCGGAGAGAAGTTTATCCAAAAAAAACTGTATATCACTGCATCCCGAAGGAATGGAAGACTTTATTTGAGTGAAAACAACCTGGAGATCCCGGTGAAGAATTTTATATCCGGTAACAGGATGGCATTAAGAGATTTTCATAAGCTGGTGAAGTCGGATGAATACCCTGTCATGCACATAGCGCTCGATTACGTCAGACTATCGGATGAACCTTCTGGCGAGGTAGGCGATGCGGTGATCGACGTCACCATTACCGGAGTTACCAAAAGATATACCTTTCCCGTTATAGCTGAGAAGAAAGGGAAAAATTTCACGTTTGATGTGAAAAAATCAATCAATATCCGCGACTTTAACCTCACCCCACCTGTGCATATGATGGGGATGCTGAAAGTGGATGAATGGATCACCATCAATCTCTTTATGGAGTGTGGTATCCTGCCGGCCGACCAGGCTGAATTGATCCCGTAAATGGAGATCCTGAGAAAAATCAAGCCAGTTAAACTTTGTTGATAATTTTATGTCTTACTGTATGTAAGCAAAAAAACGACGACAAAATGAAAAGAAACACCTTGTTAATTACGATGATTCTGGCTTTTATCACCCCATCTTTCTCACAAACGTCGATTACTGAAAAAGTGTTTCAGGAAAGCGTGGAAAATAAAGTAGAAGAGATGCAGCAATTGATTGGCTTTGATGATCAAACGGCGCAACTAATCAGTGAAATAGAACTGAATTTCTTACTGGAAGTGAACAAAGCCGAACGTTGCCACTGGTGTCGAAAGCAGAAACGCATTGAAAATCTGAAGACAACACGCGACGAACACCTGCAAAAGATTCTCCCCCGTGATCAATATATCAAATATGACGCGATTGAAAATGAGAGAATAAAAAAACAACCATTGTGGACGAAATAAAGTGAAAATTCTTCGTAGAACATTACTTTCTTAACTCGCGTATCTTTTGGAAATCATCTGCTGTTAGTTTATTTTCAATGATAACAGGCTTTCCATCCTCAGAGCCACGTATTGCAATATTTTCAGTGAGGGCTCGCGTGTACCTCGTCTGGACCGGTTTGTAATTTTCATCTCCTGAAATCAAATATAAGGCTTGTCCCAAGAACACATCCTTCGTATCGCCAAGAGGTGTCCAGTTACTCAGCAAGCCAAACCCTTCATTCATTTCACAATCTGGATCTGGTTTTAAATAACCGGGATTATCAAAACTATCCCCATTCTTGTTGGCGTACATGGCGACGATAGGCTGCATGGCCCAATTCTTCAGTTGGATTTTTTCGGTTGAGGTTAGTTTCGTTTCATCATACAGTGGTATCGCTCTACTATTTCCTTCATTATCCTCAAAAGAATCATATCCATGTATGGTCCAGGATGCCGTATATTTTCCGCCCGTATTGCCGCCGATATGTACCACGTCCATATAAGGTTCCAGACAGAACGTCGTGAGTTCGGACGCGGAATAAGAGTTACCGGTGGCAATGATGTAAACTTTGTTTAGATTGAGGTTTGCATTCAATGGATTCTGATCCTTGACACTGTTATACACACCGAGGTAATCCTTTCTGTCATATTTATACTTATCTTCCGGTTTTGCATCATTATACCATTTGTCGAACGAGGTGTTCAGCAGATTGTTATAGTTCATGACTACAAACGGTTCTTTGTTTTCTACATTCGTTCTCGGAGCGATCATAGAAGCCAGATAAATGGCCGATGAAACAGCACCGCCTGTATTATAGCGCAAGTCCAGCACCAGGTCAGTTACACCGTTTTGTTTAAATTTACTGAATACCTCGTACAGACGGTTATTATAATTATCATAGAAATCGGTATAAAACAGATAGCCGATCTTTTTAGTGCCGATTTGGTATATATTCTCATACAGAACAGGATCTTTTGCACTGTTATCTGGCGTGATGGTTACCTCTTTATCCTGAACAATCTGGGTACCTGAGTATTGGTATACAGTAAATTTAACCGCATTGTTGCCATAAAGCAGATCCACGTCTGCGCTGCTGATATAGTTATTCCCGTTTCGTTGTTCTGTTCTAATAAGTTGTCCGTTTAGTTTCCCGATCAGATCGAGCCGTTTTAGTCCTGCTTTTTCCGCCGGGGTGCCTGCATATACATATTTAATGTAAGCATATACCACATTATTCAAGATGGTAAATCCAAGATCATAACCAAACGATAACGACTGGCCTTCGAAACCGGCTAAAAGGGCATCCACATCATCGGTAATCCAGGACCAACCATGCTGGGTGTCTGTAGCATTCAGGATTTTATAGAAATAATTACTCGGATTCACATCGGTAATTTTAGGAGTCTTGCTTTGTACCTCATCTGCCCAGAAATAATAAGTGGACAAGCCATCATATACAAATTGCGAGACCACATTGATTTCTTTCGAAATGGTGGCATTGCCCGAAACAGATGCGTTCGAGACATACACAATGGTACCGTCTGTAAGCGTAGCAATGGCTGTGGGTGTATCCGATGTATCATCAATTACGGCATTCACTGTTTCATTTTGTCCACTGCTATAGGTTAAAGTGAATGATTTAGTCGTGTGATTATATGTAGCCGATTCAAGGGTCCCTTTCTCGGTAATGGGATCATACTTGTCCTTACAAGCGTATGAAACGGTAAGGAGCAGAGAGAGTGTAAGAAAATAAAATAGGAGTTTCTTCATAATTTTCGAATAAGAAATTGTATCGGTTGGACTGCGAAAGTATCAATTAATTTAATCCCAAGGGGAAAATATCAGAATTTTAACTCTCCTTTGCCCTGACGTATAATGACAGGCTCATCGGCAGTGCAGTCCACCACGGTTGATCCTTCTATACCGCCAATGCCGCCTTCAATCACAAGGTCGGCAATATCTCCCCATTTTTCGTGAATCAGCTCCGGATGGGTGGTGTATTCCATTTCCTCCTCATCATCCTTTACCGATGTACTTAATACAGGGTTTCCCAGCTGCGCCACAATCTCGCGAATGATGTTGTTGTCGGGCACACGGATGCCTACAGTCTTCTTGTTCTTGTATATTTTGGGAAGTGAGGAGGTGGTGGGTAATATAAATGTAAAAGGACCCGGCAGGTTCCTCTTCATCAGTTTAAACATGGGCGTACTGATCTTTGCATATTCACTTACCACACTCAGGTCGTTGCAGATGATTGAAAGATTACTTTTCTGCGGATTGATTCCTTTCAGGTCGCATATCTTCTCCACGGCCCTTACATTCAGTGCATCGCAGCCAATACCATACAGCGTGTCAGTGGGATAAATCACAATACCGCCCCCGCGCAATATGGCGACAACTTTCTCTATCTCACGAGGTTGAGGATTATCGTTGTATATCTTTATCAGCATAGCGCACAAATATAGTGAAAGCAGAGTGAAAAGCCAAAAAAATAGCCTCAATCCACAGATCGAAGCTATCTTATTGTCGATTACCGGAAATTTATCCGTAAATCACATTTTCATCTTTGTTCTCATCGAGCCCGTTGCTGTACTGCTTCATAGCACGTAGACTCATCCCCATGCTTGAGAAACCGCCATCGTTATACAGATTCTGCATGGTGATCTTGCGAGTAAGATCGGAGAACATGACAATGCAGTAGTCGGCTGCATCGTCGGCTGTAGCATTACCAAGCGGAGACATGCGTTCAGCAAAATCCATCAGGTCGGTCATCCCCTTCACACCGCTTCCGGCAGTGGTCATGGTGGGCGACTGTGAAATGGTATTCACGCGAACCCCCTTGTCACGTCCGTAAATATAACCGAAACTGCGGGTAATGGATTCAAGCAGTGCTTTGGCGTCGGCCATGTCGTTGTAGCCGTAGAACACGCGTTGTGCAGCAACATACGTGAGGGCGAGAATGGAGCCGCCCCGCTCAATCGCGTCAAGCTTGCGGGCTACTTGCAACATTTTATGATATGAGATGGCAGAGATATCGAGGGTTTTCATCAGCATGTCGTAATCCAGATCGTCGTAAGTCCTTTTCTTGCGTACGTTCGGAGACATGCCGATTGAATGAAGAACAAAATCGATTTTACCACCCAGAATCTCCATCGATTTGGTGAAAACCATCTCCAGATCTTCCACATTGGTCGCGTCAGCTGGAAGTATCTCGGCATTTAGTTTTGCACCCAGTTGCGCGGTATCGCCCATTCTAACGGCAACAGGTGTGTTGGATAATGTGATGATGGCACCTTCTTCAACGGCTTTCTCAGCTACCTTCCAGGCGATGGACATGTCGTTCAACGCACCGAAAATAATCCCTCTTTTTCCTTTTAATAAATTGTGAGTCATAATTTTATCAGTTTAGAGCAGCCGGCAAAATTTTTTTACCAGATTCGCTGTGATTATTTTTTTAATCAAAAACTGCGCAAATTTACAAAAAATGTGCAACAACTAAACAGATAAACAGAAAATAAGTTCTCCTGGAAATTATTTTTTGTGCGTTTGCTTTGCCATTTGGCTTAAGCCGTGGCTCTTTTTTCGTCTTCCACGGTAATTCCTTTCCAAATAAATGCAGCGATGGCGGCACCGAGGAAAGGGGCTACAATAAATAACCAGAGCTGTGACAGAGCCTCTCCACCTGCAAAAATTGCCGGGCCGATGCTACGGGCCGGGTTTACGGATGTGCCCGTGATTGGAATACAGACAATGTGTATCAATACGAGCGTTAAACCGATTGCCAGACCTGCAAACTTGTTATGGCCATTTTTGGCAGTCACGCCCAGTACCACCAACACGAAAATAAAAGTGAAAACCGTTTCTGCCACAAAAGCCGCACCCAGTTGCCCTCCGGCAAAACCATTGGCGCCCGTGAGTGTCGTGGTAGAACCGGAATCCTTCGCTAAAAACCAAAGAATGGATGAACCAATGATGGCGCCGAGAACCTGGAAGAGCATATACATCCCCGCCTCTTTACCACTCATCCTGCCCGAGAGAAAAACACCCAGTGTGATGGCCGGGTTTATGTGACATCCCGAAATGCTGCCAATGCCATAAGCCATGGCAACGACAGACAGTCCAAACGCAAAAGCAACGCCCAGTGTACCCACTGAATCAAAAGGTTGCCCGGCACCAGCAAACACAGCTGCCCCGCAACCCATGAGCACAAGCACCATTGTTCCGATCATTTCTGCTACATACTTCTTCATGATTTTTGAATTTATTGTGAAACTAACTGTCTGCAAGGTAAAAATATTATTTTAAAATTACTGCAGTTGAGAGCAGAATTTGAGGTATTAATCCCCGATGCTATTTTATCAATTTTTTACGTATGGTATTGAACATTTTGGCGATTCATTGTTTTAATGATAGGTAGAAAGATGAAGACAATTACATATATTTATCGCAGCTGTTACCTCATCGAGTTTGACGGTTTTTCCGTGATTTTCGACTATTACAGGGATGTACCCCGTGAAGACGGCGCAAATTGGGTGAAAGATTACCTGCTCAATAAAGAAGAGGATTTGTATGTACTTTGTTCTCATTCACATTCCGACCATTTCAACCCCGATATATTGAATTGGAGACAACGAAAAGAGAACATCACCTATATTTTTTCGGACGAGTTGCGTCAGAGCGGAACAACAGATGCCGATGCTTATTATTTAAGGAAGGAAGATGTTTTCGCTGATCATCGGCTGAAAATAAAAGCTTTCGGATCCACAGATGTGGGGTGTTCCTTTTTGCTCACCTACAACAACCGACAGTTTTTTCATGCGGGTGATCTGAATAATTGGCATTGGAATGAAGAGGTGGCAAAGGAGGAATCACTCGTCTATGAGAACAATTACCTGTGCGAACTCGAACTGTTGGCGGAGAAGACCGACCGGCTGCATGTTGCCATGTTCCCCCTGGATCCCCGACTGGGAAAAGACTACATGCGAGGTGGCGAGCAGTTTGTGTCGCGTATAAATACTGCTTATTTTTTCCCGATGCATTTTGGGGAACAATACGACAAAGCAAACCGGTTCGGGGAAATAGCGGCGCGTTATGGTTGCAGCTATATGCCTGTATCACAAACGGGACAAACATTTACACTGGGATAAAAAATTAACAAAAGAAATGGAAATAAAAGCAAGATTCGACCACTACAATATCAATGTGCTGGATTTGAAAAAGAGTATTACATTTTATGACAAGGCGTTGGGTTTAAAGGAAGTGCGAAGAAAAGAAGCTTCTGACGGATCATACATTCTTGTTTTTCTGGGAGATGGAATAACAGGTTTCACTCTGGAGCTTACCTGGCTAAGAGACTGGGAGCGACCCTATAATATGGGAGACAATGAACAGCATCTTTGCCTACGTGTTGATGGAGACTATGATGAGACGAGAGCCTACCACAAGGAGATGGGATGTGTCTGTTACGAAAACACCAATATGGGACTTTATTTTATCATAGATCCCGACGGATATTGGATAGAAATATTACCTTTGAAGAAATAATCGATTAAGAAAATGGATTTTTTCAATTATACACGTCGTCCTGCCATTGATGTGCATGTGGGCAATATCATAATGGGAGGCAATCATCCGGTTGTGATACAAACAATGACCAGCACCAACACGCTCGACACGGAAGCCAGTGTGGCACAGTGTGAACGCATTATCGCCTCCGGAGCAGACCTGATTCGCCTGACCACGCAGGGAGTACGCGAAGCTAACAACCTGCGGGAGATTCACCGGCAGTTGAGAGAGAAAGGTTATACAACGCCTTTGTCGGCCGATATTCATTTCAACCCGCGTGCAGCCGAAGTGGCGGCCACCATCGCCGAAAAAGTGCGTATCAACCCAGGTAATTACGTCGACAAGCAGAAAACGTTTGCTGAGTTGGAATATACCGAAGAGGAGTATGCAGCGGAACTGGAGAAGATCCGTGCCAAAGTGGTCACTTTTCTTCAGATTTGCAAGGAACACGGTACTGCCGTGCGCATCGGGGTAAACCATGGATCGCTCTCCGATCGGATCATGTCACGTTACGGGGATACACCCGAAGGGATGGTGGAATCCTGTATGGAGTATCTGCGCATTGCAGTGGATGAAGGTTTTACCGATATTGTGATATCCATGAAGGCTTCCAACACGCTGCTGATGACCAAGGCGGTACGCCTGCTTGTGGACACGATGGATAAAGAGGGAATTCACTTTCCGCTTCACCTGGGAGTAACCGAAGCAGGCAACGGTGAAGACGGAAGAATGAAGTCGGCTGTCGGCATCGGCGCGTTGCTAAGTGACGGTATGGGGGACACCATTCGGGTTTCACTGAGTGAGGATCCGGAAGCGGAAGTACCCGTAGCCCGCAAGCTGGTGGACTACGTGATGCAACGTCAGAATCATCCACCCATTGAAGGGAAACTGTTTCCCGGCTTCTCTGCATTTTCTACCGACCGGCGCGAAACGAATGCCGTGTGGAATATGGGCGGTGATTTTCTGCCAGTGGTCATATCCGACAGGAGTCGGATCGATGACATGGATATCAACCCTCATTTTATCCCGGATTATATATACACGGGAAATCGTCTTCCTACTAATTTTCCGAAAGGAATGAAATCAATTGTTGATTTCGCGCAATGGGAGGAGAAAATAGATCATTATCCCCTCTTCAGGGTCGATGAGATCGGTAGCATGGAGGCATGTCCGGCACGGGTGAAGTTTCTTCGTCTTGCATACCCGCAACTGACGGATAAAGTGATTACCCAACTGAAGGAAATACCCAGGGTGGTGGTTATACTCACAACAGCACATCAGAACGGAGTAGGAGAGCAACGGGCGTTTTTCCATGCTTTACTGAATGCGGACTGCCGTGTGCCGGTGGTGCTACAGCGAAGTTATGCAGAAAATGAAGCGGAAGATATCCAGCTTAAAGGAGGAGTGGATTTCGGAACAGTGCTTCTGGACGGATTTGGGAACGGAATCATGCTGAGCAATGACGGAAATATCGGTATCACCGATCTCGATGCCTATGCTTTCGGGATCCTGCAGGCTGCACGCGTGCGTACCAGCAAGACGGAGTTTATCTCCTGTCCCAGCTGCGGTAGAACGCTGTTTGATCTGCAGACTACCGTAGCACTCATACAGAAACATTTTTCACATCTCAAACATCTGAAGATCGGGGTGATGGGCTGTATCGTAAATGGTGTGGGAGAGATGGCCGATGCCGATTATGGCTATGTGGGCGCCGAACATGGAAAAATTTCACTCTACCGGAAAAAGCAGCTTGTAGCGAAAAATATCCCCCAGGCTGAAGCTGTGGAGCATCTTATTCAGCTGATCAAGGATCACGGCGACTGGAGGGAACCGGAACAAAACTGAAAAAAAAGGTAGCTTTTGGCTACCTTTCATTTTTTTAATTGACGATGGTGAGATGCACCGGCGTGGGATTGGTGAGATTATCGCTCACCGGGCAGCGCGATTCAATGGTTTGAAGCCATTTCTGCAGCGTCGCATCGTCGACATCCGTATCGGGGATAATCTCTACGTTGATCTGTTTGTAACCGGCTCTCCCGGTAGTCTCAGCTCCTGTAAATCTGGCAGGATCCAGCACGCCCGACAGGTTGATTTTCACTCCCCTGAGTTCGAAGTTCATCTCTCTGGCAACAACGTGTGACATCACATTCAGACAGCCCGAGAAGGCTGCAAGCACAACCTCTACCGGATTGAGCCCGGCATTGGTACCCCCCAGTTCCTGCGGTTCGTCTACGATCAATTCAAAACCTCTGGCATTTATGACGGTTTTCGTAGGATTCTCACTGTGCGCATTGACGCTAAAAGTTAATTCTGACATATATGTACAATTAAATAATTTACGTAACGCAAGTCATTCAAAATTAATTGCGAAACTTGCATCTTTATTTTCGGAACAAAGGTAAAGATCCTGTTTTGATGCTGAAATAACACATTTGTGGTATTTTTCACAGACAGTACCGCTCTCACCCTGTCAATGCATACCAACACAATATTTACAGGAAACCGGCGATTTGAGGGAAAATCATTTGGTTTTTTCGCAAAAATACAGTAATATTGCACCCGCTTTTGATCGCTTCAGATCGAAAACAAAGGTCCCATAGCTCAGTTGGTTAGAGCACCTGACTCATAATCAGGGAGTCCTTGGTTCAAGCCCAAGTGGGACCACAGAATTAAAAAACAAAATATATGGAGGGATTTCCTAAAAGGGAATCCCTTTTATTTTTTTTAAATGCTACTTTACCAGGAGTGACACAAGATGAGGTTAAAAACTTGACTGCGGTTCTTAGAATTGAGAATAATATCATTTTTTAATATTTTTGTTATTTCTATGATTCTGTTTTTTTAAACTTAATCGCATTTTGCATCAATAAATATCTGAATTTGAGGATAAAAAAATAGTTTATTTTTTCGACACTTTTATTGCATAAGGTGAAATAGTACTAATATAAGATAATATAATATTAGATTATGTTGTGACGTGCCGGTATATTTGTATTGTTTACTGAATGAAAATAACGGTATACAAAAATGAAACACAAATTTTATACGTATGGAAAGAATTTCAAATTATTCAAAAAAGAAGTATCGCTTTATAAAAGTGATAGTAACCTTATTGTACTTTGTTTATAGCACTGTTGTTTTTGCGGCGGGCTCCTCTGTTGAGCAACTACAACAGCAGCCGGTTAATGTTACTGGGCAGGTGAAGAGTGTGGAGGGGATTACCCTTCCGGGAGTAAATGTCCTGATTAAGGGCACTTCCATCGGGGTTATTTCCGACAATGACGGGAACTATTCCATTCAGCAAGTGGATCCGAATGCAACACTGGTATTTAGTTATATCGGATTTCTTACGCAAGAAGTAGGGGTAAATGCTAAGAATGTGATCAATGTGACACTCGTTGAGGATATACAAAGCCTCGATGAGGTGGTGATTGTGGGTTACGGGACACAGCTGAAAAGAGATCTTACAGGATCCATTGCCAGAGTAAGCGGTGAGGAAATTATCCAACCGTCGGTGGCTTCATTCGATCAGATGCTCCAGGGAAAAGTCGCCGGTGTACAGATATCGCAGACCTCCGGTGCGCCTGGAGGAAACGTGAATGTGCTGGTCCGGGGGATCAGCTCCATCACGGGAGGTAATCAACCCTTGTATGTTGTAGATGGATTCCCCATTGGTGCTGGAGGAGGTGGATCGGATATGATGTCATTTGGCGGTAATACTTTTTCTTCTTCCGGAATGGCCAACAATATCCAAAGTCGTGTAAATCCTCTTACTGCCATTAATCCGGCAGATATTAAATCGATAGAAATATTGAAAGATGCTTCGGCTACTGCTATTTATGGGTCACGTGGTGCAAATGGTGTGGTCATCATTACGACAAAAAGAGGGAAGTCGGGAAAGGCATCGGTGAGTGTGGATGCCACATTTGGTATACAAGAGGTGGCCCATAGACTTGAAATGATGAACGCGCAGCAGTTTGCCGAGTTTGTCGCAGACGGGCGGGACAATGCCTGGGTATATGCGGGAGGTCAGGCGAGTGACCCAAATAATGTAAGGAGTGCGTCTACACGGGTAAAACCTGAATTTCGGGATCCTTCATCCATTACGCAGAACACAGATTGGCAGGATCTCATATTTCAATTGGCGCCGGTACAGGATTATAAAGTATCGGTTGACGGCGGTACCGACAAGATCAGATATTTTGTTTCGGGAGGCTATATGAAGCAGGAAGGAATTATTATCGGAACCGATTATGACCGGTTCAGCGTACGATCAAATATTGATGCGCAGCTTTCCGATAAATTTAAAATCGGATCCTACATTTCAGGTTCATACACATATGGTAAATATCCAAATACTGAAGGACATCTCGGATTAAGGGGCGTGCTATCCTCTGCACTTGCTTCTTCACCGACTATTCCCGTGAGGGATGAAAACGGAGAATATGTATCTGAACTCCTGGATCCGATGGGTGTGCCGGTGGAAAACCCGTTGTTCATTCTTGAAAACTTCGAGGATAACAGGATATCAGGAGGTTTACTCGTAAATAACTTTGTGGAGTATGATATCATGGAAGGACTCAAATTAAAAAGTACCGCCGGGGTTAATCTGACAACAAATGAAATTAAACTTTGGAAATCGTCCCATCTGGGCAGTTGGGGTAGCATGACGAGCCCTGCAACGGCAGGTGTCACCAAGATTGAATCGTTAAACTGGCTCAATGAAAATACACTGAATTATAAAAAAATGTTTGGAGACCATTCCCTTGATGCTCTTTTGGGATTTACGATTCAGAAAGACCGCTATGACAGGCTCTCGGCCGGTGCAACGGATTTTCCCACCGACTATATCACTTATCTGACCGGTGGAACAATCAATGCGGGAACGCACATGGTTTCGGAATGGTCGATGATGTCATTGTTATCACGTGTGAATTACGCTTATGCAAGGAAATATCTGGTCACTGCTACCGTAAGAAGGGATGGAAGTTCTAAATTCGGAGCCAACAACAAATGGGGCACGTTCCCCTCCTTCTCGGTCGGATATAATATTTCAGAAGAACCTTTCATGCAGCAACTCTCGTTCATTTCAAATTGGAAGCTCAGGGCGAGCTATGGTATAGCCGGAAATAGCCTCAATGAAAATTATGCCCATATTGGCCTTATTTCCTCTACCAATTACGTAGAAAACGGAAATTTAAAACCGGGGCTTGCTCCAAATAGCCTATCTAACGATGAACTGACCTGGGAGAAAACCAAACAAACCAATATTGGAATGGATCTGGGTTTATTTCAGGACCGTATTTCGGTGACGGCAGATATTTACAAAAATATAAAAACGGATCTGTTGCTGGCCGTGCAGCTTCCGGCATCTTCAGGTTTCAGAAGCTCGACCCAAAATATCGGAGAAATAGAAAATAAGGGGATCGAGCTGAATGTATTTACCAAAAATGTGAATAACCGTGATTTTCAATGGGAGAGTAATGTTATTTTCAGTGCAAATAGAAACAAGGTTCTGAAGCTTGCCACCGAAGGGGAGAGAATCAGCAACTCTGCCTATCAGGTGACCGAAGTAGGACAACCGATTGCAAGTTTCTACCTGATGCACGTGACCGGTATCTTTCAAAATGCCAATGAGGTAGCAAATAGTCCGGTGCAGCATCCAAAAACCCAGCCGGGCGATTTAAAATTTGAAGACGTAGACCTTGACGGTAAAATTACTACCAATGATAAAAAGATAGTGGGTAACCCCTGGCCGGACTTTACCTGGGGATTCAACAATACATTTTCTTATAAAAATCTTTCATTGGGCATATTTTTAAATGGATCTCAGGGAGGTTCAACCTACTTTCTTGCCGGTGAAACATTTATCAATAGTGCAGGGGTGCAGAATCAGCTTGCAATGGTCGACAGACGCTGGAAGTCAGAAGAGGATCCCGGGGACGGATTAATTCCCAGAGCAATAAGAAGTACCTATGCTTATGGGTTTACATCCACATCCCGTTTTTTGTTCGATGCCTCATATGTAAGAATTAAGAATGTAAATCTTTCCTATCAACTGCCTTCAAAGATAGCAAACCGACTGAAATTGGCAGGCTGTACCATATTTGCAGATGTTTCCAACCTGCACACTTTTACAGATTATCCCGGATTTGATCCCGAAGCAAGCACGGCCGGAGACAATATTGTCAATTCCGGAATAGACAACATGACTTATCCGTTGGCCAGGACATACACCATCGGATTAAAGATGAGTTTTTGACAGATGAATAATCGTTATAATAATTTTAATAATATGAGAACCAAAATATTAAATAGTACAATTGCTTTTTTTACAATTATATTCTCATCCTGCAGTGATTTTTTGAATCTTCAACCCGATTATCTGATTAATGAAGAATCATTTTATAAAACGACCATTGATTTTGAAGCATCTGTAATTGGGCCTTATGCAAGTCTGCAGGAAGCTACTTATGCTCTTCTTGCGCTTACTGAATTGACTACAGACAATCTTACAGTTACATTACAGTCTCCGGGTGTAAGCGAACTGGAATGTGATGAGGTGAGGCTAAGTTCGAACAATGATTACATCCACAGTATCTGGAATGCTTGTTATGGCGCTATTTCCCGGTCAAATAACCTGCTGGGGCGTCTGGAGGGTGCTTCGATACCCGATCAGGAAAAAAATCAATACAGAGGGGAGGCTTATTTTGTGCGGGGTTATGCATATTTTATCCTGGTACGTTTATTCGGGCCTGTCCAACTTGTCGACAAAGCTTTTCGGAGTCCCAACGAGATAGCAGCTTCTGACATGTCCAGAAAGCCTGTGAATGAAATTTATGAGTTTATCATCCAGGATCTCGAACAGGCTGGGGATTTATTACAAGGCCTGACAATGCCGGGAAAGGGAAGAGCTTCATCAGGAGCTGCCAAAGCATTGCTAGGAAAAGTATATCTGACACAGAAAGAGTATGAAAAAGCTGGCACTGTTTTAAAATCGGTGATTGATTCGGGGCAATATTCCCTGGTGAACAATTATGCAGGTTTATTTGACAAGCAGAACGATGACCTACCGGAATCACTTTTCGAGATCAAATATTTATCGGGAAATGTGGGTGAAGGAAATAGTTTTGCCTTGCATTTTGTTCCCACGGTTTACGGAGGGATGGCGCTGTTTCCTGGAAACCAGCTGGGTGGCGGTCGGTTAAGTCCCACAATGGATATGGCCAATGCTTATGAAAACGGAGATGTAAGGAAAAATGCTTCTGTTTCCGATTCGGTACCAATGAGTGACGGCAGTACAGTAAGGATGCTTTACGGGAAAAAATTTGTCGATTTTACTGCATCGAATATTGCCGATATGAATAATAATTTTACGGTACTCCGATACGCAGACGTCCTGTTGATGTATGCTGAAGTTTTAAATGAGACCGGCAAAACAGCAGATGCTCAAAGTTATATAAACCTTGTCCGCGCGCGGGCAGGATTGACCGCTATTAGTGGACTGTCGAAAGTGCAGGTCGTCCTTGCCCTGGAGAAAGAGAGGAGAGTCGAATTTCTTTATGAGGGTCATCGTTGGTTTGATCTTGTCAGAACAGGAAGAGCTTTGAGTGTGCTGAATGCCTATTTTACTGCTTCAGGATTAAGCTATTCGGTGGAAGATTATGAGACGCTTATGCCCATACCCCAGCGGGAAATTGATATAAATCCGGCACTTGAGCAAAACCCGGGATATTGAACCTTTCAAGCAATGTGCCACAGAACACCAAGACAGGTGATTCTGTGGCACATTTGTGTTATACATGAAAACAACGAATATTTTTTACCAGCTATTCTTTTTCCAGTTTATCGTACCAGTTTTTCTTGAGAATGATTGTACCTGCACCCACAATCATCAAGGCTATTGCCAGAGAATTAAATTGTTTCACAACCAGATAGATGGGTGCAGCTACCAATGCCGTTTGCCAGATAATTCCGGTAGCTACATTGATCATATCCCTGCCAAAAGATTTGTTCTGTTGAAAATCAGGCTGTTCTGCTATTACCATTTCATGGATCGGCTTCCAAAAACCCCACGGACGTGTTTTCGTATAGAACTCTTTCAATACTTTCGTATCGGTTGCCGGTACAGCGTACGTTCCCCAGACACTTCCTAAGACTGAGAATAAAAGTATAATCGGGAAATAATATAAAGGCAGTAAGTCATTCACAACCGATACATAGGGGAGTATAAGTGCCGGAATCAATCCTCCAATCATTCCCCAGGCATATCCGTTGCTGTTAAACCTCCACCAATGCCATTTTAAAATATTGGCCGCCACGTAGCTACCATACAATGCACCGGTAACCCACTGCAAAATGCTGTTCACATTTTCGGCCAGAACGCCGAAAATAATGCTGATAATCACAACCACTATACCCACTGCGATGCTTGTTCTGTTTGATTGCTTTGATGTGGCATCCGGCTTGAGATACTTCATATAAATGTCATTTACCAAATAAGCCTGGGCTGCATTTAAAGTGCCTGCAAAGGTGGACATGAAAGCTGCAAGCAGTCCGGAGAGGAGTATGCCTACCAAGCCGGCTGGTATCCACTCATGTGCAATTACGGCAGGGAGAACCAGTTCGAAGTCAATTACACCATTCACGGTGATTTGCTCCCGTATCTGATCGAATATAATGAGTCCGATTACTGCAAAGCCGGCGATCATAAAATACCTTACAGGGAGTAAAACTACAGAAACGAAACCGCTCATCAGGGATGCCTCCCGAGGAGATTTGGAAGAGAGTATTTTCTGCATGTCATAGGTTGGAGCCGGGCCAGCCATACTGGTCAGGATTCCTTTCATCAATACCATCCCAAAGAAAAATGAGAACAACTGGTAACCATCAGTCTGAATCCTTGTATTGAATTCAGACAATTTGCCGCTCCAGCTTAGTGCCAGATGATGTTCGGGAGCAGGCGAAAACCAGTCGCCCGGAACCAAAGAAGAAAACGAGATCATATCCAGATGAAACATTGCAATTAAGGCTACTGCGATTGCTGCCAGTGTCATAATGACATATTGTGCCACATCGGCCCAGACGATGCTTCTCATGCCACCCATGAGTGCGTAGAAGGCAGCAAACAAGGTAAATACAATACCCCATACATGGGGGACATACAGATCCGGAATAAATTGTAGTGACGGAAACAGTGTCTTTAGCGGAAGAAATATTTCGATGAATTTCCCAATGCCAATGAAACCATAGGCAAGCATACTCAGACTTACAAGAAGAGCAAAAACAACCGTAATCCAGTGAGAAGTAACAGCTCCCTTGTCGCTACCAAAGCGAAAACCGATCCATTCGGCACCGGTTGTGGCACCGGAGCGACGTAACCAGGCGGACAGATAGATCATCAGGAAGATCTGATTGAATACCGGCCAAAGCCAGGGAATATAAATACTTTTCAATCCGTAAATAACAGTGATCGCAACCAGCCACACAGTACCTGAAATATCAAACATACCCGAAGCGTTCGATATTCCGAGCATGTACCAGGGAATTGACTTTCCACCAAGTAAATAGGATTCTAAATTTCTGGAAGCCTTGCGTTTGGCGTAAATGCCAATGAAAATTAATAACCCAAGATATAAAAGGATAATAGCGATGTCGACCGTTGATATCAATGTTTTGTTCATTATGAGCGAAATATTTTCAAATTTAAATGTATATGATTAGTAGTCGGTTACTATTACAGCTTCGAGTCCGAGATAACCGGCGATTTTTTTCAATGTTTTTGCATGATGGCCGATACCGAGTGAGAAGTGATGGGTAGGGCCTTCTTTTACCCAGTTGGATAGAAAAGTGCGGATGTCGGGGTTAAATTTACCACGCGTATTGGTATTTCCTGTGGGTGGAATGGGGCCGTCGACGGACTCCCCTTCGGCGATCACAAACTTGAATTTCCCGTCATAGGTTGAATTGATGCTTAACATCGTGATGGGGCCGGTTTTAATTTTAAACTCGACTCCCGCACCGGAACCCGGTTTTCCGTGATACTTCTTCAGACTCCGGATGACCGGTTTTCCTTCGGCTATGGAGATATTGTGAGGCCCGTCATGTCCCACCAAGATAAAATCATCTCCAAAGTCGACCGGATGCAACTCCGCGAAACTTCCTCCAATGCCCATCCTGTCCATGATGAACAAGGCGATGAGTGTTTTTACGTCCGATTCGCCGCACATAGGGATATTTTTAGCGGTCAGCAAAGAATTGCCGACAATCAGATTGCTCATAACTTGTCGCTCCAGACTTTCCGCAGGACCGTCGTAGTAGTAGGCCAACCCGCTCAGTTTGCTTTTGGTGATGAATTGATCCAATGCCACATACACTCTTGCAGCCACATAGAGATCTTCATCTCTGAGTTTCATTGATATCGGGTCAGACACCGGATCGGGTGTATCGAAAAAAGCCAGAATCTTATCTTGTGCCTTCCGGATATCTTCATCGGTTACCCCGTTATATTCGTTCACAATCTCATTGGCTTCACAAGCCTTGATATGACATCCAAAGAAAGTTGTAAACATTGTCGGGTCAAAATGCATGTCGAGCATGGCATTCAACGAATGGCCGATATGACCGAAATGGGCATGTTTCAAACCATGCAGTACTTTGGCAATACGGCAATATTCATCAATCTGTATGTCTACGGCGGGATCATCCTGTAAGGTGCCGATGATGGTGTCGGGAATGCGTTTTCCCATCCGCATGGCCACGCCGGTAAATTCGGGAAGTGAACATACATCGTCGTTCATCAATTGCATATACGTGGATGCTTTTGAATAGTCGAGTCCCTGCAGCGGTTGCAAGGCCACCAGCACAATCGGTATATTCAGGTTCCTCATGATGATTGCAAAGGTACCGGATGTTGCGTAGGTAACCATATCGCAAAACAGCAGATCAAGGTTCGACCTTGTCATTACATCGACTGCTTTGTATGCTTTTTCGGCATCATCAATCATTCCAAAATCGAGCACATCCACATATTCAGGTAATTTGCCGACAAACAGATCCAGTTTCTTGTACATTTCGTCCAGCAGTCCCGGAAATTGTCCCCAATAGGTATGATGTCCCACGCCTACCACTCCGATTTTCGGTCGTGCAGTGGCCTCATTTGAGGCGTAATCTATTTTTGTTACATGTTTCATGACAGTTAATTTTAGTTTATTATATTAATTCTTTATGCAAATGCCTCATTTTTTCTGATTTTTGGAATAAAAATCAACAGAACTACAAAGGCAAGGGGATACATCAAGCCAGCCCAGATCCAAAGCGGATCATACGAGTAATTGGTTACGACAAAGGCAATGCCCCGGTTGACAAAAAAAGCAGATATGGCGCCGAAGGTACCTGTCAGGCCGATCATGGTGGAGGTCGCTTTCATACCGAATATATCTCCCACAGCTGTAGAATAATTGGTGATCCATATCCCGTGTGCGAAGAAAAAGAGTGAAATCAGCGCGATTACTGCATAGGCAGAGTCAATTCCGGGGACGAAGAGAACGGAAAGTGTGAGCAATGCGGCAATACCCATCAATATCTTCCTCGCTTTGTCGATGCTTTGTGTCTTGACGAACAGCTTGTCAGAAAGGTATCCCCCCAGAATATTGGAAATACCCAACACCAAAAATGGAATCCAGAAAAGTTTCCCAATCATGTCCAGTGAAATGTTACGGCTTTCACTCATAAACTTCGGAATCCAGAACATGAGAAAATAAAAAATAGGATCAAATAATATCCGCATGAGAATAAATGTCCATGCACTTTTATTTTTAAGTACGGTTTTTAACGAGTATTTTTTTATCTGCTGACTTTTTGATTCAAGAGCCTGTTGTATTTTATATGCACTGTTTTTTTTGTTGTTGAAGAATAACCAGAAGCCTATCCAGATGGTACTTATTACTGGCGTAACAAGGAATAAAGAGCGCCAGCCGATACTGTCGAGCAAAAGAACAACCATTAGCGGTGCGATGACAGCCCCAATGGCCGATCCACCAATCGCAATTCCTGTGGCCAGCGATCTCTTCTGCACAGGAACCCATTCAATCACCCCTTTGATCACCCCTGGAAAACAGGCACCTTCACCTACCCCCAGTATAAATCGGAAAATGACGAATGCTGTGACGGTGGTGGCGATACTGTGCAAACCGGAAGCAACAGTCCATATCGCCAGCGACAAGGCAAGTCCAAGTTTGGTCCCAAACTTGTCGATAAAGATTCCCCCCAGGGTGAACATCAGTGCATAGCCTGCAATAAATCCATTGGTAATCCAACTATAATCGCTGTCGGAAATTGGAATATCTTCCTTGATTCTGATGATTGACATCGAGAGGATCTGTCGGTCAAGGAAACTCAAGGCTGTCACTATGAACAGCATTCCCACAACGATCCATGGTACGTATGTCTCCTTTTTTTTATTCATTTGATGGTGCCATAAGATAAATATTCTGGTTATCGGAAACGATCGCTATTTCAGATTTGTTGTCAATGATAAAACTACCTGTTTGATCAATCCCGATGCGGGTACCTTTTTCAAGCTGCTCACTGAGCCCGGAGAAGTAGGGGCGCAACAGATAACCACTCTGTTGCACATCTCCTTTTTGTCCGGGTGGTATATCCTGCAGGGCAACTCCCTGAAATAGTCTTTCGTTGTCTTTGGAAGTCATCAGGGAAATGCCCTTGTCCTCTTTTTTAACAGCTTTGCCTCTCCCGATGGTCATGTTTCCCAGATTGATAAATTGTCTGACTTGGGTCGGATTCGATATATAGAAATCAGAGTCGTTGGAGATAACGAATAATTGATCCTTTATTTGCTTTGATCCGCCGGCTGTGTTATAGATGGTTTTCAACTCCGGCGTGTTGCAGTAGACCTCAAAAGTTGATGCTCCCTGGAAACAGAGATAGCCATTCATTCGGCAGTCAGTCATAATTATCTTGTCGGGGCTGTTTGACTGCAGGCTTTGAATCACTACAGGCGTGGTAAATCCCAGTGAGGTACCGTCTATGTTCAACCCATGTGAAACCATTTCACAATCCATTAGTACCGTGAGAGAAGCACCGAAACTTTTGTCGAAATCTACATTGTTGTGCGTGCTAAATGCACGCAAGGGACTTTCAAAATAACAACCGCGAAAAAATCGCTTATCTCCGGCCATGGTACCTCCTCCCCAGGCACTCTGGACAATCATTACCTCATTTGCTGCATCAGGAACCCTGGCTTTGTTTGTCAAGCGGTACCGATACACTTCATGGTTGCCGTAATGGATAAACTTGCAGTTTATGATTTCCTGCCGGGTGTTTCCGTTTGAAAAATCGGAATGTACCGGATAACGCATGTTTTTTGCAGTCACAGTCAGGTTTTCCAACCGTCCGTTCTGAAACAGGTCAATAGTGGATGTAGACTCGAGTTCTCTGTTACTTACATCCGGCGGTAATTCTCCCTGAATAGTAACGGATCCCAGCCCCTTCAGACTTACACCGTCAGGAACCATCAGTGCTTTTTCCCTATAAATCCCCTCATGAATTAAAATTTCATCGCCAGAAACGGCCTCCATCAATGCCTCTTCAATGCAGTGATAAACAACCTCGCTTTTTACCGCCTGTTTGTCGACAATCAACACGCGACTGAATGCGCCGGTAGCAGGCATTATCATGGAAAAAAGGACTAAAAAAAGAATTTTGTTGCACATCTTACCTTACCATGTAATGACCAGTTCTCCGGTTACATTTTTGTACTCGTAATAGTTGCCTTCGAAATCATTTCCTTTTTCCGACTTGAGAATAATTTCTTCGGCAGGAAAATGGTTGTTTTGCGGCATGGCCTTATAGTATTGGTCATCACCTTCCGGATAGACTCTTACAGTAGCATTATTTAATCCGCTGATTCCAATTTTTCTTTTCACTTTGAATTCGACGGGAGCCATTTCACGGCAGGAAACAATTCCATCCTGCTGTTCCACAAATACACGACACTCCCTGTTCCATGATTTAGGGAACCTGTAACTCGAAAAACCTTCTTTTAATTGGGTCTCAGTCCCCGTAAAAATGGGAGCACCTTGTGGAAACCTGAAGAACTGTTCTACAGTCTGGTTTGGGACGTAACCGGCAAAATAGAATCCATTTCCATGACGGGAAATGGTATTCACCGGATTTCGCAAGGAAGCATTTATCTTTTGGAAGAATGTCGCATATCCCAGTTCAGATAATGTATAGCGCATCAATGAACCACCGATAAACCATGCTGTGGGATCATCATTGGAAAGCAGCATGCCTCCGGTGTAAGTGGCCGAATTGGTACCTCTCACATAACATACAACACCCCCTTTCCAGGAGGGGTCTTTTCTCATCACAATTACATCACGCTGCTGTTTTTCTTGTATCACGGATGCCAAAACGCGTGTGTCATCTCTTTTTGCGGCCAGCACGGTTTTTATTCCTCCGCCCGACATGGACGCGTCGTGCCGGATCTGATCGGGTAATGTGACCTGATCCTTTTTTAGGGATGTCGTCAGCGTGAAGGTACCTGACAATGCTTTCACCAGGCTGATATTTATAAAAGAGAGAAACTCATCGCTTGCGTGATCCGCAGGTCCATAGAGCATGGCTTTACCTCCCTTTCTGATGAATGACATCAATTGCTTTTCCATATCGGAACCTGCATCAGGTACCGTTGTGACCAGTACTGATGCATTGAACAGCTCACTTCCCTGTTTCATCAAGGAGGTGAAATTTGTGGTGGAAACAACGGTATTCATCGGAAACCCATCATTGATTGCCTGACGAATGAACCAATCGCCATAAAAAATCTCTTCCAAACGATCCGGCCTATTAAAAGCGTAGTGATGATATTCGTCGAAAGGATAGACCCACACCACCGGTCCTGCTGCATCGGGAGCGTTTTTGCGGGCTTGCAGGATATGCGGAATTACTTCATTGGGTACCTGCTCTGGCATATTTCCGTATGAGTCATCAATGGACAGAAAATTGAGGTGAGTTGGTAGCTTCACAGTACCTTGGCTGTCGATGCGGGTGACAGACATGGGCATATAGATGTCGTGCGACTCGCGTCCATAACGATCCAGCCAGGGGCTGTTTGCCCACCATGGGTCGTGTGTATAAAAACGGAAAAGATAACGGTCATCGGGTAACTCGGCCATACGGGACATGTATCCTGTGAGTTCAAGTCCGAAATCACCATCAAGGGCCGCCCATGGCGAGTTGGGTGGTGGGAGTATATTGAAGTTACCTTCGTAGATACTTTTCAAATCAACCCCGTCACGGGCCAGATCAATTCCGGTGGAGAGATTGGTACCTCTTGTCTCTACCCTGAAATCGGGGCAACCTTCCCGGAAAGAGGTCCAGAATAGCAGAATCTTACTTCTGATATCATCCATCTTTTCTCCGTGAAAAGATTTTCCGTCGAAAATGGCGCCAATCGTATTCCATGTCTCCATTCCAAACCCAAATCCATTGGAAAGCCACAAATAATCGAATCCCAGGTCGCCGAGAAAGGCGGTGCTCTGTCTACCCAGGAAGGTGCCGAAAAGGGTCCCCTTGGGAATACCTTCCGGATAAGCGGCATAATGATACCTGTCGGCATTGAGTATCGCATAACAGACTACAAATGATTTGGTACCCATGGTATTGGCCATACACACTTCCGGGTGACGTTCATATTTAAAGGATGAGACGGCAAACTCAGGTCCCGGATCAAAGGTAGCTCCCACCCTGATGGGTTTTCCGGTAAATTTACTCCCTTCTTCCTTGATGGTTTGTACAATATACTTCAAATCCCCATACGTAAACCGGGGAGGATCTTCGGTATAGGTATATGCCCGGTCATGCAGGGTGAGTGAACGGGGTCCTGAATTCACGGGGTGAGGGGCATTCGGGTTACCGATGTATTTCGCCCACTCCAGTTCCTGTTTCAGATCTCCGGAATAATCCAGAATTTCTGAACCGTCGGCAGTCCATAACATGACCGAAATCGTATCGGCATGTTGTAAGAGGGGTTGCCACTGGCGAAATGCATCTTGACATACTGCCCTGATATAATGCGGTTCATTCCTCTTAAAAGGCTTCAGCGACATTTCCAGTGTGATGTTATGAAAACCCTCCATGGCTGGTTTGCCTGCAATAACAACAGGATAAACGGTTGCTGCCAGAATTACCAAAAGGATTATTCGTAAACGCTCATTTAATCGCATAACTATAAAATTTTTAATTGATATACTCAGTCATTTTTGATGCCAAGCCACCATTGCCAGGAGCGGTTCCATTGTTCGGGAAAGGCATAATGAGCCGTTTCGGGAACTACCATCAGTTCATTGGGGGCGGTGATGGAATTGTAGGCGGCAAACATGGATGTGGGGGGGCAAACCATATCGTTATATCCAAATGAAAGAAAAGCAGGCGCCTTAAGCATACGGGCAAAATTGACCACATCGTAATACTGCGTGTTCAAAGCTTTCAGATCACGAAGTGATTCAGACTCTTCTCTCTCCGAGAAAATTGCAGGCCAGCCGCTGGCACGACCCTTCAATACCCCTGTCAAATCGGAGAGCGCAGGGAAGAGAGCAATGACCGCTTTTACCCTTTTGTCAAGCGCACCCGTTACGATAGATAATGCGCCTCCCTGACTGCCTCCCTGTACCACAAGGTTTTCACCATCGAACTCGGGGAGACTGAAAATGGCATCAATTGCTTTAATACAACCCAAATATACTCTTTTATAGTATACCTTGTCTCTGTGTTCCCAGCCTGTATACTGATAATTGAAGAGAGCACCCCTGCCCAGGTTTTCATAAACAGCATTATCCAAAGTTACCGGAATGCCGTGAATACCCAGATCAAGGGTAATATAACCGTTTTCAGCACCCGGTATATGGCCGCTGTACGGGCGGATACCTGCACCGGGAAGACGCAGCAATGCCGGATATTTTCCGGGATTTTTCGGCATGCACAAGATCCCGTACATTCGTCCACCTTCGTGGTAATTTTGAAAACTTATTTCATATACATTGACTTTGGCGGTGCTTCTGTCCGCCAGCAGGCGCAAATTTAAATTCAGTGGTAACCGGGCATTATAGGTGATGGCATCGGTCCAGAATTTCATGAAATCATCGGGCATCACAGCTACCGGCTCAATCTTCTCCGGCTCAAACCCTGCTGTAGCGCGTCCTTCATATTCCTTCCCGTTATATGATGCGTAGACCAGACAACGCAGAAACCCGGGCTCTTTCATCGTGCCTGCCTGAAGTTGCATTTTGCCTTCTTTGACTGTGGCTGTTCCCTCTTTGAACGGGGGCATCATGTCGTATGACAACTCATAACGCAATGTCACATTTTCTAACGGAATCCGATTTTTTGTCACTTCAATTCCGAAACTGACGTTTTCGCCGATCGCATAGGTCCAGTCCCTGCTGTCGGGGGAAACATGCACCATCACCAGCTGTTCGGTTAACTGTGCGACGGACAGAAATGTATGGAAAATGAAGCACAGCAGAACTAACGTTTGTCTCATAGTTTTTTATTTTTACACAATGGATAATTTTCCCGGAAAAACGCTTTCATTTTTTTCAATCAATTGTAAAATTGACCGGACCGAATTTATTGAACGTAAACCATCTTCCGGTGTATGTAAACAGTAATCCAGCAGTTTGTCTACTGTAGAGGTGGCTACATGCATCCGGGTGTCGGAAGAGGCATAGTAGATAAAGACAGTACCATCGTTGTCTGCAATCCATCCATTGGAAAATAGCACATTGGATACATCGCCTATACGTTCATCCCCCTGGGGAGCCATAAAGTAACCGGCCGGTGAAGCTACAAGCCTGGTAGGATCGTCCAGTGCCGTAACATACAAATATAGCACATATCTAAGTCCGGCAGCACACATACGCACTCCGTGTGCCAGATGTAACCATCCTTTTGATGTTTTGATCGGATGAGGTCCTTCTCCGTTTTTGAGCTCTTTGATGGTGTGATAGATGCGATGTTCAATTATTTTTTCAGTCTTGATTTCGGCTTTACAGATATCGTCTATCAATGCCCATCCAATTCCTCCGCCATTGCCGGTATCGATAAAACCATCCTGAGGGCGGGTATACAGTGCATATTTCCCGCCAACAAATTCGGGATGAAGTACCACATTCCGTTGCTGGGAGCGTGTTTTTAAATCCGGCAATCGCTCCCATTTTTTCAGATCCCTGGTCCGGGCTATACCGGCCGTGGCAATTGCCGAAGACATGTCTCCTTTGGGCGCATCCGGATCTTTGCGTTCCGTACAAAATACACCGTAGATCCAGCCATCCTCATGAGCCGTCAAACGCATATCGTAAACGTTTACATCTGGCTCTTCTCCTTCAGGCATCAGCATCGGGTAATCCCAGAAGCGAAAGTTGTCAATGCCATTCGGACTTTCTGCAACGGCAAAGAATGATTTCCTGTCGGCACCCTCCACTCTGACTACCAACAAATATTTATCCCCCATCTTAATGGCGCCTGAATTCATTACTGCATTAATCTGAATGCGTTCCATCATGTAATGGTTGGTGTCAGGATTCAGGTCATATCTCCACTTTACCGGAATATGTTCTGCAGTTAGAATAGGATCGGAATATCTGTTAAATATACCATTTGTTTTGCTCACCATCTCATTTTTACGCGACAACAATTTCTCCTGTTCATTGATGATGCGTAATATTTCTTTATCCATAGATTATTTCTTATATTGTTTAATTTCCTTTTAGCTGACTTCTTCTAAAATCAAGACCCAGTCATTCCCTTTTCCCCGGGTTGCCGGTCTGGCTGTAAAGTTTCCTTTTGCTTCAGTTATTTTAATTGGTTTTCTAATTCCCGTGCAAGGTTGAAACCATGAAAGTTGAATTTGTTTCGTGGTATTCATCTTGTCCAGAGATACCACTGTTTCTTTACCGGTGGGAATGTAGATTAACGCATAGTCCACACCCCGGGTGGCCACAACCTTTTCCTTGTTATCGTTGTTTGGGCTGACAATAAAACCCTGATCGGGAACCCGGCTTAAATAATCAAAGGATTCCAGCAAGGCTCTGGCATATTTTATTGCGAAGGAACCAGGTAGATCAAGTGCTTCCTGCCAGTTTCTCCTCGCATCGCACATCGGTGTGCGGCCCTCCTCATAAAATTGCCAGATGCTGTTGCATCCGTAGGTATAGCCAAACCCTCCAGAGAAAAGACTCCAATAGAGCGACTGGCGTACATCACTGTCATCGAACCAGCCGTTTTCCGGGTTGAACCCAATCGGGATATCTTCGTATCGTGGTTCAGCATCCATACAGGGCTTTATCGGATTTAGCTGATAATCTTTTACCAGTAGTCGTTCATAAATGCCATAGTCGGTTTGGGAATGACTTGTCTGGAAGATGTTGAAATCACACCAGTCGGATTGATGGAACCACTCGGAAGAAGATCGTTCACCTTGCGGATGAAAGGTCATCAGGTGCTGTTGATCCTCTGATTTGATTCCCCTGGCAAGTGCATCCCATAGGGCGAAGTTCTTACCGTCGGCAGAACGGTCGCCGCCATTCATCCAGATGATGTTGGGTGTTTCCTTGTAGCGATTGCCAAGATACTTCCCATATTCATATGCATTCTCCGTTGTAAATATTTCCGGGCCCGTTCCCCATTTCTTATCCACTTTATCACCCCAGGTAGGTACCAAAGCGATATATAATCCGTGCTCGCGAGCCATTGCGACCACTTCATCGACCCACTCAAACCAAGTCTCATTCGGGGTCAGCGGATTGTTGTTGTGTAACGGGGTGATGCCATACCGGTTGGGTGTTTCCAGACCATCCAGTTCAGCCAGGATGACTGCCTGTATTACTGTGAACCCTTTTTTTCCCCGGTTCTGGAAATAGTGATTGATTTCTTCTCTGGTGAGCCGATGGAAAAGTTGCCATGCTGTGTCAGCAAAGTAGAAGAATGGAGTCCCATCTTCGTGAACAAGGTATCTTTTGTTGTCAGATATCACCAGGCGTCCATGTGAAAAATCAACAGGTTTCAGATCAACCATATCGGATGATACTCCTTTAGAAAAGACAGCAAATATGCATATTAACAGTAGACCTAATCGCATACGACCAAGGAATTAAGTTGGAATTGTTATTCTGTCCACAGATATTTTTCCGCAATTTTCATCTGTGGCCTATCTTTACCATCTATTGGCTGAATCGCCATAAAGTTTTTACCCCACCAGGGACCGGCTGCCCAATAGGTGCCGTTGATTCCGTTTTCCTGCAGATAGGCCAGAAAGTTGTCCAGACATACTTGCCAGCGCTCATCTTGGTCAGGGATGCCATATTCGCCGATAAAACCTCTGAAGTTGTTGTCGCGCAGCCATTTGATAAAGGGTTGAACCCGTTCAATTCCCTTGTAGGGATTGGCTTTTTCTTCTTCGTAACTTTTCTTGTATGTTCCCGACGCATCATTATCGAAATAAACATGTGCTTCGAAAATGAGATTGTTAGCAGGGTCGTAAAGATTTTTCAGATTGTCGCTGAACTGCATCCATCTTTCGGCAGAGCTCCAACTGTCACCACCTACTACAATAGCGTTTTTGGTGTCATGGTTACGGATTGCCAGTATGGATGCCTGTGCTATTTTAGACCAGGGGGTACTCTCCAGCATATTATTGGGTTCATTCATCAATCCGTAACCCCAGATGTTGCTGTATTCAGAAAATTCTTTGGCAATTTTTCCCCATAAATCGGCAAGATGTTCAATTTCTAAACCACCTTCACCAATACGGTAACGTGTTTCACCCAGATATCTCCTCCCATAATTATGCAAGTCGAATAAAACCAGGATCTCCCGTTTGGCTGCTTCATCTACCACGTAACGGAGTCGTGCAAGTTCTTCCTTTTCCAGTTCTCCGTTAAGTTGATGCTGTATCCTGTCCCACTTGAACGGCAGACGGATCAGACGAAATCCTTTTGATCTGACATAATCGAGATTGGCCGCTGTGGGATAGGTATAATCTTTGTTGTATACTCCGGGGAAATTCTTCCCGAAATCTGCTCCGGCCATGTTCAGCCCGAAGGGTTGCGGCGGATTTTCCACTTTTGAGAAATTCTGAGCTGAAAGATTCGTAGTGATTATCAGTGCGGCAAGAAGTGAAAGTATCATTTTTTTTCTCATTGTCTATTATTATTTGATTTATATTTTTTCTTGTTTCTCTTTCGATTCTATTTGGGATCCGTTTTGGTATATTTTTCCAGTACTTTCATCTGAGGACGGTCAGTGGTATAATTATTCGTCGGCTGCACAGCTAGCCGGTAATATCCCCATCTTGGGCCCGCAGACCAGTATGTGCCTGGTACCCCATTGTCCCTCAAATAGATGAGCATATTTTCCAGCACAGTGTTCCATCTTTGATCATCATCGGGAATACCATACTCGCCAACCATCCCTTTTTTGTTGTATTTTCGCAACCATTCGACAAAAGGTTTCATCCTGTCAACTCCGGTTTGGGGTGTAGCTCCCTCGGCCTCGTAGGTTGAGGGTACAAAAACTCCGTTCACATAACTTCCGTAAGAGCCCGACATGTTTTTGTCGAAATAGATGTGTGCCTGAAATATCAGCTTGTCAGCCGGATCATTGAGATTTCTAAGATTATCACTGAACTGTACCCAATGGTAAGATGAGCTGTAACGGTCACCACTGATTACTATGGGGGTTTTGGTATCTACCTGGCGGATGCTTTGGATGGTTGCCTGGGCAATTTCGAACCAGCTCCCTGTAGTGGGCATCGCATAAGGTTCATTCATAATATCATACGCCCAGATGTTTGTATATGATTTGAATTCCAGTGCAATTTTCTGCCATACGTCTGCCAGATGTTCCTTGGTAAGTTCCGGCCCCGATCCTATCACAGTGTGTGTTTTCCCGCCATCAAAAGAACGACGGGCAAAATTGTGCATATCGAGTATTACCGGCATGTTTCTCTCTTCGGCTGCTTTGACAAATGTTTTCATCAAGCCTAAATCCAGCGGGTTCAATGGTCCGTTCAGATCATATTGTACCCTTTCCCATCTAAATGGAAAACGTATCAGTGTCAGTTTTTTTGATTTAAAATAATCCAGATCTTTGGCAGTGGGATAACCATAGTGTGTGCCAATTACCCCCGGATAGACACCACCGAACTCACCGCCGGAAAGATTGACTCCGAAATTTTCGATCATCGCATTCGGGTATGAATTGTCGGGATCCGGATTCTCGTTCCCATTCTCAGGGCCGGTGGGTGTTTTTAACTCTTCTCCCTTTTCACAGCCGACTAAAAGGATGAGGGTTATAAAAGATAAAAAGAATATTAATTTTCGCATACGGTTTCAGTTTAAGGGTGCCGATGCCGTCAAAGGCAACAGCACCCCAGAGCAATATCTTACATCTGTTTTCTTACAATATTCACTTTCTTTGCAATCCGAAGATTGGTTAGTGAGAGGTCAGTAGGTGCCACAGTTCCCGCTCCGTGAATATAGGCAAAAACGAACTTATTCCCTGTCTCAAAGAGTGGACTGCCTCCGGAAGCAGTTTTGTAATAGGCAAAATCGGAGGAGATTGTAACCCACTTATCGTGGGTGTGATAAGCTACCCCCGAAAGCACCGGAATCCATTCCTGGGTGTTCGTAGCTCTCGTACCATTTAATACCATTCTGATCCTATCGCCTGGAGCAGTGATTGGGAATTCTGTTTTGACAAGGATTTCATACTTGATTTCATAATCACCCGGATTAGTTCTCATGTCTGCAAATAAGGGATTCGCAGAAGGGGTGTCGAAAGGATAATTATAAATGAGCAGGTTGGTGCTGTATCCGTTGACAGTCCCTTTGATTCTTGAAAAGCATGTCCCTGGGAATAGTGGAGTTGGATCTCCTTCCTTTGTACCGTCAGTGGCAAAATTTTTCGTTGAGGCATGTGTCAGATAGTCCGGCCCCATATCTGTAATGCTGAAACCCCGATCACGATAAGTAAATTCAATGGGTTCCTCGCCAAGTACACTCTTTATCCTGTTACTGCTTACCGATACGGTTGCATTGTCTGTAATTCCATCCGGAACTTTCAGGGTGACTGCATCTTCTGTTGTAGAGAGGATGGTGACCGGAATACCGTTCATCTTGATCTCTCCCTTCTCGGGAGTCAGATCGTACAATAAAAGGTTTTCACCTTGCATAACGATGGTTTCACCAGCATTTCCAAAGTCGAAATCAAATCCGCGGATAATAAGATCAGGAAAGGCGACTTTAAAGGGAAATTCGGTATTCCCTTTTTCCGTTGTGACCACAATCTTGTTTGTTATTTCATCCGGTACGGTGCCTGGAATTGATACCACAATCTTGGTATTCACTGCATAGATCTCTTCAAGATCCACTGACTGATCATTAAATTGTATGGATTTTACCTGAGTCAGGTTTTGTCCGTGAATCACGATCATCTGATTAAAACTACCCTGGGTCGTATCGGTATCCTGATTTTCAATCGTGCTGATCCTGGTGATTACTGGTGGACCGTTTGACACTGTTTCATCAGTAAATTCATCATCATATGTCACAATATCATCACAGGAAGTGAAAAATATTGCCATCAGGAATGTGATAGAAAGATATCTTAGTATTAAAGTTTTCATATGCATGAGGTTTATTAGATTTTCATATTATTTCCATCCCGGATTATTCTCTGTGATGGCCTGGTTGGTCAGCATTTCATCTTGCGGGATGGGATAGAGTAAATGTTTTGCTTCCCGCATTTTAATCGTATTTATCTCATCTACTGTCCCTATACCATTCATCACTCCCAAATAGATACCCCATCGAATCAGATCCCAACGTCGATCACTTTCCAATGCAAATTCCATCGCTCTTTCTTCCAGTACTGCTGAGCGAAACGCTTCCTTCGATTCGATACCTCCATCCTCTGAAGAGCCAAACCATCTGGGGGTGGCATTGCTTCTTGTCCTGACTGCATTTAGAGCATTGAGTGCATCGTTATTCAACCCATCTACTTCGTTTGATGCTTCTGCATAAATCAGGACAACATCAGCATAGCGTAGCAAAGGCATCATGGCATCGGTTCGGGTCAGTGAGCGATCGGTGACATCTGTGTATTTTGTGGTGTATGCTAGGTATTGTTCACCGGTTCCGGATCGGTAGTCACGTCCGTCGTTAAACGGCGCCACTGGGTCAGCCACCTTATTATTGGCCGGATCCAGCCCTCTTGCTTTTAACTTCCATTCATCCGTATTGGGATAATAACCCCCTCCATTCCATGAGATATCCGACTGACGTACAAAACGATGCATCACTCCTTCTGTAATTCGAAGATCCTGATTTTCGAATAATTTATACCAGTGATCTCTTAAACCATGCGACAATCCCCCTCCGTTCGGTACATAGCCATTTACAATCTGTCCAACATAGGCTCTGCTAAACAATGCACCATAGTAATCGTCACCCGATTTTGTCTGTAATGCAAAGAAATGTTCCTTACTGGTTCTTCCTGCTTTTTTCCAGAGAATGGAATAGGGTATAAGCTCATGATCACCGTATAATTTGCTGACAACAATGTCTTTTGCGATATCTCTTGCCAGTGTATAATACGCAAGATAATCGAATGTTTCATAGCCTGCAACCTGTTGTTTCTCTATGGTCAATGTTTGGGGTTGCGTAAATACTTTCACACTGCCGTTCATGCTGAAGGGGACACCTCCCTTTACATACACAGTGCCGGAAGGCATGGCAGCAGAAGCAATCGTTGCATAAACTTTTGCCAGTAGCGATGCCGCGGCACCGGCAGAAACACGACCCTCCTTATAGGAAGAACTTGTATTTTTGTAGATCATCTCCTTGGCGTTTTTTAAGAGATCGATAATATGCGCGTATACAACCGGAATTGGCTGACGGGGTTGATTGGGATCATTTCCCTGATTGATGGACATTTCGAAGATGGGCACTTCACCATACGCTCTGACCAGGAGAAAATAGCCGTAAGCCTGTAGGAAATAGAGTTCACCCAAACAGTTATTTCTGGCTGCCTCTGTAACGTTCCCCATCTTTTCTATGTGATAGATGGCCTCATTTGTTCTGTTAATCAGGTCATAGCTCAATTTCCAAACAGCGTCCGACTGATTGGTCGCCCCCTGGAAATTGCCTGCTCCCAACTCGCCGAAAGCCCAACTTGGACCGGTCACATAATCGTTGTCGAGTTCAATGGAACGGGGAAACTCATCGTATACATACATGCGGGATAGTCCGTTATAGGCGCCCATTACCCACATATCAGCGCCTTTGTCGGAATCTTCAATACCCTCATTGGTGATTTTTGAATAAGCATTTACATCCAAAATATCACTGCATGAGGAAAAAATTAATAACGTAAGCAGAGAACTGAGAATACCTGCTGTGAAGATATATTTTTTCATCTTTTTGTCTTATTAAAATTAGAATTGTACTTTTAATCCAAAAGAGAATGTTTTGCTTGTCGGGTAGGAATATACATCCACTCCCCTTCGGGCAGGATCATTGCCGAATGCGTTTACATCCGGGTCATACCAGCTGTAATCGGTCAGTGTAAATAAGTTGCCGGCACTTGCATTCAGATTAATGCTTCTGATTCCTTTTAGAAATTTGGGGTTATCGAAGGTATATCCTATATTGATATTTTTCAAACGGATATAGGAGCCATCTTCCACATAACGATCAGAGATAAGCCAGGTTCTTTTTGCCTGATTGGTGGCTTTGGGCCATTTGGCAATATCTTTGGTTTCAGGTGTCCATCGGTAGTCATAAACTGCAACTGGGATATTTGTAGTATTAAACAGCGTGACATTCATCAGGTTACCATTGAATATATCATTCCCCATCACTCCCTGTACAAAGAAGCCAAAGTTAAACTTGTTCCATTCGAAATTATTGGTAACTCCAAAGATGTAATCCGGATTTGTGTCTCCGATCACATGCAATCCTTCTTTATACTTTATTTCACCGATCATCGATTTCACCACATTTGCATTTGCAGAAGCATAGGTCGGGTCAGCTCTTACCTCCGCTTCATTGTCGTAAAAACCATCTTCCACATAACCGTAAATCGCTCCGATAGGCAAACCGTTTCGTTGGATAAAAACGTTGTCTGCCTTATACCAGAGGCGGCTTGAGAACTGATCTGCCAGCAATCCGCCGATTCTGTTTCTATTGAACGACAAGTTAGCGTCGATTCTCCAATTAAATAATTTATTCTGGACAGGAACGAGATTTGCAGTTAATTCCAAACCTTCATTGGTGACGTAACCACTGTTAATTATTTGAGAAATATAGCCGGTTGATTGTGGTGTTTTTACATTCTGCAGCAGATCATTGGTTTTCTTGTAATAATAATCGATGACAAAACCCAATCGGTTGTTATAAAAACCAAAATCGATCCCGGCATTATACTGATCTGTTGTTTCCCATTTCAGACTGGTATTGAAAGCATGGTCGCTCACAAAACCGCTGTGTTCGGAACCTCCAAGGGGATAATTTGCTACCCGCATGGTGTACATGGTTTGATAATCAGGTATTGCCTGATTTCCGGTTTGACCGTAGCTCAGGCGGAGTTTCAGGTTGTCAAAAAGATTCAGATTTTTGATGAATGCTTCCTCTGAGAGCCTCCAGGCCAATGCTCCGGATGCAAAATTAGCGTATCTGTTTTCTGAGGAAAACTTACTGGAACCGTCACGTCTGAAACTGGCTGTAAAGATGTATTTATCATTTAATACATAGTTGACACGTCCCAGCATTGAGAACAATTTACTTTCAAATTTTGAACTGACAAGACTGCCTGGAACCAACGCCAGACCCATGTCATAATTCTCAGTCAAGTCTGTGGGAAATTGTGTCGCAGTCATCGATTCAGCACTATTTACACGATGTTCATATGTGACTGCTGCCACAGCATTCAAATTGTGGATTTTTCCAAAAATCCGGTTGTAAGTCAACATGGATTCAGTTACGGTATGTGATTGTCTGTTGTCACTTAACCCTCCCTTTCCGTTTACTTTGTCGATTGCTCCTTCTCCGGTGTCGCGATTGGAATAAGTGCTTCTTTGATTTTCAAAGTTACTCAACCCCAAATTTTGACGGAAAACCAGGTTGTCATTTAAACGGATGCTGGCAAAAGCAGACGCAAAAATATTCACACTTGACAATTCGTTTTTCGTAGATATCACATATGTACGGGGATTCGCCGACAACCATAATAACTCATCACTCTGTGAAAAATCACCATAATAAATTGTAGAGGGATATAGTAACGCTGAACGCAGGATACTATAATCCAAGGAATTTCCTTTGGCGAAATCAGTTGTAGAGTTAGTGTAGCTCAGATTAAGCCCGACCGTTATATTTTTTGAAATGTTCTGGCTGGTGTTTGAACGTAATGTATAGCGTTCAAACCCCGTACCTTTAATAATTCCATCCTGGCTGGTATAATTGCCTGAGAAGGTGTAATTCCCACGATCTGTGGCGCTTGAAATAAGCATGTTATATTCCTGCGAGTAACCTGTCTGGAAAATCTGATCTTGCCAGTTTGTACCTTCTACCCATTGTTTCCAGGTACCCCCGTTTTCATCGATACCTTCCCTCCATCCAGGCGATAAAAAGTCCTCCGGTGAAGGATTGTACTTTGCACTTAAAACCTCTCCGTTACTTGTATCAAATCTCCAGGTACCCGGTGAAGGATATACATACTGGGTAAAAGGTGATGAGTCGTAGAGCAAAGCGTTGTCCTGTTGCTCATTGCGGTAAAGTGCATAATGATAGCCGTCAAGAACAGGTACTTGTTTCCGGATAGTTGAACTGCTTACATTGGAAGTGAACTCAATGCGTGGTTTTCCCTTCTCTCCCGATTTTGTCGTAATAAGCACAACCCCATTGGCACCACGTGACCCGTAAATGGCTGTTGCTGAGGCATCCTTCAGCACCTCTATGGAGGCAATGTCATGCGGATTGATAAACGAAAGGGCATTTGCAGAAGCTTCAAGACTTCCATCGGTATTTTCTGCACTTCGGGGTGTGGTAGGTACCTCAAATGGAATTCCATCCACGATGTAGAGTGGTTGAGAGTTTGATGAAAACGAATTTGTACCTCTGATCTGCATACTAATTCCGGCACCCGGTGCTCCGTCGTTTTGATTGACCATGGCTCCAGCAACGCGTCCCTGTAAAGCCTGATTGATACTGGCCGCAGGATTACCCGAGAGAATTTCGTCGGCCTTGACTTGTGCCACAGAGCCGGATAGGTCTCTTTTTTTCATTGAACCATATCCTATGACCACCACTTCTTCCAGTAACTTTTCGTCCTCCTGGAGTGTGATGCTGAAGGTTCTCGAATTATTCACTGGAAACTCTTCCGTTTTATACCCTAAATAGGATATACTTATTACATCATCAGATGAAGTTACATTTAATGAGAAGTTACCATTCATGTCTGTAACCGTACCTGTGTTGGTATTTTTTACGATGACAGTCACTCCGATCATGGGCTCATTGTTCACATCTGTTACTTTACCAGTGATTGGGATGGTCTGGTTATTAATTAATTCAGTCCCGGATATACCCCTTGCCTGAATAAATGTGAAACTCCCTAAAAAAACGAGTACCATTACCGTAATTTTTTTAAGGAAATTAATGCAGGTGCACCTCTCTAAATACCCACTGCATTTTTGATTAAAATTCAAAGTTTTTGACATAATATGAAATTAAAGTGTTTGTTTGGAGCTGTAGTGTTTGTGAATATGATATAAGAATTATAAACACTAAATCAACTATACAAAAGTATTGTTACCTGGCAAACACATCAAGTGCTTTTTTATCCTTTTTTGATACTTTCCGTACAAAATATGTAAAATTGGCATTGGATACGCTTATTTTACAAATCAGAAATTAAATAATTCACAAAGAGGGTTCTAAAAGTCGTGGTTAAGAGGAATAAGTTTTACTCGATTATTCAGATAGGATACTAAAACGTAATCCCAGAAAGGGTTAAAAAAATAAGAACAAGGATTTATATAAATTTGCGGGTATTATGTTTTACTTTAGTGATACTTTTATGCGATTAATTCAAGTTGATATTTACAGCAATATCTACACCTCCGGAGTGCAGTCATACATATTCATATGTAAATATTAAATCATCATTTTCTTTTTTCTATAACTTTCCCTGAATTCTTTTGGGGTACATCCCTTCTTTTTTTTGAAAATCCGATTAAAATTAGAGAGATTATTGAATCCGCATTGGTAACAGATTTCTGCAACTGAATCTGTTGTATCCACCAACAGCCGTGTAGCATGTCCTAACCTGATATTGATGATGTAATCAGTAACAGTCTTTCCGGTTCGCAATTTAAAAAAGCGACTTAAAGCGACCGGTGTCATGCCAACCAGTTCAGCAAGCTCTTCCAATGAGATTGGTTGCTCGTAGTGAGCGTTGATATATTCATATATCTTTACTACGCGACGGCTGTCGGTGCTGTCTTCTGTGTGAGCGAACGACGAACTTGATAAAGTTCTGTAGTTGTCTGCTAATGATAATTCGTACAAAATGGAAAGAAATCGGATCACAGCCATGAAACCCTCTTTTTCAGAAGATAAAGTATCCAGTATATTGTATACTTTCATGATCGATTCCATCGGAAAACTAAGCCCATTTTTTGCTTTTTCAAGCATTTTCCGGATTGAATCGAACTGATTCTTATGGATAAGATTTCCGAAGAATAGATCTGATGAGAATTGAATAGTTATTTCCCTGATGTTATCGGATTTACATTGATAATGCTCCCAAACATGCTCCAGCTGTTCCCCGGTGATTAACGTAAGGTCATAGTTCCCAATTATCTCAACTGAATCCCCCACAATACGTCTCACCCCTGCCGCATTTTCAATATAATTCAGTTCGAATTCTGCGTGAGAGTGTAAAGGATAAGTAAACTCTTTTTTTCTTCTGTCAACGATGTAAAAACAATCCTTGTCAGAAAGCGGCGTGATTTCTCGGATAATATAACCGGTATCTATATTCATGTTGTACAATTTAAACAATAAGACAAAGAAAACCCTTTTTGAGATGGATTACAGCCATACTTATCTCAAATATGTGAAACAAACAAAGTTATATTTTTTTTCGGAAAATGTAATATTTTTGTAATTTATATGTCTTGCTTTAGAATATTCCATCACTGAAGAGTTTGGTATGGCTAAAAGGGCGGCCGACGAAAAAAAGGGTGATAAAAATAAATTTTACCACCCTCTCAGATTCGATATTTCTATTTAATAAATATTACATATCTGTAATTAGCTGATATTTAGGCACGAGTGACTTCATGATGGTCCATCCCAGCAGATAGGCGATGGCACAGAAGATGAAGATGATGAAATAACCTGATTCGATCCCTTTATAACCCAGGAACTCCATGTTGGTGTTGGCTGCATGGTCGAACAGCACACCGGAGCTCTTGTTGATGAAGAAGGAGCCCACACCGCCGGCCATACCGCCGATGCCGGTGATGGTGCCCACGGCATGTTTCGGGAACATGTCACTCACGGTGGTGAAGATATTGGCCGACCAGGACTGGTGTGCTGCGGCAGCGATACCGATGATGATCACAGGGAGCCATACCGATACACTACCCAGCGGCTGTGCCAGCAGGATCAGCAGCGGGAAGAAGGCAAAGAGCAACATAGCCCGCATGCGACCCTGATAGGGATCCAGCTTTTTCTTGTTCATGAAGTAAGCGGGGAAGTAGCCGGCTGCAAAAACTGAGATCATCGAGATGGCGTATACCACGAATACGTGGGGGGCACTTTCTGTGGAGTCAAGCCCGTAGACGGCACTCAGGTATGCCGGTATCCAGAAAAGCAGGAACCACCATACGCCATCGGTAAGAAATTTACCCACGGCAAATGACCAGGTCTGTTTGTATTTGAATGCCTTCTTGAAAGAGACCTTTTTTCCGGCATTCTCATCAGCCTTTATTCTTCCTTCTGTCACGTCGGTAGCATCATCCTGGTTGATATAGGCCAGCTCGAGGGCATTTACTCTCTTATTTTTTTCCGGTTTGTGATAGATAAACACCCAGAATCCCATCCAGACAAAACCGAGGGCACCAATCACAATGAAAGCCATTTCCCAGCCCCATGCCTTGGCAATAAAGGGGATGGTAAGGGGCGCCAGCAAGGCACCAATCTGAGCTCCGGAGTTAAAGATGCTGGTGGCATAGGCTCTGTCTTTCTTTGGAAAATACTCAGCCGTGGCCTTAATGGCGGCGGGGAAGTTACCGGCCTCACCCAGAGCAAGCACCAGTCGTGCAAACACGAAAAGGGTGACACTGACCGATACCACCATCGACACATCACCGACTGTGCCGATCGCTTCGCGTGCTCCCTGGAAGCTCAGGGTCCATTCTCCAGCAGTAATCCCTGCTGTAGCCAGTCCGCAAAATGCATGCAGGATGGCACCGAGCGACCATATACCAATCGCCCAGAGGAACCCTTTTTTGGTATCCATCCAGTCAACGAATTTGCCTGCGAAGAGCATCGAGACAGCATAGAAAATGGAAAAGAGTCCCGTGATGGTCCCGTAATCACTGTTGGTCCAATGGAACTCAGGGGCAATGAAATCGGCCCAGGTGAGTGACAGTACCTGTCGATCGAGATAGTTTACCGTGGTCGCCATAAACAGCATGACCACAATTGTCCATCGCTGGTTGGTCATCTTGGCATTTCCTTGTTGTAGATTACTCATGATTTTTTTCTGATATTTGGTTTATTTATGTTGAACATTTTTCACGATCAAAAGACTGCTTCGGCATAATTCAGTGATCTTCTCCCACTCTCCGTTTTTCAGGACCTCTTTGGGGAAGAGGTTCGATCCCATCCCCACGGCGGTCACACCGGCTTTGAACCAGGCTGAGAGATTCTCCTCTGTGGGTTCCACGCCGCCGGTTACCATGATCTTCGACCAGGGCATGGGACCTTTGATATTTTTCACGAAAGAGGGACCTCCCACGTTGCCACCGGGAAACACCTTCACGATTTCGGCACCCAGTTCCTGGGCGAGTCCTATCTCGCTGGTGGTGGCACAACCCGGTGAATAGGCGATCTGCCTGCGGTTACAAACCTTGAATATATCGGGGTTCAGCAACGGTCCTACCACGAAGTTGGTGCCCAGTTGAATGTAGAGTGCAGCGGTGGGGGCGTCCACAATGGAGCCGATGCCCAGAATCATCTCAGGACATTCCTTATCGGCCCACTTCACCAGTTCGGCGAACACCTCATGGGCAAAGTCGCCCCGGTTGGTGAATTCGAATGCACGGATGCCACCTTCGTAGCATGCTTTCACCACTTTTTTTGCCACTTCGGCATCGGCATGGTAAAACACCGGCACGATGCCGGTATCTTCCATTGCCTGGTATACGTGTAGTCTGGAAAATTTTGCCATATTTTTTTTAGCAATCAGCTAATTAATATATTTTGCGTTATTAAATCATCGAATCATCAGATCATCACATCATCTTATCACCCGGCCTGAGCCATCGCCCTTCATCAGTGTTTCCACCTCCGGTACAGTGACCAGGTTGAAGTCGCCATAAATGGTGTGTTTCAAGCAGGATGCTGCCACTGCGAAATCCAGTGCTTTCTGGTCATCACCTGCGTAGGAGAGCAATCCATAGATAAGTCCTCCCATAAAGGAGTCACCACCACCCACTCTGTCCACGATATGGGTGATATCGTATCTCTTTGATTGATAGAGTTTGTCTGAGTAAAGACATCCTCCCCAGGTGTTGTGGTTGGCATTGATGGATCCGCGCAGGGTGATGATCACCTTCTTTGCCCGTGGGAATTGTTGCATCATCTGTTTGCAGACCGATTCAAACTCAGCGGCATTCACCTCACCACCGGTATGTTCCACACTGAATCCTTCCGGCTTGATGCCGAATACTTTTTCGGCATCCTCCTCGTTGCCAAGGATGATGTCGCAACCCGCCACCAGTGCGGGCATGATCTCCGATGCCTTTTTGCCGTACTTCCAGAGGTTCTTGCGGTAGTTGAGGTCGCACGATACGGTCACTCCCATTTCATTGGCTGTCTGAATGGCTTCGAGGCAGGCGTCGGCCGCGCCCTGTGAGAGGGCGGGGGTGATGCCTGTCCAGTGGAACCAGGTGGCATCTTTCAGTATCTCCCGCCAGTTGAACATCCCTTTTCCCACTTCTGCAATGGAGGAGTTGGCCCGGTCGTATACCACTTTCGAGGGACGGGCTACGGCGCCTGTTTCGAGGAAGTAGATACCCACCCGTTCCCCGCCGCGGAGAATATGATTTGTGTCTACGTTGTATTTACGCAGGTCGGAGATACACCAATCGGCGATCTCATTTTTGGGCAGACGGGTTACAAAATCGACCGGTATACCATAGTTTGCGAGTGATACAGCTACGTTGGCCTCTCCTCCACCGAAGGTAGCGGTAAGGTTGTCGGATTGAATAAATCTTTTATATCCGGGTGTGGCCAGACGCAACATGATCTCGCCAAAAGTGACTACTTTCTGCATATTTGTTTTCGTAATGATAAATCAAAAAGAAAGACGCCCAAAGCATCTTTCTGTACTGCTTGTTTTATTTATGAATCTCCACGATCAACGGAAGATCGATATTCGCTTTCGCTTCTTTGACAAACGATTTCCATTCATCGAAACTGTCAAATCCGGCTTTACTCCAGCCCCCTCCGGCATAATAACTGTATTTGTTGCCAGGTAGATAGCTATTCAGTCCCAGATAGTGGCCGTTTGAAACCTTGATAATCCCGAATCCTTCCGGATGAATGGCTGCGGTGTAAATGGTGCCGTTCACTTCATTGGCTGGTGTTTCATAGGCAATGATGCCTGTGTTATCGCCAAAGGTTGTGCTGGCAGCATTTGCTTCCGGATTCTCTTCGGGCATTACGATGCCGGTTGCCACGGTCAGTAACGTGGTATCCGTCTCGAATATATTGGTCACTTTATTGAACAGGCTATAGGCATCGAGCGAGATAATCCTTATTTCCGTAATCTGGTGTAAACCTGCCATATAAGGCTTATAGGTGAGTTTGAAGGTGATGCGAAGCGGTCCGTTATCCAGAATCTCAGCCGTCACAAAGTTATGACCAAGACAAAGCGTATCATGATCGACAGGTGCTGTCATACCGAGACCGAGTGTTCTCCCTACCTTGTAGAAATCAACGCCTTCGCCGTGATCAACATGGTAAGAGGCTATACCCGACAAATCGTTCTCATACCATTTGTCGATGATCAGCGAGTCGGTTCTTTTTGCCCAGAAATCCATTCCGTTACTGATTTCTCCGGTGGCCTTCAATGCCGGACCATATACACGAAAGGCTGTGCGGTTATTCTCCCACGTAAAGTCATCTTTCCGCTCCGGCACCAGACGACCGTATACCAGCGGCTGAAATGTTCCGGGTTCTCCGGCTGCAATCCGATAAGTTCCAGAGGCTCCTGCAGGCAGCGTAACGGGAAATATCAATGTCTCCACACTGTCGGAGCCGTTGTGAACCAGCTGATAAGGAATCTGTGCTCCTGAGCTGTCGGTCACGACGATGGTCTGATTCCCAGTGAGCGAAAGATGCTGTTGGAGATCCTGCCATGCCACTTCCACCATCTCGTTTTCACGGTCTGTTGCCCCCGGGTTGCTGATGTTCAGTGTCACTTTGTCTTTGGATGCGCTACAACCGGCAAGAATGGCGGTCAGCAGGAGGAATAACAATCTTACTTGCATATAGTCTGATTTATTGATTGATTTATACGAAGGGTTGATGATTGGTTCATCTGCAAATCTCTAAATTATCGAATTATCCAATCAGGTCAGGGTTGTTTACCGATATAAGCCAATATACCGCCATCCACGTACAGGATGTGTCCATTCACGAAGTTTGATGCTTCCGAAGCCAGGAACACGGCGGGGCCAGCAAGATCTTCGGGGGTACCCCACCTTGCTGCGGGAGTCTTGGCAATGATAAAAGAGTCGAACGGGTGGCGTGATCCATCGGGCTGTAATTCTCTTAGCGGAGCTGTTTGCGGTGTGGCGATGTATCCCGGGCCTAATCCGTTGCACTGGATGTTGTGTTCGCCGTATTCGGAACAGATGTTTTTGGTAAGCATCTTCAGCCCGCCCTTCGCAGCAGCATAGGCCGACACGGTTTCACGTCCCAGTTCGCTCATCATGGAACAGATGTTGATGATCTTGCCATGTCCCTTTTTGATCATGTGTGGGATCACTGCCTTCGAGATGATGAACGGTCCGTTCAGGTCGATATCGATCACCTGCCGGAATTCAGCGGCCGACATCTCATGCATGGGAATACGTTTGATGATGCCGGCATTGTTTACCAGAATATCAATCACTCCTACCTCTTCGGTTACCTGAGCAATGAATTTGTTTACAGCATCCTCATCGGTCACATCACATACATAGCCATGGGCATTGATCCCTTTTTCTTTATAAGCAGCAATACCCTTATCCACCAATGTCTGGTTGATGTCATTGAATACGATTGTTGCTCCTGCCTCAGCATAAGCAGTCGCAATTGCAAATCCGATGCCGTAGGAGGCTCCTGTGACGAGCGCTATTTTACCTTCTAACGAGAAATTAATCATTTTATATTTTTTTTTATTTGAGTTCTACAATTTTTGAAAAGTCCTGATCGCCATAGTCGAGGTTCTCTCCTGCCATTCCCCAGATAAAGGTGTAGTTGCTGGTTGCGGCAGCGGAGTGGATAGACCACTCGGGCGAGAGCACAGCCTGGTCCCCCTTCATCCAGATGTGACGGGTTTCATCCACCTCACCCATAAAGTGGCAGACAGCCTGATCTGCGGGTACCTCAAAGTAGAAGTAGGCCTCCATCCTGCGTGAATGCACATGTGCGGGCATGGTATTCCACACACTGCCCGGTGCGAGCTCGGTCATACCCATCTGCAGCTGACAGGTGGGAAGCACCTGATTTACGATCATCTTGTTGATGTTCCTGTGGTTGGAAGTCTCCAGAGAGCCCATTTCTGCCACCACCGCATCGGCTTTGGTTACCTTCTTGTCCGGATAGTTACGATGCGCTGTGGCTGAATTGAAGTAAAATTTAGCAGGCCGGGCGGCGTCATCACTTTCAAAGTATACCTCCCTATCCCCTGAACCCAGATAGAGTGCCTCTTTATAGTCCAGTTCAAATACTGAATTTCCTACTTTTACTTTGCCTTTGCCGCCCACGTTGTAAATACCCAATTCCCGGTTACGCAGGAAGACAGGTTGTTTCAGTGGATCAATTGCTTCCAGGTGTACCGATTCGTTTACCGGCATTGCGCCTCCCACAATCATGCGGTCGTACATGGAGTAGACCATGTTCACTTCATCTGCGGTGAACACTTTTTCAATTAAAAAATCCCTGCGCAAACGTTGCGTGTCGTAAGACTTCGCATCTTCCGGATGTGCAGCATAGCGCAGTTCATAATTTGTCTTCATATATTTATCTTTAAAAAAATGTCTGTCTATCCCTAAAAAACGTTTTTTTGGCTTAATTTGCTAATTACTTGTGCTCGAACACAAATTTACGAATTATTCCTGTCAGGCCAAAAAAAATTAATATTGTTTTAGTTTTCTGCATAAGCTGTTTTGGAACGATTAGAATTTTAGTTTTCTTAAATTTCAAGATCTGGGATTACATCGCAAAGTTTTATTTCAAATTTATTCCCATTGACGATATCTTTGATAACGGTGATCCCGTTGTTCTTTCGCTTGTCATACTGCAGAGAGTCTCCCGTTTTACGATTCACAACAGATATAAACCCACTTCCTGCATTGATCAGGTTGAATTCTATAATCCATTCAGCCATTTTTATGCTTTCACCCCCGATCTCGATGTCGTAGTCTTTCCTTTCTTTGCCGTGTGTGTCAATGATTGTCAGGAATATAGCTGTTTTACTTTTTGCTGTTTCTGCCGTAAAATGGTAGTGATTGGGATATATAACAGCTTTACCTGATTGGTCAGTTACATTTTTCCAGTTCTCCGGTTCGCTGAAAAACTGATCGGTCAGGGATGTTTCTATTTTTTCCGAACAAAAAATGTGTGCGACAGATCTCCCTCCTATGCTATTGGTACCTGTCACTGTCACATAATCCCCGGAATTATTTACCGACATGGGTTCTTCCGTGGTATGAAGTAAAAAACTCCAGTTTACCGGTTCAGCAGCTTCCAATTCATCGTATAAAACATATATTCCTGATTTTCCCAGCTGAATAATGTGTCGCCGGAACACTTCAAGCTTGTTCTCATCCCATCCTTTTTCCGGAGTGAACTCAATCTCCGAGAGTCCTGCTCTCTTCAGCCATAACGGTGAAGAGATCTTACCATAGGCGTTTGACGCGTCTCCCAGCACATAAGAGATTGAACTGCCTTCGTAATATCTTGGTATCCATCCATAGCCTTCGGTCCCGATCTTTTGTCCCATTCCGTTGATTAAAATGGTGTTGTGAGCGCGTGTGTTTCGGTAGGAATACATGCTGTGCGGGTCGGTAAAGCCCGTTCTGTAGCCACTGCTGTAGAAGATAGCTTTTCCTCCGTAAAACGTATTGAAGCTGTTCTGGTTTGCCATCGCATGTGACGTGCTTCCATAAGGGCTTGATCTGAATGAAAGCATGGCGTTGGACTGTGGTTCAGCTATTGAGGTATGCATGATTGCCAGACCTGTTGCCGGGAAAACTCCGGAAAGCGGCATATCTGCCAGTGTTCTGCTGTCTGCAGGATATGCTTTGGTGGTCGTGCATCTGTACCAGGTGAGGTCTGCCGGTTTTGATTCGAACGAGCCGGTTAAAATATCCGGTTCCTTTTCTTTGATTTGGGCAACATAGGCGGCTGCCCACGGACTTTGGCACTCTCTGGCCAGTGCATCTGCATAGCCGACCCTCGCTCCACTGGGTGTCTTCATATTTTCATGTGCATTCCCCTGTCCTGCTGATTTCGAGAAAGGAGGCTGGCTGTAAATCACATAGCCGACATTGTTATTGTACCAGGGATCTTTGAAAAAGTCAAACCCGGTGATTCTCGAATAAAAAGCCGGTACCTCGATCAGGGTGCGGATATTGACGTGAAAGTAGGAGTCACCGTTATGCCAGCCGCCATCGTTGTTCAGCCCCGGGAACCGGGAGACCCAGAGGTTGTAACAATAATCAGCCCAAAGCGTTGCCTCGGGTATTTCCCCTACGGTGGCAAAGGCAGCCATTGTCAGTATCCGGAAGGTCATCTGCCATACATGATTGTCGGCAATTCTGTTTTCCAGATGATTGACATACTCATGATAAAAGAAGTCACCCAACGTCCCTATTTCACCCAGTAATAACTTCCGCTCTTCCAGGGTAAGGATATCGTAGAATGCATCATAAGCTGAGGTACATAGTGACAAGATGGTCGATAAATTAAAATCACCCGCAAAATAGGGACTTTGCTTCCAGGAAATTACTTCCGACAACCGGTTTATTGCCTCCTCATAATAGGTACGGTCCTTGGTCAGTAAGTATACCCGGATGAGGGATTCGATGTTTTTTTCCTCCCGGTCTACAATTTTTCTGCTTTCTCTGATTATCACTGATTTGTACTGTACGGCATTGGCTAGATGAACCAATTGTGCCGTATCAATCTCTTCGTTTAATGGTTTTATCGGGTTTGACAGACATCTGTTGGATATTTTAAAATAGGAGTCTGTTTCTTTGTTATCCTTGTTTCTGTCGATGATATTTTCCCATTTCTTCTTATCCAGTAAAATCCGGGGATGGTATGCAGGCAGTTTCTCCAAAACTTCATTGAAGGAAGGCGGGTTGAATGTTTTTGTTCCATCGCCGACACGAAATTCAAGTATCGGTGACCACTCCTCGGAGCCGTCTGCATCTACAAATGCGTACTGCCAGTACCATTTGCCCTTATCCAACTGTTGGAACGGATTAAAAAAGGCCCACTTTCTTTCGCCCTGTATGACGTTGTGGGTAAATTTCGGATCTTGCGAGATTCGTATCCGATAAGTCACATCTGGTTTTGACTCGGTGCTTTCCACGCCATCCAAAACAGCACCCAAATGAGGATATTTGTCCGGCCACACAAGCCGGGGCGGATTTAACTGAATGTGTTCGCCATTCAGTGGTGAGGGTGTTGCCCTCACCTCGTGCATAAGGGTTTCTTTTCCTGTTTTAAGGATACATCCCTGTGAATAGGATGGCAAAGTGAAGAGAAAGCACAAAATAAGACAATGAAAATAATTCATACGATCAGTTTTTGTATGATTCAATCAAGGAGTGAAAATGCAAGTGAGGCTGCGCCAATTGTTCCGGCCATATTTCCCAGCTGGGCTGCCGTAATTTCTGTATTTTGGGCACAATCTTTCATCGCATACCGGAAAGCGGCCTTTCGCACTTTTTCCATATAAAAATCGCCGGCTTCCGGCAGTCCTCCGCCAACCACAACAAGCTGCGGGCTGAAGGTGTTAATGAGGCCTGCAATCCCATGGCCAAGATAATCGCAATGGTTGTTCAGGCACTTCTCTGCCAGGGGATCTCCTGCAAGGTACAGATCCACAATATACTTTCCGTTGATGTTCGCTTCTTCCGTTTTTATGCCCTGTTCAATGCACTCGTTCATAAAAAAACGTACCAGTGCCGACGTGGAGGCATATGCTTCCAGGCATCCTACAGAGCCACAGGCACAGGGTATACCGTTGGCAATAAAGGGAACGTGCCCCAGTTCCGTCCCTCTGTTGGCATATCCGTTAAAGAGCTTTCCATCGATAATCACCGCGCCTCCAATGCCTGTTCCCACGGTTAGAAACACGATGTGTTTGAAATTCCTTCCGGCACCGAACATTGTTTCGCCCAATCCCATCGCATTTGCATCATTTGCCACTACCGTATGAAGCTTTGTTTTCTCTTCGATGATCCTGGCAAGAGGGATATTTTCCCATCCCTGTATATTTTCGGCTCCACCCAGGACAATCCTGTTTGTTTCGTCAATGATGCCCGGGGTACCAATGCCAATCCCCTTCAGATCGATCCCTGCCTTTGAGGACAAGAACCTTTCTATATCTTCAATGCATTTGCAGAGCTGGTCAACGACAGCTTCTGCCGAGACAGTCGCCGAAGAAGGACGTATGCCCTGGTGCATTATCTGTCCTTCCTCGTCAACCAGTGCATACTTGATGGAAGTCCCTCCCAAATCAAGACCAATTGCTGCTTTCATTGTTATTTCAATTTTATATTTTTTCTACCCAGATAGGAGAGCTCCATGCCCATTGCTGGTTTTTTTGTCTTACGCGCACATAGTAGTAGTCTACCTCCCTTTCGGCAACGGTATCTTCCATATAATGTTCCACCTGAAAGGCGCTTTCAGGAATGGCTCTGTTGAATGAAACTGCTTCACTCAGCCAGCCTATCATAAAATGAGCCTTGGAACCGTGAAGTAATTCTCCGATAGGATGCGTGAAACGTTTTCCGTTGAAATCTGCCGTTAAATTTCCCTCTTTGGGGATAGTCAGATCAAGGATGACACCTTGCATGGACGGTGTTGTGGTGTTGGGATTTTTTGCACTATACATATCCAGTTCCACATCCTTTTCGGAGGAGGATAGGATCCGGTTTACCCGGGTCTCAAACGCCTTCTCGCCGGGTTGGGGGGACGTGTATGCCGCCCCTCTGAAACAGGGTGTTATCTGGTTTATCATTCCTTTGTCAATGGATAGTTTACCGTTCCAATGTACATATTCTTCTTCGCGGTTCCAACCGAATTCCACTTTTATTTTACATCTGACCGGATCTTCTTGCGGCACTTCGGGAATAAGTGGTCCGTTCATGCGTGCAATGCATTTGCCGTTCTTGATGATGTCCACGTAATCGACCGAATTTTCCCCCTCTACATTCAGGTAAATTCTTCTGCTGTTACCCCTGATCACTTCGCCCATGATTGCGTCGTTGATCCGAAAATCAATCTTTATCTTGTCGCCCGTGGCACATCCCACATTTCTATTCTGTAAAGCATGCCAGATATCATCACGTTTGAGGGAGGGTGCGAGGGCCATTACCCGTCCGTCGCCATAGCTTCCGGGGTAGCCGGCATGTTGATCCGTGGAGCCGATAATTCCAAATTTGTACCCTTGCTCCAATCCGTACAACACGGTTCCTTCCCATTGCCTGGGTCCCATGTCGTGCAGATAGTTGTAGTCGCCGTCATCACTTTCAGCCAGCCCGTGGCGGGAGTACATTTCCACGAAAGGCGTCTGTCCATCTTCCTGAAATGTCTTCCAGTTATATCCCCGGAAGCCGGTCTGATATCCCATATGGTGGGGCGTGACAAATGCTTTCTGCCCTTTTAGCCTTGCTTTCAGCTGCATTGCATTGGAAGGATCCACCATTGTTCCTTCCAGATCATACAACAATGCCACGTGATCGCCATGTGCCATGTCGTGACATTCGTAGCTCAAAAAAGTAAGAAACTCATTTTCCTTGTTGTATTCGTTCGTCATTTTCACGTATTCGTCCCATTTTCCTGCACGCAAGGCATCAAATGATTTGGTGTGATAATCGACAACCCATTGCAGGCGCAAATCATTTCTGCCGGGAATATCCTCCCACATTGCGTGAGGGGTGACCGAAACAAAATCGAGTTGCTCCCTCGCCGCTTCAAACGCATCCCTCATATCTCCGTGCCCGTAGGTGAGGTTGCAATGGTTGTGTATATCACCCCAATAGAGCTTCAGGCTGTGAGGTGAAGGCATTATTTTTTTCGCCTCCTTTGATTTTGGTTGACAACCTTGTAACAGGCTTCCTGTCGCGGCTAAACCGACAAATGTCCATCCGGTATTCTTGATAAATTTTCTTCTGTTCATCTCTTTGTTGTTTGTTAATGTGGAATGATTATTTTTTTAAGGCGTTGGCTTCATCGGGCGTCTGCCTCTGTTCAGTTTTAGTCCCTGCTCATACGAACTGGCTCCATGCTGATCATCAATATTCAGAGATCCCATATTGACAAGAATGCCACGGGCCATTAATCCGCTATCTTCATTTTCCTTTGCCGGGAGTGAAGCAGCCTTTTCTGTTAATTCGCTTATGTATGGCTGGATCAAATGACGCTTGGTGTGGTCCAGTGATAGGGATTCCAGCATAGCATATCCAATTTTCCTATCTTCTTCATTGGAGGGAAAGACAAGCCTTTTTACTCCTTTTTCTGCGTCCTCTGTATAAGAAACAGCATATGCCGCCTCGCAGGCCACGTAAGGATTGGCATCTTCCAGTAATTTTAAAAGTTCCCCGGGAGCCTTGTCAAGATTCCCTTTTGACGCAAGATGTCCAAATCCCACTGCCGCCCAGTAACGAATATCGGGTTCGCTGCTATTCAGGGCTTTTAGTAACGAAGGGAGATCCTTCTTTTCCGCTGTTCCTGCAAGTTCCGCCATCGAGTAAAGTTCTTCCAAAGGATAATTTTCCTGAATTACTTTGTCATAAAGGTTGACCCCTTCTCTTGAGGAAGGGATAAAGAGGCCCAGATCTCTTGTCCGGCGAATATTTTCAGAGACAGCCCCGCGGAAGGCCCGGAGCACGCTTTCGTATTCCGGATCTGTGGCAAGATTATTCAGTTCGAAAGGGTCCGACTGCAAATCGAATAACATCTCTGCCGGGTGATGCTGATAAGGCTGTCTCCATGCAGCCTGATCGTTGCACTCTTTCAGCATGAGTTTATCCCAGGCTTTATTTGAGGGCATTCCCCATTGATAATAGTTGCGCAATGCAAATTGCTTGTAGGGGATATAGCTCCGGATATATTTAAACCTCCCGTCGGTTGCTGCGCGAACGGGCATAAAGTGATGAAGTTGGTTGGAGGCAAAGGCAAACTGCATTGGTATCGGCTGATCCACAGCATATTTCCCCATCACCGCCCTTCCCTGCATGTGTTCTGGCGGATTGATGCCGGCAAGACTTAAAACGGAGGGTCCCAGGTCGATGAAGCTAACCAGCGATTGATCTTTCGTGCCGGGTTTCGAGGACAAAAGATGTTGCCACTTTTTCGGTACATGAACAATCAAGGGCACCCTTAATCCCGTTTCGTACAGATATCCTTTTCCCCGTGGGAGGCATCCGCCGTGGTCGCTAAAAACAAACAGGATCGTATTGTCGTCCAGTCCTTTTTCTTTCAGGTCGTTCATGAATATTTCCACCCATTTGTCCACGTCCTGAACGGCTTCCAGGTGACCGGCATAGTCCGCCCTGACCTCGTATGTGTCGGGTACATGGGGTGGTAACCGTAATTGTCCCGGATATATCCCTTCCTTTGTGTAGTCGCGACGCCCGTCCGTATGAAACGTGCGTATCCTTCCCATGTGTGAAGTTACGGTGTTAAATACAGCGAAGAATGGCTGATTTTTACCTCTTTGGGAACTGTTGTATGAGGCGCTATCGTTGCATTCATCCCAACAAACCGTATTGTCGACGGTCGTGTTGTAATGGGTTTTGCTGTTATTGGTACAGAAATAACCATTTTCCCGGAGATACTGCGGGAAGAAAATATCTTTTGGTGTATCAAATGGCCGGGGATGGAGGTCCATGCCGTACGTGGTGGCATAACACCCGGTGATGAGCGATGAGCGTGCAGGCGAACTTTGCGGTGCCACAGACCAGGCATTCATAAATTGTACGCCTTTGCTTGCCAGAGAATCGATGCAGGGCGTTTTAACCTGATCGTTTCCGTAACAGCCAAATTCATACCAGCTTGTATCCTCAAAGGTCAGCCAAACGATATTGGGTTTTTCGTCGGCATTTGCTGCTTTTGTCGGCATGGAAGTTGCCGACAGGGCAGCGGTTGTAAATAGCAGGATATTTTTCATATGATTATTTTTTTTCATTTTTCCACTGCGATCGTTACCTCCATTTCGCCGTTGGGACCGGGCTCAATGACAACCGGAATAAAACTAAAACCGGGGACAGGATTAAAAATCCGCCCATTTGGATCGGTCGGAGCGATCTGAAGCATCGAGTTGCTTTTTAGGATTAAGGAGCAATTTTGTTTTTTTATTGACAGCTCATTTCCATTTCTCCGTACTTTTTCCTCAGGGTCTGAGATGACAGGGAGGACCAGTTTTATTCCTTTTCCGGTAAGAGACTTGTCCCCTTTGCAACGGATGAGAATGTTTCCCGCATCAAATGTATACGTGATTTCTACGACACTGTTACCCAATGACGAATAGGCTTGTTCGCTGTTTACCAGATGAGTGTGGGTGTGGAAAATGTGGGCATCTCCTTTCTTGTGATAATTGATCAGTGCATCTAAGTCATCAAGGTTACTGTACATGTCACCGTTTTCCTGAAGCTCTATCCGGGGAGTTCCCGGCATTTTATTTTCCTGCAAATAACTTTGCATGTTGGGGGCTTCAATCATGGAAAACTTGTTCATTGTAGCGGCAAATACCGGCCCTGTTTTCTTATGCCATAACATGGAGAGTGCCCCTCCCATGGGATGCGTACCCTTTACCTTGTATTCGGCGTCGAATCCCGTGATGGTAGCCCGCCAGTCGTCTTCCGCCACGAGCCAGGTGTTGATATCCTTGTAATATTTTACGCCATACTCTTTATCCCGGGGTAGTAACACACGGGGAGGTGTGGCTACCGGCAAAGCCAGAAATGATGCCAGTGCTTTGGCATGTCCGAAAGTGTGATGGATGCATGGCTTCATGCCGGCCGTTTTATAATGCATGCCGCCGTAGAGCAATCCGTTGTGGGTGAACTGTTTCAATAGCGATATGTTCCGCCTTATGGCTTCATAATATTCCGGGTGCTTACCTGCATCGGGGATTGCGTAGCCCCCCATAAAGCCATCGCTGGTACGTCCTCCCCAGTAGGTCCATTTAAAGCTGCGTGTGCCCCAGCTGTTATCCCACGCGCCATCGGGTAGCATGAATGCCAAATGGGTGTCCATGGACTTGCGCAGCAGCTCTTTTAATTCGTGATCGCCTGCCATTTCAGCATAAAACATCATGTTGGGGAGCGACTCCTCCACATTGTATCCGAGGTCTACCGGAAAGCATCCGTTTTTTGTCTTTTCCCATATCTCCGGGCCTTCTCCGAACAGGAAAAAGTCATTTTCAGTAAAATAACCTTTTAAATCCGATGCGATCTGGTTTGCTTTTTGGACGAAATCATTCCTGTTGAATTTTTTCCCGATAGCATAAAGCGCATAGGTTGCCGATGCCGAATAGTTGACATTCATATTTCGCATTCCTTCCCGGCGTCGGCTGTATATAAAGTCGTTGTGAAAAATAAACTCCCCTGCCGACAACAGTTGCTGGTCCCAGACATTCCGGGTAGAATCGTCCAGTAAATAACCATAATGATGCAGGGCTTCATACAATGCAATGGCAGCAAAGACGGTGGTACCGTTCCAGTCGGATACGTTGACGTCGTTCATCCAGGAACCATCGGGTTGACGCATATTTTCCATCCATTTCATCAATCTTTTCGCGGCCTGGATGTACTTGGCGTTGCTTGTCTTTTCGGCGGCATACATCAACGGAAGTACCGCATCGCCGCACCTGCCGTGTATCCGTACGCACGCCGGACACATCAGGCCTCCGTCGAGCGAGGGATCTGCGTGGGCTACCTGGTAAGATAACAGGCTCTCCACCCATTCCATCAGCAACTCATCCGCCTCTGCCTGGAGCGAGCTGTTTTTGTATCCTGCCCTTGTCCCGATTGTGGTTATTTTGTCGTTTTCCTTTACCGGGAAAGGTTTCGTGTAAAGATACCAGTGGTCTTCGCTGATCCCTTTGCCGTTTATCTGATAAGCTATTGAGGCACCGGGTGTAGAGCACGTAATCGTTGCCACCCCGTTTTTCACGGAGACTACAGGCTGATTGACCACAGGTTGCACACCGCCCGGCCAAAATCTGTTAATTAGTTCTTTTTCGGTCAGTTTCCAGTGACCATTGTAATCCGTAACCCACTGATCGAAAGCAAGGCTTAGTTCCCGGATTTTTGCCGTGTACCTGGGGTTATTTGCCAAATTGTTCAGTTCATGCGGATCTGTCGACAGATCGTACAATTCAGCTTCCGGGCGCGGAGACTGAAACCATTTTTCCTGGTCATGGTTCAATTTCCCTGCCGTATGAAGTTCTTCCAGTCGCCTCATCAAAGGCATGGGGGAACGGGATATTATTGGAAGGTAATCCGATTGAGCGGGCATGTAATTGCGGATGTAACGAAAACGGGTATCCCGCACACAGCCCTGCTTGTCGTAAAATGTATCCAGCCTGTCCCGTGCACCAAAGACATATTTGCGCTTTTCTCCTTTTTGTTTTCCCAAAAACGGACTGCCGTGCATGTAATCCGGAACGGGTACTCCCGCCAGGGACAAAATTGTGGCCGGGATATCAATAAACATGTGCAAATCTGTGTCGGTGGTTCCGCCCTTGTATCTGTCAGGAAACCGTATCATAAAGGGAACAAGCGTCCCGGATTCGTAAATTTCTCTTTTTTGTCGGGGTAGGGGACCTCCATTATCGGAATAGAAGATCACAATGGTGTTGTCCCACTTATCCGTATTTTCAAGCTCATCGATCAGCACTTGAAACTGTTTGTCCATCTCGGTGATGTTGCTGTACATCACCGCCATATCGTGTCTGATAACCGGGTCGTCCGGATAGTAGGGTGGCAGTATAATGTCGTTCGGGTTTACACTTAAGTGAAGGCCGGATCGTTCCATTATTTGAAACTCGTGGGTGACATTCAGGTTAAAGATGGAGAAAAAAGGCATGCTCTCCGGAGCATTTTTCCAATGTGCTGTCACACCCTGCTCATCCCATGCCGTAAGGGGAGAAGCGAACTGATAGTCCGTCTTGGCATTGTTGGTGCAATAATAGCCTGCCTCACGCAGATATTCCGTGAAGCACTTCACGCCCTCCGGCAATACCACTTCATACGGCGTAATTCCTTCCGGCTTGGATTTTTTTTGTGTGGTGCGCATGTTGTTTGCACCAATGGATGTCGGGTACATGCCGGTGATTAACGCTGCCCTGCTGGGAGCAGACACCCCCATGGTCGAGTACATTCCGGTATAGCGGATGGCTTCCTTTGAAAAATTGTCCAGGTTGGGCGTTCTTGCTACCGGATCGCCATAACAACCTAAGTATGGGCTAATGTCTTCGCAAACAATGCACAAGATGTTGGGCCGTTGGTCGTTGTCTGCACGTAGAACCTCGTTGCCGGAAAAAAGCGGTAACGAGATCCCATATATTGTTAGTAAAAGGTTGTTCTGCATCTCTTGTTGTTCAGGATTTTATGTGATCATGCTCTTGTTCGTTCATCTCATAGACAGGGTCTGTTCGTCATCCTTATATTCTGTCCGGGCTTTTTTTAGCAGCTGCATCAGTTCATTCTTCTTGTCGCTATATTCCGGATTGTCGAATATATTGACCATCTCTTTCGGATCTCTTTTCAGGTCGTACATTTCCCATTCGTCGATATCGTTATAGAAATGAATCAGTTTGAAATCTGCCGTACGTATTCCGTAATGACGTTTTACCGAGTGTTCCCCCGGATACTCATAGAAGTGGTAGTATACCGCTTCTCTCCAGTTGGGAGGAATTTCCCCCGCGTTCGTCAATACCGGTTTAAGCGATACCCCTTGCATCTCTTCCGGGATATCTATCCCCGCCATATCCAGGAAAGTAGGGGCAAAATCCACGTTCATGGAAAGTGCCTGGGATACACTTTCTGCCTTGATCGATTTCGGATAACGGATCACCAAAGGCATACGTTGCGACTCTTCATACATAAAGCGTTTGTCAAACCAGCCATGTTCGCCTAAAAAGAATCCCTGGTCGGATGTATAAACAATCATGGTATTATCCAACTCTCCCTTTTCCTCAAGATAAGCCAGTAACCTTCCGATATTTTCATCTACTGAGAGAACAGTCGCCAGATAGTCGCGCATATATTGTTGGTACTTCCACCTCACCAACTCTTCCCCTTTTAGTTCCCCACTTTTATATTCGGCTATGCGGCCGGCATATACCGAATCCCATTTCTGCTGGACCTCTTGTGGCATACGTCGATAGACGCTGTATAGTCTGTTAGTTGTATCGTTGAGTAATTCCTGGCGTGTAAGCAGTTTTAAATCCCAGTCATTGCGGAGAGTATGTTCAATTGACATATCCTGTTCCTTTGCCGCACTGCCTCTATGGCTATAATCATCGAACAGATTATCGGGTTCGGGAAACATTGTATCATTGAAGATACCCAGATGGCGTGGCGCCGGCATCCAGTTTCTGTGCGGAGCCTTTTGGTGATACATTATGCAGAAAGGCTTATCTTTCTCTTTATTATCTAGGAAGTTAATCACCTTGTCGGTAATAATGTCTGTCACATAACCGCTTTCGGTTATATGGTTACCATTTTCTATAAAATCAGGGCTATAATAGTCCCCTTGTTCATGCTGTCCACTGAGGATACACCAGTAGTCGAAACCTTGCGGCTCTGTGATCAAATGCCATTTGCCAATCATTGCCGTTTGATAGCCATTTTCACGAAGGATCTTTGGAAAAGTCTGCTGATCGCCGTTAAATACGCTATTGTTATCTTTAAAGCCGTTGACATGACTGAATTTCCCCGTAAGGATACAGGCTCTGGACGGTCCTGAGAGGGCATTTACTGCATAGTTGTTTTCGAATCTTATACCTTCTTGTGCCAGGCGGTCAATATTCGGTGTCTGTATCAGCTTGCTTCCGTAGCATGAGATAGCATTTGTTGCATGATCGTCGGTCATGATAAAAATGATGTTAGGCTTCCGGTTTTCTTCCATTTTGCATGAAGACAACGTTGTAACAGCAAGCAAAGAGATGCTGGTATATTTAAATATTTTTGTTGTATCCGAGATAGTCATATCTGTTAATTTTGTCGTTCAGGTGATTATATTTTTAATTGCCAGACGAATGATCGCCGAATGAGACAAAAATCATTGAAATTTTGGAAAATGGCTGAAGTACTGATTATTGATATCAGAAATTCAGATCTTTGATCAACATTTTGTCGTTCACTCTCCGGGCATGCATCAGTAATTCTGTTTTCATTTCGTCGTAGATATGCTTGTAGCGGTTGTCTCGCATTAAGTTGGTTGTTTCACCTTTGTCAGCAGAGAGATCGAACAGTTGTTCGCGATTTTTAAAAAAACGATAAAAGACATATTTGTACTGATCTTTTATCACACACCAAGATCTGCCGTTTATGGCATCAAAGTGGGTTTCTATAAAAATACTCTGATGTGGCTTCCTTGTTCCTTCCAGGACACCTTTCAGGGTCACTCCATTTAGTTCTTCCGAAATCGGGGCGTTCGCGTAATCGCATATTGTGGGGTAGAGATCGATCCCGATATTCACCAGACCGTGAAGGTCGCGGTTTACAGAAATTTTATCCCTCTTTGAAGGTTTGATAATCAGGGGCACCTGAATGGACTCCTCAAACAAGGCCCGCTTTTGGTTCCACTTATGGGCTGCGACACCATCACCGTGGTCGCTGGTGAAGATGATGACGGAGTTGTCATACAGGTTGTTCTTCTTCAGTATCTTGATTAATTCTCCGATGTGAGAATCGACCCGTTCGACCAGTCTGTAATAGGCATATAAATAATTTTTCCAATCCTGCCCGGAATAGTTTTCTGTCGGATACAGCTTGGGTGACATCTTTTTGTGATGCATCAGCAGCTCGGAGAGGCCTTCTGTTGCTTGAAAATTAGGAGGTAACTCGGGAAAAACCGCTTCTTTCGGGATGGGTATTTCTCCATAATGCAATGTTTGTGAGCGTGCGTATTCGCATATTTCGTGGGGATTGAGGTATGAGGCAACTAAAAACAGCGGTTTGTTTCTTTTTGCAGAGAGTTCTTTTTCAATATGGTAAGCCATCTCGGGATCGTTCATCCCGCTTATTTTTTTAAATCCGAATTCCTTGTCCGGGATCTCTACCGTTGGAATATGCCATTTTCCGGCATAGAGACAATCATATCCGGCCTGTTGCATTTTAAAGCCGATAGAGTTTTTTTTCTCATCTTCCGGCAGCGGGTCATCGTTCTCCAGCACCTCTATTTCGCTGGGCATCTTTCCCGTCATGATGCTTGCACGCGAGGGTCCGCTTAAAGGGAAGGAGCAATAGGTTCTTGTAAACACGACGCCATCTGATGCCAACTCATCCATTGCCGGGGTATGCACATTCATATTGCCTCTGTTGCTCATCGCGTTCGCGGTTTGCTGATCGGTCATGATGAGGATGATGTTGGGTTGCTTTTGTGCTATTCCCTGAAAAGGTAACATACTCAGCGACGAGTATGTTACCAGTGTGCTAAAATATTTAATTCCAGTTTGCATGGAGGTTATATTTATTGTTGTCGACTGTGAGTTCTACTTTTACGCTGCTTGCGTTGTCATCTCCATTCAGATATTTTGCGGAAATACGGGGGGCCTTGGAGGAGATGGGGTATATCACGGTGATAAAAGAAGTTGTGCTGTCCGACTGCTTGTTCGCATGATATGCAACGCCGATTCTTTTGTTTTTTTGCCGGTAAGCGTAGGATACCCAGCTCTCTTCTTCTTCCATCTTCATGCTCTTCGGACCGAATGCTTCCACGACGATGTTATTCCCATCGTTATATTTGGACGTCAGGCGAAATCTCTTTTTGTCGACATTCATCTTGCCTTCAGACAGGTGATAGTGGATGGCGACGTCTCCTGCGGCAGTACCGATGGCATCATCCACAATGACAAAAAAAGTATTATCCACGAAGAAAACTGTCCGGCGATGCTTCAGGTTGGGATAGCCTTTATTTTCAGTAACCAAGATTTGATTTTTGGCGTCGCTGATATCCCATAACAGGCATTTTGAATTTGTCTCTTCGATGTTTTTTCCATCCAGGGTTAATGTGTTGTGTACCCGTGTCTGACGGAACCAGTCTCTTTCTTTCTGCACTTCCTCATCTCCGGCATACACATAACTTCCAGCATCGGGAAAAAAGTTGCGTCCTTTTACAAACAATTCAAAAGTCCCGTTGTCGGGTTGGTTGTGCCAGAATGCCGGAGGACCGGCTTTTAACACCATCACCGTGGCATTTTCTTTCCACCCGTTTCTTAAAATGTGAAAACCGGCATTTTCATACCGTTTTGAAAGATGAGGGGGTTGCTTGCCTTCCTTCCCTTCCGAAGCCATATACCGGATAGCGGTATTGTCGGGGAAAAGAACTCTCCAATCTTTGAAGTTGTCGATCATTAGTCTTTTCGTGACAGCTTTGGCATCGCTGAAGCAAGGCATCGTATAATCGGGAAATGAAACGTCGATCACGGCCATCATCATTTTTTCCAGCGTATCGGTATAGCTTTTCGGGAACTCCTTTCTGAATCCGTTTGCATCGGCCATTTGCAGTGCTTTAATAAAAATATTGATCGAGGCCAGGTGATAGTGAGGATCCAATTCATATTGAAACCCATCATCAAACACCTGTACTTTTATTTCGTTATTCAGCACATTAATGCCGCTTTCACGCCATTTCCGGGCATTTTTAAATTCAGGGAAGAAAGCCCCTGCATAGATTACCCGCTGTGCTTCAAAAAGCAAGTGGTTGCCTCTTTCCGAATAATTATCCAGTATGCGTTCTGCATGTTTGTGATAATTGGTCAGGAAGACAGTGAGAAATTCGGGTGTGAAATGTTTGCTGGACAGGAAATAGATAAACTGGCCTGTTTGATCCTGCAAGCGGTGGCTTACCTCGAGCGGTCGCCACGCAAACTTCATGTTTTCCACTCTCCGGGCTTCTTCTTCGGATGTGTTTTCCATGTCTTTATCGTTCGTAACCGTGAGGGGATTCTTCTTAATCCAGTCGAGGTATTGAAAAACCCATTCCCGGGCATATTTTTCATCTCCCGATACGCGATAAGCCTTCCCCATCGGTGACCACCATTTATGGCGGTGCAGCTGCCATCTCAACTCGTTGTCCTTTACAGGCCAGTACTCCCAGTTAATGTCCTGGCCGTAAAAAAACGAAGGTTGATATCCTTTGTGAGCAAAAAAATGGTGACTCATGGCATCATCCGCCCATTTTTGTTCTTCCTCCGAGATTTTAACACGATGCAAATCTACATCGGGATGTTTGATGAAAGTCCGGTTCCTGTAATATTCCAAAAGTGCTTCTGCTGCTCTGTTGATGTTGCCTTCTTCGTAAGAGCTTTTTACTTTTTCCAATCCCTTGCTATTCAGATCAAGCATCTCAAATACTTCCGGTTGAATGCCGGGTGTATTCAATTGATTTTTTTCAGGGGGTGATTGACGGGATTCGGCCTTATTTAGGTTGTTATCCCGGGCATTTAGAGAAAATGCGGCGCAGAAAAATAAAAGATATACAATTGTTCTTATATTCATACGATTAAAGATATTATGGAATTCGCTGTCGTCATGTTTTTTGGTGAAGTCATGCTCCTGCTTGTTCCGTTTTGGCGTTTTTTATGTGATGAAATATGATTATTTTGTACTGTAGGATTTGTATCGTTTGAGTGATTCAAGATAGTAATAGTCGGTGTAATTGATCGGCGTATCTATTTCAGAGTTTGCCGGCAGGTGTCCGACCGAATGCATCAGGACAAATCCAAAGTTATCTCCTGTTTTCGCTAGATATTTTTCGCCCGACAGATTTTTTAAAATGGTTTCTGCATAATTGTAATACGCTGATGTATTTTGCTTAGAGTATTTGCTCAACTCGAGCAGGGCTGAGCAGGTAATAGCGGCCGCAGAAGCATCTCTGGGAGCATCTGGGATGTCGGGTGCCATGTAATCCCAGTAGGGGATGAGGTCGTCTGTTTTTACATTGTCCATGATAAACCGGGCAATTTCTTCTGCTGCTTTCAGGTATTTTTCGTCTTTGGTATACCGGTAGCACACCGTATATCCGTAAAGCCCCCAAGCCTGGCCTCTGGCCCAATGGCTTTCGTCGGAATATCCCTGAAAAGTGCCTTTCGATATTACATTGCCCGTGATGGTGTCGTAGTTGATGACGTGGTACGACGACATATCATCTCTAAAATGATGTTCCAAAGTTGTATTTGCATGTTTGACGGCAATGTCTCTATATTTTGGATCATTTGTATATTCACTGGCCCAGAAAAGCAGTTCCAGGTTCATCATGTTATCAATAATCACCGGATATTGCCATTCGCCAAAATCCCAGGAGCGGATTGTTTGTGTCACATCATTGAATCTTGAGATTAAGTTGTCTGCCGTTTGTATCATGACGGGAACGGTAGCTGTATCGCCGGTAAGACGAAGCTCATTGCCGTAGCTGCAGTAAATCATGAATCCCAGGTCGTGCGTACCCTTGTAATATCTGATGTCGTGAAGGTAGCCGGTAAATTTGGCAGCCTCATCCTTGAAAAAGTTGTTTTCGGTCAGTTCGTACATATACCACAGGCTTCCCGGAAAAAAACCGCTTGTCCAGTCATAAATATTATCGAGCCTCAGGGTATCAGCCCTTATGGAACGTGGAAATCCGACCTTGTCCCCCATTTCTTCAACTTGCTTTGTCAGCTGGGCTGAAGCGCTCTCCACTGCATTCTGGAACCAAGGTTCTTTATTCGCAGAGACACAGGAGGATAAAAGAAATAAACTTAAGATAAAAAGAATTGAGTAAGCGTTTTTTTCCATTTTTGAAATAATTTGTTGTGTGTATGGTTTAATATGATCATTCCCGTTACAAATAAAAATCTAAATATTTTTTCACAGCTTAAGTTCTGTTCAAAATAGTTTCAAATTTGTTTATTCTGGTTCTTTTTCATGTAATCTGAGGGCAGATAACCGAAGTATTTCTTAAAACTTGTGGAGAAGTACGAAAGAGAATTGAATCCCACCATGTAGCTTACTTCTGAGATATTATATTTTCCACTGGACAATAATTTAATGGCTTCGCTAAATCGGATTTTACGAATAAAGTCGATGGTAGATCCCCCTGTTAATGCTTTCATTTTCAAATGAAGATTGGTTCTGCTCATTCCCATCTCCTCACAAAACATTTCTGTTGTAAAATCGATATTGTCCAGGTTTTTCAATACAATTTCTTTTGCTTTTGTCAGCAATTCATTGTCGATGTGGTTTGTCGCGATCTTCTCCGGCTCTATCTCGGTTGAATCGGAATAGTAGTGTAAGATTCTCTCTTTCGACGCCATCATGTTGTTGATTTTGGCTTTCAGGATACTTGTTGTAAAGGGTTTGGTCACATAATCGTCGGCACCGACTTCCAGTCCTGAAAGCTGGTCTTCCACCGTAGATTTGGCGGAGAGCATGATGACGGGAATATGACAGGTTTTGATGTCCTCTTTCAATGTCCTGCACAGGTCTATCCCATCCATGACGTCCATCATGACGTCGGTAAGTACAATATCTACCTTGTTTTGGCCGATCTGATCGAGTGCATCCCTACCGTTTGAGGCCGTCACAATATGATACGATCCGGATAAGTTGTTGGAAAGATAACCCAGCAGATCCTCGTCATCTTCCACGATCAAAACAAGAGGTTGGGTGCTATTTTGATGCGTTTCTTCGGCTGTTCCGGTTTGTTCTTCGATCGCGTCATTGACCGGCAGCAAGTGAACGTTGTTCAACTCTTTCTCGTTGTAGAGATTCTCACTTTGTGGGAAATAGATTGAGAAAGTAGTACCTTCGCCTGCTTTGCTTTTTAATTCGATTTTGCCATGATGCAACTCAACAAGGCGTTGTGTGATTGACAACCCGATACCCATGCCGATATCGTTTTTTTTGCTGTTTACTTTGTGGAATCTGTTGAAAATTTGTCCCTGTTCATGTTCGGGAATGCCGCACCCCGTATCTTCCACTTCAAGAATCAGATATTCGAGGTCTTCTATCAGGCTGACAATGATTTTTCCACCTGACGGGGTAAACTTGAAGGAGTTGGACAAAAGGTTGCTCAAGATCATGTCGAGATAATTTTCGTCTATGACGTACTTATCATCGGTGGTATAATCTTCGAATGTATAGGCAATGTTCATCCGTTTTGCCAATTTGTTGAATAGCGCCATCGCTCTCACGATTGTCTCCTTGGGGTCGGTCCTTTTAATATTTAATTCAAAAACGCCCAATTCGGCTCTTCTGTAATCGATCAGCTGGTTGGTCAGGTGTAACAGCTTGTCTGCATTGTTTTTAATGACAGTTAACTGCTCTTTTTCCCACGAGCCGGACACTTTCTCGATCAGTTCCTGTAAAGGAGAAATGATCAGCGTTAAAGGTGTTCTGAATTCGTGGGATATATTTACAAAAAAGTTCATCTTGGCCCGGTTGATCTCTTCGTTTTTTTCTTTGTCGAACCGCTCTTCTATCAGTTGCTTCTTGATCTTTTGCTTTTGATTGAAGAATTGCCAAATGGTATAGATGGTAATTAGGATGATAGTGGTTATCAATAGTCTGAACCACAATGTTTGAAACCAGAGAGGGGTGACAATGACAGATAATTCTGTCATTTTATCGCTCCATTTACCTTCGTTATTGGCTGAAAGTAATTTAAATATATATTTACCGTGGGGCAGGTTGGAATAAGATGCAAAACGATTTTCCGAGGTGATGATCCAGTCTTTATCGTATCCTTCCAATTTATATTTGAAGGTATTGTGTTTGCCGGAAAGATAATTTGGAACGGCAAAACGCAACGAAAAGGTTGCCCTGTCTGATCTCAGGACGATTTTGTCGGCATTGATGATATTCTTTTCCAATACGCCATTGTCAGAGGGTGCTATGATTTTATTCTGGACATTCAACTCGGTGATGATGGGTTGAGGAGAAAAAGGGTTGTTTTTCAATCGTTCGGGAACAAAGGTGATAATTCCATCGATACCCCCAAAGTATAATCTGCCTGTTTGGGTTTTACAAAAAGAATAATTGTTAAATTGTTGAAACTGGAGACCATCGGTCTGCAGATAGGTACGAAACGTGGCATGTTCCGGATCAAACCTGCTGATTCCATAGTAGGTGCTTATCCATAGGAAGCCGAGAGAATCTTCCACGATGCCACATACCATATTGTTGGACAGGCCGTCTTTCTCTGCATACCGGATGAATTTTTTATCCCCGTTGTATTTATATATCCCGTTATTGGTGCCTATCCAGATGTTTCCTCTTGAATCTTCTGTAATACAATTGATTTTAATCTGTTGGAAAGTTTCATTAAATTCGATAAGACGATTCTCTTCGACCGATAAACAGGCAAGTGACTTGTCGCCTCCTATCCAGAGTCTGTTGTTTCTGTCTACTGCCAGGTAGAGTATTTGCAGGGAAGATAGTTTGCGGATGTCAGCTTCGGTTACAATTCCCTCTTTCTCATCTAGCTTATAGAGACCGTTTAATGTTCCTATCCATATGTCGTTGTTCAAATCATAAGCCAGGGAATACACATCTTTGTCTGGCAATTTTATATCGACAGCCTTCAAGGTGTTTTTATCAATTTTTATCAGGCCACCGCCATGTGATCCGATATAAATGTGTTGATCGTTGTTGTGTGACCGGAGAAATGATTTGATGTTATTTGACAGAATACCTTTGTTATTTTCTTTTGTGATATGCGTAAAAACATTTTGGTTTGGGTCGTATACATTGATGCCATTGTCGTTTGTTCCTATCCATATCCTGCCATTACCTTCCTCCATGATTCCGCTTATAATTCTGTCGTTTAGTGAGTTGGATATTGGATTCTGTTTTATGTGAAAGAACTGATTTCTTAGCGGATGATAATAATTCACGCCTCCATAGTATGTTCCCAGCCAGACACCTCCCTGTGAATCCTGGATGATTGATCGAATGGAATTTTGTGAGATGGATGTTTCGTCAAAGGGATCGCCGTAGTAATTGTAGAATTTTTCTGTATCCTCATTTAAAAGGCTCAGGCCATGAAATGTGCCTATCCATAATCTGTTTTCCGTATCCGTAAGCAAGGTCCGTACAAAATTTGAACAAATAGATTCTTTGTCAAAAGGATTATTCAAATAATTTCTCAGGATGTTTCCTGTTTGAATATCGATCAGAAAAAGTCCGGAACCTTCCGTTCCAACCCATATTTTATGATTCTTTTTTGGAAGTATTGTTTGTATTTTGTGATTTTTCAAGGTGTCGGTGAAAAGAGAGAAACTGTTTGTGTCATCATGGAATTTATACAATCCTTTGCTGGTTCCCATAAATATATTATCGCCTGTTTTTGTGAGCGATAATACCTGCATTTCAGGATCATTTGCTCCTGAAAATCTTTCAAATGTCTTGCTGATTTTATCAAAGGCATATAAACCATTATCGGTTCCCAAAAGGAGGGTGTTTTTTTTGAAATCAATCATTGTGTTGACTTTCAATTTATCCCGATCAATATCGTTGGAGTAGTTTTCGAAAATATCCTTTTCACGAACATACTTGGATAATCCGTCGTTGGTGCCTATCCAAAGGATATTTTCCTCATCAACATACAGTTGTCTGGTGGAGTTGCTAAGCAGGGAGTTCTCGTTCCCTTCAATGTGACGATATACCTTAATCGAATACCCGTCAAACTTATTCAATCCGTCAAAAGTTGCAAACCAGATTAACCCGTCTTTATCCTGAACAATTGAAATAACTGTACTATTTGATAACCCTTCATTTAATCCGATATTCTCGAAAAAATAGCGGTCTCCGCTCGCATATGTTTGAGTGAAAGATAAAAACAGGAGGGATATAGCCAGAATAATTTTCACGTTGCAATATATTTAATTTAGGGGTAATAATTATCGTGCAATAGTCTTTTTTCTTGTTCTGATATGTGAAGAACCAAGCCTCATTAACCTCCCGTACATAAGGAGGTTAATGAGGCTGTTGGTGCTGGTGTTAATATTGAGGGTTGTTTTTTCCCTCCAATTTTGAGTTTACCTGTATTTCGTCCAGCGGGATAGGAAATAACTCATGTTTTCCTTTGATGAAATTATTTCCTGCCGGATAATTGCCTTTCACTTTTGAATCGGTATTTTCGTTAAATAACAGGAGTGCTTCTTTTAAAAAGCCCCATCTTATTAAATCGAACTTTCTCTGTCCTTCGAAAGCGAGCTCAAAGCCCCTTTCCCAGTAAAGGGCTGTGCGGAATTTACCTGCCTCAGTGGTGTCATCTAAAAATGGGAGATCATATACTCTGGGTGCTTTCAATAAATCTGCGTAGTTTGCAGATGTTATTTCTGTGGCGCCCGATCTGCTACGCACACTATTCAGAAGCGTCCAGGCGGTTTGTGTCTGGTTTACCTCGTTATAAGCCTCTGCCGCCATCAAGACCACATCAGCATATCGCAGCGGGCAATAATTTACGTCTGTGTTGTTGGGATCCTTGTAGCCTAAGGGCATCCATTCGCGTCGCCATTTTCCGGGATACCAGTCTCTCTTATTGCTGTTTTCAGTTTTTACGTGAGAAGCGGTTGTACTGTTCCATTTATATTGATAGGTGCATACCATGACATCACGACGGATATCGGAGTTTTCGAAAAAACCTTTCCATTCCGGAACTGCTCTGAAGAAGGCATTGGCTCTTCCCATATAATTCAGCGTTTCAGAGGCGGGAACATTGGGCGCTGCTACCAGCGGACCGTTATAGGTTCCCCAGTTGCCGGAGTCTTCGCTGGATCCGTCCGCACTGTAAAAAGAGATCTCAAATAAGCTTTCTCTGGAATTTATTGTGCCGGCTGAAAAACCCTTGAACAGTTCTAGATAACCTCCATTAAAAAAGTCGTGGTATCCGTTTTGTTGGATTGCTTCCCATTCGTCGATGACTGCATTGAAATATTCCTGCCGTTTGGCATCGTCCGGTCGGGTAGATACCCCGTCCATCTGTAGACTGTAACCGGCTCTTTGCAGCAATACACGCATTAACAATCCACGGGCGGCACCCTGGGTCGCTCTTTCCGGTGAAGTGTTTACATCGGCCCATGGGAGGTTTTCCTTTGCAAAGTTCAAATCGTTGATGATCTGGTCGTAAATTAACTCTCTGCTTACTCTGGCTCCATATGCACTTTCGTAATCGCCCGAGTATGCCGTTTTATAAGGGACGTCTCCCCAGTATTTTACCAGGTCGAAAGACAGGAAGGCTCGGAGGAATTTTGCTTCGGCTACCAGTTGTGTCAATTTCTGATCGGGTGTATCCGACAAGTACGCATCCATCGATTCAATCCCGGAAACTGCAAAATTGGCACGGTCAAGTCCCTGGTACTTATAATTCCATATTTGCTCAATCCACTGATTGGTTGAGGTGAGTGTATAATGTGAAATATCCCTGCGGGTATTGTCTGTTCCTGTTCCCTGGATGTAGTAAGTATCGTCGGAGCTGGGCATCGCCATTTCAAACTGGCCATAGTGTTGCAACTTGGCGAAAACGTCGTAAATGCCGATGATGGACATTTCCGCGTTGGCCGGGGAAATAAAGAAATTCTCTTTCTTATAATAAGAAGCAGGTTCTTCTATAAGAGCATCGCTGCAGGAGCTGTATACAAACAATGCTATCAATAATAAAATATAGTGATTTGTTTTCATACGATTAATTCATTTTTTTCATTATGGTGTATGGAACTCGCAATAATCATGATTTCGTGTGATAATAATTATCATGCTCGTTTCATTTTGTAGTTTTTATTAGAGTGTTAAATTAATTCCAAGTACAACGGTCCGGCTTCTCGGATAGGCTCCAAAATCAACTCCTGGGGTTAATCCGTTTCCTCTGGTAGATACTTCAGGATCGTATCCGGAATATTTGGTCCATACAAAAAGGTTATTTCCGGTGACATAGAATCTTAGATTTCTTACGGATAGCTTGTTTGTAATCTGTTTGGGGAGCGTGTATCCCAGCGATACGTTGCTCAGCCGGATGTATGATCCGTCTTCAATAGCCCATGAGTGAATGTACTTATCTCCTTCTTCCAGATCGTACCAGGCTGCAATTTTTTTACCATTGTTGAGTGCGGACAGTTCCGACGGGTCAGCCACGATTTCTCCAGCCTGATTGATGGTCATCCAGCGATTTGCGCTGTTTACCACATCCAGTACATTTTTATTGGTTCTTCCGGCTAAAGTGTTTGTCAGCTTGGTTGCATTGAAAATGTCATTACCATAGTTGAATGAAAAGAATATGCTTAAATCCAGGTTTTTATAAGTGAATGTGTTATTGAGTCCCCCGTAAAATACCGGATTGGCTTTTCCGATGATCGTTTTGTCGTTCTCGTCGATGACATCGTTTGAATCGTCGATATTTTTGAATTTCCACATACCCGGTTTGACATTACCCCGGTTCCCGGAATAGGCGACGCCTTCTTTCAATGTGTAGGTGTTGGCTGATGCATCATAGTCGAAATCTTCGACACCGTACACACCTTCGGTTACAAATCCGTAGAATAATCCCAGCGGTTCACCTACCTGTATAAGGTGAGTCTTTTGTGTATATCCAAAGTTGGCTTCTTCCAGGAAAAAGTTTTCTCCCGATAAAGCTTTGATATTATTCTGATTGTGTGAAATATTGAAGTTGGATGTCCAGCTGAAATCTTTCTGGTCGATATTCACTGTGTTGATAGTCAGGTCAACTCCTCTGTTTTCTGTTTCTCCGATATTCCTGATCATGTTGCTATATCCGGAAGATTTCGGAAGTCTTGAGTTGAGCAACAAATTGGAACTTCTGTTGATGTAGAATTCGGGAGTAATGGTAAGTCGTTGATCAAGAAGGCCGATATCGAATCCGGCATTAAATGTTTTGTTGGATTCCCACATCAAATAGGGATTGGGGATCTGCGTGGAGGCATAACCCGGTGTGGTGTTGTTTCCCTGGGGATATGTGACAGAACCTAATATGGGAAGTGAGCCGTAGCTTGGTATCCTGTTGTTCCCAGCCATACCATATCCTAACCGTAATTTAAGGTCAGAAAACATATTTAAGCTCTTGATAAACTCTTCTTCCGACATGCGCCATGCACCCGAGACTGCCGGGAAAAATCCCCATTTCTTCTTCTCGCCAAATTTGGATGATCCGTCCATACGCATGGAAGCGGTCAACAAGTATTTGTCCTTATGATTAAAATTAAAACGGGTAAAGTAGGAAAGCAACTTGTCGTCGTAGTCTGCGTAAGATTGGGGAATACCCGGTGTGGCACCCAGCGACAAATCGTTCAATCCTATGTCGTCATTGGGGAAGTTGCTTGCGCTTGCCTTGAAGTATCGATTCCATCGTTCCACGTATTCCTGACCCACCATCACTTCGTAGCGGTTTCCTTTACTTTTGGTGTTGTAGTTTATCACGTTTGATGTCTGGAAGCTTCCGGTCTCCCTGTTGGTGATTGACCCGTTCATGCTCGATCTTTTGGCGATGATTGAGCGATCACCAAAGAATACTTCATCACGGCGTGTCTGGTAGCGAAATCCGGAGCTGTTTCTGAAAGACCAGTTTTTAAGAAATTTATAGGTAAAACTTTCGCTTGCCTGGATGGTTCTGTATTCCTTATTGTTTGTCTCCTCTTCTGCCGAAATCAGAGGATTCTGCATCACATTGCCGCTATCATCCATTAACAGCGGGTCTTCGTCGCCGAGAAGGAGATCGTCAGTACCGTTAATTCCTACGGTCGGCCTGTATTGAAGAATGTGCTGCATTTTGTTGAAGCGGTCACCGTTTTCGGATGTACCCATTCCGTATACTTTTATCTGGTCATAGTTAACCCTTCCGGAGATTGAAAACTTGTCATTGGGCTTATGGTTGATATTCAGCAGGATATTATTTTTGTCATTTCCGCTATATACCATTGCACCCTGATCTTTAAAAAACAGGTAGGAAAGATTATATTGCATTTCCTTGGTACCTCCGTTTAACCCAATACGGTAATTTTGGGTATAGGCGGTTCTTCCCAATGTTTCCTTTTGCCAGTCGATACCCCCACGGTTACCGTAGTTTGTAGGGATATCGCTGAAAGGACCGTACAGTTTTTCGAAATTTTCGATGCCTGTATCCCTGTTTGCGCCGTATCTCCTTTCGTAATCCAGTATTGCAAATTCTTCGGTAGAGAGTACCGGCAGACTGTTCGAAACATTTTTAAATCCAACATACGTATCAAACGAGATGGTTAGTTTCTGTCCGTCTTTTAATCCACTCTTGGTCGTGATCAATACAACGCCGTTTGCACCGCGGGCTCCATAGATTGCAGTAGCAGATGCATCTTTCAGGATATCAATTGATTCTATTTCGGAGGGATCGAGCGTTGCCATCCCATCTTCACTGGGGAAGCCATCGATAATATAAAGTGGCTCATTGCTTTGCGTGATAGAAATTCCTCCGCGTACCCTTATCGAAATAGAGGATCCCGGGGCGCCTTCGTTTTGCAGTACTTGTACACCGGCCATTCTTCCCGCTAAACTCTGGGTTACGTCAGCAGTCGGGACTTTTATTAATTCCGTACTTTTCACGGAAGTAACAGAACCTGTCAGATCTCCTCTTCTGCTCGTTCCATAGCCAATGGACACGACTTCATCGAGCATCACCGAACTGGGTTCAAATGTGACATTGATATTTTTTTGTCCGTTGACAGCTATTTCCTGGGTTTTCATTCCAATATAGGAAAACACCAGTATGTCTGTGTTGGGATTTGGGATATTAATTTGATATACACCATCAATATCCGTAACGACACCGGTTGACGTTCCTTTTATCAGAACCGTCGCCCCGATAGCTTCATATCCCTGTTCGTCGATAATTTTACCGGTCACCACGTGCGATTGGCCGTAAACCGATCCGGTAAAGATTAAAAATAGTAAAAAAACTTTCAAGTAATTTCTCATAATTATTCACAGTTTAATTCAATATTTGTTTTTCATTAAAAAATTCATGATGGAAGCAAAAGTACGTCAGATAACGTAAACGCATGTTAAAATACTTTTTTAATACTTTCAAATTTGTGTGTATTTGTTTAAATATTGTTCAAAATAAACGGTCTATGGTTGTCATTTATTTGAAGTACAGCTTATTATGCGGCTTATATCTCAAGTTCCGGAAGTTCATCTTTCAGGGTTGTGGTGATTCCGTTTTCCTGAATGGTTGTTTCGTTGTCATAGATGAGCCTTATATTGTCTATACTGTTATCAATGGAAAACGAGGCTTTTCCTTTTGGAGACAAGTTGAGCGTGATTGACCAGTTTCCGGCCCGTATCTCGGTATCGGAAATACGCTCAGGCACTATTCCGTGTTCTCTTCGATCGTGTGTATTGATGATTGTCGCAAACCGGTAAATCTTTCGCATCGGCGTTGTAGCTTCAAAATGCCAGTGGTTTTTGTAAGGTTGGAAGTATCCGTCGTTGTTTGCCTTTAGCCAGTTGAGTGCAGGAGCAAAAAATTTATTGGTCATGTCTACCTCTAGTTCGTCATTCGAAAACAAGTATGCATTAGAAATACCTTTTTCGTTCGTTGCTTGGACCTGAATTTCGTGTTCCTTTTGTTCGATGGTCATTGGATTTTCTATGGTATGAAGCAGATAATTCCAATGGACCAGTGTATCGGCTTCTAATTCATCATAAATGAACACCAGGCCGGCATCGCCCAATTTTACAATATGGCGTCGGTAGGTGAGCAGGTGATTTTTGTCCCATCCGTTTTCCGGAGAAAGGCTGAGCTGCGACTTTTCAGCACGCTCTTTCCATATGGGTGAAATGACTTCCCCGTAGGCATTGGATGCATCTCCGGTAACATAGCTGATTTTTGTACCTTCGTAATATCTCGGTATCCATCCATAACCTTCCGTTCCAATTTTTTGGCCCATACCGTCAATTAAGATCGTGTTGTGAGCACGTGTGCTGCGATGGGAAAAGAAGCTGTGAGCATCAATAAAGCTTGAATGGTGTCCGGTACTGTAGAATAATGCTTTTCCTCCGTAAAAGGTGTTGAACGCATTTTGATTGGCCAGAGCATGGGAAGTAGAGCCATAGGGACTGGAGCGAAAGGTAAACATGGCGTTCCGGTTCAAATCTTTCCAGTCAGACATGAAGGATGCCAGACCTGTTTGGGGGAAAACATAGGATAAGGGCAAACCGGCCAGTTTATTTCCTTTTGGCAATGGGATGTTGCAATGGATTCGAAACCACGACAAGTCGCCGGGTTTTGATCCGAAGCTTTGTTTCAGGATATCCGGTTCTGATTCAGAGATTACGTCGACGTAATCAGATAAAAACGAGTTGTTGGTCAGTCGTGCAAGGGCATCTGCATAGGCCACCCGGGTACCTCTTGGTTTTGTGACATTTTGGTGCGAACTGCCGTTGCCACCTGATTTTGAAAAGGGAGGTTGCTGGAAAATCACATACATGGCAGAACCTTTATACCAGGGGTCCCTGAAAAAATCGTATCCGGTTACTTTGGTGTAAAAATAGGGAACTTCCACCAGTGTGCGTATATTTGTGTGGAAGTATGAATCGCCGTTATGCCAGGCGCCATCCTTGTTTAATCCCGGAAAACGTGCCAGCCATAAGTTGTATGCGTATTCGGTCCACAGGTCGGCTTCCGGTATTTCTCCATATACGGCAAAAGCCGCCATGGTGAATATGCGGAAGTTCATTTGCCAATTGTGGTTGTCTGCGATATGGTTTTCCAGGCGATTGGCGAAATCGCTGAATATGTCGCTCCCGTTTTCTTTTATTTCATTCAGGAGCATCTTTTTCTGTTTTTTAGTTAACATCCGGTAAAAAGAATCATACGCCAGCGATGTTACAGACAAAAGGGTTGCCTGATTAAAATCTCCTACCAGGTGTGGACTGTTTTTCCAGGATACCATCTCTTCAATCCGCTTCATGGCACCATCCAAATAAACTCTATTCTTCGTTAAAAGGTATGCCCTTGTCAATACATCGATGTTTTGTTCCTCACGGTCCACAATCCTGCGGCTTTCACGGGTGATCATTGCCTTTTTTTTCACCTCATTCTCCAGTCCATCCATAAAACTTGTGTTTACGGCTTCATTGAGATTGATCAGTTCTGTATTTATGATTTCATTTGCCTTTTGAACATACCATTCGCGTTCCTCTTTTCCCTTGCTCTTTTTGATGAAATCAGTCCATTCACTCTCAAAAACCAAAACCCGTGGATGCTCCCCGGGTAATTTTTGTATCAGTGATTTATAGGAGGGAGGGGTAAATTTTTCGGGATTTTCCTTCACTTCGAATTGTAATAAATCGGACCACTCCGTGGTGTCGCCTCGTACATATCCGAATTGCCAGTACCAGGTTCCCGGAGATAGTTCATTATCCGGGTTATAAAATGGCCAGAAACTGCCTGCACTGAACAGTTCGTTTTTCAACAACGGATCTTTCGAGAACCGGATGCGATAATTCGTATCGTCTTCTTTGGGTTTCTTCCATGCAGGACTGTTCTCCACGTAGTAGGACTTATGGTTGGACAGTGGCCACATAAACGAGACATTTCTATCCGATACTACCGCGTTATTTAATGGTGAGGGTGTTGAGCGCATCTCATGCATGAGGGTGATATCGGTTATCCTTATGTGCGATTGAGATTGTGCTTGATGGCAGATGAAACATGCCATAAAAATGAAAAAAAATTGGCTTTTTGTTTTCATAGGGTATATTTTTGTTCTCTACAAAATTATCCACTCCTGAAAAAATATTAAAATTGTTTCGACGTGAATAGTTTCAGATTTGTGTATTTTATTTTCAGATTTGTTCAAAGAGAGAGGTTCAAGGAGAAGACCATTTTAAAGCAGCCGATGAAAACATAGCGAATAAAGAATAACATTCCCATCAAAAGTAGTGATGGGAATGCCATGAGGGCGGATCATTGCATGATGTGTGAATCCTGTTGCACGTTAATAGTAAGGTATCATACCCGCAAGTATCTTTTCGTTATACCAGGGATCGTCAGTTTTCTTTAGTTGTCCTGCCAGTTCGTTTAATAATTGCTCTTTCACCGCAGGATAATCGTCGGGTTTCAGGTTATTCAACTGATAGGGATCCGCTAGATTGTCAAAGAAATATACTTCTTTCAGCTTTCTTGTTTCTTTGTTGATGGTCAGGGCCAGTGTATACCTATCGGTTTTTACGCCTCTTGTTTCCGGAAAATAAGAGATTACCTTTCCATTTTCATCTTTTGCACCATCAAGGTTTCTGATATAAAGAGCGCTCTTGGGAAGGGATGAAGCATTCTCTCCGGTGAGCAGGTAAGGGGCAAAATTTTCTCCCTGAACATTGCGGGGTATTCTTTTTTCCAGGCCGCTCAGACCAAGCAGGGTGGGCATAATATCGGGCGTTGAGAGTATCAGTTCTTCTACTCTTGGCTTCAATTTCCCCGGATATCGGATCAGGAACGGGATGTCGGTCGATTCTGCGTAGGGAGAATTCTTGGGGTCATCGATACCCTGACTGCACAATGTTTCTCCGTGGTCCGACGCAAACACCACTATTGTATTGTCTGTCAGACCTAAGCTATCCAAAGCCTTGAGGAGCCTGCCAAATTCCCGGTCCACGCCGGTTACCTGAGCAAAATAATAAGGGGCAGATGCAGCCTTCGCCATGGTGGTGTCGACATTGTCACGAATGAGTAACTCTCCCAGTGTCTTGTCTTTGTAGAGGTTATAATCCTCCTCCATGCAGTCGTCGAGCGAGCTGTAGGGGTGATGTGGTGGATTCATGCTGATCATCATGAAAAAGGGTTTGGAGCTGTCACGCTGGCCCTTGCTGTTGATGAGATAGTCGATGGCGATGTCGGTCTCATGTTTGGGCGACCACTCCCTTATTTCATGTTTTCTTCCTGCCGTATCCCAATAATGGGGTTTCTTGTGCACATCAAAAGTGCCGTAGGAGTACCAGAAGTCGAAGCTGTGTCTCTTTTCGGGGGGGGTGTAAGCATCCCATACCGGATCTCTCTCCTCCACATAGTGTCCGGGATTACCCGGGTCGTTGGGCGTCGGTGCATCGAGGTGATATTTGCCGATGTAGGCGCAGTTGTATCCGTTTTGGCTATACAGGTCGCTGATGGTGGTCACATCGTCGCGGAGTGAGTTGAAGGGACGGGTTGAATTGATGTTCAGCGGTACCCCGCTTTGGTTTGGATACATCCCGGTAAGCAAAGAACCGCGATGGGGGCTGCTCAGGGGGGTGTTGCTGTAGGCTGAGGAAAATACGACCGCTTCATCGGCAAATTTATTCAGATTGGGTGTGATCACGGGATCTCCCTTGTAGCGGATATGCGGAGCATACTTTTCGCTGCTCCAGAACTCCATGGCGCTGTTGCGCATCTGATCGGGAAAAACATAGATCACATTGGGCGCGCTTTGTTCGTTAGGGACAGCTTGTCCTTTACCACCACAGGAGACAAGGGGAATCAAGCCGATCATCCCCAGATATGAAACTGTTTTATTCAAGTATGACATCATTGTCAATTTTAGTTGTGAATTAATAAAATTTCTTCCGATAATCCATGCTGACATTCAAACTCGATGAGGGTACTTTCATCCGACAGGTCCACGATACGTACATGATGGTTTGTTGCACCGATATGCCATTTGCCCGCAATTTTTATCTGCAGCACCGATTTGCCCGAGGGGTTATCGATCCAGTTCCTGGAATAGACACTTCGTTCGGTTCTTTTTCCTGCAGCGTCATACACCTCATCGGCGGGACCTTCGTAGAAGCGAAGATCGGGGTCGCATGCCGTGAGAATCAGCTGATTTTCATCGATCTCTTCCGCCATTACAAGGCTGGGGAGACTTACTTCCAGCAGCAGATCATCTGAAGAGACTGCTCCTGCTTCAAACAGTACATACCCTGTTGTATGTGTTTCCATATCCTGTACGATATGGGCCAATGAATCGTGCTGCAGTACCCGGTAGGGGAGTCTGCCTGACCGGGTCTCTTCCCATATTTTTTCTCTCTCGTTCTGCCCAGGTTGTACCAGAATCATATATTCGTACGCGTTGTTACGTGGGGTAGCTCCATGATTGATGGCAGCCAGTGCAAAGTTGTTTCGTGTGGGAAGTCCCGTTTCCTCGTGCAACGATTTTTGGTTTTCCTTGCTGAAAATAACCGTTCCATTACGGACAAAAAAGTAGTTGTTTAACCCGTCAGACAGACCGTTTATCCTGTCATCACCGAGCGTCGTTTTATATGGAAAATTTCTGTTATTGCGGCCATTTTCAAAGAAGGGCATGCGTTTATCCTCGAGAAATACCTGAAACAGGGTTGTATGGGTTTCTTCGGGAAGGGCAGACGCGATGTTGCTACCCAACGCAACAACTCTGTTGTTGAAGAAGAAGACCGATTTTCTTGCCCGTAGTGAGCCGTTGTACTTGTCGTGTTCGTGGAGTTTCATGCCGAAAGCACCATTTTTTCCCCGGATGGATATTCCCCCTAAAAAAGACTCGTCGGAGAGCAGCATCTCCTCGAAGCCCGACATGTCGTCCACGTTTTTTACGTCTGCCCTGAGTTGTTCCATGGGTAAGACAGTAGCTGTGGTGCCCGGAAAGTGATTCCAGTCCCATCCCTCCTGACGGAAACCCGAGCCCTTGTTGGAGATAGGGTCACCGGTAGCCAGTATCTGTAGTGAGCCGTGATTCAGATATCTTCCGAAGAGATTCTCGCCGCGGTATCCTTCACTGGCCCAGAGGTACCTGCTGTGGCCCATGGCGGAGACCATCCAGTCGGCTCTCCTGTGTACAATGAGTCCGGAATAATTGAATGAGTGGTTACCCACCGGCGATTTTTCTGCTGCATAGCCTTTTGCAGCGAGTGTGCGGGTGATGTCCGTTTTTTGGGTGACCAGTCTCAGGTAGGCCTTGGCCATCCCCTGGTCTATTGTCTCTTTTCCATCGGGCGTGCCTGCCAGTGCCAGCAGTCCGAACTGTTCAGGCTCCAGACTTCCCTCCCCGTCGGGGTGTCTTCCCGAGAGCGAGAGCGGCCATGTTTGCAGGTTGCAGTATGTCCGCATGGAGAGGAGCGCTTTTTTTAATATCCGGTGGCTCTGTTCCGAAATTTTAAAACCGGTGTTTCTCAGCAGATAGATGGCTGCTACTGCCCCGTCAAGTCCACCTACCGCGTATGCTGGATAATTGTGGCGATGATGAAACATGGTGCCGTCAATTTTGAAGGTACCTCTTGTACCGTCCGCATATTGATATCCATTGTTCAGCCACCTTGTAAATGTATGCAGATAACGCACTTTTTCAGGCTGGGAGCTGATCATCAGGATACTGGTCAATCTGGCAATCAGATTGGTGTTGAATGTATCCACATCCATTCCCGGTATCAGCGGAGCTGTTTTTACTTCTCCTGTGCCGGCAAACCATTCCATGGCTTGTTGGAGTTGGTTTTTCAGATGATGTTGTTCCAACACGTCAGCCATCAGAAAAACTGCCGGATAATAGTTGCGCATGCTGTAACCGAGGTGATGAAGTGTCCCCATAGCGCTGCCAGCCTGGAAACCCTGATCAAGCATATGACGGATCATTTTCAGGAACATCTTTTCCAGCGCTCTTTTCTCTGTTTCATCATCCGACAGGTTGTAGGCCACGGAAAGATTGAACAGTGTTTTGTTGAAGTTGCTCAATCCCATGATGTTATCATATATCCGGGAGTATTTCTCAGCCCCAAATACCTGATAGGTTTCACCAAACCGCTCAAAGAAGAGGGGCACTCCTTTGAGGGTACCATCGGGATTCTCCGTGATACGATGCTGCTCCACTTCGTGCTGCAGCATCTGTAAAGGTTTTGCTTTTTGCCCTTTCAGCAGATACTCCCTCACCCGGTTTTCAATCTGATTGATATCGTTTATTTCCGACGGTGTGGCATTTACCAAAGGGATGTCGAACCCTTTCAACCAGGATTCATGCAGAATAAGCCAGTGATTGGTCGTTCCCTCGTTGATGAAGGGAGCCTGAAAGTCCGCGGTGTGGTGTCGTGCATCCTGCATTGATGCGAGGATCAGATGATCGAAGAACAGCTTGCCGGCATTAACGTCCGGAACGCGGAAGCGCACTTCATCCATTCCCTCTTCCGGCATACCCTCCATATCGCGGTCGAAGGCGATCCAGGCACCTCTCCAGCCGGTAAAATCCAGCCCGTAATCAAAGTATGAAGCCACTTTTCCCTCTTTCAGGAACTCAACCCGCAACTTTCCCTCTTTGATCGGTTTGTCTGAATAGATCCAGCATACAAAGGTAGATATCTGCGGATCTGCCTGAGTCGACGGTTTTACATAATTGATCGGTTCGCGTATACTCCAATATGAATCCCTGCTGTTCCATGTCCACTTCAGGCTATGCTGCAAATGTTTATAGTGTTCGGAAGAGAAAGTAAGCGCAGATTGTGTATCATGATCCGGCAGATCATCTTTTTCGAACGAAATAATTGCCTCATGGGTATACTCTTTGAAATCTCTGGAAAAAGAGACAAAGAGAAACGACAGATTCAAAAATATAAATAAAAGTTTCTTCATTATCAATGCTGCTTTCGGGGATCATGCGAGGAATTGCCTGTTCGTGATTGTCCGGGCAAAGTCCACTGTGGAATTATCAGAGATTTTCTACATTCTTTTTGCGTGTCAACGCCTCCAGGAAATAATAGTCAGCGTAGTTGAGGGGAACATCAATTTCGTTGCCGTGAGGGATACTTCCCACGGAATGCATCAGCACAAAGTTGCCGTTTGTTCCCACAATTGCTTTGTATGCATCGCTGGCAAGGGAATTCATTATTTTATCGGCTGTTTCCTTGTATTGTTTTTGTCCGAGAGCGACCAGCTCATATAAAGCAGAGGCTGTGGCGGCAGCAGCCGAAGCATCGCGGGGTTCGTTCGGAATATTCGGAGCGTTATAATCCCAATAGGGTACCAAATCTTCCGGAAGATTTTTATGGGTGAAGATATAGTTATAAATTTTGTGAGCCATATCCAGATAACGTTCGTCTTTCGTATATCTGTAAGCCACGGTGAATCCATATATTCCCCATGCTTGTCCCCGTGCCCAGGCAGACTCATCTGCATATCCCTGTGCATTTTGTTTGCTTCTCACACCTCCCTGTTCCTTGTCGTAGTCGACTACGTGGTAACAACTCCAGTCGTCCCTGTAATGATTCTCCATGGTGGTATTGGCATGAGATACCGCCATTTTATAAAAAGTGGAGTCTCCCGAAATCTCGGTGGCTTTAAACAGCAGTTCCAGGTTCATCATGTTGTCAATGATTACCGGACACATCCATCCCCGTTCTCCTTGCCATCCTCTGTCTTCATCCCAGCTTTGGATCACGCCTGCAGCAGGTCTGAACCGTGTTGCCAGTGAAGAAGCTGCTTCTACGATCACATGCTTGTAGGCTTCATTGCCGGTGACTCTCAAAGCATTTCCAAAGCTGCAGTTGATCATGAAGCCCACGTCATGGTGCCATTTAAGGTGTTTAATCGTGTCCAGGTCTTCGGTCTGTTTAATGCCTGCATCCATCCATTTCTGATCATTCGTCAGGTCGTACATATAAAACAGTGTTCCGGGAAAGAATCCGCTCGTCCAGTCATCTTTTGGGATATATTGTACATACCCGTTTTCAATGGTTCTGGGGTTCAGTATTTTACCCGACTCTTCGATCACTTTTACCTGATATCCTATTTGCTGTTCGGCCGTGTTGATCACATCAGCAAATAAATCGGCTGAGCCGCCCTGCGGCTTCTTTTCGTTTTGCTCTGTACAGGCTCCCAGCAGGATGGCCAGTAAAAATAGCATGGAGAATTGTCTCATCTTCTGTTTTTTAATATTTGTTGATTTTTTTATTTCTGAATGATTAATCTGTGCAAAGCGTGAACTCCACCGGCATGCCATGCTGGCACACCACCGTGATTATCGTATTGTTTCCTTCTGCACGGAGTGACACCGATGGGGGAACATCTGCCAACGTGTAATTCCCTTTCAGGGTGATCTCCCTGGATACGGGATTGCTTTCTGTGGGAGTTGTATAGTTATATTCGCCTAGATGAAGATCGGGGTCACACACGCTTATATTCAATTTGTTGCCTATGGGCTGTAACATGATCATGATTTCTTTGTCGCTTTTCTCCAGGAAAGTATCGGTCGAGGCGCGGAAATCTTCAAAGATGGCATATCCTCTCGCATTGCTCAATCTGTCGCGTACGATGTGCGCCGTCTCGTCTTTTTGAATGATCTCATACTCCGTGATTCCCTTCTTTAGTCGTTTTATCTGTGATTGGGTTGCATCCAACAGGATCATATATTCGTAAGCATCGTTTGCTGGTGCTGCCCCGTGACGGATATAGGCCGTAGCAAAGTTTCCACGGGTGGGATCCATCTTTTTATTCTCCTTCGACTCCTGTGCCTGCTTCTCGATGGAAACAGATTGTCCCGGCGGAAGGAAATAATAATCACCAGTCAGATTTTTCAATATGAGCGGCTCTTGCCAGTTGCGATCGATTTCCTGTCGATAAGGAAATTGATTTACTTTCTTTCCGTTTACCTCTAGCGGCTGCTCCACTGATTGGAGCTGCTGCTGAAAGAGGGTGGTTTCGGTCGGATAATCCCCGTTGTCGTTTCTGATGGCCGCACCCAGGGCAATGATCCTGTTCCCAAAAGCAAAGAAGGATTTGTGGGCATTGAAGGAGGGTGTAAAGTTTTTCCTGTCCCGTTCCCCCAGTTTCATGGCAAACATGCCAAATTCACCCTCATTCAGCTGTGAAGCGCCGGCAAATGTGTGTGGTTGACGCAGCATATCACTCCCTGCAATGGGAGAGTTGAGTCGTTCCAGGGGAAGGGAAATGCTGGTTGTTCCGGGGTTTCTGTTCCAGTCCCATCCGGCCTCACTGTATCCGGAAGACTCCTCGGTGATGGGATATTCGTTGTACTGTGCTTCAGTCACCGGAGTGCCGATTATTTGGAGAGAGCCGTAACTCTGGTACCGTCCGAATCGGTTGTCGCGGACATAGATTTCGCTTCCCCACACGTTCTGCGTGAAACCTTTCATGGCGACCAATTTTTTATTGTACCGGTAGATCCCCAGTGAAGCATAATTGTAAACATAAAAACCTTTTGGGTATGGATTCAGGGAGATCCCTTCCTTTTTGAATTGGTTGATAAGGGTGTCGTCTGGGGAATATTTTCTCATTCCTTCCATCAGCCGAAGGTATTCTCCGGCCAGCTCCCTGTCAGTTTCTGCCGGCACCATGGCTGCAAAGGCATAGGTCAGTATGCCATTTTTATGGATGGACCCGTTGAAGGGATGTCTGCCTGATACACCGACTCCCCAGTCTCTCAGGTTTGTCTGTCGCGAAAGGGACAGCAATGCGAACTTCAGTACTGCAAATGCCTCCCGGTTTAGGGTGAACTGCGTCCTGTTCACGCACTGTAAATAGCGTCCCACATAAGATAAACCCGGGACGGAGTAGGCAGGGTAATGGCCGCCGTGGTGAAATGCGGTTCCATCTACCTTGATGCCGCCGATGGTTCCCGGAGAATAGTGCAACGAACCGTTGACCCATCTCGCAAGGGCCTTCATATCCCTCAGCCGTTCATGTTCCGTTTCGCCCCAAAGCACACAAGTTAACCGGGGAATAAGCAGGGTGTTCCACGAGTCGGTGATCTCATCTCTCAGTTGGTTAAATGGTCGTCTCGTTTCCTGCAGACCACTCCAGTAGGTGACTGCTTTTCGGGTCTCTACCCAGAGGTTGTTTGCCCGTAGCACATCTTCCATCCACCATATGGCGCCGAAGATATCCCTGATCTGGTAGCCATAATGGTGATTGGTTCCCATGCCACTTTCCCATGCAAAACCCTGGATCAGCATATAACGGACTGTTTTCACAAACTCCTCTTTTGCCGATTTATCACCATCGACATACCATGCGCGGGCAGACAGGTCGATAAGTTTATTCAGCTGACCGAAGTGGACATCTCCTTGCTTCGCATTGTCGTTTTGCATCAATGGCGCTCCCTTGGTGCCATCTTCCGAGATGGAAAAGAGTTGAATCAGCTTTTGCAATTCTTTTTTTTCGGCATCAGCAAGGCCTTCCTTTTTCAGCATCTGCTTCACATTGTCATAAACAAGGGCCAGGTCGGTAGATTCGGCGATCGTCACAGTTGCAGGTATTTCCAGATCATACTGCTGCTGTTCCCATTTATGAAGCAATCCCCAGTGCCATATCTCCCTGTCCAGATGTCGGTTGTTTTCCGGTATCTGTGCATCGGGTGTGGCCTGCCGGTCTACATAAGAAGCAAACTCCATCCTGTCGAGCCATAATCTCCCGGTAGCAATATTTTCGGGGGAGACCATTTCCATGGAGACAACCTGCTGTGGGGTTGTTTTTCCACCGTCGGGTGTCCACATGTCACTATAAGCAATCCAGGCCGCTCTCCATCCGGTGAAGTTGAGATGAAAATCGAACTGGTACTGTATCATATCGTTTGCATCCCTGAACCGGAAAACAACGGGATTAGCCTGTGGTGTTTCGTTGAATATCCAGAGCTTAACGCCACTTCTCTGGTCGAAGGAAGAGACTACGTCATGGATGGCGTTGTCTGTGAAGGTCAGCACCGTGTTTTCGGACTCCCAGCTCCATAGAAGGGATTGTTTGCCGTCTTTGTAATATTGCCGGCTGAGGCTCAGTTCACTCCTTCCCTCCTTTCCCTGAATGGTAGAGGGAAGGTGTGAATCCTCGAAATTATGTGCATACAGTATATTCACGCCAAGGAGCATCCACAAAAGAGCTATGACAACCTTTTTTTGCATGTTCATGTTAATTATTTGATCGGATGGAATCAAGCATGAAAGACATTTTTCTGGCCACGTCAGGATACTTTCCGGCCACGTTGTTCTTTTCAGCAGGGTCTTCTGCGGTATGGTACAATTGCGGCTCCCGGGAGTTTCCCAACTCAATGCCGGTCCATTGTTCTATTGCTGGATGTTCACTGGGTGTAAAATACTTCCAACCGTCTTTGGAAATACTCAATGTATTATTCAGGTTCTGGTGAATGATGAAATCCCGGTCTTTATTTTCCCTGCCCAATAGCACAGAGAGTGCATCTTGACTATCGGGAGCAGCCTTCTCTTCCAGCGACTGATCCAGCAGGGCAGCCACAGACCGCAGCAGGTCGATTTGTGAGAACCGGGCTTGTTGTATGCCTGCGTTGATTTTATCCTTCCAATAGACAATAAGCGGTACCCTGGTGCCGGCCTCAAAGAGGCTGTATTTTCCGCCGCGGTACATGCCCATGGGCGTATGGCCGTTTAGCAGTTCAAGGGCCTGGTCCTCATACCCGTCGTCGATGACCGGGCCGTTATCGCTCGAGAAAATGATGATCGTATTATCCAGTAACTGCAGGCTTTCCAGGATCTCTGTTATTTTTCCCACTGTCCAATCCAGTTGAAGGATCACATCTCCCCGGTCTCCCAAGCCGCTTTTTCCTTTGAAGTCGGCATGAGGAACCCTCGGCACATGGATATCATGTGTACCGAAGAAGAGGAAAAAGGGTCTTTCCCTGTTCTCATTGATAAATTTTTCTGCTTTGGCGACGATGGTCTGTGCAATCTCATCATCTTTCCAGAGAGCCGACTTCCCACCGGTCATATAACCTATCCTTGGGATGCCATTCACAATGGTATTGTTGTGTCCCTGACTGGGCTTTAACGTGAGCAGCTCCGGATTCTCCTCTCCTGTGGGCCAGTCGCCCACTTTTTTTTCATAATCCACGTAGATCGGGTCGGTCGGATCGAGGTTTACCACCCTTCCGTTTTCCACAAATACACAGGGAACACGGTCGACAGTAGCAGGAATAATAAATTCGTAATCGAAGCCGATATCATGGGTGTTGGGAGAGATGTAGCTGTTGAAGTCGGGCCCCGACTCCGGACCGAGACCCAGATGCCATTTGCCGATGGCCGCAGTTGTGTATCCTGCCTGTTGGAAAACGTCTGCAACCGTGACAGTGGCTGTATCGATGAGCAGGCCGGAATTGCCTGGTGCAATTCCGGTATTGTCTTTTCGCCAGGGATAAAAGCCGGTCAGCATTCCATAACGTGAAGGCGTGCTCATGGCGGAAGTAGCGTAGGCATTGGTAAATCGCAACCCTTCTCCTGCCAGCCTGTCGATATGCGGTGTAGACACTTTTGTGGCACCGTAACAGCTCAGGTCGCCTATCCCCAGATCATCGGTGTAAATCAGGATGACATTGGGTTTGTTCACATTGTTTTCCTGTGATTTGTTTTGGCATCCACCCAAGATGGCTGCACCAGCAATTATTCCTGTGAAAATTTTGTAACTCATTGTTTGATCACTCCATCTGATTTATTCGTAGTTTACTTACCACAGCGGGTTCTGTGATAGCTCCGTATTGATGGCCAACTCTTTTAAGGGAATGGGAAGGAACTCGTGCTTCTTCTGTGTCCTTTCGGCAAAGGCTCTTGCCGTAGAGTAATTGCTGCCGCCGGGCCAACGACTGTCATAGGTGACTTCGCCGAGTGCCTGGATGGCATCGGTATAGATTCCCCATCTCACCAGGTCATATTTGCGTAACGATTCAAAGCAGAGTTCCCTGCCTCTCTCATCCCGCAGTTCCTGTTGAAATTCAGCATAGGATAATCCTGAAATTGGTGCAATGCCGGCTCTTTCCCGTACAGTGTTGATTGCCTCATAAGCGAGCGGAGTAGGGGATTGATTCACCTCATTTTCTGCTTCAGCCAGCATCAACAGTACATCGGCATAACGGATGACAGGATAATTTTCCTGGGTATAATTTTTATGACGGGGAGTCAAGGTTTCCCATTCTCTCCTGAACTTACCGCAGGCACGCTGTACAATCTGACTATCTTTCCAATAGCTATATTGATCTTTTGCATCGATCTGGTAGGGAGCCATGGAGAGATCCCTGCGTTTATCATTGCTATCAAAAAGATCCCAAAGGATCAAGGAGCCGCCATAGAACCAGTAACTGTATCCCAACCCTTCGGTAGAGCCGTTCTTCTGGATGTTACCGATTACATTGCCAATTCTCCCGTCAGTCCAGTTTCCATTGAGCTCCCTTGCGCCGATGAACTCCACTTCCCACATCGACTCATTATATTCTGTGTCATACCTGTCGCTGGCCATTCTTTTCCACATCTCATACACATCGGGGTTGAGTGCATGCTTGTTGGCATCCTTTACTGATTTTGCATAAGTTGCGGCTTTTTCATAATAAGGTTGCCCACCGTTGGTAGGATATCCAGCCCGGGTGAGGCATACCCTGGCCAGGATGCCTTCGACCACCGTTTTTTTTACGTAAGAAGGACGGTCATCATACGTTTCATCATCCACCATACCGATAGTCTCTTCCATTTCACTGATGATCCAGTCCAGTGCCTCGGCCTGTGGTGTAGCTTGTAAGGCTGATTTGGAGACATCTTTAAATGATTCTTTCCGGATGGGCACATCTTTCCATGCCTGGACAACCAGAAAATGATAATAGGCTCTCAGAAACTTAGCCTCACCCTTGATGCGGGTTTTTACCGCTTCATCTATACTGGCATTATCGATTCTTTCAAGCAGGATATTTGCACTTTCAATCCCTTTATACAGGGAACTCCATGCATTATAAACATCGGTGTTGCTGGTGTTGTGATCATTTCCATATACGTGGGTCACTGTTTGGGTAGCCGGTCGAACGTAAAAACTCAGGTCATCCACATTGGAAATCATGCATGAGTATCGATTGCCATAAACGTTTTCCGTGGCCATCGCTGAATAAACTCCGGCCAAAGCCATCTGTGCATCGTTTTGATTTTGATAAAACTGTTCAGGCGATACAAAATCGTAGGCACGCGTGTCAAGAAAGTCGCTGCATGCTTGCATACTGAAGGCAAAAAGCAGTGTAAATATTATATTCTTCATTTTGTGATGCTTTTTTATTAAAAGGTCAGATTAAGAGAAAGTGAATAGTTTCTGGAACGAGGATAGGGCGACCAGTCGAATCCCGGTGTCAATACCGTGTTTCTTGTCGATACCTCCGGATCGTTTCCAGAATAGGAGGTGATGGTAAATAAATTCTCTGCCGAGAAAGCGATTCTTGCTGCGGCAATATGTAACCGGGAAAGCAGTGCAGGCTGGAAATTATATCCGAGGGAGAGCGATTTCAACCGGATAAAAGAACCATCTTCAATATACAAACTGCTGTATTCCTGTGAACCTACTGCATTGGACCTGGGAATATCGCTTAGTGTATTTTCTTCCGTCCAGCGGTCGGCATAAGCAGCAAACATGTTCGTATGTCTCTTACCTGCGGGATTTTCAAAAATCATGCGGTTGGCATTCAATATGTCATTGCCCAGGCTGAATTGGAAGAAGAAACTCAGATCTAAATTTTTGTACACAAAACTATTGTTTAGTCCGCCGATCGCTTTGGGGTGTCCCTCTCCAATCATGGTTTTATCTGTATCGTTGATGACACCATCTTCATTGATATCGGTGTAACGGGGGTCACCAGGTCTCGATTGATTGGAGAAGAGTACCACCCCTTCTTTTGGGGTATATACTGTGGTGCCGTTCTCATTCTGTGTAATATCAAAATCTTCCTGTTTGTAGGTTCCTTCGTACAGATAACCATACATCAATCCGGCCGGACTGCCCACGGGGCTTATGTAAGCGGGCATGGTTCTGTATTTGTTATCCCAGTATACCGAATTGGTCATTGCTGTCTGATCGTCATTTAACCGGGTGATCTTATTTTTGTTGAATGAGATATTAAATGCCGAATTCCATTGAAAATCTTCTGTTTGTATGTTGGCAGTCTGAATGGAAAACTCAAATCCCCGGTTCTGCAGTTCACCGATATTCATCATGGCAGATGCATACCCCGATGATGGAGCCAGGTCGGCCTGCAATAGCAAATCGCGTGTGTTCTTGATGTAATAGTCTGCAATGAAGCTTACTCTGTCGTTCCAGAAGCCCAGATCGAGCCCCACGTTGTATTGTTCTGTAGTTTCCCATTTCAGGTTTTCATTCTGCATGTTCGTAGGCAGATAGGCGATGTATTTGTTGCTGTCGAACGGGTAGAAAGTATTATCGCCCGTTTCCAGCATTCCCCTGTAGGCATAGTTGTCTACCCTGTTATTACCGGTCTCACCATAACTGAGTCTGAGCTTCCCATTTGTCAGGATCTCATTGTCTTTCAGAAAATCTTCCCGGCTGAAAGCCCATGCCAGCGAGGTGGATGGAAAGTATCCCCACCTGTTTTTCGGGGCAAATTTGGAAGATCCGTCCGCTCTGAACGATGCAGTCACATAGTATTTGGAACGGTAATTATAGTTCACCCTGGCAAGATAGGAGGCCAGTGTATTTTCTCCTTTGGATGATCCCACCGAGGGGACGCTGCTGCTTTTCCCAAATCCGGCCATCCCGAAAATCTCGTTGGTGATAAACGTGCTGGTCATATCATGATCATAGTAACTCTCGTTTTGAAAAGTGACCCCACCCAACAGATTTACATTGTGTCCTTTTTTACCAAACTGATAGGTTAATGTGTTTTCATTCAGAAGCCTTTCGGTGTTTGATTGACGGTAAAATGCGTTGATACCTCTGTATTGGGAGTTCTTGTCGTGATAAAAACCGGTTTTGGTTTTTGAATTGTTAAACTGCTCGTTGGTGTAGTTAACCAGCTGGTATCCACCCGTGGCTCTGAAGCGCAGATTTTTAATGATTTCATATTCCGCCATCCCGTTAACGCTAAAATTGTCGGTGGTGGTTTTACGATATTCGTTCTGCGCCGACAAAACTGGATTAAAACGGTAATCTTCGGTCATTTCAATGGCATCATCGTACAGTTCTTCCATCAGGTTCGAACCTGTTGGTGACACAGGACGGTATCCCCAAACGCTGTACATCAGGGCGTTGCTCATTGAAGTGGCTCCGCCTGTGGGATCAGCTCCGTTTCTGACGGTACGGCTGGCATTTGAAATAACCCGCAATCGCAGTTTGTTGTTGAATAATTTCTGGTCAAGGCTTACGCGTCCCTGGTATTTGTCTAAACTTGAGTTGACGATGATTCCTTCCTGATTCAGATAGGATCCGGAGGTGGAATATTGTAAATCTCCCTGCATACCGGAGAGTGACAGATAATGGTTGTTGGTGATGGCAGTCCTGTAGATGGCGTCCTGCCAGTCATATTCAGGTTCTGTTAAATAGTCGTTGAGCGTTCTTCCGTCACGTAGATAATTCAGAGCAAAGTCTTCTTCGTTCATCATCTCCTGCTGTAACTCAACAAACTGATACCCGGAGAGCAAACTCTGTATTTTAGCAATGTTGCTTACCGTCACGTTGCCGTTGTATTCAATGCGCGGTTTTCCGGCACTTCCTTTTTTGGTGGTTATGATCACCACCCCGTTGGCTCCCCGTGATCCGTAAATAGCCGTAGCCGACGCGTCTTTTAAGACGTCGATGGATTCAATATCGTTTGGATTCAATGATCCCATGTTACTCGATTCCAGGGGGAATCCATCTACCACATAAAGTGGTTCAGTGCTTTGAGTCAGTGAGCCGGCACCCCTGATCGTGATGCTGAAGTTATCACCCAGGCCGCCATCCTTTGATGACACCTGCACACCGGCTATCCGCCCTCCCAGCGATTGGGCGATATTGTTTACGGGAGTCTTGATGATTTCCGACATGTCGGCCTTGGCCACCGATCCGGTCAGGTCCTTTCTTCTCACGTCTCCATAACCTACGGCAACAACCTCGAGCTCCTGAATCTGGATGGAGGATTCACGCAGGATGATTTTAATTTCTTTTTGATTACCCACAGCAATCTCCTGGGAATCGAAGCCGATATAGGAAGCTTCGATCACGTCATTCGGATTCGCCTGAATGGTAAATTCTCCGTCATAATTGGTGACTGTGCCCTTTGTGGTTCCCTTGATGAGGATATTCACTCCTGGGAGTGTTTCTCCTCTTTCGTCTGATACGACACCGGAAACATTGACTTGTGCCAATAAGGAAATCGGTAGCAGAAGCAACAAGACAAGTGTCATTGTTTTTAGATTGATCACTTTCATTTAGATTTTGTTTTTTTATTGACATTAAATTAAAAAAAGATTTAAAGTTCTTAGGCTTCAAATTTTCATTCTCGTGGCAAAGTTAAAGGTAGGTGGTAGATAGAGGGGGGCAAAATAGTTCAAAAAAGGTGCTTTTTCGTACGGGTCAAAAGATTTAACATCTAAAGTAACAGCGCAATGGATCGATTTTGTCTAGTCGGGTTTATGCATTGACTTAAAGTCTGTGGGGGGCATGCCAAATTGTTCTTTAAAACATTTTGAAAAATATTTGGGAGAATTAAATCCCAGCCGGTAGGTGATGTCGGAGATGTTTAACTCAGGATGGTTGGTCAATAGAAAAGTGGCTTTTTTCATTTTTAGTGTGATCATAAAATCGTTGGGTGTCTGACCTGTGATTCCTTTAATTTTATGAAACAAACTTGTTCTTCCCAGATTCATTTCCCTTGAGAACTCGTTGACCCCAAAATCAGGATTTGCAATATTCTCTTCTATGACTCTGTTTGCTTTCTCCAAAAAGTTGCGGTCCATTTCATTTGAAGCAAGGGTGTAAGGACTTATATCTGTGGAATGGGCAAATTTCTCCTGCAATATTCTGCGTCCGTTCACCAGGTTGTTGCACCGCGCCAGGAGCACTGCTACGTCGAAGGGTTTGGTAATGTAATCGTCAGCACCCAGCTTCAGACTTTCGATGTTTGACTCTACGGCCGTTTGTGCAGTGAGCAAAACGACAGGGATATGGCTGACCGTGAAATTGGTTTTTATCTTCAAACACATTTCACTCCCCGACATATGGGGCATCATCAGGTCGCTCAGCACAATATCCGGCTGTTTTTCAATTGTCCTGGCCAGTCCTTCCTCCCCGTTTGTGGCAGTGAAAACATGGTATACCGGTTCAAAAACGTGATACAAGACCTGCAGTAATTCCTCATTGTCTTCCACAATCAGGATTGAGTTTTTTCTTTCCAGGTTACTTTTCACATTCTCCCCGGAATCGGTTTCGAGATCATACCTGATTTCAGGCAGATAGTTTTGAATCTTTCTGATACTTATCTGATCCCGATTTTCAGGGATAATCTTTTCTGTATCAGAGAAGTGATCAGATCCCTTGAGGAGAATGACTTCAAAATTGCTTCCTTTATTTACTTCACTTTCAACATTGATCACTGCATGATGGGCCTCCAGGATCCCTTTTGTTAAAGCAAGCCCCAGTCCCGTCCCGGGGATCGTAGTACCGATGGATTCGGCAATGGTGCTGATCTGATAAAACTGATCGAATATTTTATTTTTGTTCTCCGCGGAGATGCCGATGCCGCTGTCTTTTACCGAGATATCTACTTTTTTCTCATCCTGTGAGATGGTGATGGCTATTTTACCTCCCTTAGGAGTATACTTAAATGCGTTGGATATTAAATTGAAGAAGACCTTTTGCATCTGATTCTGATCGAACCAGAGTAAGATTGTTTCCTCCATAGTGTGGAAGGAAAAATCGATTTTTTGTACTTCGGCATATTCTTCGAAAGAGAGGTATATCTCATGGACAAATTGAACAACATTATATTCACCCGCTTTAATTGGCATCTTTTCGTTGTCGATCTTCCTGAAGTCGAGTAGTTCATTGATCAGACTGGTGAGCATTGCTGCATTCCTGCTGATGCTTAAGATCCTGTTTGATATTCCGGGATGCAGTTTTTTCTGTTGCAAGAGCATGTCGACCTGACTGGTAATTAACGTAAGCGGTGTCCTGAATTCGTGAGAAATATTGGTGAAAAAGCGGAGTTTCGATTGATTTACCTCTTCAATATGCGCTTTTTCTTTTTTCTCATATTCCAACGATGATTGCAGTCTGATTTTATATTTCAGGTATCTTATATAAAAGAGTATCAAAGCCACTCCTGCCAATAAATAAAGTATGTAAGCCCATGTACTCCTGTAAAAGGGCGGGGTGACACGAAAAGCAATGGAAGTGGTGCCTGCCGTCTCTTTTGAATTCAGAGAAAGAGCTGTTAGCTCCAATATGTAATGTCCGGCATCCAGATTCATCAGGTTCACCTCATGAAGTCCTTCTCTGAGGGACACCCATTCATTGGAGAGCCCTTTAATCCGGTATTGATAGCGGTATCTGTCGAGCGCAGTGATGTGATCGGATGAAAATTCAAACTTGAGGATCGACTGCTTGTGATTGAATTTTACATGTCGGGTAAAAGGGAGCGTCTCGGTTAGCAGTCCGGAGTTTTCAGGTATTACTTCCCGGTTGTTTACCCAGAGGTTTGAAAAATACAAATTCACGGGTTTCAGTGATTCCAGAATATCCTGTTCGTAAAATGTAACCATCCCGTTCATGCCGGCTACATATATCTCTCCATCCGGTTTTGCAGCTATCCCGCCGTTAAACAGGGAGTTGAGTGTGATGCCATCTTTTGAGGCAAAATTAACTACTTCGTTGTTAGCGGGGTTGATGTAGGACAATCCCCGGGTTGTTGTCAGGTAGAGGTAGCCGAGAGGAGATTCGGTTATGTTACTGACGTAATCGTTCTTCAGATTGGTGTTTCGGGAAGTGAATCTGAAAAATGCCATCCCATCGGGGTTGTATAGATTCACACCACCTCCGCTGGTTGCAACCCAAAGTCTATCCTGAGAGTCAATAAACAATTTGCTGGCATTTATGTTGCTTAACGATTGACTGTTGGCAGGATCATGAAAAAACTGCCGAACCTCTTTGGTTGTGATGTTATATTTAAAAACTCCCCTGCTGGCCACCCATAAATTGTTTTGTTTATCGATGGCGATATCCACAAAATAGGTCACATGCTGATGCAGTTCCTCTGAAAAAACTGAAAATGTTTCTTCCTCCCTATCAAAGATGTACAAGCCATTGTAAGTGGCTATCAGATATTTATCATGCCAGGGCAGGATCCTTCTTACAATATTGGATTGGTTTAGATCCGTTCTGATATGGCTGTATCTTTTCAGTTTCATGCCATTTAAATCCAGAATACACAATCCTCCAAGATGTAATCCCAGAAACAAGAGGTTATCGTCCCTGTCGAGCCATGCCGACTTGATATTGTCATTCTCCAGTGCCGCTATTTGAGCATATGTTTTATTTCGGGTATGATACAGGATTAATCCGTCTCCTTCGGTACAGAGAAAAGTAGTGCTGTCATTGTAAGGAATTATTTCACTGATGATGGGAAAGGGTTTGTTGGCAAAAGATCCATTGGCCAAATCATGAAAAGTGTAGCCGTTGGATTTCGGGTTAAAATAATTTGCTCCTCCAAAATAAGTGCCGACCCACAAGTTTCCCCCGTTGTCTTTGTAAAGTGACCAGACCGATTCATTGGAGAGGCTTTTATCATTGTTTATTTCGGAGTCGTAGTGATGGAACCGCGCCGAAGCCCTGTCCAGTTTATTTAATCCTTCCTTTGTGCCAATCCATATGTCCCCGTTTTCATCTTCACACACGGTTCTTGCGAAATCTGAAGACAATCCATCGGCTGGATCTTTCCGATATCGACGATAATTCACAATGGCGTGATCCGGCGTGATCATGTATGCGCCATTTTCCCAAGTGCTTACCCATACATTCTTTTCGGAATCTTCGAAAAGAGACGCTACACGGCTGCAGTGGGGAAGCAGCCTCTCTATATTTTTGTTTTGATCGATCACAAAGATGCCGGAGGTAATCGTGCCCACATACAGGCGGTTGCCTGAAACCGAAAGGATGGCTGATATCTGGGCGTCGCTGTCTATTTCGCTAAAAAATATTGATTGTCCGTTACTTACATGAAAAATCCTGTTGTCTTTTGCATACCAGAGGCGATTGTTGCCGTAACTCATCGCATTGACCTGAATGGTTACAATGTGTGTGATTGTTCCCGTTTTGAGATCATATTGATCGATACCATTCTGGGTATGAATAAACACCAAACCCTGCGCGTTTCCTTGAATCTCCTTTATCAGATTTCCCGATAATGCGTTTTCCGATTCTCCGGTAGGTTGTAGGATTGTAATCCTGTTGCCGTCGTAGATATTTAATCCTTCCCGGGTGCCAAACCACATGCTGCCCAGTTCATCCTGGTAAATTGTCATCACCGAAAGCTGAGACAGACCCTCTTCGATACCGATTTTTGAAAAATAGACATCGTCCCGGCCATGTACGAAAAGCACATGGAGCCATATAAGTAATGTGGCTGATATAATTTTACTATGCCGAAACAGGTATCGACGGCTTATTGTTGTATACATCTGATCTGAAAGAATCAATAGCCGGGATTATGCTATTGAGACAAAGATGCAAAAAAAATATCAGATTATCACCAATCTTTCAGGTTTTTATGGGTACAGGTGGCGCTGTTGCGTGATTCCTCCGGAATCAGCAATACTTCGAAGGATGCTTGTGTATCGGCCGGTAGCATACATTCAAATCCCACCATCACCGTACCCGGGTTGGTGGCATCATAATCGTTTTCTGGTGTCGTACTCCATGTTTTCATCACGATATTTTCCGAACCATTGACCCGGATGTAGAGTTTTTTATTATCTTGTGTCAGTACCGCTGAATTGTCACCCAGTTCAACATCTGCGAAAGTGAACATGGCCCATTTCAATTTTGTTTCTTTCCCCAGGGTTTCCACCTCATCGCGTATTACTACATATTTTCCATCCTTTATGGCTACACCTCTTACAACCTGCTTCATCTGACCATCATAAACTGAGGATATGTCTGAGACAACATAAGAAAATGCTTCCGCATCGGAATATGCATCAATCTTTCCATACCCTTTCACCTGCTGATGCTGGTCATTTATTGTGATCACATTGTGTGAATGATTGTTCATCCGATAAATTGTCCATCGTTGTGCGTCCTGCGTTCTTCCAAAGATGTTCATTCCTTTCGACTCCAGCGATTCGTAGTTTTGCATGCCCGGATCGGATGCCCAACGCACACCATTTGCTTCCATTACAAAGGAGCCGACATCCATATGTCCGTGATTCACCGAAGGTGAGCCGGCTTTAAATCCGAGATAGATGGCATTGGGATCTGTCCAGGATGTTCTCATCATCGCAACCGGATTGGTTCCCTGGCCGAACCAGAATTTTTCTTTGGGTTCGGTGATCTTGTCCAGCGGAATATTCCTACCCCAGATCATGATGGCAGGCAACTCTCTGATCCCCTTGAATTTTGAAAAATTATCTGTTTTCAGAAACTCTTTCTCAGACCACAAGACTGAGGGCTTATTACTTTTTTGTGCAATCCAGAACATTGCCGGACTCAGGTTTGCGCCAAGCCCATTGTCGGACCAGTTAAAATTTTTACCGCCCGGCGTAATCATGTGTTTTAGGAAGTCGCCCGTTTCCAAGAACCCGGGAGAACGGGAAAGCCCTCTGTCACTGCCTAAAGCCTTTTCCACAGCGCAGAGAAATAGAATGTTAAATGTGGTGCCATAACCCCAATATCCATATCCCTCCGGATAAACTCCTCCCGGTTTATATACTTCCATGGAAAGAGGAATTGAGGTGAAGGCCCGTTCAATAATTTCATTGGCCAATAATGGATAATCTTCCTGCACAGCCATTGCACCAAAAGTCATTCCGGCATTGCAGACCTGGTTCCAGTTGTTTTCGGTTTTGAGCCACCAGTTGTATTTGCTCTCTTTGGAGGGGTTCAACCCTTTTTGTACAATCGCCTGTTTGATCGTTTCTCTGGTACTATCAGGGAGTCCATTAAAAAGCCAGTCATAGCCGATGGCTACGCCCATAGTCATCTCTGCTACATCCAGGAAGTGAGATGGATTCCAGTCGGTAAACCGGGAGACAGCCAGCATTTCCTTCTCTGCCTTTTCCAGGTAACGCTTATTTGCGGTCATTCGGTATCCGTATGAAAGAAAGAAAACCCTCCGCAACAATTCTCTGGAGGTGCCGAGCAGCCTCCTTCCCGTCATGACCCTTTCCAATTCGGGTTTGGTGATGATTACATTGCATTCCCCGATGATAGCATCGTGCATCTTCTTCCACGTGGCGTCACCGGCAATTAATTCCTTTATCTGCGCTTCTTCACCCTCCAGGAGCATGATGCGCGGATGTCCGGTTTTGTTGTTTTCCACATCGGTCTGCCCGGTTTCCGGTTCATTTTTATCGCACGTACTCCCCCCAAATAATAAGATGAACAGACACAAAAGAATAATAGAGTTAATTTTCATGACATTCATTCATTAAGTTGGATGGTGACACTATCCCCCGCATAATTATCCTGCGGTAATGCGATGGAGATGTGCGTTGCCTGCTCGTCTTCATTCCAGACTGTCCAAAAGTTGCTTCCCTTCTTATCGATTCTTGTCGTAACAGAAAGGTTGAAGCGCTCCAGTTCCCTACTGGGGTCGGAGACTGATATTTCAGCAAGCCGACCTTCTTTCATTTTTATCATGACGATTCCCTGATTATCGCTTTTTATCTGTAGGTTCTCATCCATGCTGATTTTGCCTCCTCTGTAAAAAACAGCCTGAGTCATGTCCAGATCTTTGTTTCTGACGGCTTGTATTTCCGGACTGTTCATGAGAATATCAATGTGGCTTTCTGAACGAAGTTGTCTCATTTTTTCCGGTGTGGTTGCCGGTACTACAATATACGCATAGAGCTTGTCTGACGGACGCTTTCCATGGTCGATCCAGAGCTTAAAAATATCTTTGGTGACGGACGATTTGTCGGTGCTGGTTTGTTTGCTGATATTCCACCATGAACCGGTTACACGATCGTTTTGGAGTCCCACAGATGTCTTTTGTGGAAACAGATATCCAATTCCATCATGAAATACCCAATCGACGTTGTCATAATTTTTTTCACCTCTGGAAAGCACCGATTGTTGTCCCTCAGTCGACATAATCACATCGCCACGGAGGAGACACTGATTGAGGGTTGTAACCACCGGCAACTGTTGCGTGCATGAAATTCCAGTACCCAAAGCCACATACGTATCGTCGAAAAAGAACCAGGATTTACGGGCAATCAATGGATCGTGCGGACTTTTAAAGTCGAAAGAAACGGCACCATAGGTTCCATCGGTTACAGCACCCACAAAATGGGTTTGCCCCAGTTTCTGGATCTGACCAGGACCTGGCAAAGATTCTTTTTGCATGATGGTGGCACCCGGTATCATCTGATAATCAAAAACAGGAAAGATATCATAATACTCATCGCCAGTGCGTGAAATATGGTTGGCTCCGTCGCCTCTGTGGTGGTTTAACAGTCCTTCGCTGTTGTAAGGTTCCTCCATATTGTGCGTACGGGTGGAATACATTCTCACCGATGTGAACCAATCGGGACGTTGAAAAGTAAAATGTTCCGTGTTCCAGAAAAAAGTGGCATGTGACAGCGTTGGTTTGATTCCCTTGTTCCGGATATCTGCAATATCCTGTAGTTCCGCTCTTCTGTAGTTCGTTGTTTTGAGCAGGTTTTCGGCACTCTTCGCGCTATAGGGACGCAGATCTCCCCGTCGGCTTATGCTTCTGTTTTTCTTGCCTGGATCGGGATATTTTCCAAAGACAGCTGTCTTGCAGATTCCATCCAGATAATAATCCACCAGTTTTTCAATCTTTTCCCCGGAAAAAGCGTAGCTGGTACCGGCAGTATAGACTGCCCATTCTATGAATGCTTCTGCATAACCCATCCCATAGGAAAGCGTATTGTTTACACCGTCGGTTCTGTGATGAAAACTGTTGTCGTATTGTATTCCACGACCTCCGGCAGAGCGATTGGAGAAACCGCCCTCATGCTGTTTGAAGGTATACCCATATTCTCTGCCGATCCATTCTACTGATTTTATCTCATTCTCAATTATCCTGATCACTTCATTAAAGGTCTGAAAGTCACCCGTGAACAACATGTTCTTTGCCTGGATACCAGCGATCTTGATCCTGTCTCCACCTGGTCGTGCTCCCGGTCCATCGACGTGCGCACGTCCGATGATCGGTTGTCCCTTTTCCACCAGATCCTTTGGTAATTCATCACCAATCAGCAGCATCAGGTTCACGAGATTGGTGGGTGTACCCACTTCATTGTGCCACCAGTTTTTGCAGATGTAATCGTTTTCTACCCAATGCTTGAATGCCAGTGTGATGGCCTGCTTTACTTTTTTGCTTTTATAAAAAGCAGATCCCTTTTTTTTGTATGCTCTGGCCATCGTAACCATATTGGCTGCATGTTCACTGTGTTGAAAGCCTTCATTCGACACATCTTCATAGTTAATATGAGGCCATGTCCCGTCGGGATTGATGGTGTTCACCATCGTCTCAACTGCCTTGTCAGGGACATCCTGTTCCAGAAGGTTTGCAATGACCCTTTTTTTGATCACATCAAAATCGGAAGCAGTAGCCTGACTGATATGAAAGGTCAAAAGGGAGGCCCAAAAAACCAGATTTATACATATTTTTTTCATTGTCACCCTGTTATTATTTATTTGTGATGGTAATCCGGTTTTCTCCTTTCAGTCCGGGATTTTTCAGGTTGAAGACAATCCTTGTCACGCCGTTGGGCCAGTAACGTTTCAGTCCGTCGTCTGTAACTTCTATAAATTCAATGGTCGGTTTTGTTGTTTTGGAATTGTAAGTCAGCTCCAGGTTATAATCTTCACCTTGTAGTATTAACGTGCCCGGTTTGCTTTCCGTTACCTTGCAATAGGTGACGAAATTCAGTGTTGTGGGGTTCTCCGGCATTTTATTGAATACGTATTCATCTTTGACTACAAACCGTTTGCCCCTGTCGAGCTGGTAGGAACGTACCCATTTGTTTATGCCGGCCTCTTTCGGATAAGCAGCTGCAATATCGGTTGAAAAATTCACTTGTTTTTTGTCGGCGCTGAATTGACCATTGGTCGCTTTGTAATTTCTTCCGGCAAGTTGGTCGTAACCATTTATTTTTGGCAGATTATGGAACTGTGATTGCATGGTCCATATCTGATAACGTTCACTGCTGAATGTTTTTGCCGTATAAGTTTCTCTGCCCAAGTCAATCAGACAGGGTTTGCCATTGATATATAGCACACACGAGCCCAGGTCGTTATGGTTGTGGCTTTCGGCATTATGCCCTCCTTTTGCTGCAAAAAAGAATCCATCGGAGCTGCCTGCTTTGTCTCTTCCACCCGCAACTTCGGTTTGAGGTAACCAAAAATCACTGATCAATGCTTCCTCAGCTTTTGCATTTTTAATTTCATCCAGATAGAGAAGCTGCATAATCTGTTCGTCGGGTTTACCTCCAGGTTTTTCCTCTCCCCATCCCTGTTTGTGTGCAAGGAAGGCACCAAATTTCTGCATCACCGGATCTTTGGTGTCTTTACCATAGTGGTAAATGATGGAAGGTCTTCCTCCGGTTGTTGCATCCGCATCGGCAAAATTGATGAAATAGGGATATGTAATATATGCTTTGTAAATATAGCTGCCCATATTCTTAATCAGTTGATTGTCATATACATCAAACTTACCACCGGTCGCTCTTTTCAACAAGTCGAGACATTGATACAACGAGGCTCCCGCTCTTCCCCAGTAGGAGGGACCTTCATCACACCCACCGTCGTCGGGATAGCCGTTGACAAAGACATCAAGCGAACGGATCACCTTTTCAACGTTTTTGATTTTCTTTTGCTGATCGTCCTCCAGAATCAATATGGCTGTGAGCATATTGTGATTAGTCCATGGATTCCAGTTGTTTACCGACCGTGAACCAAATCCCATCCACCAGAAGTCTTCCCGCTCATAATACGGGATTACTGCCTTGTGCATGATCTCCTGTTTCAGTCGTTGTGAAATTAAGGGATGTATTTTATCGAACTCATCTTTGAAAAGAAACCATGTCCAGGAGAGTACATTGGCAATTTCGCCGACCCCCAGGTCAATCACCGGTTCGTTCACATCGGGCAGGCCGTGTTTTGCTTTTTGGGCTGTCAGGTGAGCCGACCAGCCCCACCATGTTTGTTCACTGTAATACCAGACACCGTTCACAATCTGGTCGGTGAATCTTCCTTTTCCTTCAGCCAGTTCACCCATTACCAGCGCCTGAAGGGCACCGCTGGGTGCAGCGTATGCCTCTTGTCTGCGGTCGCCAGATCGGATAATCTCCAGATAATCTGTTGCTTTTACGGCAGGCCAGTCGTAATCCAGATATTTTTCTGCTGCTTCAATATATTGCTGTCTAATGGTAGCGGGAAGATTGTTCCAAAACTTTCGATTGGCGTAATCAGGAAATCCAATCTCCGAGAAATCTTTTACAAGGACGTCTGACAATCCGATTTTTTGGGATTCTTGCTGAAGGATATCTCTTTTTTCGAAAGAAAAAGCATGGGTTGAAATAACCATGACAAGTACCAGGAACAGTTCTTTTTTCATCTTATTCATATTTAAAGTTTTTTCTATACAGGGTTTGTTAATAAAAGAGAAGCACTCTTACAGCGGAACAGTCACATTCCACTTATTTCCCTTTTGATCCGTCACACTTACTATTATTCCTTTTGGGGATTCAGAAACGATTTCAGCCCGGACATCCGTTTCAACCTTTTCGGAAGGAAATAAAAGCCATACAAGCTTACTGTCCGATTTGATTTGTGTTGTATACAGGGAAGTCACATTGGGTTCAAACTCATTGTATTCTTTGCTGTACCATCCCTGAATTTCAGGTTCCTCCTGCCCTTCGATAAGATTAATCTCCCATTTCCGGTTACCGACAGGGACAATCTGCAGGTTACCCCTGTCATTTTCGGTATACACTTTATTTCCGTTGACAGCCACCTTGCAGGTTGGGTGCCAGTGCCATAGTGCATCTATCTTTCGTGGCCTGTCGGTTTCAATTTCATCGACCACAATCCAAAAGTCGCCACGTGAATAGTAAAGGTGGCGGGTATGTTTCAGTTTGCCTTCGAGTCCCGGAAAAATGTCAAACGATCCTTTGGCATAGTCATACGCATCTGTCATTTCCCACTGTTCTTCGGAAAGAGGTTGTTCAGCAAGCAGCGGACCTGCTCCCTGTCCTTTATGGTCGAAAAGAAGCACGTTGTGCCCCTGGCTTCCCCTTGCGTAGGACCTGAATTTATCAGCTACTTCTCCCGTATAAGCAAACCGGCCTGCATCCACAAGCAGATCGCGTCCATAGGCGGAAACGGAGATATTAAGCTTGTCGTTGTGCTGATGGCCACTACCCCAGGGACCGATGTCGAAAAACGACCAATGTGCATCTGCATCAAATCCACTCCGTGAAATCAACTGGCCAGCCCACGGAAAGAGGTATGAGGGGTCTTCAGTGGGATTTATACCTGATTTCCCATTTGTCACAATATATTCCCAGTCGGGTTTATCATAGGTGTGCGCTCCTTTCAGGATCAGGGACCGATCGCTGCCCAGGTCGCCGTCATTATTCAGGATCCGGTTGCCATCGGGTCGTACGGCATGAGCGATATAGGCATACATCGCTTCAAGGGTCCTGTTAAAAAAGGGAGGCAGTGGTTTGCCTGCCCGGTCACATATCTCCTTGAACAGGTCAAAATTGCTCAGAGAGACGTTGTGATAATGCGAGGTCAGTTCTGTTTGTGCGCCATCGGGATAGACCTGATTTTTCATACTTTCCGCCATGGTGTCTATGGAATAATTTAACCACTCCTCCGCATCATTGTACTCCGGAAAATTTGTAGCGACGGTTGCCAATGCCGATATTTCCATGGTAAGCCAGTTGTTGCCGCTGTGAAAATGACGATTGTAGTGTGCATGATCGGGTAAGCTGCTTAGCATCAGCAGACGGGTTGAAGGTTGCAGATATTCAGATTGCAGCAAACCATAGAAAATCCGGGACCAGACCTTTGAGCGAAAACTCACTTCAAGACCTCTCCATACTGCGTCACTTCCCTTTACGCCGGGGTAAGGCATACTTTTGATGATAAAATCACGCAGGAACTCGTCCACATAGATGGCATATTTGGGATTCCCGGTCTCGAGATAGACATCAAAGACGTGATTTAACTGGCTGTGCCGATTGGAAAGCCACGCCCATTCCCGGTCGTTATTCGGGCCTCTGTAGTGCCAGTCGCGATGGCCGTCTTCTCCCCAGGGGACGACACCTCTCACATTCTGAATAACAAATATATTATTGAGGATGGAATCGGCTTCGGCCTCTGTCTTTTCGGAGTGAGCGGGCATATTTTTTTCCCTTAAATGCTGGGCATGAATGCTGTTTTGATAATATTCCAGCAGGAGGGTACAAGCTGCTGAAATATTTTTCGATGCGAAGGCCTCTTTTACCTGTTCCATTCCGGGGCGGTTGAGATCAAACTCTCCCAGCATTTTTTTCATCTCTTCGGGATATGCAATGCAAACATCTTCCACTGTTTTCATATCGTGCCAACCCTGAGCATATACTTTACCTGAAACGATCAGTATGAGTAAGAAAATGAATGATAATAAACTTTTTCGCATGACTAATTTATCTGTTTTGGTTTTTCAAAATCGTTTCTCATCTCATACGGGAGTTGCCATACATTTCCTTTGAAATCACCAAAGTAAAGTTGTGACTTACTGAAATGATGGGCATCGCCATCAGACCAGAAGAAACAGAAAGGAGCTTTGAAATGTAAAGGTCGGCGTATATATGCGTGATTGAAGCGACTGTTTGAAGTGACTGTTCTCCTCTTTGTCCAGTGAATACCTTTATCAGTGGAAGACCATATCTCCACTTCTCCACCAACGCCCCACTTTTGCGGGCCAGTGGCGGTGGGTGCTGCAATCCTCCATTCATTGTTCCCAACATATAAACTACCCATGTCGTAGTTGTGATCAGACTCAGTGATTACATTCGTACGCCATTCCTTCCCATTCCAGTGTGTGATGCACCATTCATAGGGAGCACTTGCGGGTCCAGGTTCATGTCCGTTACTTCTGATATAGAGACAGATTGGATTTCCTTTTTTATCAAAATCCATATCTTTTACATACACATTCTTGTGCTTTGACTGATAATCGATTACCAATGCTGTGTTCTCTTTTTGCAACAGCGGGATCGAGAGGTTTCTTTTTTGCACGTCGTTCCACGTCTTACCCAGATCGGAGGTTTCTATATAGTAGAGATCTGTTCTTTTATCTACATCTCCGTTGGGATGACGATTGAAGAAAGTACCCAGTTTCCGGTTATGATAAAGTCCGCTAACCTGGTAATGACCGGCCTGTTCTCCTTCTTTTTGTGGTATGGCAGCAAGTGGCTGATCTTCCGACCAGTGAATGCCATCGGTACTGGTCTCGAAGTAAAGTAATCGGTTTCCCTTATATTTTGTGAAAAAGTGGAAATAACCCAGACCTGTGTTCCAGGGCTGTGGATAGGTCATCTCTTCTGTACGTATTTCGTCGAAGCCATCGATATTGTACGGAAGTTTACTCCTGTATTTAAATCCGGGGCGCTTCTGTCCGCGCCCGCTGATGAATACCCAGATATACCCCTCATCGTCTATCATCAAGGAAGGATTATCATGTGGATCGTTCACTCCTTTCTTGTCATATACCACAGTGGGCTTCGCTACCATGCCGGTTTTATGGTCAAAATATCCGATCATGCATAACAGATAACGCGCTGTTTCGCCAGTGGTGCCACCATATACGAAAAAGGTCTTGTTGGCTTCGGCGGAATACACTGCCAAAGGCATGTGTTTGGCAGTGTAGGTAGATAGAGCTCCCGAGTATTTATCGCCCAGTTCATATTTTTGATTGAGTTCAAACCAGATGCCTTTGTATCCGTCAAATTTTGTGTTATTCAAATTGGACTGGCTGTGGGCGACAGTTGCAACACTCCACAATAAGAGTAAAACAAGTGGTAACCGGGTTTTCATTGCAGGTTTCTCTCCGTTTATTCCAGATCTCTCTTGCGTTTCAATGCTTCCAGGAAATAATAGTCTGCGTAGTTCAGGGGTACATCAACCTCAGAGTTGTGGGGCAGACTGCCGACGGAATGCATCAGCAGGAAATTGCCGTTCTCGCCCAGTGGAGCACGGTATACCGGGCTTGCAAGCGAAGCGACAATTGTGTCAGCCCATGCCTTATAATCCATTTTATCGGAATAGGTCGACAGCTCATACAAGGCAGAGGCCAGGATAGCACCGGCGGAAGCATCGCGGTAAGTGTTCGGGATATCGGGTGCATCAAAATCCCAGTACGGAACTCCGTCTTCGGGATAATTTGGATGACTGGCTATGAAATTCAGGGCCTTTTCTGCCTGATCCAGATATTTCTGGTCTTTTGTTTCCCTATAGCAAAGAATGAATCCATAAATGCCCCAAGATTGTCCTCTGGCCCAGGCACTATCATCGGAATACCCCTGATGGGTATTTCTGTGTCTGACGCTACCGTCACTTTTGCTGTAATCGATCACGTGCCAGGTACTGTAATCGGGACGGTAATGGTTTCTGATGGTATTGTCGGCATGTGTAACAGCGATGTGATAAAAAGAGGAGTCACCTGAAAGCTTTGTCGCTTCGAACAGCAGTTCCAGGTTCATCATGTTATCAATAATCACCGGACATTCCCAGTCTTTCGATTTGTTGGCATTCCACGACTGAATAATGCCTGCTTCCGGGATATAGCGGGTTGAGAGTGATTTTGCAGCATTCACAATAACTTCCTTGTAAGCTTCAGTTCCAGCCAAACGAAGTCCGTTTCCGTAGCTACAGTAGATCATAAATCCCACATCATGGTTGCCTGTATAGTATTGAATGGTATCCAGCGCTTCGGTATATTTTGTAGCCATTGTTTTCCATTTCTCATCTCCCGTCAATTCGTAGATATACCAGAGATTTCCCGGGAAGAAGCCCGATGTCCATTCCTGGGGACGGATATATTTCATTTTCCCCTCAATAAATGATTTGGGATTGACGATGCTTGCCGAGTCTTCCACTTTATTGAGCATCAACCCATACTGTTCTGCAGCAAAAGAAATATTCTCTTCCATGAATTGAGCGCTGTCCTGGTTTTTTTGTTGGGCGTTTGTGCAAGATTGCGTTGTAAACAGGATGGAAATAATTAAAATGCACAGAGATAGTAATTTTTTCATTTTTTTTATTTTTGATTGTTCATATTTTCTTGTTTAATTTTCTGCAAGTCTTATCAGGATATTCGTTTTATTATCTTCTATGGTCCAGGCAGGTATTCTCAATTCAATCCGTTTTAAACCTGCTATTTGTCTGTCAAGCTTTAAAGGTGCCGGATCGAGCGATACCACCGACATGGATAAACCGGGGTGTGAAAGATTTTCGATTTTCAGACTTTTGTTGTCCTGTCTGAGAATGGCTCCATCTTTCGTCAGTTCCACATCGGCAGTAGTCATCAACTGCCAGGTGATCAGCTTTGTGGAGTCCGACACGTCAATCATATCTTCCACGACAAGAGAAACAGGTGAGTCTTTCCTGAATTTTCTTTGGGCACTCTTGAGCAGTCCCTGAAACGCCGGTGTCAGCTCGAAGGTCGCTTCGGGATTATTTCCGTTTTTGAAGTCTTTTATGGTGGCCAATCCGTCTACTACGTGAAGTTCATTATTCACGGTGAGTGTGCTGTGACCAAAGTTGTTTTTGGTGAGCAAAGTCCATCGTTCACATTCCTGACATTTGCCCCATAGATCAAATCCAGTCTGTTCCAGGTCGTTGTAATCCTGATTTCCCGGATCAACAACCCAGCGGACGCCGTTCAGCTCGAAAATAAATGATCCTCCATCCATATTGCCGTGGTTTACAGTGCCCCGGCCACCTTTTCCGCCAAAATAATACTGATGCGAATCATTGCTTTCGCCAGTGAAAATTACGACCGGATTTGCTCCTTCTCCTTTCCAGGAAGAAGGAACCTGTATGTCTTCTTTTTCTTTATATTGTGAAATCCATACCAGGGCTGATCCGTCTAGACGGCCCAGTCTGCTCATCTGGTCAACAGGCATCAGAAATCTTTCTTTCTCGAAAAAAGCCTTGTTCCCTGTCTTACTGGCAAACCAGGCGAGTGTTGCATCACCATTCACTCCTCTTTTATCGCCACAGTCGGCAAAATTATAATACCAGCCAGAAGGAGCGTTGGACAGCACCCGGAACAAGGCACTTTCCTTGAATCCGGGATAATCACTGTGTCCGAAATCTTTGCCAAAAGCACTTTCCAACATGGCAATGGTAATGACCGAAAAACCGGTACCATATCCCCAGTAGGTAGATCCTTCCGGATAAACACCGTCGGGCATGTATTCAACCAGGGAATGAGGAATTCCGTCCAATGCCCTTGATATGGTTTTGGCTGCCAGTTCAGGATCTCTCTCAGCAATAGCGATGGATGCCGCTATCATACCTCCGTTACAAACCTGGTTCCAGTTGTTGTTGCCGTAAGCCCAGCCTGGATTTTTCCCGTTTTCGGGCCAGCTGGGTTTAATTCCTTTTTCAATCAAAGATTGTATCGCCAGTTCCTCGGTCGTTTTAGGTAAATCGCCCATTGTCCAATCGAGTGCCAATGCCACAGCCATAGACATCTCCGCCACGTCGAGATAATGAGAGGGATTCCAATCTCTGAAATTACATACAGCCACCAACTCATCATTCAGCCTTTTCAGCACGGCCGGATCTTTTTCCATGCGGTAGACCATCCCCAGCATATTTACCCGGAAGAGCATCTCCCGGGATACACTGAGCAGCCTTCTGCCAATCTGAATTCTTTCCAGCAGTGGTTTATCATAAATAGATTCCGCATTTAGCTTAATTGCTGCATACATATTCCTGACAACCGGATCGGATTTAATTTTTTTCTTCAAATCTTTTTCAATGGCTGAATTTAAAACCAATCTCGGGTGTGATTTTCGGATATTCTTTTTTAGATATTGTTGTGTAAATGGATTTTCGAGTTTGGGTATTTGATCCTCTTCAGCTTGCTGCGCAGATAGCTTCTGTACACTACCATGACAGACAAACAAAATAGAAAAGATTGTTAAGAAGATCTTTGAAAATTTTGATGATTTCATACAATGGTGTTTTAAAGATTATACTGTATCATTTTTTTGCTACTGTTTTCGGTTATTTCCAGGTTCATCTTTGAAATGGGTTCTTTTTCTGACTCATTGAGAATTCTTACTTTTATATCAGGTTTTCTGTCTTTATAAGGCACCAATAGAGTGACATAGCGAATAACAGGATTGTCACCAGTTTTATTTATATTGAAACAAAAGGCAGGTCGGGGTTCCTTTATGGTGTACTGATGGGAGACCCATCCTTCTTCTTCCAGTAGTTGCATTTTGTTTTGGTTGTGGGCAGTTTGCAGGTAAACATTCCATCCCTCCGGAAAATTGGTCTGAACGGAGAAGTTTTTCTTGTCTACAGCCGGTTCTCCGGGAGCAAGCTGGAAATGTAGTCCTACCTCTCCGGTTGCTGCACCGTAAACTTCGTCAACAATCACAAAATAACGTTTGTCGATAAACAACAGGGAACGCCGATGCGTCAGATCGTCGTAGCTGTTGTTCTCTACTACCAGTACATCCAGGCCTTTATTTGTATTCCAATAAAGTAGTTTGGGAGCATATGCTGAATTCAGGTCATCGAGTGTAATGGTCTGATGTACCTTCGTTTGCCTGAACCAGGCTCTTCCTTCCGGATCGCCGCTATAAATGTAACTGCCGGCATCGGGCATTAAAATTCTGCCGCCTGCGTACAAGCCAAAGGTTCCGTTATCGGGTTGAGCGTGCCCCCCTCCATTGGGTCCACACTTCAAGGCCAGAAAGATGGCGTCCGGATCCCAGCCACTCCTCATCGAGTACAACCCGCTTTCAGGCAGTGCAAAAGCTGTTTTATAGGGTGCTTTTCCTTTGGTTCCGTCGGTTGCCATATATAAAAAATCGTCTCTGTCAAAAAGTTTTGACCAGGCCATAAATTGATTTTTGTATTGTCCCGGCTTTCCGGTCCAGGCATCGCCAAACTGTACCACGGTGCCATCCGGATGGCACAGCTTCATGGGTACCTCACACATTTTTTCTATTTTTTCCACGTAGGTTCGCGGAAAAGCATCCTTCATTTCGTTCATTCTGGCCAGTTCATAACTTCTAAGGAACCAGCTGATGCATCCCACGTGATATCCCATTGCGAGCTCTCTCTGTTGCCCGTCTGAATATACCTGTTTGTCTATTTCTATGTTAAATCTTCTGAAAGCCTCTTCCCTCCATAACGGAGCTTCTTTGAATTCAGGAAAGAGTATGGCAATGGCTGCCAGTCCCTCTGCTTCCATCAGAGCCCAGTTGCTGTTGGTGGTGTATTTGGTCATCAGGAATGAGGCATGATCGTGCAGGCTGGTCAGGAAAGCAGTCAACACTTCCGGGGTAAATGAAGGAGAATCAATAAAACGCTGATACAGTTCACACCAGCTGTTACCCCGTATACCGGCTTCAATGGAGCGCCAGGCATACCGGTGATCCTCATCGTTGGGGTTTTTGCTTACCCAGTCAATCAGCTGTTCCCCCCAGGCCCGGGCATATTTTTCGTCGGACGTATGCCAGTAGGTCCTTCCCATAGCATTCCAGAAATTCATCCTGTTTAACTGCCAAACCCATTCATTATCGGGAACGGGGCGTGATCCCCAATCAATATCTTCACCACAAAAAAAACGAGGATAGGCCGGTTGTCCCACGAAGATATGTTTCAATGCGTCGTCAGCCAACTCGAAGTCCGATTGTGATGCGATATTTCCCAAACTACGAACCCTGTCGTCTCTGTTAATCCGGTGATGCACATTATACCGCGACCGGAAGTAGTTCAACAAGGCTTTTCCCTGATTTTCTCTGTCGGTAATTTTTTGAACCTCACTGAGCGGTGCTGTTTCGACATCTAATTTGTCGAGCAAATATGCTACGCCCCGATTGGTAGTCTTCCCGTTATCGGTTTGCAAATTGCCTTCTCCTTGTCCAAAAGCAGTCAGGATAAAAAATAGCCACAAAATCAACAGATATAGTCTGTGCATAGTCACTTTAATTTAAGCATTTCGCTGCCTGCTAAAAGGAAGGCTCCCGTGCCATATACTTCCCAGCTATCTTCACTGAAGTTCTTTCGAGGATCTGCACCGATCGGTTGCACCCATCCTACACGCCCTTCTTCGTTGACACAGGAATTCAATGCGATCCAGCATTTATCCACAGCAGGTTTAAATAATTTGCTGTCCAGGAGGCCATTGTTGATGCCCCATGCAAAAGCATAACAGAAAAATCCCGACCCACTTACTTCACCTCCCGGATAAGACTCAGGATCGAGCAGACTTGCACGCCACAAACCATCTTCCTGTTGAAGAGATAGGATGCGTTCGGCCATCTCTTTGAAAAGTGTCTCATAGAATGGGCGTTCCGGGTAATCGGCCGGGAGTTCCTGAAGAATACGGGCCAGGCCACCCATGACCCACCCATTGCCACGTGACCAAAAGATGCGTTTTCCATTTGCTTCCCAACGGTCGTTTCCATCTCCTTTAATCACATAATTCAGGTCGCGGGCAAAAAGCTTCTCCTCTTTGTTATAAAGGAGGTTATAGCACTCCTTAAAGTAGGTGTCGTTCGCTTTTGCATACTTGTCATCATCCGTCACATTCGCCATCTTCGCAAGCACCGGGGGACCCATAAACAGCGCATCGCACCACCACCACTTAATGACCTGAATACCTTTGTACGGATATGGGTTGTTCAATAAGATCGCGAGTGTGTCCAGGGTAGGTTGGATCATTTTTTGTTGCCTTTCTATCCGGTAGAGGTCGATATAGGTCTGGCAGATGGCAATATCATCTGCATGGTACCAGCGCCTGTAAGGTCGCCATTGTGTAGAATCTTCACCCATGGACAACATGGCATTATAAATTGTTTGTGACCTTGTTGCTTCCCAGGCGGCAAACATCCCGGCATAAAAAGCGGCGTTTGTCCAGTCGTTTTGCGCATGTTTTGGATGTTTCAACTGCCATGCTGCTGTTTTGAGCATGACTTCCTTAATCGCTTCGGGTTCAAACACCCGATTGTCATTGCTGCCAAAGGATTGTAAGGTGAAAAAAGAGATACATCCAAAAAGAAAAAAATAATGTTTTATCATATTATCCTGATCAAAAGTTGGGAATCAATTCCCCGAAGTTATAAAGAAGTGATTCATAGCTTATACTGGGGTAAAAAAAGCCATAACTACCCATAGTTATGGCTTTTTTTAATCATCTTTACTGCAATACGGGTGAATAGACTTCCATCGTTACCCCCCTGTCTCTGATCACCAGGACATCGTTTGCCTGATAGACATGGGTTCCGTCAGAAATTGTGTAATTCAATACAATTCCGTCTCTTTCCTTGTTTCCCCAACTGTATTTTTTTGACTGGAATTCTCCGCTACCGGTGATGGTATAGGGTGATCCAGTCGGTGCAGATACGGTACAATTGTTGCCGTTAAATGTGAGGATCAGATTGACTGAATTTTCCATTATCTTCGACTGGAAGAAAGTGCTGATGGATACCTGGTATCTTCCCGAAGTATTTAGTTTGAGTATCGGATAATTCTCCACATACTTCTCGGTGTTATAATTGGTATTCTCAACAACCGCCCCGGTAAGATCTTTCACGGTACTTGTTCCATAACGAAAATATGTACCATGAAACTCGTTGATGTATTTCACAGCAAACATGGTAAAATTCTTGGGAGCTACAAGCCATTGTGATGCAATACGCGGATCTGCACTAGGATTGGGAGACTGTCCTACCAGAATAGTGTCCACATCATTGGAGCTCACCAGCCTGACCGGTACAACATAGGTGTTTTTTATTGCTGCAGGATCATTGAAAAAGGCATCGGTCAATTGAACCTCAACTCCTCCGTTCATTTTACCTTTGGGCACAATTATTTTATTCCCGCTCAGACTGTAGTAATTCTCCGGCAAAGCCTTAATCTGATCGCCGCCAGCTGCAAATAATATGCCATTACACAGGCTGTTATCTACCTGTATATTGAATGTTCTGTCTTTCTCATTTGCATAAACGCCGCCAATTCCGGCAGATATTAAAAACTTATGGTTGTTGTCATTTTCATTGTCGTAGATATAGTCACCCAGCACCAGGGTTCTTACAGGGAACTGGTATGGGAAATAGCCTGAAGTATATTCATAATCAGGATGATCTATATCAAAGTTCTTGCATGAGGTGAGTCCTGCAATTAAAAGTACCGATAGGAATACTATTTTCTTCATCTTTTTACGTATTAAATTTATCGTTTTACCATCCGGCATTTTGGGTTATCCCGAACTTAATCACATCGTTATTGGGAATAGGACCGTAATGCATATGATCATTATTATAGACACGTTCCTCTACTGTGAAATATGAATAGGATCCCTGATCAATATGTACTCCTTTTACAGCTTCTGTCAGATCCTTCTTCCATCTTCTCAGATCCCAAAAACGAAATCCCTCGAAACACAGCTCAAGTCTTCTCTCATTCTGAATCAAAGTGCGCATGGTTTCTTTATCCGTAACCGACATGAGGTATACATCCGGTTGTTTGATTCCGGCCCTTTTGCGGATTGCTGCGATGACATCTTTCGCTGTATATCCGTAATCGCTGTTGGCGGGTCCCCATGTTTCATTGGCTGCTTCGGCATAATTTAAAAATATTTCCGTATACCGCATGTGTGTATTGTAATGTTTTTGATCGCTGGGCTTGATAGGATCTGCGTTCACATCTTCCCGAAGAAGTTTTTTAAGATAATAACCTGTTCGTGTGGAATTTGATACAGAGTCCACGGCATTTACTCCACCACCAATACCTGTGTTGATGGTTTCGTTCTTGTATTTACTGCCGTCACGGATAATATACAAATCCAGTCTGGGGTCTCTGTTCGAATAAGGAGAAGAGGGGTCGTATCCCGACAGGGGATGAGAAATGGGATATCCTGTCAAGGTGGGAAATGCATCCACCAAATTTTGAGAAGGGTTGATTTCTCCGTTGCCAAAGAGAGAGGGCGGGAAATTATCCACTTCTCTTGTCCTATTTGTATAGATTGGTCTTCTCCACAGCATCTCAGCGATATCCTTTTTGTTTCCGCTGTTCAAATCGGAATCATCAATTTGTGCTTTCAGATAAAAGGTGTGTCCCTTGGGATCCAAACCTCCCACACCTCCGATATCATTAATCAATTGTGCATGGTAGTCGGCGCCCTTTTTCCACAAATTCACATCGGTGGAGGGATTGAATGCCGGGCTGGCTACCAGAAGAGCCAGTCGACCTTTTATTGCAATGACATGTCTGCCGCTCATCCTCTGCAATGAGTAGTCTCCAAAAACAGTGTTGTATTGATCAATTGTTGATATTCCGCTGAAGGAAGTGGGAAGATCTGATAAACTGCTTTTATTTCCGTAATCGAGTGGAATATATTTGAGAGCCTCATCCAGGTCTGCGTAGATACTGTTAATATACTCTTCCAGAGGAGATCTTGTTTTATTGAAATCGCTCTGTCCGACAGGATAATTATCCAGTATCTGCAGTCCTAGCATTTGACCGCTGGCATCCAGCCCGCCGTGATTTCGCAGCAGATAATATTTGAACAGACCTCTCAGGGCATACGCTTCGCCAGTTAATCTCCTTATATATAGATCGTTTAGCTCTTCATCGGTCCATTTCCAGGGTACATCATTCACAATGGTCAAAAACTCATTGATGTAAGTGATTGCCCTGTTTGAATTGGTCCATAAATCCTGTGGGTTATAAAGAGCCGACCATTCTCCCGTGGCCATTCTCATGAAAGAGTTGAAACGATCGTTAGAAACGGCATCGTCGGTAGCTACTTCGTCGAACCTATAGTCATTGGTCGGAATAAAGGTATAGGCTCTGATCAGCAAACCTTCGGCAAAGTTAGGATCATCAAAGACGCGATCAAAGGTACTGTGATTGTCATCTTCCGGTTCCAGCATCGTACATGCGGGCAGTACCAAAAGTAATCCTAAGAATAAAAAATATATCGTTTTAAATTTCATAATTCATCGTTTAAAATTTTGTTCTTAATCCTACTGAAAATGTGCGGGTATAAGGATCTCCTCCAACTCTTGTGTCTCTGATTTTTCTATTCTTTGCGAACTGATACACATTGGAGGCGTCCACAAAAATATCAAAATGATTCATTTTGAGAGGTCGTGTGACGAACTCGGGCATTTTGTATGTCAGCTGAATCGTACGTATTTGAAAAAAATCATTGTTATACATCCAATAGGTTGATCTTCTGGAATTGTTGCTGTTGGCCAGGGAGCTTAGTCTGGGATAAGTTGCCGTGGCAGCGGTCTCGGGAGTCCAGCTGTTGAGTACCACTTCTGAATACTTGTCGTTTCCATCGACCCAATAATAGTTTCCTTCCATGAAAGTATCAGCTCCTGCACGTCCTTCACCCAGCGCATACAAGGTCAGGTTTTTGTAGGCAACCTTCAATTGTAGTCCGGCTGAAAGAGGAGTCTGCCATCTTCTGAGATACACCTCGTCGTTTCCGTCAATAACGCCATCTCCGTTTTGATCTTTGTACTTTATATCGCCTGGACGAACAGTACCGAATGACTGAACCGGACTATTGTCTATATCAGCCTGATCTTTAAATAAGCCGAGTGCTTCCAGTCCGAATGTAGCATCCTTGGGATATCCTTTTCTGTAACGGTATGCATCCTCGTATACTTCATCCACAATCAATCTTTTCGATGTCACATACAAGGTATTTACACCAAGCATAAAATCCCAGTCACCGATAGATTTGTTGAAGTTCAATCCTACTTCAAGACCCGTATAGCTGTCTTTTTCATAATTCTCATAAGGAATAAAGTCGTTGTAATATCCCGGATATCTGGTGTATGGTCTTGCGATCAGATCGCTGTATATATCATAAAAGAAATTGGCATTCAGTCCAATCATCTTATCAAAAAACAGCCCTTCCAATCCGATGTTCACCTCTTTTCTCTTGGCAAATCCCAGATCCAGATTTTGCTCTCTATTCGACATGACTCCGCTTCTGCTTCTGGTTCCTTCATACCAGTTATAACTTCCGGAGCCGCCATATACATTATCGTAATAGAAGAATCCGTTAATGGGTATGTCTGAGTTTAAAATCCCTCCGGAGAGTCTCAGTTTCAGCAGATCTATATTGTCAGCAGAAGAAAGGAAATCTTCAGCGTTCATCATCCAGGCTATACCAAGTGAAGGAGAGAACCCTCTGTTATTACCCGATGCCAATTTCACAGAATTTACGTAAGCGCTGCTAAAGTCAACCAGATATTTCCGGTCGAATGTATATGCCAGCCGCATGCCCAGGTGAGCGTTTTTTACTCCCTGAAAGTCATTCAGTTCTTTGAAAAGGCTTCCGAATCCTACCATGGATGCGGAAAAATTGTGCAGATCATTAAACGTTCTGTCATAATTGAGGAGACCGTAGAATCCGATTCTTCTTCTGAAGTATGTATTTCCAACGCTCTGGCTTCCTGATTTGGCATCTTTGCCATATTGTTTCAGATCTATGATTTTATCTTCACCTTCCACGTCGGACCATACCGGTTCGTATACAGAATACTGATTGGCAACCGTTTGATCATACCTTGTATAATAATCGAAACTAATATTGGTATGCAGTGAGAGTCCTTCCGTAAGCATATCCAGATCAAAGTTGATTCTGTTGTTAAAAGAGAACTTTCTGTCTATTCTTTCAAATACTCCTCCTGCATAGCCGTTTCCAAATGGCGATGTTTGTCGGTTTATATGTCCGCCTAGTAAATACATGCCATCCACATCGAATTTTCTTCCCAACAATAAGGAGTTTTCCGGATCAATCAGATTGAAGGGAATCAGTGGTGTAAAATCGTTGGGTTTCAAATTTTGTGCGTCTCCAAAATAACTTCCCCTGGGACCGCTATCGGTACCGAAGAGCGCTGTGGCATCAATGGAAGTATTGATCCAATCAATGATTTCGAGATCCACATTCCCTCTTACGTTAAATGTATTATACCTTGCCTTGGCACCTTCGCCAAAGTTTAACCATCCTCCCAACGAGTTCATGCCGAAATTCAGATAGTATTTGGCGCTCTGATTCCCTCCCGAAAACTCTCCGTTTAAATCGAGATAAGGCCTGAAGGATCTCACATATTCATTGGAATAATAATCCACATCCGGATATCTGTATTTATTCCCATTGCGGTAATTTTCAATCATCTCTTCGCTGTACTGCGGATCAAGACCATCGTTTTTCCTGGCCTGATTATAATAGGTCATATAATCGGCAGAGTTTAAGTATTTGGGTAATGCCAACGGTGTTGAAATCCCGTAATTTAACGAGATATTCTTCCTGTTTTCATTTATCTTCCCGCGTTTCGTAGTGATGAGAACCACTCCGTTAATGGCAGTACTACCGTAAAGGATGGCAGAATTTACATCCTTCAGTACGGTGATATCTTCAATCTCCGACATGCGAAGGCCATCGATATCCCGAGGCAGTCCGTCCACCACAAACAGTGCATTCCCTGACAGGGTTCCACTTCCCGTGATGTCGGCCACATCAATGCTGATTCCGATACCGCGGATATTGGTATTTCCGAGCATACCCAACGTACGGCCGGCCAAAACATCACTAACCCAAATTGAGTTGTCCGACTCGTTGATATCAGATGCTTTTAATGAACTGATCGCACCCACAATGTTGTCTGTTTCTATTCTTTTGAATGCCACATCTACTGAATCTTTCTTTTCATCCTCTTCATTGATTATTTCAGAATAGGCTCTCTTTCCAAGAGAAAGGTTGTAATTCGCAATAACTGAATGGAATGTGGAAAAGAAAAACAGTATGGAAACAATTATTATATGATAACTTTTCATTACTTCTGAAAATTTTTAATTAATAACTCGAATTACCATCCTGGATTTTGAGGGAATCCTTCATATTGTTTGGTGAATTTAACCTGTATAGGCAGCCAGTTGTGTTTTTTCTCCACGGTTCTTCTTACGATTACCCGCTCCTTTATGTTGATTGGCTTACCATCAGAACCTCTGTCAAAGTCGATGGCTGTTTTATCCAGGTATCTGGGATCCCCGTTTCTGTTCCATCTTCGCAAGTCGCAAAAACGGGCACCTTCCATGGCCAGTTCCACGGCTCTTTCTCTGACAATTTCCTCAAAGAAAAGATCGTTACTGGCAGTATATTTCGGGTCAAGATCAGGTAACTGTGCCCGGTTTCTGATGACGTTAAACGCCTGTACTGCTGTCATGGTATAATTTCCGGAAGTAGCATTCGGGCTCCCGCCAGTGCTGAAAAGAACCGCTTCGGCATACATCAGATAAATATCGGCCAGTCTAAGGTAGGGAACGTATTCCTGCAATCCGTTTGCCTGTGAAGTGTTGAAACTCGGACCCATTGGCACGAATTTTTTCCAGTAATAACCGGTCACACTGGGGGGATTAATCTGTGATCGGTGTCTGCCTCCGTTGTAAAGTTCTGCATACTTATCGAGGGCAGCATCGCGGTGAATCCGATCTCCGTCTTTGACCACAAATTTGTAAAAACGGGGTTCTCTTCCTGTCCAGGGGTCTTCGGGATTATATCCGGAAGCGGGATCATCAATGGGCAATCCGTTTGCCATTCCATAGTTTTGGATGTAATTATGGGTTGGTACATCGGCATCGGAACCGCTGTTCAGTGCGAATGATGAGGGTACTGTGGCACCCAGTGCCGACCATCTTACACGGCCCCGGTCGTATATGATGGGTATCATGATGCATTCGTCCCCTCCGGTTCTCTGGTTATTGAGACGCCAGAAATTATCGGTTACAGTTTCCCATGTTTGCAGTTTGTAAATCCCGGTTTGATCTGCCAATGCCAGCAATTCACCAAATGCTTTTGCTGCCTGGCCTGCCAGATCGGCATCATAGGCATTGTTACCGGTTGCCTCTTCATTGATCATCGGACTGGCGGCGTACAGCAACGATTTACCCAGATAGCCGAGCGCATGAAATTTATTGATTCGATCCTGATTGTGGCCTATGGTAGCCTCGCCGGGTTGAGAATTATCCCAGTGGTCGGGTAACAGATCGGCTGCTGCCCTGAAATCCTGTGCCATCAGTTTCGCCGTTTCCTGAAAATTAAGTCTTTTAAATTCATCGGTCACCAGGCTTTCGGTGGGATCGAGTATCCGGTTTATATAAGGCATACCTCCCCAGAAGCGACAGATCTCAAAATAAAACCAGCCTCTGAAAAAGAGTGCCTGTCCCTTGATGTGATTTTTTTCTTCGGGTGTACCTTCAAACAGGCCTTCTTCATCTATTTTCTCCAATGCGATGTTTGCTGCCCTTATTCCGTACCATGCCCATTCCCATATTCTTCTGTCACGCGGATTGGTACTGGTCACGCTCACTGATTTTCCATAGAAATAATTTTCACTACCCCAATAGTTCCCGTAATCGAAGTTGTAGGGTTTGTTATTCAACGTTTCATCGGCAAATGAATACGGGTTCCATGCCTGCCCTTTATCGGGGTCCATGATGCAATTATACATCTGTTCCACAAAACCCTGGAAACTGTTGAAATTACCGAATACATCTTTTTCGGTAATATCAGCCTCTGGTGCCTTATTCAGATAATCCTCGCAAGACAGCGCGAAGAAGAGCATCGCAAATGTCAACAAACTATAGGTAATATATCGTTTCATCTTTTTCATAATGTTTTAAAAACTTAAATCGATTCCTAAATTGATTCTGCGCATAGTAGGATAAGCACCATCCTCTGCTGATCCTCCGGAGTAGGTATCTTCTCTGTCGTCGGTCAGACGTGACCAGAAGAAAAGATTATTTCCGTTGATATAGATTCTCAAATTAGATATTCCGGAATTTTTCACCCATTTCATTCCTGTCAGAGAATAGGATATTTCCGCTGTACGCAACCTGAAAGAAGAAGCGTCAAGCAGATAGTAATCGCCGATATTTTCTGCCTGTGTCTTCCATCTGGGCAGGAAAGAGGTGGCATCCTGATTGTCCTTTGACCAATAATCTCTTACATGAGCAAAAAGAATGTCGGTATCAGCATAGAAATTGTGCTGGCTTACATACCTGTTTACATTGTTTATTCCGAATAGTTGGACATAAGCACTGAAACGTTTATAGGAAGCACCCAAAGTCAGGTTGGCCGTATTTTGCGGTACATTGGAATAGCCTATCGGTGGTGTGTCTTCGCTGCTTTTTATAATGCCATCGGCATTGAAATCGATGATGTTGTAGTATCCCGGTAGTTTGTCCAGGTCATTGTTTTCAGTAGGAACACTTGCATAGATATCATCCCAGTTGTTATAAAAACCGGAACTCAGCTGACGTCTGTTCTGCCCGATTGGATAACCGGCATTTTTCAGATATTCAAACTGCAGGGGTGCATCATCCCGGAATATGACCTTGTTTTCATTGTGAGTAAGTGCAAGGCTGGACCAGATACTTACGTCGCGATTGATTTTTTTATTCAAACCCAGTTCAATTTCGAAGCCGTTTGACTTTACCTGCCCCAGATTGGCGCTGGGTGGCGTAACACCAAAGAACGGTGGTATGTTCCTGCTGCCTCCCGACATCAAGATATTTGTTCTGTCTTCCGTAAAATAATCAAAACTCAGGGAAAAGAGATTTTTCAACATGCTGAAATCTACACCATAGTTGTTTTTTAGGGCAGTTTCCCACTGAATATTGGGATTGCCAACAACAGACTCCCGGTAAAAATAATAGGGGCTGTAGCTGTTGGTGATGTTACTGATTCTCGAACGTCCTCCATAAGCATACTGTGATGAATACAACCAACGTCCACCGCTTACTCTGTCGTCACCCACCTTGCCAATACTGTATCTGAGTTTAAGGTTATCGACCCACTCAAATTTATCAAAAAACTTTTCATTTGAGACAACCCAACCCAAGGCTACAGATGGGAAAAAGGCGAACCGGTATCCGGGACCGAACTGCTCTGAGCCATTATATGCACCGTTGGCTTCAAACAGGTACCTGGAGTCATAATCGTATGTGGCCCTGAAAACCCAGTCTTCGCGGAAGTTCTTGAACATACTACCACGTGCGTACTCCTCCCGTTTGAAAACTCCCATTGCTGATACATTGTGGCGATCAAACCTGCGTGCATAATTTAATTGACCCTGATACATCATTCTTCTGAAAACCGGAATATATCCAGACCAGTTGGCGTCGGAAATGGCTTCCTGACGGATGGTCCATGGGCGTATAATCCAGTCGTATTCTTCGGAAGAGATAGGTAACAGGACGGTGTATTCACTTGGATCCTGATCAGGTCCTTCGTACAAATTGGGATAAATCTGTTTGAATGGTACATTGGTCGCAGATTCATTGGGGCGTATGCTGTTTGCATTATCATAAATTCCCCCTTCCGAGCGGATGCTGTTGTCATAAAAAAGGGACGCTTTGGCGGTAAGTCCTTCGGTGATAAACTTCAGATCCTGTTCCAGGCTCAGGTCGAAATTCAACTGGGTCTGGCGGGTCTGCCTGATGCCGATGTTATAAACTGCAGCCAAAGGATTCACTGTATTGTTGCCTCCTTCCTGATAAGCTCCCCATCTGCCGTCGGGGTGCATAGGAATAAACAGATTGGGTGCCAGTCTGTAGGCAGAGGCCCAGAGCCAGTGGTCGGCTCTACCGGTACTGCCTTCGTTGTTGTAGTTTGTATTCTTTAAGCTGTAAAAACCGGAAATATCCAATTTCAGCTTGGTACTGTTTGTCAATTGTGCATCAATATTGCTTCTGAAGTTAAACCGGTCAAAATTATAATTCGGATAGTATCCTTTTCCGTTGTCATAATCTTCAAACATATCTCCTTCATGTAGGTAAGCCAGCGATCCGAAAAACTGAATTGCTTTACTTCCGCCTCTGATGCTCAATGTGGCACGATGGGACAATCCCAGATCCTTGAACATGGCATCTGCCCAATCTACGTTCGGATAAATCAGTGAATATTCCTCCGATTGCGGGCGTCTGTAACGCTGAACGATTTCATACGGAACGTAGGCACCCCAGGAAGGTTCATTTAACACGACCTCCCTCTCAATCATCTCGTTCTTAGCCATCATGGCTTCATAGGAATCCAGTTTTTCCGGTAACTTGGAGACCATTTGTCCCATGGTCGTGTAGTTGAAGTTGAGGACCGTCTTTCCCACTTGTCCTCTCTTTGTTGTAATCAGAATAACGCCGTTGGCTCCTTTTACCCCGTAAACAGCAGTGGCTGAAGCATCTTTTAATACGGAGATGCTGGAAACCTCGTTCACGTCTACGTTATTCATATTTCGTTCCACGCCGTCCACCAGAACAAGTGGCTGTCCACCGTTCCAGGTATTCTGTCCGCGAATGAAAATGTTGGTAGAGCTTTCACCGGTAAGAATTCCACCGGGTTCTCCCGATGAAGTAAGCGAGACAATACCCGGCAACTGGCCGGACAACGCCTGAGAAATATCGGTCACTGTCCCAATCTTTTGCAGGTCCTCTTCACTGGCTATTGCCACCGAACCCACAACAGTTTCTTTCTTTTGAACCCCATAACCTACAACAACTACTTCTTCCAGCAACTCAGCATCTTCCGACATGACAATATTGATTGTTGACCTGCCGTTAACCGGAACTGTTTGACTTGACATTCCGACATAGGTTACCTCCAGACTTGCGTTGGAAGGTACATTGGGCAGGTTGAATTTTCCGTCAAAATCGGTTACTGTTCCATGAGTAGTTCCCTTTACCTGTATGGTCACTCCAATTAATGGATCTCCGTTAATATCGTGTACTACTCCTGTTACTGCTACGTTTTGAGAAAAGATACACAGTGAAAATGTCCACAATAACATGAACAAAATCCCTCTTGATAGAATTGAAATTTTACTTTTCATCTCATTTTTTCATTTGTTTAGATTAATAAAAAATAAATGCTTATTTGACAATCTTTTTCTATATAATGTTTTAAACAGTATACTTTGATAAACTATTAAATTGAATTAAATTTTATGATTTACTCAAACTGTGCACGTATAACATCCTCAATTGGGATATTAAAGGATGGTTTTATTTTTTTACTGATTGTGAACAAGATAAGTGTAAAACAAATAAATTTAATATGACTGATATTTTTATAATATGTTTAAAATGAATTAATTAGGTAATTTTTGGTATTTGTAATTATAAATTTAATAATCCATCAATAACCTGTTTGAATTCGAATAAAAACAGGTTTATTTGGATTGTGCTCGGGCACAAATATAAATTGATTGTTTACATATATCAAAATAATTTACTTAATTAAAATTAAAAATATGAAGTTTTGACTAAATTCCATTTATGGGGCAAAAAATAGGAGATACCCTTTATCATTTTTAGAATATTTTTAATAAATAATTCAGTCGAGGAAACAGGAAGGAAGTTTAATACACGGTATTATTAAATCGCTTGTAAAAGCCGACATTTTCCCGGGTGATGATATCCAGCTGGACATAATTTTGTTTTTTCACCGGACTTTTGAAGATTAAATACTCTAACAGTGTTTTCATGGAAGAGAATCCCTGGTATTCGGGCTCCTGCCCGATCAGGTAATCAATTTGTCCTTTTTTGAGTGCTTCCACGTTGGCTGCGGTTAAATCCATGCAGATCATTCTGACTCCCTTTATATGATTGGCTTCGAGGTAATCGGCAATAAAGTTACCCCGTGAATTTAAAACCACGATGGCGGGAACTTCCCGTTGACTTTGAAACAGTCGGGACAGGTACATTTCGTTATCTTCGGGTGCGGTCACAGAAAAGGGAATGGTCAGTATCAGGTTTGAGCATCTGTTGTTTTCAAGATAGTCGGTAAATCCCTTCTTTCGAAGTACAGTGGTATTGGCGCTTTTATCGCCTGTTCTGACCGCCTGAAAGATTGCGATATTGGCATTTTCCGGAATAATGGAAGTGATTAGTTTGGCCATCATGAAGCCGCACACGTAATGATCAGCAGAGTAGAAGGCAAGCGGGGCGGTGGAATCAATGGTAGAATCCACGAAGATATAAGGTATATCCCTGTCGTCCATCTTCTTGCACAGATTAATCGTCTCCTCTGGAAAAGTCGGACCAACAATCAATGCGTCCATTTCAAAACCGGCAATCTTTTCAAAAATATGACGGCAGGAGTATATATCATATTGATTGTATGTAAATACCTGCAATTCGATTTTTACATTTTCATATTCCTCCAATGCATGGTGGATACCGTTGTGGATGCTTTCCCAATATGCGCCGAGAGATATCTCGGGAGTCGTAACAATAATCTTGTAACTTCGCTTTAAGGAAATGGCAGAAACATGGATATTTGGCTTGTAATTTACTTTTTCCAATACCCCCTCAATGGCTATACGGGCCGCCTCCGATACGTTCCCCCGGCTGTGAAGTACCCTGTCGACTGTTCCTTTTGAAACACCAGCCATCTTTGCAATGTCGATTATCCTGACTTTCTTTTGCATGTATGATTTGTTCAGTTAATTAATTTCTAATGGTCTTATATCTGGAACGCGGGTATGCGAATTATACAAATAATTCTGTGTTCGTGCACAAAGGTACAAATTATTTCTTACCAACAAAAGAAGGATTTAATTACCTATTTCTCAAAAATTAAAATATAAATCAAAAACCAGTCTAGGTATCGGGTGAAGAGCAAGTTATTTTAGAAAGCCACAGTTTTTATCTTTCATGGATATTTTCTGTTCTGAATTGACGTGGAGTATGTCCAAATTGTTCCTTGAAGCATTTACTGAAATAATCGGGGTCATTAAATCCTACTCCATAGGCAATCTCTGCAATGTTCAAATCACTTCCTTTCAATAGATCGGTTGCTTTCTTCAAGCGGATGATGCGTATATACTCGTTGGGAGAATAGTGGGTAAGTCCTTTAATTTTTTTGTAAAAAACGGTTCTCCCGATGTTCATCTCTTTTGCAAAATCATCAATGGAAAATTCAGGATTGTCCAAATGTTCTTCTATCACGGCATGCACCTTCTCCATAAAAGCGTTGTCTTTTTCTGATCGGCCGTTGATGGAAGGAGTCAACATCCCTGGCTCATGAGCAAATTTGTGTTGCAGCATTTCCCGTTGCTCAATAAGTTTTGTGATGCGTGAGATAAGATACTTTGTGCTGAACGGTTTGACAATATAGGAATCTGCGCCTGCCTGTATTCCTTCCAGCTGATGTTCCAGTGAAGCGTAGGCTGTGAGTAAGATAATGGGTATATGGCTGGTTTCAAAATTATTTTTTATTGATCTTGTCAACTCGAATCCGTTCATTTCCGGCATCATCACATCACATACAATGAGATCAGGTTGAAATTCACCCGCAAGTTCCAATCCGATCAGACCATTGGCCGCAACAGATATTTGAAAGAATGATTTCAGAGTATCTTCCAGGAATTCACTAATTTCGTCATCATCTTCTATGAGCAGTACTTTGTATTTATGGGTTTGAATCCTGGTCAAAGAAGCTTCCACATCAGCAGACACATCTTTAGATATTGTCTCTACAAGTTGATGTTTTACAGGAGTGGATGATTTGTCGGGAGATTGTGTGTCGGATAACGTTGTTATCATGGGAATGGTCACAGTAAAACACGCCCCTCCCCACTCCGACTCACTGTATTCGATACGACCATGGTGAGCCTGTGCCAGCTCGGCTGATAAGTGCAATCCGATGCCGATTCCTGTAGGTGTGTAGTTGATTTGTTTAAATCGTTTGAACAGCAAATAAGCTTTATCGGAAGGAATACCGATACCCGAATCGGAGACGCGGATTGTGAATTCCCCGACATCCTCATCACAGACCAGTTCCAATTTAATTTTTCCCTTTTCAGGTGTGTGTTTGAATGCATTGGACAGGAGATTGAAAATGATTTTTTCCATCTTTCCCCTGTCCAGTGAGACCCACCTGTCCATCTCCAGCGTAGAAAAGTTAAAATCGATCTGTTTTTTTGCTGCTGCTTCGGTAAAAATTTCAAAAATACCTCGAGAGAAAGATACAATGTCAGTTTCTTCGAGCTCAAGATTCAACTCTTCGTGCTGTAATTTTCTGAATTCCAGCAGCTGATCGATCAACCGTAAAAGTTTGGCTGAACTTTTATCCAGGATACGGAGATGTTTGCGAAGCAGGGTGGAAAGTTGTATGTCATACATGCTCTCGATGCTACCAAGTATGAGCGTGAGCGGAGTCCTGAATTCATGCGAGATATTGGTGAAAAAACGCAGTCGTTGTTCGGTAATACTTTTCTCAATAACAATCTCATTGTTCAGGCGATTCATCTTCGTCAGGGTAAGCATGGTCAGATAAATCAAGACCAATCCGGTGATGATGTATAATATAATGGCCTGGGTTGATCTCCAGAAGGGTGGTTTTATGACAATATCGAGGATCGTATCTTCACTATCTTTCGAATTGGTGACACACCTGACCTTAAACTGATATTTCCCGGGAGGTATATTCTTGTAAGTAGCTATATTATACTGGGTAATGGGATTCCATTCTTTGTCGTAATTCACCAGAATATAGGTATATCTGTTTGCATGCACATTCTGATAAATGAGAGATGAAAATTCCAGTGCAAATGAATTTTGATTATAATGCAATTCCAGCTTTTTGGTATTGCCTATACTCACTGTCAGGGGTGATTCCTGTGAATTGGGCCTTGCATATACCCCGTTGATGCTCAACCCCGTCAGAATAACAGGTAGTGAATAATTGTTTTTTTTAAATGTGTCGGGGTTGACGATCAATATGCCGCTGTAGTTACCAAACAGCAGATCCCCATTTCTTCTTCTTAACGCGACTGATTCAACAAAATAATCACTTTCCCAACTGTCGGTAAGAAGATAGTTTTCAAAAAAAAGTGTATGACTGTTCAGTTTGGAGAGGCCGCTCTCGGTACTGATCCACAGATTGTGATCATGATCTTCGAGTAGGGTCTGTACAATATTATTGGTTAATCCGTTTTCTGTGGTGAAGTGCTTAAATGTAATCTTGCCACTTTCTGAATCCTGAACCGCCAGGTTGACTCCTCCGCCTGCAGTACCCAGCCAGATTTGCTGTTGACTGTCTTCAAATATTGTTTTCACAATGTTGTTGTTGAGAGAAGAGGGGTTGTGTTTGTCAAAAGAGTACCAGTCAAAGGCCTTGTCATTCCGGAGCAATGTGTCCGGATCGAATATCACAACGCCATTCTCACCTCCAGCCCATATGCGTCCCTTGCTATCCTGCAGAAGTGATCTGACTTGTCGCTGCGTATCAGAAATGCTGGGTAACCGCCGGAACTGAAATTGATTCTTTTCCCATTGAGCCAAAAACAAACCATTACCAAAGGTCCCGATCCACATGCGACCATCCTGGTCACACAGAATGGCATAGATGTTATTCTCCCCTGCATTCAGATCTTTGGAGAGAAGATAAGCATAACTGTTGTGATAATTTTCATCTGCAGGAAAGATCCGTATACCGTCTCCTTTGGTCCCAACCCATATATTCTTCTGCTTGTCTGCCTGTATGGCATAGATTCCTTTTTGTTTTCCGCTAAACAGGTATTGTGGCTCCCAGGTGCTGTCGCACACAAAAATGTCTCCGTTTTTTGTACCTACCCAGAGTGTTCCCTGTTCGTCTTCGAACATGCTTCTGATGGTTCTTTCCAAAGCATTTGTTCGGAGGGTGAGCGGCATCAGCACGGATTTGTCGTATTCGGGGAATGAAATCATGGCAATGCCTGCATTTTCGGTGCCCACCCATAAGTTTCCGGTACGATCTTCCGTGATAAAGAGCAGGTAGTTTGTTCTCAGATCGCTATTTGCAGTGGTAAAATGTTCGATCTTTCCATTTGTATCAATTGCAAACAGTCCATTTCCGTAGGTTGATATCCAGGTAATGCCACGGGAGTCGGTGAAGATCCAATATCGTTCCAGATCGATAAACGACAGGATGGACTCTGGTATCAGATTGATCTTCTCAAATTTCAGATTGATTGTGTTATAACGCCATAGGTTTCCTGTTCTGTTATATAGCCAGATTTGCTTGTTGTTATCGACAATGATCGATGCATTTCCAATGATCTCACCGATTTGGGTAGGATGTGCGTCGTAAACTTCAGATAAACCGATGTCGAAAATCAGTGTTCTGTCGCTCCCGGATATAATGATTTTATTGTCATCTGTCGCTGCGGCATGGTGTATCCGGAAGTTAGGAAATCGGGAACCGTATGAAATAAAGGGTAAAAATGATTTCTGTTTTTTATCATACATTATGATGCCGGCATCATTTGTGAGGAAATAAATATAACCACCCATGTCAAAAGCACTGTGGAAGTCATACTTAGGAATACCAACCCTCTTAAGTCCTGAATCGGCGACAATGTATTGAAACAAACCGGCATCTGTCCCGATCCATATTTTTCCCGACTGCTCTTCCAGCACAAATGAAATTTTATCCGTACCGATATTTGTCTCATCGTACATGATCCCGGTTAACCCATTTGTATGATGTGAAACATGACACAATCCTTTTTCATCACCCCAGAGCCAAACATCACCGTTGGATACCATCTTTACTTCCAGGTATTTGCGGACTTCATTTCTGCCGGAGTAATCTACAAAAGATTCATTTTTAAGATCGTAGCAGTTGACATATCGCGATGAAGTCTGAACCCATAAATATCCCTGTTTGTCCTCCACCATCATTCTGATGTTGCTTTCAGAAGGCGACAGATCCGTAAAATCAGGATAAAATGTTTGAAAGGTGTAGCCGTCATATCTTGCAAGACCGTTTACTGTAGCAATCCACACCAATCCCTGATGATCCTGAATGATATATCTGACTGTATTGTGAGACAAACCCGCTCTGTTGTCGATGTATTCAAAGCGAATATCATTCATGCCCGCCAACGAAAATGACAGGATAGTAAGAAGTACAGTGATGAATACTATTTTCATTGATATAATATACTGTTTACTGTATATACCCGGGATGTATGCCATATGGAACGGATACATGACAGTGTCGGCGCTGGGGAATGCAAAATTATAAAGAAAATGGACAAAATTAGGGATAATGTGAACAAAAATAGGGCTCCAGGAAAGACGAAGTATGTAGTTTTGCGCCTCAGGTTGTATGAGGGCATGGTACCTGAAGGGCTTTCTAATACCTACATGGAATTATTGTCGGGCTTTTTCAGTAACTGTTACTCATTCTGCCGAATCCTTTTATATAAACTGCAATAACATGAGAATGAACATGAAAAATCGGAAGAGATCATTGAACACAATGATGCTTATGACTTGGGCTTTTATGATTGTGTGCGGCACTCTGTCTGCACAAAATGGAATTACGGTAACCGGAAATGTGACTGATGGAACAGAGACACTTCCGGGTGTCAGCATTCTGGTTGATGGAACAACACTTGGTACGATTACCGATATTGACGGCAATTTTACACTGAATGTGCCAAATGAAAAAAATGAACTGATCTTCACCTATATGGGATATGTGACCCAGCGCAGGGTGGTGGGTCGTCAGCGTCATCTGTCCATTATCCTGAAGTCCGACGAGCTTTTGCTCGATGAACTGGTGGTAATTGGATATGGTACCGCAAGGAAAAAAGATCTCACCGGAGCCACCTCCTCCATCAGTGGAAGCGATATTTCACAAATTCCGGTAACAACCGCTGCCCAGGCTATCACCGGTAAGGTTGCCGGGGTGAATGTGATTACCCAGAGTGGTGCTCCGGGTGCCGATATCCAGATCACCGTGCGGGGGGGTACCTCCATTACGCAAGGTACTGAACCGCTCTATATCGTAGATGGTTTTCAAATGGAAAACGGACTACGGCATGTCGACATCAATGACATTGAATCAATTGATGTCATGAAAGATGCTTCAGCTACAGCCATCTACGGAGCACGCGGTTCCAACGGGGTAATCTTGATTACCACCAAATCGGGGAGATCGGGAAAAACAGAGGTCTCCTACAATGGATTTGTCAGCTTTGATCATCTTGGAAAGAAGCTCGACCTGATGGGGGTGGAAGATTATGTGAAGTATCAGTATGAGTTCCAGTCGCTACGGGGCAATATCAACGCTTACGCCAACTTCTTTGGCGGTGACATCAACACGCCCGACTTCTATACTGGTGCTTACGGACGGATAGCTGATGAATATGGCAACCGTGCCGCCATTGACTGGCAGGATCTGGTATTCGGGAATACCGGTGTGACGAACAATCACAATATCAATGTATCGGGTGGCAGTGAAAAGACAAAATATATTCTGAGTTATAATTACACCGGGGAAGACGGAATCATGGAGCGCCACGGATACCAGAAAAATAGCATCCGCAGCAAAATAAACCACGAATTATGGAAAGGAGTCAGACTCGACTTCTCATCCAGCCTTCAGTCCTCTAAAATAGAGGGAGGTGGCTCATTGGGTGGTAAGCTAAAACAAACCATTCTACAACCTATTACCGGAGGGGAACGCTGGACAAATGAAGAGATGGTCAGTTCTGACATCGGTACTGTAATTGGCGACATCATGAACGATGCCAATTATGATGCGCAGAATCCCATTCTCGATAACCTGGCTATTACCAACGAAAAGTTTACCCGTTTGGTGAATGTGAATGCTGGACTGGAAGTCGATTTGATGAAGGACCTCACTTTCCGTACAGCCGGAAGTTATATGTGGCAGCAAGTGCGGCAGGATTACTGGGATGACGGCAGCACCAAACAGGCCAAGGCCAACAAAAGCCCGTATGGATATGGATCGAGGGATAACAACGAACGTTTTTCGTGGCAGATCACAAACACCCTGAATTATGGATTCAACCTGAATGAACTGCATAATTTCACGCTGCTGTTGGGACAGGAGACCTATTATATGGAAAGCATGAAGCTTGACAATGAGTATCGTTCTTTTTCAGACGGAAACTTCGGACTGAATGATGTAAGCATGGGATCTCCCTATACCTGGAATTCCGGGAAAGAAAGTAGTGGCATTGTCTCAGGTTTTGGTCGTCTATTCTATAATTACGACGACCGGTACCTATTTACCGGAACGCTGCGTGCCGATGGTTCTTCTAAATTTGCCAAGGGTAATCAATGGGGCTACTTCCCTTCTGCTTCAGCTGCCTGGCGTATATCGGAAGAGAGTTTCATGGAATCGCTGAGTTATCTAGAGAATTTGAAGCTGCGCGCAGGTTACGGTACGGCAGGGAACAACAACATCGACAACAATATGTACGCTACCAACTATGGATCGGGTCATTACGGGTACAATGGTGGTGACTTCATCACCTATGTGCCGGGCTCTACACTGGGAAATCCTGCCCTCAAGTGGGAAAAAACCACTACCGCCAACATCGGACTTGACCTCACTTTATTCAAAAGCCGTTTCAATCTATCGTTTGATCTTTATAATAATGAGTCGGATAATCTTCTGATATCAAATAAGATACCAAGCTCTACGGGATATACGTCCCAGATTCAGAACCTGGGATCTATCCGCAACCGGGGTGTTGAAATCATCATGAACACAGTCAACGTGCGTACAAAGGATTTCAGCTGGATGACCGATTTCAATATCTCATTCAACCGATCGAAGGTGTTGGCCCTGTATGGCGACAGTGAACAGAACTATTTCATTCAGGATTACAACTCACGCATGGGATACAAGGTGGAAGTAGGATCGCCTTTGGGTCAATATTACGGTTTGATCTATGACGGTATTTATACCACCGCTGATTTTACCCAAAACGGTGATGGCACCTATACCCTGAATGCTGATGTGCCTTATCTGAAGGGCAGTGCACGGGCAGGGGTAAAACCGGGAGATGTAAAATACGTGGACGTGGCAGGTGAGAAAGACGCCAATGGATTTCCGGTTTTTTCTGTGAACGACCGCACTGTCATCGGAAATGGCCAGCCTAAATTTACAGGAGGTCTTAATAACACATTTACCTACAAAGGATTTGACCTGACACTCTTTATGAATTTTGTCTATGGAAACGAGGTTTTTAATATGAGCACACAGCGTTTCATCGGCCCTTATATGGCCAACCAAAACAGTGTGGCCAAGATGGCCAACCGCTTCATGTTAATCGATCCCCTCACCGGGAAAGAAGCAACCGATCTGGCGAGGCTTGCAGCCATGAATCCTGATCAGCACGATAGTTCGATGCTCTGGAATATATCGCAGAACAACAAAACGGCAATTAGCGATCACAGCAGCTATTATCTCGAAGATGGCTCCTATCTGCGCCTCAACACCCTCACCTTTGGATATACCTTACCGGGGCAGCTTGTACAAAAGGCAAAAATCAGCAATATACGTCTCTACTGTACATTGAACAACATCCATACATTTACACGCTACAGCGGGTATGATCCGGAAGTTTCAGCTTCGGGAAGCGCATTGACACCCGGTATCGATGACTCCGCCTATCCACGCTCCAAGAGCTGGGTTGTGGGTGTTAATTTGACTTTTTAATGAAAATAGATAATTTTAATCATATGAAAAAGATACAAAATATACTAAGCCTACTGGCTTTTCTGGTTCTCTTCACATCGTGTGAGGAGTGGCTCGACATGCCTTCAGAGTCCAAAGCCGACAGTTCTTCCATTTTTGCTTCGATCAACAGGGCCGAAATGACCGTAGTGGGTGCGTACCCCTTTCTGCATACACAGGAGCTTGGATATCAGTTGTTGATGGGCACCGATGAAGCTAGTTCCACGGAGTCGAATTCCAAATATGTGATGTCGAATTACGACTACACCAATCTCACGGGTATGTTGAATTCCACCTATACTACAATGTACAAAGCCATTGAATATGCCAATGTATGCATTGCAAACCTGCCCGCCATGCAGGCCTCCTCCGAGGGTGAGCAGAAGAAGATCGATGCTTTGCTTGGAGAATCGCTCGCCATAAGGGCTTATGCCTATTGGAACCTGGTGCGTTTCTTTGGCGATGTCCCTTTCTCACTGAAGCCCACAGCCGAATTGACCACCTTCTCTTCTTCGCGGGTCAGTCGCGACACCATCTGGGATCAGTGCGTGTCGGACCTGCAGCAAGCCGTCGAGCTTCTTCCCTGGAAGAGCGAAGGGGTGGTGGCTACAGGTGAGCGTTTCACCAAAAACTCAGCTTATGGGATCCTTTCCCGTGTGGCATTATATGCAGCCGGTTATTCATTACGCTGGGATCTAAGCACGGTACCTTATAACAAGTCTTCCGTGAAGATTGCAAAAAGAGACGATCAGGCCAGGGTGAGAGAGCTTCTTCAAATAGCGGCAGATGCTTCGGCTGCCGTGATCGCACGGAATGAGAATCACCTGCTGAGCGATTACGATCAGGTGTTTCGTGACTTGGCTCTGAAGCAATACAATGACGAATCGATGCTTGAGTATGGATGGTATGGCCCCAATTCGGTAGATGTCCGCACAGGTTATACCAACGGCATACCCACCAGCGGCACCTCCGTAACTTTCGGAAAGGGTGGTCCGCAAATGATCACCATGCCCACCCTCTACTTCGAGTTTGATGAGGGAGATCAGCGTCGCGATGTGGCCGTATGTAATTTTGGTATTCTAGCCAATGATGATCTGCAGATGAGTACCTATATCGGCACTTGTATCGGAAAATACCGCATCGACTGGATGAAAGACAGGGGTGCATCCGACAGCAAAAGGAATATCAACTTCCCACTGTTACGTTACTCCGACGTGCTGCTGATGCATGCAGAAGCACTGAATGAGCTGAACAACGGACCCACGACAGATGCAATCAATGCATTCAGAACGGTACGTTTGAGAGCATTTGGTAACGATGCCTCCAAGATCGGCACCATACCTTCCGGTTATGAAGGCTTCAAAGAGGCGATCATCAAAGAGAGAAAGCTGGAACTTTCCAATGAGTCGCTTCGCAAGACAGACCTTACACGCTGGGGTATTCTCTATGAGCACCTGACAGCCGAAAAGGAAAAACTGTATCAGCTTGCCCGTCGTGAGGGAGCCTATGCCGATGTAGATGTTTACCGTGCCTACAAGATGGTGAAGGGGGTTCTGCAAAATCCGGTTATCGCCGTGCCATCTATTTCTATGAGTGATGCCGATATCGCATCATTGAATTTAACGGCTTCCGAAACAACCACCCTCAATACGCTGAACTCTTCCAGCAAGGGTTATCTGCAGAAGACATTCTATGAAAGCAAATCCGGAGGTAAGGTGTATTTCACGGAAGGTGACATCCCAGCGGATGTCGAGGTCACAGCGGTGCCCTATACCATATTGAATATGTTTGGTAGCCACTCGGTGAAACAAAAGGGAGGTCTCTCGGTGGAAGACGTAACAGGCCTTGCTTCCAAAAACGAGTGGATTGAGCAGATGTTTTATGCACTGGAAAAGAACAAGGTAGAGATCCTGCCTTTCAATACCACCAGCATCATCGATGTGAATCCCGGCCTTGCCGGTCAACAACATCCTTGCTATTGATATCTGCTCATTATCCTACGGGAGGGGAGCAACAAAATTATTAAAAAAAAGAAGTTTATCAATAAAAAGCTATGTATCTTTAACCCATGACAATGAAACGATTGGTCATTTATATGCTTGCGATGCTGGTTTTTATGGGGACGGTCCATGCACAGTCTCTGGCTTTCCCTTCAGCAGAGGGATCGGGTAAATATACATCCGGCGGCAGGGGCGGCAGGGTCATTACTGTAACCAACCTGAATGATTCAGGTGAGGGCAGCCTGCGTCATGCCATCGAACAGAAAGGGTCCCGTATAGTCGTTTTTGCGGTGGACGGTACAATAGCGTTGCAATCCAAACTGGTCATATTAAATGACAGCATCACCATCGCCGGGCAGAGTGCGCCCGGCGATGGGATATGTCTCAAGGGGTACCCTTTGTACATCAGCGCAAACAATGTGGTTATCCGCTATATCAGAACAAGAATGGGCAACTTGCATGCTATCGAAGACGATGCCATGGGTGCGATGCGGGTACGTGATCTGATGATAGATCACTGCTCCGTTTCCTGGTCGGTTGATGAGTGCCTTAGCGTATACCGCTCCGAGAATGTAACCGTGCAATGGTGCATGGTCACGCACAGTCTCTCCAAATCAGCACACAGCAAAGGTGCACATGGATTTGGAGGTATCTGGGGTGGTAGCAGGGCCACCTTTCATCACAACCTGATGGCTCATCATAGTAGCCGCAATCCCCGTTTTGCTTCCGACGGTTATACACCTGTCGACTTCAGAAATAATGTGGTGTATAACTGGGGTTATAAGTCGGCTTACGGAGGAGGACGTCAGGGAAAGATTAATTTTGTGGCAAATTATTACAAACCTGGCCCCGCCACGTCGACAGACAAGAGAGCCTGGTTTCTCGATCCGGCAGAAGATGGTACCGGCGCTTATTATATGGCCGATAACATCATGGAAGGCTCTCCGGAGGTTACGGCAGACAACTGGAGAGGTGTAGGCAACAATAACAACCGGGTAAGAGCCACTGATCCATTTCCTTTTGAACCCATACAGCAGGATTCTCCAGAAGTTGCCTATAAAAAAGTACTTCAGTATGCAGGTGCCAGCCATCGCAGGGATGCATACGATACCCGGGTGATCGAAGAGGTAAGAACAGGCACTGTCAGCGGGGGAGAAACCTACGGAGGAGGCAACCAGGGAATCATTGATTCGCAGGATGCCGTGGGCGGCTGGCCTGAACTGAAACGGGGTGCTTATCCTGCGGATAACGACAGAGACGGTATGCCCGACAGTTGGGAGATTGCACATGGATTGAATCCACGTAATGCAGCAGATGGTCCTTTGTTTCAGATTGATGCAAATTATACCAATGTGGAGGTGTATCTGAATTCTCTTGTAGAGGATGATCGGAAACATTATTCCATCCTAAAAGATTCCAGTGAATCAGGTATAATAGCAAAATATCCAACAGAAAAGATTTCAGACTTTAGCAAGAAATTAAAACCGCTCGGGCGGATCATGGAGACGGAAGGGTACTATGTATGGTGTTGCGCTCCCATATTTGGGGATGATGGCAAGGTGCATCTTTTCTACTCCCGTTGGCCAGAAAAATATGGCATGGGTGGCTGGATACACAAAAGTGAAATTGCACATGCCGTGGCCGACAAACCCGAGGGCCCCTATACCTATCTCGAAACAGTGCTTACACCACGCCTCGGATATTTTGATGCGACTACCTGCCACAATCCCCATATACAAAAGATCGGAGATACCTATTATCTTTTTTATATGGGTAACAGCGACGGCACCGTTTATACCAAAAGAATCGGTTTGGCCCAATCCAAATCACTCTACGGGCCATGGGAAAGAAGCGATAAGCCCCTGCTGGATGCAGGTGAAGCAGGTGCATGGGATGATTGTAACACCACCAATCCTGCGTTTGTATTGCACCCCGACGGAAAAGCCTGGCTTTATTACAAATCATGGAATAAAAAAGAGTATCAGGATCAGCAAGGTACTATTCGGGCAAACCGAAAGTATGGGTTGGCCATTGCTGACCAAGTTGATGGCCCCTACAAACGTTCCGGGAGCAATCCGGTCATCGACCTTTCCATACATGGGGACAACAAACAAGTGGAAGATGCGTATGTTTACATCGAAGATGGAAAATATAAAATGTTGATGCGCGACATGGGTTATTTTGACCATGTCGTAGGTCTTATCTTCACATCGGAAGATGGTATTCACTGGTCTGAGCCCAAGATAGCCTGGTTTGGTGCCGATGCCTATCTGACAGAACCCCCTGCACCCAGACATTTAAAGAGATATGGGCGCTTTGAGCGTCCGCAACTGTTGATGAAAGATGGAAAACCTGCTTATCTGTTTAATGCCATTCAGGGAGGTAAATATGAAACAGCCTCCGGGTTTGTTTTTCAAATAGTGACAGACAACTAATAAAAAAGTAAAAATGAGAAATGTATTTTGTGTGCTTTTGACAGGGCTGTTGTTATCCTGTGGAGCCAATCAACCGGAGAAGATCGACCGACAAGCGCTGGTGGCGCGGAACAGTCCCAAAGTGACTGCATTCGACAAACACGCTTCCCTCTCGCTGGGGAACGGGAATTTTGCTTTTACAGCCGATGCTACTGGTCTCCAGACATTTCCCGAGATTTATGCGAGCGGGGTACCCTTGGGGACACAATCGCAATGGGGATGGCATAGCTTCCCCAACAAGGATAACTACAAACCTGACGAGGCTTTGAAGAATTACAATTTCAGAGGACGGGAAGAACCCTATGCGGTGCAGTTCAATGAACCGGGGAGGGCACAGGATGCAGCCAATTACTACCGGGTCAATCCCCACCGCCTCCATTTGGGGTATGTGGGACTGGAGCTGACAGATGATCACGGGGAGCCGATGAATGCGGAAGAAATAAGCGGCATCAGTCAGGAACTCAATCTATGGGAAGGTATCCTTCACAGTCGTTTTATGGTGGACAATGATTCTGTTGCTGTCGTCACAGCCGTACACCCCGAAAAAGATCTGCTGGTAGCAAAACTACACTCTTCGCTGATAGACAAAGAGCAGATGAAGGTACATTTCCGGTTTCCCTATCCTACCGGCGGCCATTCCGACGAAGCCACCGACTGGACTGTACCTGAAAAACACCGAACCGAGATCATTTCTCAGGATGCACATTCCTTTATTCTGAAAAGAACACTCGATGAAACCATCTATTACGTTCGGGTAACCTACGAGGGAGAAGCTACCTTGACGGAGAAGGAACCACACTATTTTGTGTTGATACCCGGAGCTGACCAGTTCGCATTCACCTGCGAATTTTTGGAAGAGATGCCGCAGCAGACCGATTGCGATAGCCAGGCAGTGATGGATGCCTCCTCCCATTATTGGGCCTCATTCTGGCAGGATGGTGCCGCAGTGGACTTTTCCGATTGTACCGATGAACGAGCTCCTGAGCTGGAACGCCGCGTGGTGCTTTCCCAATATCTGATGACCATCCAATCGGCAGGAACTTATCCACCCCAGGAGACGGGACTCACATACAACAGCTGGTATGGTAAGTTTCACCTCGAGATGCACTGGTGGCACGCCGTTCATTTTGCACTCTGGAACAGACCAGAACTGCTGGAGAGAAGCATGAACTGGTATGCTGTCGCCTATCCCAACGCCAAAGAAATTGCCGAACGACAGGGTTTTGAGGGTGCCCGCTGGATGAAGATGACCGACCCCTCGGCTATCGAAGCACCTTCGAAGGTGGGTTCGTTCCTGATCTGGCAGCAGCCCCATTTCATTTATATGGCAGAACTTATTTACCGCAACAATCCGTCACAGGAGGTACTCGATCGATATGGCTTCCTGGTGGAGGAGACTGCGAAGTTTATGGCATCCTTTGCCACCTATGATGAGCTGGAAGGACGCTACCTGCTCAAAGGAGTTATCCCAGCTCAGGAGACCCTGCGCGCCTCCGAAACAATCAACCCACCGTTTGAATTGTCTTACTGGCACTACGGGATGACCGTGGCACAACTTTGGAGAGAACGCATCGGTCAACAGCGCGATCCCAAGTGGGACGAACTGATCGACAAGCTCTCGCCACTGGCCTACAATGCCGACGGGCTCTATCTGGCTTCGGAAGATGCTGTGGACACCTATAAAGATATTCGTTTCACCTCCGATCACCCCGCCGTGCTGGGTGCACTGGGGATGATGCCCCAGAATAAACTAGTGCGAACCGACTACATGCAAAATACACTCAACTGGATCTGGGAGAACTGGAACTGGGGTAAGACCTGGGGATGGGACTACCCGATGACCGCCATGAGTGCCGCCCGGCTGGGCGATCCGGAAAAAGCTGTGGGTGCCCTGCTGATGGATAAACGCACCAACACCTACCTGATAAACGGGCACAACTACCAGGATGACCGGCTGCGCGTGTATCTGCCCGGCAACGGTGGACTTCTTACCGCAGTGGCCATGATGTGTGCCGGTTGGGATGGAAACCAGGAGATGAATCCCGGATTTCCTAAAGATGGTACGTGGAATGTGAAATGGGAGGGTCTGAAACCCATGCCCTGAATAGAATGGTTACGGTGGCAGGGATCCGTGATGTGACGTGATACCTGCTTAATATTTTTTCAATGAGGTACCTTTTTACTTTTTTACTGCTGCTGGCTATTGCCACCATGTTGGGAGCACAACCAGCAGGCTATTGGCACGAGGTGCCCCGGGAGTTGCGATATACCCCCGAGGGGGATGATTTCGTGATTGTGAATGGTAACAAGCGCTTTAATAGGGCACTTTACGGCACAAACACCGCTTTCCGGGTTGAAACCGGTGATATGCCTGAGTTTGGCCTTTTTATGCCACACATGGGTGGAAACATACAACTGGGCTTTCTTTCCGGAGATAAAAGCCTCTGGCTGAACGATGCCCGCCATATCAAATCGCGATACAGAGCTGGCAGCAGGATCTATGATATCAATGACCCGTTGCTGGGCACGGGACAGATTATCATCACCGCGCTGGCCATGGCCGACGCCGAGGGAATCATCGTAAAGATAGAGCCTAAAAACCTTCCTGCCGGGAGCCGGTTGATCACCACCTTTGGCGGAGCCAGCAACAGTCGTTTTTCCAGAAACGGCGATCTGGGTGTGGATGATCCTGAGGCTTTCTCCCTGAAACCCGAAGCCTGTGAGGGAAATATTTTTACCTACCAAAGTGAGTCTTTCCGCCTTACTTATGGAGCAGACACACGAGGCGGACCCCGCAATACGGTGGGAACCTTTTCACAAGGAACAACATTGAAGAGTGGCTCACCTTACAGCATGGAGTCGGTTTCCACCTTGGTACAGTCGGAAGCAACCGACAACAAACCTATCCTGGTGGCTCAAACCCCGCTGACAGGCAATCCTGTTTATTTCGCCGTCAAAGCGGAAGACAAACAAACACTCTCGCCGGCAGTGCTCGCTCCCCTTTTCAACAAAGCTGAAGAGAGAAGAGCAACCATTGCCTCCTCGGTGGAGATCCGCACACCCGATCCTTTTTTAAATACGCTGGGAGGTGTGTTGAGCATGGCAGCCGATGGAATCTGGGACGATGAAACCGAAGTGTGGCAGCATGGCGCAATCGGCTGGCGCATGCCCCTCAACGGCTGGCGGGCTGCATATACCGGTGATGCCATCGGCTGGCATGAAAGAGCCAGGAAGCATTTCAACGGTTACGCCGCATCGCAGGTCACCACAGTGGAGCCTGTGATCGCCCATCCTGCACAGGACAGTACGCTGAACCTTACCCGCGCCGAAAAGCGGTGGGGTACGCAGATGTACAGCAACGGCTACATCTCCCGCAACCCGCGTAACAGCACCCAGATGCATCACTACGACATGAACCTGGTTTATATCGATGAACTCCTCTGGCATTTCAACTGGACTGGCGATATGGATTATGTGAAGGAGATGTGGCCTGTACTGAAACACCATCTCGCCTGGGAGAAAAGAAACTTCGATCCCGACAACGACGGTCTATATGATGCCTATGCCTGCATCTGGGCCAGTGACGCGCTGCAATACAACAGCGGGGGAGTCACTTACTCCTCGGCCTACAACTACAGGGCAAACAGGATGGCTGCTGATATCGCGGAGAAGATAGGAGAAGATCCGACACCCTATCGCAATGAAGCCGACAAGATTCTGCAAGCGATCAACAGCACCTTGTGGTTGCCTGAGCAGGGATGGTGGGCAGAGTACAAAGACAGGATGGGCAACAAGATGATGCATCCCCATGCCGGCATCTGGAGTGTCTATCATGCCATCGATTCCGATATCCATACCCCTTTCCAGGCATATCAGGCCACACGTTATATCGACAAGGAGATACCCCATATTCCGGTGAGAGCCAAAGGACTGGAGATGGATCATTACCAAACTATCGCCACCACCAACTGGCTGCCCTACTCCTGGTCAGTGAACAACGTTGCATTCGCGGAGGTGGCCCATACCAGTCTTGCCTACTGGCAGGCCGGCAGAAACGAGGAAGCATTCAACCTCTTCAAAAGCAACATCCTCGATGGGATGTACCTGGGATCGAGTCCAGGGAACATTGGGCAGATCAGTTTTTACGATGCCGCCCGGGGAGAGTGTTACCGAGACTTCGGCGACCCCATTGGCGTATACTCCCGGGCACTTATTCAGGGCCTCTACGGGATTCTGCCAGATGCAATGAATGACAAACTGGTTATCCGTCCCGGATTTCCTGCCGAGTGGAAGTACGCCTCTCTGAAAACTGCCACCGTGGATTTTAATTTCAAGAGAGAGCAGCAGACCGATTATTACACCATCATTCCTTCTTTTGAAAGAGAGATGGCACTTACGCTCCAGCTGAAAGCGCCATACGACCGGATCAAACATATCCGGGTAAACGGAGAAAAAACAGATTGGCAACCCGTTGAAGCGGCTGGTGACCCGATGATCAGCATCGTTTGCAATGCTGCCGCCGAGTACCGGGTAACCATTGAATGGGGAGGTGAAAAGATCGACAACGGGCCTGCGGTGTATACAACCGCCAAGGGTAGTAATCTGATTATCCACAGCGATGAACCTGTAACGGAGTTGTATGATCCACAACAGCTATTGCAAGATGCAGTTGTTACGGTAGAAACAGTTACCGGAACAGTAAAAGGTGCATTGGGGCACAGAACACTTTTTCTGAAAATCGCCCAGGGTGACCTTTCGTGGTGGAGAGCTGTGGCAGTGGAGGTCACCGAACCGTTTGAAGTGGTATACCATCCCGAAGAGGAACGGCTCAACTTTGCCATCATCAACCATACGGCTCAATCTGTCCGAATAGAGTTGAAAGTAAATGGCTATACCCTACACCCCGCAGTGATGATTCCTGCAAAAGGGAATTCAATATCCTTCACGCTGCCTGAGCAATATGCATGCATGGGTACCAACCGGGTGGAACTAAGTAACAATGGAGCCATCCTCTTTTCCCGGAATATCGTCAACTGGAATATCCGCAATCACCAGGCAACGTACGAACCCATCTGCATGGATCAATATCTGAATACTGCGGTCAACCAGATCTTCACACAGGAGTATCTTTCACCCCGTTCTCCCTATACCACCCTGCAGATACCAAAACAGGGTATCGGAGAATGGTGCCATCCCGCTCTCACAGCGGAGATCGATGATTCGGGCCTTCGAAGATCAAGCAAAGACAATATTTTTCAAACTCCATTAGGAATACCCTTCCGTACCCCTTCCGATCAGCGGCACAACATTGCCTTCACCAGCCTATGGGATAACTACCCGGAGGAGGTGATCGTACCCCTAAGCGGTAAATCATCTCATGCCTACCTGCTGATGGCAGGCACCACCAACCACATGCAGGCACATGTGCCCAATGGTGAGGTGGTTGTTCGCTATACGGATGGAAGCGAGTCGTTGTTGACCCTGGTGAATCCTGAAAACTGGGTGCCCATTGAACAGGATTTTTACCTCGATGGGGCGGCATTCCGGTCGGATCTTCCCCGTCCCTACCGGGTAGCGCTGAAGAGCGGGAAGGTAAGCCACAATTTCGATGAGGATATACCCACAGACGAAGTATATGGCAGATCGATCGATGGTGGTGCCGGCGTGATACTGGATCTCCCGCTCGATCCGCTAAAGGAGCTGGAGAGTTTGCGGGTGAAAACCATTGCCAACGAGGTCATCATTGGATTGATGTCGGTTACACTGGTCAGATAATGAATAAACAAAAATTGATATGATACAAAGAACAATAGGCATCACTGTGACAGCGCTGATTTTTTGTCAGCTTTTGTCAGGACAGCAAACAGCCATCCGCTTTGCAGATTCTGAAATGAAGCGTGCCCCGCAGGCATGGCAACTCGATCACGGCAAACGGCTTTACTTTGGATATGCACAGGGTGTGGGTACATTGGCCATGCTGAAAGTGTGGGAGGAAACCGGTGATGACAAGTATCTCGATTATGTTGTGGAGTGGGCCGACACACTCATCAACAACGAGGGAGAAATACATCTCTACAAGGTGGAGACCTACAACATCGACTATATCAACTCCGGCAAGGTGCTGTTTGAGGTGTATCGCCAGACCGGCGATGAGAAATACAAGCTGGCAATGGACCGGCTGGTGAACCAGATGAAACATCACCCCCGCACCCATGAGGGAGTGTTCTGGCATAAGCTGATCTATCCCCACCAGATCTGGCTTGATGGCTTGTATATGGGCTCTCCCTTCCTGGCAGAATATGCCGTTACCTTCAATCAGCCGCAGCTCATAGATGATGTGATCAACCAATTCATTGTCTGCGCCCGGCATACCTACGATCAGGCCACCGGATTGTACTATCATGCATGGGATGAAAGCAAAAATCAACAGTGGGCAAATAAGGTGACCGGACAGTCGCCCAACTTCTGGGGGCGTAGCATCGGATGGTGGTTCATGGCGCTGGTGGATGTGCTTGATTTTATTCCTGCCGATCATCCGCAGCGGCCCGAGCTGATCAACATGATTCAGGGACTGGCCGACACGCTGACCCGCTATCAGGATAAAACAGGACTCTGGTACCAGGTGCCGGATCAGGGTGACCGGGAAGGGAACTACCTCGAGGCATCGGTTTCTTCCATGTTCATGTATGCCTATGCCAAAGCGGCGAACAAAGGATATATCAGTCAAACATACCGTGCCGTAGCTGAAAAAGCATACGAGGGCCTCATGAGAGAGCTGATTGTGGAAAATGGCGACGGCACGTTAACACTCACAAAATGCTGTTCGGTGGGCGGACTAGGCGGGAATCCCTACCGTGACGGGAGCTTCGAATATTATATCAGCGAGAAGATCAGGGATAATGATGCCAAGGCGACCGGCCCCTTTATCATGGGCTGCCTCGAATTAAATAAATAACCATTGTGACTATGTACAGGCTTTCAGGATTCACCTTTTTATTGCTTTCCTTTTTACTGCTTCTTTCCTGTGGAAACATCTCCCCGCAGGATTCAACTTACGGCTATCTCTATAAGGATCTCCCTTTTGAGATGCCGCTTCTTTCACCACCCTCATTTCCCGACTACAGCGTTTCCATTGTCGATTTTGGAGGCAGAGGCGACGGGACTTTTCTGAACAGCGACGCCTTCGCAAGCGCCATTTCTCATCTCTCTTCCAGGGGGGGAGGACGGCTGATCGTGCCTGCAGGAGTTTGGTTCACTGGACCCATTGTGCTACAGAGCAACATCAACCTGCATCTTGAAGATAGATCCATCATCTTGTTTTCACCCGACAAAGATCTCTATCCGCTTGTGGAGACCTCTTTCGAGGGATTGGATACCCGTCGTTGCCAGTCGCCCATCTGGGGAAAGAATCTGCAGAACATCGCCATCACCGGCAGTGGTGCCATCGATGGCAACGGCCATTACTGGCGTCCGCTGAAAAAGGATAAAGTGACCGACAGACAGTGGGAGAGAATGACTGCGGGTGGTGGCGTATACAAACGTGCGGACTACTGGATGCCTTCTGCCGCCTATCTGCATGGGGATACCACCAGTGACATGAATGTGCCCCGTAACCTGAAATCGGAGGAGGAATGGCTTGCGTTAAGAGACTTTTTGCGCCCTGTGATGGTCAGCCTGCAAAACTGCAAGGATGTGTTCCTGCAGGGGGTGATCTTCCAAAACTCTGCTGCCTGGAACATTCACCCACTGATGTGTGAGAATGTGATCATCGATGGCATTCAGGTGCGCAATCCCTCCTATGCACAAAATGGAGATGGCATCGATCTGGAATCCTGCAAAAACAGCATCATCGTTAACAGCAGCTTCGATGTGGGAGATGATGGCATCTGTGTGAAGTCGGGGAAAGGTGAAGATGGCAGAAAGCGCAACATGCCGACCGAGAATCTGATTGTGGACAACTGCACCGTCTTTAAAGGTCATGGCGGATTTGTGGTAGGCAGTGAGATGTCGGGCGGAGTAAAGAACGTTTCCGTCTCCAACTGCCAGTTTCTGGGTACCGACGTGGGTCTTCGGTTCAAAAGCAGCAGAGGGCGTGGTGGTGTGGTGGAGAACATCTATATATCAAACGTCAGCATGTTCGACATTGCTACGGAACCGGTATTATTCAACCTTTATTATGGCGGTAAATCGGCCGTGGAATCGCTGGAAGAGGGTGATGAGATTAAACTGGGAACTTCAATCCCCCAGGTAGACGAAACAACACCTCTCTTCCGGAATATCTATATTGAAGGCATTACCTGTCGCAATGCACGCCGGGCCCTTTATTTTCACGGCCTGCCGGAGCAAAATATCGAAAATATCCATATCAGTGACTTTGTGGTACATGCCCAGGTGGGGGGAGAGTTGATCGAAGCCGACCATATCACACTGAAGAACGTGGCCATCTATCCTGAAACAGGTGCCGCAATCAAACTGCATAATGTGGGCAACCTGCAGGTGGAGGGACTGCAAACCGGAGAACAGACAGAGGTCATCTACGAGATCCGAGGGAATAGAACACGCAAAATAGTTCTGGATACTGTTTCAGGAAGTGATAAAGTCTACGTGGCCGGTGAGGTGGGCGAGGAACAGATTTCATTTTTGAAAAAATAACTTAGTATGTAATAACAATGAAGACAAATAAAAAAATAATTCTGTTGGTTTTAGCCACGCTGCTCACTTTCCCATTTTTCGGCAAAGAGTTTTTTCCGGACGGAACACCCATACCCGACTGGTTCAGAATACACGAAAAAGTCGATATCAATCAGTTGGGAAAGCTGTACAAAATTACCGATTACGGTGTGGTGAATGACAGCACCCTTCTTCAGACCGAGCAGATACAGGCGGTGATCGACCGGGCCTATGCGAACGGAGGGGGGGTAGTATTTGTGCCGCAAGGTGTTTATCTGAGCGGTGCTCTCTTCTTCAAACAAAATACCCATCTTTATCTGGAAAGGGATGCGGTGCTTAAGGGGAGCGACGATATCAGCAACTATCCTGTTCTGCCCACCCGGATAGAGGGTCAGAGCATCGATTACTTTGCGGCCTTCATCAATGCCGACGGACTCGACGGCTTCACCATCACGGGTGAGGGAACAATCAACGGAAACGGACTGCGTTACTGGAAATCATTCTGGTTGCGTCGCAGGGTAAATCCCAAGTGTACCAACCTGGATGAGATGCGCCCGCGACTGGTTTTTATTTCGAATAGCAAGAATGTGCATCTCACCGGCGTGAGCCTGATCAATTCACCCTTCTGGACCACCCATCTGTACAAGTGTGAGAATGTAAGACTCTCCAACCTGACTATTTTTGCTCCACGGGAGCCGGTGAAAGCACCCAGCTCCGATGCGGTAGACATTGATGTGTGCAAGAACGTGCATATTACCCGTTGCTCCATCTCGGTCAACGACGATGCCATTGCCCTGAAAGGAGGGAAAGGGCCGCTGGCTGACAAGGATGACAACAATGGTGGCAACAGCAATGTGATCATCGAAGATTGTAACTTTGGATTTTGTCATGGCGTGCTCACCTGTGGCAGTGAGTCGATTCACAACCGAAACATTGTCGTACGACGTCTACAGGTCGACCAGGCTGTACGCCTGCTCTGGCTGAAGATGCGCCCCGACACGCCCCAGAACTACGAATATATTCTGGTGGAAGATATTACCGGCAATGCCAGCAGCTTTCTCTATATAAAACCCTGGACACAGTTCTTCGATTTGCAGGGACAGACTAAGATGCCGCTTTCCTATGGCAGCCATGTCACCTTGCGCAACATCACCCTGGAGTGTAATACTTTTTTTGATGTGAATGAGTCGGATCAGTATGTTCTCTCTGATTTCACGCTCGAAAACCTCCACATCACCGCACAAAAGGACGATATACCGCAGGGTTTTATCCGCAATCTGAAGCTGAAAAATATCACGATAAACGGTCAGAAACGCTTCTGATCAGGAAAGAATCCATTTAACCCATTTCGGGCTGTCACTGTATCCCGACGTGACAACGGTTTCGATAAATTGCATGCCTCTCACCCCGTCGTATACGTTGGGGAAGTCGAGCATGTTTTCCGTGGGGACCTCACCCTGTTGTAACGCTTTCACGGTGAGGGTGAAGTTGCGGTAGATATTGGCGAATGCTTCAATAAATCCTTCGGGATGACCAGCGGGTGTACGTGCATTCCAGAGGGCCTGACTGCCAAGATAGCTGTTGTTGCCGATGCGTATGATCTCTTCCGGCTTATCTCCCCATGTTACGCGCAGCTCGTTCGGGTTTTCCTGTATCCACTGCAAGCCTCCCCAGTCGCCATACACACGTATATTCACCTTGTTGGCTTCGCCGATGGCAATCTGTGTGGCAGAGAGAAGGGCCTTTGCTCCCTGCTCCAGGCGCATAAAAGCGGTTCCGTCATCGTCGATCATCCGCCCTGGTACAAAGGAGTTGAGCTCGGCGCATAGTTCCTCCACCTTCAGTCCGGTGACATATTCGCACAAGTGCCAGGCATGCGTGCCAATGTCGCCCATGCAGCCTGCTTTACCCGATAACTGCGGGTCGGTACGCCATCCGGCATTGTTTCCCTCCTGCAGCTCGATACGATCGGACAACCAGCCTTGTGGATATTCCACATAGACGCGTCTGATCTTGCCCAGCTCACCGGCTGCAATGCGTGCCTTCATCTCTTTTACTGCAGGGTATCCGGTATAGACATGGGTCAACGCCAGTACCAGACCGGTCTCCTCCACCTTCTGCTGAAGCTTTAAAGCCTCCTCCAGGGAGAAAGTCATCGGTTTGTCAAGCACCACGTGGATACCGCGTTCCAATGCCATCATGGCCGGTTCAAAATGCTGTTTGTTGGGTGTGACGATGACCACAAAATTCATTCGTTCCGCTTCGGGCAGTTCCATTTCGCGGTCAAACATCTCCTGGTATGAACCATAGATACGGTCATCAGGCAGGAAATAGGCACGCCCCGAACTCAGCGACCGCTCCGGATCTGAGCTGAAGCAACCGCACACCAACTCGATCATGTTTTCCATCAATGCGGCACGCAAGTGAATGGCGCCGATAAAACCGGTCTTGCCGCCGCCTACCATGCCCATTCTTAATTTTCTGTTTTTCATATGATTAAAATTAATTTATACAAGTATCATTTTTTTATTGAGATATTTACGATTAAAACAATCGACTGTCTTTGTTTTAATCGTAACATACTGCGTACGGAACTTGAGTGTATTCCCCTTTTATAAAGCAATATCTTCTTTGGAAAAGAATGCATCAAAAGCGTGTGCTGAAGGTTGGAAATCGATCTGTTTGGTGAATGCGCAGGACTCGCGGGCGCCCTGTTCGCGATCCATGGCGCTGTCCTCCCACTCAATGGAGAGCGGCCCCCGGTAGTTTATCGTGTTCAATGCGCGGATGATCTCTTCAAAATTGATTCTTCCCCTGCCCACGCTCCGGAAGTTCCAGAAGCGGCGCGGGTCACCAAAGGCGAGGTGTCCGCCAAAAACGCCGACCTGTTTCGGGGTGTCACTCCAGTAGACATCCTTCATGTGTACATGGAAGATGCGGTCGGAGAATTCATAGATGAAAGCCACATAGTCCACACCCTGGTAGCCCAGATGGCTCGGATCGTAATTAAATCCGAATGCCGGGTGCCGGTTTACCGCTTCCAGCGCCCTGCGGGCGGAAAAGGTGTCGAAGGCAATCTCTGTTGGGTGTACTTCCAGCGCAAAGCGGACACCCATTTTTTCAAACTCATCGAGAATGGGAGTAAATCGGCGGGCAAATTCGGCATAACCGGCCTCGATCATCGTTTCCGGTACAGGAGGAAAAGCATAGAGCAAGTGCCAGATGGGGCTACCGGTAAAACCGACCACGGTATCCACCCCCAGCTCTCTGGCGGCTTTGGCAGTGAGGATCAGTTCCTCTGCGGCCCGTTGCCGCACGCCTTCCGGTTCGCCATCACCCCAGATATAATCGGGCAGGATGCCTTTGTGTCGTTCATCAATCCGGTCACACAGGGCCTGCCCCACCAGGTGTGAGGAGATGGTGCGCAGTTGTAACCCATGTTTTGTCAACAGATTTCTAATACCCTGATAATAGGTAGGGTCGGTGTTTCGCACATCCAGATGATCCGGCAGTCCGATCTCGATGCCGTCATAACCGAATTCTTTTGCTTTTATACAAACATCTTCCAGTGATAAGTCTCCCCATTGGAGGGAATACAACGTGACCAGTCTTGCCATGATACGATATTTTGTTTTTATATGTTGGTTATTCCATTTTGAACCAATCCAGTGAAACTCTCCCGCCGTCGTTGTTGCTCACCGGCCGGGAGCAGAAGAAACCCACCTTGGCACCGATCCATTTACCTTCGCGCGCCTGAAACGGTTTCCCGAGAACAGCGTAGGTTGTACCGTCTGTGCTGTAGCTAAAGAGACATTTGGCGTCGGGCGTAACTTTCACACGGAGGTAGAGTGCAGCTTCACTCAACGTCACACTTCCGTTAACACTCTCTTTTGAACCTTTGTCGGCGTTGATGCATTCATTTTGAGAAAGCACAAATCCTTTGTCGGTCTTCTCGAGTGAGAGCAATCCATAATCCATGCCCATAATGACCAGCCCGGTACGTTCTCCTTTGATGGCCGCCGAAGGCTGGAAGGTAAGCTTCACTGTTGCTGTGAATTCGTTAGAAGGAAATTTCTGTAACAGCAGGTTGGGCACATCCCACAAATTTATATAATTTTCTGATACCGGTACCGAATAGAGGTGTAATTTTTTGGATCCCGCATCTGCGAAATACCACCAATCCATCGGGTTGGCATGCCACTGCCACTGCAATCCAAGCACGTCGGCCTCGAACGAGTCACTCTCTGCCGGGGTTATGATGGGGTGAGAGCCTCCTGCTTTTGGTTTGCGGTATGTCTTAACCGGCTCTCCGCAACCATCATTGTCTTTGTCTGCACCAATCACAGGCCAGTCGTTTTTCCACGTCATCGGTTGCAGATGCACGATGCGTCCCATGGCTCCCACATCCTGGAAGTGGTAGAACCAGTGTTCTCCCTGGGGTGTATCGACCCATGCACCCTGGTGGGGACCATTTATTGCTGTTTTACCCTGTGCCATCACCACTTTGCGCTCGTAGGGTCCATAGACGTTCTTAGAGCGTAGCACGGTCTGCCATCCGGTAGCAACACCGCCAGCGGGTGCAAAGATGTAATAGTACCCATCTTTTTTATGGAACTTGGGTCCTTCAATGGTTGGGTCATCGGCATGCCCATCATAGATGATTCTTCCCGGTGTGATTGCCTTTGTACCCTCTTCGTTCATTTCGGCGATATTGAGCACACTTTTGATGCCGGCACGACTTCCGGCGTAGGCATATACCAGATAGGCTTTGCCATTCTCATCCCACAGAGGAGTGGAATCGATGAGCCCTTTACCTGCCTTTACCAACACCGGATCGCTCCATTTTCCGGCCGGATCTTTGGCCTTCAGCATATAAATACCATAATCGGGATCGCCGTAGTAGATGTAAAACTCACCTTTGTGGTGCCGGATAGATGGAGCCCATACACCATTTCCATGTTGCGGTGAAGAAAAAAGATCATCCGGTTTAAGCCGGTCGATCGCATGACCAATCAGCTGCCAGTTTACCATGTCTTTGGAGTGCAGAATGGGCAGCCCCGGCACACAGTTAAAGCTGGAGGCGGTCATATAATAATCGTCACCCACGCGACAGACATCCGGATCGGAATAATCGGCATATAGGATGGGGTTCTGATAGTTCCCGTTTCCCAGGTCGGCCACCCATGTCTTTGATACTTCTCCTTGTGCGAACAGGGAGCATATGCCCGTGGCAATAAATAAAATCAGGAATGCGCTTCTTTTTTGCATTGTTTTGTTTGTTGTGATGGATGTTTTCGTTTCCACTTCCGGTCAGGATTTATATTTTCTTTTCCTGCGGTATGATGGTGGTCAGATCTTTTATGTATATCTTATCCTTTGCTGCGATACTTTTCCTCGCTGCGATACCCACCAGGCAGGCCAGTGCACCATCTCTCACGCCGGCAGCCTGCTTCAGCGGATCGGGCGTACCCGGAATGAATACCTGATCTTTCAGGAGCTTGTCGCCACCTCCATGCCCGCTGCCCTGCGGAATTTGTATATATTCTCTTCGGCCGAAATTTCTGGCAACCACAATCTCATCGTAATTGGCATCCGTGGTGGGATTCGATTCCTGAATCCATGCATCCATCCGGCCCTTGGTGCCGTTAAATGCTATTCTATAACCTTCATAGGGAGAATAGGTCGTTAGCGAGTAGGCCACCTGCACCCCATTCATATATTTGATGGTGGCAGCCATTTTATCGTAGATATTGACATCATTTCTGAACACGCAGCCATCGCGGTGATAGCCGTCATACTTCTCATTATCGACATACAACCTTTTCAACCGTTGGTCTTTCGTAATGTCCCAGTAAAAATCACATGCTTTCGTGTGAGGACAATTTCTGCAGTTTTCTGCCCTGAAGGGACCGTTTTTACCGTAAAACTGCAAGTCCCCCAATGCATAAACGCTCTCAGGATCACTTTGGATCCACCAGTTGAGCAGGTCGAAATGATGACTGGCTTTGTGCACCCATAATGAACCTCCCTTTTCTACGAGCCGGTGCCATCTTCTGAAGTAATCGGCTCCGTGCGACGTGTCGAGGTACCAGTGAAAATCGACGGAAGTCAGTTCCCCGATCTCTCCAGAGCGCAGTATCTCCCACATTTTGGCGCGGTGCGGAGAATAGCGGTAGTTAAAGGTGATCCTGCAATCTTTGCCGGTTCTTTTTTCCGCATCGATGATGGTCTGAATTTTCTTCTCATCTATTGCCATGGGTTTTTCACAGATGATGTCCGCGCCCATCTCCATTCCTTTCTCCACAAAATAGTCGTGGGTATTATCATCGGTGGTGATGATCAGCTGGTCGGGTTTGGTCTCGCGCATCATCTGTTCAAAATTGGTGTAGGTGGGGCAATTGGCGCCAATCATCTGGCTGCCCACTTCCAGCCTTCCCGGGTTGTGGTCGCAGAGACCCACATATTGCACCTGGTCGGCATAATCCTTCACAATATCGCCGCCCCACATGCCGGTACCTCTGTTACCAAGTCCCACGACTGCTACTTTGGTTTTTACGCTTTTTTGCTTAGCGCCTGGGATATTGGCGGCAAGAATTTGCGATTTGGGGTCCACAAGAGTTGTCCCGGCAATGGCTCCGGAGACTGCCAGGAATTTTCTTCTCGACATTGCATTCTCAGTATGTTTCATTTTATTTCAGGTTTTAAAGGTGAATAATCAGGTTATTTTGGTTGGTTGAATTGTTGCATCATGTGATTAATGTCCGCATCGCTCATGTCGCCGCCGATGATCACTTTGTGTTTGAAGGAGATACTTTCTCCGGGTGATAAGTTTATCTGTATGGGCTCCGATGCTTCGTTCATGGCCTTTCCCGCCAGGTTGTTCATCGAGAAAAGTCCGTAACCCCGTGCGTGTGGCCATCCCGGGTAGTTTGGATTTTGGACATGATCGAGGACGACGATGGTGATGGTTTCCCCAGCCTTGTCGGCACGCAATGCCACCCAGGGTGTTCTCCTGCCCCATACTTCTTCCTCGCCCGTGGCTCCCTGCTGGTTCCTGTAGCGACCGTTTGCATCGTTATGAACAAATGGTACATCAGTTACTTTCCCATCCGCATCCACTCTCTTCACCGCTGTGCTGTCGGGTGCCTCAAAGGATCCGTCCACACGTAGTGCAATCAATCCCTCCTTGTTACTTCTGAGGGTGATCTTCTGTATCGCGGTTAAGCGCGTTTCTCGCTCAATAAACCGATATCGGTTCTTTATGCCACTAAAAAGGTAGGTCGCCTCTTCCGACAGGAGTCTCTCACCCCGGGAATTGACCCAGGAGCAGCGGATTTTCAGTGCTCCTTTTGCGGCGTCTGATTGCAGGATGGTGTCGAGTCGCACAGAGCCGTAATCTGTTTTTCTCTCGGGGGGGATAGCCGATGAGTTGTTCCAGAAATCAATCCCGTTCACATCTCCGAAGTTGAACCACAATCCCACATGGTGGGGATGATCTGTCCGCTCAAAGGGTCTCGGTTCGAGTGGATATCCTCGGGTGATGAATTTCCCCGATGGCATTTTGATGGGATAAAGGCTCGGCTTTTCCAGCGTGTCGGAATAAATCAATGAGGTGAAGTATCGGTCGTTGACGATGACGTTTATTTTGTCGTTCTCCGTGTCATGCTGAAAGGTCACAACGCCATCCCGCGCTGAGGTGCAGGCAGAAATAATCATCCACACCGATACGACAAGATACAACAGACTCCTCTTTCTCATCATCTTCATTTTATAATGCGGCTTGTATGTTTTCGATAAACTGTCCCATCACATTTTTGAGTGTTACATTCTCTGCTTCCTCCGGGGTGAGTAATTTCATCCATTGCACCCGTTGTGTGGTGTCACTGCCTTTTCCGGTATTTTTATACTCTTCGTACCGGGCTGTTTGTTCGTTTTCCGGCTTACCCCAGTTGTGCCAGCCCAGGGGGTTGATTGCCGCTGGTAGTTCGCACCGCATGAAGAGGGTCATGGCGTAGGGTCTCCAGGGACGTCCCAGATAAACCGAGGTGACATCATCGGCAGCTGTCACCCTGCATTGGTTGAAGATATAACCGAACTCAACTGTTGCAGGCGTACTGGCTGCAGTAATATAGGAGTTTTTCTTGCAGTGGATATCACAGTTTTCAAACCATACTGTGGAGGGACCGAAGATAAAATCGGTAGTACCCTCTATATAACAACCGTGAAAATAGAGCCGGGCATTTTCTCCTCCGGTATAGAGGGTATCCTGATTACCCAGGAGCCTGCAGTTTTTCAGAATGATCCGGTCACCTTCGGTGTGCAGTGCCACCGCCTGTGCTACTATGGGCGCATTGTTTACGATGGTGATATTTTCCAGTGTGATGTCGTCGCCCCTGATCTGCATGGTATATGTCCGGAAAGTACCCATGTTGTTGATCAGTGCATGATCGTTGTTGGAGATGATGGTTTTTTCCCTGCTCTCACCCACGATTTTGAGGTCGCGCACATAGTCGGGAACGACGATCTTCTCATAATAGGTACCCTCCTTGACGAAGATCGTGGTAACGTAGTCCGGATCGAAAGCTCTCACAGCATCAATGGCTTGCTGCAGCGTGGTAAAATCGCCGTTTCCACTCTTGTCGACCACAAAACGCTTCTCCCTTTTTGCTCTACTGTTTATGTTGTCTTCCTGCACAACCTCCTTACTGTAGCCAGACATCAGATGTTCCACCCGGCTGTTGAGATATACTTCCAGGAAGGTGTATCCCTCGTTGTTCAGGTCAGATGCTGTTTTGCCGGGATGATTTTTATCGAGCCATCCATCGGGGATGCCGTCACCATCCTCATCGCTATAAAGGTTGTAGATCTTGTATTCCGGCCATCCCCCAACATCCTGCTGGCTGTCGATGAGCCCTCGGGAACTGCCGGCGGATCCTTCAAAACTGTATGAACCATTTTTCACATCGGCAACATAACGCGCATCATGGATGTCCCTTACCAAAGAACAACCGCCGTAGGCCAACACTTTCTCATAAGCTTCAGCGGCCGTGTGGGTGGTTACCGGAAGCATTGAAAATTCCTTGTCCGAAAGGATATCCTTCAGCGCTGCTGCCGGTGCATACTGCTTAAATGTGCCGTCCATCTCAATGCCCAGCACATTTTCATTCGTGACGGAAAGATCACCATGGAGGTAGTTGCCCATCACATAAAAGTGACCAAGCACTCCTGAAGGCTGTTGATTTTTGCCGTCATCGGCATACGGATTGAGGATTCTTTTTTGTGAGCCCTTGCCTGAAGCAGGTCCGGGTTTGAAATAATTGGCAACGATGTTATAGCTCCCCCCTTCGCCGGCATAAATGTTGTTTGATCCCCAGTTGTAGATCACATTGTTTCTGAAATCAACTTTTTCCAGATCAGGGCTATTGGAATAACGACTCCCGCAGAAACGGGGATTGCGACTGTCGTTGTGGGCCAGCAAATTGTGGTGAAACGATGCCTGCTGTCCACCCCATATACCGCCATAACCATGTTTTCCTTTTGGATGAACCGAATTTCTCAGACTTTCCGCAAGAAAGCACCACTGTAGGGTAAAATGGCTGTTGTCGTAAAAAGAGGACAACTCATCCACGCCCCAGCTCATGCTGCAATGGTCGATGATAACATGGCTGTTTTTATAACCCGAAAGGGCATCCACCGCGGATCCCGACCTGTCTCCGAGACGGAAGCGCAGAAAACGGATGATTACATTGTCGGCACTGACAATTGTTTCGTAATCGCTGATGCAGATGCCATCGCCAGGTGCCGACTGGCCTGCAATGGTGAGATCACCATTGTTGATTTTTAACGGACTCTTCAACCGGATCTGTCCCGACACCTTAAACAGCACAGTCCGGACGCCCTTTTGTCTGACAGCCCAGCGCAATGTGCCTGGCTCTTCAGTATCATCGAGTGAGGTTACATAGAGCACCTTGCCTCCCCTGCCACCGGTAGTAAATTTGCCGGCTCCTTCGGCACCCGGGAAGGCAGGTGTCTGCGCGGCGATGGCTGTCGCGACAAGCAGCAGCATCAGAATAAGGTGAATTTTGATGAATCTCAACATGATCAGGCAAAGGTTGTAATTTTTATTTACTTATCCAACAAGACACCAGTCATGATAAACGGGCCCACTGCCTTTGGGTCATCATCTCTCACCGGTTCAGATATATAATACTCGAAGCTGCCGTCACGGTATCTCTGTTCCCCGCCCAGGCCGGCGACGGAGCATACGTCGGTGACCGATATGGTTCCATCGGTATTCTCTCTGATAAAGCGGGCAACAAACTGTGTAAAGGCCTTTTCTCCTTTTTCCAGGTATTCCTTGGGGAGGTATCCTTTTTGGGCTCCTTTCACCCAGCTGTAGATGAACATGATGGAGCCGGACGATTCCAGGTAATTTCCTTCCCTGTCGGGAAGGTTTGTCACCTGATACCACATTCCGGTTTCGGGATCACGCTGTTTTTCTATAGCGGCGGAGACCTTGTTCAGTATCGTGATGATTTCTTCTCTTTTCGGATGATCAGCGGGCATGAAATCCAGCACGTCTACCATGGCCATCATGTACCAGCCGATGCTTCTCGACCAGAAGTGGGGTGATTTCCCGGTCACGGGATCAGCCCAGCGCTGCTGGCGGCTTTCGTCCCAACCATGATAGAGCAGTCCGCTCTCTTGATCGATCAGATCATCGTAGGCCGTTGTAAGCTGCAACGCCACTTCATCGAAGAGTGCCGGTTCATTGAAGGTCTTGCCATATTCTGCCAGGAAAGGGGAAGCCATGTACAATCCGTCGAGCCATACCTGATGCGGATAAATCTGCTTATGCCAGAACCCTCCGTTGGAGATACGCGGATGTGTTTCCATCTGACTCCTGAGCAACTGCAATGCTTTCAGGTATTTTGGATTTTGGGTTTTCTTGTATATGGGAAACAATATCTTCCCGGGATTGACGTGATCAATGTTGTACCGCTCCAGCGTATAAGTCTTGATGGTGCCGTCTTCGTTCACCATCGTGTCGGCATAATTTTCGGCATAGTTGTAATATTTTTCATTACCGCTCTTCTCAGATGCCTGGATCATCGCCTGCAACTCCAACCCATGTGTGTAGTTCCACTTGATATTCTTCGAAAAGTCAACCATCCAGCTTTCCGGATTGCGTTGTATTTCCGAGTCGGCCATCCTTACATAATATGGTTTTGTCTCCGATTTATCTTGCTTACTACCTGTGCATTGTGCAAGAGTGATCATCGCAATTGACAGAATAAAATATACGTTTTTCATCATGTTGGTAATTTTACAAATTAATTAAATTCAACCGATTTTTTGGTCACATCAGTTGCAATATCCACTTCTTCTTCCGGCAATCCCGAAAGATGCAATCCTGAAGTGGCGGTGCCGGAGATTTTTGCTACCTTCTCACCATTGCTCATGGTATAGGCAAGTCCTTCCGCCTTAAAGTTTTTCACGTTATGGAAGAGGTAGGCCGCTCCTTCCTCGGGAATAACATGTACGTTTTTAAGACTGATATCCTTCGATTCTGAAAACTCTGCGCCATAGCGGGCGGTAATGAATGCATTTTCCAGGTTGATGTTTTCGATGTTCATCTCCGGAAGCCCGTTGAAGAACATGGCACGACGGGCATTTCTCGATACCAGGTCCTTTACATAGATGTTCCTGAATACCGGGGTTTCATCCGTGACCGGAATTGACTGTTCTTCTGCCGGGGTAACATCGCCATCGGCCAGTGCTTCCGAAGCTGATTTTCCACCGTAAAACAGGTCGAACAGGAAAGAATCGGTAACGATATTAAACATGTATATATCAGAGATGTAAATATTTTCGACTACACCTCCTCGGCCACGGTTGCTTTTGAAACGTAAACCGACATCCGTTCCCAGGAACTGGCAATTTTTTACCGAGATATTTTTCACACCTCCCGACATCTCGCTACCCACCACGAAGCCGCCATGTCCCTGAAAAACCTTGCAGTTTTCCACGATCACATTCTCGGTGGGGCGACCCCTCAAGCGTCCCTCCTCATCTTTCCCCGATTTGATGCAGATGGCATCGTCACCCACATCAAAGAGAGAATTCACGATGATGCTGTTTTTGCAGGACTCCAGATCGAGACCGTCACCGTTTTGTGAATATCCCGGATTGCGAGCGAAAATGCCATCGATGATCACATTCTCACACAGTAAGGGATGAATATTCCAGGCGGGTGAGTTTTCGAACAGAACACCCTGCAGGTATACATTTTTACATTCAATGAAGCTGACCATGACCGGACGCAGAAAATCCTTGATTTCCAGCCATTCCTCCTCTGTCATATTTTGCCTTGGTACGTTCATATCACTCATCTCATGCCCTTTTAGTGCACCTTCTGATGGGAACCAGTAATCATCTCCTCTCACCACGCCACCTGACGAAGTTACATTTTTCCAGTGGCTTTCCGATACCTTTCCTTTTTTCAGCGGCCGCCATGCTTCACCCGATCCATTGATGGAGCCTTCCCCGGTGATGGCAATGTTTTCCAGGTTTCTCCCTGAAATGGGAGACTGGCAGCGACGTGTTTCTAATCCTTCGAAAATTGTTTTCACCAAAGGATAAAGCGTTTTATCGGGAGAAAACAGGATCAAAGCCCCTTTTTCCAGATGCATTTCGATGTTCGATGCAAAGACGATGGGTCCTGTAAACCAGATTCCTTTTGGAACGACCAGGGTTCCTCCGCCTTTTTCGGATAACTCCTGCATTGCTTTGGCAAACGCTTCTGTATTCAGGGTTACACCGTCGGGATTACCGCCAAAATCCAGCAGATTAACGCGCTGCTTCGGAAAGAGAGGTACATCAATCCGCGGCATCTCGAAGGGCAGATCTTCGTATAGATATTCATATTTGTAAGACAATTTATCCGTCGTACTGTTGCTGCACGACAGGATTATGAATGCCAATAAAAGCAGTGACAAATTTTGTTTCATCAGTTATGGTTTTTACTTTTTTATTTGACGCAATCCGTTTAAATTAGCCCGGTGAAAGGGTTAATTTAAACGGATAAGGCGTGATGGATTACTGCACCCAACGGGGATCTCCGGTGCTTTTGGCTTTCAACAATTCGTTTGTTACAGTGAAATCGCCATTGGTTGCATTTACAAATCCCGGATTTTCGCTTGAAGCTGAATCATCAAAGATCAGCGATGATGTACTTCCCCCGGTAAACAACCCGGGAGCATTGAAGTAATTGTTATTTCCAAAGGTTGGAACTGCTGTGCTGGTCTGATTTGAGAATATTGCCGTTGTTTCAGCCACAATATTGTTTGTAAAGGAAATATCAGTCCCCTTAAACCGTACGTATAACAATCTTTTCCCACCATTGGCCACGCCATACAATGTGTTGTGATTCACAAATATTTTTGACGTTATTCCGGGGAATGAAGAGGATTTATCATCGTATCGTATGAAGTCGCGTGCCAGGACACTCTTATAGACAGTTGAGTTTGAAAGTGTAATTGTTTTGATTGCTCCTGCACGGGAATCCATAAAATCGCCGCCGTTACATTCTATATTGTAAATCAGACAATTATTAATCGTGATTGATTCAACGATCGAGGCAACATTCAAATAGTAGAGTCCTTTTACATAGTTTTTTATTTCACAACCCTCTATTCTCAAATCGCCGTAATTTAAGCCTGCAGTGTTAAAAACAACAGACTGATTCCCATCGGCTAGTCCAGTTCCGTCAAGAGTCACATCCTTCAGGAGTAATGCAGCTCCATCCTCCAATGAAATATAACCATTTAACACCGGTTTGTTGAAGGGATAAACCCCTTTGATTTCGATATTTTTATTTACAGAAAACTTACTCGCCGATCCATAGGTTCCGGGAAAGAGAGCAAAGGCATCTCCCTCTTTTGCAGAAGCCAGCAATGCATGGAAATCATCTTCTGGATGTACTGGAATAGCGTTTCCTATATCCACGAGTGTCATAAACTCCATGACTCCGCGGATCTTTGCACCATTGTGTAAGGTAGCTATATAGGTGGTTTCACCGGTAAGTCCTTCAATGGTAGCGCTGCCAGTAGCGACTTCTGCCGCTGTGACCGTGTGGGTTATTGCACCCGGTTTAAGCGTGATGGCAGTAAGCGCCCTTCCCGGTATCCAGCGGAGCGTGACGGAGGTAGCTGCTACATCTTCATCCAGAAAAGGTTGAAAAATATTTTCAGTACCTGTTTTAAACGTTACCCCGCTCCATTTTGATTCGTTTTTGCCGGTAGCAACCGACTTGATCCGTACAGAGTACTGTGTTTCACCATCCAGATCCCTGATATAGAAGGGAAGTTGGTCACCGGTTACCCCCTCATAGTTTCTCACCGGAGTGCCCGTAAAAGAGAGGCTGTCGTCCGCAAATACCTCCAAGGTATATGATTCCGCATCCCTGTTGATGGTCCAGCTCAATCGTGCGTCGGTACGGTTGATGATAAATGATTCAATTTTGATGGGGGAGAACAGCCTGTCGTATTCGACTGATATAAGTTCTTCAGCTCTGTCGTCAGTGCAACTGAAGTTGAGCAGAAGCATGGCGCAGAGTGCGAATAAGTGAGTATGTATTTTTCGTCTCATGTGATTAGTTTGTTAATTGTCCGTTACTGCTGTCTATAAATGTCTGCCAGATAGGCCAGAATTGATTTTGATCCGGATCCTTCTGATAAAGTGCATTGATGAGTTCAGTGGAGATATGACTCTTATTGAACCAAGTGACACTGCTTTCGTAATTGAGACTGGCTCCCATGGCATCATTATCTCCGTGATTAAGTCCGTAGATAATGAGTGTCTCGTTATCATCTGCAAGTTTGTAGTAAAGTTTTTCAGGAAGATCAGCATAATTCCCTTCTCTGTTGATAAGCTGCGTCATTTTTACCTTCGCTTCATCGAGTTTGGTTTTTAGCAGATTCCAGCGAATGAGATCAGCTTTCCGAAGGCTCTCTCCGGCAAACTCAAGTGCCCGTTGATCTACGATCGCATTGAAGAAAGTACTTTTACTTGCAGTCACCTGCGACATATAAGCGGTTACTTTTTCAGTCGGAAGAACCCTGTCGAGGACAGGCTTCAGATACGGAGCTGCTGCAGCGGGTCCTTCCAGTTCGTTGATTGCTTCAGCAGCCATCAGGTATACATCCGCCAGTCGCATATATTGCCAGTTGATCCCATCGTCGTTTGTGGATGTCACATAGCGGTTCATCCATTCATAACGGAGCTTACCAAAGCACCAGTTGCTGATTTTCCTGAGCTGCTGATGACTTGGGTTGGCATTCGACCATTCATAGGGAACACAGGTTATATCTCTGCGGAGATCTTCCACGTCGTAGTCGTAAAATAGATGAGGCAATGGACCGTTGGTTCCACCTTTGTTCTGTCCGGTATATTGATCTATCGCCCTATGCTGTACACCCAACGTGAACAATACACGGCCACGGCCTGCGGAGAAAGGTATTTCCCAGAGTGACTCCTTGCCTGCTGTCACATCGTCCTGACACAGGAGCCTGAAATTATCCTCAAATGAACCGAGTTTGTTGTACCCTCCCTGAATTACCTCTATTGTTTTTTCTTTTGCCAGTGCATACATCTTTTCTGCGCTTAGTTCAGGATCGTTACTTCGGCGTATTCCGTCAGCTCTTTGCGAGTAGCCACCGGCATAAAGTGCTATACGGGCCATCAGACCTTTTACGAATGATTTGTTTACCCTTTCGGTGCTCGCGGTGATGTCGGTCTCATTGGGCCATGCAACCAGCTCCTCTGCTTCATCGAGATCAGCCAGCAGTTGTTTGTAGATCACGTCACGGTCACTTCGCGGCATGTAAAGTGTTTCAGTCGTGATTGGTTCAAAGCGTGCCGGCACATCACCCCATGCTTTTACCAGATCGAGGTAGATTACTGCACGCAGCGTAAGCGCTTCACCCAGCAGTTGGGCCATTCTGGAATTTTCCGCCACGTTGCCGTATGCACGCAACCCCTCAATTGCTTTGTTCGCACGTTCAATGCCTTCATAGAATTTAGCCCATGCATTGTTATCGGTGTTCATTTGTGTGTTGCCGGGTGTGGCGGCATAAGTGGAGAGTTCATACTTCCCTGCGTCATTAAGTTGTGTAGGGTCAATGCCGTTGATCCACTCCACATCACTGTTAATTCCATAATAAGGAAGAAAACGTCCGCGATAGGAATTGGTTTCCCCGAATGATTGATGAATCCCCATCACCGCACCTTCAGCCAGTGCCTCAATGGACAGTACAACCGAACCCTCTGCAGCCGATTTGGAAGGAGCATCCAGATCACACGAAGTGGCAATCACTCCGAGCGATAATACAAACATATATATATAAATCAAATTTTTCATTCTGTTCTTATTTTGGGATTAAAAATTCAAATTTACGCCAAATACGAGTTGACGACTTTTTGGGTAGGCGGAGTAATCTACGCCCGGTGAGAGGTTGGTCCTTCTCACAGTCGATACTTCCGGATCATATCCGGAGTAGTTAGTCCAAAGGAAAACATTGTAACCGGTTACATAAAAGCGTAGCTGGTCGATTTTCATTTTAGCGAGCATTGTTTTGGGAATGGTATAGCCCAGTGTGAGGGTATTTAGACGAAGGAAACTTCCATCTTCCACTGCCCAGTCGCTGAATAGCATGCGGGAGGTTTGTGGCGACCACATGGTAGTCTTTGTATTCATGGCAGCCAGCTCTTGCGGATCGTTGCTGATGGTCCCGTCTTCCCGTAGGTTGGTCCATCTTTTGCCGGGCTCCATCGTGGTGATCATATTGCGATATTGATATTTTCCGGTGTGAGAGAATTCAATTTTGTTGGCGTTGTAGATGTCGTTACCATAACTCCAGTTGAAGGCGGCAGAAATGTCGAACCCATGAAAGGTAGAATTGATAGTAAAGCCACCTGTATGTACTGGGTTGGCATCCCCGATAATCTCCCGGTCATCCACATTCACTATACCGTTATCATCAAGGTCTTTCAGCTTCATGGAACCCGGACGAATATTACCGACCACGCCAGAAGCGTCCGCTACCCCTTCCTTGAGAATCCATCGGTTGGCAGAAGCATTATATCTTTCAAAATCAGACACTTCGTATCTTCCGTCGGAGTGATATCCGAACATTTGTCCAACCGCACCACCTTTAGCGATCCAGTAGTCGTATCCAATTTCAGAGGAAGCCCAATAGGTGTCGTATCCAAAATCATTCATGATTCCCAGACTTTGTATTTCTGTCCGGTTAAAACCAATGTTGCCGCTTAAACTGAGGGTGAAATTCCGGTTATTTACCGCATACCAGTTCAGTGTGGTTTCGATTCCCTGATTTTGATTTTCTCCCATGTTACGATATTGGGTATCATATCCTGTGCCGGCTACCGGGAATTCGATCAGCAGATCGCTGGTTGTATTGCGATAGGCTTCCACGGTTCCACTGAGTCTGCCTCCCAACAGCGTGAAGTCAAGACCCACGTTTCTTGTCACTGTAGTCTCCCATTTTAGATTTGGGTTGGCCATGACTTTTGATGGTGCCCAATAATTCGTGAATCCGTTGATCCAAGAGGTAGCCCTCGACTCAAACATCTGTACAAGCTGACCCGAAGGAATATTGTTGTTTCCGGCTGTTCCAAAACTGGCACGTAATTTAAGATCATCGAGCCAACTTTTTGTATTTTCCATAAATGGTTCAGACGAGATACGCCAGGCAGCTGCAGCAGAGGGAAAGTATCCCCAACGGTTCTCTTTGCTAAATTTGGAGGAAGCATCGGCACGGAAGGTCGCACTCAGCAGATATTTACCCTGGAAGTCGTAATTGGCACGACCAAAATAGGAGAGTAGTTTGTCATCTTCGTTGTAATAGTTGTCGATGGTGTAGGGTACACCTTGTGAGGAGAGCCTCCATGCATCGTCCGCAGTGAAAGTAGCGGGAAATCCATGAACCTCATCTGTGAGCGTAAGGCCTTTCCGAACGATGTACTCGTGTCCTGCCATCAAATTCAGGCTGTGATCTTCGCTGAGGATTTTTTTAAAATCATAACTCAATGTATTTGTATTTCGCAATGTCTGTCTTTCTCTGTTTACCAAACGGATTGCCGGTTTCCCCTGATTATCTACCGAGGGATAATTTTTTATGTAATAGGTGGTTAATCCCCAATATCGCTGATCACCATCATCTTGGTGATCCAATCCTGCTTCAGATCGCAGGCGCAGGTTGTCTATTATCTCCCAGGAGGCACTCCCTGCCAGATTGAGTCTCTTCTGTGTTTTCTCTCGTGCATTGTCGGTGATAGAGACGAGCGGATTATAAAGATTTCCCAGATCATCGTCATTACTACCCGCAGTTGCATCCAGATTTTTTAACGGAATGGGTGTATAAATTACGGAATACTTCAGCCTTTTATCCGTGTCGAGTGTGCTCCCGGCATCATTTGCTCCACCGCCGTTTATTTGTGTGTCGGTATATCGAATCGAGAAATCGAGTGTGATCTTGTCGTTTGGCTTGTTATTTAATTTCAGGCTCATGCTGTTTCTTTTGTAGTCAGAACCTTCCATGATCGCTTTATCGGAAAGATGAGAGAAGTTGAAAGCATAGGTCATCTTGTCACTACCTCCATTCAGACTTAGACTATGGTTCATGGAAGTACCGGTGCGGCCAAAGGTGAGATCCTGCCAATCGTTGTGGGGTATGTCTCGATAGAGGTCAAGATCCTGATAGTTCCCAAAGAAAGAGCTGTAGTTTTTAAGTGCATCGTTCCCCTGGAGTGCTGCTAATTCATACTGCCAGGTTGCGTAATCGTATGGAGAAAGCACATCCAGCGTTTTGGCAATTTTTTTTACGCCGAAATAGGCGTTATAACTGAGGCGTAGTTTGCCTGCTTTTCCCGATTTGGTGGTTACAATGACAACACCATTGGCTCCACGTGATCCATAAATAGCAGTAGAAGAAGCATCTTTCAATACGTCGATCGATTCAATATCTGTGGGGGGGATATCAGAGATGGTACTCACAGGGAAACCATCCACTATAAAGAGGGGATCGTTACTCTGTGTGATTGAACCACCGCCTCGAACCCGAATCCGCATCTCTGCATCGGGTGATCCTTCCGTGGTAAGAACCTGTACCCCTGCCATTTTTCCGGTGATGGCCTCCACGGCTGAAGCAACAGGCACTGCAGCAATTGTTTCCGCATTCACGGATGATACCGATCCTGTGAGATCCCTTCGACGCTGTGTGCCATACCCCACGACGACAACTTCGTCGAGGCTCGACACATCTTCTTCCATAACAATATTGACTACACTTCCTGTAATAGCGACTTCTGTCTCTTTCATGCCAATATAAGAAATCTGGAGCGTTGTGGCTGATGCCGGTGCGGAAAGTGTGTAGTTTCCATTGATATCGGTGGCAGCGCCAATGGATGTTCCCTTCACCATGACGTTTGCACCAATAACCGGTTCACCGTAGGTGTCTTTCACTGATCCGCGGATATTTTTTTCCTGAGCAGTTAAGCCCAACGAAAAAAAAAGGAAAAGTAGCATACCTATGGATACTTTCTTTTTCATGCTAAATTCATTCATTTTATTCATGTTATTTAAGTTAAGAAATTTGTGTCGAAGATTAAAAAAACTTTACGGCGACACTTGCAATATTAGTGCATATTAATGAATACAAAGGGGATAAATTGGTTTTTAAAGGGTGCTGAATTGTTTTACTTTAAGTAGAATTGGGAAAGAAGCAAAAAAAAATATATATTTGTCTCAACCAAAAGATAGTCTTGGAAATACCTATTGCGTGAAAATAAGATTTTACATATTCATTTTTGTCCAACTCTGTTTCATCCTGCAGTTGAGGGGACAACCTGAAGCCTATTTTAAACATTATGGTGCAGAAAATGGTCTTCCGCAGCATACAATCACTGATATTCTGCAGGATGAAAAAGGTTTTATGTGGTTTAGCACCTGGGACGGGTTGAGTAAATTTGACGGGTATGCATTCACGACTTATCATCTGCCCTCTGACAACACAGTTGAATCGAGAAGCAGCCGTATTGACAATCTCTACGAGGACAAATACAACAATATTTGGGCATTAACATATGACAACCAAGCCTATCGGTTTAATATAGAAACGGCATCATTTTTAAGCCCGAATTCCATTGAGGCATGCAGAGGGAATTCTTTTTTGGCGTCACAGATTGTTCCGATGGAGAGCGGCACAGTATGGCTTTTATCGGAGAAACACGGGTGTATTTCTATTACTGACTCTCTCTTCAATGCAAATGTGTATCATACGCGTAATCATAATTTAACGGACGACTGCGTGTTTGCTATTCACGAAGACAAATTTCAAAATTCCTGGATACTGACTAACAGGGGATTAACATTGGCCCCTGCAGATGGAGCCTCTCCTTCATTTTTTTTTCATCCGTTATCCTCTGGTAGATTTAAAGAAGAGACACCCTTCTTCAGTGCCATGGAGTTCGGAGATACCATCTGGTTTGGCTCTCACAGAGGTCTTATCTGGAAGTACGACCTGAAAGGGAAGACCTTTACTCAGCTCTCCACGGGAATTTCTTCAGATATCATCTCAATTTGTGAGATTTCCTCGGAAAAGATACTTGTACTCTCCAGTTTGAGCGGATTTATCATATATAATACGCATGATGGCAGCATGGAGATAAATAATTCAGTAACAAATCCCGATATGAAATTCTATCAAATTATGGATGGTTACGTGGATCGTTCAAAGAATATATGGTTGGAGACCGATCTGTTGGGTGTCTCAAAGTTTAATCCTTATTCTGGCCATTACGTTCACTTTACACCCTTTATAGAAAGTACAGTGTCGAGTGTATTCCCACCCAACTTTTTTATTTTTGAAGACAGTGACGACCGACTATGGGTACACCCCAGAGGGGGAGGCTTTTCGATCTATGATAGAGAAAAAGATCAGCTTACACCGTTTTATAATGAGCCTTTCTCTCAACGTTGGCTCTTTTCCAATATGATGCATTCCGCCTATTCCGACAGGCAGGGCAATTTATGGATGTGCACACGCTCCAATGGATTGGAGAAGGTGATCTTTTATGATGATGCCAAATTTAAATCTATTCCACTTCATCGCAACGTGAACTCAACAATCAGTAATGATGTTCGTCCAATTTTTGAGGATTCTGAGGGATTTATATGGGTAGCGACAAAAGACGGGATTATTCATATATATAATGAGGAAATGAAGGAACAAGGCATCCTCAATAACCGTGGAGAGATAGGAAGTGGCGCTCCCCTGGAAGGAATTGCATATTGTATTACTGAAGACTCAGAGAGAAACATCTGGATAGGAACGAAAGGTGAAGGGGCAATTAAGCTTGTAAGGAAAGTGAGTGGAAGAGGTTTTCATATATCCCGTTACAAGAATGACTCACACGACAAATATTCGTTGAGTGATAACAATGTATATACAATTTTTGAGGATAAAAATAAGAACATATGGATTGGCACTTTCGGGGGCGGATTAAATCTGATTATCCATGGGGATGATGCAGATAGAATTGTGAATCATCTCAATGATATGACAGATTATCCGTTTAACCAGGTCGATCAGGTAAGAATTATCACAAGTGACAAACATGGGCATATCTGTGTTGGTACCACCCTTGGATTTATGATGTTTGACGCTGATTTCAAATCACCCCAGGAAATAGAATTTAAAATTTTCACAAGTAGCACTGCCAAAGAATACGCGATTGGTGCCAACGATATCATCGATATCTGTACCACACAATCAGGTGAAACATATATTGGAACATTCGGCGGAGGTATTAGCATGATAAAGGAAACAGACCAACGTGGTTTTCCAATAAGATTTGAAACTTACAGCGCTGAACAGGGTATACCTTCCAATATTATTCTCTCCATTGAAGAAGACAAGAGGGGGGATCTTTGGATAGGTAGTGAAGGTGGTCTCACCAAATTTAATCGGCAAGCGGAGACTTTTGAAAATTTTAGTGAAATAAAGAGAATGATGAAGAGGTACAATTTCTCCGAAAACTCGAGTTGCCGTTTACGTGATGGGAGAATGCTATTCGGCTATTCGCATGGAATGTTTGTTTTTGACCCTGAGCGTGTGAAGAATAATACTTTTAACCCCTACCTCGCACTGGTACAGTTTCGTTTATTCAACCGTATCGTGCATATCTCCGACGGAGGACCTTTGTATAAAAGTATCGACTTGATTGAACACCTGCAACTAAAGCACAATCAGAATTTTTTTAGCATCGAGTTTGCGGCTCTCGATTATACAGATCCGGAGAATATTTATTACGCATACAAGTTGGATGGTTTCGATAAGGAATGGATTTATGCAGGCAATCAGCGTATCGCCAATTACACCAACCTGTCGCGGGGTAAATATCTTTTCCGGGTAAAATCGACCAACAGCGATGGTGTGTGGACAGACAACGAGCGAACGCTTGCCATAGAGGTGCTCCCCCCTTTCTGGGCCACCGGCTGGGCATATCTCTTCTATGCCTTGTTGGCGATATTGATCCTCTATTTTATCTTCCGGATATTGTATGCTTTCTACAAAATGCGTAACAAGATTGTATTGGAAAAGCAGGAGTCGGAGATCAAAACCCGTTTCTTCACCAACATCTCTCATGAGATCCGTACACCGCTCACAATGATCGTTTCACCCATTGAGAACCTGATACAGAATACATCGACACCTGAAACGGTGAAGAAACAGCTTTTGCTTGTTTCCAAGAATACAAGGCGTCTGTTGAATATGGTGAATCAGATTCTCGATTTTCAAAAGATGGAACAATCCCCACTGACAGTAAGTAAGATTGCCATGGGACCTTTTGTGGAAAATCTGTATGAGAACTACATGAATAATGCAAAGCTTAGAAATATCGACTATTTCTTTGAAAACAGGGTGGGTGATCAACTGATATGGGTTGATGCCGAAGCGATGGAAAAAATTGTGGTGAATCTTCTTTCCAATGCCTTCAAATATACGCCCGAAGGAAAATCAATTCATGTCTCGGTGTTCCACCACAACGATGAGGTGGCTCTACAGGTGAAGGATACTGGTGTTGGCATCAACAAAGAAAGAATGGGCAGACTGTTTCGGCGTTTTGAATCTTTTAATGAAGATGCCAGTAAACCCAGCACCGGCATCGGACTCTCCATTGTGAAGGAGATGGCCGACAAGCATCGTGCCAGGATAGAGGTAGATAGTGAAGAAAAAAAGGGTAGCAGCTTTACGGTGTACTTCCGGAAAGGAAATTCGCACTTCGGCACAGACGTGACCATCGATGACTCGCTCAGTCCATTGGCTGTGAGCGAGCCCCAAAGAGAGATAGAGGATGAGCCGCTTCCTCTCCTTGCCACAGAAGAGGTCAATGGTCAACCCTCCGTATTGGTCGTTGAGGATGATGAGGATCTACGACAGTTTATCCTGTCCATTCTCGAGAATGAGTACGAGGTGTACGAAGCATCGAACGGAAAGGAGGGACTTGAAAAGGCACTGGAACTTATTCCGGATTTTATTGTCAGCGACATCATGATGCCCGAAGTAGATGGGATTGAGTTGCTCGAAAGGGTTCGGAGCAATATCCATACGAGTCATATTCTCTTTTTGCTGCTTACAGCGAAAACAACGCTCGACAGTAAATTGGAGGGTTTTGGGCAGGGGGCAGATGAGTACATTACCAAACCTTTCAGCGTCTCCTATTTCAAGGCGCGTGTCAAAAATCTGTTGCAGCGCAGGAGCGAATTACAACGTTATTACAGGAACAAAACAAATTCTTCTCCCGTTGCTTTGTCGCGGGCAAAAGAAACAACAGATGCTCCTTTCAATGAAAAAGACCTCGTCTTTATCCGTGCTGTAAATGAATTTATTGAATCGCATCTCGGCAACAGCGATTTTGTTATTGAAGATATGGCTGTAGAAATGGGGATGAGCCGCACTGTTTTTTTTAAAAAATTGAAAGGGCTCACCGGGCTTGCTCCCATCGAATATGTGCGTGACGTGTTGATGCAGCATGCAGCGGAATTTCTGGTGAATGGCGAGCATGCAATCAAAGAGGTATCGTACATGGTGGGGATGAACGACGCCAAATATTTCACCCGCTGTTTCAAGAAGAAATTCAATATGACACCCAGTGAATACAAAAAGATATATGTAAAATAAAATGCCTAACTTTGGGTCCGCAAATGCTATGTCCTAAAGTATGTGCTCGAGAACGGTGAAATGTCTGAAAAAAATATTTTAAAATAAATGTCCTATGAAAAGTTTTATTCATGAAGACTTTTTGCTCCAGACAGAGGCAGCAAAAGAGTTGTATCATGCACATGCAAAAAATCAACCCATTATCGACTATCATTGTCATTTGAATCCTGCCTACATTGCGGAAGATCATACATTTGATAATCTGGGCCAGTTGTGGCTTGAAGGTGATCACTACAAATGGCGTGCTATGCGTACCAATGGGATCGAAGAAAAGTACTGCACCGGAAGAAACACCTCCGATTGGGAGAAATTTGAAAAATGGGCAGAAACCGTACCCTATACCATGCGAAACCCGTTGTATCATTGGACACACCTGGAGCTGAAATCGGCTTTTGGTGTGGAAAAAATACTGAATCCGGATAGTGCAAGAGAAATATACGATCTCTGTACAGAGAAGCTTCGCACACCGGCTTACTCTGCCCGGGGGTTAATGAAAAAATTTAATGTTCAGGTAGTCTGTACCACAGATGATCCTGCCGATAGTCTGGAACACCATCTTTCATTAAAAGAAGAAGGTTTCGATGTGAAGGTACTGCCCACATGGAGACCCGATAAAGCCATGGCAGTAGAAAATCCGAAGGAATACCGTGGCTACCTGGAAAAATTATCGGAAGTATCCGGTATCACAATCAATAAATTCAGTGATCTGCTGGAAGCACTCCGCAATCGTCACGATTTTTTTGCGCAAGTGGGATGTAAACTCTCCGATCACGGGATTGAGGAATTTTACGCCGACTCCTATACAGATGCAGAAATAGCACAGATATTTAATAAAGTATATGGCGGTAATGAGCTGACAAGAGAGGAGATATTGAAATTTAAATCGGCCATGTTGCACGAAGGTGCCTTGATGGATTGGGAAAAGGGGTGGACACAGCAGTTTCATTACGGCGCCATCCGTAACAACAATACCCGATTGTTTAATCAACTGGGGCCGGATACAGGATTTGACTCCATCGGTGATTTTAGTGTCGCGAAAGCGATGAGCCGTTTTCTCGACCAACTGGATAAAGACAACAAGCTGGCCAGAACCATTATTTATAATCTCAATCCCAGGGACAATGATATGATCGCAACCATGATTGGTAACTTCCAGGATGGATCCGTAGCAGGAAAAATCCAGTTTGGATCGGGTTGGTGGTTTCTGGATCAAAAAACAGGGATGGAAGCCCAGATGAACTCACTCTCTAATCTGGGACTTCTGAGCCGGTTTGTGGGAATGCTTACCGATTCGCGTAGCTTTGTCTCCTATCCGAGACATGAGTATTTTCGTCGTATCTTGTGCAATCTCATTGGGAATGACCTGGAAAATGGACTGCTTCCGGTATCCGAAAAGAATTTTATCGGAAAGATGGTAGAAGACATCTCTTATAATAACGCGAAGAACTTTTTCAATTTTTAAAAATAAATATAATGAAATTAGGTAAATACAGTATTGGTGTGGGTGATCGTTTTACACACCAGGGAAAGGCTCAGCTGAGAGCCATCATGAAAGCCAATGAGACCGGATTGAATATAAGTCCGGTATGGAATAAGTCGAACAGGGAGCATATTTATGTGGGGACAGAACCCGGTGATACACGCAAAGAGGCAGATGAAGCTGTTAAAGCGCTGCATTTTAATGGATCCTATTTTGTGGATGCCGACCACATTAATCTGACTACGGTGTCGAAATATGTAGAAGTATCCGATTTTTTCACGCTCGACGTGGCTTCTTTTATTGGTAAGGAAAGCAGCAAAGAGGACGTAGATGCTTTTGTTGCTTCCTGTGAAAAATATATGGGAGAACTACATATCCCGGGAATCGAAAAACCGTTGCATATCACCAAGGCGCTGTTGACTGAGATTGCCGGTAAATTTCTGGCAGCCACACAGCATGCATCTGAGATTTATGCCTATCTGAGAAAAGAGAAGGGTGAAGGAAATTTTATCACCGAGGTATCTATGGATGAGGTAGAATCTCCCCAGACTCCGGTTGAAATGCTTTTCATATTGAAAATGCTGGCGGATAAAGGTGTTCCGGCTCAAACCATTGCACCCAAGTTTACCGGACGATTCAATAAGGGAGTGGATTATGTAGGTGATCTGGTTCAGTTTGCCAAAGAGTTCGAAGAGGATGTGCTGGTGCTTGACTTTGCCGTGAAAGAATTTGGACTACCCGAAGAACTGAAGTTGAGTGTACACTCAGGGAGCGACAAGTTTTCCATTTACCCGATCATGGCGGAGGTGATCGCCAAATATGATAAGGGACTGCATCTGAAAACGGCTGGTACAACCTGGCTCGAAGAGGTGATAGGGCTTGCTGTTGCCGGTGGAGAAGGATTGGATCTGGCAAAGAAAATTTATGAGAACTCTTACAACCGGCAGGAAGAACTGTGCGCTCCCTACGCCGATGTAATTAATATTGATGCTGCACAGCTGCCTTCAGTGGAGGAGGTAAATGGCTGGACAAGCGATAAATATGCGAATACACTCCGTCATATTCCGGGACATGCCGATTATAATTCCAATTTCCGCCAGTTGATTCACGTAGCCTATAAAGTGGCTGCTGAAATGGGAGGAGAATATACGGACCTGCTTGTGAAATATGACGATGTCATTGGATCCTGTGTAGAAGAGAATATTTACGACAGACATTTAAGAAGACTTTTTTCGATTTAATAACAGGGGCGGTGTAGACAGGTATCGGTGACGGTTTCTCGTTTTATGAAATGATTTTCACGTGATTTAATCCCGGTCAATCGGATAATCGACTTATATTTGTCCACATCAAACACTAAATAATATATTATGTACGATTTTTTTGATATCAGGGGAAAAGTGATCGCCATCACAGGAGGAACCGGCGTGCTGGGTACGTCGATGGTCGAATACCTGGCGGCTCATGGGGCGCATGTGGCTGTTATGGCCCGCAATCTGGAAAAAGGGAATCAGTTGATCAGAAAAGTGAAGGATGAAGGAGGAGAAGCCATATTCCTGCAAACGGATGTCACGGATGAGGCTGTATTGAAACAAAATGCCCGGGAAATTGCGGAAAAATATGGTACCATTGATGTGTTGATCAATGGCGCAGGTGGAAATATGCCTGGAGCAACAATCGGGCCAAACAACAATATTTTTGACCTGAAGATGGATGACTTTCGTAAGGTGGTCGACCTCAACCTCATGGGCACCGTCATGCCCACAGTTGTTTTTGCCGAATATATGGTAAAAGCAAAGAAGGGAAATATCGTGAATATCTCTTCAGCTTCTGCTCTTCGTCCGCTCACACGGGTAGCCGGTTACGGTGCAGCCAAAGCTGCTGTCACCAATTTTACCAAATATATGGCCGGTGAGTTGGCTATCAAGTTTGGCGAAAACTTTCGGGTGAATGCTTTGTGTCCCGGATTCTTTATTACCGAGCAAAACAGGGCGTTGCTCACCAACCCCGATGGTTCCTATTCTGATCGCGGACATACCATCATCGCCCACACACCCTTCCGTCGCTTCGGTGATCCGGAAGATCTTCTGGGTACGTTGCACTATCTGGTGAGCGATGCTTCCAAATTTGTGACCGGCACAGTGGCAATCGTTGACGGCGGTTTTGATGCATTCAGTATTTAGGAATCAGGAATCAGGTGTCAGCTGTCAATTATTACATCAATAATCATCAAATCAATAATCATCAAATCAATAATCATCAAATCAATAATCATCAAATCATTCATATGTCTCTCGAATTAAGAAAAGATTTTAAATATGCGCTGGTCGTACCCACCAGCATGGGGGTACGCATCACGCCGGTAAATGCTCAGCCGGTGCAGAGTACCAATCTGTTTCAGATGCAGGCTACCAGTGCTGAAACCAATGTGGCCAGCATCTCCTCTTACCTGGGGCTACCGGTAAAGGTGCTGACAACCTTTGTGAAAGACAGCCCCATCGCTGCTTTCATTAAAGCCGATCTGCGTGCGCGTAACATGGACTTCGAAGGTCCCGAAGTACCACAGGGAGATCCCTGGGGATATCGTCATCAGTTTAACATTGCCGACAGTGGCTTCGGACTGCGGGGCCCGCGTGTACAGAACGACCGTGCCGGTGAGGTGGGCAGGACATTGAATGTGAAGGATTTCGATCTGGAAAGGATATTTGGGAAAGAGGGTGTGCAGATTGTACATCTCTCCGGATTGATCGCAGCACTTTCGCCCGACACAAGCAACTTCTGTCTCGAGATTGCCCGTTATGCAAAGAAACATGGAACGTTGATTTCCTTTGATCTCAACCACAGAGCCACTTTCTGGAAGGGAAGGGAGAAGGAACTTCACGAGGCCTTCACGGAAATAGCCTCTCTTGCTGATATCCTCATTGGAAATGAAGAAGATTTTCAGTTGTGCCTCGGTATTGAAGGCCCCAAAGCGGGAGGAGAAAATATCGGAGATACCATGCATGCCTTCAAGGGGATGATCCTGAATGCAAAACAGGCTTTCCCAAATGTATCGGTCTTTGCGAACACACTGCGTGAAGTGATCAGTGCCAATGAACATCTCTGGGGAGCCATTGTTTATGAAAATGAAAACTGGCATGAAGCTCCGTTGCGCACCATCAATGTGATGGACCGCATTGGCGGAGGTGATGGCTTTGTGGGAGGACTGCTTTACAGCATCCTCAGGGAAATGTCTTCCGAAAAGTGGATTCAGTTTGCCTGGGCCAGCGGTGCATTGGCCACCACGTTCCTGACAGACTATGCACAACCAGCAGATGAGGAGGTGATCTGGAGCATCTGGAAAGGAAACGCACGCGTAAAAAGATGATTATTGAATGAACCAATGTGGACAAAGTCAATGTGATCTTGGTCCTTGATTCTTGTGTCTTGAAAATAAATAAATATAAATAAATGAAACGAGCATGATAATCATTATCATATGATACATTATTATTGCGAGTTCCATACACCATAATGAAAAAAAATGGATTAATCGTATGAAAGAAAAAGCAGATATTGGATTGATCGGATTGGCCGTGATGGGTGAGAATCTGGTCCTGAATATGGAAAGTAAGGGATATACCGTGGCTGTTTTCAACAGAACAGTTGCCAAAGTGGACCACTTTCTGGCAGGGAGAGGAAAAGGAAAGAATTTTATCGGAGCCCATTCACTCGAAGAGTTTGTGGCATCCATCCAACGACCCCGCAAGGTGATGATGCTGGTCAAAGCCGGTAAACCGGTAGACGATTTTATCGAATTGCTCATCCCCCTGCTTGAACCGGGCGACATCATCATTGATGGTGGTAATAGTCACTTTCCCGACAGCATCCGCAGAACAAAATATGTGGAAAGCAAAGGCTTGCTTTATGTTGGAACGGGTGTCTCCGGCGGTGAAGAGGGTGCATTGAATGGCCCCTCCATGATGCCTGGTGGATCACCCGAAGCATGGCCGCATGTGAAAGAGATCTTTCAGGCTGTGGCTGCCAAGGTTGACGGTGGTGTTCCCTGCTGCGACTGGGTAGGAGAGAATGGCGCCGGCCACTTTGTGAAAATGGTGCACAACGGCATTGAATATGGCGATATGCAGATCATCAACGAAGCCTATCATCTGATGAAAGATCTGCTTGGTATGGATGCTTTCGAGCAGCACGAAGTATTTAAAAAATGGAACAAAGGGGTCCTGGATTCCTATTTGATCGAGATTACCACCGACATTCTGGCCTTCAAAGATGAAGACGGATCTCCATTGGTAGAAAAAATACTCGATACCGCCGGACAAAAAGGTACCGGTAAATGGACTGCCGTCACAGCCCTCGACCTGGGTATTCCCCTCACGCTGATCGGTGAATCGGTCTTCTCCCGTTGTCTCTCTGCACAGAAAGATCTGCGGGTGAAGGCATCTAAAACACTGGTGGGTAAAAAACCGGATTTTAAAGGCGACAAGCAGCAATTTATCGATGACCTGGAAAACGCCATCTACGGAGCCAAGATTATCTCCTACGCACAGGGTTACGACCTGATGATGGAGGCAGCCAAAGAGTATGATTGGAACCTCAATTATGGTGGGATCGCATTGATGTGGCGTGGCGGTTGTATCATTCGTTCCCGTTTCCTGGGAGACATCAAGAAAGCATTCGACAACAATCCGGCATTGGAAAACCTGCTGCTCGATCCCTTCTTCAAGAATGCGGTAGAGTCGGCGGAAGAGAGCTGGCGCAGGGTATGTGCCACGGCACTGTTGAATGGTATTCCCGTACCGGCTATCACAGCGGCATTGGGGTATTACGACGGTTTCCGCAGCGAACGTCTTCCGGCTAACCTGCTGCAGGCACAGCGCGACTATTTTGGCGCCCATCAGTATGAACGACTCGACAGCCCGCGTGGCAAGTTCTTCCATACCGACTGGACAGGACGTGGCGGAAGTACGGCTTCCACCACCTATGATGTTTAATTTTGATGGATTGATGTGGCGATGTATTGATTCGATGATTTAAGATTCGATGATTTACATCCCACATGTTAAATCAAAAATAAGATGATTTATTACGAAAATGGTTCCGCTCAGACCAACTTGTCGAAAGCGGATTTGAAGCAGGGACTGTACGAAGCATTGAATAGATTGGGGGAACGGCAGAAGATTCTGGCCGTTCCGCCCGATTATACCCGGCTGCCCAGCAGAGCGGGTGAGCTCACCGAAATGACCTGGGAGTATTACGGCGAAAAATTGACCGATATCCTTCCGGCCCTGGGTACACATACCCCCATGACGGTGCATCAGATTGATCACATGTTCGGGAAAACGCCAAAATCCCTCATTCGCGATCACGACTGGCGCAACGACGTGGCTACACTGGGTGAAGTGCCGGCGGAATACATCCGGGAGGTATCGGAAGGGAAAGTGGACTTTGCCTGGCCGGCACAAGTTAACAGGCTGCTGGTCGAGGGTGGTTTCGACCTGATTCTCTCCATTGGTCAGGTGGTGCCCCACGAGGTAGTGGGCATGGCGAACTACAACAAGAATATTCTGGTGGGTACCGGCGGAAGCGAAGGAATCAATAAGAGTCATTATATCGGTGCCGTTTACGGCATGGAGCGGATGATGGGTCGTGCCGATACACCGGTACGACGGGTATTCAACTATGCGACAGAGAAGTATCTGAAAGATTTGCCCATTGTTTATGTACTCACAGTCGTAGGCGTGAACGAAAAGGGACAACAACAGACGTACGGACTGTTTGTGGGGGATGATTTCGACGTATTCGACCGTGCTGCAAAGTTGTCACTGGAGGTCAATTTTGTGATGGTAGAGCGACCCCTGAAAAAGGTTGTCGTCTGGCTGGATCCAACTGAGTTCAAGAGTACCTGGCTGGGTAACAAGTCGGTTTACCGCACCCGCATGGCTATTGCAGATGGCGGTGAGTTGATTGTGCTGGCTCCTGCCCTGAAAGAGTTTGGAGAGGATAAAACCATTGACCGGTTGATCCGTAAGTACGGCTATTTTGGCACACCCCATACCCTGAATGCTGTATCGGCAGACCCGGAGCTGCGGGATAACCTGGGCGCAGCAGCACACCTGATCCACGGATCGTCGGAAGGGAGATTTTCAATCACCTATTATCCGGGAAAAGGAATAGAAAACCTCACGCAGGAAGAGATTGAAAGTGTCGGTTTTCAATGGGGGGATATCGATGAAGCACTGCAACGATACGATGTTTCCCACCTCAAAGAGGGATTCAATACGCTTCCGGATGGTGAAGAGATTTACTACATCTCCAGCCCGGCACTGGGATTATGGGCGTACAGGGATCGATTTGAATAATCATCCTGTGGCTTATTTTATCTTTTTAAACTCCCTCAGATATTCTGAGGGAGTAAACTTTGTGATTTTCTTGAATTGTCTGTTAAAATTGGAAATATTGTTGTATCCCGTTTCGTAACATATTTGAGTAATGGACAACCCTCCTTCCCGGAGTAATTTGCAGGCAAAATTAATCCTCATTTCGTTGATATAGCCAAAGCAGGATTTGCTTGTTTTTTCTTTGAAGAAACGACAAAATGCCGCCTTATTCATGCCCGCCTTTTCTGCAAGATATTGTAATGAGAGGTTTTCTACATAATGTTGATGCAGTAGTGATAATATTTTAATTATTCTGGGATCGTCATGTTGATTAACGGGAGCTTGATCTACATAATCTTCGTTCAGAAATATTTTCGCTTCAGTTTCACCCATCATGGAAAGAATCCGGATGCATTCCAACGTTAATTCCAGACTTTTCATATCCAATGCCTTTATAAGACTGCTCTTGATCATCTGACTAGCCTTACTATCCGGAAAACTGATTCCATGTTGGGATTGATTCAACAGTGTCTTAATGCGGTAGAATTCTGGATAGTGTTCTATGGCATGACGGAAAAAATCATTCGAGAAATGAAGAATGACCGCTTGTACGCGTCGTTTTCCGATATTTTGGTAATAGAAAGGATCACTTTTATACATATGCGGAACATTGCTTCCCAGTAAAACCAGATCTCCATCGGAATAATGTTCAACATTATTGCCAACAAATCTTTTGCCGGTACTCTTAACAATGTAAATAATTTCATACTCACTGTGGTAGTGTATGGGGTACTTGAAAAAATCATAATCACACCATTTTATTTTAACCGGTGATCCATTTTTCAGATTGAGTTGTTCATGCATTAACTTGTTCATAAATTTATTTATTAGGCTATTCAGATCATCTTTATTCCTCCATGTTGAATTCTCGGAATAACATTGTCCAGGCAAACTTGTCTTCAGTTCAAATTGCTTAACAAAATAATTTTTTTGTAGAGATGCAAATATTGTACATTCAACTGCAAATATAATATTTGTATTTAACTTTATTATGCGCTTTTTTTGTAATTTAATTTATTAATGATACTTTTTGATTAATTTTCCTTATTAAATGATTTAAAAGTAGGATTGTATTTAATAATTACCATATTCGAAGGTTATAATTTTGATATCATGCTTGTTTTACTTAATAAATGAAAAACCGCAGTGTAAAGTGCTCTCTAGTTTTATCACAGTGGCAATTCTGCTGATTAAAGGAAGTTTTGGAGTTTTCAGTGGTATATAAATGTGTAAAAATATTAGCTTATGAGATATGTCATTGTAATGTTTCTATTATTCCTTTCACTGCCTATTTCTGCACAGGAATTAATTGGATTCTCCTTCAGGATGGACAAGGATTATCGGGATGCTCCGGTCTCAATCCCGCTGGATTTGATTAAATATAATGATAGTCTTCAGTTGGAATTATATGAAATAACTAAATCAGATCATAAACTTGTCCCCAGTCAAACTGAACCCGGCTATTCTGCCAGACTATGGTTTATATTAGATGGTTTATCCCCAAAGAATTCAACCAGAAAGTTCATACTCAAATTGTCAGATAAAAAAGGAGCAGAGAGTCGGGATAATCAGATTCAAATCAATAAATCGGATGGAAATCTTACCCTCTATGCTCAAAAGAGTTCCATACTCAGTTACCGCTTCGAGACGATGTATCCACCCAAAGGCGTTGATCCCTTATTTAAAAGATCAGGATTTATACATCCTTTATGGTCTCCGAAAGGAGAAGTGCTCTCACGGGTTCAACCGCCTGATCATTATCACCATTATGGCATCTGGGGCCCATGGACATTGACGCATATTGAAGATCGTGAAGTGGATTTCTGGAATTTAAACAAAGGACAGGGAACCGTCAGGTTTGCCGGTTTTTTGTCTGAAATTACCGGTCAGGTATTCTCGGGTTTTAAGGCATTGCAACAGCATATGGATTTTGGCGCAAAAGGGGAGGATCAGATTGCGATGAATGAACTATTGGATGTAAGGGTATGGAATGGCAAAAAAGGAGTTTGGGTTATTGACTATACTACGTCCATCAACACGCCATTGAAGAACGGAATTATGTTAGATGCCTACAGATATGGAGGAGGAATAGGTTACAGGGCGACTGAAAGATGGACAAAAGAGAACTGTACCGTGTTGACATCAGAAGGTAAAACAAGGGTAGATGCGGATGGCAGTAATGCCCGTTGGTGTATTGTAGAAGGAGAATCGGGTGTGAATGGAGAAAGATCGGGGATCTTGTTTTTAAGCCATCCGTCAAATCGTGCGCATCCGGAACCTATGCGGGTATGGCCAATAGATGGGAATGGCGGCAGAGGAGACATGTATTTCGAATTTACCCCCATCCGGCACAAATCGTGGGCATTAAAAAATGGGAACGACTATGTGCTGAAATACAGGATGATTGTTTTTGATGGGAAAATGGACAAAGAAACAGCTGAAAGTTATTGGAACAGTTTTTCCGGAACTCCGGAAATTGATTATAAATAGTCTAATGTAATTAAACAAAATAAATGAAAAAACATATTCCATTCATCATGCTGAGTATAGCTCTTTCATGTCAGGTCGCTTCTGCTCAGGAAAAGGTAACCGCGAATAAAGTGGGAGATAGGATTGAGATCAGGATTAACGGAAATCTGTTTACAAACTACGTTCTTTCTGAATTCGAGAAGTATCCTTTCTTTTATCCAGTCAACGGGCCGTCGAATGCCTCTGTAACCTCGATGCGCAATGCAAACTATCCGCATCACAGTTCTCTTTTTTTTGGATGCGACAAAGTAAATGGGGGTAATTACTGGCAGGAGGGTCTCGAAAGAGGACAGATTATCTCTCTTAGAGCCGATATCATAGAGTCGGGAAAAGAGAAAGTGGTGATTGAGAACGAATGCATCTGGAGACGGCCCGGTGCCGATGCGCCCATCAAGGACAAGCGTACAATTACTGTTTCGGCTCCTTCGAAAGGTAAATTTCAAATAGACTTCGATGTAACCATGGAAATGCTGCTGGATGTAGTAATCGAAAAAACAAATCATTCGCTGTTCAGCGGAAGAATGGATCCTGATTTGGCCGTAATTAATGGTGGAGTCATGATCAATGCAGAAGGAGAGACGGGAGAGAAGAACACCTTCGGAAAAAGTTCGTTCTGGATGGATTGTTCTGGTCAGAGATTGGGAAAAACGGAAGGAATGGCTATCATGCAACATCCGTCAAATGAGTGGTATCCTTCGCCCTGGTTCACTCGCGACTATGGTTTTTTTTCACCCACACCCATGTATTGGCCGGAGAATGATAAAAACACATTGTTGAAAAAAGGGGAGGAGATCAAGCTCAGATACCGGGTGTTGGTTCATTCCGGAAATCACCTTGAAGCAGATATCGCACAGGAATTTGAAAAATACAAATCAGAATAAATACAAATCAAATGGAAAGAAGGATGTTTATAAAGAAGGCAGCAGCAACAGCAGTCGGCACAGCGGTTTTTCCTACTATTGTTCCCTCATCCCTGTTTGGCAAGAATGCACCGAGTAATAAAATTAATATCGGGCAGATTGGTTTTGGCAGGATTGCCCGCGATCACGATATGGCAGAAACCATAAAGTATGGTCAGGCTCAGTTCATAGCCGTGTGTGATGTGGATAAAAAGCGGCTTCTTGATGGAAAAAAATACATAGACAATTACTATGCAAAGAAAACAGGCAACAGCAACTATTCAAATGCCAGAATGTATGACGACTATCAGGAAATGCTTTTGAATAAGGATATCGATGCCGTCATCATCAGCACTCCCGATCACTGGCACTCGGAGCCGGCAGCCAGAGCTGCACTGGCAAAAAAAGATATTTACCTGCAGAAACCCACCTCTCTGACCGTAACGGAAGGCCGCTTCTTGAGTGACCTCGTCAGGAAACAAGGTGTGATTCTCCAGGTAGGTACACAACAACGCTCTTCGCCACAGTTCAGGATTGCCGCCGAGTTGGTGAGAAACGGAAGAATCGGGAAACTTCATACCGTAAAAATCGGCTTGCCGGGGGATCCCTCCGGACCGGAAGCGTTAGAAATGCCCGTGCCCGGGAATCTGAATTATGATATGTGGCTTGGTTCTACTCCCGAGGTGTATTATACGGAAATGCGGGTACATCCTCAACAGAATTACGGTCGACCGGGGTGGCTGAGGTGTGAGCAGTTCGGAGCAGGCATGATCACGGGATGGGGTCAGCACCATTACGATTCAGCTGCGTGGGGTATGAATACGGAGTACACTGGACCTGTATCCGTAGAAGCGGTTGCCCAATTCCCCAAATCGGGATTGTGGGATGTGCACGGTGACTTTATGGTAAAGGCGGAGTATGAGAACGGGATAACCATGTATACAAGCGGTGGTTATCCAAACGGAATCAGATATGAAGGGACCGAAGGCTGGATTTTTGTTTCCCGAGGCAATTATGTAGCTTCTTCCAGTGATCCTGTCTCGCAGGCAAACAGTGCAAAAGCTCTTGATGCCAGCGACCCAAAGATTCTCACAACTGAGATAAAGGAAAATGAAATACATCTTTACAGAAGTGACAATCAGCATGGTAACTGGCTAGAGTGTATCAAGACCAGAAAAGAACCGATCTCTCCTGTTGAGCCGGGACATCGTGCCTGCTCCATTTGTCTGATCAGTCACATTGCGATGAAGGTGCCCGGTAGACTGGAATGGAACCCTGAAATGGAGAGATTCAAAAACAATGAAACTGCCAACCAGATGTTGGCGCGTTCACAACGGTATCCCTATGGTACATCACATATTCAGATTTAAAAATTACAGCCGATGAAAAATCTATTTTATGCAATCATGTTGATCATGGGAGTTTCTTTGATTTTTTCATGCCAAAATCAAAAAAAGAGGGTGGATTTGAAAGATATCTTTACCGGTAGAGCGGGTGAAATTGAACTGGTTGTACTGGACCCGGGACATTTTCACGCGAGTTTATTGCAAAAATTCCCTCAGCAACAGGTCAACGACACCGTATTTGTCTATGCACCAGAAGGAGACGAATTAAAGCAATATTTAGCAAGTATTGATGGGTATAACCAACGTAACGAAGATCCGACGAACTGGGATGAAATAGTCTATTCCGGAGAAGATTATCTCGAAAGGATGATTCAGGAGAGAAAAGGGAATGTTGTGGTTCTTGCAGGAAACAACAGCAAGAAAACCGCATATATCTTCAAGGCAATTAATGCCGGGTACAATGTCTTATCCGACAAACCCATGGCAATCGACAAAAAAGGCTTTCAAGCATTGGAAGCTGCGTATGATAGTGCCAGGAACCATGATGTATATCTTTATGACGTAATGACGGAACGGTATGAAATCCTTAATACACTTACCCGTGTGTTCGTGCACAATAAAGAGGTTTTCGGGGAGTTGCAGGAAGGTACACCCGAGGAGCCAGCCATTGTCATGGAAAGTGTGCATCACTATTTCAAAGAGGTATCGGGAAATGTTCTCGTCCGTCCGGCCTGGTTTTATGATGTGGAGCAACAGGGTGAAGGTTTGGTGGATGTGGCAACACACATGGTTGATTTAATCAACTGGCAATGTTTTCCCGATGAGGTAATTAATTACAGAACCGATGTGAACATCACTTCTGCAAAGCACTGGTCTACACAGTTAACGCTGGCCGATTTTTCCAGATCTACCCGTTTGGATAGTTTTCCTGCATTCCTGCAGAAATATCTCAGAAACAATGTGCTGGAAGTATTTGGAAACGGAACAGTCCAGTATCAGATAAAAGGGAAAAATGCGTCAGTAACGGCACTTTGGAATTATGAAGCACCTGAAGGAGGCGGTGATGCATATAGTGCACTAATCAAGGGGACAAAAGCTTCCGTGGAAATCGTACAAAATAAGGAGGAGAACTACATCAAGCAGTTGTATATTGAAAAAGAAGAAACGACAGACAGAAGCCAGTTCGAAACGGCACTCAATAAAGCAGTGGCGGAATTACAAAAGAGTTATCCCTATCTGACTGTAGTTCAAAGTTCGGAAAACAGATACCAGATCATTGTCCCGGTCGAATCCAGAAAAGGGCATGAGGATTATTTCGGGATGGTGGCAAAAAATTATTTTGGATTTCTCATCAACAGGAACATGCCGGCATGGGAAATCTCCAATACACTGACCAAATATTATATTACAACAACTGCTTTGGAGATGGCGAAAAAAGGCTTATAAATTCCATATTTTTTAATTATATAAATTGTTATTATCATGAATAGGAACCCGGTATTTTTTTCTTCACCCCTCAAACTAGGAGTGAAAAACAGGATGTTGCACCGGATGGGCATCATTCTTATTGTACTTTTGCTAATTCCTGTAGCATCATATGCCTTGAATAGCGAAGGTAGAGATACAATGGAAAGTCAGCAAACTGGTAAGACGGTAACCGGGCATATTGCCGATCAGAAAGGTGAATCCCTGATCGGCGTAAATGTGGTGGAAGCCGGTACGACAAATGGAACCGTCACAGATGCAGATGGAAATTATACATTGAGGCTAACTACCTCGAATCCGATATTGAATATCTCCTACATCGGATTTACGACACAAACGGTCAACGTTGGGAACAAAGCTGTAGTCAATGTCATTCTGGACGAAGAGACAAGCTTTCTGGATGAGGTGGTCGTCGTTGGGTATGGTACCATGAGGCAAAGAGACCTTACCGGCGCCATCTCTACCATTAAAGCCGAAGCTCTCAAGGCCGAAAGTCCCCGTTCAATCCAGGACCTGCTGCGGGGTAATTCCGCCGGCTTGAATATTGGATTTGCCAATTCAGCCAAAGGAAGCGCCGGATTGCAAATCCGAGGGGTTAATACACTAAAAGCTGGATCTGAGCCGCTGATCGTTCTCGACGGAGTTATTTTTGAAGGGGCCCTGACCGATATCAACCCCATGGATGTTGCCTCAATCGACATTCTAAAAGATGCCAGTTCTGCTGCTGTATATGGAGCAAAAGCTGCCAGTGGTGTGATTGTGATCCTCACGCAGAAAGGTGGAAGATCGGGGAAGCCTTTGGTTTCTTTCAGTACCTCCCTGGGATTGGTGCAATCCGCCAATCAGCCCAGGCTGCTTGGTCCGGAGGAATTTATACAGTACAGGAGGGCGTATGAAATAGGGCGGCACAGTGACGATTATCTACAGCAATATCCGGAAATTTTTGAAGATCCCCGCACGTTGCAAAGCGCCACGCAGCGAGACTGGTTCAATTACGATAAGAAAACGCCGATTGAGACATTTACGGAAGAGGATTTGCTAAGAACCTGGACCGCCCGGTTGGAATTGAAATCACCGGAGATTGATAACTACATCAACAATCGGACGACGGACTGGGCGGATAAGGTTTTTCACACCGGTTTGCAACAGGATTATCAGGTGAGCATATCCAACAAAACCGACGATGCTTCTTATTACTGGTCACTGGGATATGCAGACAGAGAAGGGATTATTGTGGGGAATCGTTTTTCAACATTTCGTACCCGATTAAACCTTGAATCAAAGATCACTCCGTTTCTCAGAATCGGATTAAATACCGGATTTGCCTCAAGAAATGAGGGATATCTGCAAGCCGACTGGGGTCAGATGGTGCGCATCTCTCCTTATGGAGCGGATGAAATTGGAAATGAAGCAGTAGAACAACGTCTTTGGAAGTATCCCACAACGGATGTGACGCCAGTGAATCCTTTTTTCGATAACTTGTACAGAGACAGAAAAGATGTATACAGTTCGCTGAATGCAAACATGTATGCAATCGTTTCCCTGCCCTTGGGTATTGAATATCAATTTAATTATGTACCCTATCTGGAGTTCCGGGAATATTACAATCACGATTCTTCCAAAAATTTCGACTGGGCAGCAAAAGGAGGGAGTTCAGAGCGTACAACGCATAAAATATATTCCTGGCAGATCGATAATCTGCTCAGATGGAAGAAAAGTTTCAACGAAATACACAAAATCGAAGCCACATTCCTGGTGAATGCAGAGAAGAGACAATACTGGTCGCAGACGATGACGGCTACCGCATTTTCCCCGAATGATATATTGGGTTACCACCGGATACAGGCAGGTACGGTCCCCCTGAATTCAAGCAATGATACCTATCGTACGGGAGATGCATTGATGGGCCGTATGTTTTATTCATTGATGGACAAATATATGATTACAGCCTCACTTAGACGGGATGGATACTCGGCATTTGGTCAGCGTAACCCGAGAGCCGTTTTTCCCGCTGTAGCACTGGGATGGACATTCACCTCTGAAAAATTTGCCGAACCAATGACCAGCTGGTTTGATTATGGAAAGCTCCGTCTGTCCTGGGGTGAAAATGGAAACAGGGATATTGGACAATATGAAGCTTTGTCAGACATGACATCTGGGCCCCATCCCTATCTCGATCAAAACGGAAATCCGTATATTACTTCTCAGATTTATGTAAACAGGATGTCAAACCCCAATTTGAAATGGGAGCGTACGGCCTCGTTGAATGTGGGATTGGATTACTCTTTCTTTAACAATAGAATTCATGGCGCTCTGGAAGCGTACAAGGCAACAACCAACGATCTGCTTGTCGATCGTGCGTTGCCGGAAATTATCGGTTACAACAGCGTGGCGGCAAACCTGGGTCAGTTAGAGAATAAAGGATTTGAGGCAACATTGAATGCGAATATCATTTCTACACAGAAATTTGCCTGGAATGCCACAGCCAATTTTTCGCTGAACAGGAGAAAGATTGTACATCTGTATGGTGATATGATCGATGTGAAGGATGAGGAAGGCAATGTGATCGGACAAAAAGAGGCAGATGATACCAAGAACCAATGGTTTATCGGTCAGGATCCCGATCGTATCTGGAACTATGAACATGTGGGTGTATGGCAAAAAGAAGAAACCGAAGAGGCTAAAGGGTTTGGTCTGCAGCCCGGAGACTTCAAATACAAGGATCAAAACGGAGATGGCGTGATGACCAATGCCGACAAAATCTTTCAGGGTTATAATACGCCTCGCTTCAGATGGACCTTACGCAATGAGTTTGTTTTCTTTCAGAATCTTTCCCTGTCGACCATGCTCTATTCTTACTGGGGGCAATATGGGTCGTTCAACCGGGCAGCAAACGTATCTAACTTTCCCGACAGAACATCGGAATATGTGCAGCCTTACTGGACCGTCGAGAACAGAATTAATGATTATGCCCGGATAGGCTCGAAAAATACAGGGACCATCTATAAGGAAAAATCGTTTATCCGGTTTGAAAATATCACGTTATCCTATTTTGTTCCCAAAAATATGATTCAAAAGATCTATGTACAGGACATGAGAGTCTCTCTTTCTGTGCGGAATGTGGCAGTTTTCTCCCCCCATTGGAATTTCTGGGATCCGGAAGTAAGCGATCCAGCTCCCCGCACTTTTAATGTCAGTTTAAATTTTACCCTTTAAAAACGGAACATGATGAAAAATATGAAATCACTTAAATATTTCATTTTGCAAACGCTTACCCTGTCTATCATTGCAGTGAGTTTGCTCAGTTGTGATGAAAGTTGGCTGGAACCAAAACCGCTCTCCTTTTACACGCCCGAAAATACGTATGTAGATGCGGCTGGTTTTTATGCGGCACTTACTACGTGTGAGCGCAATATGCGGCATGAATATTTCGGAGACGGCTCTCCCATTCTGACCGAATTTATCCTTTCGGATATGGCTGTGGAGGGAACCACCGACAAAGCTGGTCCCCAGATGGATCTTGACGTATCTCTGCTTCCCGATGCAAATCTGAACAGTGGCGACCGTACGCGGGTTGGTTGGTATTGGTATGAAGGGTATAAAGGGATCAAATATGCCAATGTGGTTATTTCACAGATTGATAATGCCACCTACAAGGACGAAGCGGAGAGGAATGCTGTATTGGGATCTGCCTATTTTCACAGGGCCTACCGGTATAACAAACTGGTTCATCAGTTCGGAAACATACCATATCTGGACTGGGAAATTACAGAGCCAAAGTACGATTTTTATTCGTATGACAGATGGTCTATCCTCGAAAAGATATTACCCGATCTTGAGTTTGCATACCAATGGGTACCCGAGAAAGTAGATCGTGGCAGAACATCAAAAGCTGCTTGCGGTGTACTCTTGATGAAAGTGTCCATGGCGTTGGGAAATTTTGACAGAGCCATCGAGGTCGGTAATGAGCTGGTGGCTAAAAATCCTTTGATGACACAAAGGTTTACCGGAAATCGTACAAAACCCAATACGAATTTAATGCATGATTTGCATAGCATAGAAGCCAAACTGGACAGAAATAATACAGAGGGGCTGATGTATGTGGTTGCTTATCCTGAGATCGACGGGTCAGACCGTATTCAGACAATGCGTAATGGTGTTCCTTTCTGGAACAGCGGCAATGTGAAAACGCCAACTGGTCAGGCTGGAACCAGCGTTAGTGTTGCAGATGGTGAAATTAACCCCTTGATGGATCTGAATAAAACCTACGGAAGAGGTATCGGGCGCATGCGTCCCACCAGCTATTATACAAATAAAATTTGGACAAGCAAGGAGTTAAAAGATTTAAGGGGTATTTATAATAGAGACAGCTGGAAAAGTCCGGAAGATTTACTGTATAATCATCCGAATCTTAAAAAGAAGAACGACCCCTGGTATGGGAAAAATTTAGTAAAACCGGTTGCGATGTCTGTAGAAGATACCATTCGGTGCTGGTTTTCCTGGCCGCATTATAAATTGTTTGTCCCGGATCCTCTCCAGACTCAATGGGCGGGAGGCGAAACCCCCTGGTATATTTATCGTTCTGCCGAAGTTTATTTGATGATTGCTGAAAGTTATTACTGGAAAAATCAGTTACAGCAGGCAGCGGACGCGCTCAATGCGGTGAGGAGCCGTGCCGGAGCTGACCCCCTGACCGCAGGCGATGTAAATATTGGAGCTATTCTCGACGAACGGGCCAGAGAGTTATACTACGAGGAGAACAGAAAATCGGAACTGACCAGAATTGCGTATACCTATGCCAAAACCGGCAAGCCTTGTGAAGTATTTGGAGGCAGGGTTTATAAACTGGATAATTTCTCGGGTCCGGGAGGAGTTAACTCGAATATAAAACAGGAAGGGATTAACTTTTACTACGATTGGATCATGAAAGCAGGTAACTTCTACAACAAAGGAGTTAAACATAAGTGGGCCGAGTATAAGATGAGCGTACATCATGTATTGTGGCCCGTTCCTGCGAATGCCATCAATACAAACATCAAAGGCGTGATCAATCAGAACATCGGTTATCCAGGAGCTGAGAACAATGTAGAGCCGTTAATAGTCCCAAAAGATAAAACAGTGCTTGGTCCCGATTCCAAATAATTAAGCATTCAAACGAGACCATCGTTGTCATCATCCCTCCCCTAAAGGACAGAACAATCTGTTCTTTAGGGGAGGGTATAAATTCAGTATTTCGTCCAGAATTAAAACTGATAATTTTTAGGTTGATGGCATTTTTATTACCTTTACAACTTCCATTAAATCGAAAAGTATCAAAAAATGTAATATAATTATCATGACAACAAGAAGAGATTTTCTGAGGAGTGCAGCACTCGCATCTGCAGGACTGGCTATGGGAAACATATCGACAAAAATGAATGCAGCAAGCTACAGCAGGGTAGTGGGTGCCAGCAAAAAAGTAAACCTGGCCCACATCGGAATTGGAAACAGGGGATGGGAGATCATCAATGATTTCGATAAGACCGGTCTGGCCAATGTGGTCGCCCTGTGCGATGTGGATCTGGGAGCGGACCACACTAAAAAGGCACTGGCCAAATTCCCGAACGCGAAACTTTTCAAGGATTTCCGTGAGATGTTTGACAAGATAGGCAACGAGATAGAGGCAGTGGCTATTGCCACGCCCGACTTTGCCCATTTCCCGGCTGTGATGATGGCAATGGCGGAAGGTAAGCATGTTTATGTGGAGAAACCGCTGAGCCGTACTTTCCTGGAATCGGAACTGATCATGCAGGCAGCCCGCAAATATCCCAAAGTAGTCACCCAGATGGGAAATCAGGGCCACTCCGAAGCCAATTACTTTCAGTTCAAAGCCTGGAAGGAAGCCGGTATCATCAAGGATGTCACTGCCATCACGGCACATATGAACAACCCGCGTCGCTGGCATGGCTGGGATCCGAATATCAAAAAATTCCCCGCTGCGGAACCGATGCCCGAGACGCTGGATTGGGATACCTGGCTGATGGCGCGTGATTATCATGACTTCAACAAAGATTTCCATTACGGTCAATGGCGCTGCTGGTATGATTTCGGTATGGGAGCATTGGGCGACTGGGGTGCACACATCATTGATACGGCACATGAATTTCTGGAACTGGGACTGCCGGAGGAGGTAAACCCTGTGAGACTGAGCGGTCACAATGATTATTTCTTCCCGATGTCGAGCACCATCGAGTTCAAATTCCCGAAGCGGGGTAATATGCCGCCTGTGGTGATTACCTGGTACGATGGTGTGGATAATATTCCTGCGGTACCGGAAGGATACGGCGTATCGGAGATCGACCCCAATATACCGACAGTGGCCGGTGGAAAGATCCAGCCTGCCAAGTTGAATCCCGGGAAAGAGATCTACAGCAAAGAGCTCACCTTCAAAGGAGGTTCTCATGGCAGCACACTGAGCATCATTCCCGGTGAGAAAGCAAAAGAGATGGAAAAGAAACTACCCGAAGTGCCGAAGAGTTCTTCCAATCACTTCGCCAACTTCCTTCTGGCCTGTCAGGGCAAAGAAAAGACACGCTCACCATTTGAAATATCGGCACCGTTGAGCCAGGTATTTTGTCTGGGAGTGGCAGCACAGCGTCTGAACTGCAAGATTGTTTTCGACAGGGAGACGAAGCGTGTCACCAACAATGCCTTTGCCGATGCCTTCCTCACAGGAGAACCGCCCCGCAAAGGTTGGGAAGATTTTTATAAAATTTGATCGAGAGTAAGGGTCAGCATGAAGAGGACGAAAAAAGAAACATTTATCAATAACATAACAAAACGGAAATGAAAAAAAACAGTTTATTATTTTTAGTGATGGCAGCATTACTTATATCCTGCTCTCAGGAGCCCAAATGGCAAGAGTTGTTTAACGGAAAAGATTTGCAGGGATGGGAAAAATTGAACGGAACGGCAGAATACAAGATTGAAGGTGACGCCATTGTCGGCATTTCTCAACTGAATACGCCCAATACTTTTCTGGCTACAACGGAGCAGTATGGTGATTTTATCCTTGAATTTGAATTTAAGGTGGACGATGGATTAAATTCGGGCGTGCAGTTCAGAAGCAATAGTTTGGCAGATTACAGAGATGGGCGTGTACATGGATATCAGTTTGAAATTGATCCTTCTGACCGTTCATGGACAGGAGGTATTTACGACGAAGCAAGGCGCGGGTGGCTCTATCCGATGAATTATAACCCCAAAGGAGAGAAGGCATTCAAACATGGAGAGTGGAACAGTGCCCGCATCGAAGCGATTGGCAATTCCATCCGTACCTGGGTGAATGGTATTCCATGTGCCAATATTCTGGATAATACCACTCCATCAGGGTTTATCGCCCTGCAGGTGCATGCGATCAAAAATGCCGAGCAGGAAGGAAAAACAGTAGCATGGCGTAATATCCGTATCCTTACGGAAGAACTTGATAAATACAAAACAGCAGATGATGAGGGTGTAATGCAGATAAACCAGGTTGCCAATACAATTTCCGATCGCGAAGCTGCCGACGGCTGGAAATTGCTCTGGGATGGCAAGACCACGGAAGGGTGGCGCGGTGCCAAAAGAGACGATTTTCCTGATCAGGGATGGTCGATCGAGAATGGCATACTGAAAGTACACAAAAGTGATGGCGGCGAGTCCACCAACGGTGGTGACATTGTGACAACCCGTCCTTACAAGAATTTCATGCTGAAAGTCGATTTTAAAATCACCGAAGGTGCCAACAGCGGTATCAAATATTTCGTGGATACCAACCTGAATAAAGGAGAAGGATCTGCCATCGGTTGTGAATATCAGATTCTGGATGATAGAAATCATCCGGATGCCAAGCTGGGCATAAATGGTAACAGGACGCTGGGTTCACTTTACGACCTTATTGCAGCTCCTGAGGACAAACCGTTCAGAAACGGATTCTTCAACACTGCCATGGTGGTTGTAGAGGGTAATCATGTGGAACATTGGCTGAACGGTGTGAAAATTGTGGAGTATGATCGTAATAACGATGCATGGAACGAACTGGTACAGACCAGCAAATACAGAGACTGGCCCAATTTCGGCAATGCCGAAGAGGGATTGATCCTGTTGCAGGATCATGGGGATGAAGTGCTGTTCCAGAATATCAAAATAAAGGAATTATAAGTGCAAGTACAAAGCATTTCCTGAGAGACCGCCGGCAAACCCGGCGGTTTTTTGTTACCTTAAACAAACTCTTGTTTTAGCGATTCTACCCACTTTTCCAGACGCTCCTGGGTCAGGTCATATTCGTTGTCCTCATCAATGGGGAGACCTACCCACAATCCATCAATTACTGCAGTGGAATCATCGTAAGTATATCCTTCATCAGGCACCCTGCCCACGATTTGTACCTTGTCCTGTATTTCATCGAACACCACTTTCATCGATTCGGCAAAGCTGGTTGAGTAGGATGCACTGTCACCTAACGCGAAGATGGCTGCTTTTTTTCCGGTGAAATCCAGTCTCGAGAAAGAGGGAAGAAATCCCTCCCAGTCGTCCTGCAAATCACCGATGCCGGTGGTTGAGGTGCCGATGATATAGTAAGTATAATCCTTTATTTCCTCAAGACTAACCTCCATGACATTGTATATGTCTGCGTTTCCGTCGAAAAGATCCTGCACCTGTCTGGCAACAGAAGTTACATTGCCACCGGATGAACCGTACAGAATAGCTATTTTATTCATTGTTGTCTGATTTTATTTATAGAGTAAACATTTTAATCCTCGAAATGTTTGTTTCAAGACAAACGACTCGTTTTTCTTTTGCGGATAACTGAAAATGTGTTATTTTTGTACTCCATCCGGCGCGGTAGTTCAATGGATAGAATAGAAGTTTCCTAAACTTTAGATTCGGGTTCGATTCCCGGCCGTGCTACTCAATCACTGTAACCTGTTTAAAGTATATGCACATGAAGATTTCCGTTTTTTTTATTCTGACTGCATTCATTACGACCCTATTTTTCAGCTCCTGCAATCCACAAAAAGAAAAAGATGGAGATTGGATTCAATTGTTCAACGGTGAAGATCTTACCGGTTGGACACCTAAGATTGCAGGGTACGAAGCAGGGGATAATTTCAGTAACACTTTTCGGGTAGAAGATGGGATGATAAAAGTGCGATATGAGGGATACGATTCACTTAGAAACCGCTTTGGACACCTTTTTTACAAGGATGAGCTTTCAAACTATAAGTTGCGGGTAGAATACCGCATTGTGGGCGAACAATGTCCCGGAGCGCCCGGTTGGGCTTACAAGAACTCCGGTATCATGGTTCATGGGCAGTCGCCGGTGTCGATGGAACTGAATCAGGATTTTCCCACTTCCATTGAAGTGCAGCTGCTGGCCAGCGATTCACTGGTGCAGCGCACCAACATGAATGTCTGTACACCGGGTACCAATATTGTGATGAACGGAGAATTGATCCTCGATCACTGCATTAATTCATCTTCGGAAAATTTCTATGGTGAGGAGTGGATCACTGCTGAGGTGGAGGTGAGAGGAAATGAAGTGATTTATCATGTGGTCAATGGCGATACGGTGTTGCAATACAACAAGCCCCAGTTGGATGAACGCGATGGCACTTATCCCAAGTTGATTGAACTAAACGGAGGAGATAAGATGTTAAGTAAGGGCACCATCTCGCTGCAAAGCGAAGGGCATCCCATTGATTTCAGAAAAGTAGAACTGAAAATACTGAAATAATCGAGTTGGGGGAACCACTCGTCTTCGTTGGCGATTCTATAAGAAAGTTAGGATATATTTATCCAGACTTAAATTTCCCGGTAAACCCATTTTTTTCTTGAGCCTGTATTTCTTTGTTTCCACCGTACGGCGCTCCACAAATGTATAGGTAGCGATCTCCTTTGTTGTGAAATTCAGAAAGATCATTGCGCAAAGTAATAGCTCCGATCTGGAAAGGTCGCCATGTTTATGAAGAATGCGACGTGTGGCTTCCGGGTATAATTCCTGGAACCTTATTAAAAAGGAAGGATCGTTTCGTCTTGCCAGATCCGTGATATCAGTTGAGATTCTATCCAATTTCTCCTCCATTATCTTTATATGCAGCTCCTTCTCTCCAATAACTCTTTTCGATTCTTCGAATAGATGTTGAAGTTTCAAAATTTCTCTTCTCTTGTTTTGGGCATCTTTCTTCAATATTTGCCGGTGCGAACGTGCAAACAACAGGTACGCAAGAATTAAAATACTAAGGAGAAGAGCTACAAGAAATAGATATACGCCAAGTATCGGACCAAAAGTAAACTCTCTCTGCCATAAAGACAAAAGATACCGAAAAAACATCACCCTGTGATTAATTACCTTATACAGAAATTTGGGTAAAAATACCCATATTGATGAATACCAAAAGGAAATAGAGCACGACAAAAATACTACATTTCAGAAATAAACTTAAACTAAAAATAATTAATAGCGGCCTCACCTGTTAAATTAAAACACAATGACTAAATCCCAATTTGGAAGTATTTGAAAGAATAAAAAGATGGCTGATATACCTCAATGTATAATGTCGTGTTTTTGTAGTAAACTGATTTTTTGAATTCTACTGGAATAATCTGATTTTTGCATGCAGTCTGTTTTATTTTAAAGAGCATTTGTTGGAACCCAAAAAGGTTATTTCAGGAGTTTTATGACTATGTGTCGTATGAATTGATTTTATCAAAAGGATTGATTGGATGAATAAAAATACAAAAAAAGTACAAAAATATTTATTGACGGACGTTACATCTTTTCTGCTCAATTTTTCAGATGGTACTACAAGTAGAATTGAAATGTCAAACAGGAGCGATATGGTATTGGTGAAAGTATTTTCACATCCAAAGCTAACCGCTTCGTTTGAACAAGGAGTGCAGGAGAATTATTTGAAATCGAAAAATGCATCCCAGTTGGCAGAGCTCTGTGGTTATGATTGCCAAAGAACATTTTCTCGACACTTCAAACAAATCTACGGGCAATCTCCGTATCAGTGGATGTTGGATAGAAAGATGGAAGAAATTCAGGAACTAGTATTCAATACTGATTTGCCCATTAGTGAAATCGCGCAGATGTACGATTTTAAAGACTTGTCACATCTGGTTAGTTCATATACCAGAAAATATGGCATGTCTCCCCTTAAAAACAGAAACCTAAAGTCTCAAAACAGCCAAAAAGTAAAATAATGTTAGTTCAGAGAGTCTGGAACGCATTATATCTGGCTGGAACTACTTATGAGGAAACTGGCGCTTAAAACGAAGATTAATCCAATGAGACAAAAAAAATCCCGCCTCACAAAGAGAGCGGGATTTTTTTTAATACTATTTACTGCTACAGATTAGTCCAATTGCGGTCCTGAGGGAATCAGTGCAATGGCTGCTTCGTTGTCGCAATATTGTTTGAAGTTTTCAATGTACATGCCGGCCAGTTTTTTGGCTTTTGCTTCCCACTCGCTCTTGTCGGCGTAGGTGTTACGCGGGTCGAGGATGTCAGACACGCCATTCAGCTTCGCCGGTGCGGTAAGGTTCATCACCGGTACATGGATTGTTTCGGCTTCTTCGATCGATCCGTCAATGATGGCGTCGATGATGGCACGGGTATCTTTCAGTGAGATACGTTTTCCGGTTCCGTTCCAGCCGGTATTTACCAGGTAAGCCTTGGCATCATGTTCTTCCATTTTCTCGGCCAGACGTTGTGCATAGATGGTGGGGTGCACGGTAAGGAAGGCTTCACCGAAAGCAGGAGAGAATGATGGCTGTGGCTCAGTAATGCCACGTTCGGTACCTGCCAGCTTGGATGTAAATCCGCAGAGGAAGTGGTACTGTGCCTGGTTGGCATCCAGAATGGATACAGGAGGCAAGACGCCGAAAGCATCTGCAGAGAGATAGATAATCTTTTTGGCATGACCTGCGCGGGAAGGAAGCACTATTTTGCTGATGTGGTGGATCGGGTATGATACACGTGTATTTTCGGTAGTGGAACCATCTGCGTAATCAATGTTGCCTTCATCATCCACAGTCACGTTTTCCAGTAAAGCATCACGGCGAATTGCTCTCCAGATGTCGGGTTCGTTTTCCTCGCTCAGGTTGATCACCTTCGCATAGCAACCTCCTTCGTAGTTGAATACGCCGTTGTTATCCCATCCGTGTTCATCGTCACCAATCAGAAAGCGCTTCGGATCGGCAGAGAGGGTGGTTTTTCCTGTACCCGACAAACCGAAGAAGATAGCCACATCGCCATCTTTGCCTACGTTGGCAGAGCAGTGCATGGAAGCAATGCCACGCAAGGGTAGGTAGTAATTCATCAATGAAAAGATACCTTTTTTCATTTCGCCACCGTACCAGGTTCCGCCAATTACCTGCATTTTTTCTGTCAGGTCGAACAGGGTGAAGTTTTCAGAGTTTAGCCCGAGTTCCTGCCACTTGTCGTTGGTCGTTTTAGAGCCGTTCAGGCACACAAAATCGGGTTCACCGTAATGCGTCAGTTCATAGTGCGAAGGACGGATGAACATGTTGGTCACGAAATGTGCCTGCCATGCTACTTCCACGATGAAGCGTACTTTCATGCGGGTGTCTTCGTTTGTTCCACAGAATGTGTCAACCACATACAGTTTTTCAGATTTGGAAAGCTGCTCAGTCACGCGTCCTTTGCAATAATCGAATGCCTCTTTGGAGCAGGGACGATTGATAGTGCCATCCCACCAGAGCGTGTCTTTGGTTACGTCATCCTTGACAAAATATTTGTCTTTCGGAGAGCGACCGGTGAATTTGCCGGTATAAACAGCTGTGGCTCCTGTTTTTGTTAATTTGGCCTTTTCGAATCCCTCGTTTGCAGGATTCATTTCATCCTGGTACAACGTTTCGTAGGAAGGATTGTGCACGATCTCAAAATCGCCCACAATACCATACTTGCTTAAATCTAAATTTGCCATCTTGAAAAAATTTGGGTTTATTATTATGATTGTATAAAACTCTTCTTGATAAGTCCTAAAACAGTCGTACAAAAATATAAAAAATCCGTCAAACCGGAAAGGAATTAAAGAAATTTTTCTTTAATTAGCCCTCTTTTTCCCTGAAACCCCACTTGGAACAAAAAAAAAGTGGAAATGTTCAGTAAAAAAAAGAAAAACAGTACCTTTGTTTTCCGAAAGCAAAACTGTACAGTCAGATAAAGTGCGATGAAAATATACAATTTTTCGGAAAATAATTCGTTACTGAATACTTATGTTCGTGAAATAAGAGACATCTCCATTCAGGGAGACCGTCTTCGTTTTCGAAGGAATATAGAACGTATCGGAGAGATCATGGCTTACGAGATCAGCAAGAAGCTACAGTACAGGAGCCTCGAAATTACCACTCCGTTGGCGTTAACGGAGGTAAATGTTCCCGACGAGGAAATCGTCATTGCCACCATCTTGCGTGCAGGAATTCCCTTCCACCACGGAATGCTTAATTACTTTGACGGAGCGGAAAATGCATTTGTTTCAGCATACAGAAAATATAAAGAAACCGGTCATCACTCTTTCGATATTCACATTGAGTACATCGCTTCGCCTTCGATTGACAGAAAAACGTTGATCCTGACCGACCCGATGCTGGCTACCGGAAGCAGCATGGAGCTTACCTACAGGGCCTTACTGACCAAAGGTTCACCCTCACACATTCATATTGCCACCATCATCGCGAGCCGGCAGGCAATCGACTATTGCGTGGCAAACTTTCCCCCGGAAAAGACTACCATTTGGGCAGCAGCCATCGATCCGGGATTAAATGAGTCTTCCTACATAGTTCCCGGCATCGGAGATGCGGGTGACTTGGCTTACGGCGAGAAGCTCTAATTGTAGAATTTTTTATCGAATGAGCGAAACTCCGGCTGTTTCAATATGAGACGACGCCACGCTGCAGATAGGAAGCCGGTCCCATATCCCGTTGTTTGAACCCATGCTGCTGCGATGCTGTAACAGGCTACTTTAAAAGACTTATGCAGTCGCAGTGAGTCAATGCAAATGGCGAGACTATAGAGAACCGGAACAACAAGCAATGCGGGATATAACGGTGAAAGAAGGAGGATTACTGAAATGGCGGTGACAAACAGAGCGGGAAGGGCGTGTACCGCTTTTAATGACCCGGGATGTGACAGATGCAGGTTGATGCGCGCAATGCCCGAGTTGTGAACCTGCTTGAAGAACTGCCTGAAGGTGGACCTTCTTTTGTGATATACATAAGCCTCCGGGATAAGCGCTGTCCGGAAGTCGGCTTTCAGTAGTCTGAGACTGAAATCGATGTCTTCTCCAAACCGCATGGCGCCATAGCCGCCTATGGCATTGAAGGCCGCCCGGGAGACACCCAGATTGAAACTTCTGGGGTGGAACCGGTCCATGGATTGTTTCTTCCCCCTGATACCGCCGGTAGTAAAAAAAGAGGTCATTGAATAATTAATTGCTTTTTGTACCGTGGTAAAGGATGGTAAAGCAGCATCGGGACCCCCGTAGGCATCTGTAAAGTTTTCAGTCAGCGAGCGCGTGACGGTTTCCATGTAATGTGGCGGGATGATGCAGTCGGAATCAAAGAAAATCAGGTAATCATATTTTGCCCGTTCAGCGCCTGCATTTCTGGAGAGACCAGGACCTGAATTGGTCTTGTGAAAATAGGTGATGTCGAGCCTGTCCCGATACTTTTCCACCACCTCATCACTTTTACGGGAAGATCCATCCTCTACAATGATTACTTCAAACTCACCGACGGTCTGCTCACAAAGACTGGAAAGCAGTTCGTTCACTTCTTCTGGTCGGTTATAAAGGGGAATAATGACGGAGAAAGGCATGAGATAATTTATTTTAACCCTGCAAAACTAATGATTTTATTTCGAACTTTGGTGGAAAGGAGCCTTGCTTCAGAAATTTTGTGACTGGTTGTGTGAATAAAGAGCACGAAAACAAAAAACAGTTAAAGATATGTGAAAATGTTTGAATAATTAAAAAAAACAACATATCTTTGTCCACTGTCTTATGTTTGGGAAAATTTATAAAAAAAGGATAAACCCAAAGAAACAGAATCGATAAAACCGGGTTGTCTATGGTTAAGTGGAGTAAAATATTTATTTATTGTTTTATCATATGGAGCACTGTTTCGTGTAATAGTGAGGAAGGAATATTTATCAAAGGGAAAATAGCAAATCTACAATATCCTTATATCCTCGCTACTTACCTATCGGCCGACACGCTTGCCATTGATACCATTACTACCGACAGTCAGGGACGGTTTAACTACTGGAGTCGTATTGATACACTGACTACCTTTTCGCTGTATCTGAATAATTATGAGAGTGCAGCGGTTGTTTTTGCCAACAAAGGGGAAAAGATCAAAGTCAATGGTGATGCGCTGTTACCGGATCTCATTCGCGTAAACGGGAACGAGATCAACGAAGACCTTACTTCTTTCAAAATCAATAATACCGACTTGCTTACCCCAAGGGGACAGTTGTTGATAAACCTGCTGAAAGAAAAGGAATCAGACACCCCCGCAAATAATTCGCTCACCTATCGCGATGAGATAGCACAGTTGAATGTACTCAATCATGAGCTGATGCTGAAAGCGGAAGAATTCATCAAAGAGCATCCGGCAAAATTTTCCAGTCTTATTCTGATCAGCAACTTTTTCATGAACAGCGACAATCCGCAGGCGCTCGAAAGGGTACTTGGCTATATACAGGGTGATGTGACGAAGACACAGCTTGCAACCAGATTACGCGATTATTCCGAAAAGATGAATCGTTCGGCTGAGGGAGCGCCGATGCCTTATTTCAACTTGACCGATAAAGATGACAAAAATATTTATTCTCACGATTTCAAAGGGAAATATCTGCTTCTGTCGTTCATCTCTACGGCAGGTATTGAGTCACGTGAGACAGTGGCATTATTGAAGAATGAGTATGCCAAGGTAAACAAAGACAGTGTATCGTTTATCACGATCTATATTGATGCTGATATTTATCCCATTGACTACGCAGTGAACGATTCCATCCCCTGGATTGTTGTTCCTGAAAAGAAGAGCTGGGGATCAGATATTGTAGAAACTTTCAATGTGCAATTCATTCCTTTCAACATGCTGATTGCACCTGACGGTACCATCAAGGTACGTAATCTACCCGCCCAGGGAGTGGTGGATGTGATCGGAAAAAATTCCGGAAACTAAGTATCACACAACGTATGTTACATGCTGGTCAAATTATTTGGAGCGGCTGTACAGGGTATCAATGCCACGCTCATTACCATTGAAGTAAACTGTTCGAGAGGTATTCGTTTTATGCTCGTGGGGCTGCCGGATATCTCCGTAAAAGAAAGTCATGAAAGGATTGTCTCCGCCCTGGAGGTCAATGGACTGAAATTTCCACGTCAACAAATTGTCATTAATATGTCGCCGGCCGATATCCGCAAAGAGGGTTCTGCGTATGATCTGCCTCTGGCCGTCGGTATTCTGGCAGCTTCAGGCTCAGTGAACCCGGAAATGCTGCATGATTACGTGATGATGGGTGAACTGTCACTCGATGGCAGTATCCTTCCGCTCAGGGGAGCTCTGCCCATTGCCATTATGGCAAAAGAAAACGGGTTCAGAGGCCTTATCATGCCCTTTGCCAATGCGAAGGAGGCGGCTGTGTTGGAAGGACTGACGGTATATGGTATGGAAAACATCCGTGAAGTAGTCAACTTTTTTAACGGGCAGCAAATGCCGGCACCTACTGTGGTGGATGTAATGCGCGAATTTCAGGAAGGGCGCAATGCTTTTGATTCTGATTTCTCCGACGTGAAAGGACAGGAAAATGTGAAGCGTGCGCTTGAGGTGGCTGCTGCCGGTGGGCACAACATTGTCATGGTGGGACCGCCAGGTTCGGGCAAGTCCATGATGGCCAAGCGTATGCCATCTATTCTTCCACCCTTTTCGCTGGATGAAGCTCTGGAGACTACCCGCATTCACAGCGTAGCCGGTCAGATCGGGCCTCACAAGTCGCTGATGACCCAAAGACCGTTTCGTTCGCCGCATCATACCATTTCCGACGTGGCCATGGTAGGAGGAGGTTCTTACCCACAACCCGGGGAAATCAGCCTGGCGCATAACGGTGTCCTTTTTCTCGATGAACTGCCGGAATTTAACCGGAATGTACTTGAAGTCATGCGCCAGCCACTGGAGGATCGCAAGATTACCATTTCCCGCGCACGTTTCAGTGTGGATTATCCGGCAAGCTTCATGCTGGTGGCGGCCATGAATCCCTGTCCCTGCGGTTTTCATAACCATCCCGATAAAGAGTGTGTCTGTCCCCCCGGTGCGGTGCAACGTTATCTGAACAAGATATCGGGACCGTTACTCGACCGGATCGATATACAAATTGAGATTACACCCGTCCCCTTCGATAAAATATCGGACCGCACATCGGCCGAGCACAGTGATCTCATCCGCCAGCGTGTAGTGAAGGCAAGGGAAATACAGAAGCACCGATTCAGTGGAGTGAAAGGTGTCTATTGTAATGCCCAGATGAACGGCAAGATGTTGCATAAGTATGTTTCCCCCGACAGAGCCGGACTGAGTCTGCTGAAAGCTGCGATGGAACGGCTCAGCCTCTCCGCCCGGGCTTATGACCGCATCCTCAAGGTGTCACGGACTATCGCCGACCTGGAGGGAAGCGAACAGATCAGGCCGACTCATTTGGCGGAAGCCATCAATTACCGGAATCTCGACAGGGAGAGTTGGGCGAGATAAGGTTACCTCTTTTCGAAATGATGGTCGTCGTAAAACTTCGAGAAAGTATGTCCCCATCGAAATTCTCTTTTCAGAAACTCTTTTACAACCGGGTGTCCGGGATATAATGTGCCGTTTACGGTGGTGTCCTGCACGGCGCCCGCCGGAAAGTTAGGCTGACCTCCCTTTTTCCATCGCAAAGGGTTGAAACGCGGGTTTATATCAATGGCCATACCTGTGGCATGTCTGGAATAGGAGATGTTGCGATAGCAGAAACTATAGCTGTTATTGTCGGCCATTGAGAGCGTGTCGTTCCAGTTATAGCGGACAACGGGAATCACTTTTTCTACCACGAATCCTTCGCGAAGCATGAACCGGAACATATGCACTATGTCCGATGCGATTTCTTTGTTTGTGAGAATCTGTCCCTGATGAATTACTCCGTCGGTAGAAAGATAAAAAACGTCAAATAATATCAGTTGGTCGATGATTTGTTGGGGCGCTTTTGTGCCGGCAATCGCTTCCTCGAAGGTGAAACTGGCATCAATGACGGTGTCTTCCTTCAACACGCGCGTCTTTGTTACGGGTTTTGGCGTCTCTGAGACGGGTGATGTCTTTCTCTCAGCACCTGTACAGGAAAGCAAAAATATACCCGCGCAAAGGAAAATGAAACTTGTTTTCATCAGTTCAGTTCCAGTCCGAATTCATTGGACAGTTTTTGAAGTGACGGGTTTTGCTGCACCATCTCATCAAATATCTCGCGTGAAGTGAGTGGTTTTTTAATAACATTATCTTCTGCAATGCGGATGGTCATGGTAATCTCTCCATTCTGCAGCGTTTCCCTGAGATGGGAGAGGATGGATAGGCTGTTGTCGGTAAGGTACTGCTTATTAAGTTCTGTATTTACTTCCACCTCAAATACAACATCGTTCAGCATCCTGGGCGGATAGAGAGACATCGTATTTTTGAGTAGTACTTCCTTCTTCAGCGCTGCTGCATACGATTCCCATGCCGCAATCAGTTCCTCCTCCGTGAACAGGTTGGTTCCATTTTGCCGGACTTCCTCACTGCTACTGTTTACTTCCTTTTTTTGGGTGTGATTAATTGACGCGAGCGATATGCCCATACCCGCCATGGAGACGCTTTTTCTTTTGGTGGCGGCCGGTTTCCCACTCTCTTTTTCGGGCTGAACGGCTGTAATGGGGTTCACCTCTTCAGATGCCTGCAATTGCCTGTCAGACTCCTGCTGCAGCCTTTCCGTTTTTTCGGGCCGTGCAACAGTTTTCCCGGTTTGCTCCTTCTTTTGAACTGTTATCGGCTCAATGGCCTTTTTTTTTTCCTGTCTCTCTGCTGCAGAATCTTCCGTGAGCTGGCATAACTTAATTAGTGTAAGCTCCAGTAACAACCGTTTGTTCTTGCTGAGGCGATAGTTGAGGTCGCAGTCGTTTGCGAGCTCAATTGCCCTGTACATAAAATCATTGCTGCATTGTTGCGCCATGGCGATGTACTTTTCCCGGATAGAAGAACCCACTTGAAAAAGCTGTGCAGTGGCCGGATCCTTGCAAACAAGCAAGTCGCGGAAGTGAGAAGAGATACCACTGATGATATATTGCCCTTCAAACCCCCTGTTAAGTATATCATTCAGAATGAGCAGGCTATTTACTACGTCTCCAGCAAAGATCGCTTCAGAAAGTTTGAAATAGTATTCGTAGTCCAGCACATTCAGGTTCTCTACAACAGCCTGATAGGTAATGTCCCCGCCAGTATAGCTGACGGTCTGATCGAAGATGGAAAGCGCGTCGCGCATACCGCCGTCTGCTTTCTGCGCGATGATGTTGAGTGCTTCAGGCTCAGTTTGTACTCCTTCTTCCTGTGCCACATATTGCAGATGCGCTACGATGTCGCCAATATGGATGCGGTTGAAATCATATACTTGGCAACGTGACAGGATGGTGGGTATAATCTTGTGCTTTTCGGTTGTTGCGAGAATAAAGATGGCATGTGCTGGAGGTTCCTCCAGCGTTTTAAGGAACGAGTTGAAGGCGGACTGAGACAGCATGTGCACTTCGTCAATGATGTAAACCTTGTACTTCCCGATCTGCGGTGGTACGCGCACCTGGTCTATGAGGCTGCGTATGTCATCTACGCTGTTGTTTGAGGCAGCATCCAGTTCATGGATATTGTAAGAACGTTGTTCGTTGAAAGCAACACACGATTCACAGGCGTTGCAGGCCTCGTATTCGTTCGTCGGATTCAGACAATTGATCGTCTTGGCAAAGATGCGGGCACAGGTAGTCTTACCCACACCACGTGGCCCACTGAACAAATAGGCATGTGCCAGCTTGCTGCCTGCGATGGCATTTTTTAATGTGGTGGTGAGTGCTTCCTGCCCCACGACGGAGCGAAAGGTAGAGGGCCTGTATTTTCTTGCAGAAACAATGAAAGTGTCCATGATTGAATCGCACAAATCGTAAATTACAAAAGTACGAAAAATATCTGTTTTTTACTACCTTTACACCAAATTGCGACAAAGAGACTATTATGAAGGATTTTACGTTTACTTTTTTGATCATGGCCATCGCATTGACAGTCATGATCTCCTGTTCATCGAGCAAGAAGACGCAATCTGAAACAAGGACAGAGATTGCCGATATCCGGCAGACCATTGTACCCGATACATTCATCATGCCTGTGATTCCGGATGCACTGACCAATCCCGATGAGCGGGCAAAGTATCTGTCACTACATTTTTGGGATCGGTTCGATTTCGCCGATAGAAAATTAATTGAACGCCCTGAAATAACCGAACAGGCTTTTGTGGATTACATTAATATATTGCCCTATGTTTCCAAGGAAGATGCCGATAAGTCGCTCTTATACACGCTGGAAAAGGCGGCTACCGATACCTTGTTTTACCGTCATGTTGCCTCATTATTCGATAAATACTTCTACGATGCCAACTCCCCCTTTCGAAATGAAGAGTTTTACCTCCCTGTGCTGCAGCAGCTTGTACAGTCTCCTCTGTTGCCGGAGGAGGAGGTGTCACGTTATTCGTTTCAACTCGATATGACATTAAAGAACCGTATCGGGCAAAAAGCCAATGACTTTCATTACACGCTTGAATCCGGGTTAACCTTTTCATTGTATGAACTGAGGAGTGAGTATACGCTGCTGATGTTTTCAAACCCGGGGTGTCCTACCTGTGAGGCTGTTATGACCCAATTGAGCAACTCAAAACCTTTGAGCGACGCGCTGGCCATGAATACGACTTCACGTACCATGCTCACGATACTCACCCTCTATCCCGACAACGACCTGACTGAATGGTATGCACATCTGCCTCAAATGCCGGAGAAGTGGATACATGCATACGATAAAGGAATGGAAATAACGCAAAAGAGATTATACGATATCAAGGCGATTCCCACGCTTTATTTGCTGGATAGAGATAAAAAGGTGGTTTTAAAAGATACATCAATTGAAGCTATCGAATCCTTCTTTTCTGTTACGCACTGATAATGAGTAAAATGCAATCTTGTAAATGTTAAATTTAACATTTACAAGGAAAGTTTTTAGCCATCTATATACCTGATTCAAAAAAAGTGACGTACTTTTGCAGACTTCAATCATGGGCTTTTAGCGAAAAGTCCTTAGAATTAGTGGATTTGGTATCCTGCGTGAAGCACCCGCCCAATCCAAGTAGTAACGAAAAAAAAATTATATGAAGTACGTGAACTTTTGCCTTGTAACAATATTGTCACTTGTGTTGACTTCAGGTTCAGTCAAGAATGTTGTCCCTTCCGTGGGTTATTATCCGGGAGAAATGATCCCTGATATCGTTTTAACGGATTTGAAGGGGAGCACCAACAACCTGAGCGATTACAAAGGTAAAAAAGTAGTGGTAAATTTCTGGGCTACGTATGATGCCCCATCCAGAGCGAACAATGTTCAGTTGTATCATTATCTGCGAAGTCGTCACGCTGATATTTCTTTTCTATCGGTGGCATTCGATGAGAATGTGCATGTTGCAGAGAGAACATTCGTCCTAGATAGCCTGAACACCACTTCTCAGTTTTGTGAAATAAACGGAACAAACTCGGAGATTTATCATGATTTCAAACTGAATCGTGGTTTCAGAAACTATTTAATCGATGAAAACGGAGTCATTCTAGCAATGAATGTTTCGACCGACGATTTGGAATTCATTCTTTAAGATTGATAAAAAGTAAAGTAAGAACGGATACTGTTACGTCAGTGTCCGTTTTTTTCATTTAAAGGGTCCAATATCTTGTAATATTTTTTCTTCTATCGTGAAATCAATGCCAGATGCGAATTTCCTGAAATGTTAAGTAACATTTTCTTATTTTTTACTTAGTAGTTCTGTAACAAAATAAGTGTTCTTTTGCCGCTAAATATTAAAGCGACTTTTAGTGCATTATTGAATAAGTAAATTTATGAAAAGGTTATCAAAATTGAAATTTATTATGTGTTTCCTGTGCGCGGTGCTTTCTTCAAATGCACAGGATATAACACTTTCAGGTGTTGTGACAGACGTGAACAAAGAACCGTTAATTGGCGTGAACGTGGTACAGAAAGGTACCACAAAGGGTACCGTAACCAGTTACGATGGCGAGTTTTCCTTTGCCGCAACGCCCGGATCAACAATTATTCTCTCCTATATCGGTTTTCAGGAACATGAAGTGGTATGGAATGGGCGTATCCCGTTAAATATTACATTACACGAAGATTCCGAACTTTTGGAAGAATTTGTCGTGGTGGGTTATGGCACACAAAGAAAAGTGAATCTGACAGGTGCCGTTTCACAGGTGGACAATACTGTCCTTGAAAACAGACCGGCACCAAACCTGACAAGATTACTCCAGGGTACCCTTCCAAATCTCAATATTACGATGGCAGATGGTAGCCCGACAAGAACTTCTGAATATAACATCAGAGGCACCACCTCAATAGGTGCCGGCGGAAGTGCGTTGGTGCTGATCGATGGCGTGGAAGGAGATCCCAATATTCTGAATCCCAATGACGTGGAGAGTGTTTCAGTGTTGAAGGATGCTTCCTCTGCTGCCATATATGGCTCAAGAGCTGCCTTTGGCGTAGTATTAATTACCACCAAATCTGCGAATAAGGGGAAACCTAAAATCGATTTTAATTTCAGCCAGTCTTTTAATAAACGAACAGTTGAACCGCAACTGGTGACCAATGGTTATGAATGGGCTAAAAATTTTGATGATGCCTTCTATGCATGGTATGACTATATCACTCACCCAATTTCTGTAAACAGCGTTTTCCCATTTTCACTTGAATATCTGGAAAGGCTGAGGCTGAACAACGAAGACCCCAATTCACCCGATGTGGTTTATAACGAACAGTTGGGAAGGTATGAATATTTTGGGAGCACCGATTGGTTCGATGAACTTTATAAAGATGTCATGCCGGCTACGGATGTGGCGTTAAGTGTTTCGGGTGGAAATGATAATGCCACTTTTTATTTATCGGGGAGATACTATCACCAAAGTGGCATTTTTGAATATTCGCCCGACGTGTACGATCGACTGAATGTCCGAGCAAAAGGAGAGGTTAAGGCGAACGACTGGTTGGCATTTCAGGACAATTTCGATATAAGTACCTATGGTTATGAATATCCATTATTGCCTAATGGTGATGCAGGTATCTGGCGTTATTTGGATGTGCAGGGTTTTCCGATGACAGTCTTAAGAAATCCCGATGGTACTTATACACACCATGCGGCATATACAATGGCCTCATTTGCAGAGGGTAGCAGCCGCTCTGATCAAACTAATTTTTACGTCAGAAATACCGCGGCCGTCATTGCTGAGCCCATAAAAGATCTCTTGAGGTTGAAGGCCGAATTTACGTTTTCAAAAAAATGGGACAAGGACAAAAGATTCAACAATTATATTTACTACAGCAATGCTCCCGATCATCTGAGCAGCTATGGAAATAGCCGTCTTCGTCAATATAACGACGAGACCACCTACTGGGTTTCAAACATAACTGCCGACCTGAATAAAACATTCATGGACGAACACAATGTGAGCGCACTGGTTGGATTAAATGTGGAAAAAAATCAATTGGAAACTTTGAATACAGACCGGGATGTGATGCTGGTTGAAACAAAACCTGACTACAATCTGATGGATGGTCTGAATTACCGTATTACAGGTGGTGGCAGCGACTGGGCTTACGTAGGACTCTTCTACCGTCTTAACTATAACTACAAAAATAAATACCTTGTAGAATTTAACGGTCGTAATGACGGATCATCAAAATTTCCAACTACCCAGCAATGGGGATTCTTCCCCTCTGTTTCCGCCGGATGGACTATTACCGAGGAGAATTTTATGAAAGATGCCGTGAGCTGGTTAGACCATCTGAAACTCAGGGCTTCATATGGTACGCTGGGCAATGGTAATGTGGCACCTTATCGCTTTCTTGAAACAATGGCTGTAGGTAAGACCGGAGTAATTCTGGGAGGTGTCCAACCCGGGTACACCAGCATGCCTACCGTTATTCCCGATGGCCTCACGTGGGAGAAGGCCACAACACTTGATGTAGGTGCTGATATTGTATTGCTTAATAACAGATTAAGTATCTCTTACGATTGGTATAACCGGGAAACGACTGACATGTTCACAGCAGGTCCGCCGCTGCCAAACGTATTTGGCGCTACCGTACCTTACGGGAACTATGCCGATCTGGAGACAAAAGGCTGGGAACTGTCTCTTTCGTGGCGGGATCAGTTTAATGTGAATGATAAACCTTTCAGGTACAGCATAAGTGGTTCGTTGTGGGATAGCAGAGCGCATATCACCAAATTTAATAATCCAACGAAGATAATTTCTTCCCACTACGTAGGAAAAGAGTTGGGAGAAATTTGGGGTTTCGAAACGCTCGGATTGTTTACTTCCGAAGAAGATGTAGCCGGTCATGCAGATCAGAGTTACCTTAGAAATTCCAATAGCAATAAATGGTTGCCCGGGGATTTGAAGTTTGCCGATTTAAATGATGATGATGTAATCGATCAGGGAAGTAATACGGTGGAGGATCCGGGTGACAGAAGGATTATTGGAAATTCTTCCCCCAGGTATCAGTTCGGTTTTACACTGGCTGCCAACTGGAACGGTTTCGGTGTATCGGCATTCTTTCAGGGTATTGGAAAAAGAGACTGGTATTTTGCTCCTGAAGCAGACCTTTTTTACGGACCCTATAACAGGCCATACGGATTTCAACCGGCCAAACTATATGAGGATATGTGGTCGGAAGATAATCCCGATGGTTATTTCCCAAGATACAGAGGGTATATATCCCTGGGTACAAACCGCTCATTGGGCGCCCCTCAGACACGTTACCTTCAGGATGCCAGCTATATCAGGTTGAAGAACCTGGTAGTAGATTACACTATCCCCCAAACAATGACTGACCGGTTGCATCTTACAAATGCTCAGATATTTGTGTCAGGACAAAACATACTTACATTTTCAGGAATATATAAACATACAGACAGTTTCGATCCGGAGGTAATTGAAAATCCGGTTGGAGATATGACAAACAGCCATGGACAAGGAGATGCGTATCCTATGTTGAAAACATGGACTGTCGGATTAAATCTTACATTTTAAACAGATAAAAGACAATGAGAAAAATTATATTTAATTTGGTAACTATCCTGACGGTTGTTTATCTCTCTTCATGCGAGGATTTTTTAACAAGTGAACCGATTGATAAGCTGGTGCCCGGAACTTTTTTTCAAACCGAAAAAGATCTTGCATTATTTTCAAACTCATTTTATCAGAGAGGAATACCCGATGGATTGTCTGTCGTTCAGGCAGATGAGATGGCTGATTATACCTCTAAAATTCAATCACCCAAATTCATTGCTGGAGCATACGACTCTGGTGATGTGGGCTCCTGGAACTGGAGTGATTTAAGGAATATCAATTATTTTCTTGCAAACTTCAATAATGAGGCAATTCCACAGGAAGCCAGAAACCACTATGAAGGAGTTGCCCGTTTTTGGAGAGCCTATTTTTATTATGAGAAGGTGAAAAGATATGGTGATGTACCCTGGTATTCCAAACCACTTTCTACTGAAGATGAGGATTTATACAAACCGCGTGATCCGAGGTCTATGGTGATGGATTCTGTGCTGGCCGACCTGAATTTTGCGGCTGAAAATATCAGGGATACAAAAGACAACAGCTCTTCACTGATTACAAGGCAAGTGGCATTGGCATTCAAGTCGAGGGTATCTCTTTTTGAGGGTACTTTCCGGAAATATCATCCCGAATTCAACTTACAGGCTTCAGCCAATAAATTTTTGGAAGTAGCGGCAGATGCAGCGAGGAAGATAATGGTCTCCGGCAAGTATGCAATATACAATACCGGAAATCCGGACAAAGACTATCGGACGCTTTTTATCAGCGAGAATCCAGTTAATACTGAAGTGATGCTTGCCGTGGTATACAATAATGCATTGAGAAGATGGCACAACATCACCTGGAAATTCAATAGTGCTACTTATGGCAGCAGATGGGGATTGAATAAGCAATTTGTAAATACCTATCTGATGACGGATGGAACCAGATTTACGGATAAATCAGGCTATGATGAAATTCTTTTCGTGGATGAAATGGAAAACAGGGATTCGCGACTGGCCCAAACAATCCGTTCACTGGGTTATAGAAGGAGCGATGGAAGTCCGGCCCCTCCTAACTTCGGATATACCTATACCGGTTATCATCTGCTCAAATTTAGTCTGGATGACAAAAGCCTGGACGGAACCAGTGAAGCATACAACTCGATTACGCTGATAAGGTATGGTGAAGTGTTGTTGAATTATGCTGAGGCAATGGCCGAACTTGGCAGATTCGATGAATCAATATGGAACCAAACAATCGCCATTTTACGAAGAAGAGCCGGAGTCAATGCATTACCTCCCGTGGAGGCGGATCCATACATGCAAGCGGTCTATTTTCCCGCTATTTCTGATAAATACCTTTTGGAAATACGCAGGGAAAGGGGTATTGAGTTGTGTTATGAAGGATTGCGGTACGACGACCTGTTACGATGGAAGCGGGGTGATTTGCTGGAAATGTCCTGGAAAGGGATCTATGTCCCCGGTTTGGATATTCCGATGGACCTCGATGGAAACGGGACTCCCGATGTATCATTCGTATTAAAATCGCCGCAAACCGCTACGCCAGGCGTATTTTATTTTGTCATTGACAATAAAGCTTCCAGATTATCAGAGGGAGTGAAAGGAAATATTCTGTGGCGCGAAGATGAAACACGGGTCTTCGACGAGAAAAAATATCTTTATCCTATTTCCGAAAATGATATAATTCTGAATCCAGCACTCACACAAAATCCGGGATGGAAATGACTCTTATAATGAAAAATATAAACAAACTTCTGCTGATTACTGCAAGCCTGATGGTAGTCAACAGTTACGCACAAACGAAGATGAATTTTCCGGATATTCCCGGTTATCAGACATTAAAATGTGATTTTCACCTTCACACCGTTTATTCAGATGGTTCTGTATGGCCGAATTTTCGTGTAATGGAAGCCCTCAGAGATGGTCTGGATGTGATTGCCATGACCGATCATATTGATTTTGAGTCGTATCCTGAATTTATAGAGAAGGATTATAACAAGCCGTATGAAATAGCCGGCAAGGCTGCAGAAGGTAAAAAGCTGATCGTCATCAACGGTGGAGAGATTTCTCCCCGTGTTTCACCTTATCACAATAACGCCATTTTCCTCAAAGATGTCAATAAACTCCCGATTGATTACATGCAAACAACTGAAAAGAAGTTTGTAATGAAAGATCATATCGACAAAAAGGAACTTATTGCTCCATTTCTTGAAGCCCAAAAACAGGACGCTTTTGTTTTTTATAATCACCCTGGATACGCCTGGTGGGATAAAAAAGATACGGCTATATTTACAGGATTGCACAAAGAACTTCACGAGAAGGGTATCATCAAGGGGATTGAAGTGGTGAACGGTCGTTATAATATCATAGCACACCGGATTGCTGAAAAATACAATCTCACTTTATTGGGTAACAGTGATGCACATGCCGACGTATTTTATACTTATCGCACTTCGCACCGGCCGGTAACACTTGCTTTTGTAAAGGATAAAACCGAAGAGGGCGTAAAAGAGGCGTTAAAGAAAAAACGGACGGCTGTGTATGTGGATGATTTCATTATTGCCAGGTATCCGGAAGCTGATGCATTATTCAAAGCCTCACTGGAGACCTCTTTTGAAAAAAGAGTCAGGAATGGAGAGCCCATTCTTTCGGTGACAATCATCAACAAGAGCGATGTCCCTTATTCAATCAGGATGACAGCTCCTTATAATATTGAAAATTACCCTTTGGGACAGATGATACTCAAGCCTCACGAACCCAGGACATTTGTCGTGAAAGAAATGTGGGACAATCCTTCGCTCATTGAATTGGATGTGGAGGTATATAACGTTGTTGTTTCTCCAGAGCAAAATCTCCGGACAAAAATTCAACTGCAGCTATAGCGGCAACCTTCATTGCTGTAACATAAAAAATTGCCGGATACAATTATTTTGATCCGGCAATTTTTTATGTTACGCACGAGGGCGGCGTTACTTCGCTTTTCCCTGATTTGCTACGGCTTCCATCAGTTTTCTGATCTCTTCGGGGTCGCCCAGGAAATAATCCTTCTGCAGGTTCATCTCATCATCGAACTCAAACACGTAAGGTACTGCGGTGGGAAGGTTCAGACTCACGATTTCCTCGTCTGAGATGTTTTTAAGATGCTTGATGATGCCACGCAGGCTGTTGCCATGTGCTGCCACGATGGTTTCGTTGTATTTGGTCTTCATCTCCGGCATGATTGTATTGTTCCAATAGGGGAGAATGCGCTCTACCGTATCTTTCAGCGCTTCGGTTAGTGGCAGATCGTTTGCATCTACCCCTTTGTAACGGGCATCCTGAAACGGAGATCGCTCATCTTCCTTTTCCAGCGCCAAAGGCGGTACATCGTAACTGCGACGCCAGATGAGCACCTGCTCGTCGCCATATTTTGAAGCAGTTTCAGCCTTGTTCAGTCCCTGCAGCATGCCGTAATGCTTTTCGTTCAAACGCCAGGTCTTTTCTACCGGAATCCAGTCCAGATCCATCTCATCGAGCACCACATTCAATGTTTTTACGGCTCTCTTCAGATAGGAAGTATACGCTTTTTCAAATTGAAAACCCTCCTTCTTCAGGTATTTGCCTGCTTTGTGGGCTTCCTCAATACCTTTCTCGGTGAGATCCACATCCGTCCAGCCGGTAAAGCGGTTCTCTTTGTTCCAGGCACTCTCGCCATGGCGAATTAAAACTACTTTCTTCATACTCTTAATTTTAATATTTTGGTAAAATGAGTTTTCTTTTTTCAATACAGGCTTGTACAAAGCTACATAAAATCGGTCAGATTTGAGCCATCTCCCGCTGTTTTTCTCTCCGTCGCATCCGCTTCCATGCGCTTGAGATGGCGCAGCTGAATCATTAGCAGATAAAGCGACAGCAGGGCGGCCAAGGTGTCGGAGACTGGTAGGGCAATCCACAATCCGTCGAGTCCCCAAAGACGGGGAAACAGCATGATGCCGGGCACCAGAAAGATAAGTTGTCGGCTAAGACTCTGGATGATGGATTTGGCAGCGAAGCCGATGCTCTGGAAGAAACTGGAGGAGACAATCTGAAATCCTACCAGCGGCAGGGCGGCCACAGCTATGCGGATACCTCTTTCGGTGATGTCGAGTAATTCACTGTCAGTCGTGAAGGCCGCAGCAAAAAGCCCCGGGAAGAATACGCTGACCAGAAAACCGGCTATTGTGATGAGCGAAGCAACCTTCAATGAGTAAAAAAGCGTCTCCCGCACCCGTTTCAAATTACCTGCTCCGTAATTATAGCCTATGATGGGTTGTGTACCCTGGTTGAGACCCATGATCACCATCAGGAAAAGCATCAGCACGGTATTGATGATGCCGTAAGCCCCCACCGCAAGATCGCCTCCGTAGCGCAGGAGAGAGGTGTTCATCAACACCGCAACGCCAGATGCGGCTACCTGCATGCTGAAGGGAGACATCCCGATGGAAACGATGGATCCGATGATCTTCTTGTCCAGGCGGATGTTTCTCCAGCGTAGCCGGATAAGGCTGCTTTCCTGCAGGAAGTGATGCATAACGAAAAGCATTCCGATAAACATGGATATCACTGTGGCCCAGGCAACACCCTTGATGCCCAGATCGAAACCATACAGAAAAATCGGCGTGAGTATCACACTGAAAATGGCGCCAATGAGCATGGTAATCATCGCCTTTTTTGGATATCCCGAAGAGCGCATCATCGCGTTGAAATTATAACAGAGGCTTACGAACACATTTCCCAACAGTACAATTTGCAGATAATCACGTGCATAGGGGAGAGTGAGGTCGCTGGCTCCGAATGCCCGCAAAATGGGATCGAGATAGATGATGAAGAGGGTAATGAAGATCGTGTTCAGAATAACGGTGAGAAGCAGCGAATTACCCAGTATTTTTTCGGAGGTCTGCTTGTCTCTTTTCCCCAGGCTGATGGAGATGCGGGCTGCTGCTCCTGCGCCGACGAGCATGCCCAGCGAGGAGGTGAGGTTCATCACCGGGAAGGTGATGGCAAGACCGGAAATAGCCAGTGCCCCCACGCCCTGCCCGATGAAAATACGTCCGATCACATTATAGAGGGCAGTGACCACCGTCCCTACAATGCCTGGCAACGCATAATCCCAGACAAGCTTGCTAATTTTTTTTGTCTGAAAATCAAGTTCTTTGTTTGTCTGCAAAATGGATGTAATGTAATAACCTTTTTTCTCTGTTACAAAGTTAGTAAAATCCTCCCACCTTCAGATATTTTTCCATACTTTTAAGATTGTAAGTTTTGTGTTTCAGATAATTAATTTTATTTTTGGATTTTAAACCTGCAGATGATGAATACCAAAGAGCAACTTCTGCATTATGTATGGCAGTTCAGACTTTTTTCTCACTCATCACTCAGAACAACGGATGGACAAAAGGTGGAGGTCATTGATCCCGGTATGCACAACAACGATGCCGGTCCTGATTTTTTTAACGCAAAAATAAAAATCGGAGATAAATTGTGGGCTGGTAATGTGGAGATTCACCGAACTTCCGATGAATGGATGAAGCATGGTCATCAAAATGACAAGGCCTATAATTCCGTCATTTTACATCTCTCGGAAAGTGTAAACGCCCCGGTGATCAACCAAAACGGGCAGCAGATACTCCAGTGTGTCCTTACCGTGCCGGATGATATTCGCAGGAACGCCGATTATCTTCTGTTCAGCCATAGCGCCATCCCCTGTGAAAAGTTTCTTTCCACCCTGCCTATCCCCATGTTAACTTCCTACCTCAATGTGCTTTCTCTGGAGCGGTTGGAACGCAAAACAAACGATATTGCTACCCATCTGGAGCGCTACAATCATTCTTGGGATGAGGTGTTTTATGTGTTGCTGACGCGCAATTTCGGGTTCGGATTGAACTCATCTGAATTTGAGAAGCTTGCCCTTTCACTGCCTTTTAATTACATACTGCGACATCGTGATGACCTTTTTCAGGTCGAAGCACTGATGTTCGGACAGGCGGCGATGCTGGAGGAAGATGGACTGAGCGACGACTATTATATCCGGTTACAAAAAGAATATGCATTTCTGAAAGCGAAATACGGACTGAGGAACAGGGAGGGACTCTTCTTTAAATCTATGAGAGTCCGCCCCCGGTCATTCCCACAAATACGTGTTGCACAACTGGCTGCTATCTTGCAACAGTCGGGCCGTCTCTTCTCCCGTATCCTCGAGAAAGAGGACCTTCACGAGCTGCGAACGCTGTTTCGTGCGACCCCATCCGAATATTGGAAGACACACTATAGCTTCGGTACAATTTCACCGAAAACAGAGAAACAACCAGGAATGGCCTCACTGGATATACTGCTCATTAATACGGTGGCACCCATGCTGTTTGCCTATGGCAGGAAAACAGATGCTGAAAAATATTGCGACAGGGCTATCAGCCTGCTGGAAACAATAAAGCCGGAAAGGAACCGTATTGTCAGCGAATTTGTCGCAGCGGGCATCATACCGGCACATGCTTTTGACTCACAGGCACTCATTCAGCTGCAAAAAGAATACTGTGATACCCGCAAATGTCTCTATTGCAGAATCGGGCATAAGTTGCTCTCATCAGCCCATGGCTACAAATAAATTTGTCTTCTGCTCGTTACTTGACGAAATCGTTGTATTTTTGCAGGGTAAAAGGGGTAATATTCATTCAAAAGCGGAAACATGCGGAAAAAAATTTTATTTCTGTTTTCTTTTCTTTTCCTGACCCTGTTGATGATGGTGCTACTTCAGGCATGTGCCAACATGGCAGCACCCACGGGCGGTGCCTATGATGTGGATCCGCCTAAAGTGAGACAGGCCACACCCAACTTCAATTCGCTGGATGCCACTCCCTCGAAGATAGAGATTGAGTTCGATGAAAACATCAAAATCAAATCGCCAGCAGAGAAAGTGATCATCACCCCGCCACAACAAACATTGCCGATAATCCGATCAGTCGGAAAAAAAGCAGTCGTGGAACTAAAAGATGAGTTGAAGCCCAACACAACCTATACCATCGACTTCACCGATGCCATTGCCGACAACAACGAAGAAAATCCTCTTGAGAATTTTGTATTTTCATTTTCTACCGGTGATCAGCTGGACACACTCTCCATCTCCGGAAAGGTGCTTGCGGCGCAGGATCTTGAACCGGTAACGGGAACCTACGTGGGAATACATTCCAATTTTGACGATACGGTATTCACGCGTGTACCCTTCGAGCGCATATCGAGGACCGACTCAAGGGGAAACTTTACAGTACGCGGTATGGCACCGGGAAAATATAAGGTCTTTGCGCTGAACGACCAGAACAGAGATTACAAATATGACAATCCGCAGGAAGCCATCGCCTTTCTCGATTCCATTGTTATCCCATCCTCCATGTCCGCCGTCCGCCAGGATACGGTGTTTGTGGACAGCATCACCATCGATACCATCCGAACCGTTCAATATACCCGCTTTTTGCCTGACGACCTGGTGTTGCGATCCTTTCAGTCGGACTTCCAACGGCAATATCTACAGAAACATGAACGCACCGAACCACACAAGCTAACGCTTTATTTTGCAGCACCCACTGCCATGCCCGACTTCAGTCTGTTGCAGCCGGAGGTTTCGGGTGATGACTGGTATGTGACGGAACGGAGTGTCGGGAATGATACCCTGTTGCTCTGGATCACCGATTCACTGATTTATCAGCAGGACTCTATCAGGATGAAAATAAATTATACCCGTACCGACTCACTCAACAAAAACTATATCGATACCGATACCATCAGTTTTAATATCCGCAAATCGGCACGCGACAAACGAGAAGAAAAAAGAGATGAGAAGAAAGAAGGTGAAGAAGAACAAATCCATTTCCTGGGTATAAACAGCAATGTACAATCCACCTTTGAACTGTTCAATCCCGTCCGGTTCGAATTTGAACAACCCGTCGTTCGTTTCGATTCATCATTTGTGCGACTGGAGATGGCCGTGGACTCGCTGTTTGAGCCTGTGCCGTTTCACATGGAACACGATACACTAAACCCACGTAAGCTGACTATCCGTCCCCGTTGGGAACCGGGCGGCAAATATAAACTGACGGTAGACTCTGCCCTTTTGATCAGCCCCTATGGACTTTGGAATAACAAATATGAACAGTCGTTCACGGTGAAACCGCTGGACCAGTACGGTAACTTAGAAGTAAACATCGTTGGATTGCCCGAAGGGAAGGTGGTGTTCGTTGAGCTACTGGATAAATCGGATAAACCTTTTCGGAAAAGTTTCGTCAAAGGGAACACAGTAAGATTTCAGGATCTACCACCCGGTGAGATTTACGCGCGCCTGGTAATAGATGAAAACAGAGATGGCGTATGGACGACCGGGAATTATGAAGATAAGCGACAACCTGAAACAGTTTATTACTATCCGGGAAAGTGGGTAATCCGAGCTTATTCCGATCATATGGAGGAATGGCGGATCAATGCTGGGGAAGTGATCAGACAGAAACCGCTTGAAATCACGAAGAACAAGCCGGAAGAGAAAAAAAGAAAAGATCCCAACAGGGATAGAAATAATCAGCAACAAAATCAGCAAAGTTCACCCTTTGGTGGCAGCGGAAGTCGCGGTTTTGGCAGTACCCCGATGATGTAACAAATGAAATGAATGAGGTGTCTGCCGTAAATGTTTCACATAAAAAATTGACAATGCAAAAAAAATATGCTATCCTACCCATCATCATACTTTTACTCCTGGGTCTGCAGCCCGTAAAAGCGCAGTGTAAACTGGTTAACAACGCATTTAAAAGTGGCGAAGACATACAATACGATCTTTATTTCGATTTTGGCATTCTGAAAGCAAAAGCCGGCAAAGGATCACTGCAGACAACGGAAGCCAATTACAGGGGAGAGACTGCGTTCAAGACAGTGATGATGCTCAACACCTCAGGATTAGCCGGCAACCTGTACACGGTGAATGATACACTCACTTCTTATATCGACTATAACCTGCGTCCATTGCTATTTACAAAAGAGGCATTCGAAGGAAAGGATTACTCGATTGAAAGACAGTCCTTTACTTATAAAGGAAGTGAAATTAGTATCCGTGCGCTACGCAACAGAAACAATGTGGAAAATTTCGATGAGGTGGTCACTACGAATAAGTGTACCTACGACTATCTTTCGGTGATCTCCTATGTGAGAAACCTGGATTATACCGGCATGAAGGCGGGAGACAAACAATATATCCAGTTCATTTCCGGCAGAAGGCCTGTGGATATGTACGTGAACTACCTGGGTACCACATCGATTAAGGCGAATAACGGCAAAACATATGAGGTGATCAACATCTCCATGACCATTCATGATGATGCTTTTACCAACCCGAAAGAGTCGCTCAGGGCATCATTAACCAATGACAAAAATCGTATCCCGATCATTATTGATACCAGCCTGAAGCTAGGTTCCGTGAGGGCGGTCATGCGTGATGTCTCCGGTATAAGGCACTGATAAAGTATCTGCCAAAGAACAATCCCTAAATTTTCATTATATGAAGCAAGCTGCTCTTTTCTGTCTGTTCCTGGGTCTTGTGTTCTCGATCAGCATTGTGCCAGGTTATGCACAAGATGTGGAAGATCCGTACGTAATAATTGTAGAACTCTCTTTTGATGAGCAGAACCTGGATACCGCCATCGACCTTCTCCTCGAAGTGCAGGCTCTTTCACTGGAGAACGAAGAAGGCTGTCTTATTTACGATGTGCTTCTCAGTGAGGATAACGCCAATACCATCTTCCTTTATGAAAGCTACGAAAGTGAATCGGCCTACAAAATACACGAAAACAGTACCCATTACAAATCCATTGTGAAGAACAAACTCACCCCGCTCATAAAGAAATCGAGGGCAACAAAAGTGATTCCGCTGAATCTTCCGGACGATTTGGTGGATGAAGAGTTATAAATTCATCTAAAATAGGGGGTAATTAAAGAAATTTGTCTTTAAATAGCCTTTAAAAAATCCCAAAAATATCCGAAAAGAACGTATCTTTGTGGACGTTATCGTAAATTTACCCAAAGGTATGTCCGTTCAGATTGATTCCGCTAAAATACCTGAGCCGGCGCTCAGAAGGCTTCCCTGGTACTTATCATATGTGAAATTACTGAAAAGCCAGGGAGAAACCATTGTCTCATCTACACAAATAGCGAAAAAGATAGACGTCTCTGCATCGCAGATAGCCAAAGATTTATCCTATGTAGATGTAAACGGCAAAACAAGAGTCGGTTACGATATCAATGACCTGATTTCCGTACTGGAGACCTTTCTCGGTTTCAAACAAACGCATAAGGCTGTATTATTTGGTGTCGGAAGCCTGGGAGCGGCTTTATTGTCCGACTCTGGATTGGAACAGTACGGATTAAAGATTATTGCCGGCTTTGATGTGAAATCGTCCATCGTTAATCAGAAAGTACACAATATTCCCGTTTTCCACAGCGATGAATTTTTCGGAAAAAATCAGAAGATTCAGGCTGAAATTGGCATTCTGACCGTTCCGCCGGGTATAGCGCAAGAAGTATCCGATTTCATGATCCGCGGAGGTATCAAAGGAATCTGGAATTTTACCCCCTTCAGAATCCGTGTTCCTGAAGGAGTGGTTCTGCAAAATACATCGCTTTATGCTCACCTGGCAGTCATGTTTAATCGTTTACGCTCATGAAGATTTTTGCTGTCGGTCTTAATTACGCCTCACACAATAAAGAGATGAAGCGTACGTTTGAAAGTGAGGAACCGGTATTCTTTATGAAGCCCGACACGGCGCTGCTAAAAGGAGGAAAGCCCTTTTACCTGCCTGATTTTTCAGAGGAAATACATTACGAAACGGAGCTGGTGGTAAAAATAAGCCGACTCGGTAAAAATATTGCTGAACGTTTTGCAGAACGTTATTATGAGGAGGTTACTGTGGGCATAGATTTTACAGCCCGTGACCTGCAGCGAAAACAGAAGGAACTGGGATTACCCTGGGAGATTGCCAAGGCCTTTGACAATTCTGCCGCTATCGGCACCTTTGTTCCCATTGCGGAGGTTGGAAGCGTAAATAAGCTTGATTTTCATCTCGACATCAATGGAAAAACGGTGCAGCAGGGCAACTCCGGAGAGATGATTTATTCGGTGGATAAGATTATTTCTTATCTGAGCCGATATTTTACGTTAAAGATGGGTGATCTAATCTTTACCGGTACTCCTGCGGGCATTGGTCCGGTAATGGTAAACGACCATTTACAGGGATACATCGGCGATAAAAAACTGTTGGATTTCAGGGTAAAGTAAGCCTGCCCGGCAACAAGGAAATCAATCGTCAATCTATATCAAAATGAGTAAAACAATACGCGCTTTTTTGTGCAGCATTCTTTTCATACTATGGAGCAGTGTGTTGCCGGCACAGGAGTATAATCCCATACCGGTGGCCATGCCCTCTCTGCAATTCGCGCCCGATGCCCGAGGTGGTGGTATGGGAGATATGGGGGCAGCAACCATGCCCGATCTCTATTCTCAGCATTGGAATGCTGCCAAATATCCATTTCTATCTTCAGAAGGGGGGGTGGCATTTTCCTATACACCCTGGCTGAGCAAACTGGTGAGCGACATAAACCTGCTCTATGCTTCCGGATTCTGGAAGTTGGGTGACGACAACCTCGATGCGCTCAGTGCCTCGCTGCGCTATTTCTCATTGGGCAGTATTGACATTGCCGACATGAACGGCGAGTTCTGGCAAGCGGTCTCGCCACATGAGTTTGCACTCGATCTCGCCTATTCAAGAAGGCTGTCGGAGACCTTTGCCGGTGCGGTAACACTCAGATACATCCGGGCCGATTACTCCACAGGAAACGACGAAACAACACCCGGCAATGCATTTGCTGCGGACGTAGCCGGCTATAGCGAATCTTATCTTTATTTGGGGCGCACTGAGATGCTGCTCGGCCTGGGCTTCAATCTATCCAATATCGGTACAAAAATCTCATATGATGGCGGCACCAATTCCTATTTCCTCCCCACAAACATGCGACTGGGAGCCTCACTGGGATATCCCATAGCAAAAGATCATACCCTTTCATTCAGTGTTGATCTCAACAAACTGCTTGTTCCCACACCACAATTGGCAAAGGAGGGAGAGACAGCTGAAGATGCGCAACAACGTATCGACGATTACCAGGATATCTCATCCATCGCAGGCGTTTTCAGGTCACTGGGAGATGCGCCAGGCGGCCTTGAAGAAGAACTGCAGGAGATCATGTGGTCGTTGGGCATGGAGTACACCTATCTGAATCAGTTTTCGGTGAGAACAGGTTATTATCACGAAAACGAATACAAGGGCAACAGGCGTTACTTTACATTTGGTGCAGGATTCAGAATGAAAGCTTTTCAGGTCGATGCCGCCTACCTGATCTCAACAGCACAGTCGAACCCACTGGATCAGACCCTGCGTCTCTCGTTGGGGTTCGATATTGAGGAAATCAGAAACTTACTGCGATGACCATGAACATACGGGTTGGCTTCGGATATGATATGCATCGCTTTGCAGAAAAAAGAGAACTGTGGATCGGCGGCGTTCAACTCGATCACCCTTTGGGATTGCTGGGGCATTCCGATGCGGATGTTTTGATCCATGCCATTTGCGATGCGATGCTGGGGGCAGCTAACTTACGGGATATCGGATATCATTTTCCCGACACTTCTCCAGACTACCAGGATGCCGACAGCAAGATTCTACTGAAAAAGTGTGTTTCTCTATTATGCGATAAGGGTTATAGGATAGGGAATATTGATACGACAGTATGCACGGAGCAGCCAAAACTAAATCCCCACATACCTGCCATGCAACAAAAACTTGCCGATATTATGGAGCTTGATCGTGATGCCATCTCCATTAAAGCAACCACTTCCGAGAAAATGGGTTTCGTGGGACGAGAGGAAGGAATCACCGCATACGCAGTTGTGTTAATCGAGAAAATATAACATCGTGATGCTGTTTTCCAGATGGTGGCTTCGATTGAAACAGTCGCGGGGGCACGGTATTCATTCACCCTTTGCTTTCGATACGATCACCAATGTATTGCATGCGAAATATGGGTATTATGCTTTTCAGGATATCCCGAAAATGCTGACGGAAAAGAGTCTGCGAAGTTATGCCCGGAGTGAAATTAATCATCTCTCCTTCCGTCTTGTCAATCATTTCAAAGCAAAACGTATTCTTGAGCTAAACGCTGCCGAGGGAGTAAATACCCGCTATCTTGTGGCATCTTCATCCGATATTCGTTGTACCTGCGCGGCTACAGTGCCAGAACCCGGTGCGGAACCTTACGACGCCATCTTTATCAACCTGAAAGAGAAGGTAGAGATAGAGAACCTTTCAATTGATGCCTTGCTTCAACTGAGCCATAAGAATAGCTGGTGGGCTATTTATCCAATAAATAACAGACTAAGTAAACAATTTTGGTCCCTTATCGTTAAAGATGGGCGGATCAGCATCACATTCGACAGGAAGATAATGGGCGTTGCTTTCATACGCCCCTCCTTTCATAAGATGCATTATTTTGTGTAAAAGATCATAATGAAAAAAAGTATTATCTATACAAAGACAGGTGACAAGGGCACCACGGCCCTCGTAGGAGGAACGCGCGTTCGTAAAACGCATATCCGGCTCGAGGCGTATGGCACCATTGATGAACTGAACAGTTTTACCGGCTGGTTAAATTGCGAAATAAAAGAGAAGGAGCACAACGATTTCCTGCTCTTTATCCAGCATAAGCTTTTTGCGGTGGGTTCTTTTCTGGCTACAGAAACTGAGAGTAAACAACCCAAGGCTGCCAGTATCATAAGCGATGATGATGTTGCACGCATAGAAGCCCAGATAGATCAGATAGACGCCGTTCTGCCTCGTCTGAATCGCTTTGTGCTGCCCGGTGGCAATGAGGCCGCTTCACGGGCTCACATCTGTCGCACGGTTACCCGAAGAGCGGAGCGCATTGTCTACCGGGTAGCGGAAGATTTTCCGGTGTCGGAGAAGGTTGTTATCTTTCTCAATCGGCTTTCAGACTACTTTTTTGTGCTTGCCCGATTGGAAAGCCACAAAACATCGGAAGAAATATACTGGGAACAAGGTGATATATAAAAACTTTTTATACATTTGCGGAAAATTTGAAACAAACAACTAAAGAAAGGATTTTTCAATGTATTGGACACTAGAACTGGCATCGAAGCTGGAGGATGCTCCCTGGCCCGCTACAAAAGATGAATTAATCGATTATGCACAACGCTCGGGTGCACCGTTGGAGGTGATCGAGAATCTGCAGGAAATAGAGGAAGATGGCGAAATATTTGAATCGATTGAAGATATTTGGCCAGATTATCCGAGTAAGGAAGATTTCTTCTTCAACGAAGACGAATATTAAGTGTGAGCATCCCATAAAAAAAGCATCCCGGTCATAAAAGAGGGATGCTTTTTTTAATTTTATGCCTGCAGGTCAAACCAGCTTGTCGATTTTATCGGTAAAAAGGCTCTTGGCTCCTGCTCCCACCACCTTATCTACCACCTCACCGTTTTTGATGAAGAGCACCGTCGGTATATTGCGGATTCCGTATTTTGATGTAGTATCGTCGTTGTTGTCTACATCGAGTTTACCCACGATCACTTTGTCTTTATATTCTTCACTGATTTGGTCGATGATCGGTCCCACCATCTTACAGGGACCACACCATTCTGCCCAGAAGTCAATTACGACCAGTTTGTCTGTCTGCAACACCTCGTTGATGGTTGCATCTGTAATTTGAAGCGCCATATTTGTCTGTTTTAAATTATTTGATTAATTGATTTTAAAATCGATCAGTAGATTGTCTCTCAGATAATCGATGAAATGTCTGTTCACCTGAATCCGTGCAGGACGTGAAAAGAGTTCTATGTGCATGTGGGATTCTTCACCGATGATCTGGAAGTATAACAATGAATTTCCGGAATTGTTTTTCACCAGCGCCGATAATTCTGTCACAGTGGTGTCATCCAGTTCGGTGAGCGGAATCTGCAATGTGATTTTGGAAACAAGCTTTTCCCGCATCTCCGAAAGTAATCCGATGGAGGTGATTTTTACCTCAAGCTCCTCCTGTCTGAATCGTTTGGGTTGAATCCTCGCCTGAATGTAAACCGACAATCCAATGCGGGCATACCTGCCGAAATTGACGCTGTCTTCACTGAAGAGTGCAATTTCGTAGCTGCCGGCGTAGTCCTCTATTTTGAAAATAGTATATGGAGACCCTCTTTTTGTTTGACCCTCACGCACTGCCGTGATGATACCGCCAAATGAGATATCCAATCCGTTGAGCGCATCCAGATCCTGCAACTTCACCGTATCGGCATTGCATACATATTTCAAAATAAACTCATAATCATCGAGGGGATGTGCCGAAAGATAGATGCCGATAAGCTCACGCTCCCTGTTCAGCCTTTCGAGGTCCGACCAGCGCTGTGCCTGCGGTATCTCGGGGCGGGCTATCTGAAATGAACTATCATCGCCAAAGAGGGAGGTCATTGCTCCCAGTTTGTCCTGTTGATATTTGTTTCCATACCTTATGAGCGTTTCCAGAAATTCTTCTCCTCTGTTGTTCATGGCGAGAAATTGTTCCCGCTGTATACCCGGTAAAGAGTCGAAAGCACCCGACAGTGCCAGCGCTTCGATATTTTTCTTGTTGCAGGAAGAGAGGTTTATCCTTTCCACAAAGTCGAAGATATCGGCAAAAGGTCCGTTTTTTGAGCGTTCCTCAATGATGTCGGTAACAGCACCCTGTCCCACACTCTTGATGGCGGCAAGGCCGAAGCGTACGTCCCCTGCTTTGTTCACCGAGAACTTCAGAAACGATTCGTTGATGTCGGGGCAAAGCACGTTCATACCCATCGCCTTGCATTCGTCCATGAACTTGGTGATCTCGGTGATATTGTTCAAGTTGTTGGAGAGCACCGCAGCCATATATTCCGACGGATAGTTGGCCTTGAGCCAGGCCGTCTGGTAAGCCACCCAGGAGTAGCAGGTGGCATGCGACTTGTTAAATGCGTAAGAGGCAAATTTCTCCCAGTCGGCCCAGATCTTGTTGAGGATCTTCACGTCGTACCCGTTTTTCTTTCCACCTGTCAGGAACTTCTCCTTTAGGGCGTTCATCTTGTCGATCATCTTCTTGCCCATCGCCTTGCGCAATTCATCCGACTGACCCCGGGTGAAGTCGGCCAACAGACGGGAGAGAAGCATCACCTGTTCCTGATAGACCGTGATGCCGTAGGTCTCACTCAGGTATTTCTCCATGATGGGCAAATCATATTTGATCTCCTCCTTACCCTGTTTGCGGGCGATAAACGAAGGAATGTAATCCATAGGACCCGGCCGGTAGAGTGCGTTCATCGCAATCAGATCCTCAAACTTGCCGGGTTGAAGTTCCTTCAGATATTTCTGCATGCCGGCCGATTCAAACTGAAAGGTACCGGTGGTCTGTCCGTTGCAGTAGAGGCGGTAAGTGACGGGATCATTCATGTCAATGGCATCAATATCTACCTTGATGCCGTGCGTTAACTCAATGTTGGTGAGTGCATCCTTGATGATGGAGAGGGTTTTGAGACCGAGAAAGTCCATTTTAATCAACCCCGTCTCCTCAATTACCGAACCCTCGTATTGTGTGACCAGCATTTTTTCTCTGGTCTCTTTATCTTCTGCCGTACTGATGGGAACCACGTCGGAGATGTCGCTCTGTCCGATAATTACCCCGCAGGCATGTACCCCGGTGTTGCGAACGTTCCCTTCCAGCATTACGGCATATTTGAGTGTATCTTTTACCAGGGGATCGTTGCTGTTGGCTGCCTCTTTAAGCTCCGGTACATTGTCGATGGCAGTTTGCAGGGTGATCTTCTTGACGTTTGGAATCCTGTCGGGAACGAGCTTTGCCAGTCGGTTCGACTCGGAAAGGGGTAGCTTGTGTACCCTTGCCACATCCTTAATCGAAGACTTGGTGGCCATGGTGCCGTATGTGATGATGTGTGCCACCTTCTCACTGCCATATTTCTCGGTTACCCAGCGGAGCACCTTGCCCCGCCCTTCATCGTCGAAGTCGATATCGATATCGGGCATCGATATACGGTCCGGGTTCAGAAACCGCTCAAACAGCAGGTCATATTTCAGCGGGTCAATATCGGTGATACCCAGGCAGTAAGCTACTGCGGATCCCGCTGCCGAACCACGACCGGGTCCGACAGCCACATCCATACCGCGGGCTGCCGCAATGAAATCCTGCACGATGAGAAAATAACCGGGAAAGCCCATGTTTTTGATGGTGTCCAGTTCAAACTTCAACCGGTCGATGATCTCCTCATTGAGGTCGTCTCCATACCGCTTTCGAGCACCAATTTTTGTGAGATGTGTCAAGTAGTCCGCTTCCAGCTTCACCCGTATCACCTTGTTGTAATCGCCCAGACGATGAAAGGTCTCCTGCCCGAACTCTTCAATGAGTACCTCTTCGGGGTATTGCTTCTTGTATGACTCTTCGGTGCCGAATGCCGGATCGATGGGATAAAAGGGCATGAGTGGGGAGTGGTCTATCGAGTAAAACGCCACCTTGTCGGCCACCTCGAGCGTGTTGGTGAGTACCTCGGGAATGTCAGAAAAGACGCGGTTCATCTCCTCCGTGGTTTTGAGCCACTCCTGCTTGGAGTATCTCATTCTGTCGGGGTCATCAAAATCCTTGCCGGTACTCAGGCAGATCAACCGATCGTGTGCATCGGCATCCTCCTCGTTCACAAAATGCACATCGTTGGTGGCAATCAGCTTCACATCGTATTTCCGCGCAATGCCGATCAGCTCTTTATTCACTCTCTCCTGTTTGGGATAGGTGGTCTGATCGGCATCGGGGCGGTCGGTCTTGTGGCGCTGCAACTCAAGGTAATAGTCATCGCCAAAAACCTTTTTATACCACTGGACGGCTTCTTCGGCTTCGGTCATTTGACCGCTGTCCACCTTTCTCGATATCTCTCCTCCCAGGCAGGCCGAAGATACAATCAGTCCCTCACTGTATTGCTCCAGTAGCTCCTTGTCGATGCGTGGGCGATAATAAAAGCCTTCTGTCCAGCTTTTGGAAACAATCTTGATGAGGTTCTTATAGCCCTGCAGATTCTTGGCCAGTACCACCAGGTGCCAGCCGCTACCGTCTATTTTGTCGTTTTGCTGAAACCGGTCGCGCCGTGCCAGGTAACACTCGCAACCTACGATCGGCTTAAAGAGTTTTTTTTCTGTTTCTATGAGTTTCTCCCTGAGTAGTCTCAGTTTACTTTCTGTCTCGCTGTCATTCTTCGAAGCTTCTGATCCGGCTCCCTCAGATTTTTCGGCAGCATCCTGGTCAATCGAACTTTCAAGTTTCTTTATCTCACCTTTTATTTTACCGATCTCTATGGTGACAGGACCGTTTTTCTTGTTTACATAATTGAGGAACTCCTTGATGCCGTACATGGCGCCATGGTCGGTGAGTGCGATGGCCCGCATGCCGTCGTCATAAGCTTTGTCTACCAGCCTTTGTATGCTTGCCTGCCCATCGAGCAGGGAGTACTGGGAGTGGACGTGTAAATGTACAAATGGATGCATATTGGTTGCGTGCGATTTATTAGATCTGCACAGGCAAATATACGGAAAATAGGGGCAGGGTGGGTTGTGTTATTGTCATAAGTTATCAACCGATGATGTTATCTATTGAAAAAAAAGAGTTTTATAATGGTTATTTTTTCCACAAAAAATAACCGGAGGAACAATTCCACCGGTTATTTACATCTGTAGAGCCAATCATGTTATTTTGCGACCCTCTCAAGCCATTTGATCATCGCCAGCATGGTAAACATGGAGATGAGACAGGCAACCACGAAAACCATCCAGGTCGCCGACATGGAGAAGGAAGTGTAAAAGATGGCGCCGATGAAAAGCAGGCTGTTGCCAGCCGCCGTAGCACCCAGCCAGGCTCCCTGCATAATTCCCTGATATTTGGGAGGGGCCACCTTCGACACGAAAGAGATGCCAAGAGGGCTGATAAAAAGTTCAGCCACAGTGAGAATAAAGTAGGTGCCGATCAGCAGCCAGGGTGTTACACGGGCGGCATCGGGCAGTCCGCCCATGGCATCCACCTCCCCCTTTAGCGGGAGTCCCATCGACCCGAGTGCCATCACAGCATATGCCAATGCGGCAATTCCCATGCCGATGGCTATCTTTCTGGGCGTGGAGGGCTCTTTACCTTTGGCACGCAACCAACCAAAAAAGCCCACAATAATGGGTGTAAGGAATACTACGAAGAAAGGGTTGATCGACTGGAATATTTCTGCTCCCTGCAGGGTAGCAAATCCCAGGTTGACCTTAACCTGGCTCAGGTCGGTATAATCCCTGGCAAAGTAGGTGAGGGTGAGCCCGTTCTGGTGAAAAGAGAACCAGAAGAAGATGACCACGGCGAACACGGCAAAAAGGGCATAGAGTCGCTGCTTCACCTCTTTGATATCCATCTCTTCTACTGCTTCATTGCCTGTGGCAGCCGCTTTTTTGTTTGCGGGGTCGGGAAATCTGTTCTTGTTAAATGAATATATGACCAGAGAGATCAGCATGGCAAAAATAGCCACCGCAAAGGCATAGTGAAATCCGGTAGTAAAAACATTCAGATATTCATTTGCAAAAGCGGTGAGGTCAGTGCCTGCATACCCAACTTCAGCTGCCAGACGTTGAAACCGTTCCGTACCTTCAGTCGTAATCGTGTTTCCCAAGAGTTGATGGGCCAGTGCTGGCAGGTCGGCATTATACAGAAAGCCGTTTTTCTCCACCCACCAGTTTCTGACACCCACTGCCAGGAACGGTGCAAAGATAGCGCCCACATTGATAAACATATAGAATAACTGGAAACCGGAGTCGCGCATTTTGCTGTATTTCGGATTGTCGTACATCTGTCCTACCAACGCCTGCAGGTTACCTTTAAACAACCCGTTACCGAAAGCAATGACGAGAAGACCCAGGCAGGTGAACGCCAGCAACAGGCCGAACTGGCCGGCAGGTACCGGTGTGGGTGTGGGAATGGAGATGATTACGTAACCCAGTGTCATCAGCATCAAACCTGCCAGAATAACACCTTTGTAATTACGTGTTTTATCGGCCAGTAGCCCGCCCACGAGCGCCAGCAGGTAGATGGAGGCATAAAAGATGGAGTAGATGATACCGGTTTTGGTTTCGTCCAGGCCGAACTTAGTCATGATAAACAGTGAGAGTATGGCCATCATGGTGTAAAAACCAAACCGCTCTCCCATGTTTGCCAGCGATGCCGCCAGCAAACCTTTTGGATGATTTTTGAACATGCTTCAATTATTTTAGGGTTGTAAATATTAGTTTTCGGCTTTTTTAATGTGCAAATATAAACTTTTCGCCTGATATAACCGTTGCATCAGCGAAAAATGCGCGTTATTTTTCCTGCACCGCAATCATATTTTTTTGTCATTTTATTTGTATATATAAAAAAAGTTGTACATTTGCATCCATATTTCAATAAAGAATATAAAAGTGAACAATTCAGTTTTTGCATTTTCTTTCGGTTTTTACTTTTACTTTAGTAGGTAAAGGCGGGATTTTATATGCAAAAAAGAAGATAACAACATATCATACAAATAAAGTCCCGTCGGTAACACGATGGGATTTTTTTTTGAAAAAAAAGAATAAATGAAAAGAGTAGCTATACAAGGAGGTTTGGGCGCTTATCACGAAATCGCGGCACGCGAATATTTCAGTGGCGAAGATGTGGAGATTGTACCATGCAGTTCCTTTCGCGACATTTTCACAGAGGCTGAAAAAGATCCGCACTTGGTGGGTGTCATGGCCATCGAAAATACCATTGCCGGCAGTCTGCTGAAGAATCACGACCTGTTAAAGATTCACAACCTGCAGATTGCTGGGGAGCATAAGTTGCGGATTACCCATTCACTGGCTGCTCTACCCGGGCAGACGCTAGCTGATATCAGAGAGGTGATGTCGCACCCCATGGCGTTGATGCAATGTGAAGATTTTCTCGATACCCTTCCTGGCATTAAGGTGGTGGAGCACGACGACACCGCGCTCGCAGCCAGGGATATTCAAGAGAAAGCGCTGGCCGGTACAGCTGCCATTTGCAGCAGCCTCGCGGCCGAAATGTACGGACTGGAAATCCTCGCAGCGGGTGTAGAAACAAACAAACGTAATTTCACCCGCTTTTTTATTCTCGCGGGCGAAGAGATGCTGCGTGAGATTCAGAAAGACAATCACATCAACAAGTCATCGCTGGTATTTGTATTGCCCCATGCTGAAGGTAGCTTGTCGCAGGTACTCTCTGTCTTGTCGTTTTATGGTGTCAACCTCACCCGCATTCAGTCGTTGCCGATCATTGGTAGGGAGTGGGAATACCAGTTCTATATCGACCTGACTTTCAGTAATTACAATCGATACCGGCAGTCGATAGACGCCATCATGCCCCTCATCAGCGGTCTGAAGATACTGGGTGAATACAGGGCGGAGAAACATGGAAAAGATCAGGGATCAGAAAATCAGGAAAACGGAATTAACAATTTAGGATAATGCATATAGAACCTGCAGAACATATCAAGTCCATTCAGGAATATTATTTTTCAGTAAAACTGGCTGAAGTGGCTCGCATGAATGCCGAGGGCAAAGATGTAATCAGTCTGGCCGTGGGAGCTCCCGACAGGATGCCTTCACAGGAAACCATCGACACACTGTGTGAAACAGCCCGAAGGCCCGATGTGCATGCCTATCAGCCCTATACGGGTATACCCGAGCTGCGTCGTGCGTATGCCGACTGGTATAAAAATATCTATGGTGTTTCGCTGGCACAGGATGAAGTGCTGCCACTGATCGGATCAAAAGAGGGCATTCTTCATATCTCGATGACATTTTTGAATTTTGGAGATGCCGTACTGGTTCCCAATCCAGGTTACCCAACTTATACATCGGTGTCGGAACTGCTGAGAGCACGCGTTATTCAGTATGATCTGAAGGAGGATGAGGGTTGGCAGCCCGATTTTGAAGCACTCGAGAAGCTGGATCTCACAGGAGTGAAGCTGATGTGGGTGAACTACCCGAATATGCCTACCGGTGCCAATGCAACCCCATCACTGTTTGAGAAGCTGGTCGCTTTTGGCAGGAAACATGGTATCATCATCTGTCACGATAACCCCTACAGCTTTATCCTGAACGATACGCCCATGAGTATCTTATCGGTGCCGGGAGCCAAAGATATCTGCATCGAATTGAACTCATTGAGCAAGTCACACAACATGTCGGGCTGGCGAATGGGAATGCTGGCCTCCAACCCGCAGTTTGTGAAGTGGGTGCTCAAGGCAAAGAGCAACATCGACAGCGGTCAGTTCAAACCGATGCAACTGGCCACGGTAGTCGCACTTTCGAACAGTGCTGCCTGGCATGCCGACATGAACCGTATCTATGCCGAACGACGCATGTGGGCAGAGAAAATTATGGAATTGCTGCATGCTTCCTACGACAAGAGCCAGGTGGGACTATTTGTCTGGGGCAAGCTGCCTGGCGAATTGCCGGGGAGTGAAACATTGGTAGATGAGCTGCTGCAGGGGGCACGGGTATTTATTACACCGGGTTCTATCTTCGGCAGCAATGGCGCACGATTTATCCGCATCTCACTCGGTTCTTCCGTGGAGAAAATGCAGGAAGCACACAAAAGGATTGAAGCGTATTTACGCAGTAAATTTGAATAACAACCGAATAACAATAAAGATATGGAATTTGAATCAATTTTATTACCGGGAATAGACGATAAACGGCCGCTGGTGATTGCCGGTCCCTGTAGCGCCGAAACTGAAGAACAGGTGATGACTACTGCCCGGCAGCTTGCTGCCGCTGGTGTAAAAATTTACAGAGCGGGTGTGTGGAAGCCACGCACCAAACCGGGTGGTTTCGAAGGAGTCGGAAGTCCTGCCCTGAAATGGATGATGCAGGCCGAAAAGGAGACAGGCATGTATATGGCGACTGAGGTAGCCACCGAGAAGCACGTCTACGAGGCACTGAAGTATGGGGTGGATATGCTCTGGATTGGTGCTCGCACGACAGCCAACCCTTTTGCGGTACAGGAAATAGCCGATACACTAAAAGGTGTGGATATCCCGGTGCTGATTAAAAACCCGGTTAATCCCGACCTGGAACTCTGGATTGGAGCCCTGGAACGTTTATATAATGCGGGTATCAGGAGACTGGGTGTGATTCACAGAGGCTTCAGCACCACCGACAAAACGGTTTACCGCAATATACCCCAGTGGCATATTCCCATTGAACTGAAACGTAGATTTCCCACGTTACCCATTATCTGTGATCCGAGCCACATTGGCGGAGCGCGGAATCTTATCCAAAAAATCAGCCAGCAGGCAATGGATCTCAATTATGGCGGGTTAATCATCGAGTCGCATTGTACTCCCGATGAAGCCTGGAGCGACAAGGCGCAGCAGGTAACACCGGCAGCACTCAAAGAAATTCTTCAGAACCTCGTGATTCGCGATACCATGCAGACCACAGAAGATCTGTCGGTCCTACGCGATCAGATAGACGACCTGGACAACGACTTATTGCAGTTGTTGGGCAAGCGTATGCGAGTTTCCCGGGAAATAGGCCAATACAAACTGGAGCACAATATGCCCATCCTGCAGACGCAGCGTTACGATCAGATACTCACCGACCGTGCCTACCAGGGTGAACGCATGGAAATGTCGGGTGAATTCATCAAAAAGGTGCTCGAAGCCATCCACTCCGAATCGGTGCGTCAGCAAATGGTGATCATGGAGCGGGAGAAAAAACAACCGAATAACAATTGAACAGATGAAAATACTGATACTCGGAGCCGGCAAAATGGGATCGTTTTTTGCCGATGTGCTCAGTTTTGATCACGAGGTGGCTGTGCTGGAACCCGATCCCAGAAAATTGCGTTTTACCTACAACACGCAACGGATGACCGATCCCGCAGAAGTGGAAGCATTTGCTCCGGAACTGGTGATTAACGCCGCTACGCTGAAGTACACCATTCCCGCCTTTGAGTCGGTGTTGCCTTATCTGCCGGCTACCTGTATACTGAGCGATATCGCATCGGTAAAAACGGGTCTGGAGGAGTTCTACAAAAAGCGCACGCGTCCCTACGTCTCCACCCATCCCATGTTTGGTCCTACCTTTGCCAGCCTGAGCGACCTGAGTACGCAGAGCGCCATCATCATCTCGGAGTCATCCCACCTGGGCAAGGTGTTTTTCAGGGATCTCTATCGTCATCTTAAATTGAATGTGTTTGAATATTCGTTCAGGGAACATGATGAGACCATTGCCTACTCCCTATCTATCCCCTTTGCCTCAACACTGGTGTTTGCGTCGGTGATGAAACACCAGGACGCACCGGGAACCACCTTCAAAAAGCATATGAATATTGCGCAGGGGCTGCTCTCGGAAGATGATTTTCTGCTGAGTGAAATCCTGTTCAATCCATATACCCCCGGTCAGCTGACCAACATACGGGAGAAACTCAAAGAGTTGCTGACCATCGTTGAACAGAAAGACAGCGAGGGAATGAAGAAATTTCTCGGAGAGGTACGAAAGAACATCGAGTAATCAGGACATGATCGGGATCAAGACTTACTCTATATAAACCCGAATAATCTTCGCGTCTGTTTGGGGGCGGCTGTTGCCGTCTACCGGCAGGGCAGCGATTTTATCGATCACATCCAGCCCTTCGGTTACCTCGCCAAACACGGTGTATTCTCCATCGAGGTGGTGAAGACCGCCGAAAGTGCTGTAGGCCTCTTTCAGACCTTCCGGCAGAAAGAATTTCCCCGGTGCCAGGGCATAGAGCGAGTCAACCACGCCCAGCACTGAATCGAGCAGGGCGTTAAAGCCTTGCGGGTTGCTCTCCTTCAAGCGGGCCAGATCCTCCTTGTGCGGTGCGTAGTGGGTGCGGATAAGCTGATTTTTGATCGGAACATTTACGGCCATCTCCATGGTGTCGAGCCGTCCCTGGGTGTATTCCTTTCCATGGACGATATAAAACTGGGAGGCGTCCGATTTCTTTTGCGGATTCTCGTTGTCACCCTCCCGGGGAGCAGCCAGAGCCCCTTTTTTGTGAAACCTGTTCTCCCGGAATTCAGGCATCAGCTCCATGTCGGTACGTCCGCCACCAATTTGAATACCTGCAGGGGCATTGCGTGAGTCCTGCGCTCCGCCCTGGATCACAAAATTTTTTACTACCCGGTGAAAAAGCGTTCCGTTGAAGTATCCCTCCTTGATCAGTTTCAGGTAGTGATCGCCATGCCGTGGCGTGTCGTCATAGAGCATCGCCTTCATGGTGCCATAGTTGGTTTCTATTACAATGACGGGATATCGGGTCTGGGCCTGCAAAAAGGTTGCAGCAGCGATCCAGAGAAAAATGAGTAATGCTCGGTTCATAATTAAATTTTTTAGCTGACAGCTGAATGCTTACCGCTTCTTAATTTGGCGCCCGTTTATACAAATACATCGCGATGAGCAGAAAAATAATGTTGGGTATCCATGCGGCGACGAAAGGGCTCATACTCCCTTTTACGGCAAAGGTGGAGCTGACAGTCATGAAAAGGATATACCCCATGCTCAGTACCAGCCCGATACCAATATTCAGTCCCATTCCACCCTTCACTTTTCGTGCCGACAAGGAGGCGCCGATGATGGTGAGGATAAAGGCCGAAAAGACCGATGCAATACGGGAATGGTATTCAATCTGAAATGACTGGATATTACCCATGCCGCGCTCCTTTTGACTTTTTACATATTTGCGCAGCTGTGGTGAGGTCATCATCTGATGATCACTGTTTGCGATGATGAAGTCGTTCGGTACGATCTGTAGGATGGTATCGAGGGAAGAGCCCTGTGTGATTGTTTCTTTCAACCCGTCGAAGTCGCGGATCTGGTAATCGTTGATGGTCCAATGAAAAGCAGAATCGTAACGGATAGAGCGGGCTGTGAGGCGCGACATCAGTTGCAGGCTGTCGAAATAATCCATGGAGAAGTTATATCCTGTTTTACTCGGCATGTCAAAATTGCCAAAGTAGACAATGGTTCCCGGTCCCACCTTAAACTGAATATCCATATCACCCGTTTTTCGTTTCCTTGGATCAATATAGGTCTGTTCAAATTCTATGCGCGTGGCATTGGCCGGTGGTATCACATAGCTGCCAAAAACAAACGCGAAGACGGCGATGACCAGTGCAGAAATCATATAGGGTTTCATCAGTCGTTTGAAACCAATGCCATTGGAAAGGATGGCCGTTATCTCAGAATTATTGGCCATCTTGGAGGTGAAGAAGATGACTGCAAGAAAGACAAACAACGGGCTGAAAAGATTGGTGTAGAAGGGAATGAAATTCAGGTAATAATGGAAGATAATATCATGCAATGAAGCATTATTGGTCATGAACTTATCAATTTTCTCATTGATGTCGAATACGACGGCAATGGAAATAATCAACGCAATCATGAAAATGTAGGTGCCGAGAAACTTCTTGATGATGTATCGATCCAGACGTCTCATACCCAGTAAACTATCTATTCGCTTCATAACCTTCTTGTGATGTTTTCGATCATCTTTGGTTTCCATGTTGAAAAGTCTCCGGCAACGATGTGCCGCCGGGCTTCTTCTACCAGCCATACGTAAAATGCCAGATTGTGGATGGATGCGATCTGCAGGCCCAGTATCTCGTTCACGTTGATGAGATGCCGCAGGTAGGCCTTGCTGTAGAGTGTGTCCACAAACGATGCTCCCTCCTCTTCGAGGGGAGAGAAGTCGTCTTTCCATTTCTCATTGCGCATGTTCATGATCCCTTGCCTGGTGAATATCTGCCCATTGCGCCCGTTGCGGGTGGGCATGATGCAGTCGAACATGTCTACGCCTCGTTCAATGGCTTCGAGGAGGTTCTCCGGCTTACCCACGCCCATCAGGTAGCGCGGTTTGTCTGCGGGCAGGATCCCATTTACCAGCTCCACCATTTCGTACATCTTTTCGGTGGGTTCACCCACTGCCAGGCCGCCAATGGCATTGCCGTCAGCACCTTTCGAAGCCACGTTTTCAGCTGCCCGACGTCTCAGGTCGGGGTAGACGCACCCCTGTACAATGGGGAAAAGAGACTGGCTGTGCCCGTAAGGGCATTTAGTCTCTTCAAAACGAACCAGACAACGGTCGAGCCACCGTTCCGTGAGTTCAAGCGATTTTTTTGCATAGCCATAATCGGCATCGCCGGGAGTACACTCATCGAAAGCCATCATGATGTCGGCACCGATGATGCGCTGGATATCGATTACCTTTTCGGGGGTAAAGAAATGACGTGATCCGTCGATGTGCGACTGAAACTCGGCTCCCTCTTCAGTGAGTTTCCTGTTGTCGGTAAGCGAAAAAACCTGAAAACCACCGCTGTCGGTCAGCATCGGCTTGTTCCAGCTGTTGAAGCGGTGCAGACCACCCGCCTGTTGCAGGATTTCAAGTCCCGGTCTGAGATAAAGGTGATAGGTGTTGCCCAGGATGATCTGAGCCCCTATGTCTTCTTTCAGCTCGCTAATGTGCACTGCCTTCACGCTGCCCACGGTGCCCACAGGCATGAATACCGGTGTCTCCACCTGTCCATGGTCGGTTGTGATCAGCCCTGCTCTGGCATTCGTTTTCGGATCGGTATGTTGTAGTTGGAATTTCAAATTGTTTTGTTTCGTGGCGTTTTAACGGCAAAGATAAAGTTTTTGCTGTTACAAACAGAATAGTAACCGTTTAAAAATAGTTAGGAGAGCAGAAGGATAACAGGTGTCGGTAAACATTGAAAAAGTCCAAATTTAATGAACCTATGGGTGGAGATGATTAGAAATGTTCAAAGAATATCGTACTTTTGCTTTTGTATTGACATTTTATTGAATCACATGCTGTCGTGCCCGGAAGAGAAAATGCCGATTATGATGCTTTTCGACGAGGGCATGGCACGATAAGGAATAATCATTATGGAGAGTAAACCGGAGTTAATGGCGAGAAAGCCCGAATGGCTGAAGATTTCGTTACCCCAGGGAAAACAGTACCTGGATGTGAAAGAGATCATAGCAAGAAAACAACTACATACCATCTGTGTAAGCGGTAAATGTCCCAACCTGGCGGAATGCTGGGGCAGGGGAACAGCCACGTTCATGATACTGGGAGATGTTTGCACCCGTGCCTGTAGATTTTGCAATGTGAAGACGGGCAGTCCGCAGGGAATTGTCGATTGGGATGAGCCTGATCGACTGGCAGATACCATTGAGGGGATGAACCTCCGGCATGTGGTGCTGACTAGTGTCGACAGGGACGACCTGCCCGATGGCGGTGCTGCGTTGTGGGCAAAGACTGTGCAACGCGTGAAGGAGAGAAACCCGCGGGTGACCATTGAAACGTTGATCCCCGATTTTAACGGGGTTGCCGAACAGATAAACCTTGTGATTGATGCAGGTCCCAACATCGTGTCACACAACATGGAGACGGTACGAAGGCTGACGCCCAAGGTGCGGAGCCGTGCCAAGTACGAGGTGAGCCTGAAAACGATTGAGACCATTGCGAACCATGGCAGGGTGAAGGCAAAATCCGGAATCATGGTCGGCCTGGGAGAAACACCCGAGGAAATCATCGAGACTATGGACGACCTGAGGAATGTGGGATGCAAAGTCCTGACCATTGGTCAATACCTGCAACCCACCCGCAAACATCTGACTGTAAAAGAATATGTCTCCCTCGAACAGTTTCAGGAATACAAGAGAATCGGTCTGGAGAAAGGGTTTCAATTCGTCGAAAGTGGTCCGCTGGTACGTTCCTCCTATCATGCGGAGAAACATATTTAATGCAAAGTGTCAATGAGCCATTTGAAAAAGGTGCTTTATGGGGAAGACAGTAATTTTTGAAGATCTGGGAAGAATCCGCTACAAGGAGGCATGGGATTATCAGGAAAAGCTGTTTCAACAGGTTATCCGTGACAAACTGGAAAAGAAAGAAAATAAGCATCAGTACCTGCTTTTTTGCGAACACGAACATGTTTACACCCTCGGAAAAAGCGGTGACAGACGAAATCTGCTGATCGCCAGAAACCTGTGTGAAAGCCGGAATATCGATCTGCACGCAATCGACCGGGGAGGAGACATTACTTACCACGGTCCGGGTCAGTTGGTAGCCTATCCGATCATCGATCTGGAAGAGTTTCAGATTGGCATCAAACGATATATTTCGATGTTGGAGGATGTGGTCATTGAGACATTGAAACCTTTCGGTATTTCGGGTGAAAAAGACGAAAAGGCAATGGGGGTGTGGATCGATCCCGCACAGCCTGCCAAAGCACGGAAGATCTGTGCCATTGGGGTGCGTGCCAGCCGGTTTGTGACGATGCACGGACTGGCTCTGAATGTGAACAGCGACCTCTCTTATTTCAATTACATCAATCCCTGCGGATTCACCGACCGGGGTGTTACTTCCATGCAGAAGGAATTGGGCAGGGAAATAGATTTTAAAGCGCTCTCCGCAGCAATGAAAAATGCCTTCACCAACATTTTTGGGATGGTATACGGTGCAGGTGATCCGTGACAGACCAATGGGTCTCACCGGATGATTGTCTGTGATGATTCATTCCACTTCCGGGCAGACACTTAAACATTTTTAACGACGTTTCCGCCCAAAACCGCTTTAACATTTCTATTTTTGTATCCCATAACAAGAATCCATTATTAACAGCCTAAAAATATGAGTCAAGTAGTCGATATCAAGGAACTCAATGAGCGTATTGAACAGAAGAGTGCTTTCGTGCAAACGCTGGTGACGGGGATGAACAAAACAATCGTGGGACAGAAACATCTCGTGGAATCCCTGTTGATCGGGCTGCTTTCCGATGGTCATATCCTGCTGGAGGGAGTTCCCGGACTGGCAAAGACATTGGCCATCAAGACACTTGCCCAGTTGATCGATGCCGATTACAGTCGGATTCAGTTTACGCCCGACCTGTTGCCTGCCGACGTCGTCGGTACCATGATCTACAGTCAGCGTAACGAAGAGTTTCTCGTGAAGCATGGGCCCGTATTTGCCAACTTCGTCCTGGCCGATGAAATAAACCGCGCTCCGGCAAAAGTTCAGAGTGCCCTGCTCGAGGCTATGCAGGAAAGGCAGGTCACCATTGGTGAGCAAACCTACAAACTGCCCGATCCGTTTCTCGTGATGGCTACACAGAATCCGATTGAGCAGGAAGGTACTTACCCGCTTCCCGAGGCACAGGTAGACCGTTTTATGCTGAAGGTGGTAATCTCTTATCCCTCGAAAGAAGAAGAGAAACAGATCATTCAACAGAATATTTTTGAACCGGTGACCATCGACAAGGCTGTTATTTCTACCCAGGCAATTTTGGAAGCACGCAAGGTGGTACGTGAAGTGTATATCGATGAAAAAATCGGTAAATATATCGTGGATATCGTGTTTGCTACCCGTTTCCCCGATCAGTACGGAATGGACAGCCTCAAAGAAATGATCGGTTTCGGAGGTTCACCACGCGCATCCATCAATCTGGCGCTGGCTGCACGCGCTTTTGCGTTTATCAAACATCGCGGTTACGTAATTCCCGAAGACATCCGTGCAGTGTGCCACGATGTCCTGCGGCATCGTATCGGGCTCACCTATGAAGCAGAAGCCAACAATCTCACCTCGGAAGAGATCATCAGTGAGATCCTGAATAAGGTTGAGGTGCCATGATCGCCCCATTTCTGTGAATCAGTATATAAAGTGCAGTTCAAACGGAAAATCCTCATTAAGGGGGTGAGATTCAAATGGAAACAACCGATCTGTTAAAAAAAGTACGACACATTGAAATAAAAGCACGTGGCCTCTCCCGCAATATCTTTGCCGGCGAATATCACTCCGCTTTTAAGGGACGTGGTATGGCTTTTTCTGAAGTACGGGAGTACCAGTACGGGGACGACCTGCGTGACATCGACTGGAATGTGACGGCACGCTACAATCGCCCCTATGTAAAGATATTTGAAGAGGAGCGTGAGCTTACCGTGATGCTGATGATCGATGTGTCGGAAAGCCTGGGCTTTGGTTCACGCAAGGTGCTGAAACGGGATATGGTGGCCGAGATTGCAGCCACACTGGCCTTTTCGGCGATACAGAATAACGACAAGATCGGAGTCATCTTTTTTACTGACAAAGTAGAGAAATTCATTCCTCCCAAGAAGGGAAAAAAACATATCCTGTTTATCATTCGTGAAATTCTGGGGTTTACACCCGGGAACAGTGGTACAGATATGAATATGGCGCTACGTTATATGACGAATGCCATCAAGAAACGGTGTACCGCCTTCCTGATTTCGGACTTCATCGATCCCGATGATTATAAAAAGGCGTTGCAGATAGCCAATCGGAAGCATGATGTGGTGGCTATACAGGTATATGATCAATTAAGCACCGAACTCCTTCCCGTGGGACTGATGAAGGTGAGGGATCCGGAGACAGGAGAAGAGCGGTGGATCAACACCTCATCGCGCAGGGTAAGGGAAAACTACCAAAACTGGTGGAAGAGCCTCCAAAGGAATATGCATTATGCATTCAGACAGAGTGGTGTGGACAGTATATCGGTTTCCACCGAGAGCGATTATGTGAAGGCCTTGTTGCAATTATTCCAACAAAGAAAATGAAATTGACGGGAAAAAAATATCATGTCTGTTTTATGCTGAAAACTGCCTTGATGGTGTGTGGTGTCTTGCTGTCACTTCCGGCGGCGTCGCAACGTGCCTCGGTGCAGGCTACCGTGCAGCCGACGGAGATCCTGATCGGCGAACAGGCGCTGATCAACCTCAAGGTGATCACGCCCAGGGACAAAACCATCCTTTTCCCGGTATTTGAGAAGGAGATTGTTCCCGGCATTGAAGTGCTTACCATGCTGCCGCCCGACACCACAGTCGAAAACAACGTGATGACGCTAAACTTCAAGTATGTGGTCACCTCGTTCGACTCCACCCTGTATCATATTCCCCATATGTCGGTTTTTGACGGTACCGACACCATCTATTCCAACTCTTTTGGGTTGAAGGTTACATCTCCCAGGTTGTCCGACTCCACATTGACATATCTGGAGAAAATAAACAAGGGAGAGACCGACTCCATCGATTTTGAACAGTTACAGCTGCACGACATAAAACCTGTACAAAAAGCACCTTTTGTCTGGACCGATTATTTGTGGGTACTCTGGATCGTACTGGGCATCATGTTGCTGATCGCCATCATTGGTTTCATCATCTGGCTGGTGCTTAAGAAGAAACGCAAAGGTTATATTTTCAAACCTCCTGTGGTGCTGCCGGCACATGTGCGGGCTATCAGGGAACTGGACAAGCTGAAGGAAGAGAAAATCTGGCAACAGGGCCGGGAAAAGGAATTTTACAGCAAGCTCACCGATATTCTTCGCAACTACCTGGTTGAACGGGAAGGGATCAATGCCATGGAGATGACTTCCGGTGAAATTCTGAATGAAGTGCGCAAGCTGTTGGAAGTGGAATCGGTTTACAACAACCTGAAACAGATTCTCTCCACGGCCGATCTGGTAAAATTTGCCAAATACAAACCCTATCCCGACGAGAACGACCTGAGCATGGTAAATGCCTATTTCTTTGTGAACCAGACCAGAGAACCCGATCCGGTTCCCGATAAGGAGGAGTTGCAAAAAGAAAATAATGAGGTGCCCGAACAGGGCGCCGCAAAGCCTAAGTAAATCATGGAATTTCTGCATCCTGAATATCTTTATCTCCTGCTGCTGATCATACCGCTCATTGTGTGGTATGTGATGCGGTTGTCGAAGACGCAGGCTTCCTTTAAGCTGGCATCTACCCTGGCCTTTAAAGGGATGAAGGCCGACTTCAGGGTTTATATGCGGCATCTGCCGTTTGCATTGCGGTTGATTTCCATTGCACTGATCATCATTGTGCTCGCCCGCCCGCAATCAGTCAGCAGCTGGGAAGAGACTGAGACGCAGGGGATAGACATTGTGATGGCACTTGACGTGTCGGGGTCGATGCTCTCTCAGGATCTGCAGCCCGACAGGCTGCAGGCCGCCAAAAAGGTGGCGGCGGAGTTTATCACCGACCGGAAAAACGACAACATCGGCCTGGTGATCTTCGCAGGTGAAAGCTTCACCCAGTGTCCACTCACCACCGACCACAAGGTGCTGTTGAACCTGCTGAACGAGATCAATTTCGGAATGATTGAAGATGGAACGGCCATTGGGCTTGGATTAGCAAATTCCGTGAACAGGCTGAAAGATAGTAGTTCCGACTCGCGGGTGGTGATCTTGCTGACCGACGGGACCAACAACAGCGGGCAAATAGCGCCACTCACTGCAGCCGATCTGGCACGTTCATACGGAATCCGTGTTTATACGGTGGGTGTAGGCACCAAGGGTATGGCTCCCACGCCGGTGAATACGCCCTATGGCATCAGAATGCAGAATATGCCGGTAGATATCGATGAGAAGACACTTACCGAGATTGCGGCGATGACGGGCGGACAGTACTTCAGGGCGCAGGATACCGAAGGACTCCGTCAGGTATATGAAGAGATTGATGAAATGGAGAAATATCTGATCAGCGTTCAGAATGTAACCCGGCGCCAGGAATTATTCCTTCCCTTTGCACTGCTTGCCATGGGATTGATATTGCTGGAACTGCTGCTTCGAAGAACCTGGCTAAGGAACATCCCCTGAAACCTGAAACATAAAGGTGAAAAGTTAAAACAGAGACATGTTTAGATTTGGAAATCCGGAATATTTATGGTTGTTCATCGCCATGCCCTTGTTGCTGGCAGTTTACATCTACCTGAACATCAGAAAGCGTAAAGCGGTGCAAAAGATGGGCATCCTCTCCACGCTCAAGATGATGATGCCTGAATTATCGCTGAAACGCTCTTACCTCAAGTTCTGGCTTGTCTTCGCAACACTTTGCACGGGAATCTTTATGATTGCCCGTCCCCAGTTTGGCACCAAGGTGGAAACGGTGGAGAAGGAGGGAATAGAGCTGGTAATCGCCATGGATGTTTCCAATTCCATGCTCACCAAAGATGTCTCACCCGACAGGCTATCGCGGGCAAAACAGATTCTGTCGCGACTTATCGACGTGCGGAGCAACGACAAGGTGGCCCTGATTGTCTTTGCAGGAGAAGCCTACGTGCAGATGCCACTTACGTCGGATACCCAATCGGCAAAGATATTCCTGAATACCATCGATCCGAGCCTTGTCCCCATTCAGGGGACAGCCATCGGTGAGGCAATCCGGCTGGGTGTGAGTTCCTTCTCGAGTGACAAGGATGTCAGCAAGGCCATGGTAATCATTACCGACGGAGAGGATCACGAAGGCGATGCTACCGGAGCAGCGGCCGAGGCTGCCAATGTCGGCGTGATGGTGAACGTGCTGGGAATAGGTTCCCCCGACGGCTCACCCGTCCCGGCACTGGAGTACGGAAGTAATTTTATGACCGACAACGAAGGCAACGTGGTTGTCTCCCGCCTGAATGAACAAATGGGGATGGATATTGCACAAAACGGAAAAGGATTTTATGTGCGTGCCGACAACTCAAACACAGCGATCCGTGCGCTGGAAACACAACTCGACGAGCTTGAAACAGGAAAATCTACCAGCCTCTCCTATTCGGAGTACGACGAAAAATTTCCGTTCCTTGCCTGGGTCATGCTGTTTATCCTGCTGATTGAGATTCTTGTATATGATAAGAAAAATCGTTTGTTCAGAAATGTGAGGCTGTTTAAATAAGCTGTCAGCTAGATGGTTGATAATTGATCTGGTTCAAAAACTGACTGCTGATCGCTGAAAACTGAATATTGAAATGAAGAGATTATTTATAAAATATGGATTGTTGCTGCTGCTGGTACTTCTCCCCTTGTCGCTTTCCGCACAAAAGGAAGTACGTAAAAATATCCGCAAAGGAAACAAGGAATATAACCAGCAGAGATATTCGGAAGCAACTGCTTTTTATGAAAATGCAGTGAAAGGGAACCCCTCCTCCAAAGAGGCAAACTTTAATCTTGGAAACACGTTGTATAAGCAGAAAGAGTGGGATAAATCCGTTGAACAGTACAACCATTTCATCTCACTGGAGCAGGAGAATCCCGCGGAGGCTTCCGCCGGTTGGCACAATATCGGCAACGCCATGCTGCAGAAGAAGGAACTGGAAAAATCAATGGAAGCTTACAAAATGGCGCTAAGACTCAATCCTGAGGACGAAGAAACGCGCTACAACCTGGCTGTCGTACAGAAAATGATAAAGGATCAGGAACAACAGGATCAGGGTGAAGGCGAGCAGGAGCAGCAACAACAGGAACAACAGCAGAACAACGATCAGCAGAATCAGTCACCACAGAATCAACAGGATCAGGAGAAAAAAGCGGAACAATCGGAACAGCCGGAACAAATGTCGCGCGACAATGCTCGTCAGTTGCTTCAGGCTATTGAACAGGACGAACAGCAGACACAGGAAAAGGTTCAGCAGATAAAGGCACAGGAAAGAGAAGAACAGGCTGAAAATAACAGAAGAAACAACAAAAACTGGTAGTAAGCAGGTGTATATGAAACAAAAACAACATGGAGCTATTCTCCTTCTTTTCGTGGCACTCTTGTTCACGGGCAGGACAACCATGTCGCTAGCACAGGTAACCTTCAAAGCCACCGCACCCGCCACGGTTGTGGAGGGAGAGCAATTCAGGTTAAGTTATGTGCTGAATAAGGAGGGACGTGATATCCGACTGCCAGATATGTCTGACTTTGATTTGCTTTTCGGACCCAGTACGTCCACCAGCTACAGTCAACGTACAATAAACGGGAAGACTACCTCCGAGAGCTCGGTAACCTATACCTACATTCTTGTGGCGAAAAAAACGGGTTCCTTCACCATCCCGGCAGCTTCCATCACAGTCGACGGAAGCAATTACCAGTCGAACACGCTCCAGGTCAATGTGCTTCCGCCCGATAAAAACTCATCGCAGGGTAGCACTCCCGGCGGACGGAGATCAAATGAACCGGCTTCAGCAAGCGGAGGTACTGTCTCTGCCCGTGATGCGTTTATCAGGGCCATCGTTTCCAAAAATAGCCTCTACGAACAGGAAGGATTTACCGTCACCTTCCGTTTATATACGACGTTGAATGTAGTAAATTTCGGGAAGATACAATTCCCCGAATTTGAAGGGTTCATGGTGGAGGAAATACCCCTGCCAGTGAATCAGCAGCTACAAATGGAACGTTACAACGACAGGAACTATTACACGGCCGACCTGAGAAAGACACTGCTTTTCCCGCAGCGCTCGGGGCAGATGACCATTCCTGCCGGTAATATCGAAATGGTCTTTTCGGTCCCCTCGGGAAGGAGTGTTTCCACCTTTTTCGGATCACAGGAGGTGATGGTGGACGTAAAGAAAAATCTGACCACCAACCCGCTTGCCATAAACGTGAAGCCATTGCCCACAGGCAGGCCTGCCAGCTATGCCAATGCGGTTGGTACTTTCACGCTGAACTCATCTGTCAGTTCCGAGAAAATTAAAGCCAACGAGGCACTTACCCTTACCCTGGAAATATCCGGTACCGGTAACATGAAACTTATCCGCAACCCGGAAATCACTTTTCCCGATAACTTCGAGTTATACGATCCCACGGTGGACAATGCGTTGAATGTGACGACCAACGGACTAACCGGAATCCGGAAAATATCCTACATGGTCATACCACGCTATGAAGGGAATTATACCATCCCTTCTTTGGAGTTTACCTACTTCGACCCGGGTGCAAGCAGCTACAAAACACTGACCACCCCCGCATATCAGCTACAGATTACCAAGGGAGATCCGGGAAGTACCGTGTCGGGTACTTTTGTAGACCGGCAGGATGTAAAGGTGGAACAGGATATCCGCTTTTTGAAGACAGATGATCCCATCTATCTTTCACGTTCGAACTTCTTTGTGGGATCCTTCATATATTGGTTGTGGTACCTGCTTCCCCTGATTGTACTGATTTCTTACTATATGATCAACCGTAAACAGGCCCGTGAAAATGCCAATGTGGCCCTGATGCGGACAAGGAAGGCCAACAAGACAGCTGCAAAGCGATTGAAAACGGCCGGGAAATATCTCGGGGAGCATAATAAGGAAAAGTTTTACGATGAAGTCCTGCGGGCGCTATGGGGATATTTCAGTGATAAGCTGTCCATTCCCCTGGCACGCCTGTCGAAGAACAATATTGAATCGGAACTGTCAAAACAGGGTGTCAGCGAAGAGCTTGCAGGCAGGTTCATGCAGATACTTGATACCTGTGAGTTTGCCCGCTACGCTCCCGCAGAGAGTGAGGCTGGAATGGACCGGATCTATCAGGATACCGTGGAGGCCATTGGTGCGATGGAGAATAAGCTGAAAAAGAAAGTACGATGACTGTGAAAGCAAAAAAGAAAAAATGAAATCGATTAAATTTATACTTATACTGCTGTTCGTGCTTCCTCTCCACACAAAAATGAAGGGGCAGGAGAGTGAGGCAGCTCAGGCGTACCGGGATCAGGACTACAAAAAAAGTATTGAATTGTACGAACAGCTCGTAACACAAGGTATCCGCGAAAATAAGGAGTCGGCGCAGCTTTATTTCAATCTGGGCAACGCCTATTTTAGAGACAATCAATCCGGCAAAGCTATCCTGAATTATGAGAGAGCCCTCCTGCTGGATCCGGGTGATGGCGATATACGTCACAATTTGCGTTTCGCCAGAAGCCGGACAGTAGATCGTATTGATACGGCGGGTGACCTTTTCATTACAAATTGGTTTCGCGCTGTGCGCAACATAAACAATTCCGACAGATGGGCAACCATCAGTATTGTGCTTTTTATTCTTTTCCTGGCCTCTGTTGCAACATTCCTCTTTGTGCGCATTCTCTGGGCCAGGAAGAGTTCCTTTTATGCTGGGATCGTGCTCTTCTTCCTGATGATCATGACCAATCTCTTTGCCTTCAGCCAGAAAAGTGAGCGTATTCACAGAAATAACGCCATTGTCATGGTGGGGGCAGCCCGGGTAAATGCATCACCCGATGAGAATAGCAATGCACTTTTCGAACTGCACGAAGGCACCAAAGTAAAGATCAGAAGTAACGATGCCGACTGGTATGAAATTGAAATTGCGAACGGCAGTGTGGGCTGGACTTCCAGCCAAAACATAGAGATCATATGAACGAGGCAATCGATAAGTTATTGCCGCTGGAACGGAACTTGTTTTTTGCATTAAACGGCAGCGACTCTCAGTTTCTTGATAATGTGATGTGGATGCTGAGTGGCAGGTTGGTTTGGATTCCGCTTTTTCTGTTTATTCTTTTTCTCTTCTTTTATAAAACCAACTGGAAAGAAGGCCTGTTGGCAACCCTGTTTTTTATCCTCGTCTTTGCCCTGTGCGATCAGCTGGCTTCTTCATTTTTTAAACCGATGTTCGAGCGTTATCGTCCCACCCATCATTCCGATTTTAAGGAACTGGTTGATATCGTGAACGGTTACCGTGGTGGCCGGTACGGTTTCATTTCGAGTCATGCTGCCAACAGTTTTGGTCTGGCTGTTTTCCTCAGCCTGCTCTTCAGGCATCGCCTGGTCACGATCAGTGTGTTGTGTTGGGCTGTATTAAACAGCTACACCCGTATTTATCTGGGTGTACATTTCGTGTCGGATATTTTGGCCGGCATGATCGTCGGCTCAATGGCAGGTTTCCTGCTTTATAAGATCTATCGGTTATCACGTGTTGTCCTGCTTCACGCTCCGGCATCCGACTACATGCCCCTCTACAGTCAGCGGCATGCAACCTTTTTATCTCTTTTTATCCCTGTTTATCTGCTCCTCTTGGTTTTTTTTAGTTCATTTTTAGCAACTTTACCTCACTGAATATGTTCTATTGATAGCAGCGAAACATTTTCGTAAATATTTTTAGAAATAGTTTGGGATATCTTTTTTTTTGTGTAAGTTTAGGGCATGAAATAAATCCTAAATGTATTATCAACATAAAAATAAAAAGCCATGGCAAGAACAATTACATTTAATGAATTGAGAGAACTGAAAGACAAGCTACCCGATGGTAGTATCCACCAAATCGCCGCGGAATTGGATATGAAGCCCGAAACAGTCCGTAACTACTTTGGTGGATACAATTACAAGGAAGGGAGAAGTGTAGGAATACACATTGAACCGGGACCGAATGGTGGTATTGTCGTACTCGACGATACCACAATTTTCGATAAGGCATTGAAGATACTCGGGCTTGAAGATTATCCACAACCCGAAGAAGTAGAAACAAAAGAAGTTGATTAAAAAAATGTGACCCAATATCTCAGGCTCATGCAGCCGGATGTCGGGTTTTTTGTCCTTTGACCCAACCCGTTGTTTATGGCCACAGATCCATGAACATGTAAAGAATATACAGTATGGAAAAAGATGGTAAAAATAAAAATACGCACGATGAGAAGTTGGTTACGGTAGCCATTCATTCCTATGAAAAGGCCCATATCCTGAAATCGATTCTTGAGTCGGAAGGTATTCCGGCCGTCATCCATGGTATTAAGATGATCGATCCCGTTATACCGGGTAACGTGCGTGTACGCATCAATGAAACCGATCTTCCCGCGGCACTCCGCGTGATAGAGAAAGTAGATTTTGCATCCCCGGTCGGTAAGGATGAGGAACAGGAGGTCAACAAGGAAATACTCGTGCCGGTAGACTTTTCTGCATACTCACTGGCAGCATGTGAATTTGGCTTTCATCTTGCACATGAACTGAACTGTAAGGTGAAACTGTTACACGCTTTCTTTACACCATTTTACCCCGGTGCCATACCATTTGGCGATTCGTTTACCTTACAGGCAACAGACAGAGACCTTTACCAGGATATAAGGCAAAAAACCGAAAACGAGATGCAGAGCCTGGTGAGAAAAATTGAAGAAAAAGTTGCCTCCGGAGCGTTACCAGCTGTATCATATAAAACAGTGCTGATGGAAGGCCTTCCCGAAGAAGAAATCATCTCTTATTCAAAAAAAATGCATCCCAAGGCCATCGTCATGGGAACCAGGGGAAAGAGCGCCAAGGAGCTTGATCTTATCGGAAGTGTGACGGCAGAGGTGATAGAAGGTTGTAAAACACCCATTTTTGCGATTCCTGAAGGAGCCAAAACCAAGGAGCTTTTGAAGATGCAGTCTATCGTATTTCTTACCAATTTTCAGGAACGGGAATTCAAGGCTTTTGATATCATGATGGAGTTCTTGAAGCTTAACCCTGTAAAGGTTTATCTTGCTCATATCGCCAAGAAGGAGGATGTGTGGAATGAAATAAAACTCTCGGGCATCCAGAAACATTTTTCAGAATTATATCCCCACCTGCGAACCGAGTACAAGTTGATTGAACAGAGCGAAGGAATGGAAGAGGCACTTGATAAATTCGTGAAAGAAAACAAGATTGACATGATCTCCCTGTCAAGTTCCCGACGTAATATTTTTGCCAGGATGTTCAATCCGGGCATCGCCCGAAGGATGCTGTTCCATTCAGATACACCCCTGCTGGTGATCAAAGGGATGTAATATTTTCAGCAATATAATACAAAAAAAGGGTCTCTTTACAGAGACCCTTTTTGGTGTTATCGTCATCATTCTTTTATTACAGACCCAATTTAGTCTTCACTGTTGGTGTAATATTTGTAGCGGTTGGGCTTACATACACGATGGGTGATTGCATGGTGGAAACATCGAAGACGAAAGTGTATTTGTTTTCATCTCCCACCGCTTTGATGGCATCGGCAATTTTTTTGTTGACCGGTTCCAGCAGCTTTTGCTGTAACTGCTGCATCTCTTGCTGGCTGTTTTGAAGATAAACCTGATATCTCTCCTGAATTTGAGCAAGTTGCTTTTGCTGGTCCTGTTGTACTGCCTCAGAGGTACTTGCAGCCTTGTTGAACTCTTCCGATTTTTTGTTGAATTCATCAACCAGGGCCTGTCCGTTTTTGGAAATTTCTTCCTGTTTGGAACTGAGTTGTGTCTCAATACCGGCCAGTTCGGGCATGGCAGCGAAAATCTCCTGTGCGTTGAGATATGCGATTTTCACATCCTGAGCCACAGCTGCTAGCGGAGCCAGTGCAATAAAAAAGATCAATAATTTTTTTAACATGATTGCTATTGTAATTTATAATTAAAACTCCTTGGTTAAATCGGCACAAAGATAAACTATTTATTTTTAATAGCCTAACCTTGAAAGCACCTGATCACTAATGTCTATGCCTGGAGAAGCGAAGATGATGGAGGTGGCTGATGCCCTGTCCACCACCACTGTATAACCACGGCTCGTGGCAATCTCCTTGACGGCTTCGTAGATATTATCCTGTATGGGTTTGATCAATGCTTCCTGTTGCTTGAACAGTTCACCCTGGGGGCCGAAATATTGGTTCCGGAGTTCCTGAATTGCATTCTCCTTCGCCACGATTTCGTTTTCACGTTTGGTCTTTTCCGTTCCAGCGAGCAACGCCAGGTCGGCCTGATATTTTTTATACAGGGCATTCACAATCTCCACCTCTGCGTCTACCTTCTTTTGCCATTCTGCAGACAAGCTTTCGAGTTGTTTGTTGGCGCTTTCGTAGGCGGGAATCCTTTCGAGAATGTATTCCATATCAATGAGTGCATATTGTTGGGCATAGGTGCTGCTCATTGTCAATGAGATCAACAATCCGATTATTAACAGTGTCCTTTTCATCATGATTTCTCCTTTTATTTTAATTGGTTGAAACGGGAATACGTTTTTATCCTATTGTTTTGCTGTTATCTAAGACGGGTTCATGTTACAAACGTTTACAACGACTTCCGTAAAAATAGTTAAATAGGGCAAAGGCGGTGAGATACAAAAAAACGGTTAGAATTCCTGTCCAATGATAAAATGGAACTGGCTTCCTCCCCTTTGTCTGCTCCCACTCCCGTAGACAGTATCAAATCCGTATGCCCAGTCGATACCCATCAGTCCGATCATTGGCAGGAATATTCTGGCTCCCACACCGGCTGAACGCTTCAGGTCGAAAGGATTCAGATCTTTCACGTTATACCACGCGTTACCGGCCTCCAGAAACGCTACACCATAAATGGTGGAGTTGGGTTCCAGGATGAAGGGATAACGTAATTCCAGCCCCAGACGGGTATAAGCGCGCGCCTGCGTGGCAATGGAGTTGTTTTCGTATCCCCTCAGTGCGATGTTCTCGGTAGCGAAAGAGCTGGTATAACCACTCATCCCGTCACCTCCCACGTCGAACGTTTCAAAGGGCGTCAGTTTATTTTTATTGTAATGTCCGAGAATACCAAACTCCACGCGTGTGGCCATTACGGGCGTACGGGTTACTGTAGAGGGTGCGAGTGGCGTGAAGGTACGTACTTTCAGTTTCCACTTGTGGTATTCATTCCATTTGTATTTATTCGGATCGCTGTAAGCCATGGCAGCATAATCATTGGTATCCCACAACGAGAAGGGAGGAGTGGCATTTACACTCAGGGTAAACTGAGAACCGGTGCGTGTATAGATGGGGTTGTCGGTAGAAATACGAGACAAAGTGAACCCAAGCGTGATGCTGTTGCTCACCCCTGTTTGAAAAGGAAATTGGTTGTATGACCAGTTTTTCAAATTGTAGCGTTGATATCCCAATTCTGCCATGAACTGAAAGTAGTCGTCGGGCCATTCAAGTCGTTTACCGTAACCCAGCGAGAGACCCACCATACTGAAGACCTGATCGGGGTCGTAGGCATATTCTGCCATATCCTGGTATCCGCCATAGCCACCATATCCGCCATAGCCACCATATCCGCCATAGCCACCATAACCGCCGTAACCACCATAACCGCTGCCATAACCATACATATAAGGATTGTAGTAGCTGTTTTGGGAATAATAGTTGGTGTTCAGACCGGTATATCGTGAGTAATATGCACTCACCGACAGGTTGTTGGGCCTTTTACCGCCAAACCAGGGTTCCATAAACTGGAATTGATAAGACTGGTAGTAACGGCCATTGGTTTGTGCACTCAGTACCAGTGTCTGTCCCTCACCCTGCGGAATGATGCCTCTGTGCATGGAGGGGTTCAACATGTTTTTCAGGGAGAAGTTGTTCAGTTTCAAACTGAGTTTACCCACCAGGCCGGTTACACCCCAGCCGGCCGAGAATTCAATCTGATCGTTTCCTTTCGAGGTGAGCGGATAGGTGATGTCTACTGTTCCGTCTTCCTGATTCGGACTAATTCCCTGTCCGATGTCGGCAGAGAGTGCTTCGGGGTCGAAGTGTCCGGTCTGGGCAATTTCGCGTACCGAGCGTAGCAGGTCCTCCTTGCTGAAAACTGCTCCTGGTTTGGTTCTTAATTCTCTTCTGATCACATCTTCATACAAACGGTCGTTTCCCTGTATAATGACCCGCTTGATGGTGGCCTTGGGTCCCTCCACCACACGCAGTTCCAGATCCACGGAATCGCTTTCTATGTTGATCTCCACCGGATCGATGTTCGAGAACAGATAACCGTTATTTTGGTACAGGTTCACGGCAGCATCTTCGTCGGAAACCAATCTCTCCTGCAGTTTCTTCTGGTTGTATACATCACCCGGTTCCATATTTAGCAGCTGTTCCAGACGTGCTGAAGGATACTGCGTGTTGCCTACCCAGTTAATGGAGCGGATGTGATACTGGGGACCCTCCTCTACCAGCAGTTCTATATTAACCGTTTTGTCGTCATACTTGTAGACTGTGTCGCTCAAAATCTCGGCGTCACGGTAACCTTTCTCCTGGTATTTGGTGATAATATTTTTCTTGTCTGCTTCATAAAGGTCTTCCACGAACTTCTTTGCCCGGAATAGATTTCTGATCTTCCCCTTTTCGTTCGTCTTTTTCATTGCCCTTTTTAGTTGATTGTCGGAGAGCGCCTCGTTTCCTGTTATCTCGATGTTGTTGACCTTCAGCTTTTCCTTTTTGTCCACATCAACCTCGAGCACCACCTGATTCTTCTGGGTGCTGTCCGGTCGCTGAAAGATCCTCACTTCGGCATCACCGAATCCTTTCTCCTCGAAAAAACTCTTGATGATTGTCTCTGCCCGGTCAATCTGGGGAGGAGTGATCTGATTCCCTTTCACAAAGCCGATTTTTTTCTCAATATCCTCCTGCTCGCTCTTTTTCATGCCGATGTAGCGAATGTCTGCCACCCGGGGACGGTCGGTAAGCCGCAGCTCAAGCCAAACGCTGTCACCTTCAATCCGGGTTTGCAGTATTTTCACATCCGAAAAGAGTCCCTGCTTCCAAAAACGCTTCAGGGCATTGGTGATATCCTCACCGGGAATCTGTATCTCTTGCCCCTTTATCAATCCCGAAAAGCCAACCAGAACAAACTTCTGATCTTCATACATGGTGCCTTCCACCCCGGTGACATCGATGTCGGCGATATAATATTTTTTTGGAGGAGCTGTGTAGTTGATGTCTAGTTCACTCGGGACAACAGTACGCACAGTGTCGTTGGTCTGTGCCAGCGACACTGTCTGTGAAAGCAGGGTGAGTAACAAAAGTAAGGTGAATGTATTCTTCAACATTGTGATATATCTTTTCTCTGACTGTCTTTGGTTCAGTATGTACCGGTTTATTTATCTGATTCTATCTGTTCACTGGTTTTACCGTATCTCCTTTCGCGGCACTGAAAGTCGAGAATGGCTTTATAAAGCGCCTCCTCACCGAAATCGGGCCAAAAGGTTTCCGTAAAATAAAACTCTGTATAGGCACATTGCCACAACAGAAAATTGCTGATCCTTAGCTCTCCGCCGGTCCTGATCAGAAGATCGGGATCGGTAAGAGTGCTGGTGGTGAGATATCTGTTGATGGTTTCTTCATCAATATTCTCAGTTTTCAAAACTCCTTTGATCACATCTTCCGATATCCGACGGGTTGCCTCTGCAAGCTCCCATCTGGATGAATAGCTTAAAGCTATCACCAGCTTGAGATTCCTGCCTCCCGATGTTTCCCGGATACATGTCTCGAGCGATTCCCTCACATTCTCGGGAAGACGGCTTAAATCACCAATAGAGGCAATGCTCACACCGTTTTTTTTCAGGTCTGCAGTCTCATTGGCAATGGCATACACCATTAAGTCCATCAATCCTTCTATCTCTTCTTCAGGACGAAACCAGTTCTCGGTAGAGAAAGCATACAGGGTGAGGGTTTGAACCGATGCCCTGATGGCGCCTTGCACCACTTTTCTGATGGCCTTCACGCCTTCCCGGTGACCTTCGGCTCTTTCCAGGCCTCTGGCTTTTGCCCAACGTCCGTTGCCATCCATGATGATGGCTATGTGAGAGGGAATACGGTGATGATCAATTTTTTCAAATAGCGACATCTTTTTGTGGCTAATAAGTTAGTTGCCATGACAGGGATCTTCTCTCAGACCGAAGTCCCAGGTAAGGCAAATCATTGTGACTGAATACCAATCCCGGTTTTTAAGGAGACTGCTCCCGATGCCGTAGGGTTGTTCTAAACTCCATGTCTGCGTTTTTTTTTGCGCCACATCGAAATCGTCACCAAACAACTTCCGCATGGAACACTCAATGGCAATATTCAGTCTGTTTTTTAGTTTGAACTTAAACCCAACGCCAAAAGGCATGTTCATACCTATGTATTCAAACTCTCCCGGGGCGTATGTGATACCGGCGCCGACAAACAAGTAGGGTGTATAGGGTTTCGTTCCCATATACCGGTACTTGTCACTGTAGGGCAGGAAGTTCAATTCGGCCTGGGTGGCTGCCTCTGTAAAAGTACGACGAAAGGATTCCGGCTGTCCCGATGGGAAAATGTTACCCGAGTCACGGGTATCTCCGGAGATTCTTCCTACCAGCAGGTTCGTTTTTAATGCCCAATGGAAGTTGATGTTGTATCGGAAAAGTAACCCTGCTGCAAACCCCGGGTGATCCATGTAACGCGTTTTGTTGGCATCGCCCATGTAGGAGGAAATCCCTACTGCCCCTCCAGCCTCGTATTTATACTCCTGCGCATAAATGTCTGCCGAGAAAGGTGCCGTTAAAAATACCGCCATCATCACCACAAGCAGTGGTTTCGCCAGAATATTCATACCTTCATTCCTTTAATCCTGTTTCCAAGAGAACGGTAATTAGGATGAAAAATTATCTTTCGCTCAACAAATATGATAATCCTCTTTTAGTTGGTTGCATATTTGCTCAGCCTGCCTTTCCATACATCGGTCAGTTGCGTTTGTGTAGCAGATATTCCGCCGAATATCCATACATTATTTCCAGCATCGGTCACGATCGACGTATTTGTCCGTCGGGTAAAACCGGATGGGAATACCTGATTATCTGCTGCCGTAATCCAGTCAAGTCCATAGTTCTGTGAGGACATCAGTACATTTTTATCCGATGAGGTCGTCATCAGATAAGTTTTGTCGTCATAAAAAAACAGGCTGCTACCCTGTAACGGGACGGTATTCGAAATTCTTGAAGGGATGGAGCTGATGGTGCCGTTATTTTCGAGTAAAATCCAGATGTTGTTGTTCAGACTGCTGTCGGTTGTAGCTCCTCCCGATAAAATCAAATATTTTGAATAGGACGATGTTATATCCGCCCTTGTGGCTGAAAAATCTCTTACAGGCAGGTTTGCCGGTAGCTTATTCATCGGCTTTAATACCGAGAAATTATCTGTTTGCACGAAGGTGAGCTCACCGTTCATTTCTGCAGCCGCCAGAATTTTACCCTGGGTTGCCGAAGGAAGCACGCCATAGATTGCTTTTATCGTGTTTGTGGTGACAACCTGGCTCCAGTTGATTCCGTTTGCGGATTGATAAACTATTCCTGTTGTGGTGTCGAGCCCATATACGGCATCGTCGGTGGGAACCAGCGATGAGAGCCGCAGCGTGGAAGGCAACCCCGTCAGGCTGAGGGCGGTCCATGCGGTTCCGTCGCCAATGGCTGTGGACATCGCTTTTGTGGCAGTGCCGGAGTTAAAATAAGTGATGAACTGCCCTTTGAAAGCAATTGTTTTCTGTGAAACAACAGGAGCAGGCAAATAGCCGGGACTCTTTTGTTTCCATTGAAGGAGATAGGGATCTTCCTGATAGATATTCAGTTGAAAATCATATGTTTTCTTTGTGATGCCGTCGGGCGCCGTCGTGATGATTTTCTCTAACCGGCTAATCGCTACCGAGTCGGCCTGTATCCAGTTGTATGTACTGTCGGGGCGTAGTTTGAGCTGCACCAGCGTATATGAATTGTAGGTGCTGGAGCCGGTAATGTTGAGTACCACGCTGTCTACCTGAAACAGATATGGCAACGGCTCCTGGTTGAAGATTTTTCCGTTTACCTGATCAATGGTGAATTTCGTGGCCGGCAATACATCGGACGTATCTGTAGCAGATGACAGCGAGAAAGCATAGATTTGTGCATCAGGAGAATATTCCAGATCCTCGTTGTTTGAGTTCAGGCAGGAGGTGAGGAGCAACAGGTTAAGAACAAGCAGCCATGCCAGGGAAAAATATTTGGATACCATTCGTTTCAAAAATATTGTACAGCACGTTTAAGATATGCAAAAGTAGAAAGATTTTTCGCTATAACCATATTAAAATGAATATTTAAAGAAAATTTCGAGTTATTTGGCACTTTAAATGAAACTGTATCGAGCCTGAATATATTTTGGTGTTGATTTCTTCCCCTTCTATTTCAGGAGCTTTGGTTCCGTTATAAAGCATTTTCTTTGAAGTCTCCACATAGGCTTCATCCCACATATTCTTCCTGATAAAAGAGGAGAGCAGGCTGGCTCCGCCCTCCACGAGCAGAGAGTAAATACCTTCCCGGTAGAGGCATTGGAGAATCTGCCGATTGGTATCGCCGTGAAAATCGATGAGGATTTGTTTTACTTCTTCGTTTGGTAAATCTCTGCGGACTGCTGTTGTAAATACAATCGTGGGTGTTGTCCCGTCGAACAGGGCAAAACTGGACGGTATCCTGTTTTCCCGGTCTATCACGATGCGTACGGGATGTGGTCCGCACCATTTTCTGGCTGTCAGCTGCGGATTATCGAGCAGCGCCGTCCGTGTACCCACGAGGATACCCTGTACCTGCGTGCGGATCTTATGAACCAGGGTGTGGGTGAGCCTGTTGGAGATGACTGCTGGCCTCTTTTCCTGGAGCGACGTACGGGCATGGTCAATAAAACGGTCCTTGCTCTGTGCCCATTTCAATATTACGTATGGGCGGTTGTATTGTTGGTTTACAAAGAACATCCTGTTCAACTCCCGTGATTCGTTCTCTAAAATTCCCTCTGTTACTTCTATTCCCTGTGCTCTCAGCATCTCTATTCCCCTACCCGATACGGCAGGGTTCGGGTCCTTCACGGCAACCACCACACGGGGAATATTCCGGGCAATGATCAATTCGGTACAGGGCGGGGTTTTTCCGTGATGGGAACATGGTTCCAGCGACACATACAGCGTGGAATCGGAGAGCAGCGCCTCTTCTTTCACTGCCATGATGGCATTTACCTCAGCGTGTGCCTTCCCGAATTGCCTGTGATAGCCTTCACCAATAATCCGATTGTGATGAACGATCACTGCTCCCACCATGGGATTGGGGTGGGTATAACCTTCTCCTTTGCGGGCAAGCTGAAGGCATCGCTCCATAAATACCGGATTTACTTCCATTTTTTTTATCTTTGTCCTGTCGGGCAATTTACAATATCATTGTTATGCAACAACTAATCAAACTTATTCGTTACGAATTGAGCGGATTATATACCGCTTCCGAGATCGCAGTACTTACCCGTCTCATCTTAGAAGAGCTTTGCGGCGATCCGCTGAGCATCGTAACAAACGACAAAATTAATCATTTATCCCATTTGCAGACTGAAAAAATGAACGATATTCTTTCCCGATTAAAAAAAGGAGAACCTTATCAGTATGTGCTGGGGAAAACTGAGTTTTATGGTAGGATGTTCAAGGTCACGGGTGACGTGTTGATCCCGCGCCCTGAAACGGAAGAGTTGGTTGAATGGGTTGTCTCGGAATCGCATGATGGAAATCATTTTCTCGATATTGGCACGGGCAGCGGCTGCATAGCCGTCACCCTGGCCAGGGAGGTTGCCCATGCACAGGTGGAGGCATGGGACATTTCAGAGAAGGCGCTGGCGGTAGCTGCAGGGAATGCTGCCCGAAACGGGGCGGAGGTACGGTTTTCCCAGGTGGATGTCCTCCAGACACCCATCCCGTCGGGTAAATATGATGTCATCGTGAGCAATCCTCCCTATGTGATGGAATCTGAAAAGAAGGAAATGGAGCCGAATGTGCTTGATTTTGAGCCGCACGAGGCCCTTTTTGTGCCGGATAACCGTCCGTTGCTCTTTTTTGAGGCGATAGCCTCTCTTGCCAGTGAGTTTCTGCATGAAGGAGGAAGATTGTATTTCGAAATAAACAGGAGTATGGGGGGGCCAGTGAGTGCGTTGTTGCGTGATACCGGTTTTAGTGCTGTGGAGGTGAAAAACGATATCTCGGGTAATCCGCGAATGATCCGCGCCGTGAAACCAGTAAGTCATGGATAAACCCGAAAAGATTATCAACGCAGAACAGGCTTACGCGCAAATGGCACGGCTCTGCTCGCGCAAAGAGTGCTGTGTGTGGGATGTGTGGCAAAAGCTGAAACGGATGTCCGTCTCCGAAGAGGATGCGGGTGCAATCATCGACCGGCTGAAGAAGGGCCGTTACATTGATGAGGCTCGTTACACCCGGAATTACATCCACGACAAGCTCGCTTTCAATAAATGGGGCAGTATGAAGATTGTGCTTTCATTGCGACAAAAACAGATACCGGCTGAAGTGATCGATGCCGCTTTCGAAGAGTTCACTGAGAGCCAGCTTAGCGAATCACTTCCACAATTGCTGGAAGCCAAAAAAAGAACAGTCAAAGGAAACTCACCCTATGAAATAAACGGTAAACTGATCCGTTACGCGCTGGGGAGAGGGTATCCCATGAAGGAAGTTTTACGCTGTATGCGGGAGATGAATCTAAATGAGCTGCCCGATGAAACGGAATGACCTGTTGATGGAGTTCTCCCATCTCTTTTTTCCAGCCGTCTGCATGGTGTGCGGTGAAGAGTTGATGCAATCGGAAGAGTGCATCTGTTTGCGATGCATCTACAAATTACCCCGAACCCATAATTTCAAATATCCGGACAATGCGGCTGAACAGCTGATGGCAGGGAGGATACCCTTTGAACGGATTGCCTCTTTTTGTGTGTATGCCAAGAAGGGGATGTTGCCTCCGCTGATTCATCAGCTCAAATATTACCAACACAAGGAAGTGGGGGTGCTGCTGGGGAGAATCTTTGGAGAGGATCTGCTGGGAAGTGACTTCCTGAAACCCATTGATGCCATTGTCCCCGTACCATTACACCCCAGGAAGGAAAAAATCAGAGGCTTTAATCAAGCTGAGATGATTGCACGCGGCTTATCGGAGGTTACCTCCCTACCACTGTTGTTGGGCATTCTAATCCGTGCGGTATTTAATCCTACGCAAACAAAACGAACCAAAACACAACGATGGGAGAATGTGAAGCATATTTTCCGGGTGAATGATCCCGATGCCTTTGCAGACAAGCATCTGCTGCTGGTAGACGATGTGATTACCACCGGCTCCACCATCGAAGCCTGCGGTGTTGCTCTGCAGCAATGCCATCAGCTAAAAATCAGTGTGGCAACGCTCGGAGAAGTATTTTAGCCTCTTTTTTCTACAAAACGGATATTATTAACTCCGAAATCAGTACTTTTGTAATCAATCTGCGAAAAAAACAACAACATGAATTCTGTACAGAAATTAACTGCCGAGAAACTTCTCAAGATTAAGGCTATCAAGCTTCAACCCTCCAATCCCTTTACCTGGGCGTCGGGCTGGAAATCACCCATATACTGCGATAACCGCAAACTGATGTCCTATCCAGCTATCCGCAACTTCATCAAGGTGGAGTTTGCACGGATTGTCCTCGAAAAATATCCCCAGACCGACGCAATTGCCGGTGTTGCTACCGGAGCCATTGCCCCGGGAGTACTGGTGGCCGACTTGCTCGATTTGCCCTTTGTATACATCCGCTCCACTCCGAAGGACCACGGACTGGAAAACCTGATTGAGGGCGATCTCAAACCCAAGCAAAAGGTGATCGTAATCGAAGACCTGGTCTCTACCGGAGGCAGCAGCCTGAAGGCGGTGGAAGCCATCCGTCGCGACGGGTCTGATGTACTGGGCATGCTGGCCGTATTTACCTATGGGTTCCCCCATGCATTAAGAAGCATGCTCGAGGCAAGGGTGGAGCTGACCACGCTCTGCAATTACGATGCAATACTGGATGAAGCGCTTCAGACAGATTATATCGATGAGTCTGAACTGAAAACACTGCAGGACTGGCGTCACAATCCCGAAAATTGGGGGCAGACTGTAAAAAAAGTAAAAAAATGACCGAATTTGTCAGCGAGGTAAAAATAATCCCATACAACGATGCCGATGTGTTTCGTGTCCTTTCCGATCTCAACAAGCTGGAGCTGGTTAAAGACCAGATACCGGAAGATAAGTTAAAGGACTTTTCTTTCGATGCCGACACCGTCTCTTTTCGGGTCGACCCCATCGGGAAGATCTCCTTTGTCGTGGAAGAACGAGAACCGAATAAACTGGTAAAATTTAAATCGGATAATTTTATCTTTAATGTCTTTGTCTGGATTCAGCTCGTGAGTCAGGCGGAAAACGATACACGACTCCGTCTTACACTGCGGGCCGATTTGAACCCATTTATAAAAGCAATGGCAGAGAAACCTATGCGTGAGGCGGTGGATAAGATTGCCAATGCATTGGCCCATTTACCATACGACCGCGTGTAAACGAAAGCCAGCCTCCTCAGGGTGACTGCTGAAATGAATAACCGGATGAACTCTTCGCAGAGGCCATCCGGTTTTTTGGAAAATCAAAAAGTCATATAAGAAATAGAACTAATTACATTGTGGTTGCTTCGATTAATAGTATTCATTCGATGAGATAACAGGAATTGGCATCTCTGTTGCAGCTTCCTGCACTGCCTGGTTATACCTGTAGATCACATCGTAAGTGATTTCTTTCGTCTTTTCTTTTACGCTGACCGATAGCTTGACGGAATCGGCATTATTGTCCCGCAACGGTTTCAGGTCGAAACAAACAAAGCCTTCATACAGCTTGTCCCGTTGACTGTTATAGGAGTTGTGTCTGAATTCCAGATCAATGGCGTCGGACGATGTTCCAGATGCCAGTCTGTTTTTTACCAGATTGATGGCGTGGGGCTGCGCTCCGCCGTAGTTAAACATGAAAGAGACATTCAGATAATCTCCCCCAACCCACATGGCATTGGCTTTTACCGGGTCATTGCCAATACTGTCTGCGTTTTGTGCATTCAATTCAATAACTTGCTTGGTGAGAATATTCCAGATGTCGTTTACTTTGATGTAATGATCATACCCATCCTGTGCACCCGAGAGGATGGTGTAATTCAGAAAAACACGCTGATTGTATGCGGGATGGTATAACACGGCATTGGCTGCAGGCCATAGTTTCTTGCCATTGTCGAGTAACAAGGAGTATGCATTTTCACCTTCGGGAATTACGGTTGCTATGTTGATACGGAATTCGCCCAAAGAATGAGAGTTATCGTCGCACGATAACAAAAATAAGCAGATCCCAATTGAAAAAATGCTGATTGTAAAAAAAACCCTTCTCATACAATTTGCTTTTTATATTTGTTAGATGCAACAAATGCAAAAACGCTGCATGAAAAAGAAATATTATCCGAAAATTAACAATAAATAACTGTAATTTCACATTAACCTTTCGGATACAGTCTGTAAATGAGGTCAGGCCGGTTCATTGTTTTAAGCGTGCGGACGATGAAACGTTTGTTTTGGGGATCATGCCAGAAGAAAAACAGGCGTTGTGCGTTTTTCTGTTCCTTCGTCCTGGCCGTGTAGACAGGTTTCAGGGTATAAGGATGGTATCCTGTATAATAAATCTCCGTGGCCAGTGTCATGGGTGATGGGGTAAAGTCCTGCACCTGTTCCAACTTAAAATTGAGATTCTTTGTGATTGCCGCCAGTTCTGCCATATCTTCTTCGGTACAACCCGGATGTGACGAAATAAAATAAGGTATGAGCTGCTGGTTGAGTGCTTCCTTTTCATTCAATTCATCAAAAATACGTTTGAATTGAGAGAATAGCTCGAATGAGGGTTTGCGCATTGTCTGCAGCGTATTTTCAGACGTATGTTCCGGCGCTACCTTCAGTCGCCCCGACACGTGACGGGTAATGAGCTCGCGCAGATAGCTGCGAGCCGATGCATTTGTTTTCTCGTCGTTGCTCCTGTGTAGCAGCATATCATAGCGAATGCCGCTGCCGACAAATGATTTTTTTACGCCGGGCAGTGCATCTACCGCTTGATATATATCCAGCAACGGAGCATGATCGGTGTTCAGATTGAAACAGACCTTCGGGAAGATACAGGAAGGTTTTTTACATTTTTGGCAGATAGTTAAATCTTTTCCCTGCATCCGGTACATGTTTGCCGAGGGCCCTCCCAGATCGCTGATATACCCTTTGAAACCGGGCATCCCGGTAATTTTTTCCACCTCTGCCAGGATAGATTCTTTTGAACGGGAGGCAATAAACTTTCCCTGATGTGCCGAGATGGTGCAGAAGGAGCAACCGCCGAAGCAACCGCGGTGGAGGTTTACCGAGAATTTGATCATCTCATAGGCAGGAATCGTCTTTTCCTTATATTTGGGATGGGGGAGACGGGTGTAGGGCAGATCGAAAGAAGCATCGATTTCTGCTTCTTTCATCGGCGGGTAGGGGGGATTGACTACCAGCATCCTGTTGTCTACCTCCTGCAAGATGCGTGCGGCGGTAAGACGATTGGACTGCTCCTCTACCGCGCGGAAGTTTTTAGCTTGCTTCAGCTTGTCGCTTAGGCAGGCTTCGTGTGAAAAGAGGGTCACCTCTTCGTCGAACGGATTGGATGGCGCTTTCTCCTTGTCACAAAGAAACGCTGTTTGCGGAATGTCGTTTATCTCTTTGAATTTCTCCCCGTTGCGAAGTCTTTGTATCAGCTGCTTCAGCGGCAGCTCCCCCATGCCGTAAATCAGCAGGTCGGCACCAGTATCTGCGAGAATGGTTTTGTGCAGGGTGTCATCCCAGTAGTCATAGTGTGTGACTCTTCTCAGCGATGCTTCAATTCCACCGATCAGCAAAGGAACGTCGGGGTAAAGCTCCTTGAGAATGCGGGAATAGATGGTTACCGCCCTGTCGGGTCGCATGTCCGGTCTGCCTTCGGGCGTGTAGGCATCGTTGGATCGCAACCGCTTGCCGGCAGTATAGTGATTGATCATGGAGTCCATCACGCCGGCAGTCACAGCAAAGAAACAGCGGGGAACACCCATCTTTTTAAAATCACGCAGATCGTCCCGCCAGTTGGGTTGCGGAACAATGGCGACTTTGAGTCCTTCGCTTTCTAGCAGCCGCCCAATGACGGCGGTACCAAACGAAGGATGATCCACGTAAGCATCGCCCGAGAATAAGATTACGTCTACCTCATTCCACCCGCGAAGTTCCATCTCTTTCTTCGTGGTAGGAAGCCAGTCTGTGAGTAGAAGTGGTCCTTTTTGTATCAATGCTGTTTGTGTTTATGCTCTTTTGGCAATCCGGCATCTATCTCCCAGGCTCTCTTCACGGCCAGATGGATGTGTGAACAAATGTTTTCATCGCCCACAATCTGCGGAACCTCCGATCGGCATAAGCTCTCACGGATATTATCTTTTACACCGGAAAGAATGATTTGAATCTTCTCTTTCCTGGAGTTGCGACACAGGTTCTCCAGGTTGTTCAATCCCGTGGCGTCGATGAACGGTACCTTGCGCATCCTGATAATACGGATATTGGGATGATCGCCTATCTCCCGCATCTTCTCGTCGAATTTGTTGGCTACGCCAAAGAAGAATGGGCCGTCAATTTCATATACCTCCACACCCTGTGGCAGGTACAATATTTCCTCTTTCATATCCTCGGAGTGGGATTCCAGTTCCTTCGAGAGATCGATGCTGCCGGTGGTGTGTGATATTTTCGTACTTTCGTTCATTCTTTTCAGAAAGGCAAAAACGGCCAGCAGCAATCCCACCGCGATGGCGATGGTAAGGTCGAATATCACCGTCAGAAAGAAAGTGGTCAGCAGGATGGCCTTGGTGGCCTTTGCCTGTTTGGAGAGCGAGCGGAAAGTACGCCATTCACTCATATTGTACGCTACAACCACAAGCACGCCGGCCAGGCATGCCATGGGGATGTGTTTTGTGAGGTCGCCCAGAAAGAGCACGATAAGCAACAGGACAATGGCGTGGATGATACCGGCAACAGGCGTGCGGCCTCCGTTATTGATATTGGTCATGGTGCGTGCAATGGCACCGGTAGCCGGTATGCCGCCAAAGAACGGAGCAATGATGTTGGCAGCTCCCTGTGCCACCAGCTCCATGTTGGAGTTGTGCTTCTTGCCGGTAACTCCGTCGGCTACCGTGGCAGATAAGAGTGATTCAATGGCGCCAAGCATCGCGATGGTAAAGGCCGCAGGGAATAAAAGACGTACACTGTCGAGACTCAATGAGATGGTCTGCACTGCGGGAAGCTGACTGTTGATGGTGAACCGGTCGCCAATGGTTTCAATACCCGCGATGTGGCCGTATTTCTTCATCAGGTATGCAGCGATGGTCATGACGATGATGGCCACGAGTGATCCGGGAATTTTTTTATAGATTTTCGGCGTAACGATGATGATGGCCACGCTTGCCACGCCAATCAGGGCTACCCACCAGTTTACGGTAGAAAAATAATGGAAGTAGGCGATCCATTTCTCTATAAAACCCGAAGGAAGCTTGGGGGTGGTGAGTCCGAAAAAATCCTTCATCTGTGTGGAGAAGATGGTCAGTGCGATGCCGCTGGTGAATCCCACCACAATGGGGTAGGGGATGAAGCGGATGACAGTGCCCAACTTTAAAAATCCCATCATTACCAGCATGATGCCTGCCATGACAGTGGCCATGGCCAGTCCCTGAACGCCGTATTGTTCCACAATCCCGTAGACGATCACGATGAAGGCACCGGTAGGGCCTCCAATCTGTACGGTGCTACCACCTAGAAATGAGATGATAAATCCCGCTATGATGGCGGTGTAGATACCTTTTTCAGGCGTTACGCCTGATGCAATTCCGAAGGCAATTGCCAGCGGTAATGCCACTACTCCTACAATTAATCCGGCCATGAGGTCGGCCACAAATTTTTCTTTGTTGTAGGTCTTTAAAGATTGAATGAGCGTGGGTTGAAAATCCCGAAGAAAATTTAGTTGCATACGTTTCATAAAAACGATGCAAAGGTAATAAAAAAATCAAACAACACCTTGTTCCACGAGAACACATATCCGTTCGGTCACGCGATCTTCACCGTAAGGATTGTATCTTGTTTTCAGGCTGTTTCCGAATAAACCGGCAAAGATATTATAGGACCATGCCGTAAAACTTCCCATAAAGGCATCGATGATGTGATAGGAAGAGGAGTTGGTTTCCCTGTCGACCAGTTTCATCAGCAATTGTCCCTGCGAACGGGTAAGTTTTTTCATTTTGGGGGTGTAGGTGTCCATCAGATATTTTTCCATCTTATTGAGATGCTTCTGCCGTGCTTTATCATCGGGAAGAGTCTCCATGTATTCATAGGTCTCGGTGATGATGCCGGCAATCTCCTTGGCATAAGGAAGTGTTTTTTTTACATCGCGGATTAATCTGGTATAAGCAGTCCGGTCCTTGGAGCTGCGAAAGGAGATGGGCGAATATTTGATGAAATCGGTGAGCCACATACAGGCAACGGTATCACCCTCCATAATCACTGCCGGATATACGTTCGGCATTAAAAACAGGGTGGAGACAGGGCCGTTTGTCTCGGGGGTATTGTTGGCCGCATAGTATCTCTGCGCTTTCGCCACCGGAGATAAGAGCAACAGACAAAAGACAATAATTATGTGGATAAGTCTTTCCATAACCACGCAAAGATAAATGCAATGTTTTATTTTTCCATGAAAAAACAAGTTAAGTGTAGTTAATTAACCTGCGCGTTCATAGAATGTTAAGTGAATATATTACCCCTGAAAAAACCACAAAGAAACTTCAGAACGACAAAAATAAAGTTTTTTTCCAAAAAAATCCGAAAGAAAGTGTAAATTTGAGCAAATAACAGGATTTATATGAATTACCATCACCTTGGAGAACTTGTCCACAAACAAGCATTGACGTTGAAATACAAGACAGCGCTCAAATATCAGTCGCCATCGGGAGAATGGCTCGATCTTTCATGGAAGAGTTTTGCCGATAAAATCATGAAAGTAGCGCAGGCAATGGCTGAGATAGGATTGCAGCCAGACGACAACGTGGGTATTTATGCCCAGAACATGGATAAATATCTGATCACCGATTTTGCCGCCTATGCCAACAAGGCGGTCATGGTACCCATGTACGCGACGGCCTCGCCCTTGCAGGTCAGTTATATCGTTCAGGACGCGAACATTCGACTGCTGTTCGTGGGTGAACAGTTTCAGTATAATAATGCTTATAAGGTGCAACAGGAGTTACCCGTATTGGTGAAGCTGATTATCTTTGATCCGAAAGTGGTGCTGAAGCCCGATGATCAGACGTCGGTTTTTTTCGATGATTTTATTACAACCGGAGATAATTCGGAATCGATGGCCCTGGTAAATTCAAGGCTGAAACAATTAAAAGAGAGTGACCTTGCCACCATTATTTACACTTCCGGAACAACAGGTGAACCCAAAGGTGTGATGCTCACCCATGCCAATTACATCAAAGCCTGTCGCATACACGACATGCGACTTCAGAACCTCTCGGAGACAGATCTCTCCATGTGTTTTTTGCCGTTGACCCATATTTTTGAAAAGGCATGGACCTATTACTGTCTGCACAAGGGTATTACCGTGGCTGTAAACAGAGATCCGAGTGAGATACGGAAAACCCTCAAGCAGGTGCGGCCTACCTTGATGAGCAATGTCCCCCGTTTTTGGGAGAAGGTATATGATGGTGTGAAAGATAATATCGATAGCGCATCCGGTATCACGAAATGGTTGTTCAATGATGCGGTGAAGACAGGCCGTCGCCATAACCTGGAGTATGTAAACGAGGGAAAGAGGGCTCCGCTGGGTAATCGGATCAAATTTTATCTTTACCGGCATACCGTCTTTCATCTCATCAAACGAATCGTGGGCATCGATCGCGGAAATTTCTTTCCCGTGGCCGGCGCGCCATTGTCCGATACAATCAACGCATTTATGCAATCGATCGATGTCCATCTTATTTATGGGTATGGCCTTACCGAGACCACGGCCACGGTGAGCTGCTTTCCCCAAAAAGGTTTCCGGATCGGTACGGTGGGAAGAGTAATGCCCGACGTAGCGGTGAAGATAGGCGAAAACAACGAGATACTGGTGAAAGGTGATACCGTGATGGCCGGTTATTATAAAAAACCGGAAGCGAACGCTGCCGCCTTTACCGAAGATGGTTTTTTCAGAACCGGTGATGCCGGGTCACTGACCGATGACAATGAGATCATTCTCACAGAACGCATCAAAGACCTTTACAAGACCTCCAACGGCAAATATATTGCTCCGCAAATGATTGAAACCCGTATTTCGGAAGATAAATTCATTGAACAGGTGGCAGTGATCGGAGATGAACGTAAGTTCGTCAGTGCACTGATTGTTCCCAATTTTGAAACCCTGGTGGCTTATGCACAGGAACAAAAGATCGCTTTTGAAACCCTGGAAGCGCTGGTGGGCAATCCCCACATTCACAACTTAATCTTCGGCCGCATTGAGCTGCTGCAATCGCAATTTACTTCCTACGAAAAAATCAAGAAAATTACATTGCTGCCGAACCCGTTCAGCGTGGAAAACGGAGAACTGACCAATACCCTCAAATTGCGCAGGAAGGTGATCCTGGAAAAATATGCTGACGTGATTGACAGGATGTATTCATATTAAATCATTATCTTTGCACCGTTTTTTTAATGGAGTAACGGCATGGATTACAATTTCAGAGAAATAGAAAAAAGGTGGCAACAATACTGGGTCGACCATCAAACTTACAAGGTAACGGAAGAGAGTGCAAAGCTCAAATATTACGTGCTCGACATGTTCCCCTATCCCTCAGGGGCTGGGTTGCATGTGGGACATCCCCTGGGGTATATCGCGTCGGATATCTTTTCGCGATACAAACGATTGCAGGGATTTAACGTGCTTCATCCCATGGGCTACGATGCTTACGGACTGCCTGCAGAACAGTACGCTATACAAACCGGCCAGCATCCTGCCATCACCACCGAGAACAATATCAACCGCTACCGGGAGCAACTCGACAAGATCGGATTTTCATACGACTGGAGCCGCGAGGTACGTACCTGCGACCCGGATTATTATAAGTGGACACAATGGGCGTTTATCCGGATGTTCCATTCCTACTATTGCAACCAGGCGAAACAGGCCCGTCCCATCACGGAGCTGGCAGAAGTGTTTTCCCAACAGGGTACGGCAGGACTGGATGTGGCCTGCACCGAGCCGATGACGTTCACCGCTGAAGAGTGGAACAGCAAGACAGAAAAAGAACAGCAGGAGCTGCTGATGAACTATCGCATAGCCTACCTGGGCGACACCATGGTGAACTGGTGCCAACAGCTGGGTACCGTACTTGCCAACGACGAAGTGAGTGAAGGCCTCTCCATCCGGGGGGGGTATCCGGTGGAGCAACGTAAGATGCGCCAATGGTGCTTGCGCGTTTCAGCCTATGCCCAGCGCCTGCTGGAGGGGCTCGACACGATTGCCTGGAGCGACTCGCTCAAGGAGACACAACGCAACTGGATCGGTCGCAGCGAAGGGGCTGTCATGCATTTCAAGACTTCAGAAGAGATCACTTTTGATATCTTTACTACCCGTGCCGATACCATCTTCGGGGTGACCTTCATGGTGCTGGCTCCCGAGAGTGAGCTTGTGGAGCAGCTTACCACCGATGGGCAGCGCGATGCGGTGAATGCCTACATTGCCAAAACAAAGAAAAAGACGGAACGGGAACGGATGGCCGATAAAACAGTGACCGGGGTCTTCTCCGGCTCCCATGCTACCCATCCTTTTACGGGAGAGCAACTTCCCATATGGATATCCGATTACGTGCTGGCCGGATACGGTACGGGTGCCATCATGGCCGTGCCGGCGCACGATAGCCGCGACTATGCCTTCGCCCGTCATTTTAATCTTCCCATCATCCCCCTTATTGAAGGATGTGACATCTCGGAAGAGAGCTTCGATGCCAAAGAGGGCATCATGGTCAACTCCGGCTTCCTGAATGGCATGACGGTAAAGCAAGCCATCCCGGCGGCCATCGACGAGGTGGAGAAAAGGGGATTGGGATACCGCAAGATCAATTACCGCCTGCGCGATGCTATCTTTTCACGACAGCGCTACTGGGGTGAGCCGTTCCCGATCTATTACAAGGAGGAGATGCCCTATACGCTCGATGAAAGCGAGCTGCCGCTGGAGCTTCCCGAAGTGGATAAGTTCCTGCCCACCGAAACGGGTGAGCCACCGCTTGGAAGGGCCCAAAACTGGCAGACGAAGGAGGGCTATCCCCTCGAGCTGAATACCATGCCCGGTTTTGCTGGCTCGTCGGCCTACTACCTGCGCTACATGGACCCGCACAACAACGAGTCATTGGTGTCGGAGAAGGCAAACACCTACTGGCGCGATGTGGATCTTTACATTGGCGGTACCGAGCATGCCACGGGACACCTTGTGTACAGTCGCTTCTGGAATAAGTTTCTGTTCGACCTGGGCGTTTCATGCGAAGAGGAACCTTTTAAGAAGCTGGTAAACCAAGGCATGATCCAGGGACGCAGCAACTTCGTGTATCGCATCAAAGGATCCAACACGTTCGTATCATACAACCTCAGGGAACAATATGAGGTGACACCCATTCATGTGGATGTGAACATCGTGCACAACGACCTGCTCGACCTGGATGCTTTCAGGCAGTGGAGTCCCGAATATAAAACAGCCGAGTTTATCCTGGAGGATGGCAAATATGTATGCGGATGGGCCGTGGAAAAGATGTCGAAATCGATGTACAACGTGGTCAACCCCGATGACATTGTCGAAAAATATGGTGCCGATACGCTTCGCCTCTACGAGATGTTTTTGGGACCGCTGGAACAATCCAAGCCTTGGGATACCAACGGAATAGACGGTGTGCACCGCTTCCTGCGCAAGGTGTGGAACCTGTTTTATAGGGAGGGAGTATTGGCGGTGACCGACGACCAACCTTCGAAGGAAGCCCTGAAATCGTTGCACAAGCTAATTAAAAAGGTGACGCATGACATTGAAAATTTCTCTTTCAATACTTCGGTTTCTGCTTTCATGATTTGCCTGAACGAACTGACGGCACTCGCATGCCGGGAAAGAGAGGTTCTGAGCGATCTGGCGGTCTGCCTGGCACCTTTTGCACCACACCTTGCCGAAGAACTGTGGCATGCGCTGGGAAATGAGACCTCGGTCTGTGATGCGGCATGGCCTGTGTGCAATGAGGAGTATCTAAAGGAAGATGCCTTCCCATATGCCATCTCCTTCAACGGAAAGTCACGCTTTATCCTCGAGTTTGCTGCAGACGCAGTCAATGAGGAGATAGAAAAAGCGGTGCTGGAACATCCCCAGTCGCAAAAGTGGCTGGAGGGAAAGACACCGAAAAAGATCATCATCGTACCGAAAAAAATCGTCAATGTGGTAGTATAAGGAATGAAAAAATTGCCTGAATTCAGCCTGAAGAAGTTTTACTGGAAAGATTATCTGACGATATTCCTGGGAACTTTCATGTATGCACTGGGAGTAACGCAGTTTATCATGCCCCATCATTTTGTTATGGGAGGTCTCACCGGTGTGGCCGTACTGATCAATTACGCGTTGGAATGGCCGGTGTCTATTATGGTTTTCGTGATGAATGCGATATTGTTGCTGATCTCTTTCAGAATACTGGGTTCGGAGTTCCTCATAAAAACCATCGTGGGCGTGGCATCGCTGACCACTTTCATCGGCATGTTTGAAAGCTTCCAATGGCCGACGATCATGACGGAGGAGCCGCTCATGGCGGGACTCATTGGCGCTATCGTGGCAGGTTCAGGAGTAGGCATGGTGATGTCGGTGAACGGCAGCAGCGGTGGAACAGATATCATTGTGCTGGTGATCAATAAGTACCGTAATATTACACCCGGACGCACCATGCTGTGGGTAGACCTTATTATCGTCGCTTCGTCATTCGTGATCTTCCGGAGTGTGGAGACCATTGTTTTCGGTATCATCATCATCGCGGTGATGGCTACCTCGGTCGACTGGATGTTGAATGGTATCAGGCAGTCGGTACAGTTCCTGATCTTTTCCTCCCGATACGAGGAAATTGCTACCCAGATCAACCACCAGTTACATCGTGGCTGCACCGTGCTCGATGGAACGGGCTGGTACACCAAGCAACCCCAGAAAGTGCTGCTCGTGATGGCCAAGCGAAGTGAATCCACCTCCATCTTCCGGCTCGTGAAGCAGATCGATAAAAATGCGTTTATTTCTCAGAGCAACGTGGTGGGTATCTATGGCGAAGGGTTCGACCGGATGAAATAGTCGCTTTGTCTACCAGGTAGATGACCGACTGATAGGTGATGCCGCTGTTGATGGATAATCCTATTTCACAGGTGCGGCTGTTTGAATAGCCTTCCTTCGCATCACGGACTCCCACCTTCAAGGCCGACAGGGCCGAGTTATTCAGTTCGGGATAGAAAAATCCCCTGTCACCGGCCCAACCACAACAATCTACATTTTCGGGAACTACCACCTTCTCAGCACACCGTGAGGCGACAGCAAAGAATTTATCGGCCAGTTGCATCTTCGTGGAACTGCAGGTGGTGTGGATCGTTACCGTCACCGGACGGGGAACGAATTGCAGGCGATCCAAAAGAAAATCATGGATAAACTCCACCTGATCATACAACTTCAAACGACTGTCGAGTGTTTCCCGCATGTGCAGGAGACAGGGACTCATATCACATACGACCGGCAACTCTCCATTGCGCGTTATTTCCAACAGTGCTGCATTCAATTCTTGCTCCTTCATTTTTGCTTCCTCGCGGAACCCTTTGCTGGCGAATGCCATTCCGCAGCAAAGGCTGTCTAACTTGTCCGGAATCAGGACGTGATAACCTGCTTTGTGTAGTACCGATAACATCTTCGAGGGTAGATCCTCCTTTTCTTCATATCCGAATGAAGGACCTCCCATGGAACGGGTGATGCAGGCCGGGAAATAGACTACCGTGGGAGCATCGGGCGCATTGGGAATATTGGAAATATCGGACATATTGGAAATATTGGTAATATCGGGAGCCCCGGACGTCCCGGATATTCCGGAAGACTTATTCGTCGAAAACAGACGACGATCAATTTTTTTACTGCCTGAGGGAGTATACCTTGTCCATAAGGGGAAGGTTCCCGCACCCACTTTATAGAGTCCTCTGGTCACCCCTTCCATTGTCTTGTATCCCGTCAGTCCCGCCACGGCATGGGGCAGACGCAATAATGTGCGCAATAGGGCTGTGGTTCCGCCCATGTGATTTGCAATGAACTTTGCCACCTGTTTTGCAAAACGGCCGTTTTGCTGCCAGCGCAGTTCCTTCACGAGCTTGCCTGTGTCGATACCCACCGGGCAGGCTATGCCGCACAAGCCATCGGTGGCGCAGGTCTGCTCCAGCGGGTAGGAAATATCCTCCACTTGTTTGAGGATGGAATGTTTATTACCTGTCGCGGCATTTTCAGCCAGATGACGATAGGCTACAATGCGTTGCCGCGGTGTGAGCGTAAGGTTCTTGGAGGGACAAACCACTTCGCAGAATCCGCACTCAATGCATTTGTCGATGAGGGGATTCGCCTCGGGGATTCGCTTCAGGTTCCGGATGAAGACATCCTCATCGTCGTTGATCACAACGCCCGGATTCAGGATGCCGTCCGGATCAAAGGCTCTCTTGATCCTTTTCATGAGCGAGTATATGTCGCTGCCCCATTCTTTTTCCACAAATGGAGCCATGTTACGCCCGGTGCCATGTTCCGCCTTCAGGCTTCCTTCGTGCTTCACTGCGACCAGTTCGCACAGGTCCTGCATGAACGAGGCATATTTTTGTACCCCCGCAGGCGTGTTGATATCGGGAAATATGGTGAAATGTACATTTCCATCCAGCAGGTGACCCCACATCACGGCATCGTCATATCCGCTCTCTGCGAGAAGTGCCCGGACATCGGTCAGCGCATCGCCCAGTATCTCTCCCCGGAAAGCCACATCCTCAATGATGCAGGCCGTATGGGCCGGTCGTGTGGCTGCTGCCGAGGTAAACAGCCCGTTTCGCACGTTCCAGTAGAGGTTGTAGAGATGTTTGTCGGTGGTGAATTTGATGGGTGTAAGGGTGTGGAGATGTGCCAGCTTTTCTTCTATCTCCTTTATTTGTGCCAGCAACGTCTCCATATCGTCGGCAGAGGTGTCGATGAGCAATGCCGCCGCTCCTGCGGGCAGCGACTTCAGCTCCTCCGGCATGCCGGGTTGGTCCTCCACAGCCTGCAAGGCGTTTCTGTCCATGAGCTCTGCTGCACTTACCTGGCATTGGCGGAGGGGTATAATGGCCTGGCTCACGTCGCGCAGGTTGGCAAAATATACCATGGACGTGGCTTTGAGGGGTGCATCATGCACCGTTTCGAAAGTGGCCTGCGACACAAAGCCGAGTGTCCCTTCTGAGCCGATCATCAGGTGCTGGATGATCTCCACCGGATCATCGAAGTCGATCAGCGCATTGACCCCATAGCCGCAGGTGTTTTTTAATTGAAACTTGCGACTGATCCTGTCACGGATAGCCTCATTTTCCGTGGCCTCACCATGAAGCCGGATGATCTCGCTGATCAGTGCCGGATGGTCGGAAACGAATGCACGGCGGCTCTCGTTGTCGCCCGTATCGAGCAGGGATCCGTCGGCAAAAACAATCCGCATCGACTTCACGGTATTGTAGCTGTTGTGGCGGATGCCGTAGCTCGATCCGCTGGCATTGTTGGCAAGGATGCCGCCAATCTTTGCCGAATTGATTGAAGCAGGCTTTGGGCCCAACTTTCGTTGATAACGCATCAGCATGCGGTTAGCCGCGTTACCTGTCAACCCGCATCCAAAAGTGGCCGTGGCGCCGTTGTCGGTGATGGCTGAAAAAGAGAATCCCTCACCGGTCTCCATCAGCACGGAGTCAGATATGGTCTGTCCGCTCAAGCTGGTGCCAGCAGCTTTGAAGGTGACCGGAACTTTTTCATGGCGACAGAATTGTAGTAGACGGATTACCTCTTCTTCCCGGTTTACTTTGACTACAGCTTTGGGAATGAGCCGATACAATCCTGCATCGGTGCCTTTGGTAAGACAAGACAGTTCGTCTGTAAACAACTGCTCTTTGGGAAACAGCCGGGCCAGTTGCAGTTGCAGTTTTTTATCCACGGTCATGATGTTGAAAAAGGGGTCGTAGCGACCCCCTTCTGCTAGTTCAACGTAATATAAAGTTCTTTTTCTGCTTCTTCCAACGAAATTTTACCTTCCCTGGCAAGCCAGCCTATTGCTGCGTAGAGATCCTTGTCGGTCAGTTTCGTTGTTTTTTTGACTTCCTTCACGTTCTGGCGACCTGCTTCATCGAGCACGGTCCACACTTTTCCGGCATTATTCCCGATTTTCTCAATCATAGATTTGATATTTAAATATTTAAATTCAGTTTAACCTTGGCAAATTTACTTGTAAAATTCTTAAGAAACAATATTTTCGGATAGCTTCTTCATGATTTCCGTCACCTGCAAAATCAATGAATGGCTGTTATCGTTGTAAATGGTAAAATCTGATCGTCTGCTCTTTTCTTCCTCGGGCAGCTGGGCATTCATACGCTCCTCCACCTTGTCTGCCGATGAGTGGTCGCGGGCTATGGTGCGTTGCAGACGGATATCCTTGGGCGCGTATACCGTGATTGTTTTGTCGAGCCACTGATCAAATCCGGCTTCAAAAAGCAGTGCGGCATCAATGATTGCCATGGAGTGATGAGGCTCCTGCCTGCTGCACCATTTCAGGAAATCTTTTGCCAGCTCGGGATGAATGATTGCATTGGCCACTGCCACTTTCTGTTTATCCTGAAAGATGATCGATGCAAAAGCTTTGCGGTCGAGCCTTCCTTCCCGGTAGATTTCTTCTCCGAAATGTCGGCTGAGCGCTGCACGAATGACGGGAGAGGTATCGTTCAGTTCTTTGGCTTCTTTGTCGGCATCATAAACCGGAAAGCCATGTAGGCGAAAAATATCGCAAACCACCGACTTACCGCTTCCGATTCCTCCCGTAACACCGATTGTAATCATTCAGGCAAAATTTAATGGGTAAACGGCATTGATTATTTTACGAAATTACCGTCCGTTTTTATTTTCGAACAAAAACTCAACAGAAGAGGGTGAGATGCGTGTGTTGTTGGCCAATGGTGGACTCTTTGTGAGTTCCAGTTCCACGCGACCTCCTTCATTCTCATGAAACTCCCGATAGTTGAGTTGAATCTCAAAATCCTCAGGCTTGATCTTTTTGTACTCCTCGAGTGTCACCGAGAAGGATACTTTCACACGGGAAGGGAAAAACTTCACATCGAGGTTCGCCGGCATGCCGATAGCAGTGATGGGAATCTCAAATGTGCGTTCCGTATATTCTTCAATCGGGATGTAAATCTCCACTTCCGTCGGAATAAACTTCACACCTTTGACAGGGTTGATTTTGATGGGCAGCTGGGAGGTGGCCCGAAGGTTTTTAAACAGGGTATATTCGGTTACTGCCGACTTCAGTTGTTTGAGTGACTCAGCGGAGCCGTATGCGGTCACCGTTTCCGGAATAAAAAGGGCACTGTCGGCTATCAGGTTGGCCCGGCTGGTGGTAATCTCGCCGTCGAACACAACACGCAACTCCTTTTTCTCCAGCCTGGATGTAGCCAGAGAGATGCTCATGGGGAAGTAACCCCTGATGTTGGTGCTGGGTGCAAGTTGTGAGCGAATAAGCTGGCGATACTGGTCTCCCTGAAGCTCTGTGGTTCCCCCCTCGGTTAGCTCTTCGACATTAATCTCCAGGGAGTCTCTTTTTTTGACGTCGAGTAAAAACATTTCCACTCCGTTGTCGGCCACGCTGATCTCAATAAAGACGGGAAGCACATTGTTAAATACCACATCTTCCGGAATATTGGTGTATTTCAGCGGAATGCGGTAGGTGCCCTCCACGTTTTCCTTTTGAAAAAAGAGCATCAACCAGAAAATAAAGGCCAGCACGAGGAAAAACAAAAAGAAGAGCAGGTTCTTCCACGGGAAGGTGGAAAAATATGCTCCTGCTTTGGGTGTCCATTTCCGAATGAAAGCCTTTACTCTCATGGCAAAAGGATTAGTTTGTCGTCACGTCGGCTGAAGAGGCAAAGACCGATGCTTTTTCGAATTTCATTCTCACACCGTCGGCTACTTCTACGAGGAACCAGGTGTCGCCCACCTCTTTGATTCTTCCGTGAATACCACCTGAGGTAACCACCTTGTCACCCACCTTCATGGCTTCCCTGCTTTTCTGCAGGTCTTTTTGTTTTTTTTGCTGCGGACGGATCATGAAAAAATAAAATACGGCGATGATGGCCACCATCATGATGAGCGTACTGGTCATGCCACCGCCACCCATGCCTCCGGCCGGAGCTGCTTGTAATAAAATATTCATACAATTTGATATTTAAAGTTGATAACTAGTAATTAATTTTTAAAGATATGATTTTCTTCTTTTATTTTCTGCACGATGGTGTCTAATATTCCATTGACAAAGGTACCGCTTTTTGGCGTACTGTATGATTTGGCGATCTCGATATATTCGTTCAGGGAGACGCTGGTGGGAATAGATTCAAATGTAAATATCTCGGAAAGAGCCACCTGCATAATGATCAGATCCATAAATGCAATGCGTTCAAAGTCCCATTTATCGGTATGCTCGTCGATTAACCCCCTGTATTTTTTTTCATTCAGGATGGTATCGTGCAGCAGCTTGAGGGCAAAGTCCCTGTCCTCATCGTCTTTAAACATGGGGAGGAGCGGTTGTTTGGTTCCCTTTTCTTCGGAAAACCGCTTGATTGTCTTCAGCACAAAGGTCTGAACAATCTCCACATCATCATTCCAGTAAATACATTCATCTTCGAGAATGTCATCCAGCTCTTCGTTCATGTAGATAAACTGCTTGAACGACTTTCTCCAGAACTCACGGTCTTCGTCGTAAGTGGGGGAAGCAATTTCTGCGTACTCCCTGTAGGTGTCTGATTCCAGGATGGTGTCCAGCAGGTTCTTGACGAACGATTCGTTGGCCTCCCAGACCATGGGTCGTTCGTTGAGTTGCTTTTGAAACTGCGCATTATCCCTGAGCTGAAGCATAAATTTGTTATCGATCAGGTGGGTGTTGGGATGCAGATCTTCCGCTGAGGGGAGATACTTGTTGCGTTTCATCTCCACCCTGTTTTCATAGGCCCTGGTCAGTTCCACCATCAGTAGCAGCAGATAAAAATAAAGATCGTAAGATTTCTGCAGGCCGAACATCAGTTCCTTCTCGGCATTCCGCAAATCCTTATTCGTATTTTGGTACCAGGAGTAGACAATCTGGACAATCCGTGTACGAATTAAATTTCTGTTTATCATTGAAAAACCTTATTTTGAAACTGCAAAAGTAGCTATTTTTTTCGGTTTTTCGTATTACCGGCATGATAATGATCGCAAGTTCTCATATTGTAACCCTAAGTAATTTATTGATCTGGTCGGCATGATGAGTAGCAACACCATTTTCCTTCGCATAGCTAATCCATTTTGAAGCAAAGTCGATAATTTCTTCAACAATAGAAGCATAGTTGCGAATGCCGATATTTCTTCCTACAGTCAATAAGTCCTCTTTCGTGAAATTATCCCTTTTATTATTTATAGACATTTGATGCTGATTTGTCCACTTTCCTGCAGCTGAGTATGAAAAACACAAGTCGTAGGCAGGTGCAAGCCGCCACTCTCCTTCCGTTGACATAATAAACGAGTGATTTTTTGTGTGATCGTCATGATTGCGAGCGATCACATTAAATACCATTCTTCTATACATCTGTTCCATATCAGGGTAGGGTAGGTGCAAACGTCTCATCACCCCAAACGCCTGTTCATACGAATAAGGCTTGTCCCGGTCAAAATGAGCTAAGGCGCAAAGGGTTTGCGTGTGCAGCTTCATCCCGGCGTTTGTTCTATCGAAACGTTTGGTCATGAAATGAGCATACGACTTGTCGTATAAAAGACGACATTTACTCATTTTAATTCCACAATCCGTTGCCATCCGGTAGTATGCATATTCTATTCTGCCTATTCCCAATGGATTGTCAGTCACTTTTTTGTCTTCCACGCTATCAAATTTCAATAGCCAATAAGTATAACCATCTGGAGCAGAGACTTGTCCCGAGCGTATATCTCCCGTTTGTTCATTGAACGCGATAACCGCTTTGGGCTTTGCACCTCCTGCCGAAGTTCCGATTTTGATGATATCATACACGACGCTGTTTTCAGCGCGAATATTGGCTTTGAATTGTTCTCTTTGGGTCAATACTTCCTTCGCCAACTCCGTCAGTTGGCTGATATCCAGTTGCGACGAGGAGGTCAGTATCGGGTCGTGATGGGCAGGTTCATATTCCAATGCACCCATACCTCGTTTTCCGATATAGCTCAACCTGTCAAGAGGTGTAAATTCAACGATCGAACGCCCTTTGGCTGCAAACCATTCGTCCAGTATTTTGTTCCCATAGTCGTCCGGTAAAGAGTCCGCCATAAAACCGGGCAAACCTTTGAATGTTTTTCCTTGATTCTCTGGGAAATAATAAAGTCTGTCTCCACGCTGTAAATCTTCCAACGGCATAATCAGCGGAGCAATATCCCAATTGTTCAACGAAAAAGATTCGTAAAATTCCAATACAGCACAATTACGTTCAGTGTCCCAATAAGCCGCACCGACGTCGTTATTCCAAAGCGTTATTTTTAATACGATATCCAAAATTAGTTACTTTTACGTTGTTTCCTCAACAGGCTGATCGGACTCTCCGGAATATTCGGGATTAACGCATCTAAATTGTTCAACAAGCGTAGTTCTCTCAGCACCGGAAGCAGTGAGCTAAGCGATACGGCTTTTCCCTGTTCTATTTGAGCAATGGTAAAAATACTAAGTCCGGTACGCTCGGCCAATTGCTTTTGCGAAAGTTTTCTTTTTTTACGATACGAACGAAGTCTTTGTCCCATTTCTTCCATGACCGCTTTGTCCGTCATATAAAACCAATCCATCATTCTTTTTTAAACAAAGATAATAAAAGGTTTTTAATAACAGGAATATCAGTTGTTATTTCATTAAAACGATTAAAATAACAGAATATTCAATTGAAAATACGACATCGACCTCTCCGATGCCATGCCACTTCGGGTCCGTACTCCGTCATAATGCCGGGCACCGTAATCATACATGTCCAGTCCCAGCTCCCTGTCCAGTTCCTTGCCGTTGTACTTGTAAGGCTGGTTGGAAGCTTGAAGACCTTCTCCAAACAACCCACCAAAGAGGTAGTAGTGGTTGACCTGCTCGACTCTACCCGCCTGGTTGATCACCACCCGGTTGTTTCCCTGGTGGTCCTTCAGGTAGTAGTGATAAGTCGGGGTAGTTCCTGCAAGAGTAATGTATCCCTCCTCCGTGAGGATCATGCTCAGGGTGCCGTTCTTGTACACCTTGTTGCCCGCATACTCCGTTTTTGTCGTTGTGCCTCCCGCAGTGTAAGCTACGCTTTGCTTGCTGCCCGTGGCATCATACCCGTAGGTGATGGTATTTCTATCCGTGAAGGTTATGACACCTGGCAAATTTAATGCATTAGATGTAATTGTGGTAATACCCTCGCCCTATTGGCGGTGTGTCTGAATTTCATTTACTCTTGAAGTAAAACCAAAACGGATCAATCTTTTGATAATTGATAAAGTTTATACTGTCAGAAAGATTATTTCTTGGATCCACTAATCGAATCAGTGAGTTTTTGTCTTTTTTTAATAAAA
>MENQ01000020.1 GCA_001768325.1 Bacteroidetes bacterium GWC2_46_850 | reverse complement strand
TCCTTAGAAGGCCCAAACCCTATAGGGTTTGTAAACGAGGTGATGATACGTCTAAGAAACTTAGAACTGTCAACGAAGTGATGATATGTAACAAATAACCTTATTATTACTAACCTTTATTCAGTACAAAGTTATTTCTCAAAAAGAACAAAAACTGCTAAATTCATCTCAAAACATACAACAAATATCTCTCAAAAAAATAAAATAAATAATAGAAAAAAACAATTATCTTATTATCAATAAAGTAGTATATACATCACTTTTGAAAGAACATTTCTTTTTCACTTTTTAACATATTAACAAATTAAAAAGTAAAGATTTCACTAATTAAATGCAACTATTTTAACGCTTTAGGATGCATTGAGAGAATATTTTTATGACCCTTAACAATGTTTGATTCATAGCCTGCAATATTCTTCGAATTAATCTTCTTTAAATAATACATTTCTTTTTATGTTAGAATAACCGTGCCTGTCTAAAGCACATCATTTGTAGTTAATTTATTCAGGATCTATTACAAAGAAAGGAATTTTGAAATTCTGGTCAATGTATAATTGATCCACCCCATTGATTTTCTTAAAACCCACATTGCTGATATACATGTTTCTTGGATGAATTTTGTTGATATCATTGTGAGCGTGAAATACAATCTTCCAATCCCCTTTTTTATCTTTGAACATTGAACTATGCCCCGTCCCTACCAGGTTCTCTGGTTTCTGTAACAAGGGATTGTGCGGATATTTTGTCCATTCTCCCATAATTTCAGTAGCAGTGGCACATCCAATTCCGTAGAAAGGGCTCTCATAGCTGTTGGCAGAATATGTCATATAGTACACATCGTTATGCTTGACAACAAAAGACCCTTCATTTACTCTTGGCCATACTTTCTCCCACTCCTGTGAGACATGAATGCAGGGATGCATGGTTTCTTTTCTGATGGTCATCAGATCTTCTTCTAGTTCTGCTACCCAGATGTTTAAACCGTCATTGAAACGATCAAAAAAAAGATAAGGCTTACCGTCATCATCGATAAAAAGTGAATTATCAATCGACTTTTCTCCCTCCAGCATTGGTTTCTGGATTTCCTGAATGAAGGGACCTGAAGGTAAGTCTGACACAGCGACACAGATGTGCTCTTCGGCTGTGTAGTACATATAAAAACGATCGTTAACGTGATAAACTTCGGGAGCCCAAAACCATTTTTCCCCATACGAGTTCTTTTTATGCAATGCCAATTGTGGTTCTTTCTTCCATGTTTTGAGGTCTTTCGATGTCATCACCGCGATCCCATCAGCTGCACCAGTTCCGTATGCATAATAAACATCGTCATATAACATAATAAACGGATCGGCCAGGGGTATCAGTTCTCCTGAATTTAATTTTTCTCCCGGTACAAGAGAACTTTTACATGATAACAAAGATATGGTTACCAGGAAAATGAAACTATGAAGTAAAATAGTATTTTTTATCATTGTGTTCGCAGAAATGTAGAGAGGAGCCACAAGTATTCAATTGCAGCTCCTCTCTGTATGAAAGAATGATTTATTTAAGCCGCACCACGCCCGAATAAATGGCCTGATCGGCACCCACAGCCCTTACACCGACCCGGGCGAAAAGGGCTTTGGCCGAAGCAACATTTGCATTACCTGACATATCCAGCGACAGGTTTTGAGAACCGGCCTGCAATCCTTTGAAATCTTTGCGAGCGATGTTGGTGGCATCATCCACAAAAGAAGTTTTACTTACCAGTAGTGTAATATAATCAATGTTAGCCGTGTTCACGATCTTGTTTACATTGAATTTTGCATTCATTATGGAACCACTCAAGGTCATGTTTTCATTGTCTATTGTGAAAAATGGTGTTACGGGAACCTCTACTTCTGTAGCTCCCTTCAAATTCACAACGATGGTATCACGGGTATTTACCCAAGGGCCGTTTCTGTCCCTGGTAACCAGCTTATACTCACCGTCAAAGAGTAAGGCTTCGAATGTACCATCCTGACCCACAAAAACTTCAATATTATCGCGCAATTGATATCCGTCCTGATACAATTGCAAACGCACGGCCTGTCCTGTTCCGCGTAACCCCAGGGCTTCGCCGTTGTAGGTTATTTTACCATGCAGTCTCGACTGGGGTGCATCGTAGTTGTCGAGGCCACAACTGGTGGCTGTAAAAGCTACAATCACAAACAATAGGATGTATTTATATTTTTTCATTATACAATTATTTTAATCATATTCAAATTTATTGATAGGGATTCTTTACTATTTTGGGATTATTATTCACCCAATCCTGATGAATAAAATTGTAATAATTTTTCATCTCAAAATATCTCGGATTCGGCGACATATGGGTGGCTATCTTATCGAATACCCACTTCCCGTTGTTGGGATTGCCCGGATCACTAACCAGATAAGGAAACAATGCCCATTGTTGCGCATCCGGGTCGTTCTGCACGCCGTTCCAAATCTTATCGGCCAATCTCCACCGTTTTAAGTCCCAATAGCGATGATCTTCAAAAGCAAACTCTACCCTGTATTCACGTACGATGTCATTGAAGGTAACGGAGGCCAGCGGTTGAATACCTGCTCTGCTACGTATTTGGTTTATATAAGTAAGTGCTTTGCCGGGCTGATTCAATTCAAATGCTGCTTCTGCTGCAATCATCACTGCCTCTGCATATCTGAAACGGGGGAACCACATGTCGCTCCGACGTCCTCGTGTTGAAGCACTTGGTGTTTCATCCATAAATTTACGAAAGAAAAATCCTGATTTATTCACAAACTGATTGTTGGTGGTTGTCGGACCATTCACGGAGGTAATTAATATTTTGTTGTTATCTCTTCCCCCCGGTTCGCTGGTTCTGAATTTCCAAACGCCTCCTTCAAGATATTTTTGCCCTGCCTGCAGCACTACCGGTGTACCCTTAAAAATAGCTCCCGGATAAATCACAGTTCCCCAGAGCCTTGGATCCTTATTTTCAAAGGCATCCTCCGCTTTATCGTAGAATATATAGTTTCCGTTGGCATCCTTTGTTTTGATCTCTCCGTTACGGTCATTGATATACTCAAAATCTTCAACCAGGTTTAATATCGGACCAGCGTATGCACGGTCGATATCTTCTGCGTGTGATGCCGGGATATTACTCTGGGTGAATCCGTTCGTCTGACCCGGATATTTATAATCCCGAGCCCAGATAACCTCTTTGTTATTTTCTTTCACAGACAGCGCCTCATAAAAATTACGTCCACGATCATCCGGCTTTGTTAGCTGAAGTTCATATTTACCACTACTAATTACCTCTTCTGCAGCTGCCAGTGCAGTCTGGTAATAACCTTGCGCCAAATTGGCCGGGATTCCTACTTCCCCGCCCGCTGTCTTGATGGGCTGAGCCATTTTGTTGTTATAGTTGGCGATAGAACCAGCATAAACTGCAGCCCGAGCTTTCAGCATCAAAGCAGCCCATTTGGTCGCTCTTGCCGCATTCACCGATTTATCAACAGGCAGAAAATCTTTGATAGCCTCGCATTCCGATATAATGTAATCATAAAGTGCTGCTTCGGTGGACCGGGGGTACTGCAATACGGTGATATCCATACCGGTTGCATATTCAAATACTTCGTCACCTACGATAGGCATTCCTCCAAGACCTCTCCCCATGTTGAAATAAAGCCATGCCCTGATAAAACGGGCTTCACCTTCTAATTGTTTCTGAGTAGCGATGTCCAACACTTTTGTTTCCCGGACACCCTTCAGAAACTGGTTCAGGTTGCGGAGCAATGTGTAATCGTACACTCGCCAGCGATCATCTTCGAATCCCTGTCTGGTATCCGGTCCCCCGTCCGATTTAGACGCTTCGTCCAAAATTGTGTAGGGATAGGAATCGTCGATATGTTGGCCCCAGGTGATTCTGCCATAAAAGTTGGCAAGCACCGATTTAATCATTACGGCATCACCAAACACCTGGTCGTCTGACAAAATGGTGTCGGGTTCTCTTTCCAGAAAATCAGCACAACCACTCCATGTAAAAAGTGCGACTGATAATATGATGATTATTTTTTTGATATTCATAATTGTTGTTAGAATTTAAGTGTTACACCCACATTGACAATTCGCATGGTAGGATAAGCCAATCCGTTTGTTTCGTTAATTTCCGGATCCACACCAATCAGGTTGGTGAGACCAAACAGATTCTGTCCAGCTACATAGAACCGCAGATCTGAAATGGAAGCTCTGTTTACGATGGATTTGGGTAGTGTATATCCGAACTCCATGTTGCGCAACTTCAAATATCTCACATTTTTCTTCCAGAAGGTGCTGTTCCAATAATTACTATGACTGCTATTACCAATCAGCAACATGGGATATTTACCCGGTATCAGTTCGCTGTTTGCATCCCAGATATCGGCAAGACGCCAGGTGTTTTCCATGTAATATTGTGGATTATTCCCGCCATCATGGAAAGGATTGCGTTGTTCCCACTCCTGGTACCATGTATTCAATGCACCACCGGTAAGATCGAAGGCAAGGTCAAATCCTCTCCAGAGAAAGGAGAAGTTGAAACCATAATTAAAGATGGGCGTAGAGTCTTGTCTGTATCCGATGGGTCTCTCATCCATTCCATTGATCACACCGTCACCATTGATATCCTTGTATTTAATATCTCCGGGACGTAAGGTTTTATTCCCCTGACGGTCATTGTCGATGGGCCAGGTAGCTATTTCTTCCCAGTCCTGGAATTGTCCGTCCGCTTCAAGTCCCCAGTTCAGATACCCATAACGCTGAACGATTGAATTTCTGTATACATTCCAGGAATTACTGAAGCGCGGTTTATACCTGTCCCAGTCGTAAAAACGGGAATAGGTAGCATTGGCGCTGACAGAGTAGGTAAGGTCACTTGCCTGATCGCTCCATTTCACAATAAAATCATATCCCCTGTGTCTGTCTGAATTCAGATTCTCTTTGGGCAAGCTGAATCCAATCTCAGAAGGGAGCAAAATATCGTATCTCGAATCGGGAAGCCCCGTTCTGAGACGGTCGAAGTAGTCTAACGAACCGGTCAGCCTGTTATTCAGGAAACTTACATCCACACCGATATCCAATATTTTTGCCTTGATCCAGGATAAGGTTGTAACCGGTAGTCCGCGTGGAACAGTTCCGATCGTATATTTACCGTCGATCACCGAACCGCCACTTTTATAGGTATAGCCTCCCATATAGTCAAAAGCATTGTAACCACTGGTATTGTCATCTCCCAACAATCCATACGATCCCCTCAATTTGAAGTCGCTAAAAATATCCGAAAATTTGCTTTCGTTCCAGAAATTTTCTTCAGATATGCGCCATCCCACTGAAGCGGAAGGGAAAAATCCCCAGCGATGATCTTTCGGGAACTTCCATGATCCATCATAACGCCCCGAGAATTCTACCAGATACTTATCGGCATAATCGTAATTGAATCGGCCCATATAACCCAGACGGGCTTGTGTATTGTTCCCCGTATCATCATAGGTATCCATGGTCTCGTAATCGATCAGGTGTAATGCGTTGGAAGTAGGAATGGAATGAACCCAGGTTGTGGGTGTATCCCGCTGGATCGACTCTGCGCCCACGATAGCGGAAATATTATGTTCACCAAATTGTTTCTGATAAGAGAGTTGAATATTGGTTGTAATCTCTTCATTATAACCTTGCCTGCGTTCTCTCCAGGGATTGGTATTTTCAAAAATAACCGGATAAGTATCCGTATTTTCATCATACCCATATAGTTTATAGGTATATTCCTGATTATCTAATCTCTGATTAGCAAGGTAATAGCTAACGAGAGCTCGCGCTTTCAACCCGTCAAATATTTCATACTCGGCATCGAAATTTAGTTGAACCACACGCCATGTTTCCTCATATTTACCGGACAGATCATACGTCAGCCAGGCAAAATTGGTACCTGCTTCCGTGGATGTCAAAGTAGGATAATTTGGATTATCATTGGCAAACGGTCTTCTGGTGGGTAGGTTACGGTACGTACCGAAACGGGGAAGCCAATAGTCGTCACCCCCCGGTACACCAGGGTTTACTCTTTTTTCGATACGTCCGTTCATGCCACCCCCTATTTTAAACTTATCGGAAATATTGGCATTGATATTCATCTGCACATTGGTACGGGTAAAACCTCCATAGTTTACAATGATGGCATCCTGATTCAAGTTTCCGACACTTAAATAGTAATTGATTTTATCCGATCCCCCTGAAACGTTTGCATTCACATAAGTCTGCGGCGAAACCTCCCATATATAATCGTACCAATCGAAAGGCTGATATCCTTTTTCGGTTCCCTGTTGCCATTTTTCATAATCCTCCTTCGTATAGCGATAATTGGTGGCACCCTGCACCGTCTCAGATTGAATATAGTTTTTAATATAGGTCTCAGCTGTCGCTGGTTTCGGAAAGGTAAAAAGACTCTGCCAACCATAATAGCTATTTACCGTGACCGTATTTTTGGAGTTGCGGAATCCTTTTTTTGTGGTTACCACAATAACCCCGTTGGCAGCACGAACACCATAAATGGCAGCAGAAGCGTCTTTCAACACGGAAATCGACTCAATATCATTGAAGTCGATGTTGTTAAACTGACCCGCATCCGATTGAATACCGTCGATTACATACAGGGGAGCTCCCATGTTACGAATCTGGATATTTGTGGTAGCACCGGGTCTTCCGTCCTGTTGACGTGAATTGATACCGGCAATCTTTCCAACCAACGCACCCGAGGCTGTCGATGATTTCGACCGGCTCAGATCTTTAGCTCCAATTACAGAGATTGCAGAAGTAAGAGATTCTTTTCTTTGAGACAAACCAAACCCCGTTACAACAATTTCACCCAGCATTTCGGTGTCTTCAGTAAGTGTTATGTTTATGACACTACGTCCACTTACCGTTACATTTTGAGTTTTCATGCCTACATAAGATACTTCCAGTATTGCACCAGGAGAGATGTTTGGCAGGGTGTATTTACCATCATAATCCGTCACCGTGCCCACAGATGTCCCCTGTACCTGAATGGTAACTCCGATGAGAGGCGAGCCGGCCACATCGTTTACGATTCCGGTTACAGTCACATTTTGAGCGAATATCCCAAGGGATAATAACCACAAAGTAGCAGCCATAAGTCCCTTCCACAAATTAAATGAGTTTTTCTTTTTCATTCCATCATTTTGTTTAGATTATTAAAGATTTATAAAACGCATCGTGTGTTACTCTTATTCACACAACAAATGTCAAGTATTCAATTTTATCTAATTGTAGTTCGGGTTTTTCATTTAGTTAGGCAAAATTGTTTAATTATTTTAATGAAGGATACAAATATTATCTCAAAAAATGAAATTTATTGCTCAGTTTACATATCCAATGTTTATTTAGTTGATAATCATAGCAGTATATTACGAAATAAAGTTACAATCAAAGCCTTTTTGTATGATAATAAAGTTACTTTCATATCTAAGAGTGATAGATATTAAACATGATTATTCTAAAATATTAACAAAATAATAAGGTTAAGAATTCTGTACCTAAGATTATTCTTATAGAAATAATGAAAAACGCGTAGATTTTTTTTAAGGTTAGAATGGAGGGGAAGATTTATAAATGAAGAAAAGAATAAGCAGGGGGCAACAATATAAAAGGCGCCATGAAGACGCCTTTTATATTATTATCCGAAAGTATTATTGGAGTGTTTAGGATATTAAATCATCCTAACTCCTTATCAATGGCTCCCACCTTCTTCTCGATCAAATGCAGTTCCGATTTGATTTTCTCCATCTTCTGGTTCATGTCATCGAGAAGATGGTTTCCTTTTTTGGAAGATATGGAGAGGAAGCCAATGTTGTTCTGGTAAGTCTGCAGTTCACCCTTCATCCGATCATACTGGCGCATCAGTTTTTCACGTTCCCGCAGCAACTGATTTTGGGCATTACCCGATTTGGCCATATCGGAAATGTTGGTTTTAAAGCTTTCCAGCTTCCGGTCGGCCTTATCGATATTCAGCCGGTCGAACTGAGCCTCTGTTGCCTCGTAAAAATCACGGTATATGCGATCTTTTAATTTGTAAGGTACATGTCCCACGGCATACCATTCGTCCATCAGTTCATGCAGTTGAGACAATGCTTCTTCTGTATCGAGGCTGGTATCCATATTGACAATCTTGTCTACAACAGATTTCTTGGTATCCAGATTTTTTGCTTCTTCATCATATTGTGAAGAAGTATGGATTTTTTTCTGTTCAAAGAAGTAATCACAGGCAGAGATAAACCGCTTCCAGATGCTATCCACATATTTGTGGGGAACGATGCCGATGGTTTTCCATTCTTTTTGAATATCGATCATGTCCCGGGTGGTATTTTTCCAGTCCTGGCTCTCTTTGAGGGCTTCGGCACGTTCGCAAAGAGTCGTTTTTTTCCTGAGGTTCTCTTCCATTTCTTCACGAAGCGATTTATAAAAATCGTTCTTGGTTTTGAAAAACAGATCGCAGGCAGCACGGTATCGTTTATAAATTTTCGTGTTCCATTTTCTGGGCACATAACCGATCTGTCGCCATTGCGTTTGTATATCCAACACTTCCTTCACCTTGCTGTTCCACTCTTTCACGGTGGTGAGTCTGGTGAAGTCAATCGCCTCAAGCTTTTCGCAAAGTGCGGTCTTCAGCTCGAGATTCTCATCTTCCTTTCCTCTTAGACTCTCGAAATGTGCCTGATATTTTTTGTTGATGTTGGTAGAGGCTTCCTTAAACCGATTCCATATCTCCTCTCTCTCTTTTCTGGAAACAGGTCCTATCTCTCTCCACTCCTGATGCAGATTCTGCAGTTGATGAAATGCCGAAATAATATCCGCTTCCTGATCGAGTCTTTCAGCAGCTTCACAAAGATCGGTTTTCTGCTCCAGATTTTTCTTGAAATCATATTCCCTGAACTCGTTGTTGATGCGTACCAGATCATAGAATTTCTCTACATAGCGCTGATATGACTTCCACAATTCATTCACCTTAGCCTGGGGAACCTGTTTGATATCGTTCCACTCCTGCTGCAGCAATTTAAATTCCTGATACGATTTATTGAAATCTTCCTGTCCCTGTGTTTCAGTCAGGAGTTTTATCTGATCAATGATAGCCAGTTTCCGGACCACATTTTTCTCTTTTTCTGCCTCTTCCTGTGCGGCAATAACCGATCGTTTTTCCTTTATTTTCTGAAGCAATTCCTTGCCTTCCGCAAATAACTCAGACTCGTTTGCCACGAAATCAATTTCCTCCCCGCCTTCTGCCAAAAAAGCTTGTTTCTGCCCTTCGGTCTCATTTCGCAAAGAGCGATAGAATTGATTCTTATATTCATCCACATCCTTGCGCTTCGGGTTATTCGATTGTAATAAAGTGCGAAGCTGTTGTACAATTTCATCGATGGGGAGCAGTGTAATTCCAGTTTCTTCCGTGGAGGCATCATCATCCCCATCCGACTCGTCTTCTTCAGGTTCTTCTTCACCCGCAATTTCCAGGTCGTAATCAATGGTTGCAGGCTCTTCAGCCTCTTCAGTTACCACTTCGTCCGGAACAGCATCGGCAACCTTCGTTTCAACGATCGCCTCTTCAGCTATCGTCAATTCGGTCTCCTCGGGGACCACTTCGTCCGGAACAGAGTCAACAGCCTTCACTTCAACGACCTGCTCTTCCACCGCAACAACCGTCGGCTCTTCAGGAATAATCTCCTCCACTGCGGATGCAACAGTTGAAACCAATTCAACATCGTCCTGCGACGCATGAACTGGCTGCACATCTTCTGTCGTCTGAGATTCCTCCGTTGCTGTCGTTTGCGGTTCTTTGATCGTTTTTTCTTCGTTTACGGATTGTTCTTCGTTCTCCGGATTGTTTTTCGTATTCATCAGTAGTCCCTTCGTTTTACCCGGCCGGTCGGCCAGGATGTTGCCATTCATTTTTTTCTTTTTTTTAAAACACGATAGCAGTTTTTATCATCCACCAATCCTGTCAAAAGTTGTACAAATTAACGCAATATTTTTGGTATTTCATCGGTTTTTGATATTTTATTTACGGCTTACCGAATTATAAACCCGATTTCAGGAAATAGGAAACCTTGCTGAAACTATTTATTTCAGTTAAAATCACACAAATTCCGGTAGTTGCTTATGACCACCGGGTCACAATGTTATTTCTCCCGGAAGAAAATATTGATGGGGGTACCGGAAAAATTCCAATTTTCACGCATTCTGTTTTCAATAAACCGCTTATAAGGCTCTTTAATCCATTGTGGAAGATTGCAGAAGAAGGCAAAAGAAGGAATCTGTGTATTCGGTAACTGCGTAATGTACTTCACTTTAATATACTTTCCCTTGTTCGCTGGTGGTGGTGTTCTTTCAATGACGGGCAGCATGATCTCATTGAGCTTGCTGGTGGGTATTTTACGTTTTCGGTTCACATACACCTCTTTGGCTATATCCATCACTTTGAGAATGCGTTGTTTGGTAAGCGCCGAGCCGAAGATAATGGGGAAATCGGTGAAGGGTGCCAATCGTTGACGGATTGCATTCTCGAACGTTTTGATTACCACATTGTCCTTTTCTTCCACGGTATCCCACTTATTTACAAAGACAACCAATCCTTTGCGGTTTTTCTGTATGAGTGAGAAGATATTAAGGTCCTGACTTTCAATTCCCCGTGTGGCATCGAGCATCAGAATACAGACATCTGCATTTTCAATCACCCTGATGGAACGAATCACCGAGAAATATTCCAGATCTTCGGTTACTTTTCCTCTTTTCCGAATACCGGCAGTATCGATCAGATAAAAATCCATGCCGAACTTATCATACCGCAGATAAATCGAGTCGCGCGTGGTACCTGCTATATCGGTCACGATGCTTCTCTCCTCCCCGATCAATGCGTTGATGATGGATGATTTACCTGCATTGGGACGTCCCACGACGGCAAATTTGGGAATATCTTCCAGGATTTCCTCCTCATTGTCTCTGGAAAACAAAGTCAGAATGTGATCCAGCAGATCACCTGTTCCCGATCCGTTGACGGCCGACACACTGTATGGATCACCCAGACCGAGTGAATAAAACTCGGCAGCCTGATGTCCGATATCGAAATTATCCGACTTGTTGGCCACCACCACTACAGGCTTACCCGAGCGACGCAGCATCTGTGCTACACCCGCATCCAGATCGGCGAGACCGTTCATCACATCAACCACAAAAAGAATCACATCTGCTTCTTCAATGGCAATACGCACCTGTTTGTTGATCTCATCTTCCATGACATCATCGGAATTCACAACCCATCCGCCGGTGTCGACCAGAGAAAACTCCTGTCCGTTCCAGTTCACTTTTCCATACTGACGATCACGGGTTGTACCGGAAACCTCCGTCACGATGGCCTGACGCGTCTGCGTCAGGCGGTTAAACAGGGTGGACTTCCCTACATTGGGCCGTCCCACTATTGCTACCAAATTCTGCATAATTTTTTCTTTCTTTTAGGGTCTCATTGCCACATTGGCTCATTAGCACATTGGCATATTAATCCAACTTGTAGCCGAAGGTTTTCAGCATGTTGTCTCTGTTGCGCCAGTCTTTCTCAACCTTCACGTAAAGTTGCAGGAAGATTTTTTTCTCAAAAAAACGTTCAATGTCTTTGCGTGCCATGGTTCCCAGTTTCTTCAGAGCCTCACCTTTATGGCCTATGACAATTCCTTTCTGGGTATCTCTTTCCACCAGGATAATCGCCCTGATTCTGATGATGTCATTTTCCTCTTTAAACTCCTCCACACCCACTTCTATTGAGTAAGGTATCTCTTTCTGATAGAGCAGCAAAGCCTTTTCACGGATGATCTCCGCCACAAAGAAACGAGCTGGTTTATCGGTAAGGGCATCCTTCTCGAAATAAGGAGGCGACTCGGGCAGAAGTTCCAGAATGCGTTTTTGAATCCGCTCGATGGCAAAGTTGTTCAGCGCGGAAATCGGATAAATCTCTGCTTTCGGCAACAGGGTACTCCATTGTACCACCATCTTCTCCAGAGTGGTTTGATCGGTCTGATCAATTTTATTGATCAAAAGCAGTACCGGCATGTCCAGTTGCTGCACCTTTGACAGGAAGTTGTCGTTTTTATCAATTTTTTCCACTACATCGGTCACGTAGAGCAACACATCGGCATCCTGCAAGGCAGAAAGCGAAAAGTTGAGCATCTGCTCCTGCAGCTTATAATTGGGTTGCAGTACTCCCGGCGTATCGGAATAAACAACCTGATATGCGGGGTCATTTACGATTCCGATGATACGGTGTCGTGTGGTCTGCGCCTTGGCTGTGATAATGGATATCTTTTCACCCACCAGTCGGTTCATCAACGTGGATTTCCCTACATTGGGATTCCCCACGATGTTTACAAAGCCCGAACGGTGATTCTGAGATTGCATCTTTTTTGTTTTTAGGATTCTTTATAATCGTATCCCCATTTCAGGTAAACGCTTCCCCATGAGAAGCCAGCTCCGAAAGCTGTCAGTATCACGTTATCCCCTTTGCGCAGTTTGGGTTCCCACTCCCACAGGCAAAGAGGAATGGTTCCGGCACTGGTATTGCCATAGCGTTCAATGTTTACCATTACTTTATCCCGCGACAAACCGGTCCGTTCTATGGCAGCATCTATAATCCGCAGGTTCGCCTGATGGGGAACAAGCCAGTCTACATCATCAGTGGTCAGGTTGTTTCGCTTCATGATCGATTCGGAAACCTCCGCCATGCGTGATACAGCATATTTGAAAACAACCTTTCCATCCTGATATACGGTATGTTCTGCATTGTCTACCGTTTCGTGTGTTGCAGGGTATTTACTTCCCCCGGCTTTCAGCTGTAAAGGTTTGTAACCGATTCCATCGGAATGGAGTTCGGCATCGATGATACCGATATTTTCTTCGGTGGGCTCAATAAGTACTGCACCTACTGCGTCACCAAAAAGGGGACAAGTGGTTCTGTCTTTGTAATTGGTGATCGAAGACATCTTGTCGCCGGCCAGCAATATTATTTTTTTATACTTACCTGTCTTTATCAATCCGTTACAGATCTCCAGGCCATAGACAAAGCCGGAACAGGCCACCTCCATATCGAAACAGAATGCGTTTTTAATACCGTTATTTTCCGCAACCATTGATGCTGCTGAGGGAAAGATATGGTCGGGCGTGGAGGTTGCGAAAATAACCGCGTCTATTTCTGAAGAAGCAACACCGGTCTTAGCCAGTAAGTCTCTCACGGCCTGCGTACCCAGGACAGAGATACCTTGATGTTCTCCTTTCAGGATGCGTCTTTCCTTGATTCCCACACGGGTCATGATCCACTCATCGGAGGTATCCACCATGGTGGAAAGTTCCTCGTTGGTAAGAATATAATCCGGCACAGCAGCTGCAATTCCGGTTATTACGGCGTTTAATTGCTTCATCGTCGTTCAATAATGTAATAATGAGAAAAAACCCTGAAACACGATCAGGTTTTTCAGGGTTCCGTTTTCTATAAAATGAAAGGAAGAAGCCTATGCCGTAACTTCTTTTTCAATTGCCAATTTTCCTCTGTAGTACCCGCATTCGCCGCACACAGTGTGATAAATATGCCATGCGCCGCAGTTGGGGCAGATTGCCATGGTGGGCAGTTTAGCATGGTCGTGTGACCTTCTTTTTCCTTGTCTTGCAGAAGACTGTCTTCTTTTTGGATGTGCCATTTGTATGTATAATTTTACTATTTATATTTTCAATTTTCGTCGATATTCAATCCTTTCAGGGCGTCCCATCTTGGATCGTTTGCCGGCGTATCATCTTCATCGGCGAAATCTTCGTCATCGCCCATGTCCACTTCATCCTCATCGCCATCATCTGTACTTACAGCACGATGTTTACGCAGTTTCGAGGAAACCATTCTGTTGCACTCGCCGGCGGGGTGTACATGCTTGATGGGGACAGTCAGTGCGATGAATTCGTACAGAAACCAGGCGATGTTAATCTCTCCTTCATCTTCAGGAATGATTACTATCTCGTCGCTCTCTTCCGAATATTCCTTCCCAAACTTTACAATAAGCCGATTTTTGGTATCCACCTCCAGATCCATATCGTCCAGGCAGCGTGTGCAGGGAACCTGCACCAATCCTTTGATATCGAAATTAAACTCGAAGGTAGATGACGTTCGTCTCACCGTTACCGTCACCTTCACGTTACCTTTCTTTACTTCGTCGCCATCAATGGCCTCAAAATATTTCCGATCCAGCTCATACTCATAGGTATGCAGTCCTGCAGAAAGGTTTTTTAGGGAAATATTGTACAAACTAAACTTTGCCACGTTTTCTCCTCAAAATAAAGCGGTGCAAAGATAGTGATTTTTTCTTTGCGCCGACTGTTTTTACGATAATTATTTATACCAGCTGTCAGGTATCAGGTATCAGGTGTCAGCCTTGGAAGTGAAAGCTTGGCAGGGGCAGCGGTCTGAAATAACGATCAGCTTTCAGCAGTCAGCTATCAGCGTTGGAAGTGAAAGCTTGTCAGATACAGCAGTCTGAGTTAGCTTTCAGCGACCAGCGGCCTGCAGCACAATCCGCTGCATCTCTTCAAAATTTGCTTCGAGGCTTTGCAGCAGTTTAAACTGTGCTTTGGTGCGTACCAGATTATGATCGGGATAGGCAATTTTATAATAGGTATCCCCATCAATATAATCTGTAAAGAAACGTACCGTTTGCATATAGGTAAGCAACTTTGCTCCGAAAGCGAGATTCTCTATTTCTGTATCCGTCAGGAAAGATGCCGATTTTTGCAGATATCCCTTTGCATATCCTTCAAAGATAGCCAGGTCGACTGAGACATTGTCTAAATCTTCATCATCTTCTGTTCCTGTATTGGCACCCGAACGGATAAAATCGCCGAAATCGGACAACACATAGCCCGGCATCACCGTATCCAGGTCCACCACGCAAAGCACCTGGTCGGCCTCATCGAAAAGGATATTATTCACTTTCGTGTCACAATGGTTTGTGCGATTCGGAAGTTTTCCTTTCCTGTGTAATTGTTCTGCCTTACACATCTCTTCGGCACGGGCCTCCACTTCTTTCACAAGGTCGGCCACTTCACGATCACTCAATCTCCCCGCCTTGTTTGCTTTCACCGATGCGCGAAATGTTTCCAGGCGTGCTTCCATATTGTGGAAGTTGGGAATGGTTTCAAAAAGAGGTCCACCCGGCAGATCGGAAAGCATCTTTTGAAAATCGCCAAAAGCCATACCGGCGCGATAAGCAAGTTCCGAATTTATCTCGTCATAGCTCTTGCTGTTGCTGATAAAATCCATCATACGCCAGTAGTCTCCCTGACTATCTTTGAAGTAAAGCTTTCCATCATGTGCAGGTACAAGTGACAGCACTTTTCTTTTGATATCAGTCTCTCCCTGCGCCTCCAGCTTTGCACGGATATGACTTGTAACCCTGAAAATATTATCCTGCAGTTCGGGAACATTTTTAAAAATATGGTGATTGATACGTTGCAGCACGTATTCATTTCCATTCGAGTTCACCTTGTAGGAGTCGTTGATGTGCCCTTTACCAAGAGGGTTTACCTGTATCTCGTTCTGTTCGATAAATTGAAAGATAATATCTTTCAACCTGCTATGATCATTCATTCCTGCTGATTTACTATTTTGTTTATATGAAGATTCTTACTGTCTGTTTCAGGTTATTGATTCCCGTTTATTCCAACTCCAGAAGCCCGAAAAACTGGGGTACATGAAAGTTGGGTTCGGGCAGGTCGATGGGGTTCCAACTGAGAAAATGGGGTTCGGGAGTTTTGTCGCCACACTTGTAAAAGTTAGCCCGTATTTTTTGTCCGGCAAGCGATTCATGTTCAGCAAATCCCATTACTTTTTTCGGTATCTCCAGATACATGGTCCAGTCGCTAACCTGTCTCCCGTTCTCATATCTGTGGCAGACGGAACCCTTTCTGGTCACTGACTGCACTTCACTTCTCAACTGTGTGCCCTTTTCCCTTGTTTCATGATGCGCTGCCAACAAGGCACCCAGGATGTTGCATTCGAAGTTTCTGTAAGCAACTTCTCCTTCCCGTTGCATGAAAAACTCCACACAGCTGTCTTCCCAAACAGATCCGAAATCTTCGGTATTCGCTGCACGAACCGCTTCACCAAATACCTGATAATAGAGATAGAGACGCTCGCCGTCGTGTGCTGCCCGCACCGTTACGGGCAATGACTTCGGAAAATCTTTTTTCCAGTTCACCTGGTCAATGGCCGCCTCTGCCCCTGCTTCAAGCAACAGTTCAATCTTGTCGAATCCGGTTTCACATTGTGAAATATGCTGATTGGGTACATGAAGTATTTTCATATTTTTATTTCTTTTTTTCCATCATACGTCCTGAATTTCAGATGATATATTTTCGTCAGAACATATTGTAGCAAAGATATTCTTTTTAGTGACAACGGGCAAAAAAATCCAACGAAAAAAACCGCGTAACAAATGAATATTACACGGTTTTTATTATCTGCTACACAGTATATGCTGCGTTTTATATTGCCAGTCGTATAGGGTTTTCTATTACTTATGGTACACTTACGTGGCTGAAATAAATATCCCGCCAGTGTGGGCAAGTTTTTTTTATCTTACATTACAAATGATTTATAAATAAGAGAAGAAGGAGCGCCGTTGTTTGGTATAACTTCAATAGTAAAACGAAGTCCTTTTTCAACTATGATTGGTTCTTTTTGGGGAGGGTTAGTTGTATGTTCTGGATGAGGATACCACTCTTCCCAATAAAAGGAAGGAGGATCAAATACTAAAGTTGGATTTTCTGCGGATTCTCCCTCCATATAGTATTTAATATAAAACTCTTGTTTCTTTATTTCAACGGTGGCCATTTCTAATACCTCTGGATTAATCAGCAAATACCACGAATAATCTCTTGGTTGAGGAAAATGCAAATAATTTTGATAATATTGAAGCATTTCACCATTCCATGGATCTTCCACTGTATATGGTCCGTTCGACGCAACCGTAATAATAGCTTTAGGAGTATCTGTTTTTAAATTAACCACTCCCAATGATCTATTATACAACGGAATATATCCCACGGCATTCGATGCAATATCCGTCCCTGGTACCCAAAAAGAAATAGGGGTTGAAGGAAAAGAACCTGCATTTGTAAGAGTGCCTTTTAGAGACAAATCTGCGTTTAAATTAAAACTCGCTGCAGTAGGACCTGAACTACTACCTCCAAAAACACCATTTAAAATATTAACTATTGCACCGGGAATGTTTCCCGCTGCGGCAGATAAAGCTGAACTAACTCCTGTTGTTAATGCTTTAAAAATATGATCGGGTATATTTAGTTTATTGTCCCCACTATTTGGATCTTTAGTATTATTAACGTGAGTTCGGGATAACATATTATCCCCAAATGGTTAATTGACTTGACTTTTCCACTTCAAATTTGATTGAAGGCTTTTTTGGAAAGAAACAATAT
>MENQ01000019.1 GCA_001768325.1 Bacteroidetes bacterium GWC2_46_850 | reverse complement strand
ACCTTGATTTTTGATGTAATATTCTTTCTCTTTTCCATAGCAGTTGTAAAAATAACTTTTATTTTTTACTGCTCGGTTTATTTGAGGGCTAATATACGGCAGGTTTTGGGGCTGTATTTGGGACACCCATTAGTGGAGCAATTTTTGCACTTGAAGTACTGGCTATTGGACGTATAAAATATGATGCACTGCTTCCTTGTTTTTTTGCAGCAGTTCTCGCCAATTTTGTGTGCACCTTGTACGGCATTCAGCACACTCACTATCAAGTTAACTTTCACGAACAAGCTTCAAGTATCGGTTTTTTAAACCTGAAATTCGATTATAAAATTCTCTTTTGGGTAACACTGTCGGCTGTTTTGTTTGGTTTAATCAGCAATCTCTTTTCTGAGCTTTCACACTCCATTAAAAGCATTGCCCATAAACATGTGAAATGGAAATATGCCATTCCGGCATTGGGTGGTATTATAATTATTGCACTTACTTATATACTGGGTACAACCGATTATTTAGGCTTGGGCGTTACCACGCAGAGTGGTGTGGGAAATAGTTTGGTAAATGCATTTAAACCGGGTGGAGTCGATAACTTCAGTTGGTTTTGGAAAATAGTATTTACGGTAATCACATTAAGTACAGGTTTTAAAGGTGGTGAAGTAACTCCGCTCTTTTTTATCGGAGCTACCTTGGGCAATGTCATTGCCATGCATACCGGAATGCCTGTAGATTTATTTGCAGCCCTCGGTTTCATTGCAGTTTTTGCAGGAGCTACCAACACACCCCTGGCTTGTACGCTTATGGGGATTGAATTATTTGGTGGTGAACATGTGCTGTATTATGCAGTAGCTTGTTTTATTGCTTACTATTTCAGCGGACATTCAGGAATTTACACTTCGCAACGGGTGAGCGTTTCAAAAGCTGACCTTACCGATCACCTAAACCCCAAAAACACATTAAAACATATCAGGGAAAATAAAAATAAAAACAAAAACAAAGAAAATGAACAAGCAAATTAAAACCCATTCATTAGGTAAATTGCGGATTTACCTCAAGACAGGCGAAAACATCAAATCAAAAACATTGCTTCGCAAAATGTTTCCAACCAGCCTGTATCGTAATATCATAAACATGGCAAAAGAGGATGGGATCTTGAATGCTTCAGTATTCAACGCGCACATGAGCTTTAGCGGTGATAACAAAATCAGACAATTCTCCTATGAATCTGACAACAGTGGACTTACAGTTTGTGTGGAGTTGATCGACACCAAAGAAAAACTTCAACAGTTTTTTATAAAGCACAGTGTATCGTTGAAAGATAAAGTAGTTATTTACAAAGAAGTGGAATATTGGGATGTGGAGTAATACTAAAATTATTCGTACTTTCATTCTGTTCTTTTTGTCCTATAACTTTTTTGTCAAATGAAGAAATACCTTTTATTACTTTTGCTGTTTCCGGCTATTTCAATTTACGCTCAGAATACTGATATCAACATTCTCAAAGATATAAACCTGAATAGAGATAGGCAACTTGATGGGTTTTTCAGGGTCATTACCGATTCTGCTTCCCCTGTGGCTTATGGAGTGGCTATTATATTAATTGGAATCAGCTTTTTGAAGAGTTATTCCAGTACTCGGAAACGTTCTTTGTATATAGGAGCTTCGGTGTTGTCAGCCGGAATTATAACTACAATTCTAAAATACAGCATTCATCGCCCCAGACCGTTTATCACTTATCCCTTTCTCGAAAAGGTAACTAGTGGAGGAAGTCCGTCTTTTCCCTCGGGGCACACGACTGATGCTTTCTCAATGGCAACTGCCGTTAGTTTGGCTTATCCCAAATGGTATGTCATTATTCCTGCTTATGCCTGGGCGGGAGTTGTTGCTTATACACGTATGGATTTGGGCGTTCATTACCCCAGCGATGTACTTGTGGCTGCAATTATTGGCGCAGGTACGGCTTTTTTATGTTACAAAGGACTAGGATTATTAAATACTAAAAACGAAATAAAAAAATGAAGAAATATATTCTCTTACTATTGCTTTTCCCTGTTTTTACAGCTTTCTCACAGAACACCGACATTAGCATTCTTAGGGATATAAACCTAAATCGGAACAGGCAACTTGACGGTGTTTTCAGAGGTATTACAAACTCAGCTGCACCTGTGGCTATAGGCACACCCATAATTTTATATGGCATTAGTTTGCTGAACAAAGATTCGCTGAATAATCAAAAGGCAATATACATAGGTGTTTCTGTTATTTCGGCTACGGCTTTTGCCACTATTCTGAAATATGCTGTAAATCGCCCAAGGCCGTTTGTTACTTACCCGGATATCGAAAAAGCGACTGATGGTGGAAGTCCTTCTTTCCCTTCCGGTCATACTTCCGATGCTTTTGCTTTGGCAACTTCTGTCAGTCTGGCATATCCCAAATGGTATGTCATTGCTCCGTCCTTTGCATGGGCGGGAGCTGTTGGTTATTCTCGTATGGATTTGGGCGTTCATTATCCTTCTGATGTTTTAGCAGGGGCAATTCTTGGAGCAGGTTCAGCTTTTTTATGTTATAAAGCGAACGAATGGATAAGTCAAAACAAAAAGAAGAAACTCAAATTGAACCTTAATAAATTCTGAAATTATATTAATCCTTATTTTTCATTGAAATATAAACATTATGATAGATTTTCTTAATTCAATCGACACGCAATTATTTCTGTATCTCAACAGTCTTCACAACGCTTTTTTTGACCCAATTATGTATTGGTTCAGCGACAAATGGATTTGGATTCCTATGTATGCATTGATGGCATTTTTTATTATCAAGCATTTCAAAATGAATGGAGTAGTAATAATACTAACTGTGGGTCTCGTCATTGTTTTGTGCGACCAAACCGCTTCCGGGCTAATAAAACATTTAGTTATGAGGCTTCGCCCGTCACACGAACCTTCATTAGCGGGATTAATTCATTTAAGCAAAGCCGGAGCTGGCGGAACCTATGGTTTTGTGTCGTCACACGCCGCTAATTCATTTGGCTTAGCCACATTTTTATATTTTGTCCTCGATAACCGTTTTAAAATTCTGAAATACTGGCTTTTTACTTGGGCAGTTTTGGTATCGTATAGCCGTATTTATAACGGTGTTCATTATCCGGGCGATGTCATTGTAGCTGCAATTATTGGATGTTTAATCGGTTGGGGAATGTCAAAATTATTCTTGTATCTTGAGAATAAACGCATAAAAACCAAATAACTATGTGGTGGGTTTACGCTTTATTATCAGCCTTATTTGCAGCTTTCACAGCCATACTTGCCAAAGTGGGAATTAAGGGTATCAACTCCGATTTGGCAACTGCCATACGAACCATATTTATTTTACTAATTGCCTGGGCCATCGTACTTGCCCGAAAAGAAACTTACGGAATAAATCTACTTTCAAAAAACAACTGGTTATTTTTAGGCTTATCTGGAATAGCTACGGGTTTATCGTGGATTTTTTATTTCAAGGCATTGCAGATGGGGAAAGTTTCGCAGGTTGCTCCGGTCGATAAAATGAGCGTTGCCATTGCCATTATTTTGTCTTCGTTGCTATTGCACGAAGTCATAACCTTGAAAATCCTTATTGGTACTATCCTTATCATTGCAGGTTCTATTGTGATTATTCTATAGTAAATCTGCAAAAAAGGAATCACTAAATCAATTTAATCATTCACTTTATAAAGCCATTTATGAGAACTCTATTGACATTATCTCTAATTTTTCTATTGTTTACAAATGCCGTTGCACAAACCGATTCTATTAAAGTTGCAGATTCAACAACATTAAATACAATCAGTTCCACGAAAAAATGGTACCAATCGCGCTATGTGAAAGAAAGTATAGTTCCTGTAAGTTTAGCTTTGGGAAGTGGTATTATTATGGCTATACCAAACTTAAAAGTAAATCTGCAAAGCAAATTGAATTGGGATAATCAAGCAAGTCCAAATTATATTGTCTTAGGCGATGATTATTTGCGTTATGCTCCTACCGTTGCAGCTTATGCGCTAAGTGCATGTGGGTTAAAATCGAAACACCGATTTATTAATCGGTCAGTTATTTTGGCACTTGCTTATATTTCAAGTGATTTTGTGGTGAATACTACCAAAAATATTACTAAAGAAGCACGACCCGATAATGCTGCAAATAATTCAATGCCCTCACAGCATGTAGCTCTTGCATTTATTGGGGCCACATTTTTAGACCACGAATTAGGATATATCAGCCCATGGATTTCTGTTGGTGGATATGTAACCGCAAGTTATGTTGCTTATGTTCGGGTTGCACGTAATGCTCACTGGACAAATGATGTTTTAATGGGTGCTGCAGTTGGTATGATAATGACCAATGCAACCTATTGGGCTTACGATGGTGTTATGAAACTCTTTCCGAAAAACCTGACTATTGCACCTGTTATTGATCCGCTCCAATCAGGAATATATCTATGCTATAAGTTTTGATAATTCAATCACAAATTGGGTATTTCTCAAAACATTAATTTAATATGCGTAACAGGATGAAATGAAAATGACTAAATTGTTTGATCAATTTTTTCAAAGCGAAAAGGCGGCAAGTCTCACGCTGATTACTTGTACTCTGGTTTCGCTCCTGCTTCCTAACTCTGACCTTGATGCTGCATATCATCATATATGCCAAACTCAATGGGCAGTTTTAGTATCCTACAGCCGTATCTATAACGATGTGCATTATCCAGACGACATGATTGTGGCAGGCATTATTGATTGGTGAATATCAATTACATACGACCTAGAAATAAATACTTCAATAAATGAATAATCATTATATCTTGTAGTATTTTATTTAATAACACTTTATCATATTATTATTGTGAAAAACACATTTGACCAAATACTGGAAGAAATCACTGAGCAAATTTCTTCCATTGATCTTGAAGGATGCGACATTTCCATAGAAGAAGCCTTACACATGGTTGAATTCCTCCAAATCCGAATACATGCGTTGAAAAATAAATTGCATGAATCTGGATTTAAAAACGAACAGGAGGAAATTTGTTTTTTCAAGGAAATGAAACCTCAGGTTTTAAGCAAGCTTCTATATTTCAACAAAATATATACAATTGAGCTTAAACGACCCAATGGTAGCAATCTCATTCAAAAAAACTATTACGAGCACGAATTAAATAGTTTGACTTTCTTTTTCAACCGCAACTTAGATTTCTACCAATATTATCGCTCAAATGCGATGCATTTGGACGATTATTATTTCCGTAGAGGAAAACCCAATATCAGACTTGGGGTTGATAGTTCTCTATTTATAAATGATACCACTTTCTCAACTTGTTACGATTATAAGGTTGCCAAGATACTTTCTAATGAAATGTTGAGAATTTATCTCAATAAAAAATTACAACAAATCGATAAATTATCCGAATATTCAGGCAACAAGCAAACAAACCAGAAAAACAAATGGACAACAACCAAAGTTGCCGCCATTGAATTAGGTTATGCAATTTACGCAGCCAAAGTCATAGATAACGGAAACGCAGATATAAGAGAAATTATGACTGCATTACAAAATGTATTGGGAATAGATTTGGGTGACTATTATCGAACATACATTGCCATTAAAAGCAGGAAGAAAGATCGGACAGCCTTCTTGAAGTACCTAGCCGATTGCCTCGAAAAGCGTATGGACGAGGAATTTGAGACATAAAACCCATAATAAATTTATTGAAAAAAACTACCAAGGTGATAATTCCTTGGTAGTTTTTTGTTTTTGGTACTTTTCACACTTAAATTCATAAAATTCCTACCCAAAACACAAGATTAAAGCATAATGTAGCTGTAGATTTTAATAAAATTCCCATAAAAATAAATTTTTACCAAGTTGGTAAAACCTTGGCAATAATATCTAGCAAAACCCACCAATTTTGCGAAACATATTAAATAATCGCTTTTGTCTCAATCATTGGCACATTGGCATATTTTCAAATTATAACATTTATATTATGGCAAAATTCAACTTGGCATTTTCAAGAATGCTTTCACACGAAGGTGGTTACGTTAACGATCCTGACGATCACGGTGGCGAAACCTACAAAGGTATCGCTCGAAACTCACACGGCAATTGGTTAGGGTGGTCACTTATTGACCAACTCAAAAGCAAATCTGATTTTCCAAAGTCGCTCGACACTAATTCACAACTACAAAATTTGGTAGAGCAATTCTACTTAAACAACTTTTGGCTTCCGCTCAATGCTGAACAAATCCAAAATCAAACTTCAGCAGATTCTGTTTTTGATTTTGCTGTCAATTCTGGCATTACGACTTCTACACGACTGGTACAATCAATTGTTGGAACAAAAATCGATGGTATAATTGGAGTGATTACCCTCAATAAAATCAACTCTATAGATTTCGGGTATTTTCAGGCTAGTCTTACCGTTGCAAAAATGGAGTATTACATGAACATTATTCGCAAACGCCCTACCAGTAAAAAATTTCTCTTGGGTTGGATTTCCCGCTCACTCTCATTCAATGACTAAAGAACTATCAACTGTCAACTATAAACTAAATGTATGTCTGCTCAAATTATAACCACCGAAGATCTGAAGGAGTTCAAAACCGAACTCCTTCAGGATATAAAGGATTTGTTGAAAGAACAACAAAATCCAGTAACTAAGAAATGGCTGAAATCCGTTGAAGTTCGCAAAATACTCAATATTTCACCAGGCACACTCCAAACTCTCCGTGTCAATGGAACATTACCTCATACCAAAATAGGAGGTACTAATTACTACAATTTCACCGATATCGAAAACCTACTTTCAAAAAACAAATCCTAAAGCCCCCTTTGGGGGTTGGGGGTCATCATCACATTACCACATCAATTAATCATCACATCATGAATTACATTCTTCAACTCAGTGGATTCTTTCAAAAGGTTGCGCTCGATAATCGCCTCAACCCCACTCACGTCAGTTTATACATGGCCGTATTTCAATTCTGGAACGCCGAACGGTTCCAGAACCCTGTTTCAATATCCCGGCAGGAACTAATGCGAATAAGCAAAATTAGTGCAAAAGCCACATATCACAAGTGTATAAAAGACCTGCATAACTTCGGTTATATCCAATATTTACCCTCATACAATCCCTTCAAAGGTAGCCTCGTTTACTTGTTCGATTTTCAGTCAAGTGCTAGACTGGTTGTAGCCCCAGACCGTACTAATATCGAAACAAGCATTGAACAAGCATTAGTACCTTATATAAACAAAGAAAACTTATTAAACACAAATATTGAAAACGAAAGCACCCAATCAAAAAATGATATTGTGTTGAAAGTTTCAAAAAATAGGGTGAAAGTCGTTGAGGTTAACGGGGAAAAGGTAGCGGAAAAAACAAAGGGCAACAAAAGCAAATCAGGTATGCTTATTGCTCCGCCAGACATTGCTGCGGTACAAAACTACTTCCTTGAACAAAAAAGCTCGGAAATCGAAGCGGATAAGTTTTACAACTATTTTCAAAGCAATGGTTGGAAAGTGGGCGGCAAAGCACCAATGCAGGACTGGCAAGCAGCTGCCCGCAACTGGGTGCTAAACGCACCGGCATTTGCCAAAACTCAAAAAGTTTTGACAACCGAGCAACCAACACCTGGACAACTCAACACAGCCAGTTCAAAAAATTACGCTGAACCGCTTTAAAAAATAGTCATGAGGAGAAATAAAAATTATACTGGTCAAAAATTAAACTGGTTTTCTTTTTAGTCCTCATAGTCCAAAAATTACCATTTATGTCTTCAATGTCCCAATCGTCTACAATTGATAAAACCGTCTATTCCTGACTCCCCTTTAGAGCCTGTCCGTCAACCGACGGAGGTTGGGGCTTAATCTAAAAAGCATGAACAACAACCTGTCTATTATTCAGACCAAAGGAAAAGAAATGTTTGGCGAACATTTTCAAATAATTCCCCAAGATTATGAACCGGTTCATAAATTACTCACGTGGTTTCTGCAGGACGAAACACAAGCCCAACAGTTAGGACTCAATTTGCATAAAGGCATTTTACTGACTGGTCCTATCGGTTGCGGTAAAACCAGCCTAATGTCCCTGATGCGGATATTGGTACCACCGCCACAGCGGTTTGGTATCAAATCCTGCCGTGAAATCACATTCGATTTTATTAAGGATGGTTTTGATACTATTCAACGCTATAGCAGCTATGCTTACAACAACACAACAAACCCACCCTTACCACATACCCATTGCTTTGATGACCTGGGTGCAGAAAGCACCCTTAAATATTACGGCAATCAATGCAATGTCATGGGTGAAATTCTGTTATCCCGGTACGATCATTTTATCAATAACCACATGATTACACATGCCACCACCAACCTCTCAGCCTCCGAGCTCGAAAGCTACTACGGCAACCGCGTTCGTTCCCGTATGCGCGAAATGTTCAATCTCATTGCCTTTGACAGTGCTGCCAAAGACAAACGAAAATAATCTACTGATTATTCAAAACAAATCTATAAATTTGCATTTCGTAAAAATTCAATTTAAGCAGTGGTAATATGACCATAGACGATTTACATAAAACACTTTCTAAAGGTGAAGATATTCATACTGAGTTCAAAGAAGCAAATCTGAAAGTTCCTACGAATTTTTATGACACTGTCGTGTCTTTTTTGAATAGAGAGGGAGGTACAATTGTACTGGGTGCTGATGACAAAGGAGCTGTAACAGGTATTGACAGCACTTCTGTTGAACAAATGAAGAAAGATATAGTTACAGCATTGAACAATAAAGATGTCATTAATCCCCCTGTAAACTTCCCGCTGTATCAAATCACAGAGAATGGTAAAACTGTTTTATGTATCAAGATTCCAGTAAGCTCACAAATTCATACTCATGCAGGTATTATTTATGATCGTGAGAATGATAGCGATATCCGCATTGAAGATGATGCTCGTATTTCTGATTTGTATTTTCGGAAACGTAATTACTTTACCGAAAACGAGATATTCCCACATTTAAAAATAGAAGATTTAGACGATAATCTTTTTGATAAAGCTAGAACTATCATTCGTTCTGTCGACACCTCTCACCCTTGGATTTCTGCAAGCAATATGACTATTCTTCGTGACAGTACATTATATCGTAAAGACATGCGTACTGGGGTAGAGGGGTTAACATTGGCTGCGGCACTTATATTCGGAAAAGATGAAACTATTCGTAATCTTCTTCCTGCATACAAGTTTGATATTATGGTGCGCGTCCAGGACACTGATCGTTGGGACGACAAAGTATCACTGCGTACCAATCTGATAGATACTTATTTGCAGACAATGGATTTTATAAAAAAATCACATGCCCTACCTGAAAAATTTTACCTCGAAGGAGATCAACGAAAGGACTTACGCGAATTGATTTTTAGAGAAATAGTCGCAAACGTTATTGTTCACCGTGAATATACCAGTGCTTTCAGTACTGAGATTGTGATTTATAACAATCGTATCGAAATCAGCAATCCAAATAAACCATTGTTTCGTGGAATTATGGCGTTAGATACATTCAGCCCTTTTGCTAAAAACCCAAATATCAGACGATTCTTTTCCGAATTTCGCTGGACTGATGAAATTGGATCTGGAATAAAAAATGTTTACAAATATCTAAATCTGTATGTAACCGGAAGTAAACCATTGTTTATTGAAGATGATAAATTTAAGACTATTATTCCGTTGGTTGCTTCGGTGTTAGGTAAAGATAAAGCAACCATTTTATTGGAATTTGTCGGATTAGACAAACTTAAACTTACGGAAGAAAATATCACTTCTATAGAAGCGTTGGAATTGACACCTGAACTAACTGAAATTTCCGACTTAAATGAGTTCTTTTTCAAAAAAGGAGCAAGTTGGATTGAAAAAGGGAGTAAGCACAAAAATCTCAGATTCAAGAATATCAACAATTTACCATTCGACAACTTTACAAAGAGAGTAAGCTGGATTGAAAAAGGGAGTAAGCTAATGGACAAAAGATCCATTACTCTTTTAAAGATTTTACTGCTCTGTTCAACTCCACAAAAAATAGAAAATCTACTCTCGGCTTTGGAATTTAATAGTAGAGACAGATTCCGTGAACTTTATCTGACTCCTTTGCGCAATAACGGCTTTATTGAATATACCATAAAAGAAAAACCAAATTCTCCGGATCAACACTATGCTACTACAGAAAAAGGGAAACGATTTTTAGGTGGCTTTGAAATATAAAATACTGAAACGTTCAAGTGATGTTGGTGCAGGTACTACATATCATTTGATTGGCTCATAATTGGCTCAATTGGCTCATAGACATTGAATCATAAACAATAGAAATGTTCCATTTCCCTTAGACAGGGAAATAGAACATTTTCAATTTAAGCGGAAAAGGTATTTAATGAGATCCTGCTCACGCAGGTTTAAACCGAATAGGTAAAGCGGTCTTCGTCATTCCGCCACTTTGTTCACAAAAACATAGCCCCAAGGGTAAACAAGCAGCCTGAAAAAAATCTCCAGGCCTCGCTACGCTTCAGCTAGTATTTTTTCGTCTGCCCTTGTGGCTACCGCTTCCACACTCACTCCTGCGCTCCGGTAGGTGCTCGTCATGGCGTGTTAGCTTGTTTTGCTCACCACGTTCTGTCATTCCTCAGTCATGGTTGCACCTGCCCCCTAAAACCCCATTAAGGTATTCGCTTACGCTCATTATATTTTTTAGTAGGGGTCAGCCACCATTTAGAGTTTTGCTCGCCTGCGGTCGCTCATGCTGTTACAGTTTGTCACATTTTTTGCAACTCACTTTTCATGTTGGCTTATTGCCGTGTTCGTTCAGTCTTTTCGTTCATTTAATTCTCTACACTCCCTCACTCACACCGCAACGCCAACCCCACGCAAGAGCTGTCATTCATTCGCTCATTCCGTTCCATTCCGCTACTTTCACTTTCAGGGGTCTATGTCTTTCCCCACGCTAATTTCCTTGTGGTTGCAGCATTGTTCCGTTTCACTCAACAAAGCTTCACCACCGCACACATAAACCCCTTATCGTTCATTCGCTTCAATCCACTACATTCACTCATTACTTCCAGCCCTTGCCTTTTCCAACGCTAACGTTCGAGCAAAAAAATGCGCCAAACTGGCTGCCGGCAGCACCCAGCCACCGCGCGTTGCGCTTCCTGTGTCTGGGGCATTCGCTCCACTCGCAGCGGCTCGCACACAACGCACAGGCTTAATACTTCGTTCCGTTTCTCTACTCTCGCATTTAAGCCTTGCTGTCAACGCTGGCTCAAGGCTGTTTTTACCAAGAAATTCGGTTTAAACCTGCTTCTCCCACGCCAACCCCCGACCACCCACCCCAAATATTTTTTGAATTGCAGTTTCTATGCCCTTTGGGCAGAATATAATACAAATAAATGTAATGTAAATCAATGCAGTGAATATAAGATTTAGCAGGTAGTTTAAATTCAATAAAATATAAAACAATACAGTAAGAAAGCATAATACGTTTTCCGCCAAAAAAAAATGAATATACAAAGATAGCCGTTTCGCTTACCGTCAGTAAAGGTCAAGCCCTACGGGTTTTTGTCACAATCTCCACACCTCGTTTCACTTCGGGTAGTATTCTGACAAAAAACCTTGACAGCCGCCGCTTCTCTGGCTGTTTGAGGAGTATATCCTTTTTTTTTCTTCTTTTTTTCTTTCTCTTTTCTGGGGGTAAAAATTATTTGCAGGGGCAGTAGCTCATGTATTAACCCTTTAATCGTTTGGCTTATGTGTACCTTTATTTTGAAGTCTTACAATCAGAAATTAGAGAATGACAAACCTCATTTCTATATCCTAAACAAAGGAAATAACAGCGGAAAACCGCTTGTTTCACCCTGTCCGAATTGCTTTGTAATTCAATTCTCAAACAACGAAGACAAAGAGCAGGTTTACTGGCTATTGTACAGCCTTTGGCAGTCTAAAGCCTTTTATCCATTTTTGCGGGGGTCAGTTATTCCATTTATTGTGATTCGGGATGTAAAGGAATGCCTTTCTGATGGGTTGGAAAAAGTGGAAGCCAATCCAATTCAATTCGAAAAAGCCGTAGTAGCTCTTCGTAGTTTGGAAGATATGGAAAATAAATTCAGAAAAAATCTGAAACTTGTCCAGGATGCAAAGCGTATGCTTTTTTACAAGTATTTGTAATGTATGGGCATAAAAAAAGCCTCCCCGCCGGGAGGCTGAACCACTGCAAAGGTTACCACACCATAAAACAGTAGATATATATATTTTTCTTTTCAATGAGTTGTTACAAGCCCCCTTTAGGGGTTGGGGGTCGTCTTTTACCTTTAATAAGCCTTTTCAATACTAGCGAAACTCCAAAGCTTACAACAGCACCAACGACGGCCAGAATCACCGTTCTTACCAAATCTTCAACAAACACATTGCTGAAGATAGAAAGAAACATGCCTCCGCAAGTTCCGGCATATACCTGACCGTCGTGGTTTGGTTCTGGAAGTTTCATTACTGACCGTCTTTAGCGTTCGTATCTACAGCTGTTTGACTGACTGCCGTCATTACTCCACCAGCCAATGCAACGTAGCCGGCAATACTTACCAGTGCAGCTGGTACAGCAACTGGAGCCGCTAAAATAGCCCCACCAACGGCCGCTAAAGCTAAACCGATTGTCCGCAACGTTTTAAAAAACTTAGGAGTCGGAGCTTTGACACGTTCCACAACACTCATGCTGTTCGGATCGGTTGCGGTTGCATTCTTATCTGTATTCATAAACAATTGGTTTTATGATTATTCAATACCAACAATAGCCAACACGTTATACGAGTTGTTATTCAAAGAATAATCTGCATTGTTCACTGATTGAACAAAGTCAATCGACAACAGATAAAAATGAGTCCCTTCAATTGCCGGAGCAGTTGCCGGTTTCAGAGAAACAGCCTGTTCAGCTGCATTCGTTGCAATGCGTACAGGTGCCGATACGGTCATTTCTGACTCACCAGTCAGGAAATTGATACTTGCAAATCCACTTTTCAAAACAACATGCGATGCACCACTTGGTAAACTAATGTCATTTTGCGGATTCAAAGATACAATTTTGATTTCGCCTGTTGCTGCATCCACCGAAAAAGGTGTATACAACACAGCTCCCAAAACTGCATTTTCATTGAAGTTAAAACCATTCAAAAGCGCTTTAGCTTCATCTTTGGCCATACCTTCACCAACATGTCGCTCGCCCCTGGCGTTCGCTTCATCCATGTTCTTAATTTGCGCCATGACTTGAGTCAAACGGGCTGTTACACGTCCATCAGATGCATCCTTACCCAACACACGAACGGCATCGCGCAATAGTTTTCCTGCAGAAGCTGCGTTGGAAAACTCAGCGCCGTTTTCACGTGTACGGGCAAATCCCGGATCGTTGGCAATTCGGGAAGCATCCACTCCGCCCTTTTCCCGGGCCAGATAACCATCTTTCGATTTGTAGAAGGTAATTCCACCGATGGTTCCTTTTAGTTTCAAAATACTTTTTTGTTGTGCCATAATTCAAAAATTTAAAATTATTGCAACAAATGTATAGCACAACGCCACTACCCGGAATCTATAAGCTTCCGTTAATAGTCATTCCAGCCTTTTTTTCCAAAAACGGCAGAAATATCAAATAAATAATTGTAAATTTGTCGCATTAAGAGCCGTCTGATGGAAGCAAAACGAATTTGCATATATCCCAAGGATGTACAACGAATAACCGGCAAAAGCGAACGTTATGGAAGAACTCTGCTAACGCAGATTAAGCAGCACTATCAAAAAGAAGATCATCAGCTCGTCAGCATTGATGAGTTCTGCCAATACACAGGACTAAAAGCCGAACAAGTACATCCTCTCATTTTCGGATAACTAATAAATAAAGCATATCAAAAGTTAGTTATCTCCCTAAATAATATACTCAAACTACACTAAAAAACAGCCTACTAACATTAAAATGTCGTATATTTTTTGTATCTTTGACACATGAAAATTCCACATTTTTAGATCCTTTTCAAGGTGGAGAGCTAGGTGGACATTCAGATTTAACAGGTGTAAAGTATTGATATTTAATGTTGGTTGGTCGAAGTTTCGACTCCCTCCAGCTCCACGAAATTCAGTAAATTGTTGTCATTCAGCATTTTAAAACTGATTAATTGTCTATAAATTGTCTTTCAGACATTTATAGACATTTTTTTTTATAAACCCAATATGAGTATACCAAAAAATATTCAGTTCTGATCTTTGCCTGATTTTGCTCCTAATATTGTCCTTTATTTGCTTTTTACTCGGCCTATACTGGTCCAATACTGCTCCCAATACATAAGGAGATATGATGAGCCAGATACGAGCTATTTATGACGTATCAGGAAGGGAAATCCAGGGGTATTTATTTATCAACACCATCGTCATTTTCTGATATTTTCCGTTTGTCCTCTCCCGGGAAATTTCTTCCTTTGTGATGCGATGAATGAAGCTGTTCTTGAGAAACTGAAGGTATTGGCAGAATCGGCCAAATACGATGTATCCTGCTCATCCAGTGGCACTGTCCGCAAAAACAAGGCAGGCAGTCTGGGGAATACGGTGGGCGGCATGGGCATTTGTCACAGTTTTTCGGAAGATGGGCGTTGTATCTCGTTGTTAAAGATCATGCTCACCAACAACTGTATCTACGATTGCGCCTATTGCATAAACCGCAGAAGCAACGACATCCGGCGGGCTACCTTATCGGTTCAGGAGCTGGTGGAGCTGACCATTTCCTTTTATCGACGCAATTATATCGAAGGGTTGTTTCTGAGTTCGGGGGTTGTCAGCAGTCCCGATTACACCATGGAACGGATGGTGCGGGTAATCAAAGAATTGCGACTGACGCACCGGTTCAATGGATATATACACATGAAAAGTATCCCCGGAGCCAGTCGGGAGCTGATCAACGAAGCGGGATTGTATGCCGATCGCATGAGTGTGAACCTGGAAATAGCGACCGAAGAAAATCTCAAGCTCCTTGCTCCGGAGAAAAATCATGGCAGCATCTTTGAACCGATGCGGTATATTCAGCAGGGAATGCTGCAGCATCTGGAAGATCGGAAACGGATGCGCACGGTCCCTCGTTTTGTTCCTGCCGGACAGAGCACCCAAATGATCGTGGGAGCTACCAGTGAAACGGACAAAGATATTTTACGTATTTCCTCCCTCTTATATAAGCGGCCCAGCATGAAGCGGGTCTATTATTCAGGCTTTATACCGGTGAACAGTTACGATAAACGATTGCCGGCGTTGACACAGGCGCCACTGGTGAGAGAGAACCGCTTGTATCAGGCCGACTGGCTGATGCGTTTTTATCAGTTCCGTGCCGATGAGATTGTGGACGATCAATATCCGGACCTCGATCTGCAGATCGATCCCAAGCTCTCCTGGGCGTTGCGCCATCCGGAGATGTTCCCCGTCGACATCAACCGTGCCGACTATGCGGCTATTCTGCGTGTGCCCGGCATCGGCGTCAAATCGGCCAAACTGATCGTTACCTCCCGAAGATTTGGCCGACTGAATGCTTCGCAACTGAAAAAAATGGGTATCGTCATGAAGAAGGCACAATATTTTATTACCTGCAACGAATTACCCATGTTCACGGTCAATGAAGCTACACCGGACTATCTGCGGAAGATCCTCTCCCAACCGGTAAAACAAAAAAAAGAGGATGGACAGCTTGCCATCATTTTTCCGGATTAACCACCCCCTTGCCATGCGTGTATTCTTTTACGACAAAACATTCGAAGGGCTTCTCTCTGCGGTATTTGATGCCTATAGCCGGAAAACATTTCCCGACAGGTTGCTGGGGGAGGGGAGTATCGTACCCTTGTTTACCGAGGAAAGCCACCGGGTGGATACCGTGGAAGAGAAAACACGCAGGGTTTGGACAGCGTTGGAAAAGAAAATCTCGGCACAGGCATGCAACATACTGACCCATGCCTGGTTGTCGGAGGAAACTGGTTGTGATGAGTTGATTTTCAGGTATATATGTAAAAATATCGACAGCACTGTTTCCATTGAAATGAACTTTGGTGATGCCGATGTACTGAAGTTGTTTCAGACAGCAAAAAGAGTCGGACACGAGGGACACTATCTGCGCATGTTTGTCCGTTTTCAAAAGGCAGCCGATGACATCTTCTTTGCCCCCGTATCACCCCGGTATAATGCATTGCCATTGACGGTGGATCATTTCAGGGACCGTTTCTCAGATCAGAAATGGATTATCTATGATGTGAAGCGGCATTACGGTTATTATTACGATTTGCAAAGGGTAGAGGAGATCACGCTCGATGATGATGTACATCTGCTGGGCGGAAAGCTGGATGAGACGATGATGGCGGCAGACGAGAAAATGTTTCAGGAGCTCTGGAAAGGCTATTTCAAGGCGATGACCATCAAGGAACGCATTAACCCCCGGTTGCAGCGTCAGCACATGCCAAAACGATTTTGGAAGTATCTCACTGAAAAGCAGTAGTTTCCTATTTTCTATTCCCCTGTTCGCTTCTGAAGTTGCTGACTTCTTTCTGGATAAAGCTTCTTTCGGCTTGTTGTGCCCTGTAGAGCTTTTCCGGGGCAAGCACTTTCTCAAACCTGGGAGCATATAACTTGTCAAGAGCGGCCTCCTTGAGTTTCACCTCCACATCGTCATCAAGCATTCTCCGGTATTCTTCGTCAGAAATGTTGCTGTTGTCCTTGATTCGTTGCACCTTATCCCTGTGAAGCTTGTGTAGTTCAAACTTTTTCTGTGTCAGTTCGCTGTTCAGCGGAAAATATTTGTTGGCCTCAGCCTGCGTGAGGCCGGCTTCCTTCTGGATAAATTCCATCTTCCTCTTTTCATAATCGGCCATGTTCATCTTTTTGTTTTGAGCTGGCAACAAAGAGGTGTATAGGGGAAGCACACATAGCGTCAATATCAAAATTATACTTTTTCTCATGACAAAATCTTATTAAAAAGAGGTTTGGTTATGCTCTTAATTCAAATAATATTGATTATACATGTAATCATAGTAACCATCATCAACTACTTGTTCCTCAAGAAATTGATAAAACTCTTCTTCGGTGATGTGTACTGTGGACCAATAATTGTCGACAGGTGATGTGCCTGGTTGGATAGCGGTGGCTGACTGTTCCGTTGTAATTTGCTCTTTGTCGGTATTCCGGGTCAGAAAATTAACGGTAAAATACATTCCCACGAACATGGCCGCCAGGTAAACCCACGGTTTCACTTTATCCCATAAAGGTACCTGACGGGGAGCAACATATTCCTTTTCTGGAAGGCGGCTCATTATCTCTTCGTTGAATTGCGCGAAATAATTATCGGGTACTTTAAACGGATTTTTCGTTTTATCTATTTCTTTTAATTTGTTAATCTTTGTTTCCATACCTTTCTCTTTTCGCTGTACTGATGAATAGACTTCTTGATATGTAAAAGGTTTAATCAGGGTCGCCTAAAATTTTTTCTATTTTCTTTACAGCATGATGATAGGATGCTTTGAGCGCTCCCACAGAGGTACCCAGGATATCCGACATATCTTCGTATTTCATCTCTTCAAAATATTTCATCTGGAAAACAAGGCGTTGCTTGTCGGGGAGGGTGAGGATGGCTTTTTGCAACAATTTTTGTGCTTCGTCGCCATCGAAATATTCATCGCTCTCAATGGTGTTAAGCAGAAACGTGTCATCGTCGTCAATTGAAATGTTGTTCTGGATCCGCTTTTTATTCAGGAAGGTAATGCTTTCGTTGATGGCAATGCGGTAAAGCCAGGTAGTCAGCTTGGATTCCCCCCTGAAATTGTCGAGGTTGGTCCATGCTTTGATGAAAACATCCTGCAGGATATCGTTGGCGTCGTCGTGAGAAAGTACCATCTTTCGTATCTGCCAATAAAGCCTCTCGCTGTATTCAGATACCAGAGCTGCAAACCCTTTACGGCTTGTAAGCGGATTGCGTAACTCCTCCAGTAGTTTTTCCTCGTCGATCATTCCCATATATTCGGACTACAACGCAAAGTTACCTAATTTATTTAACTCATCGATCAGATATTGTCTCCTTTTTCAAACCACCGCACAAAATTCTCCGCGGCCAGCCGGTTTTGTTGCCACCACGCCAAAGATTCGGGATAGTAAGAGACACTGATATAACGGCAAAATGTATCGTAATAGTTTGATAATTCGATGCTTGAAAAGAATGGCACGTAGAAGGTCCACAAGACACCCTGACTGTTGGCGTTGAGACTCTCTTTCTGGAGTACCTTCATGATGGCCTGGTTTACTGCTTTAAACTGAGTGAATTCATCTTCAACGACAGGGGTGGCCTGCAATGAGTCGAGGGTGACGTTGATGGCCTTGTATACCAGATCCCGGTTCAGACCATCCTTGACTGACAATGGGGGAGTCTCTTCCGGATGTAGCAATGTCCCTTTATTCCGCATCATCTGTTGTTGGATAAAGGAACGTTCCACCGGCTCACCTATTTTTTTTATGCGCATGGTCTGCAGCATCTCTTCAAAGGCATTTTTAGATCGTTGGCTGTCGGGTTCCAGCAGCAGAAACATTTGCATGGAAAGAATGCTCTGGACCCAAAGCCCACTGTTGTTCAGCGCGTAGGCATACAACAGAAAAGCACCGCTGTGTGATTTATCCAGGTCGATCGCCTTTTTTATATGTTCGAGCGTTTTGTCCATGTCGTCCTTCTTATAATAATTCACCGCCATATTAAAATGAAGAAGGTATTCATCGCCATATTTGCCCAAACCCTCATGCAAGAGGCTGATTGCTTCATCCAGCCGGTCCATTTCGACCAATGCTTCACTTTTCACGGCATAGGCACCGGGTGAAAGTTGCTTATCGTTTGTATTGATAACGGCTGTACTGAATTCCGATGCTTTGTTAAAATCTTTCATTGCCAGGTAGGACAGAGCGATCTCATAGGTAGCCTGCGGACAACCTGGCTGAAGTTTTAAGGCATCCTGATATTTTTCAATGGCCTGCTTGTATTCTCCCTGATCGTGTAATGCCACACCTTCCTCAATCAGCGATAATATTTTAGGGCGTTGAACCTGACTATAACCTTGAAACAAGAAGGAGGCTATGATAAAAACGATAAATCCGGTAGTAATTCTCATAAGATGATATTTGACAGACAGTTCTCCTGGCGCCGATCATCAGAAGTCAACAATACGGATGATGTCACTGCAGGAAAACGATGTTTTTTGCTGGATAAAAGTAGGACAAAAAAACCAATTCAGGTGTTTTCTTACATGAAATAGACATTTTTGTAACAATTATAAACATTTTAGCGGTTGATGAAAGAGTTTTTTACTTTTTGGGAGTAAAGGGTTGTTTTTTTTAGACTCCTTTTCGCCGATTCCGGAAAGTTGCCTACTTTTGTAAGAACTACGAGCATAAAATTAGGATAGAATGAAATATATACAGGTGCAGTTTGTCTGTGATCCCGACAGGGAGATGGTGAAGGATGTGCTGGCGGCCATGCTGGCCGACATTGGTTTTGAGACATTTGAACAGGTTGCCGGTGGGTTGGATGCTTATGTCCCGGCGCCTCTTTACTCTGCCCAAAAAATAACGGAACTTCTGGCTGCTTTACCATTGGAGGCCCACATAAGCTGGAAATACCATGAACTGGAAGATAGAAACTGGAATGAAGAGTGGGAAAAGCACTATTTTAAACCCATCCTGATTGGAGACGACTGCTTGATTCACAGCTCGTTTCATCTTCCTGAAAGACAAGCCAAATACAATATCACCATCGATCCAAAGATGGCATTCGGTACAGGACATCATCAGACAACCGGATTGATTCTGAAAGAAATCCTGTCCATGGATTTAGAGGGGAAATGGGTATTGGATATGGGATGCGGAACAGCCGTACTGGCCATACTGGCTTCTATGAAAGGAGCAGATTCCGTAACAGCAATCGATATTGATGAATGGGCCTGCAACAACGCACGCGAGAACGTACAGCTCAATGGCATCAGCAATATCAGTGTGCTGTCGGGTGGAGCCGAGTTGTTGGGAAACAAGCGTTTCGATGTGATCTTTGCCAATATCAACAGGAATGTGCTCCTACAGGATATTCCATTGTATGACAGCGTATTGAAAGAAGGGGGCCATATCATTATGAGCGGATTTTATCAGGAAGATATCCCGCTCATACGCGAAAAGGGGGAAGAAGCCGGATGGCGCTATCACTCTTTTGCTGAAATGAATCAATGGGTTGCTGTGACCTTCGTAAAATAAGCTGAATCAAATTTTCTCTCTTCTCAACACGAATTTCTGCCAGTAATAGAGTAGGGGATTGGTCTTTTTGAGATTTTTCCAGGGGCGGCTGCTGTGCGGATAGTGCAGGACCGGCGTATCGGTGAGAACGTAATTGGAGAGACCCAGCTCCAGGGCCTTGTGCGAAATGGAAACATCGAACCATGTTTTTCCCTTGTCGAGAAGGTGGAAATCATATTTCGCCAGTAAGGTGTTGCTTAGCAATGTACAGCAAAAGCTGATTCTTTTGGACGTTTTGATGCTGCCCTGTGCATATTTTCTTGCATGAAGATAGGGGAAGTTTACATGTCTGTTTTCATCGGTCGTGACGGCACCCAGCATCGCCGACTTGGGCAATAGATGGGCTCTTTCCTGCATGGTTTGCAGCGTATGGGGTTCAACAACCACATCCGACTCAACGATGACCAGGTGTGCGTCATCCTCCAGCGCCTTCTGCTGGGCAAGCTGTAATATCATCAAGTAGTTGGGCGACGGATGCTGTGTGATACTGCTCAGGCTGATCAGTTCGAAGTCGAACTGATCCTTCGCCAGTAAGAGCGCTTTGACGGTTTCATCATCGCTGAAATCATCATATACCGTGTACTGAAACTTCGTTTCCATACGTGAATTACACACGCTTGCTATCGTGCGAAGGGTTGTATCAACAGAGTTCTTGACCGGTGTGATTACATGTAGCTTCTTCATATAACTTCAATTTCGGTGCAAAAGTACGTGAATTTTCCCGATTCTCTTTCTTCGAACTGGAAGATTGTTGAATTGTGGTGATCCTTCATCTGTTTGATAAGTTTTTATATTTGGTGAATTAACACTATCTTTGCGACGATTTTTACATATATTTTAGGTTATTGATGACAATGGATTGGTTAGTTGAATTAATTACTGGTACCGGCATTGCCCATGCTATCATGGTGCTTGCGCTGGTGATATCCATGGGACTCTTGCTGGGAAAAATTAAAATTTTCGGCATCTCTCTCGGGACGACATGGATTTTGTTTTTTGGGATATTTCTGGGACATCTGGGTCTGGCGATTGACCCCAACGTACTGCATTTTCTGAAAGAATTCGGACTGATCCTTTTTATCTTCTCAATTGGTATGCAGGTGGGACCCAGCTTCTTTTCATCATTTAAACAGGGAGGAATCACCCTCAACCTGTTGGCCACAGGCGTGGTCCTTCTGGGCGTGCTGACCACCTACATCATTCATGTTGTCACCGGCATTCCCATTGCCACCATGGTTGGGATACTCTCGGGTGCAGTTACCAATACCCCTGGCTTGGGTGCAGCACAACAGACCTACACCGATGTGACGGGAACTGTGGACCCGACCATTGCCACTGCCTATGCCGTAGCATATCCCCTGGGTGTGGTCGGCATCATTATGTCCATCGTTCTGTTCCGGTATATTTTTCGCATCAATTTTGCCAAAGAAAACAGCGAACTGGATGACAAGAGTGAATCCAAAATGACCGAAGCGAATATGTTTTCACTCCTGGTGGAGAACCCTTCCATCTTTGGAAAGAATATACGAGAAATCAAGCACCTCATACAAAAAGAATTTGTGATCTCGCGCGTGTTGCATGTCCGTACGCAGGAACTGGTGGTGCCGAAAACGCAAACCGTCCTGAATGAGGGTGATAAGGTGTTGGTGGTTTCCAATCTGAAGAACATCGAGGTAATAGAAGCAATGATAGGACAGCGTATTGAAATGGGCAAAGAGGAGTGGAACAAACTGGATTCTCAGCTTGTATCTCGAAGGATATCCATTACCAAGTCGGCGATCAACGGACGTTCCATCGGAAGCCTGCGACTGAGAAATCTTTTCGGTATCAATATCACCCGTGTGAACCGAGCCGGTATGGACCTGATTGCCGATTCAAGATTGCAGTTACAGCTGGGTGACCGTGTGACAGTGGTCGGGTCGGAAGAATCGATCCTTAACGTGGAGAAGTTTCTCGGCAATTCACTCAAAAGACTGAGAGAACCCAACCTCATCTCCTTTTTTATCGGCATTGCGTTGGGTGTGCTGGTAGGGAGCATCCCTTTCATCATTCCCGGCATTCCCCAGCCGGTAAAACTGGGTCTTGCCGGCGGACCGCTTATCGTGGCCATCCTGATCAGCAAATTTGGTCCCAAATATAAACTGGTGACTTACACGACCATGAGTGCCAATCTGATGTTGCGTGAGATTGGTATAGCCATTTTCCTCGCCTGTGTAGGACTGGGGGCCGGTGGTAATTTCGTGGAGACGGTGGTTAACGGCGGATATGTGTGGATAGGTTATGGCGTGATCATCACTGTTGTTCCGCTGTTAATCATCGGTACGATCGGACGGAAAGTGTACAAACTGAACTATTTTACGCTGATGGGTCTGATTGCGGGAAGTATGACCGACCCCCCGGCATTGTCATATGCCAATGCTGCAGCCGGGAATGATATTCCTGCTGTGAGCTATGCCACCGTATATCCGCTGACCATGTTTCTCCGGGTCATCTCGGCGCAATTGCTGATTCTTATCTTCTTGTAGAATAAACAGATCCAATATCTGCGACAGCATATGCTGTCGCAATCGATTGCACGGTATTCCGCTTAAAAGAGATCAGTTTCAATCATTTTCGTTTATAAATTATTGTAGATTTGTCCCGATAAACGAATAATTTAATACAGCGTATCATTGAAAAGCGGATATCGCCTTTTATGATCATAACGAGAGAATCTGAATGGCTCTTTTATCATTTCAAATCAACTATCATACCGCATCGGGACAACAGGTTTGTCTCTGTGGATCTACGCCGGAGCTGGGACAGTTTGATGAATCCAAAGCAATTGTTCTTTCAGCTGCGGGAGATGACTGGTTCACGGAAGTGAATGTGACGGGAACCAAAGATGTATATTACTACTACCTCATCCGCCAGGGAGAGAGCATTATCCGACGGGAATGGGGTGCCAATCGCAAATTGCACGCTAGCAAAGACAAAAAGAAGTTTCTCATACACGATCTTTGGAAAAGCAAGCCCTGGCATGCTTATCTCTATTCTTCCGTTTTCACCAGCAGCATCTTTCGACATGCGAAGGAGCCTATTCCTTTGAAGTATCCTGCCCATTCGGTACTCTTGAATGTAATTTGTCCCTTTGCAAACAGGGAGCAGCAGGTGTGTGTGACCGGCAACTGTGACACCCTGGGAAACTGGAATCCTGAAGGGGCATTGCCTTTATCTTATGTGGATGAAGGGGAGTGGCAGATTGTATTGGACGCAAAAAAAATTCCTCCTTCCTGCGAATACAAGTTCGTCATAAGAGACAAAGCCACTGGTGAAATCATTCACTGGGAAGATGGCGGCAATCGCATCCTTTATGCCGAAAAAGCTTGCGAACAGGGTGTTGTCTTTGTGGAAATGGGTTTGCAATATCATTATCACAACTTCAACTACAAAGGCACCGGTACTTCAATACCTGTTTTCTCTCTGAAAACGAACGAGAGCTTTGGTATCGGTGAATTCACCGATCTTTATAAAATGATCGACTGGGTATCACTCACCGGGCAGCAGCTCATTCAACTGCTTCCGGTGAATGATACCACCGCAACCGGAACATGGCGCGACTCCTATCCTTATAGTGCCATCTCCATTTACGCCCTTCATCCCATTTACCTGGGATGTCATGCTCTTCCGCTGACAGACAAGGAAAAATTCCAGTCATACACTGCTGAGGCAGCACGACTGAACAGTCTGGCAGAGATAGACTATGAGCAGGTCCTGCAACTGAAAACAAGCTATGGCCGTGATCTTTTTCTGGAACGCGGCGAGCAGGTATTGTCGTCTGCCGGATATTCGGCCTTCTACGGGATAAACAGCCACTGGCTTTTCCCGTATGCCTGCTATTGTTATCTGCGCGACAGGAATAAGCGTGCCGACGTTTTGGAATGGGGCGAGTTCAGCAGTTTCGACGAACATCTTCTGCAGCACATGGTGGAGAATAATCCCGATGCAAGAAGAGAAATCTGCTATTGGTATTTTATACAATACCTGCTTCACGAGCAATTTTCAGGCGTAAAGACATATGCACGGGAGAAGGGTGTTACCCTGAAAGGAGATATTCCAATCGGCATCAGTCGTAATAGCATTGATGCCTGGACCGCACCCGGTCTTTTCAATATGGATACCCAGAGTGGTGCGCCACCCGATGATTTTTCCTATCTGGGTCAAAACTGGGGATTTCCAACTTACAACTGGCAGGCGATGGCCGAAGATGACTACGCCTGGTGGATCAGCCGTTTTCGCAAGATGTCTGATTATTTCGATGCCTACCGTATTGATCATATCCTGGGTTTTTTCCGCATCTGGGAAATACCGCTCCATGCCGTGCAGGGTCTGCTCGGATATTTTAGTCCGGCATTGCCATACTGGGTGGAAGAGATCAGTCGCGCAGGCATTCCTTTCGACGAGGAAAGAATGGCTAAACCCTTTATTCACGAGCATTATCTGCCTGAAATATTTGGTGATTATACCGATGAGGTGAAGGACAGTTATCTGGATATCTCGGGATGGCAGCGGTTCAGACTGAAATCATTCTGTGATACCCAGCAGAAGATTGACCAGCTATTTGCCGATCTGCCGGATGAAAAAAGCAGACGCATCCGGAATGGACTGCTTTCGCTTTGCACCGAGGTTCTCTTTATCCGTGACCGGCATGATCAGCACAGGTTTCATCCGCGTATCACTGCACAGTATACCTATTCCTACCGGTATCTGGATGATCATGTGAAAGATGCTTTCAACAGGCTGTATGATGATTTTTATTATTATAAGCACAACTACTTCTGGCGCGAACAAGCCATGCAGAAACTGCCGGCGCTGCTTTCATCCACATCGATGCTGGCTTGTGGCGAAGATTTGGGAATGGTACCCGATTGTGTTCCTTCGGTCATGAATGAGTTACAGATGTTGAGTCTGGAGATTCAGCGTATGCCCAAAGATGCAAAAGCCACGTTTGCTGATCTGCATTCATTGCCTTATCTCTCCGTATGCACCACATCAACCCATGATATGTCGCCCCTCCGGGCATGGTGGACGGAAAACAGAGAGGTTACGCAACGCTACTATAACGAAGTTCTGCACCACGAAGGTACTGCTCCCGAAGCATGCAGCGCAGTGCTCTGCAGGGAGATTCTTACCAATCACCTTCAATCGACGGCGATGTGGGTCATATTGCCCTGGCAGGACTGGATGTCGGCCGATGAAAAGCTGTGGAACCCCCATGCAGCTGCCGAACGCATCAACATACCGGCCAATCCGACACATTACTGGCGATACAGGATGCACCTTTCGCTGGATGACTTGCTGAAAGAAACTAATTTCAACCAGATGATCTTGGATATGAACCGGCGATGATCTCTTGAATAGGCCCATTACCGGGCGTTACAGCATAAAAAAAGGATTGTACCATTTCGGTCAATCCTTTTGTAATTATCTTGGTCTTCGTTTATGCTTTACCAGCACTGCCGAGTACTTTCTCTGTCTTGTGCATGTACAGTTTTTTCAGTTCTTCGCGTGCAGGTCCCAGATACTTGCGGGGATCGAATTCTGCCGGTTTTGTAGCGAATACTTCGCGTACAGCAGCAGTCATCGCCAGGCGGCCATCGGAGTCGATATTGATTTTACATACGGCCGACTTGGCAGCTTTGCGCAACTGTTCTTCGGGGATACCGATGGAGTCGTTTAGTTTACCACCATACTTGTTGATGGTTTCCACATATTGCTGGGGTACCGAAGAGGAGCCGTGCAGCACGATGGGGAATCCCGGTATGCGTTTTTCAATTTCTTCGAGAATATCGAAACGCAAGGGGGGCGGTACCAATACACCCTCTTCATTGCGGGTACACTGTTCGGGAGTAAACTTGAACGCACCGTGTGAAGTGCCGATGGAGATAGCCAGTGAGTCTACGCCGGTGCGTGACACGAAGTCGACAACTTCATCGGGTTCGGTATATGTATGGTGTTCTGCCTGAACATCATCTTCGATGCCGGCCAGGACACCCAGCTCGCCTTCCACGGTAACACCATGCTGATGAGCATATTCAACCACTTTCTTTGTCAAAGCGATGTTTTCCTCATAAGGAAGATGTGAACCGTCGATCATCACAGATGAAAAGCCACTTTCGATACAGTCTTTGCAAAGTTCGAAGCTGTCACCATGATCGAGATGAAGCACGATGGGAATTTCATAACCCAACTCTTTGGCATATTGAACGGCTCCCTGAGCCATATAACGCAGCAAGGTCTGATTGGCATATTTACGTGCACCGCTGGATACCTGAAGGATCACGGGTGACTTCGTTTCCACGCAGGCGGAAATAATGGCCTGCAATTGTTCCATATTGTTAAAATTAAAAGCAGGAATGGCATAGCCACCGTCAACTGCTTTTTTGAACAACTCTTTAGAGTTTACTAAACCCAATTCTTTATAACTAACCATTGTGCAAATTATTTTATATTCCGATAATCTAAATACCATACAAAAATACGATTTAATCTGCAAACTGCAAAAAATGTTTCAACTTTATCCTGTCGGGCGATGTTTATTGATAACATTTGTTCCGTGTAGAGATGCGGCATCGTTTTTTTTTAACAGGAAGGATGTTATTTTTATTTTTTTTGTGTTATTTTTGTATTATCACTTACAGCTCATTTAAAAAATATCTAATTACTTCATTATGATGACCATAGGAATACCCAAAGAGATTAAGATCCAGGAGGGGAGGGTAGCAATGACTCCCGCCGGCGTGTATGAACTCACACGCAGAGGTCACACCGTATTCGTACAGAGGAATGCCGGCATTGAAAGTAACCTGCCCGATGAACGTTACATCAAAGCAGGAGCTGAATTAGTAGACACTATGGAGGAAGTGTACGCGCGTGCCGATATGATCGTAAAAGTAAAGGAGCCGCAGGAAAGAGAATTCCCGCTGATCAGAGAAAATCAGGTGCTGTTTACCTACTTTCACTTTGCATCCGATAAAAAACTGACGGAAGCCATGATGCGGAGCGGCGCCGTTTGCATAGCCTATGAGACTGTAATAGACCAAAACGGGACCTTACCACTGCTTACCCCCATGAGTGAGGTGGCAGGACGCCTCTCCGTACAGGAGGGAGCCAAATATCTTGAAAAACCGCAAGGTGGAAAGGGCGTGCTGTTGGGAGGTGTTCCGGGTGTAAAACCGGCCGATGTGATCATCATCGGCGCAGGTGTCGTGGGCTCCAATGCCGCTTTAATGGCTGCCGGAATGGGAGCCAATGTGAAAATACTGGACATCAATTTGAACAGGCTACGTTATTTGTCAGAAGTGATGCCCGCCAACGTGGAGACGGTTTACTCCACCCGATTTGCCATCTCCGATTTGGTGAAGACGGCCGACCTGGTTATCGGAGCAACCCTGCAGGTGGGTATGAAGGCTCCCCATCTGCTAACCCGGGAGATGCTGAAAGAGATGACACCCGGCACCGTGATCATCGATGTGTCGGTCGATCAGGGTGGCTGTTTTGAAACCACACATCCGACAACACATGAAGATCCTGTGTATGTGGTGGATGGAGTCATTCACTATTGCGTGGCAAATATTCCGGGCGCCGTACCGATCACTTCGACGCGTGCCCTCACCAACGCGACCATGCCATACGTAATCACGCTCGCTGAAAAAGGGTGGGAGGGTGCCTGCCTGTCTCATCCCGATCTGAAGCAGGGCTTGAATGTTGTGCGGGGAGATGTGGTCTTTCAGGGAGTTGCCGATTCACTGAATTTATCATATAAGCAATGGAGAAGCTGAACAGATTATTTTTCGGGCGATAAATTAAAGAAAAATTTCAAGAATCTCTGACTTTTCTTTTGCAGATAAGGAAAATTTAATTTTCTTTGTTCAGGCTTATTTATAATATTTATAAATAACATTTAATTCACAGTTATAATGGAAAAAATCAATCAGGATAACGAGATCCAGATCGAGTTGAGTGATGAGATTGCGCAGGGCATTTATTCAAACCTGGCCGTTATTTCACATTCAACTTCCGAGTTCGTCGTCGATTTCATTCGTATCGTGCCGGGAGTACCCAAAGCGAAAGTCAAGTCACGCATCATTCTGACTCCGGAGCACACCAAACGGCTATTCATGGCGCTGAAAGAGAATATCGATAAGTTTGAACAACAAAATGGGACCATCCGTCTTCAAACCGATCCCGGATTTTTGCCGCCCATTGGAGGAATAGGTCAGGCCTGAACGGAAATTTTAAAAAAAATCACAACAACTAAACCGACAAATCTTCAGAAAAACGGTTAATAACTCCGTCGGAAAGAAGAGTATCCAAAAATAACAAGTATAATCTGAATAATATATGGATCTATTAAGTATATCTGCAGTAAATTGGGCAAGAGGACAGTTCGCGCTCACTGCCGGCTATCACTGGATTTTTGTCCCTCTTACCATCGGCTTGGCGCTCATCATGGCCATCATGGAGAGCATCTATGTAAAAACAGGTGATGAGAAGTGGAAGGTCACAACCCGGTTCTGGCAAAAGATCTTCGGTATCAACTTTGCCATTGGTATAGCCACGGGGATTATTCTGGAGTTTCAGTTCGGCACAAACTGGTCGAATTACAGCTGGTTTGTGGGCGACATCTTTGGCGCTCCCCTGGCCATTGAAGGCATCATTGCTTTTTTTCTGGAAGCCACCTTTGTCACCGTCATGTTTTTTGGCTGGAACAGGGTAAGCAGGAAAGCGCATCTGCTCTCTACATGGCTTGTCTTTACGGGAGCCACACTGTCTGCTTTCTGGATCCTGGTTGCCAACGCATGGATGCAATACCCCATCGGAATGGAATTCAATCCCGATACCGTGCGCAATGAAATGGTCGATTTCTGGGCAGTAACGCTTTCCCCTGTAGCTTACAACAAGTTTCTCCATGCTGTTTTCTCCTGCTGGGCCGTAGGTGCCTCTTTCGTGGCAGGTGTGTCGGGCTGGTATCTCCTAAAAAAGAGACATGTCGAATTTGCCATTCAAAGCATCAAAATCGCGTCACTTGTGGGCCTGGTCGGTTTTGTGATGCTTGCCGTCACCGGTGATGGCTCCGCCTATCAGGTGGCACAAAAACAACCGATGAAGCTGGCTGCCATGGAAGGATTATATACGGGTAAGGAAGGAACCGGCCTGGTGGCTTTTGGTGTGTTGAACCCTGCCAAGAAGGAATACAACGACGACGTGAATCCCTACATTGCCAAAGTGGAAATACCCAAGCTTTTGTCTCTTCTGGGATACCGCAACATAAATGCTTTTGTGCCTGGCGTGAAAGATATAATTGAGGGTGGTTATACCCTTCCCGATGGGACAACGGCACTCTCTTTTGAAGAACGTAAGGTGCGGGGAGAAAAAGCCATTCAGGCACTGGCCGATTATCAGATGGCCATGAAGGATGGGCGTGAGGCCGATGCAGCCGACCATGAGGCAATTCTCAGGGAGAACTATGCCCATTTTGGTTACGGATATCTCGAGACCGGAGCGGATCTGATTCCCCATGTGCCGATCACCTTTTACAGTTTTCACCTGATGGTGATGATCGGGATGTTTTTCATTTTGCTTTTCGTGGTGCTGCTGTACTATCTCTACAAGAAAAAAATGAACAACACCCGGTGGTTGCAGTATGTGGCGTTATGGAGCATTCCGCTTTCCTTCCTGGCCAGTCAGTTGGGGTGGATCGTTGCGGAAGTGGGTCGCCAGCCATGGACCATTCAGGATATCATGCCCGTGGAGGTTTCTGCTTCGGCGGTATCGGCCGGAAATATCATAACCACCTTTATCTTGTTTTCATTGGTTTTTACCGGTCTGCTCATTGCAGAGGCCACCATCATGGTGAAGCAGATAAAAAAAGGTCCGGAATCACTTCCCCCGGCGGATCATACCGGACAATAAAAGATGTTGCACAGTTTAAAATAATGGTACAATGATTACATATGAATTTTTACAACAATACTGGTGGTTCATCATGTCGCTCCTGGGAGGGCTGCTTGTTTTCCTGCTCTTTGTACAGGGTGGACAGTCGATGCTCGGGTCCCTCGCCAGGCAAGAAGATGAAAAGAGGTTGCTGATAAATGCACTCGGCCGAAAATGGGAATATACATTTACCACGCTGGTAACGTTTGGTGGTGCCTTCTTTGCTTCTTTTCCCCTGTTTTATTCTACCAGCTTCGGCGGTGCTTACTGGGCCTGGATGATCCTGCTCTTCTGCTTCGTGTTACAGGCTGTTTCCTATGAGTTTCAGGCGAAGCCGGGAAATATTTTCGGCCCCGGCGTGTATCGTGCTTTCCTCTTCCTGAACGGTGTACTGGGTACATTTTTGTTGGGCGTACTGGTTGCGACTTTCTTTACCGGCTCTGAGTTTACGGTGGGTAAGGGAAATATTGCCGGTCTGGGCAGTTCAGGCTTTGTCATCAGCCAGTGGCAAAATCCATTACACGGACTGGAATCACTGGCCAACCTACGGAACCTATGTCTGGGATTGGCCGTGCTGTTTCTGGCACGCACACTGGCAAGCCTCTATTTCGTGAATCGCCTGCGTCATGAGGTGCTGGAAAAAAGATCACGCAAGTTCGTACTCTATAACGGAATACCTTTCCTGTTGTTCTTCCTGGTTTTCCTGATATGGACATTGCTTGCCGAGGGTTATGCCGTGGATCCTGTGACCAAAGTAGTTTCACTGGAGGATAAGAAATACCTCTATAACTTTATCGAGATGCCCTGGGTCATGGCATTTTTCATTCTGGGTGTAGTAGCCGTCTTGTATGGTATCTTTCAAACAACCTTTAATCAGCGGTTTAAAAAAGGTATCTGGTTTGCCGGTGCAGGAACCGTCGTAACAGTGACCATGCTTTTGTTGGTGGCCGGCTTGAACAATACGGCCTATTACCCGTCTTCCATCGATCTGCAGAGCTCGCTCACCCTGGAGAATTCTTCATCGAGTGAGTTTACGCTGACAGCCATGTCCGTGGTGTCACTCTTTGTGCCGTTTATCATTGCCTATATCATCTATGCATGGGGCGCACTGGAAAAAAAGAAACTGGGAATGGAAGAACTGGATTCCGATGGCCACGCGTATTGATTTTTTTCGCAAATGAAGAGATATCCCGATAAAATGTTTAATTTTGTCCTTTATTTGTGGGTGTATGGAGAGAAGAAAGACAAAAACACTTTTTTTGCTGACCGCTTTGGCCACGTTGCTTATTGCATGCAATCACGCTGGCCGCAGTTCGTTTCGGGCAGAGAACAATGTGGATTTTGATACCATCAGGATGCATGAAAAATTTCATCTTGAAGGAGATACCTCGAAACCTTACTGCGACATACGCGTGTCGTTTGTCTTTCCGGTAAACGGTTCTAGGACCAATGTGGATACCTTGCAACGGATTTTCGTAAAACATGTGCTCGGAACAGCATACGAAGGACATGCCCCGGATCTCGCTGTCAATGCTTATGTAAAGAATTTTATAGAAAACTACAGGGCCGACGCCGGTACATACAGCGAAACCGCACAAGAGATGATGGAGCTGAATGGCCTTATTCCCGGCATAGATGTCTCCGACAGTGAACATGAAATGAAAGATACTTTCTATTCCTATTATGAGTATCTCTCCGATTCAATCGTTTATAACCGCTACGGACTCATTGCATTTCAGGTGAAGCAAGCCAACAACAAGGGGGGAGCAACCTCATACAATTCATACCGCAATTATGTGATCAATGTGAACAATGGCAGTCAGGTTACCGAGAATGACATCTTCAATGCCGGATACGATGCAGCCCTGCAAAGCTTGATTATTACTTCTTTGCTGGATCAGAATCAGGTAAAAACAATTTCCGAACTGGAAGATCTCGGTTTCTTCGGAATACAGGAAATCATCCCAAACCGTAACTTCCTGTTGAACGAGAAGGGAATCACTTATACATACAACAAAGGTGAATACTCAGCCTATCAGCTGGATGCCCCGGAGGTATTTATTCCCTATGCCGCAATTCGTTCCCTGTTGAGAGAAAACACCATCATACACAAACTGGCCGATTACAGTGAAAGATATTGAAACTTATTTCCCGGCCATCACGGCGGAACAGAAAAAACAGTTCGATGCATTACAGGGATTGTATGCCGATTGGAATGCAAAGATCAATGTGATTTCCCGGAAAGATATCGACAACCTGTACCCGCACCACGTACTGCATTCATTGGCCATCGCAAAGTATATCTCTTTCATTCCGGGCACCCGCATCATGGATGTGGGCACAGGGGGCGGATTTCCCGGGATACCGCTGGCCATTTTTTTCCCCGGTGTAAAGTTTCTGTTACTCGATAGCATCGGAAAAAAAATCAAGGTGGCCGAGGCCGTGGCGAAAGAGATCGGACTTTCGAATGTGGAGGTGATGCATGCACGTGTGGAGGATGAAAAGAGAAAGTTTCACTTCATCGTAAGCAGGGCGGTCATGCCCTTGCCGGACCTTATCAGGGTAACCCGCAAAAATATCGCAACAGATCAGATGAATGCCCTTCCCAACGGCATCATCTGCCTGAAGGGGGGAGATCTCACCGCTGAGATTCGTCCCTATAAAAAAGTTGCCGATGAAATCTCCCTAACCGATTATTTTTCCGAACCCTTTTTTCAAACAAAGAAACTGGTATATGTTTCCCTGAGCTGATCTTTTTATCTGCAGCCAAACCGGGATTATTCCAAAAGAAAGTGTTATTTTTGCCCTGAATATCCCCTTGCAACCTCTTTCTATGAAGATTAAAACATTTGAATTCAACCCACTGGGTGTAAATACATACGTACTTTCCGATGCGACAAAGGAGTGTGTCGTGATTGATGCAGCTTGCTTTTATGCGGATGAAAAGGAGATACTGTTTAATTATATTTTTGATCGCGATCTTGTGATCAAACACCTCCTCAACACCCATCTGCACTTCGATCACCTTTTCGGCGTGAATGCGGTAGCCTCTCAGTTTGAACTTACGCTGGCCTGTCACCGGGATGATGAATTTCTTTTGGATGATATTCCCGCACAACTGCAAATGTTCGGCTTCCCAACAACAAATACGAACTACAGACCCAAGATAGGCCGTTATCTGGATGAAGGTGATCAGATTGCATTTGGCAATCAGATACTCGAGGTGATTCACCTGCCGGGACATTCACCGGGGAGTATCGTGTTCTATAACAAGAGTGAAAATGTGCTGCTCAGTGGGGATGCGCTGTTTCATTCAGGCATCGGACGTACCGACCTGGCAGGAGGAGATTTTGATGCGCTGACGACAGGTATAAAAACAAAGCTTTTCACACTACCGGCAGAAACAAGGGTTTATCCGGGTCACGGTCCGGCGACCACCATCGGTCAGGAGAAAGCGGATAATCCTTTTGTCGGAACCGGACAATAATCAGAAGATCAAAAAAAATCATATCGTTCATTATGTTGAAAATGGAACAGTTTAAAAATCGTCATGTCGGACTCACCGAAGCCGATAAACAGATTATGCTCAATTCGATCGGTTTGAATTCTGTGGAAGAACTGATTGATCAGACAATACCGGCCGACATACGCCTATCGGCACCTTTATCACTCCCGGCCCCTTTGTCGGAATATGAATATGCCGAGGAGATTGGACACATTGCATCGCAGAATCAGGTGTTTACCTCCTACATAGGTATGGGCTGGTACGATACCATTACTCCGGCAGCCATTTATCGCAACGTGTTCGAAAATCCGGTATGGTATACTTCTTACACCCCCTATCAGGCAGAAATATCACAAGGGCGACTGGAAGCATTGCTGAACTTTCAGACGGTAGTAAGCGAACTAACTGCATTGCCGCTGTCCAACAGTTCGCTGCTCGATGAGGCCACTGCTGCTGCTGAAGCGGCTACCATGATGTATGGACTGCGCAGCCGCGAACAGGTGAAAAACAACGTGGAAACATTGTTTGTGGACGAACGGGTTTTTCCCCAAACGCTGGCCGTTTTGCAGACGCGCATGTATTATTCAGGTATAGAGCTGCTTGTGGGGGATTGGAAAACTTTTTCTTTCGATAAGCCCTGTTTCGGGATGATTCTCCAATACCCCGATGGGGATGGCAACGTGGAGGACTACCGCGACCTGGTAGAAAAAGCGCATAAGGCAGATTGTAAGGTCGCAGTGGCGACCGACCTGATGGCTCTCGTGATGCTCGTACCTCCCGGCGAGTGGGGAGCCGATATTGCCTTCGGCAGCAGTCAGCGTTTTGGCGTTCCCATGTTTTACGGAGGCCCTTCCGCTGCTTTCTTTGCTACCCGGGAAGAGTATAAACGTTCCATGCCGGGCCGCATCATCGGCATCTCGAAAGATGCTTACGGCAAGGAAGCTTATCGCATGGCACTGCAAACACGCGAACAACATATTAAACGGGAAAAGGCTACATCCAACATCTGTACCGCACAGGCTTTGCTGGCGACCATGTCCTCTTTTTATGCCGTTTATCATGGCCCCCAAGGGCTGAAAGAGATTGCCCGCCGCATTCATTCCATTGCTTCCCACGTGAGCGATGAGTTGAGAGAGATGGGTTTTAAACAACTGAACAAAGGCTTCTTCGACACCCTGAAAATAGCTTTGCCTGATGGTATTTCAGCGCAGGATATCCGTGAGAATGCAGAGATGCGGTCCATCAACCTGCGTTATTTCAACAGCGGAGAGATAGGCCTCAGCATAGATGAAACGACCAATGACTATAAGGTGCATGAGCTGCTGGCCGCTTTTGCCATGGCCGCAGGTAGTTCTAAGGTGTTCATGATTGACGACCTTCCCGAGAAAATCACATTGAAGGAGTCACAGCTTCGTAAATCAGACTTTCTGACGCATCCCACCTTTAACAGTTACCATACCGAAACCGAATTGATGCGCTACATCAAGCGGCTGGACCGGAAAGATATTTCACTGGCTCATTCCATGATTTCGCTGGGTTCCTGTACGATGAAACTGAATGCGGCATCGGAACTGCTGCCGTTGGGGCTGCCTGGCTTACAGCGCATGCATCCCTTTGCTCCGGAGGAACAGGCCATGGGCTACAGACAGATGATTGGCGAACTGGAAGATATGCTGGCGGAGATTACAGGTTTTACTGCCACCAGCCTGCAGTCCAATTCGGGAGCCGCAGGTGAATATACGGGACTGATCACCATTGGAGCTTATCTCGAAAGCAAAGGTGAGAGACATCGCAATGTGGTGCTGATTCCGGCATCGGCACATGGCACCAACCCAGCCAGTGCAGTGCAGGCCGGCTTCACACCGGTGACAGTGGCCAGCGACCTGAAAGGAAATGTAGATATGGATGACTTGCGCAGCAAGATCGCACAATATAGGGACAATCTGGCTGCATACATGATCACCTATCCTTCTACACATGGTATCTTCGAGACAGAAATCAGAGAAATGTGCCGACTTATTCATGATGCCGGAGGGCAGGTGTATATGGATGGTGCCAACATGAACGCACAGGTTGGATATACCAATCCCGGTACCATTGGTGCCGATGTGTGCCACCTGAATCTGCACAAGACGTTTGCCATCCCCCATGGTGGAGGCGGACCGGGTGTGGGACCCATCTGCGTGGCGGAACATCTCGTTCCTTTCATTCCGGGCCATCCGGTGACCTTTGAAACAAGCCAAAATACGGTTTCAGCAGCTGCATACGGCAGTGCCGGCGTGTTGGAGATTACATATGCCTACATTCGCATGATGGGTGCCGAAGGATTAAAGGAGGCTACCGGAGCTGCAATTCTCAGTGCCAATTACCTGGCCGAGAAGCTGAACGATTCATACGGCATTGTCTATCGCGGCGCCAACGGCAGGGTGGGGCATGAACTGATCCTCGATTGCCGGGGATTGAAGGAGGTGTCGGGCATTACCGAAACAGACATTGCAAAACGGCTGATCGACTACGGTTATCATGCGCCCACACTATCGTTTCCTGTCCATGGCACCCTCATGGTGGAACCCACCGAGAGTGAGGGTCTGGCGGAGCTGGATCGGTTTGTAGATACCATGAATCAAATTCATGAAGAGATCATTGAAGTATCAAGGGGTGAATACACAAAAGAGGATAATGTGCTGGTAAATGCACCCCATCCTCAGTATGAGGTGACGGCGGATGAATGGGGACACACATACCCGCGTAGCAAAGCCGCATTTCCGTTACCCTTTGTGGCCGAAAATAAATTCTGGGTGAATGTAGCCCGTGTAGACAATGCTTACGGTGACCGGAACCTGGTTTCCTGCCTTTGCATGCAATAGTGATCAACCCAAAAGAGAAGGAGAGATATCCGTTTTTAATACAATTCGGGTATCTCTCCCTGCTCAAATACGATAATAGGGGAGTTAGAGATGTCTTTTTTAAAGGCATCGGTAATTTCTTTGTTTACAATTTTCAGGAGTACCTTCACCCTATTCTCCATTACATCTGGGTAAGCGCCGGCAAAATTTGCCATCACGGGATGATTTTCCGGGATGGTGGTGTCGACCAGGAAAGCATCAATCCTGTCCATCACCTGCATCATTTGTTTGTAAGAATATTGCACCGTCTCCACGTTGAAATTATCGGTCCCGAGCGTTGTAATCAACTGTCGGTTGTAACGCTCCCGGTCCCCGGTGACGGTAATCACAAAAATGCCATTGTTGTCAATAAATGAACCCCCGTAATACTCCGGATAAAGATCGGGGTCCGATTCCCGCTCCATCCAGTCCTCACTGAAGGAGACCATCAGTTTCTCATGCAAATCCGTGGCCATTGGATTGTTCGCCAGGTCATTCATTGCGTAGCCGGGTATTGAGTCACGTTGATCCGCCTCATTCCGTTGTTTGTTCAACTGATTGCAGGAGTAAAAAAGGAAACTGCTCAAGATTAAAAGCAAAAAAGTGAAAGTAGTTGTTTTCATAAAAAAAAATAGCGATTGATGTCTGTTATAACGGAAATAAACAACATTTTGTTTTGGTAATTTTTGAATCTGGTAAATGATTGAAAGGCTCATCCATCCTTTTTTTTATTTTATCCTTTAGCACTTCTTCTGAATCTTTAACCGTGTCATGCGAACTTTTTGGTCGCTGTCACTTGTTCTAAGGGGGTAAGATATTTTTTTGAATATCTCCTTTAAACAAAACTTTATTTTTAATTGCAAGACTTTATGAAGACAAGATTTTTAAAAAGTGGTTCCCTGACAATAGCAGCCATGTTGATGTTGTGGGGAGCGGTGAGTTGTACAAATGAGAATGAAAAGCTCACAGACGGAAAAGCAAGCATCCAGTTTAAACTGACCGATGCTCCTGCTTTGAATTATGACGAAGTGAATATCGATATTCGAGGTGTTCGCGTGGGTATAGCCGACGCTTTTTTTGATGTCGAAGACGATATCGACTCAAGTGAAGTATCCTGGGTTGAACTGGATGTCCCCAATCCGGGAATTTATAACCTGCTGGACTTCAGAAACGGAGAGACAGTCCTGCTGGCCGGGGGTGATATTCCTGCAGGCAAAATCAGTCAGATAAGGTTGATACTCGGAGATGAAAGCAATGTGGTGGTCGATGGTGTAGCACACGACCTGCAGACACCGTCAGCCCAAACCAGCGGTCTTAAGTTTAATCTCCATGAGACATTGCAGGCCGACCTGGCTTACAGCTTTGTGATCGACTTTGATGCCGCCCGATCGGTTGTCAAAAGAGGCAATGATACCTATCATCTGAAGCCGGTTATCAGGACCTATGCCGATGCATTCGGCGGTTCGATAAAAGGGATCGCCCTACCTGCGAGAGTTGAAGCCGCGGGTGTGAGCTACGTTCAAATCATCAACGGTGAAGATACGGTCATTTCTCTCCCCGAAGACAACGGAATGTTCCTGTTCCCGGGTTTGAAACCGGCCAGCTGGAATCTGAAGGTCTTTGCGGATACGACCACAAACTACCGGGATACCGTGATTAATAATATCGAAGTAAAGGCTGGAGAAGTTTACGATCTTGGTACTATCCAACTGCACAATGATTGATCGACACCAGGATTTGAATTAAACAGATAAATGGAGCCAGGAAACGGCTCCATTTAATTTATTTTCACATCCCCAGATGTACAAACAACGCCATCTTTACTATCTTTGTGGGAACGTTTTACCCATGGTGAGGGTAAGAGATAAAAAATAATACTTGAATACAGATGAAAAGATTCCATTATGCATTGATTTTGGCTACCCTGGTGGTTTTGGGTACATCGTGTAAACCCAAACAGAGTGCTTACAAGCAGGTTTATGAAGCTGCAAAGGAAAGAGAAATGCAGCAAACCGCATCTCAACCTACCACGGTGGTAAAAGATGCCAGCCCGCTTCCTCCTGTGGAAGTATCGGTAAGAAAAGAGAAAGTGGAGCCTGTCTATGCAACCGACGCTGCAGGCCTGAAGAATTACAGTGTGGTGATTGCCTCACTGAGCGTAAAACTGAACGCCGAATCACTGAAAGAGAGGATGATCAGCGAAGGGCATCAGGTAATCCTGGCACAAAACGAACAGGGAATGTACCGGGTAATTGTTGCAAGCTACGACGACAAGCAGCAGGCTGCGGCAAAACGCGAGGAACTATACAATATCTATTCAGCCAAGGGCGATACCGATTACCTGAGAAGGACATACGGTGTTCCTTTCAACGACCTCTGGATACTGGAGAGACAATATTGATTATAATTTCATTGCATACTCAGAGGATTATCTGAGAAAGTTGAATTCATAAAAGGGTGTTGGGATCAGTTTCCCCAACACCCTCTTCAAAAAATGAGAAGCTGCCTGAAACAGAAAATGTGGCAGCTTTTTTAGTACGGTAGATGATGAAAGTACGGTTTTTGGGTACGGGTACCTCTACGGGGGTACCGCAAATAGGGTGCGACTGTGCAGTATGTTCTTCCGTTGATGCACGCGATAAACGGTTGCGGGCATCTGTGAGGATAGAAGCAGCCGGGAAGGTGCTGGTGATCGATTGTACACCCGACTTCCGGCAACAAATGCTCCCGCTTCGCTTCGGGAAGATCGACGGAATGCTGCTCACACATGAACATTATGATCACATCGGAGGCATCGATGATCTGCGCCCCTTTTCAGTCTTCGGATCCGTGGAACTGTTTATGGAAGAGCAGTTGTCGCAGACTATCCGGGAGCGCATGCCTTATTGTTTCGGTCCTGTCAGGTATGGTGGCGTGCCCGATATCAACATCCGGAAGATCAGTGAAAAAGAATCTTTTAGGGTTGGTAATGTTGACGTGATTCCCATTCGTGTGATGCACTACAAGCTGCCCATATTGGGATATCGTATCCGCGATTTTGTATACCTGACTGATGTAAAAACCATTCCCGAAACAGAATTTGATAAATTGAAAAATGTGGATACGCTGGTGATCAGTGCACTCAGGAAAAAGGAACACATTTCACACCAGACATTACAACAGGCTTTGCAGGTGGTAGACAGAATCGGACCTGAAAAAGCATATTTTACCCACATGAGCCACGAAATGGGATTGCATGAGGATGTGGAAAAAGAACTTCCTCCCCACGTGAAGCTGGCTTACGACGGACTGGAGTTAACCCTGTAGGAATGCTTTCCGTGCGATCTGGTTCTGTTCATCTCCGGCCATCCATCCCAATATTACTCCCATAATGGTCTATTGACCACTGTCATTGCGTTTTTTTAACGAAAAGAGATGCAACGTTTTGGAAAAAACAGCGTCTTTCAGATTAAAGGGGATGATTTATCTGTTTTGATTTGTATATTTGTATGCAAATGGTGCGACAACAATCAGTTGAGAAAATATCATTGAACATTAAACTATTGCCTGCAAAGAATGTCAAACAGTTAACGAAGTAATCAAAAAAAGAATAAATATAAAATGGGGAGAAACTATGAAAACGAATAAGATTTTACTGACCGTTTTGCTGACAGCGGTGCCTCTCTTCGGTTTTGCCCAGGAATGGGATGATATATATGCCGATCCGACGAGAAGCGAGCCCGTGAGAGTTCAGAAACAACTGCAGGAACCACAGAAAAAGAAAGTGGTTATTGTACAGGGTGACGCCTCGAACATGGAGGTGGTTGCCAACGGTAGGGATGTAGACGAATATAATCGCAGGGGGAGCATCGACACCTTGTCGAACGATCAGTCCTATTCCGACCAGGCAGAAGATTATACAGAATATCAATATACCGACCGGATTGTGCGTTTTCACGATCCGGAGTCGAGCATCAAGATTTCGGGTGCCGACGAAGTGATTGTATATGTGGGTGATGACCTGTATGAAAATTACAACAATCGCGGTTGGAACAACAACATCTATTATGGTATGGGGTGGGGATCCTCCTATTATCCCTGGTATGACCCCTGGTATGATCCCTGGTATTACGGAGGTTATTACAGTCGCTGGTATGACCCTTGGTTTTACGGATACGGCGGTTGGTATGGCATGAGGAGTCCCTGGTACTATAGTCGCTGGTATTCACCCTGGTATTATGGCGGGTATTATGGTGGCTGGTATGATCCCTGGTACTATGGATACGGCGGATATGGTGGTGGCGGATATAGCCATGGGTTCTATGACGGATATTACAGCAGCCTGACCCACAACCGTTCGGGAAGAAGTACAGGTCTCTACAGATCAAGCTCAGCAAGCAGGAGCAGCAGTGCCGCACGGCTCTCGGGAAGATCATCCTCCACGTCGGGAACACGCAGCGCCTTGTCCGGCAGAACAACCAATACGCGCGGCTCAGTTTCCGGTAGAACAGCCACAAGCGGTACACGAAGCAGTGTTACAGGTAGAAGTGCATCTACCTCCTCAAGAACAAGAATCATTGATAATTCCGGCAGAGCATATGACTCCCGTACCGGACGTGTCATTGATCGTTCGGGTACCACCAGTCGCTCAAGCTCTATCAACAGAGCCACCGAATCGGGTACCACCAGGAATCGTGCTACTTATCAGCGTAATACGACTTCTCCCACACGCAGTGGAAACACCTATCAGAGAAGTTCCACTTCTCCTTCGAGAAGCAGCTCAAGCTATGAGAGGAGCACAACTCCCACCCGGAGCAGTAACACATACTCCACACCGTCGAGAAGCTCGAGTTCCGGGAGAAGTTCCACCTATTCTGCTCCCACCCGCAGTTCCTCATCGGGTAGTTCCTACGGCAGCAGTAGCAGAAGTTCAAGCTCAGGCAGCAGCGGACGTTCAAGCGGTAGCCGCAGATAGGTAACAAGCATTCAAGACTGTCTCCCACACCAGCGTGTGCTAATGGAGACAGTCTTTCTCATACACACTCCATATGATCAAGATTATGAAAAAAATCATTTACATACTTTTTACATTGTTCCCGCTCTCGGCATCACTTTTTGCACAGTCGGAAGTGGATGCGTTGCGTTTTTCCCGCGAAGATCTTCACGGCACCGCCCGCTCCATGTCTATGGGTGGCGCATTTGGCGCACTGGGTGGCGATCAGACGGCTATCTCCAGTAACCCTGCCGGTATTGCGGTTTATCGCAGTTCGGAAGTCGTGGGAACATTGAACCTATCGCAGGAGAGATCGAGCGCGGGCGATCTGAACGCGAACAAAACCCGTTTCGACATGGACAACCTTGGTTTCGTGGGCTACTTTCCCCTGCGGAACGATGTGGTTCCACTCGTGAATTTCGGCTTTTCCTACAACCGGCTGAAATCGTTCGATAAAACCATTTCCGCCGCAGGCCCGGCCGCCAGCACCATGATCGATTACATTGCAGACAGAAGCGCCGGTGTGAACCCTTCTGACCTGAAGATGGGAGATAACCTGCCCGATCCTTTTATGACACAACCCTGGCTCTCTGTGCTGGGTTTTAACTCCCATCTGATCAACCCGGTCAATAACGGAGCCAGCTACGATCCGGTAAATACTTTTGGTGATACGCCCATTGGTGAGATCAGTACGAAGGAAAGGGGACATACTGATAATTATGATTTTACGGTGGGCACCACCATCGGCCATATGCTGAATCTGGGTCTTTCTCTCTCCATCAAGGATATATCCTATAACCTTGAATCTAATTATCTGGAAGACTTTTACCAGGGTGACCAACAGCAGGGTGGCTATACCCTCACAAACTGGGTCACCACCAGTGGTGCCGGCGTGAGTGCCAAATTGGGGGCTATCTTCAGGCCGGTCAATTTCCTTCGGCTCGGCCTCGCATGGCACACACCTACCTGGTACGCATTGACTGAAACCTACGAGGCACAGATTGATGACGACATGGGAGCCTATGCGACAGATCCGGCTTATAAACCGGGACAAACTTATTCGGCCGTCTTTACCAATGACTACGACCTGAAGACACCCGGCAAGATTGTGGCCAGCATCGCCGGCGTATTCGGAAGTAATTTCATCGCCAGCATGGATTATGAACTGGTAGACTACAGCCGCATGAAGCTGGAGGTACCTTCCGGCTCTCCCGACGATGCCGATTGGTACGACATCGACAACGAATATATTTCGATGGACTTCCGCCCCGCATCTACCGTGAAGGCAGGGGTGGAGTACCGCTTTACGCCGCAGTTTTCGGGTCGCCTGGGCTATGCCTGGATGCAGAATCCTTATGACGCTGTATTCAAAGAAAAGGGGGATGCTGCCGTCGCCGGCTCCAATACCATCTACAGGGTAGAAGGTGACAGCAATTACTTTACAGGAGGAGTCGGCTATCGCTTTAACAGGAACTTTTTCCTCGACCTGGCTATTGTCTACAAGACGCAAACCGACGATCTTTATCCTTTCCCCAATCTGTGGACCGAAAACAGGGAGGATTTAGTGATTGATGCCAGTCCGTTTGAGTTGAAAAACAGTTCATTCAGAGGACTTGTCACGCTAGGATATAAATTTTAAAGCAAGTCATGAGGTTCTGGAACCGGTAAAATATAAAAGGATTTTTACACAATAAACAATAGAGCGAGCAACCGCTCTATTGTTTATTTCTGCAGCCGGTAAGTAATATCAACCAAACAACCATTGTTGACCTGGTAGAGCCTTTGGTTGGTGGTTTTCTTATCCAATCCTCCCCGTGCTTTGATATAGGGGCCGGTCTTCACGAAATCAAAACAGTCTGAAGCCCGATGGTGAATGCTGTCTTTTCCTGAATACCATGCCGTCTTGATTGTCCCCTGCCATTTTTTTTGCACATGCTCGGCCAACTCATATACTTTCTCAGGATGGGCATCGCCTCCCATAAAGCAGATACAGGTGATTGTCTTGCCATACGCCTGCAATAGTCCGGTAAGAACGTCTTCATCCAGTTCTTCCCCGATATCCTTCTGCAAGGCCGGGCTATGGCACTCCCGACAGCGATAGGGGCACCCCGACAAGTTAATCGACAGCGTCACCTCGTCGGGGATCTCCTGAAAGACAATGTCGTAGTTAACGTATTTCAACATACAATCACTTCATTCTCTAATTGCCCGTAGCATCGCCTGGAAGCCTCTGTCTGTCGGGCTGCAGAAAAGTTGCTGACCCGCTTCATGTACCCGATCACACGGGTGAGATAATCCACATTCTCCGAATCACACTTGGGACAGTGCTTCAGATAACGCTTGTCGATCGTTCCACACACGTTGCATACTGTGTTCGGGATATTAAACGTGAAATAGTTGCATCCTTCCATGGCGGCCACTCGCAACAGCTGTCGATATTGTACTTTCGAGAGATGTTCTTCCAGGTTCATATGTAAAGCCGAACCGCCCGTCAGGTGCTCGATATATGCACGCCCATGCAGACGGAACTTATCGATCACGTTGATAGACGCGTCTTCCACGATATAAAAGTAACTGTTGTAACAGCCACGTGGCACAAGGTATCCATCTTCTTTGTCCCATTTGGCATGTTTCACACCCACGTTTTCGGCAGGAATCATCTCACAATTAAACATGAGTTCTTTTGATCGGTATTTTTTGTTATACCGTTCGATAAGGCCCAGTACCTCCTGCACAAAAGCCAGATACCGGGGATTATCATTGATTTCGATTCCCTGTGATTCGGCAGCTTCCACCAACCCGTTCACACCGATGGTCAGATATTGCCGCCCGATATTGATATAGCCAGCGTCAAAAAGAGGTAGCATCCCCTTCTCGTGAAACATCTTCAGATTTTCATTATAGGCGACTTGTACCTTATGCGTCAGGTCCACCACCTCTTCCAGGAACGCCATATAGGATTGTCCCGTGCGGCCTGCATACTGGACGCAACGATTCAGATTGATAGTCAGCACACTTTTTGATCCCGTAGATACTCCTCCCGCCCCGAGTGTATAACTGAACCCGTTGTCCTGGATCTCATTGCGCAGCCGGCAGCAGCTTGCCAGCGAATCGGCATGGTCGCTCATGTAGGTAAAGAACGAATGCCCTTCTGAATACATCTCGGCAGTAAAATCGGCATACTCTGCATCCGGCATATCACCTTCCTTTGAGAGCAGCGCCATCGTTTCTACGGGGAAGGTAAGTACCGCCTTTGTGCGTTCCTTGTTAAACCATCTCATGAACCGCTTTTGCAGCCAGCTGATGGATTTCCAGGTCGGATGTGATCCGTCGGGAAAACGGAATTCGCCGAACAGGCTTTCGAAGTAATACCTGTCGTAGTAGGAAATATTCCAGAAAACAGCCTGAAAGTTACGTGCTCCTGTCGGCTGGTTGATGGAGTAAACAATCTGCTCGAAGCAATCGGTGATAATCTTATCGAGCGTCCGCCGTCGTTTTGATAAATCCACCACATCGTCGACGTGTTCAAAATAATCATCGCCATATTCTAAGTGAATGAAATAGTCCAGATACATCAGGAACTCCGGCGTGGCACAGGCGCCGCTTAGCATGCTCGATACCATGAATACCATATTGATAAACCCGCCGCAGAACGATTTCAGGTTGGTGGGTGGGGTAGAGTTGCCGCCGATGGATAGGGTACCGTTTAATAACCAGGGGTACATGGTAATGCTTGCACAATAGTTGGCCAGACTGGTTTCGTCGTTCTTGTAAATAAAGTGCCCGTTAAGCATGCCTATATATTTGTCTGATAGCTCTTTTCCGTACATTTTCTTTAATCGGTCGGTAATCATTTTCCGGTTCAGGTCAATGAAGTTTCTTTTGGGTAGTTCACCGATGAGCGTGGCAATATTTTTCTTCTCCACATTGGCATTTGCGTCGAATTTACTTCCCGTGGCTGCGTTTTGAGCATCGCAATAGTCGATTAGAAAGTTCATCTTGTCCCGTATCTCGCGTGTTTCGGTATGTTTTTGCCGGTACAACATGTATGTTTTTGCTACGGCAAAGTATTGTTCAGCCATCAAGGCTGTTTCTACCTGATTCTGGATCTCCTCCACCGTCATCCCATTGAAAATATGGAGACGGGAGAGGATGGAGATGAAGTCGTCCTCTGTGGCGAATGTGTCGACCGACAGAAATGCTTTTGCAATGGCATTTTCAATTTTTTTGATAGAGAAAGGGACTCGTTTTCCGTCCCTTTTCAGGATGTAAATTTCCTTGTTTCCCATAAGAGTCTATTTTTTAGCGCATAAACTGTTTAGTTATAATAGGCTACTACGCCACTGCCATTTGCTACACTGGTCTTGAAAGCATGCCTGATGTTTTTTGTGACCCAGATGATGGGTATTGGGGGCTATCGTCATTGTCACGATCTTTCTACCGTCGGCATAGGTAGTGCTTCGTATAACGGGCCCGTTGTCTTCTACCTTCATCTGGATCCAGTCGGGCAACTCATTTACCGACCAGCTTTCATTGCTTTCCAGTTCGAACGAGTATACTCCTCCTTCTGTGAGAAAGGCGACGGTTTCTGTTTCCAGATCAGTGGTAAACAGGGGTTCAAATGTTTCTTCCTTTGAACAGGAAGTCATTAAAAGTAACAGCAGCAATAAGCTGGATAAACCAATAGTTTTCTTCATACGATGACAGAATTTTGTTTCATATTTTAATAATAGGAATAGCAACCACAGAATATTCGTATTCAATGGCTTTCGCGAGAAAGTATGGAAACAAAATGGGGTAGACCCGTATGAATGCTTGTATAGAAAACCCTGGCTTGTTTCGCAGCTTTATTTCCCGAAAGCTTAAAACGATCTGTATTCTGGCAGGTCTTCTGACTTACTCCCGTGTCTGAACGCCTTCCCATCCCGGTCTACCGGAACAGTGGCAATTGAGGTAATTGTTCAGCACATAAGCGGAGCTTACAGCAGCGGGTCTGTTCAGGATTTACACCTGATTCCCTTTTCATCATTCACTTCGAAGCCGTTTGAAGTGAATAAAACCAAAATTCGGGGCAAAGATAGGGTATTCTTTTGGATTACCTTCAAGAAATTATGGAAAATAAAAAGAGGAAAGTTGCTGCCTGCCTGATTTGGTATTTTCCCGGTAAAAGGGTTACCTTTGTACTCCAATCATTAAAGATCAAACCGCATGTCACAAGAAAAAGGGTATCTCTCTTCTGATAACAAAAGAAAAGTAACCACCCACCGCCTGCTGGAGATGAAGCAGCGGGGTGAAAAAATATCAATGCTTACGGCCTACGACTACTCGATGGCTTCGGTGATTGATCAGGCTGGAATGGATGTGATCCTCGTGGGCGACTCTGCCTCCAACGTGATGGCAGGAAACACCACCACACTGCCCATGACGGTGGAACAGATGATATACCATGGTAAGTCGGTTATGAATGGTGTGAAACGAGCCATGGTGGTGATCGACATGCCTTTTGGAAGTTATCAGGGCAATCCATACGAGGCGGTGACCAATGCGGTGAGAATGATGAAGGAGACACAGGCCGACTGTCTCAAGTTGGAAGGAGGAAAAGAAATACTACCATCCATCCAGGCAATACTGAATGCCGGCATTCCCATCATGGGACATCTTGGTCTCATGCCGCAATCGATTAACAAATACGGAACATACGCCGTGAGGGCGCAGGATGAAGCAGAGGCAGCCAGGCTGCTCGATGATGCACACCTGCTGCAGGAAGCCGGTTGTTGTGCCATTGTGCTGGAGAAAATTCCCGCTGGCCTGGCCAAGAAGGTCTCCGCAGAGCTGACAATCCCGATGATCGGTATTGGCGCCGGTCCATATGTAGACGGACAGGTGCTGGTGATGCAGGATATGCTGGGACTGAACAAAGGTTTTTCACCCCGTTTCCTGCGCCGCTATGCCAACCTCTACGATCAGATTGAGTCAGCTGTCCGGCAATATATCAGTGACGTAAAAACGGCAGATTTTCCATCCGAAGCCGAAAGCTACTAATCGCTCACAATTCTTTATATTCCGGAATTTCAGTCAAAAATTCATACGACAGGTCGTCAAAATTCAGTCGGTAGCAATAATGCTGCATACCGTTTGAGACCACAATATGTTTGACCCGCAACACGCTGTTGTAGCGTGCAACCTGATCGAAAACATCCTGCGTGATCGTTACCTGTTGTTCTTTGTATTCCAGGATCATGACCGGTTCAAGCTGTCTGTTGTAGACCACCGTATCGCAACGGCGAGTCAGGTTGTTCAGTTTCAGGGAAGCCTCATTGGCAATAAGCGAAGCCGGATAATCCTTCTCTGCAATCAGGTAATGGACAAAGTGCTGGCGCACCCATTCCTCGGGAGTTAGCACCAGGTATTTTCGTCTCAGGGGATCGAAAATCTCAAGACTGTTGCCTTTTTTTCGGATTTTTGCATCGTAAGAGGGGAGATTTAACGTGTACATATTGTATCTTTGTGGTAGAACCGGACTCCAACAGCACAAAAATAACGTTTTTTTATGAGAACGAAACAAGAAATTGTGGAGAATTGGCTCCCCCGATATACCAAACGGCCATTGCATGAGTTCACGAAATTCATTCTGCTGACCAACTTTCAGAAATATGTGGAGATCTTCGCGAATCATTTCAACGTGCCGGTGGTGGGTGCGGATGCCAACATGCCCAATGCCTCCTCAAACGGGATCACCATCATTAACTTTGGAATGGGAAGTGCCAATGCCGCAACAATCATGGATCTGCTCAGTGCCGTTACTCCGACGGCGGTATTATTTCTGGGTAAATGTGGCGGACTGAAGGCTAGGAGTGAACTGGGCGATTACATCCTGCCTATTGCTGCCATCCGGGGAGAAGGAACGTCGAACGACTACTTCCCGCCGGAGGTACCCTCGCTGCCTGCTTTCAGCCTGCTGCGTGCCGTATCGTCCAACATACGCGATTTCGGCAGGGACTATTGGACAGGTACGGTCTATACCACCAACCGTCGGGTGTGGGAGTACGATGATGATTTCAAAAGCTATCTAAGGCAGGTACGTGTAATGGCGGTGGATATGGAGACAGCCACTCTCTTCACATGCGGGTTTGCCAATCATATTTCCACGGGAGCACTTCTGCTGGTTTCCGATCAGCCGCTGATCTCCACAGGTGTGAAAACTGAAAAAAGCGATCAGCATGTAACAGAGAATTTTGTGGAGGAACATGTGAAGATCGGCATCAAATCGCTTTCCTCCATCATGAATAATGGTTCTACGATCAAACACCTTCGGTTCGACTGGTAAAATTGAAAAACAACAATGGCTACAGTTCCCAAACTCACTTTTGACTCAATTTGCAACGATATTCTCCAACGTCGTTTTAAGCCTGTTTACCTGTTGATGGGCGACGAAGCCTATTTCATTGACGCACTTACGGAACTTCTCCATGAAACGGTGCTGACTGAGACTGAGCGGGATTTCAATCTGCTTACATTTTATGGTGTTGATTCCGATATGAATGTAATTATCTCCTCGGCGCGACGTTTTCCGATGATGGCCGAACATCAGCTGATCCTTGTGAAAGAGGCACAGAATCTCGATAACCTGGAGTTACTGGAGCATTACGTAAAAAATCCAATGCTCTCCACCGTGCTGGTTATCAACTACAAGCACGGTACGGTAGACCGGCGCAAGGCCTGGATAAAGCAGATCGATAAGACAGGCGTTGTTTTTGAGTCGAAAAAATTATACGACAACCAGATTCCCCCCTTCATCACGAATTATTTCAGAGAGAAGCAGATCGGTATTGATGAAAAATCTGCCCGGATGCTGGCTGATTATGTCGGAAACGACCTCAGCAAGCTGATTCCGCAACTACAAAAGCTTGAGGTATCTCTGTCGGAAGGCTCTCATCGTATTACATCAGGACTGATCGAGAAGAATGTGGGCATTAGCAAAGATTACAATACGTTTGAACTGCAGAATGCGATCATCAGAAAAGATGTTCTCACTGCCAACCGGATTGTGGACTACTTTGGAAATAATCCGAAAGAAAATCCCATTATGGCTACCCTGGCCGTATTGTTTAATTACTTCAGCAATCTGCTAGAGTGCTACTGGTTACCCCAAAAAGATGAGGCAACCATCATGGCTGCCTTAAACTTACGGTCGAATTACTTTGTACGGGATTATGTGACAGGACTTCGAAATTACAACGCCAGCAAAGTGATGGCGATCATTTCTGACCTGAGGACATTTGATGCCCGTTCAAAAGGAATTGATAATATCTCGGCCTCTCAGGGTGAACTGCTGAAAGAGCTGGTGTATAGGATTATGCACTAGTTACTGGTGATCCATTGTACAATTTTATCGCTCAGGGGACTCTCCCGGGGCAACACCACATCCACCAGCCGCCCCTGTTCGTCGACCAGATACTTTTGAAAGTTCCAGGTTACCTCCTGATCCTTAACACCATTTTCAGATTTATGGGTGAGCCATTTGTACAGAGGTGCCTGATCGTCGCCTCTGACGCTAATTTTGTCCATCATTGGGAATGTTACCCCGTAATTGGCTGTACAAAATTCTTTGATTTCCTTGTTTGTGCCCGGTTCCTGACCGTTGAAATTATTCGCTGGAAAACCAATCACCACGAAGTTCCTGTCTCCGTAGCGTTCGTATAAGGTTTGCAGATCTTCATACTGGGGTGTAAGACCACACTTGGAAGCCACGTTTACAACCAGTACCTTTTTTCCTTTCAGTGATGCCAGATCAAATGACTTTCCGTTGATATCTTTCACGGTGAAGTCGTGCAGCGTTTTGCTTCCATCAGAGAAAGCTCCGGTTTTCAATTTCGAATTTACGTTGTTCATATCGGGTGAAGTAACTTTTTGCTGTCCGATGACCTGAATGGTCAGGAACATAAAAAGAGTTACGAGTAGGTTGATGTTATAAAAATGTTTCATATTCTTTTTTTTGATTAAACAGATAAACCTGATACTTATAAACAACAATGAAAGCTTGCCAGTTCATTTTATCTCTATTTTTGTTATTGGCACTGAAATTCCGACAGGAATAATTCAATTTATCCCACTGTATATCAATAAAATATTTAAATTTTAATCGTTCCAGGTTTTCATTTTTATCCGCTTTTGGATGAAGGGAGGTAAATATTCCACGATTTATGGGATTAACGTTGCTTTTGTGTATACAGGAAGGATAAAGGGAAATCATTCGCGTATTAATTTACATATCTATTCTGTTTTGTGAAGAATGACTTTGATACAAATGTAAATGCAGAGTAGGGGAGTACAAATCTATTATATTATTGAACAATTCTGTTTCACCGTAATTTACATAAATATAGCTGCGACAATTGTATATTTTACCATTTAACATCTCTCTATTTAGCATCATAATCTATATATAATACAATTAATCAATAATTTAAAAATAATTTATAAAGCGAAAGTTTTTTATTTTACCGGAAGGTAACCGATCCCTGGAACTAACCGTTAATATATGGATATTTTGATTATCCATATATCTAGATATCAATACTAAGTGCAATTTATTTTAATTAAAAATTTATCCCATATACAGATGTACGGTTACGGTTTTCAAATGTGTTCAATACAAATGTATAAAACATGAATACATTTGTTGTTTACAAAAATAATTTCTTTGCTTTCTCATTTGTAAATAAATATTCATACATTTGTATCATTGGTTTTGCAACAAAAGTTACATCCCACCGAACATCAAAATGCAATTCGTTATGAAGGATCGTATCAGAGTGATCATGGAAAAGGAAAACCTTACTCCGGCTAGGTTTGCCGACAAGTTACAGATAAACAGGGCAGTTATTTCACATATCTTGAACGGTAGAAATAATCCCAGCCTTGATGTAGTGACAAAAATCCTGGATGAAATGCACTACATTAATCCCGAGTGGTTGCTTAAAGGAACAGGCAGCATGTTTAAGGAGGGATTTGGCAGGGGCGACTTGCATATTGAACCGGATTTATTTCGTCAGACAACGATAAATCAAGGAGAAGAGACGGCGGATGCTGAAAAAGGGCAGGAAACAATGTTTAAACAGACCGTTTATCCAACTCAAAGTACAGAATACAAGCAAATTGATACATCAAAAGCGAGGAATAGAAAAATTGCACAAATAATTATTTACTATAGCGACAATACATTCGAAATATTTAATCCCAACCCGGAAGGAGTAAAACTGTAAAATAGAATTTTTGCTTATTTCTCATTAAATAGAAAAGAAGCTACATCCATCTTTAACTTTTGTGGCGCTTATTTGAAAATTATGATGTATTTTTGTACTTCATAAAGAGAGGTAGCTAATGAAAGTAAGTGATTTTACCATTCGTTCCAACACCCGGTTAAACGATCGGAATTATTTGTTAAAGGTCACCCCCGCCGGCAATGAACCCCTCCCGGAAATGTATCCGGGACAGTTTGTTCAGATTCGGGTCGACAATTCCCCGCAGGTCTTTCTTCGCAGACCCATTTCCATTAATTATATAGATCATCAGCAAAATGAAATCTGGCTTTTGATCCAGCGTGTGGGAGAAGGTACTGCTAAAATATCTGATTTATCCGCCGGAGAAACCATGAACCTGCTGTTTCCGCTGGGAAGTTCTTTCTCACTTCCCGATCAAAAGGGAAACTTTCTTCTGATTGGTGGTGGCGTAGGTACCGCACCGCTGCTATTCCTGGGAAAGAAGATGCGCGAAAAAGGACTGGAACCTGAGTTCTTACTGGGGGGACGTTCAGAAAAAGATATTTTGCAGAGAGACGATTTCGAACATCTGGGAACGCTCTATTGCACCACAGAAGATGGATCGCTGGGAGAAAAGGGATTTGTCACCCAACACACGATTCTTCAAAAAAAGAGATATGATTTTATATTTACCTGCGGGCCGAAACCAATGATGGTGGCGGTGGCGCGCTACGCGAAACAAAACGGGATTTCCTGTGAAGCATCGCTGGAAAACCTGATGGCCTGTGGCTTCGGAGCCTGTCTTTGCTGTATAGAGAAAACCATCAGGGGAAATGTTTGTGCCTGTACCGAAGGGCCTGTATTTAACATCAATGAACTCACATGGCTGGATTAAAAGTACGTATCGGAGATTTGGAGTTGAAAAACCCGGTGATGACCGCATCCGGTACATTTGGTTACGGGACGGAATATAGCGATTTTATGGATTTGGGGCGCCTGGGGGGTATTTTTGTAAAAGGAACAACCCTGGAGCCACGACAAGGGAATGATTATCCCAGAATGGCTGAAACACCCTCAGGAATGCTCAATTCGGTGGGGCTGCAGAACAAGGGGGTCGATTACTTTGTGGATCACCTCTACCCGCAAATAAAGGATTACGACACGCATATGATTGTGAATGTGTCCGGCTCCACAATCGAAGATTATGTGGCCTGTGCGGAAAAATTGGCCAATCTGGACAAAATGCCGGCCATTGAATTGAATATTTCCTGCCCCAATGTGAAGGAAGGTGGCATGGCATTTGGTACTTCCTGTCAGTCGGCAGCCGAAGTCACGCGGGAGGTGCGCAAGGTATTTCCCAAAACATTGATCGTCAAGCTGTCGCCAAACGTGACCGACATTACCGAAATAGCCCGTGCCGTGGAAGATGAGGGAGCCGATGCCGTGTCGCTGGTCAACACTTTCCTGGGTATGGCCATCGATGTGGAAAGTAGAAGTCCCAAGCTCTCCACCATCACCGGCGGATTGTCGGGTCCCTGCATCAAACCCATTGCCGTGCGCATGGTCTGGCAGGTATATCATGCCGTAAGGATCCCCATCATCGGTATGGGAGGCATCTGCAACTGGCAGGATGCCATCGAGTTCATATTGGCCGGATCCACCGCCATACAGGTCGGTACCTATAATTTTATCGACCCGGCCGCGACGGTAAAGATTGTGGATGGCATCGAGGCTTATCTCCAGCGACATCACATTGCTTCCGTGGATGAGCTTGTGGGACAGATCAATTATCTCTGATCTGATTGCTAAAATGCCAGTTCTGAGTGTTTTAATTGGTGTAAATGTTTTTGATTTGAGTTAATATCTGTCATATTGTAAATTTTAGTCCAATTTTATTTGACAAAATGAATAAATGTGATACCTTTGCAGTTTATTGAAATCAGATTATAGAAACATATGTCACAACTGCAAATACCTCCCGGATACAAGCCGTTGCTAAATTTAAAGCAGACGGAATTGGGTATCAAACATATAAAAGATTTCTTTCAGGTAAACCTCTCTTCGGAACTGCGCCTGCGCAGGGTAACCGCCCCTCTTTTTGTAGAGAGTGGTACCGGCATCAATGACGACCTGAACGGGGTTGAGCGGGCGGTTTCATTTCCTATTAAGGATATGAATGACAAACAGGCGGAGATCGTACACTCGCTGGCGAAATGGAAACGACTTACCCTGGCCGATTATGGAATAGAAGAAGGTTTTGGCATCTATACCGACATGAACGCCATTCGTGCAGACGAGGAGCTGGATAACCTGCATTCACTCTATGTGGATCAGTGGGACTGGGAGATGGTGATTGGTGAGCAAAACAGAAGCGTGAGCTACCTGAAACAGATTGTGCGCCGCATTTACGCAGCCATGTTGCGTACAGAATACCTTGTCTTTGAATTATTTCCCGCGATCACACCACAGCTCCCCAGTGAAATTACTTTCATCCACTCCGAAGAGCTGCTTCAAAAGTATCCCGGAATGGATGATAAGCAACGGGAAGATGCCATCACCAAAGCATATGGCGCCGTGTTTATCATCGGCATCGGAGCCCCTCTCTCCAATGGGCTCCCACATGATGGAAGGGCGCCGGATTACGACGACTGGAGCACATTGAACAGCGATGGCTACCAGGGTCTAAATGGCGATTTGCTGGTTTGGAACCCGGTTTTGGAAAAAGCTGTAGAGCTCTCGTCGATGGGTGTGCGTGTGAATGCCACCTCTTTGGAACGACAGCTGAAAGCCCGGAACAAGGAAGAACGACTTGCGTTGTATTTTCACAAACGTTTGATGAACAACGAACTACCGCTTTCCATTGGAGGAGGTATCGGCCAGTCTCGTCTTTGCATGTACTATCTGCGAAAAGCGCATATCGGTGAAATACAGGCCAGCCTGTGGCCGCAGGAGATGCGGGAATCAGCAAAGGAACAGGGTGTCCTGCTTATTTGAACTATTCTCCCAGGGCTATTCGGATCCTTCTTCAAAAGAGAAGGATTTTTCTTTTACGGTGAATTTTTTGTATTTTAGCATCCTCAATAAGATAAAACCATGGTGGTAAAGATTGAAGAGAGCTGGAAGGCTCATTTGCAGGAAGAGTTTGGTAAACCTTATTTCGAAAGGCTGACAGAATACGTACGGCAGGAGTATGCAGACAAGACAGTCTATCCGCCGGCAAAACTTATTTTTAATGCTTTCAACCGGTGCCCTTTCCAGGATGTCAAAGTCGTAATTGTGGGGCAGGATCCCTATCATGAGCCAGGACAGGCACACGGATTGTGCTTCTCTGTCCCGGAAGAGATGTCGCTGCCGCCATCCCTGCAGAATATTTACAAGGAGATCACGCAGGACATGGGAAAGAAGACACCCCGATCGGGCAACCTCGAACGGTGGGCTGAGCAGGGTGTATTGTTGCTGAATGCCACGCTGACGGTGCAAGCTCATCGTGCAGGCTCGCACCAGGGAAAAGGATGGGAGGAGTTTACTGATGCCGCTATCCGACATCTTGCTTCAGAAAGAGAACATCTGGTCTTTATATTATGGGGTGCCTACGCACAACGAAAAGGGGAGTCAATAGATGCGAATAGGCATTTAGTACTAAAGTCGCCACACCCTTCGCCGCTATCTGCTCACCGGGGATTCTTTGGCAATAAGCATTTTAGTCGTACGAACGATTACCTGAAAGCTCATGGGAAACAACCTGTCGATTGGTAACATCCGATTGGTAACATCCGATTGGTAACATCCGATTGGTAACATCCGATTGGTAACATCCGATTGGTAACATCCGATTGGTAACATCCGATTGGTAACATCCGATTGGTAACATCCGATTGGTAACATCCGATTGGTAACATCCGATGCGTGATGAAACAGACAATCATCAACCAACACTTCCCTCCAGGCTGATTTGCAGCAGTTTTTGCGCTTCCACTGCAAACTCCATTGGTAGCTTGTTGACTACCTCTTTCACATAACCGTTCACAATCAGTCCGATGGCTTCCTCTTCACCCAGACCACGCTGGTTGCAATAGAAAACCTGATCTTCGCTGATCTTGGATGTGGTTGCTTCGTGTTCAAGCACTGCAGTCGGGTTCTGGATGTCGGTATAGGGAAAAGTGTGTGCACCGCAATGGTCTGTCAGCAACAGACTGTCGCATTGTGAGTGGTTTCGTGCGTTCTCTGCCTTTTTGGTCACCTTGACCAGGCCACGGTAGCTGTTCTGGCTGTTCCCTGCAGAAATACCTTTGGAGACGATGCGACTGCGGGTGTTCTTACCCAGATGGATCATCTTGGTACCGGTATCGGCCTGCTGGTAGTGGTTGGTTACCGCAACCGAATAAAATTCACCCACCGAATTGTCGCCTGCCAGTATGCAGGAAGGATACTTCCAGGTAATGGCTGATCCCGTTTCCACCTGTGTCCAGGAGATTTTAGAGTTGACCCCTTTACAGATACCTCTTTTAGTCACAAAGTTGTACACCCCGCCATTTCCGTTTTTATCTCCCGGGTACCAGTTTTGTACCGTGGAATATTTCACTTCAGCATTATCGAGCGCTATGATCTCCACGATGGCGGCATGCAGCTGATTCTCGTCGCGCATGGGTGCCGTGCATCCCTCAAGGTAGCTTACGTAAGAGTCGTCATCTGCCACGATCAGCGTTCGTTCAAACTGACCTGTGTTGGCGGTATTGATACGGAAGTAGGTTGATAGCTCCATCGGACAGCGCACCCCTTTCGGGATGTAAACAAACGATCCGTCGCTGAATACCGCTGAATTTAGCGCAGCGTAGAAATTATCCTTGTAGGGAACTACTGTAGCCAGATACTTCTTCACCAGGTCGGGATGATGTTTCACCGCCTCACTGAACGAGCTGAAGATAATCCCTTTTTCAGCCAGTACCTCCTTGAAGGTGGTTTTGATGGATACGCTGTCCATTACAGCATCCACAGCGACACCGGTAAGCTGTTTCTGTTCTTCAAGCGGTATGCCCAGCTTCTCAAAGGTTTTGAGCAATTCCGGATCTACCTCATCGAGGCTTCCCGGTTTTTTCTTTTTTGTGGGGTCGGCATAATAGATGATATCCTGGAAATCGATTGCCGGCATTTTCAGATGTGCCCAATCGGGCAGCTTCATCGTCAGCCAGTGTCGATAAGCCTTCAGCCGGAAATCGAGTAGCCACTCAGGTTCCCCTTTATTGGCTGAAATGTGCCGGATGACATCTTCATTTAATCCCTTATCAATGGTGTAGGTCTCCACATCAGTCGTAAAACCATATTTGTAATCCTGTGTGGTGAGTTCGCTTAATATTTGGTCCTGATCTAGTTCTTGCATAACTTTCTTATATATATTCTGGGTGATCTACCCGTTCAAAAAGACAGGCAGCATATGTCCTGCATAGGAAGTAACAATTGCCTGGTTGCTTTTGTTGTACAAAGATAATGCTTTTTCATCAATTTATTCTATCGGCGAAAGGTAATTCCATAGATGAACAATTGACATCCGTTCTATGTTAAAAGGTAGTAAATGAAAATTTTAATTATCAAAAACAACCAATTATAATTTAAATTGTATGAAAAGAAAGACCCTCTTACTGATCGCCTTTTTTATCGGCCTGGGGCTGATGGCACAATCTCCTTACAAGGTAGACCCTGCACACACCTCTGTAAACTTCAAGGTAAAGCACATGGGCATCACATTTGTCAATGGCAAATTTGAGAAGTTCGATGGCGGAATCATCGGCAATCCTGATAAAATGGAAGAAGCCCGCGTTTTCTTCAATGTGAAGACAGCCAGTGTGAACACCAGTGTATCCATGCGCGACGATCACCTCAGGAGTGCTGATTTCTTTGATGTGGAAAAGTATCCTGCCATGACTTTCGAGAGTTCGCGCATTGAGAAGGTGGATGACAAAAACTATAAACTTCACGGAAAACTTCAGATCAAGGATGTGACAAAAGATGTCATTTTCGACGTCGTGTACGGTGGAACGGTAAAAGGACAGGACGGAACGGAGACCGCCGGATTTATTGCCAAAAACAAGATCAATCGGCTCGATTATCATGTAGCTTATGATCCCGATGGCCTGGGCGTCGGCAAGGAGGTGGCAATTACGCTTTATCTTGAGTTTAAACGTGCTACCGGCATGTAAAGAAGAATATCTTCCAATTCGGTATAGGGTATCGCTACATCAATCGCACCCATGGCATATGGGGCAATCTCATACTGATTGTAGGTGTAGTGAATACCCTCCCGATTTATCCAGAAATTGTTGTTGGGAACAATATCTTCGATGGTGAAAAATCCTTTTGTCAGGAGTGAATCGGGCTCACTGACCCCATAACTCCGCATGAGTGCCTCTACAATCTTTTCCGTGAGCGGTCTGTAGTAGTCCGGTATGAAGAGATCCTCCTCCGTCAGGGTCACCAGCCTGTTCAGGTCGATGTTGGTGTATGTAATGCGATACGATCCGTGCGCTCCACCCTCGTAATCGCTGTATTCAACAGCGTAGCTGAGCAGGGAATCATCCTGAAACACAACCTTGTTGCGGGTATTCATATAATACCAGTACCAGGCTGGTACAGTGCCTTCCAGACGTGCTTTATCTTCATAGTACATATTCGACAATGATTTGTAACGCTCGCTGTATCTGCCGATATATTCATCCATGGCCACCTCTGGCGTCAGGTCATCAAATTCCATGCTGCCGAAAAAGGTACCTTTAAAAATTGTCTGCAATCTTGCCAGGCTCACCTCGTCACGAAATTTTACGGGATAGGTAAAAGAGACACTCACATCGGCAAAGGGCAACGTTGTATCATTCTCGTGAAGCAGTGGTATCTGTTGTTTTACGATAATGCTGTCATACACAATCTCCCCTTTTTTCTCTCTGCCTCCCATATTGTTGCACGAAGAAATCAAACCGGCTGTAAAGAGTGCCAGTAAAGCGGTTGATAAAATGTTTCTCTTCATTACTGAATAATTTGTTTTATGGCGCCCAACTCGGGGTAGAAGAAAACCTGAATAGGTTTCTTCATGTTGTCGAACATTTTTTTTGTCAGCACATCCTGTGAGCCATACTGAACGACATCGGCTTCCATTTCTGTGATGGTTTTGTTTCTGAATTCGATGGTCAGCAACGCTTTTCCCGGGATGTTGTATACAACTCCTTCGGTGAGTTTCGTCTCCAGCCGCTTCAGATCACGCTCCGGTAATTGAGGTTTGATTTCGGGAGTCCTGTTTTGCAACGTAAGTAGAATGGGTTCCCCGGCAAGATCATCGGCATCCACAGGGCCCAGCTTCGTGGAGAAGCGGGCTACCACCATTTTGTCGATATCCCCCGCATCGGGGACAATGGTATAGGTGCGGACAAAGTATTCTGTCTGCAGGTTGCCGGCAAAAAGTTCCGTCAGTGCCTTTTCCTGCAAATTTATTTCGTCCATCACCACTTTATAAGCATTTCCGTCGGGTGGCATGCTCTCAGCTTCGCCCGTGAGGATATCGGTACGGCTGCGGCGCAGGTCGAATATCTGTCGTGCCACCAGTTCGGCCTGCTTGGCTACAGACCCCGCCATGAGTGTCTCCTGAGATAGAAACCGCCGTGGGTTCACCGTGGGGTTCTCTCCTGGAGGCAGCGATTTTTCTTCCTCGGTTTCGTTCTCCAGTTCACCATTGATTGCGACGATCAGTCCGTCCTCACGCAGGTAAACATAAGGCTCGAAGCTTTTGGACTGAAATTGTACCATAAACGAATTGTTCTTATCGGGTATGCCCTTGTTTCTGACGGATATATCCTCGAGCGTGTGGATAACCCTGTCTTCGGTTACCGGATTATCAATCCCCAGGTAACGTTGCGCATAAGGATAGAAATCACCACGCCGGTAACTGCTTTTTTTTATCAGCAATGTGATTTCAAACGATGTCTTTGGTAGTGTGTAAATCACACCGTAATCGTTGGCCTTGATGGCATTCACACGTGTTGTCTTTTGCGCCTGTATGCCTGTGGATGCCAAAATGAAAGCCGAAAGAAGAAAATATCTGATATCCATTGTTGTTTAATAGTTATTCGGTTGTAATTCAGTAGTAACGCGCGAAGCGCGAATAACGTGAACGCAGTGAGCCACTAACGGCGAAGCCGAATCACGCGAAGCAACTAACGCACGACGTGCAAATATCAGTAGGCCGATTGGAACTGAGACAGAAAACGTACGTCGTTCTCCGAGAACATCCGCAGATCTTTCACCTGATACTTGAGGTTGGTAATACGCTCAATACCCATTCCCAATGCATAACCGGAATAAATTTTGCTGTCGATACCGCAGTTTTCCAGCACGTTGGGGTCCACCATGCCGCATCCCAGGATTTCTACCCACCCGGTATGTTTACAGAAGGGGCATCCCTTTCCTCCGCAGATGTTGCAGGAGATATCCATCTCAGCACTTGGTTCGGTAAACGGGAAATAGGAGGGACGCAGCCTGATGCGGGTATGTTCGCCGAACATCTCCTTGGCAAAGAAAAGCAGTGCCTGCTTCAGGTCGGCAAATGATACATCCTTATCGATATATAAAGCTTCCACCTGGTGAAAAAAGCAGTGAGCCCGGTAGGAAATTGCCTCGTTCCTGTATACACGGCCCGGGCAGATGATGCGAATGGGCGGTTCCGTATTTTCCATCACGCGTGTCTGCACCGACGAGGTATGTGTGCGCAACACGATCTGGGGATCGTGCTGTATGAAGAAGGTATCCTGCATGTCGCGGGCGGGATGATCCTCTGCAAAGTTCAGTGAAGAGAATACATGCCAGTCGTCCTCCACTTCCGGACCTTCCGCAATGGAGAAACCGAGCCGCTTAAAGATATCGGCGATCTCTTCTTTGACGATCGATATCGGATGTCGTGTACCCAATGAAACGGGATAGGCAGTACGGGACAGGTCGGTTTCTGCGATGGCTGAATGACTATGATCGAATTGTTCTTTCAGCATTTGAATTTTCTCTGTGGCCTTTTGCTTTAGTTCGTTCACACGCATGCCCATCTCCCTTTTCTGCTCAGCCGGTACAGTACGGAAATCGTCCATTAGCGTGGAGATAATACCCTTTTTACTCAGGTATTTGATGCGTGCTGCCTCCAGTTCATCGCCCGTAGATACTGTCAAATGCTCTATTTCGGAAAGGAGAGCCTTAATCTTTTCTATCATTATGCTAAATCACTTAACCATTAATATTAAGCACAAAAATACACTTTTTATGGCAATTTGGCCCTGTTTTCGGGTAAAGAATTAATTTCGTACTTTTGTTTTCACATTGCTGATTGCCTAAAAAGATGATTGACACGATTCGTTCATTCATAGAGAAAGAGAGTCTGCTCTCCACGGAGGCCACAGTCATCGTCGGCCTGAGCGGGGGAATGGACTCCATGGCGTTGCTCGACATACTCATCTTGCTGGGTTACCGGTGTGTGGCTGCCCATTGTAACTTTCATCTTCGGGGAGAGGAATCGCACCGGGATGAGGAGTTTGTGGAACGATGGTGTAAAAGTGTGGATGTCCCTTTTGTCTCGGTCGATTTTGATACCCGGCAGTATGCATCCGATAAAAAGATATCCATCGAAATGGCTGCCCGTGAGCTGCGTTACCGCTGGTTTGAGATGATACGGGTGCAACACCGTGCAGCGGCCATCGCCGTGGCACATCACAGGAATGACTCGGTGGAGACGGTACTGCTAAATCTTATTCGAGGCACCGGCATCAAAGGGCTTACCGGTATCTCTCCCAAAAATAACCGGGTGGTGCGACCATTGCTGTGTGTTTCGCGCGAAGAGATTGCCCGATACATGGCAGAGCGCGACATCCCGTACATGACTGACAGCACCAACAATGATGATTTATATCTCAGAAACGCGCTTCGACTGCATGTCATACCCCTCCTGGAGGAACTGAATCCGTCGGTGAAGGAAACTATTTATCGTACCACACAGCAGTTGGCAGAAGCGGAAAAGGTATACAGCGCCTCTGTAAGAGAATCGATAGAGCGTGTTTTTAAAGACAATCGAATCAATATTCAGGCACTGCGCAAGACACCCTCCCCCCTGTCGGTCCTGTTTGAGCTGCTTGCGCCGATGGGTTTCGGCCCATCCCCTATACGGGATATCTGCAGAAGCATGGATGCCGAACCGGGAAGGATCTTTTATGCAGAGCCATACCGGGTAATCAAAGACCGTGATTACTTCCTCATCGACAGGCTATCTGATGTTGCTGCAACGGATCAGACTTTCCTGATTGAAACACGGACCGAAGAGATCTTCAACCCGCTGCATCTCACCTTTCGCACCTTGTCTTTGCCGGTAGACATTCAACGCGACAAGCGCTTCCTCTATGCCGATTATGACCGGCTGAAGTTTCCGCTCATTCTCCGTAAGTGGCGACAGGGCGACTGGTTCATACCTTTTGGCATGAAAGGCAGGAAGAAGTTAAGTGATTACTTCACTGACCGCAAATTTAATCTGAAAGAGAAAGAAGATGCCTGGGTGCTGCTCTCGGGCGAGGAGATTGTCTGGATTGTGGGAGAACGGCCCGATGATCGGTTCAGGGTCACGGAGCGTACTGCCACCATATTTTACATTGCATTGTCCGAAAACGCGTAAAATGGTTCCAGAAAGAAACTTTTTCCGCTTTCGGTGCAACTTTTTTCTTGGTTTTGCATCTTACCTGTAAAACCTAATTACATTTTTTTTGTTATAGAAAATAAACAACGTAGTGATCATGAAGAATAGTACAATCAAAGACATTGTGATGGTGGGCGTTTTTGCCGGGTTTGCTTATTATGTGTCCCGTTATTATCGCCAGAAAAAACAAAAAGAGAGGGAACTGCGCGAAACGCTCCACTTTCAACTATTTTAATTAGACTTCTCGGGATGTTTACGTGAATCTACGCAACGATGTGGCTGACAAAATATCGACAGCCGCCTATTTAGTTGCGTTGATATTTTTTATATCTTTGCGCACTGAAAAGAGTCAAAAACGTTTCGTGAATTTTTCTATGCTCACACTGAAAGTAATCAACGATAATCCCGAAGAAGTAGTTCAACGCCTGTCGAAAAAACATTTCGATGCGAAAGAGACAGTCTCACAGATAATTGCCTCCGATGAAATAAGACGCAGTACACAGACATCACTCGACACCATGTTGGGAGAGATCAATGCCTTGTCACGTTCCATCGGATCCCTCATGAAAGAGAACAAGAAGGAGGAGGCTGCAACGGCCCGCGAGAAGGTGGTTGCACTGAAAGAATCCGCCAGACAGCTGGAGGAGACTTTAAAAGCTGCGACAACCAAAATTGAAGAGTTGCTGGTTACTGTCCCCAACCTCCCGCACGAGTCGGTACCCGAGGGAAAAGGAGCGGATGACAATCTTGTGGAAAAAACGGGCGGAGTGATGCCGGTACTGGCCGACGATGCACTGCCACACTGGGAACTGGCTAAGAAATATGACCTGATCGACTTTGAGCTGGGAGTGAAGATCACCGGAGCAGGATTCCCCATCTATAAAGGTAAAGGAGCCCGTCTGCAACGGGCACTGATCAACTTCTTTCTCGATAGTGCCCGTGATGCCGGGTTTCTGGAGGTACAGCCGCCTTATGTGGTGAACAGCGACTCCGGGTTTGGTACAGGCCAGCTACCCGACAAAGAGGGACAGATGTACCATGCAACGTTGGACGACCTCTACCTGATACCTACAGCCGAGGTGCCCGTTACGAACATGTACCGCGATGTGATCATCGATGAAAAAGAGTTGCCGCTGAAGAATACGGCTTATTCCGCCTGTTTCCGTCGTGAAGCGGGTTCTTACGGGAAAGATGTACGGGGGTTAAACAGGTTGCATCAGTTCGACAAGGTGGAGATCGTCTGCATCGAGAAGCCCGAGTATTCTTATGAACGGCTGGATGAGATGGTCCGTTATGTACAAACACTGGTGGACAAACTGGAGTTGCCTTGGCGCATTCTTCGTCTTTGCGGTGGCGACATGAGTTTCACCTCGGCGCTGACATTCGATTTCGAAGTCTATTCCGCTGCACAGAAACGCTGGCTGGAGGTGAGCTCCGTCTCCAACTTCGAGAGCTACCAGGCAAACCGGCTGAAATGCCGCTACAGGGATGCAGAACGCAAGACGCAACTCTGTCATACGCTCAATGGCAGTGCCCTTGCTTTGCCCCGCATCATGGCGGCACTGCTGGAAAATAACCAGTCACCGGAAGGCATCCGTATTCCACGGGCGGTGGCAGCTTATTGTGGTTTCGAACTGATCAGTTAGCGGCTTATTTCTTTTACCAGTTTGCGTGTCAGCATCTTTATCAACTGAATGATGGCCAGGTTGGCCGTACGTTCTATGTTTTCTTCGCGGCTACTGCCAACATGGTATTCCACGGCGATTAATTCATCTGCCTGTTTCGTGCATATCCAGACTGTTCCTACCGGTTTCTCCCGGGTTCCTCCCTCGGGGCCCATGATGCCGGAGACAGCAATGCTGCATTCCGTCTTCAGCTTATGGGCGACATTCCGCGCCATCTGCTCCACCACTTCCCGGCTTACAACCCCATCTCTTTCGATTGTTTGTTTATCCACATCCAACAGCTCTTCCTTGATGCGGTTGTCGTATGACACGATGCTGCCTTCAAAGTAGTCCGAAGCTCCCGGCACAGCGGTAATCAGATGTGCAATGTAGCCGCCGGTACAGCTTTCGGCTGTGGAGACAGTGAGCTGTTGCTTGCGCAGCTTTTCCCCGAGGAGTGCTTCGATCTTTTTCTCGCTTCGGGCGACAAACTCTTTGCCCAGGAGTAGCTTCAGCTTGCGTCCCTGTTGTTTCATTTCCGGTTTACGCATTTCACCCCATACCGATAATCGCAACCGGATAAAACCAAAAGAGGGGAGATAGGCCAGCGTGAACCCTGCAGGAAGCAGGGTCTCAAATCCGGCAAGACGGGTAGCCAGGGCCGACTCGGTGATGCCTGCGACAAGGTAGGTGCGTTGCAGATACCGCTCCGCCTGAAATTCTGTCTGTAAACGAGGGATGATATCATCCCGCATGGTTGTTCTCATTTCAAAAGGAACCCCCGGCATGGATATCAACACCTTTTCCTCTTTTCTGAACCAGAGTATGGGCGCTGTGCCTACCTTATTCTGTATCACTGTGGCGCCTACCGGCACATACGCCTGTTTGCGGGTGAGTTGATTTAGCTGGATGTTTCTGCTTAAAAAAAGAGATTCTATTTGCTGCAACACGTCATCATTAAACTCCAGGGCGGTATGAAAATACCGGCATAGCGTATGTTTGGTGATATCATCGGTCGTCGGTCCCACACCGCCGGTAAGCAGGATGATGTCGGCCCGCTCGAAGGCGTGATCGATTGACCGGATGATGTCGTCACCCTGATCTCCCACGGAGGTGACCGCCGTGATGTTGAAGCCTTGTTGTGTCAGTTCACGCCCCATCCATGTAGCATTGCTGTTCACAACCTGTCCGATGAGTAATTCGTCTCCGATGGAAATAATTTCTACCCTCATGTTGAACTCATTGATGCAAATTGAAACGCAAATTAACAAATAATCCCGACAAAATAAAAAAGAAACCCATTTATTTTTTTATTATGAAGGATTGTACTATCTTTGCCAACCGAAAATTGAGACGAAAAAAAATAAAAGATATGAAGAAAGAAATTCATCCCAACAATTACCGCCCGGTTGTTTTCAAAGATATGTCGAACGAAGAGATTTTTATCTCACGTTCTACAATCAATGCCAAGGATACAATTGAAATCGACGGTGTTACTTACCCGTTGGTGAAGCTTGAAATCACGAGTGCATCCCATCCTTTCTACACCGGAAAACAAAAACTGGTGGATACAGCCGGACGTGTCGACAAGTTTATGAACCGCTACGGTAATAGAAATAAGAAAAAATAACTCCCCAAAAAGGGTGTTGTGTGAACGGCGGTCATGGCAGATCGCCGTTTTTCTGTTGTATACGCATGAAGTTCGCGGAATTTTGTCTATTTTTGTCACTCGATGGTTCTTTCGCAATTGATAAATGAGACCCAATGAAACGACTAATTCCGGCAGCGCTGCTTCTGCTGCTTTTACTTTTTGTTCCTCAGGCACCTGCCCAGGTGCAATTGAACGATAACGCCAAAATAAGTCTGCTTACCGCCTCTCCCTGGCACGGAGCCGTATATGCACTGTTCGGCCATACCGCCATTCTTGTGCAGGACGATTCAACAGGTGTGAATGCTGTCTTCAACTATGGTTTCTTCGATTCTTCACAACCCAACTTCATCTACCACTTTGTTAAGGGAGAGACTGATTATATCCTGGGAGTGACCTCTTTTGAGGATTTTCTATCTGAATATGGTTATAAGGGGCAAGAGGTAATTATGCAGGAATTAAACCTCTCTCCCGAAAAAAAACAACAGCTTTACGAGTCACTCACCCTCAATGCATTGCCGGAGAACCGGGAATACCGGTACAATTTTTTTTACGATAACTGCGCCACCCGTCCCCGTGACATGGTCGAGAATCAGAATAAGAACAAAATCCTTTACACGCCCACTTTGGGCGAACAAACATACCGAGACCTGGTACATGAATGTGTGAAAGATTACCCGTGGTTGCTGTTTGGTATCGACCTGGTCATCGGCAGCGAAGCGGACCGGACGATCGACGTGCTGGAGAAGATGTTTATTCCCCGTTATCTGATGGATTCATTCGATGGTGCCATCATTCAGGAAAATGATACATTGCGTTACTCGCTGGTGAAGAACCGACATGTTGTGTTGGAACGCGATGTTGAAAGAAACCACCCGAAAGCGGCAACGCCGTTCACACCCTTTATCACTGCCATCATCCTGTTGGTGTTGACTTTTTTGATCAGCCTTTTTCAGCTAATCAAACTCAACACAACGAAGTTTATCCTGTTGTATGATACAATCCTTTTTGGGGTAGCCGGATTGGGAGGCATTGTTCTCTTTTTTCTGATGTTCTTTTCCGAACATCCCGCCATGATACCCAACTGGAATTTTGTCTGGCTAAACCTTTTCTCATTGATTGCTGCCTTATTATTTTGGGCAAATTCGGCAAAGAACATCGTTTATTTCTACCATTTCATTAACTTTGCACTCTTAACGCTTTTTCTGTTATTGTGGTGGTTGATACCACAAACAATGCCGGCAGCTACGATCCCGTTCTCAATGATTTTCTGGCTTAGATCGGGTACAAATCTGGTTGTATGGAGAAAAAAAAGACGTAAAGACAAGCGATTCAGATCGAGCAGGTATCTCAAGGCGGGATGGGGTCAATGAATCGGTAAACGACAGGTATTTATTATAATGATCAGGATATTATCTTCTTTGGTGGCTCTCTTTTCGGTCGCCACGCTTACTGCACAACATGCCACACCGGAGGTACCCAAGTTGGTCGTGGCAATCACCATCGACCAGTTTCGGGGTGATTATCTGGAGATGTTCAAACAAACTTTCGGACAGAAAGGTTTCAATCGTCTGCTATCCAGTGGATTGGTGTACAGTAACGTATCCTATGATTTCCCCAAACCGGACAAAGCCTCCGCCATCACCACCATTTTTACCGGTGCTAATCCGTCCTACCATGGTATCACGGCCGAAAACAGGTACATGGTAAACCTGAACAGGGAAGAATCTTCCTTTTTTGATGACAATTACCTGGGCAATTTCACGGCCGACAAGAGATCTCCCCTCCCGATCAGGGTTTCCACCATTGCCGATGAACTGAAGATTGCATCCGGGGGACAATCGGATATTTATGCTTTTGCACCCGACGCTTCACAGGCTCTTGCCTCCGGAGGGCATGCCGCCGGTGGTGCCTACTGGATTGAGGATATGACCGGTAAATGGGCCACCACTACCTTCTACCGCAACAAACAGCTGATTGTGGATCAGTATAACCGCAGTGCACAGTCACTTTCGAATGCCATAGCCAGCATCACCTGGCGTCCGGCCGTTGACATATCAAGATACAATGCTTTTCCATATACCACAAACCGGTATAGCTTTCAGCACTTCCTGGGACAGAACAAGAAAGACAATATTCGTTTGTTCAAGCAGTCTCCCTACGTAAACAAGGAGGTGAACGATATGGCCATCAGGATGCTGGAGTCAGGCACACTTGGAAAAAGGATGAATCCCGACTACCTTGCACTCACTTTCTATGCGGGAAACTTTGAGAAAGCACTTGATCAGAACTACTCCGTGGAGATCCAGGATACCTATCATCGTCTCGATCAGGAACTGGGTAGATTGCTGGATGCCATTGAGGCGACAGTAGGAATCAGGAATGCGTTGATCTTTGTGGTTTCCACCGGCTACTTTGTCGAACAGGAACTTCTTCCCGATGGCATGGTCACAGCGGGCGGCGACTTTTATCCCGAGCGAAGCCAGGCACTACTCAACATGTACCTGATGGCACTCTATGGCAGGGAGCAATGGATCAAAAAATATTACGATCAACAAATCTTTTTTGACAGGAAGCTGCTCGAAGACAAGAAAATTGATCTGGCAGAATTTCAACAAAAAGCCGCAGAGTTCCTCGTACAGTCCGCTGGTATACAGGATGTGATCACCTCGCATCAGATGCTGCACGGTGCATACAACGAAAATGTACAGTTTTACCGGAATGGCTATTATAAAGGTATATCGGGTGACCTGTTCCTGGAATTACAGCCGGGCTGGCGGGTGATCAAGCCGCAATCGTCTGATACACCCCGGATACGCCACAATGCCGTTGTCTCTCCGGTGATCTTCTTCGGCAGCGACATCAAACCCGAAAAGATTGAACGAACCATCGATGCCACAGAGATAGCTCCCAGCGTAGCTTACCGTCTGCGCATCAGGGCTCCCAATGCTGCCCGCGGAGAAATTCTGAAGGAACTGTTTTAACAGTGAAAAATCAAAACTGAGATCATTCAACAGCGGATGCAATGGATGCTTTCCGCAATAAAAAAAGACAACATACACAACAGAATATGGGATTTAACGACATCATTTCAAAAATATTCGGTAACAAGGCTCAACGTGACCTGAACGAAATAAATCCGGTTGTAAAGCGGGTCAGGGAAGCTTACGCTACCATTGAGCAGCTCTCAAACGACGGTCTTCGAGAAAGGACCAAAGAACTGGAGAATTATATCCGGGAGCAGGTAACAACGGAAAGGGCGGAAATTGAGAAGCTGAAAGCCGGCATGGAAGAGATCGACCTGGATGAGCGTGAAGCCGTCTGGAATCAGATCGACAAGCTGGAGAAAGATATCACCGAAAAGTATGAGAAGGCACTGAATGAAATACTGCCGGATGCTTTCTCCATCATGAAAGAAACGGCACGCCGCTTTACTCAAAACAAGGAGATCGTGGTCACCGCAACCGATTTCGACCGCGACCTGGCCGCCTCGCACGATTTTGTCCGCATCGAAGGAGAGAAAGCTGTGTACCTGAACCATTGGGTGGCAGGCGGCAACGAGATCACCTGGGATATGATCCACTACGACGTACAACTCTTCGGCGGCGTGGTGCTGCATCAGGGAAAGATAGCCGAAATGGCCACGGGTGAAGGAAAGACGCTTGTTGCCACGCTACCGGTTTTCCTGAACGCCCTCACACACCAGGGTGTACATGTGGTGACGGTGAACGATTACCTGTCGAAGCGTGACTCTGAGTGGATGGGACCGATGTATATGTTTCACGGTCTCTCGGTTGATTGCATCGACAAGCATGAACCCAACTCCGATGCCCGTCGCAAAGCTTACGAAGCGGATATCACCTTTGGTACCAACAACGAGTTTGGTTTCGATTACCTGCGCGACAACATGGCTGTCTCACCCAAAGATCTGGTGCAGCGAAAACACAATTATGCCATCGTGGATGAGGTGGATTCCGTGCTGATTGACGATGCACGTACCCCGTTGATTATCTCCGGGCCGGTACCCAAGGGTGACGACCAGCTTTTTGATCTCTTCCGTCCCCGCGTGGAGGTAATCGTGAAGGCCCAGCGTGACTTTACGACGCGCCTGCTGGCTGAAGCAAAATCCAAGATGGCTTCCTCCGATCCGAAAGAACAGGAAGAAGGAGCCCTGCTGCTTTTCCGCTCTTACAAAGGGATGCCTAAATATCAGCCACTGATCAAGTTTCTCAGTGAGCAGGGTGTAAGGGCCGCCATGCTTAAGACCGAAGCGTTTTACATGCAGGAGCAGATGCGCAATATGCACATAGCTACCGATCCGCTCTATTTTGTGATCGACGAAAAACAGCATAGCATCGAACTGACCGATAAGGGAATCGATATGCTAACCGGTAAATCGGACGACCCCCAGTTCTTTATTCTGCCCGATATCGCTTCCCAGTTGTCGGAACTGGAACATTCGACCGGCACCGATGAAGAGAAAGCAGTAAAAAAAGATGAACTGCTGCAGAATTACGCCATCAAGTCGGAGCGGGTGCATACTGTCAACCAGCTGTTGAAAGCATATACTCTTTTTGACAAGGACGACGAGTATGTGGTGATCGACAACAAGGTGAAGATCGTAGACGAACAAACCGGCCGTGTGATGGAAGGTCGCCGTTACTCCGACGGCCTGCATCAAGCCATCGAAGCAAAAGAGCGGGTAAAGGTGGAGGCTGCCACGCAGACATTTGCCACCATTACCCTGCAGAACTTTTTCCGAATGTACGACAAGCTGGCCGGTATGACCGGTACTGCCGAAACCGAAGCGGGTGAATTCTGGGATATCTACAAGCTGGATGTGGTGGTGATACCGACCAACAAGCCGATTGTCCGCGACGACCAGAACGACCGTATTTATAAAACGAAGCGTGAGAAATATACCGCAGTCATCGAAGAGATAGAAAAACTCATCCATGCCGGTCGCCCGGTGCTGGTGGGCACCACATCCGTGGAAATATCCGAGTTGCTGAGCCGCATGCTTGCACTGCGAAAAATAAAGCACAATGTGCTGAATGCCAAGCTTCACCAGCGTGAAGCAGAAATTGTGGCCAACGCGGGGCAAAGCGGCGTGGTGACCATTGCCACCAACATGGCAGGTCGCGGTACCGACATCAAGCTATCGCCCGAAGTAAAGTCCGCTGGCGGTTTGGCCATTATTGGCACGGAACGGCACGAGTCGCGTCGTGTGGACAGGCAGCTACGCGGACGTGCAGGACGCCAGGGCGATCCGGGCTCATCGGTCTTTTTTGTCTCACTGGAGGACGACCTGATGCGTCTCTTTGCCACCGAACGCATTGCCGGGTTGATGGATCGGATGGGATTCAAGGAGGGTGATGTTTTGGAGCACAGTATGTTGAGCAAGTCAGTGGAACGTGCACAGAAAAAGGTGGAAGAAAACAACTTCGGTATTCGAAAAAGGTTGCTGGAGTATGATGACGTGATGAACTCACAGCGGGAAGTGATCTATAAACGACGTCGCCACGCGCTGATGGGGGAACGAATAGACAATGATGTAGCCGGTATGATCACGGAAACTGCCCGCAACATTGTGGAATTGAATGAAGATGATTACGGGAACATGAAACTTGATCTGCTGCGTGTGATGGCGCTTGAAGTTCCTTTCAAAGAGACGGATATGAAAGGGCTCAAACAGCAGGAACAAGTGGAAGCTGTCACGGAAAAAGCGTTTGAAACATTTAAACGAAAGACGGAACGATTGGCGGAAATTGCCCAACCGGTCATTAAGCAGGTTTATGAAAACCAGGGAGCCATGTATGAAAATATTCTCATTCCCATTACCGACGGGAAAAGAGTTTATAACATTGCCTGCAACCTGAAGGAAGCCTATGAGACAAATTCCAGGGCGTTGGTGAAAGCTTTTGAAAAATCGATCCTGCTGCACACCATTGACGAGGACTGGAAAGAGCACCTGCGTGAAATGGATGAATTGCGGCAATCCGTACAGAATGCCAGCTATGAGCAGAAAGATCCGTTGCTCATCTACAAGCTGGAGTCGTTCAATCTTTTCCGGGAAATGATCAATGATGTGAATTCAAAAGCTGTTTCTATTCTCATGAGAGGCCAGATACCGGTACAGGATCCTGCAGGCGTGCGTCAGGCTGCGCCGGAGCAAAAGACAGATTACAGTCGTTACCGTACTCAAAAAGATGATACCGAAGGTCTCTCGCCGGGAAGGGGAGAGAACAACGGAGCACAACCGCCGCGACAACCACAGAAACTGGAACCGATCCGCGTGGAAAAAAAGGTGGGACGCAACGATCCCTGTCCTTGTGGGAGCGGGAAAAAATACAAAAATTGTCACGGACAATCAACCACATAAAAAAGATTAAAACAGAGAGCAATTGTCTCTCTGTTTTTTTGTTAAATTCAAAGAAAAGCAGTATCTTAGTGTAGTGAAAAGGTGAAAATTTGAAAATAATTATTTACCTGATAATGAGCTACATATATAAAATTATTGAAGAGAATAATCACATTTTAATATGATTGATCAGGAAGACAGAATCATCAAGATTAATATCGAAGATGAAATGAAATCATCGTACATCGATTATTCGATGTCTGTGATCGTTTCCCGCGCCCTGCCCGATGTGCGTGATGGTTTTAAACCGGTGCACCGCCGCATTTTATTTGGTATGTCGGAGTTGGGTAACACACCCGACAAACCCCACAAGAAATCGGCCAGAATCGTCGGCGAAGTATTGGGTAAGTATCATCCACACGGCGACTCCTCCGTATATGGCGCGATGGTGCGACTGGCGCAGGAGTGGAGCATGCGCTACACGCTGGTCGACGGCCAGGGAAACATGGGGAGTGTGGATGGAGATAGTCCCGCAGCCATGCGTTATACCGAGGCAAGGCTGAACAGGCTCGCTGAAGAGATGTTGCGGGACATAGACAAGGAGACGGTCGATTTTCAATTGAATTTCGACGATACCCTGCAGGAGCCCACTGTGCTCCCCACCCGCATTCCTAACCTGCTGATGAATGGATCATCGGGTATTGCGGTCGGTATGGCTACCAACATGGCACCCCACAATCTGACAGAGTGTGTGAACGGTATCATCGCTTATATCGACGATAACGAGATTGACACCCAAGGGTTGATGCATTATATCAAAGCTCCCGATTTTCCCACCGGTGCCTATATTTACGGTTATAAAGGGGTTGAAGAGGCATTTGAAACGGGCAGGGGACGCATTGTGATGCGTGGCAAAGCAGAGATTGAATCGGGAAAGACACACGACAAGATTATCATCTCCGAAATTCCCTATCTGGTGAATAAGGCCGAACTCATCAAATATATCGCAGACCTGGTAAATGAAAAAAAAATAGAAGGTATTTCCAATGTCAACGATGAGTCGGATCGCGATGGCATGCGCATCGTGGTGGATATCAAACGCGATGGCAACGCGAACATCGTGCTCAACAAACTCTATAAACTTACCGCATTGCAATCCTCTTTCAGCGTGAATAACATCGCGCTGGTAAAGGGACGTCCCGAACTGCTGACCCTGAAACGGATGATCCAGCTGTTCGTGGATCACCGGCACGATGTGGTGACCCGGCGTACCCGTTATGAATTGCGTAAGGCAGAAGAACGCGCTCACATCCTCGAAGGACTGATCATCGCATCGGACAACATCGATGAGGTGATCGCCATCATTCGCGGTTCATCCACGCCCCAGGAGGCCATTCAACGCCTGATGGAACGTTTTGCGCTCAGCGACATACAGTCACGTGCGATTGTGGAGATGCGGTTGAGACAACTGACGGGACTGGAGCAGGATAAACTCCATGCCGAATACGACGAAATACAGAAGCTGATAGCCCGTTTGAATGCGATTTTGAACGATGAGGGATTGCGCATGCAGGTGATCAAGGATGAGCTGATTGAAATTCGCGACAAGTATGGCGACGCCCGTCGCTCCGAGATCATTTTCTCTTCCGAGGAGATGAACCCGGAAGATTTTTATGCCGACGACGAGATGGTGATCACCATTTCACATCTGGGCTATATTAAGCGGACTCCGCTGGCAGACTTTCATACCCAGAACCGGGGGGGAGTAGGGGCTAAAGGGAGTGATACCAGGGAAGAAGATTTTGTGGAATACATTTACCCGGCCACCACACACAACTACATGCTTTTCTTTACCCAAAAAGGTAAATGTTACTGGCTGCGTGTTTTCGAAATCCCGGAAGGAACCAAAAACTCCAAGGGCAGGGCTATCCAAAACCTGCTGAATATTGATCCGGACGACAGCGTTACGGCCTTTGTGCGGGTAGATACACTTACAGATCAGGAATACATCAATTCGCACTACCTGCTCTTCTGTACCAAAGAAGGTGTCGTGAAAAAAACCCAGCTCGAGGCGTACTCAAGACCCAGACAAAATGGGGTGAATGCCATTACCATCCGGGAAGAGGATCAGGTGATATCGGTACGATTGACTGATGGGAATCAACATGTAATCATGGCAAACCGAAACGGACGTGCCATCCGCTTTCATGAAGAAGATGTGCGACCGATGGGACGTACTGCAACCGGTGTGAGAGGGATGACACTTGACGAAGACGGCGAGGATTGCGTGATTGGTATGATTTGTATGGAACCGCGTTCTGAAAATACAATCATGGTGGTGTCGGAACAAGGTTACGGTAAAAGGACCCGGCTCGATGATGAGGATGGGGAAGCAGTCTATCGCGTTACCCGGAGAGGAGGTAAAGGTGTTAAAACACTGAATGTTACAGATAAGACAGGTAAGCTTGTGGCTATCAAAAGTGTATCGGATGACAATGATTTAATGATAATTAACAAATCAGGTATTACCATACGTCTGAATATTTCCGATATTCGCATCATGGGACGGGCTACACAGGGGGTACGACTCATCAATTTGGGAAAAAGAAACGATGAGATCGCTTCAGTTTGCAAAGTTAACAGGGAGGAGTTGGATGAGGAGATTCCATCTGAATCTGAAGATGCCGGTGACAAACATGATGAATCCGACAGCGAGGAATAAATTTCCATTTTAAACTTTTTGTAATCTATCAGTCAAAGTCAATAACAAGTAAATTTGAAATAATATCAATTCAATCACATTAAAACAATAAGTAAAATGAGAAAAATCTTATTCCTTACTATGATTGCCGTATTTTCTGCAGGGAGCATCCTTGCTCAGAAATCGGCAATAAAAGATGCCAAAAGAGCATTGGGGCGTGATGATTTAAATGAGGCCCGTACGCTGGTCAAGCAAGCATCAACCCATGCCGAGACAGCCAATGATGCGGAGACTTGGAAGATAATGGGTGACATTGGCAACAAGGCTTTCGATAACGAAAGAACGAATGCCATGCTCGGCAAGCCGGCGAACGACAAAAACATGTACGACGGTCTTTACGACTCTTATGCGCCATATCTGAAGGCCGATTCACTGGGAGAACTTCCCGATGACAAAGGCAAGGTAAAGAACCGATTCCGGAAAGATATTTCCGGTATTCTCCGTGCCAATCATCCTTTCTACATCAATGGCGGAGTTTATTACAACGAGCAGCGAAACTATAAAAAAGCAACCGATTTCTTCCAGATTTACTGGGATATCCCATCATTACCCATGTTTGAAGGTCAGAAAGACGCATTCGTGATAGATAGCACTTTTCAAACCATCAAGTATTACGCCATCATCACAGCCATTCAGGCAGAGGATCATAATAGGGCATTGAGCATGCTGGAACGAGCCGCTAAAGAGCCTTTCATTGAGAACAGTGCTTACAAGGAGAGCGATATTTACGAGTTGATGGCCAGCGAATACATGAACCTGGGAGATACCGTTAAATATCTCGAAACATTGAATCTGGGAGCTGAAAGATTCCCAAGTAGTAAATACTTCATTCCCAATCTGATCAATGTCTTTATCCGTCAAGGAGATACACAGAAGGCAATGGATTACCTGGATCAGGCCATCAACAACGATCCGGCCAATGCCTGTGACCTGAACAGCGTGAAAGGTGCATTACTGGCAGAAAATGGTGATTTTGCCGCCGCGGAAGCAGAATATACCAAAGCGTTGGCACAGGACCCCAACTGCGAAAGAGCCCTCGAGGCGATCGCTGTGAACTATATTCTCCAGGCTCAGGAGCTGAAAGAAAAGACAGCCATGCTGTCCGACAGACAACAGCAGGTGGCCAATGATAAGATCACCATTGATTTTTATCAGAAATCACTGCCTTCACTCGAGAAATATACAGAATTACTCAGAGCACGCAAAGCTGAAAAACATGAACTTGAATCAGCATTGCTCAAACTGCGCAACGTATATTATAATCTGAGCAGCATGGGTGTTGATAAAGCAGCAGAGCTGGAAAAAGTAGAAAAAGAACTGAATCTCTGATCCAATTTCAATATCGTTGAAACGAATTAAAACGCAAAAACAGCGGCACCTGAAAAGATGCCGCTCTTTTCTGTTGAAGGCAGAATAGGAGATTCTTTTTAGGAGATAATCAAAATAAAGAAAATATGATTAAACATAATAGTTATTATAGGACAAATTAAAAACTCTCAAAATAATGCCTGGCTGCCACTAATTAAAACCGCTGCAGATTTCATGCTTTCTCCTGAAACCTGATTCCTGAAACCTAACCACCGCACGTGAATATTTACTATCTTTGCATATTATTTTCACACATATTGAACCTATTCGCAATATGAACAATCAACGATACAATCAGCGTGGTGTTTCAGCATCGAAAGAAGATGTGCACAACGCCATCAGGAATATTGATAAAGGAATATTTCCGAAAGCATTCTGTAAAATCATTCCGGATTACTTGGGAAACGATCCTGCATACTGCAACATCATGCATGCCGACGGTGCCGGTACGAAATCGTCGCTGGCCTATGTTTACTGGCGTGAGACCGGTGATCTGTCCGTATGGAAAGGAATTGCCCAGGATGCGCTGATCATGAACGTGGATGATCTGCTGTGCGTAGGCGCTACCGATAACATTCTTGTTTCCTCCACCATTGGCCGGAATAAAAACCTGATACCCGGAGAAGTAATTTCGACCATTATCAACAGCACCAATGAATTGTGTGAGGAACTCTCCACTTTGGGTGTTCATATTTATCCCACAGGTGGGGAAACGGCCGACGTGGGAGATCTGGTACGGACAATCATCGTAGACAGTACGGTTACCTGCCGCATGAAACGTGCAGATGTAATCGACAACGCCCGCATTCAGGCTGGTGATGTGATTGTCGGACTTTCTTCATCGGGACAAGCCAGTTATGAAAAAGAATACAACGGCGGTATGGGCAGTAACGGGCTCACATCGGCACGGCATGATGTGTTTGCCAACTATCTGGCACAAAAATACCCGGAGAGTTATGATGCATCCATACCTGCCGATCTGGTTTATTCGGGTGGACTGCGCCTGACAGATGAGATTGAAGAACTGGGCATGGAAGCCGGAAAACTGGTACTCTCCCCCACCCGCACCTATGCTCCAATTATATCACAGATAATCAAAGAATTAAAAGGCAATATCCATGGGATGATTCACTGTTCCGGAGGGGCACAGACCAAAATCCTGCACTTTCTGGAAGATAACCTGAAGGTGATAAAGGATCGACTTTTCCCGGTTCCTCCCCTCTTCGATCTCATTCAAAAACAATCGGGCACCGATTGGAAGGAGATGTACAAAGTATTCAACATGGGACATCGGATGGAACTTTATCTTTCTGAAGAACATGCATCGCAGGTGATTGAAATTTCCAAATCATTTCGTGTCGACGCGCGGATTGTTGGTCATGTGGAGAAATCACATGTACGGGAACTGGTCATCGAGAGCGAATTCGGCCGTTTCAAGTTTCTCTGAAAAAAAAGATCCTACATTTATGTCAGACAACTCATTACTGGAGAAACTGCAGCATCTTGTCTCCCGGTTCGAAGAAATAGGCACGTTGATCACCGATCCGGCCGTGATATCGGACATGGAGCGATATGTGAAGCTGAACAAGGAGTATAGCGAGCTGGGAAAGATTGTGGCGGTGCGTAATCAGTACAAAAATGCACTGGATGGAATTTCAGAAGCCAGGCATATACTCGATAACGAATCGGATGCCGATCTGCGTCAGCTTGCCAATGAGGAGCTTTCTCTTAATACCGGATTGTTGCCCCAGCTGGAAGAACAAATAAAAATATTGCTTATTCCGGCAGACCCGGAAGATGAGAAGAATGTGGTGATGGAGATCCGTGGCGGTACCGGAGGCGATGAGGCCGCTATTTTTGCCGGAGATCTCTACAAGATGTACACCCGCTATTGTGAAGGCAAGGGATGGAAAACCGAGCCGGTCAGCTTTACAGAGGGAACATCCGGCGGATACAAGGAGGTTATCTTCAAGGTATCCGGCTCCGACGTGTATGGTACTTTAAAGTATGAGTCGGGGGTACACCGAGTGCAACGGGTACCGCAAACCGAAACACAGGGTCGGGTTCATACTTCGGCGGCCACTGTGGCCGTGTTGCCCGAGGCCGAGGAGTTTGACGTGGATCTCAATCCTGCCGACATTGACTTCCATACGGCCCGTTCGAGCGGCGCTGGGGGTCAGAATGTGAACAAGGTGGAAACCAAGGTACAGCTCACACACAAGCCCACCGGCATTGTGGTGGTCTGTCAACAGGCGCGTTCGCAGCTACAAAACAGGGAACTGGCCATGCAGATGCTTCGTACAAAACTTTACGACATGGAGCTCACCAAGCGGCAGGGTGACGTTGCATCACGCAGGAAGACCATGGTGTCGACGGGCGACCGATCTGCCAAGATACGTACTTACAACTATCCGCAGGGGCGCATCACCGATCATCGGATCAATTACACCATATACAATCTTGCTGCCTTTATGGACGGAGATATCCAGGGGGTGATCGATCAGCTGATGGTCAGTGAAAATGCTGAAAGAATGAAGGAAGCGGATCTATAAACAACAGATATGACAAAACAACAACTTTTTGAGCAGATACAAAAGAAACAGTCCTTCCTTTGCGTAGGACTTGACAGCGATATCGAAAAAATACCGGAACATCTGCTTGATTCCGACGATCCCCTTTATACATTCAACAAGGACATCATTGATGCTACGGCCTCCTATTGTGTCGCATACAAACCCAATCTGGCTTTCTATGAAAGCACCGGTGTGAAAGGATGGCTCGCGTTTGAGAAAACGGTGGCCTATATCCGCCAACGTTACCCGCAGCATCTGATCATTGCCGATGCCAAAAGGGGAGATATCGGAAATACCAGTGAGATGTACGCCCGCAGCTTTTTCAACGAGATGAAGGTGGGTGCCGTTACGGTTGCACCTTACATGGGTGAAGACAGTGTGAAGCCGTTTCTGATTTATCCCGACCGATGGGTGATTCTGCTGGCGCTTACCAGCAACAAAGGATCGGCCGACTTCCAGATGACGACTGACGAACAGGGTGAGCGATTGTTCGAGAAGGTATTGCGAATTTCCCGTGAATGGGCCTCCGACGAACAGTTGATGTATGTAGTGGGTGCCACACAGGGCAAACTGTTCGAAGATGTCCGTAAGATTGTACCCGATCATTTCCTGTTGGTACCTGGCGTGGGTGCACAGGGCGGATCGCTGGAGGAAGTATGCCGCTACGGGATGAACAGGCAATGCGGCCTGCTGGTGAATTCTTCGCGGGGAGTCATTTATGCAAGCAACGATGAGGATTATGCGAAAGCTGCTGGTGAAGAAGCACACAAACTTCAACTGGAGATGAAGGAGATGCTCGGAAAATACCTGCTATGAAACGAAAGATCATCAACGACCCGGTTTTTGGATTTATCAGCATACCCAACGACTTTGTGTATGCGGTAATCCAGCATCCTTATCTGCAACGGTTAAACCGCATCAGACAACTGGGTTTGGCTGCTTTTGTCTATCCCGGAGCACAGCACTCCCGCTTTCATCATTCCATAGGAGCCATGTTTCTGATGGATGAGGCATTGAAAACATTGAAAGAAAAAGGGCATTTCATTACAGAGCAGGAATATAACGGTGCACTGGCCGCCATTCTGATGCATGACATCGGTCATGGCCCGTTCTCCCATGTGTTGGAGCATACGCTGGTGACGCAGATCCACCATGAAACCATTTCACTATTGCTGATGCAGCAAATGAACGATACCTGGAACGGTGCACTGCAGACAGCAATCGATATTTTTACCGACAACCATCCCAAACGGTTCCTCCACCAGCTGGTAAGCGGACAGCTGGATATGGACAGACTTGACTACCTGCGACGCGACAGCTTCTTTACCGGAGTAAGCGAGGGAAATATCGGGTCGGCACGCATCATCAAAATGCTTGATGTGAAAGATGACAAGCTCGTGGTAGAATCGAAAGGCATCTATTCCATTGAGAACTTTCTCACGTCACGGAGGTTGATGTACTGGCAGGTCTATTTGCATAAAACGTCGGTCGCTGCTGAAAAGATGCTGATTAATACGCTCCTTCGAGCCAAAGAACTATCCCGGAACGGTGAAAAGCTGTTTGCATCTCCAGCACTCTCCTACTTTTTGAAAAATGAGACCACAATTGCCGACTTTGAAGGGAACGGTGAGGGATTGCATCACTTCTCTGACCTGGACGACAACGACATCTGGACCTCCCTGAAAGTATGGAGTAGTCATCCAGACAAGGTATTGTCGGTCTTGAGTGACAGCATGGTAACCAGAAAACTGTTTAAAATTGAAATCACCGAAGAAGAACCTCCGGAGGAAAAATATGAAACTATGCTGAAACAGTACCGGGAGAAATATCAACTGACTCCGCATGAGGCTGCCTATTTCATTGCGTCGGATAAGGTAACCACCGATATGTATAGCGAAAAAGATGACAGCATCGATATCCTCTATAAGAACGGTATGGTGAAAGATATTTCAAAAGCATCTGATATGCTGAATATCGAGTTGTTATCGAAGAAGGTGATAAAATACTATTTCGCCTATCTACGCGGGTAAGTCCTCCTTTTCTTTCGGAGATATCTCTGCATCATTGACAACCGCGTCGGGTTGTGCTGTCGGCACGAAAAACCAAACCACCACAGCACCAATCAGGCCAAGTGAGAGGATGGCCATCCGGATGGGTATATTTTGAATGACAATGAATGAGGAGAAAAACACCATTATTGTCATAAACACAATGATTCCAATTTTTCCCTTTCGCGTTACCCCGTTTCGTTTTTGATAGTTTCTGATTCTTGGTCCCAGTATCTTGTTGCTTAGAAGCCAGTTATATAGTTTTTCCGAACTTTTTGCGTAAAGAAAAGCAGATAAAAGTGCAAATGGCGTAACGGGAAGTCCCGGAACAACAATACCGAAAATGGCCAATGTCAGCGATACCGTACCCCCGATGACATATAGTGCGCGGGTGATTTTGTTCTTTTTAATCTCCAGCTTTATCTTTTCTTCCGATATCGTTACCGACATCTCCACTGAAACAGGTTGTCTTTGTTGTATATTTGGGTTATTATTATCCATGCTTATGATTTTTTATTCACCAGTTTATTTGTCATTCAAAAAACGTGGTTTGCAAAGATAGGCAAATTCTCACATCATGAAGATTGTAACGGATATTTTTTGGACTTAGGGAGAAATAGTTTATCTTTGCAGGAATTGTTAAGGTTATAAAAAACTTGGAGAATTAAGATGGAGTCCACGCAAGAAAAGAAAAAGAAAATCGCCCTGCTTTTTGTCTGTCTTGGAAATATCTGCCGTTCACCGGCGGCTGAGGGCATCATGAAACATATTGTTGAAAAGAATGATCTCCAGGATGTCATAGAGGTGGATTCTGCAGGCACATCGGGTTGGCATGCGGGTGAACTACCTGATGAGAGGATGCGCGCCCACGGCGAAAAAAGAAAATATGACTTTTGCAGTCATTCCCGTAAATTCACAAAGCGTGATTTTGATGATTTCGATTATATCATCGTCATGGACAAAGACAATTATAACAGTGTAAAGTCCTTCGCTGCTAATCAGGAGGATATGGATAAAATTCACCTGATGACTGAATTCTCGCTGCAGTATAGTTACTATGACGAAATACCGGATCCTTATTACGGAAACTCTTCCGATTTTGAGTTGGTTCTCGATTTACTGGAAGATGCCTGCGCCGGCCTCCTTCAAACCATCAAAAATGATTATTCACTGATTTAAATAAAAGTAGGACGGAATGAAACCGTCCTACTTTTATTTGACTTGGTATTCAATAAGTCATTTTTGCTTCAGCCTGACCGGCATTCTCAATCATGGTGGCAACCTGCCCCTGAGATGGAAGACGACGGACCAGTTGCTTTTTTTCATTTATTTCCACTATTTTGGCATAGAGGTTTTCCGCATTTCGGTTGCGCAATTCTTTCACGGTATCCACGCCGGCCTCTTCGAGCAACTCTGCAAACTGAGGACCTATGCCGTCTATGCGAAACAGGTCGGCATGATTGGTCCACTTTAGTATTAGTTTCTCATCTATTCCCGTCTCATTGGCTACAGCCGTACGGCCACTTTTGCTGCTGCCTTTTTCGAGCAGGGTATCCGCATTCACAATACCTGCCGCTCTTAACTTTTCCCCGTATACGGGGCCGATCCCTTCAATTTCTTCAATTTTGTAAACCATAACTTCTTTTTTAGGATTAAACACAAAAAAAATGCTGCTAATCTTCTAAATATACGGTTTTTTTGGTGAGTAGCGAACGGGGGGAAAAAATAGTAGAAAAAGTGTAGAAAAAATCCCTGTTTTTTTCATCCGATCCTTATTTCAGATAATAACTTAAAAGGAAACGAGATAGAAAACAGGGATTTTCGGGATGTTTAGACTACGTATAATGAACTAATAGATTCATTATTGCATACCCGCATGATGGAATCAGCAAACATATCGGCTACGGAGAGCACCTTCACCTTTTCCGATTTTTTTGAGTATGGGATGCTATCGGTGAAAATGATTTCCTTCAGGTGTGATTGATCTACTCTTGTAGAGGCAGGGTCCGACATCACGGCATGACTTGCAATTGCCCGCACGGAGTTGGCCCCGTTCTCCATGATCAGATCGGCCGCCTTGGTGATGGTACCCGCTGTGTCCACAATGTCATCAATCAGCATCACATCCATTCCCGTTACATCTCCAATAATCTGCATATCAGATATTTCATTTGCTTTTTTACGAAGTTTATAGCAAATGACCATGGGACAACCCAGGAATTTGGAGTAGGCACTGGCACGCTTTGTGCCTCCCACGTCCGGAGTGGCAATTACCATGTTATTTAAATCGAGTTGTTTGACATACTCAATAAATACACCCGAGGCATATAGGTGATCGACAGGTACGTTGAAAAATCCCTGTATCTGATCGGCATGGAGATCCATGGTGATTAATCGGTTGATTCCGGCGGCTGCCAGCATGTCGGCAATCAGCTTCGCACCGATGCTCACCCGTGGTTTGTCCTTTCTGTCTTGTCTTGCCCATCCGAAATAAGGAATAACAGCCACGATTGATTTTGCCGAGGCACGTTTTGCCGCGTCAATCATCAGCAGTAATTCCATCAGGTTATCAGAATTTGGGAAGGTAGACTGGATCAGAAATACCTGTTTGCCTCGAATGGATTCCTCATAGGAGACGGCAAATTCTCCGTCGGCAAAATGCTCGATGATCATGTTACCCAGCGGGCAACCCAGGCTGTTACATACCTTCTCGGCGAAATAACGTGATTTACTTCCCGAAAAGATTTTAAAAGGTCTCTCCTGCATGCTTTTAATTTTGAAAAAACAATGTTATAGTTCTTGCGTGATTATTCTCTCTGAAATCGTACAAAAGTTTTTACAAAAGTACAAAAACTATACGCAATAAAACCATTTATCTTAAAAAGAAATGCGATATATTTCTCCGGTGCAGGCTGTCAGTTTGATTCTGAAGGGATGTTCGACTGAATATGAAATCTCGCCGCTATCTGTCTTCAAGAGAGGAGTTAATATTCCTTTTCCGGTATCCGTCCTGTCGAAAAAAGAGAAGGCATGAGCGGGAATATGCACCGTACACTCCTGTTCTTTTCTGTCGAAATTGACAGCTATCAGCAACAGCGACAGTTTTGTACCTCTCAAAAAAGCAAACAAACGGGTGGAATCAAAATCCCGGTTTTCATAATTGGCGCTCATTAAATCGTAAAAAGATCCGTTTGATAGTGCTTCTTCTTCGTTGCATAACCTGATCAGCCGGCTATAGAAATTCTGCAGGCTTTTTTCTTTTTGGGTTAGCAGGCTATCGTCCCAGTTACCCTGGTTATTCCATCGGCGAAGCGTATCTACCGACCAGTAGTCGAAGATGGTTGTACGTCCGTTCTTGCCACTGAATCCCTCCTCATCCATGCCTTTTTCTCCTAACTCCTGGCCTGCATAAACCATGACTGGATTTCTGTTAATGCAGCAGGTGACAATCATGGCTGCCTTTCCGTTCTCACCTTCTTTCAGGAAATAATCGGAGGCCAATCTTTGTTCGTCGTGATTCTCGAGGAAATTGAGCATCTGGAGCTGGATATCACCCACGCTGTTTAGCACGAAAGTAATGTCGGAGGAAGGCCGGTAACCAGATGACACGTCACGCAATACGTCGTACAAGCCTACTTTGTCATACAGATAATCAAATACATGGTCACGTAGAAAATCGCGGTATGCAGCAGGGTTGTATATTTCGGCGAGAAAGATGATACCGGGATATTTTATTTTAATCTGGGGTATGGCCCATTGCCAGAAAGCCAGTGGAACCATCTCCGCCATATCGCATCTAAATCCGTCTATTTTTTTTTCGGCCCAGAAGAGTAGCATATCTCTCATTTTTACCCATGTATCGGGAACCGGGTCAAAGTGTTCCGATTTACCATTCAGATAATCCACGCCATAATTGAGTTTCACCGTTTCATACCAGTCATATTGTGTGGGTTTGTGTGTAAAACAGTCGTTTCCGGTGGCTTTAGCGGGAGATTCTTTGTAGGTCGACTTTGCCAGTTTCTCGGGTGGGAGTTGAATCTCCAGTTCATTTCCGGGAAGATAATAGAAATTATTTTGGGGTGAAAAGCTGGTAAAAGAATCATCGTTGTCCCCTAAGTCAGGGGTATCATCCGGTTTGCTGACTGATCGGTAATTCCGAGCCACATGATTGGGTACATTGTCGATGATCACCTTCAATCCGGCGTTGTGGGTGCGATGGATCAATGCTTCAAATTCCTGCATTCTCTGCGTAATGTTTGTCGACAAATCAGGGTCCACGTCGTAATAATCACGTATGGCATAAGGTGACCCTGCTTTACCCTTGACAATCTCCGGGTATTCGGCAGGAATACCGAAACGGGTATAATCGGTGGCAGATGCATGAGCCAGAATACCGATGTACCAAACATGGGTATACCCGCTCTCTTTTATTTTTTGTAAAACAATGTCTGAGATGTCTTTGAATTTTCCAGATCCGTTTTCTTCTATGGTACCGTTTTTCTTATTTCCTGTAGCCTTATTTCCAAATAATCTGGGTAACAATTGATATATAAAAATTTTATTGTCTCGCATAAGGTTTTATGTTATGATTTGGGGCCTCCTTTAAAGAAGTGAATATGACTCTGTATTTTCTTTACCAATTCGTAATGTCTGTGACATTTTTTCACGATTTTCCAGGATTCTTTTTCGCTCATTTTTATGGCAGCATGGTGATAACCGGCTTCCATGATGGTTTCCTGATTGTGTAAATCGAACATTGAATACTTTTCTATACCCCTGGTTTCGATCAGTATGTCGCAGTACGCTTTATCAAACAGGGTATTCGAGTTGGACATCAGATTGAATGTCCGTTCCATGATGGTTCTGATGTTGTCTTTCGCTGTTGGTGGTATCATCAGTGATACATTTATACCAATCACATACTTACATTTTTTTCGGATGACCGAAACGGGAAAATTTTTTAGTAGCCCTCCGTCCACATAATGGATACCATGAATAGCTTGAGGAGAGAAAACTACGGGCACGGAGCAGGATGCGACCACTGCATCCACGAGTTCATCCCCGTTAGAAAAAACAACAGTGGCAGCCCTGTTCCAGTCGGTAGCGACAGCGCAAAAAGGTATTTGCAGTTCTTCAAATCGTTTGGCTCTCAGATTTTTTTTTAGAAAACTGTGCAGCCCCTTGTTCTTTAAAAAACCTGTTCTGGGTATGGTAAACTCCACAAACTCCCTGAATTCACGTTTGCGAAAAAGTTCGGCAATTTCATCGGGATGGTATCCGTCGGCATAAAAAACACCTGCCAGGGCTCCTGCACTGGTGCCGGCAATGATATCGGGTTTTAATCCGGACTTCTCCAATACGCGCAATGCTCCCAAATGAGCAAAACCTTTTGCTCCACCTCCACTCAGGGCGTAACCCAGAAAATGATCGTAATTCTTACCAACGAAAGCCATTTATACTATTCTTATCAAAGCACAAATATGCAAATTTTTTTCGTGATAGCTTTTGTTTTTTTTGTTCTGGCCTACAAATTTTTATGGATCTTGATAAATTATTCCGGTTGAGTTTTTTTTTGATCCAGTTCTTCTTTTAACCGGCGAATGGTTTTTCCGATAACAGGATGTATCCTCTCGGGTGCAATCTCACACAACGGCGTGAGTACAAAATCCCGCGTATGGAATAAGGGGTGCGGAATCGAGAGCCTCTCTGTCTGGAGAATCAAATTTCCCGCCATGATCAGGTCAATGTCGATGATTCTGTCTGAATAATTGGCATTGGTACTTTTGTTTGATCTACCCATCTCTTTTTCAATTTCTTGAGTTATTGAGAATAGATCTGAAATGTTTAAATTTGTATCTACTTCGCAAACGCAATTGACAAAATTGTGTGTCGAATAAAAACCGACCGGTAGCGTATCATAAAGAGCGGATAAGGAAGTAATGCTTCCTATCCGCTCTTCAATTTGATTGAGGGCAAAGGCTATATTTTGTCTTTTATCGCCAAGATTTGAGCCCAGTGCCAAAATGATGGAACATGCCATGGATTTAATCCACTATCAGCATGGCGTCTCCATATGCGCCGAACCGGTATTTCTCCCGGATCGCGATTTCGTAAGTCTCCATGATTGTTTCATATCCGCCGAATGCACATGCCATCATCAGCAGCGTGGAATAGGGCAAATGGAAGTTGGTAATGAGACTGTTTGTGAGTGTGAAATCATAAGGGGGAAAGATAAATTTATTGGTCCATCCTTCCCGCGGTTTCAAATGCCCGTCTGTGCTAACCGTTGTCTCTACGGCACGAAGAACGGAAGTACCCACCGCACAGATATTGCGCTCTTCGTCTTTGGCCTGATTCACTTTGTCGCACAGTTCTGCAGTGATGATCATCTGTTCCGATTCCATCTTATGTTTGGTCAGATCCTCTACGTCGATCATCCGATATGCACCCAGTCCGTTATGGAGTGTGAGAAATCCGAATTCGATGTCCCTTATTTCCATCCTTTTCATCAGTTCACGACTGAAATGAAGACCCGCAGCCGGAGCAACGACTGCTCCCTCGTGTTGGGCGAAGATATTTTGATACCGATCTACATCTTCAGGTATGGCTTCACGTTCCAGATACTCCGGGATGGGGGTCTCTCCGATGGAAAAAAGCTGTTTTTTAAATTCTTCATAGGGCCCATCATAAAGAAAGCGCAAGGTACGTCCACGGGATGTGGTATTGTCGATTACTTCCGCCACCAGTTCTTCATTTTCACCAAAATAAAGTTTGTTGCCGATTCGTATTTTTCTGGCGGGATTGACCAATACATCCCATAAATGCTGATCTGCATTGAGTTCTCTCAGCAAAAAAACTTCAATCTTGGCACCTGTTTTCTCTTTGTTTCCGTAAAGACGTGCAGGAAAAACCTTTGTGTTGTTGAAGATGAAGAAATCCTTCGGCTTGAAATATTCCAGTACATCCTTGAACACCTTATGTTCCCACTGACCGGTTTTTCTGTGTACCACCAGAAGACGGGCTTCATCACGATGAACGGCTGGATACTTCGCAATGAGTTCCTCCGGTAAATTAAATTTGAATTGTGAAAGTTTCATATCGTTGTCATATTTTCTTCTAAGAACTGATCTATCTCCTCCATCTTCAGACATTTGTCTATTGTTGCCTCCCCCACCCTTGTGCGTGTCAACCCGGTTAGATGAGCACCAGAATGCAGGGCTTCACCAATATCCCTGGCAAGTGCCCTGATATATGTACCTTTGCTGCATACCACGCGAATGGTCACGTAAGGCAAATTATAAGAAATCAATTCGATATGATCTATAACCAATAATTTGGGTTTTAGTTCAACATCTTCATTTTTACGGGCAAAATCATACGCTCTTCGTCCTTCAATCTTCACGGCAGAAAAGAGAGGCGGAACCTGTTCAATGGTGCCTATGAACTGTTGTAACACTTCTTCAACCAGCTCCTTTGTAATATGGGCGGTAGGATATTCAGCGTCGATCGCAGTCTCAAGATCGAACGAAGGGGTTGTCGCCCCCAACATTACCTGTGCAATATACTCTTTTGTTTCTGCCTGCAGCCTTTCTATCTGTTTTGTTTTTTTGCCTGTACAGAGGATCATTACACCGGTTGCCAGCGGATCGAGTGTACCGGCGTGTCCCACCTTCAGTTTTTTTATCTTCAGTTTTTGGCACAACTTGGCGCGAAGAACCCGTACCACGCGAAACGATGTCCAGTGAAGCGGTTTGTCGATATAAATAATTTCTCCTTCTAAAAAATCCATGCAGGTTATATACTTAAATTAATGCCGGAAAGCAAGAGTACCAACAAGAGGGTGCCCACGATAATCCGGTAAATCCCGAATGCCTTAAAGCCGTATCGGGTAAGGAAGTCGATAAAGAATCTGATCGCGAAAGCAGCGACGACAAATGCCACCACATTGCCAATGATCAGTAAAAAAAGATTGCCTTTCAGCATCTCGCTGCTAACCGGGTCCTTGAGGAGTTCAAACAGTTTATATCCTGCAGCAGCAGCCATGGTTGGCACTGCCAGAAAGAAAGAGAATTCGGCCGCATTCTTGCGGGACAGCCCGTTGCCCATACCTCCGACAATGGTCGCCATGGAGCGGGAGACACCGGGTATCATGGCAATACACTGAAAAAAACCAATCTTCAATGCACGTTGCCAGGTCATCGACTGATCCTGTGACGGCTTGTTAAACCATTTGTCGACATACAACATGAATACCCCTCCCACGACCAGCATCACGGCAACAACGGTTACATTCTCGAGCAGGGCATCGATGTAATCACCCAGCAACAGACCAATGATTCCCGCAGGGATAACGGCTATAAAGAGTTTCCAATAAAAATCGAATTTGTAAAGCAGACGCTTCAGTATGTTCCATCCCTTTTTTCCAGCCGGCATTCCTGCCAGTACCTTTCTGTCCAAGATTGTGATGTCATTCAGCCGAAAGAAACGTTTCCAATACAGGACAACCACCGACAAGATGGCTCCGAACTGGATGACGACAGTAAAAGCTTTTACAAATGAGGAACTCTCCATCCCTAGTAGTGCCTGGGTAATGATCATGTGGCCCGTGGATGATACAGGAAGAAACTCGGTAAGTCCTTCTACTACAGCAATGATAATTGCCTCGAAGATATTCATGAAGTTGTTATTTTGAATAGACAGATGTCGGAGTCATTATTTCTCCTCTTTTTTTTTCTCTTTTGAAGGATAGAGAATACCCACGATCATCAGCGCGAATCCGAAAAGAGAGACCATGGGGGCCATCTTTATTCTCCGGGCGCTAAAAATATCAGGTTCAAAACCACTCCCCAAAGAGTTTGCGGGGCCAGTCATCAGCAGGAAACCGGCAATAATCAGGACAACGGCAATTCCACAAATGATCAGATTCGTTTTGCCGAGGGCAAAGTTTTTTTGTGACATATCTTTTGGATGTTAAGCGTAGTAAAGTTGATCGGTTTGCATTTTCAGATATCTGTTCACCGCAAAGGTTGTGGCCAGGGTGGTAATCAGTATGCCGAGCAGAATGACAATCCCGTAAATGATCCACAGGTCGGTACCAGAGATGAAAGGGTCTATCTGAATATATTCCCTGCTGAAATAGGTAATCATGAGCCAAAGGATTGCGTTGGCAATGATTCCGGCAACAATGCCGGTGTAGACGTTTTGTACCACAAACGGTTTCCGGATAAAAGCCGAAGTTGCACCCACCAGCTTCATGGTGTGAATCAGAAACCTTTTTGAATAAATACTCAGGCGGATGGTATTGCGAATGAGTGCGAATGAAATAAACAGGAGAATGGCAGCAAGGATCAGCAAAATCCGCATCACCTTCGAAAGGTTGTTGGTGATCAGATCAATGGCCTCCTGCTGATAAAGGATGTCGGTCACATTGTTGTCTTGCCGTATAATGCGGTTGATCATCAGGATGCTGTCACTATTTGCGTATTCTGCGTGAAGGAATATCTCAATGCAGTCCTGCGCTGGATTATAACCAAGTAACTCCTCGGGATCCTCACCCAGGTCTTTGATTAATTGATCTTTTGCTTCCTGTTTGCTTATAAAACGGGATGATTTGACGAAGGGTTGAGCATCCAGATTTTTGCGTACGGCTGTAATCCTCGCATCGTTCACGTCAGACGAAAGCATGATGTTGAAACTCATGCTTTCCTTCAAGTATTGAGACAAGCCTTTTCCCATAAATAAGATGATCAGGGTCAACCCCAACAGAACCAGTACCAGCGAAATGCTGATCGTGGATGTTATTTTTGCATTGAGAAACCGGGCGACAGATACTTTTTTCTTGTTCGACATACAATTCGGATAAACGAAAGGCAAAGTTTGAGCAGGCAGAGCTGCTCCGAAATTAACCGCAAAGTAATAAAAAAACCAGCAGAAAAAGAGGGTTTAAACCAAATAATAAGGCAAAAAAACTTAATTTATGATTTTCTCACCTCCTCTTTGATCGCTTTTTTATCCAGCTGTTTGCTACGTATGACCGATGCCATGATGGAGACGATGATGAGTATCAGGATAATCAGGAGAGATGTGGTGGTGGCGATATAGAATGTAGCGCCCTGTTCGTGCGCGTAATGGTTGATGGTCATCTTGCTTCCGATGAAAATAAGTATGGCGCTCAGCCCGAATTTCAGATAATAGAAATAATCCATCACTCCTCTCAGGGCAAAATAGAGCGAGCGCAGTCCCAGAATGGCAAATATGTTGGAAGTATAGACGATAAACATATTCGTGGAGACAGCAAGTACGGCAGGAATGGAATCGATTGCAAAAACAAGGTCGGACATCTCAATCACAAGCAATGCAAGAAAAAAGGGAGTTGCATGTTGTTTGCCGTTTATCTTTTTAAAAAAACGGGGTTCCGACATATCCTCCGTCATCGGGAAGATCCGGCGAATAAATTTCACGAAGGGATTTTGATTCATATCTTTTACCCCGTCATGCTCTTTCTCCTTTTCCCGGAACAGATCGATCACCATCTTAATACCGGTGATCACCAGAAATCCTCCAAAGAGGTACATCACCCAGGCAAATTTCTCAATCAGGGCTATCCCTGCAAAGATAAAGATTGCCCGGAAGACCAAAGCACCCAGGATTCCCCAGAAAAGGACATCGTGCTGGTATCGGGGATGTATTTTGAAAGATGTGAATATAAGGATGAAAACAAAAAGATTGTCGACACTCAGCGATTTCTCGATCACATAAGCGGTAAAAAATTCCAATGCCGGCTCTGCACCGAATATAAGATAGACAAATACGTTAAAGAGAAGTGCCAACGATATCCAGAAAAGGCTGATCCACAAGGCTTTTTTTACGTTGACTATTTCTCCCTTTTTGTGAAAAACGAACATGTCGAGCGCCAGCAGGACGATGATGAGGATGATGAATCCTATCCAGAATGCAGAACCGATTGCCATCTAATGAATGATTAAGTGATAAAAAAATAATAAGTTGTAAAAAATTCAACGGTAAACGTTTTTTTTACCAAAAAGTTCACTCTGTCGTTCTCTCAACCTGCCCCTCAGATAAGGAACCACCAGTCAACGGAGTCAGGTTCATCTCTCCTGCTTTCTCAAGCAGAAAGCGATAAGCCGCATCCTGTTCATTGGGAATCTTACCATCGAGAATGGCCTCCTTGATGGCCGACTTTAACTGACCTACTTCCCGCCCGGGTGGCAAACCAAAAAGTTCCATAATCTCCTTCCCGTCGATGGGCGGCTGGAAGTTGCGTACACGGTCCTTCTCCTCTATCTCAAGCAGCTTCCGGCGAACAATTTTGAAGTTATTCATGAACCGTTTCACCTTTTCCGGATTTTTGGAGGTGATGTCTGCTTCACAGAGTGTCATCAGGTCGTCAATTTCGTCACCCGCATCAAAGAGCAGTCTTCTCACTGCTGAATCGGTTACCTCCTCTTCCACAAGCTGCATGGGGCGCATATGCATCGACACCATCTTCTGTGTATATTTCATCTTCTCATTCAAGGGCAGCTTCATCCGGTTGAATATCTTTGGTACCATTCTTTCGCCCACGATACTGTGGTTATAAAAAGTCCATCCCTGCTTCGGGTCCCATCGCTTGGTTACCGGCTTGGCTATGTCGTGTAACAGGGCGGACCATCTCAACCAGAGACTATCTGTCTGCCGGGCAATGTTATCCAGTACGATAAGCGTGTGGTAGAAGTTGTCTTTATGACCCACTCCATCTTTGGTCTCCGCCCCTTTGAGTGCTGTCAGTTCAGGTAGGATAATCTCCAGTAGTCCCGTCTTTTCAAGAATATTGAGCCCGATGGAGGGTTTGGGCGAAAGGATAATCTTGTTAAGCTCTTCTGTCACCCGTTCCCGTGAGACGATTTCAATGCGTTCTTTATTCTTTCTCAGGGCATCGAATGTCTCTGGATAGATATCAAAGCCAAGTTGAGAGGCAAACCGGACAGCGCGCATCATTCTCAGTGGATCATCGCTGAAGGTGATGTCCGGATCGAGGGGAGTACGAATAATCAGATCCTCCAGATCCTGCATGCCATTAAAAGGATCGAGCAGCTCACCATAACGATCGCCATTCAGACAAAAGGCCATGGCATTGATGGTAAAATCGCGTCTTTTCTGATCGTCCTCCAGTGTACCGTCTTCCACCACCGGCTTGCGGGATTCGAGACTATATGATTCTTTCCGGGCACCTACAAACTCAACTTCCAGGTCCCTGTACTTTATCTGCGCCGTGCCAAAATTCTTAAATACCGTCAAATGTGTCTGCCTGCCCAGCTCCCTGGCGACAGCTTCGGCCAGCTCTATTCCGGCCCCCACAACGACTACATCCATATCCTTCGAGGGACGTCGCAAAAAATAATCACGCACATACCCTCCAATCAGATAGCATGGCATTTTTTTCTCATCGGCCACCCGTGAGATTAGCTTTAAAACAGGAATATTTAAATGAGACCGTATCTCCTCCTGAGACATCTCCATATGCATCTTCACCACAGTTACTTATCTGTTATTTATTACAAAATTACAATAAATGGGCTTTAAAACGACCCTTTTGCCGATATATTTTGTAAATTTGTCGGGTAAAAGTTGAGAATAATGCGTCTTTTTGTCCATACAACCTCCCTGCTTTTTCTTTCATGGGTATTTTTTTCCTGTTCCGGGAAAAATAGAGATGCAAAAGCCTATCTTGCGGAAGCCGGGCAGGCTTACAAAGAATCTAATTATACTCTTGCTAAATTAAAGATTGACAGCATAAAAATTCTTTTTCCCAAATCTTTTGATGAGATAACGGCAGGTTTCGCGTTGATGCAGCAGATACGTATGTCAGAAAACAGACGAAATATCATTTATTGTGATTCGATGCTGCGTGAACAATACAATCATCTCAGCGAGATGCTCTCGAAATTTGATTATGTGAGAGACGATCGTTATCAGGAATTTGGTGAATATTATCCAAAAATATACCCTCACCGGTCATCTCTGGATCGAAACGGTCTCCGTTCGGGAGTAGGTGAAAAAGGAGTGTTGTTCATAGAAAGTATTCTTTCCGGCACTGCCATCCAACACCATAAAATAAAGATTGTTTCCGGCGAAGGGAGTTTTGCTGAATCACTTGTAGTTTCTTCAGATGGTCTGAATTACCGTTTCCGAACGCTCGATAAATCATATGAGATAGTCCGTTTTACCGGCAACAATGAAAATGGAGTTGCCCGGTTCATCTATACCTTTCAGAATGATCCGCTCAGGGTGGAATTTATCGGCAAACGAACCATCACCGTTCCTTTAGGTGATGCTGCCAAACAAGGTATTGTCCATTCTTTCGAACTCTCCACGCTGCTATTGAACATAGAACAGCTTAAATTTGAGAAAGAAAAAAGTGAAACGTTGATTCGTTATCTGCAGTCAAAGGAAAAAACTGAAGATGGCACGGGCAATCCGATGTAATTGTTCCTCACGGCCTCATGATTTGTATACCTGAAAAACAGTTTAAAATAACACGTAATAATCAAAAAATGAAAAGAACTATTTTCGCAGTAATTGCTTTTGTGTCTGTTTTAGTAAGTTGTGATCAGTTGGGAGATAAATTAAGTCCCGCTAACAACTATTTATCTTTTGAAGGAAAAAAGACCTCTGTCACGGCGGCCACGGCCTTCCGTCAGGATGATCGTTTTGTATTCCGTTTATACTCCGACAACGACAGAGTTGCAAATGATAATTTTATGGAATTATCTTTTCCTGACACATTGATAGATACTTTATTCACCATTCCCCTGACGCAGGGAGAATGGTTGGTAAAAGGCGCGGTAAACGGCATGGCATATTCCGGAGACAAACTCGGGAGAACAGGCTTCCAAAGTGCGAATGTACAAATAAAAATATTAGATGGTACCGGTGCCTGCGATTTGAAGATATCGCTTGCATTACCCGATAACCGTTGCGTAACCGGTTTTTATAAGGGAACCATCAACGGGTTTTGATCCCATCACATGATCTATAGAATTGTATTCTGCCGGGAACAATTATCGCATATATTTGTTTGAATTATTATTCTACTAAGACTGAAAAAAAAGTCAATTGTGGTAAATTCAAACTAAACCATTGTGATACAGAAAATTTTAATTGCGAACCGGGGAGAAATAGCGATTCGTGTGATGCGTACCTGTAAAGAAATGGGTATTCGCACGGTGGCAGTATATTCCGAGGCCGACCGTACTTCCCGACACGTTTCGTATGCCGATGAAGCGGTATGCATCGGTCTTGCCTCATCACAAGAGAGTTATCTGAGAGCCGATAAAATAATCGATGTTGCAAAAGAGTTCCATGCCGACGCCATTCATCCCGGTTACGGATTTCTGAGTGAAAATGCCGAATTTGCACGCCGCTGTAAAGAAGAAGGCATCATTTTCATCGGTCCTTCAGCGGAGAGTATCGAAGCCATGGGTGACAAGATCTCCGCGCGTCGGAAGATGATCGAGGCAAAGGTGCCCGTCGTTCCAGGCACATCGGAAGATATGAAGCCAAGGGATCTTTTCCGCGTTTGCCGTAAGATTGGTTTTCCTGTCATTATCAAGGCAACAGCTGGCGGAGGCGGCAAAGGAATGCGGCTGGTGCATGAAGAGAAATATCTGCAGGAAGCATACGATGCAGCCAAATCGGAAGCTAAGGCTTCTTTTGGAAATGACTCCGTATACATAGAGAAATACATTGAGTCGCCCCATCACATAGAAATTCAGTTTCTGGGCGATTCGCATGGTAACGTGATACACCTGTTCGACCGGGAATGCTCGGTACAACGTCGTCATCAGAAGATTGTAGAAGAAAGCCCCTCCCCTTTTATCGATGAGAAGACCCGTCTTGCCATGGGTGCCATTGCTGTCAGGGCCGCAAAATCCATTGGATATACCGGAGCTGGCACCATTGAGTTTTTGGTGGATGGTGAGATGAATTTTTACTTCCTGGAGATGAATACCCGCCTTCAGGTGGAGCACCCCATCACGGAAGAGGTGCTGGGCATCGATCTGGTGAAGGAACAGATTCACATCGCCAACGGGAAAAAGCTGCGATTGACCCAAAAGAGATTGCATCAAAGGGGACATGCAATAGAATGCCGCATCTATGCCGAAGACCCCCAGAATAATTTTGCCCCTTCCCCGGGTATCATCCGTCATATTCAAACCCCCGAGGGCATTGGCGTAAGGGTAGACAGTTATATTTACGACGGATATGAGATACCGGTCTATTACGATGCCATGATCGGCAAACTGATTGTATGGGCCACCAGCCGCGTATATGCGCTCGAGCGGATGCGACGCGTGCTTTATGAGTACAAGATCACCGGCGTGAAGACAAACATCGATTATCTCCGGCGTATCATGGATACACGCGATTTTGAACAAGGAAATTATACCACGCATTTTATTGAGGACAACAGCAAGAAACTTCAGGAAAGTACGGAGAAAGACAATGAAATAGAAGATATGGCCATCATTGCTGCCTACATCGATTATATAGTAAACAACAACGACGCCCCTTCCTCTGCTCAGGCCGACAACCTCCCGATAAGCAGGTGGCGTGCTTTTGGTAAACAAAAAGGAGTATTGAGAATATGAAAGCAAAGACAGGCAGCAGAACATGTGAAGTGGAAATGATATCGAAGGATGGAAACAGGGTCGAGATCACTGTAGACGGAAAACTTTACGACATCGACGTGGTCATGTCAGAGAACGGCTTTTGTTCCATTCTGCACGGAGGACGCTCATACAATGCCGAATCGGTACGTCACTCCGAAGGAAAATATACCATCACCACAAATTTTCGTTATTTTGATATCGAACTGTCGAATCCGCAAAAGAAATATTTGAGGGGAAGGCAACAGACCATGGAAGAGGTGCAGGAGACCATCACCTCCCCCATGCCGGGAAAAATAGTCAGAATCATGGTTTCAGAGGAGATGGAGGTAAAACAGGGCGATCCCCTGATTGTGGTAGAGGCAATGAAAATGCAAAGTACTTACACGGCAGCTCAAAATGCCATTGTGGAGAAGATCCATGTGGAGGAAGGTGATTCCGTAACACGTGATCAGCTCCTCATCTCATTCAAAACAAACTAACGACAAAAACAATGACACTGCAGGAAAAATATCAGGCTTTCGAAGAAAAGAACAAAGCAGCCGAATGGGGAGGCGGAGCCAAAGCAATAGAGAAACAAAAAGAATCAGGTAAGCTGACAGCCCGTGAAAGGATAAAACTATTGCTGGATGACGACACATTTGTTGAAATAGACAAATTTCTATTGCACGAATCACATAATTATGGCATGCAGGAGAAACGTATTCCCGGCGATGGTGTGGTAAGCGGTTACGGAAAAATAGATGGCCGCCTGGTATATGTATATGCCTATGACTTCACTGTATTCGGTGGCTCCCTGGGCCGCTCAAACGCCCATAAGATCGCGAAGGTGCAGAAGCTGGCCCTGAAAAACGGTGCTCCGGTGATTGCGCTGAACGATTCGGGTGGTGCCCGCATTCAGGAAGGAGTGTCATCGCTGAGTGGTTATTCCGATATTTTTTATCAAAACATCAAAGCATCGGGTGTCGTCCCTCAGATTTCAGCCATACTGGGCCCCTGTGCCGGGGGTGCCTGCTACTCTCCTGCACTGACCGATTTTATTTTCATGGTGAAGGACCAGAGTAACATGTTTGTGACCGGTCCCGATGTCGTGAAAACAGTCACGCACGAAACATTGACCAAGGAGGAACTGGGCGGTGCCAGTGTACATGCAACAAAAAGCGGTGTGGCTCATTTTGTGGGAAGCGATGAAGAAGAAACACTGATGATGATCCGTGAATTGTTGAGTTTTCTTCCATCCAACAACATGGAAGATCCTCCGATCGTTCCCACAAAAGACAGCGTTGTTCGCGAATCGCCCGAACTACAGACACTGATTCCCGACGATACCAATCTGCCTTATGACATCAAGAAGCTTATTGAAGAGGTGGCCGACGAAAATTACTTTTTTGAAATCATGCCCCAGTTTGCACAAAATATTGTGATCGGTTTTGCACGACTTGGAGGCCGCTCGGTGGGTATTGTCGCAAATCAGCCTGCTTATCTGGCCGGCGTCCTCGACATCGATGCCTCCGATAAGGCTGCACGATTTATCCGCTTCTGCGATTGTTTCGACATTCCGCTGATCACCTTTGTGGATGTACCCGGATTTCTTCCCGGGCGCGATCAGGAACACAATGGCATCATCCGTCATGGCGCCAAGATTGTGTATGCCTATGCCGAAGCAACTGTACCCAAGATCACCCTTATCACCCGCAAAGCATACGGTGGCGCGTACATCGTCATGTCCTCCAAGGAGTCGGGGGCCGATGTGAATTTCGCCTACCCCAATGCCGAGATTGCCGTGATGGGTGCCGCAGGAGCTGTCAATATTCTCTACCGATCTTCCAACGAGACAGAACGGCAGCATGTCGTGGAGGAGTACAGTGAACTGTTTTCAAATCCTTATCGCGCTGCAGAAAAAGGATATATCGATGAAATCATCCTCCCCAAATACACCCGGTCCAAACTCATTCAGGCATTGGAAATGACGGCCAACAAAACAGAATCCAATCCGCCCAAGAAGCATGGGAATATGCCGTTGTAGAGAATATCTCCCGCATAAGCAACTGTCTCAAGCCCGGCTCCGCCGAGGGGAAATATACCGTTGTAGAGAATGTTCTCAAGTGGACACAAACCTAAAACTAATTCAAGTATTTATTTTACAATAGATTAAAACTTTAGTTGGACTTTTCTTTTGAAAAGAGAAGATCCGTTCCTGTTTTTTTGTATCTTTGTCTCAGAAATGTTGGTGTTATCTGTTCCATTTCGGCTTCGGAACAGGTAATGAAAAGGGAATCAGGTGTAAATCCTGAACAGACCCGCTGCTGTAAGCTCCGCTTACGTGCTGAACAAAACACCTTTTGCCACTGAATGAACACCCTGCTCCCAAAAGGAGAAGTCCGACGGACAGTAAGGGTGGTTTCGGGAAGGCGTTCAGACACGGGAGTAAGTCAGAAGACCTGCCAACAGGTTCATTTTAGTTACATGGCTTTCGGGGAATAAAGCATGAAAACGACGCACAGCTATTCCATTTATTACGTGTTTCATTTTCAGCATGCTTTACCGGAATTAATTCGGTATAGATGAATTCGCTCAAACTGATATTATTTTGTGTTGCTGCAGTTATTCTGCCAGGCATTGCTCATGCTGCACGACCGGCCGCATCCCTCCAGCCTGTGGCTGGTGGAATGGATCTGGCCGACAGCCTCTATCTGCCGGAGGTGGTGGTCTCAGCAAAAGTTCAGCGTGAGATTATTCCCGCACAAACGCTTTCAGGTAATGAACTGAAAGGACTGAACAGTTTTTCCGTCGCCGATGCCATCCGTTACTTCTCCGGTGTTCAAATTAAAGATTATGGCGGTATAGGCGGCCTGAAGACGGTGGATATCCGCAGCATGGGTAGCAACCACATGGGTGTTTTCTATGATGGCATTCAGCTGGGCAATGCCCAAAACGGGCAGATCGACCTGGGCAAATATTCACTCGACAACCTGGAGTCGGTAACCCTCTACAACGGCCAGAAAAGCGAGATTCTTCAATCTGCGCGCGATTTCGGCTCTTCCGGTTCCATCTATCTCCGCACGCGTTATCCCCGTTTCGAAAGTGATAAAGACTACAACCTCCGTGGAATCCTCCGATCCGGCTCGTTCGGGTTAATCAATCCCTCCCTTTTGTGGGAACAGAAGCTCTCCACTTCGCTCTCCGCCACCTTCAACACGGAATGGGTATCGGCAAACGGCAAGTATGCATACCGCTACAGACGGATCCATCCCGTCACACACGAGGTGGTTTACGACACCACGGCCACCCGGGAGAATGGCGATGTGAATGCCTTGAGGCTCGAAGGAGGATTGCATGGCTTTGTGCCTTCCGGAAACTGGAAACTGAAAACCTACTTCTACTCCTCGGAACGGGGTATTCCCGGAGCCATCGTGAATAATGTGTGGAAGCGCTCACAACGGCAATGGGACCGGAATTTCTTTACCCAGGGTTCGTTCCTGAAATCGGTCTCACCACGGTATGACATCCTGATAAATGCGAAATATGCCCATGACAGGATGAGATACCTCAATCCCGACACCACCCTGATGTACATAGACAACTCATTCACCCAGCAGGAGGCATATCTCTCTCTAGTAAATAAATATGCACTGCTGAGCGACTGGGATATCTCCCTGGCGGCGGATTGGCAGTGGAATGGGCTTCAATCGGATCTCGACGGATTCAGGGAACCCACCCGTTACACCACCCTCATCGCGGCTGCCACAGCGGTAGATTTTGGAAGAGTAAGACTGCAGGGTAGCATCCTCGGCAGTTGGATCAACGAAAGTGCTGCGGGAGATGAGCAGCGTCGCTCAGCACGAGAACAGTTCTCCCCTGCCCTGTTTCTCACCTATAAACCCCTCGATTCACACAACCTCCATATTCGTGCTTTCTACAAGCAGAGTTTCCGGATGCCCACCTTCAATGATCTCTACTATACCGATATCGGCAACGTGGATCTGGATCCCGAAGAAAGTCATCAGTATAATCTGGGAGCAGCTTATGACAAATCTTACTGGCAGGGAGTGATCCGTCATTGGGAGGTGAAGGCTGATGCCTATTTAAACAGAGTCACCAATAAGATTATTGCAGTTCCCAAAGGAAACGGCATGTACCGCTGGATGATGACAAACCTGGGACAGGCGGAGATTAAAGGTGTCGACCTATCGGCTTCTGCCATTTCGGAAGTGCATAAGGAGTGGCTGCTGAAGCTGAGAATGACCTACACCCATCAACAGGCCAGCGATCTCACCCGGCGTCCCAATAAGGAACTGGAGAAAATCACCTACGGCGGTCAGATTGCCTATATTCCATGGCACAGTGGATCTCTCACAGCAGGCCTGCAACACCGTCTCTGGCAATTGAACTACAGTTTTATCTACGTGGGTGAGCGTTATCGCTCTTCTGCCAACACGCCCGAGAATTATGAACAACCCTGGTACACCAGCGATCTGTCGCTGAGCCGCTCCTTTACCAACGATCGGTTTAACAGCAAACTCACACTCGAAGTAAACAATCTGTTCAGTCAGGACTACGAGGTGGTACTCAACTATCCGATGCCCAAAAGGAATTATAAACTAACCCTCACTGTTGAAATATGAAGAAACAGGCGATCATCATATACTTGTTTGTCGTCGCACTGCTGCTGGCTTCCTGCCGGAAAGATGTGGAACTGTTGCTGTCGGAGGTGACTTCCACTGATCCCGGAGCATCGGCTGCCGGTCGTTATGCCGGTCTCTACCTGCTGAATGAAGGGAACATGGGAAGCAACAAGGCGACACTCGACTTTTATGATTTCGTGACCGGAAATTATCACCGGAACATCTATGCTGAAAGAAATCCTTCCGTACCCAAGGAGCTGGGCGATGTGGGCAACGATCTTCAGCGCTATGGCAGCCGCTTGTATGCCGTAATCAACGCCTCCAACAAGATTGAGGTGATGGATGCCCGCACAACCAAAAGTATCGGACGGATAGAGATTCCCAACTGCCGCCACATCACCTTTCAAGAAGGATATGCCTATGTTACATCCTATGCCGGACCCATCGAGATAGATCCCGAATACAAGCAGAAAGGATATGTAGCCAAAATCGATACAGCCACCCTGAAGGTTCTTGATACCTGTATTGTAGGCTATCAGCCGGATGGCATTGCGGTATCCAACGGAAACATCTACGTAGCCAATTCAGGCGGTTACCGGGGAGCAGGCAAGTCGACGAACTACGAAAGAACAGTCTCCGTGATATCTATTGCTACATTCAGAGAGATCACACAGATTGATGTGGACCTGAATCTGCACCGGATAAAAACCGATAGCCGGGGCGACCTCTGGGTCTCCTCGAGAAGTGATTATCGCGATTCTCCCTCTCGTCTCTATTTTATCGATCACCGGAAACAGGCAGTGACTGACACCATCGATCTGCCAGTCAGCAATTTTGCCATTACCGGTGATTCATTATACCTGATCGGCATGGGTGAATTGGCCCAGAGAGCAGACTATTTTTCTATCGTGAACACAGCGACCAGGGAAGTGGTAAACTCCGGTTTTATTACCGACGGCACGGATAAAGGACTTGAGACCCCTTACGGGATCACGGTACATCCGGAAACAAGAGATATCTATATTACCGATGCAGGTGATTACATCAATCCCGGGTACCTCTATCGGTTCAATCGGGAAGGTAAAAAAATATGGAGTGTACAGACAGGCGATATTCCGGCCCACTTTGTGTTTCTCCCCAAAAATATCAATATGTCTCCACTTTAGTTGCAAGTAAAGAGTGAGACAAGGGAATGTTTAAAAATAAACAAAACTGAAAATTTCTACAATATGGAAACAAGCATAAAGAATCTAGTGTTGTTGTCTTTCCTTTTGACGGCCGCCTTCCTGCAGAGCTGCAGCGAAGAAAATGACGGTCCCGGGGAGATCGAAGAGCCGGAATATTCGGCTTATCTGACCCGTGTGTTTGAATATACACCGGCACCGGGACAATTTGTAAATGAGTTGCCTGCGTATGCAGCTGGAGACACACCTGCCTCCATGGCCGTGAAAGCAGAAGCGGCGATAGCCGGAGATAAGGGAGGACTTATTACGCTGGGTGGATACGGAGGGTACGTGGTGGTAGGATTTGATCACACCATTGAGAACAAAGCCGGAACAAAAGATTTTGTCGTTTTTGGAAATGCCTACAGCGGAAATAGTGAACCGGGCATCGTCATGGTTTCTGTGGACAGCAATAAAAACGGGAAACCCGATGACACCTGGTATGAACTGGCCGGCAGCGAATATAGCAATGCTGAAACCATCCATCGGTATGCGATTACCTACTACAGGCCCGACGAAAACAAAACGCCGGTTCCCCACGGTTCGCTCACCTATGTGACCGATGCCACCTACATCCGGTGGAGTGCCGGGGAACATGGCGAAGGATTTATCTACAAACTCCAATTTCACCAGCAGAGCTACTATCCACAGTGGATCAATCAACCGGAACTGAAATTCATGGGAACCAAACTACCCGACAATGTTACAGTGACAGATGACATTTACATGCTCCAATCCTATGCATGGGGATATGCCGACAATGTGGCCAACAACGATACCGGAGCACAGCTTGATATCGACTGGGCATTAGACACCGCCGGCAACAAAGCAAATTTAGCCGGGATTGATTTTGTAAAGATTTATACCGGTGTCAACCAGTTTAACGGACGCATCGGGGAATCATCTACAGAGGTATCCGGTGTGGCTGATTTACATCTGTTACAGAAATAATCATTTATCAATTAGTTAGATAAAAAAAATATCATCAAATAATTAAAAACAAAAATGAAAAAAAATCTGTTTTATCTGTTATTTATTTCGGCACTGCTGCTGGTATCCTGCGAAAATGAAGAGATGACCATCACGAAGGTGATGGACCTGGAGAGCAAGCTTACCCAGCCCGAAACCGAATGGACCGGTGACAAATCGGGAACCGAAATTCCGGGCGACTGGGGATCAATCTGGAAAAATCAATTCAGCGGCAGCGACAATATCTTTCAGTTCGACAATTATTTCTCCGATTTTGCATGGGGTGGATTTATGTATACCAACAAAAGTGATATCACCACTGCAAGCTATACAAATAACAGCGCAATCACCGGCAAAGCCTATTCGGGAAAAGTGTATCTCACTGCAAATAATACAGAATCCAATCCGGCGGTGGTCTCATTCAAAGATGACAAAACTTACCGGGTAAAGGGGATGTACATCACCAACAGCACCTATGCATATCTGTCGATGAAAAACGGAGACCAGTTTGCAAAAAAATTCAGCGATGGCGATTGGTTCAAACTGGATATTTACGGCGAAGATGTTTCAGGGAATGAAAGTCAGCCTGTTTCAGTGTATCTGGCCGATTTCAGGAACGGAAAAAAAGAGATACTGAATACATGGAAGTGGGTGGAACTTTCGGGTCTCGGAGAACTGAAAAGCCTTCATTTTAATCTCACCTCTACCGACAATGGCGACTGGGGAATGAATACTCCCTCCTACTTCAGCATTGATGATCTGACCATTTTAATGGACGAATAAAAAAAATCTGCACCATATGTGCAGATTCTCTCTACTTTATTATTTTGATAGAAAGGCATTCCAAGTGATTGGCGTGCCTTTTGCTTTTGGCCGGTGTTGGTTTACCGTCTGTGCGTCTCGGAATCATAATCCACGGCATTGCCTGGAATAAATCCCTCTTTTCTTTTCAGATAGAATATCTCCGTCTCATCTTTCGAGTCACGCACAATCTCAATCAGCTCGAAACCCTCTTTGCTGAGCATGTTCAGTACGGCAATCATCCCGTTGAAGGAGATGACACGACGGCGATTGTCGGTGATCTGCGGGGTGCGGCCACCCTGGCCCCAGTCGACCCGCACCGTGATCTTCGAACTCAGCAACGGTCCCGAGTCGGACCAGATGCGAATATAGTCGGCATCCAGTTCGCTGATCGGTTTCTCATTTACATACTGTGCATTGGCAAAGGAGATGCTCCCCATTACAAACAATGTCAAAAGAAAAAATTTGGCCTTCATCGTTTCAATTTTTTTTGTCAATTATATGTTTTATGCTGATCATTTCCTAGCATACCGCTGACAATGTAAATCTTTCACTTCCAAAGCTGATTCCTGATAGCTGACAGCTTTTTCAATCCAGCTTCAGTACAGCCAGGAATGCTTTCTGTGGCACCTCCACATTGCCCACCTGCTTCATTCGCTTCTTGCCCTCTTTTTGTTTCTCGAGCAGCTTGCGTTTTCGGGAGATGTCACCGCCGTAACACTTGGCCGTCACATCCTTGCGTACCGCCTTCACCGTCTCACGGGCAATGATCTTGGCGCCGATGGCCGCCTGGATGGCAATATCGAACTGCTGGCGTGGAATCAGCTCCTTCAGTTTCTCACACATGCGTCTACCGAAGCTCTGCGCATTGTCGGAATGAGTCAGCGTGGAGAGTGCGTCTACCGGCTCTCCGTTGAGCAGGATATCGAGCTTTACCAGCTTGGAGGGACGGTAATCATGCATATGGTAGTCGAACGAAGCATATCCTTTTGAAATGCTCTTCAGCTTATCGTAAAAGTCGATCACAATTTCCCCGAGTGGCAGGTCATAGATGATCTCCACCCTGTCGCCAGAAATATAATCCTGTTTGATCAGCACACCTCTTTTTCCCAGGCATAGTGTCATGATGGGCCCGATGTAGGTGGTGTTGGTGATGACCGAGGCACGGATAAACGGTTCCTCAATGCGGTCGATCAGTGTGGGATCGGGCAGGCCACTCGGATTGTGCACCTCCTTCATGTTTCCTTTCTTGTCGTATATCCTGTAGGAAACGTTGGGTACGGTGGTGATCACATCCATATTGAATTCCCGTTCCAGGCGCTCCTGAATGATTTCCATGTGGAGTAATCCCAGGAAGCCGCAACGGAAACCAAAGCCCAGTGCAACCGACGATTCAGGCTGGAAGGTAAGTGATGCATCGTTCAGCTGCAATTTCTCCAGCGAGGCACGCAGATTTTCAAACTCTTCGCTTTCGATGGGATAGACACCCGCGAAAACCATCGGCTTCACTTCCTCAAATCCTTCAATGCTTTTTGCTGCGGGACGTTTTACATGGGTGATCGTATCGCCCACCTTCACCTCTTTCGACGTTTTGATGCCGGATATAATATACCCCACATCGCCACACCGCACCTCGTCGCGCGGCACCATATTGAGCCGCAGGATACCCACCTCGTCGGCCTCATACTCCTTGCCGGTGTTGATGAACTTCACCAGGTCGCCTTTGCGGATGGTACCGTTCACAATCTTGAAGTAGGCAATGATGCCGCGGAATGAATTGAAGACAGAGTCGAATATCAACGCCTGCAAAGGTGCGTCGGGGTCGCCCTGCGGTGCGGGTACCCGTTCGATGATGGCACGCAGGATTTCTTCAATGCCAATACCTGTTTTGCCGCTGGCACGGATGATTTCTTCCCGTGGTGTCCCCAGCAGCTGTACTATCTGGTCTTCCACTTCGTCGGGCATGGCACTCTCCAGATCAATCTTGTTGAGGATGGGGATAATATCCAGATCATGTTCAATGGCCATGTAGACGTTGGAAATGGTCTGTGCCTGGATACCCTGTGCCGCATCTACCACCAGCAAAGCGCCTTCACAGGCGGCAATGGAGCGTGACACCTCGTAGGAGAAATCCACGTGTCCCGGGGTGTCGATCAGGTTGAGGGTATATTTTTCACCTTCAAAGATGTACTCCATTTCAATGGCATGGCTCTTGATGGTGATGCCCCTCTCCCGCTCCAGATCCATGCTGTCGAGCACCTGAGCCTGCAGTTCCTTCCCTTCCACGGTTTTGGTAAACTCCAGCAGACGGTCGGCCAGGGTACTCTTGCCATGGTCAATGTGTGCGATGATGCAAAAATTGCGTATATTCTTCATTAATTTTTTTCGATCTTAAAATTCCGCGTTCTTTGGGGTACGCGGGAATGGGATCACATCACGGATGTTGGCCATGCCGGTAATGAAAAGCATAAGCCTTTCAAAGCCAAGGCCAAAGCCGGCGTGGGGGGCTGTACCAAACTTGCGCGTTTCCAGATACCACCAGATGGGCTCTGTGTTCATGCCAGTCTCTTCCACCCGGCGGAGCAGCTTGTCGTAGTCGGCTTCACGTTCCGAGCCACCAATGATTTCACCTATTTTTGGGAACAGCACATCCATGGCGCGGACCGTTTTTCCGTCGTCGTTCTGTTTCATGTAGAACGATTTGATCTCCTTCGGATAGTCGGTCAGGATTACTGGACGTTTGAAATGTTTTTCTACCAGGTAACGTTCGTGTTCCGACTGCAGGTCGGCACCCCAGTAGACCGGAAATTCGAATTTCTGTCCCGAATCTTCCAGTATCTTCACGCCTTCGGTGTAGGTGAGTCGCACAAATTCATTCTCCACCACAAACTTCAGACGATCAATCAGTTCATTGTCGTACATTTTTGACAGGAATTCAATATCTTCCATGCAATGATCCAGCGCATAGCGGATCAGGTATTTCAGAAATTCCTCTGCCAGGTCCATGTTGTCGTTGTTGTCGTTGAAAGCAACCTCCGGTTCTATCATCCAGAACTCGGCGAGATGACGCGGTGTGTTGGAGTTCTCGGCACGAAAAGTAGGTCCGAAGGTGTAGATGGCTCCCAGCGCCATGGCTCCCAGCTCCCCTTCGAGTTGTCCCGAAACGGTGAGGTTGGTCTGTCTGCCAAAGAAGTCTTCGGTAAAATCAACCTTCCCTTCTATATTGCGTGGCAGCTTGTCGGCATCGAGCGTGGTCACCTCAAACATGGAACCGGCACCCTCTGCATCCGAAGCGGTGATAATGGGCGTATGGAAATAGTAAAATCCTTTGTCGTTGAAAAACTTGTGGATGGCATACGACATATGGTGACGCATCCGGAAGATGGCGCCAAAAGTATTGGTGCGGGGTCTTAGATGAGCGATCTCGCGCAGGAATTCGAGTGAGTGTCCTTTCTTTTGCAGCGGATATACAGCAGGATCGGCCTCTCCGTAGATCTCAATTTCGGTAGCCTGGATCTCCACCGACTGTCCCTGTCCCTGCGATTCCACCAGAATACCGTTCACATTCAGACAGGCACCGGTGGTGATGGGTTTAAGAAAATCTTCACCAAATTGAGATATGTCTATCACAATCTGTATGTTATTAATTGTTGATCCGTCATTTAATGCGACGAATCCTACATTTTTGTTTCCTCTGCGGGTGCGCACCCACCCTTTGATGTTTACTTCTTCGCCGAAGTGGGTAAGCTGTAAAGCTTCTGAAATTTTTGTTCTTTTAAGTTGTTTCATAATCAATGCTGTTTCCCTTTCGGGAATAATGCAATATCTGTGTGAATAACAGACCGGAAGGTCAATGGCAGCCCTGCACTCTTTCGGATGCAGGGCGTATCGGTTTATTTAGGTGAAACGTTAATCAAACGCTCCCATACGAAGCATGTTTACTTCCTGCTCCGAAAGGTAACGCCATTTTCCACGGGATAGCTTTTTCTTGGTGAGACCGGCAAAATAGACCCTGTCCAGTTTCAATACCCGGTATCCCAGTTTCTCGAACATGCGGCGTACCACACGGTTCTTGCCAGAATGGATTTCAATGCCCACCTGTGTCAGATCTTCTTCCGTCACATAGCTGATGGCATCGGCGTGGATCTCTCCGTCTTCCAGCTCAATTCCATCGGCGATGGCCTGCATATCTTCCATGGCCACCGGTTTGTCGAGCCACACCTGGTATATCTTCCGTTTTTCGTATTTCGGATGTGTTAATTTCGAAGCCAGGTCGCCGTCATTGGTCAGCAGAAGCACACCGGTTGTGGCCCTGTCGAGACGTCCCACAGGGTATATCCGTTCAGAGCAGGCGCTTTTCACCAGTTCCATCACCGTCTTGCGGTTTTCGGGGTCGTCAGTAGTCGTCACAAACCCTTTCGGTTTGTTCAGGAGGACGTAGACCTTGCTTTCCAGTGTTACTGGCTGATTGTGGAACATCACCGCATCGGCGCGTGTAATTTTGGTTCCCAGTTCGGTTACAATCTCTCCGTTCACTTTTACCACTCCTGCCTGGATGAACTCGTCCGCCTCACGGCGTGAGCATACACCTGCGTTGGCAAGATACTTATTGAGACGGATTGGTGCATTGGGATCGGCATTCTCTTTGTACTTGATTTGCTTGAATGGCTTCTTCTTTTTTAGTTTCTTGGGTCCGGTTGCGAACTGACTATTCCTGTTCTGGGGCTGATTTCCCCAGTTGCGGTTGCCGTAATTTCCACCCGGTCCACGCTGTGGTTGTTGTGACTGAACCCGTTCCCCCACCCGCGGGCGACGTTTCCGGGGAGCCCCCTCCCCTTCTCCATACACATTTCTCTGCGGCGCATCTCCCCAATTCTGATTATAGGAACGTTCCTGTGGACGATATCCTTCCTGGTGCGGTCTTCGTTCGTAACCCTGATCCCGGTTGCGTGAGTCATAATGCTGATTTCTGTTGGGAGAGTCATATGCCCGATTTCTGTTTGGCGAATCATACCCCTGATTCCTATTGGGCGAAGCGTGTCTCTCATTTCCCGCGCTACTAAAACTTCTCCTTGGGCGCGATTCTTCGTTGTTTGTTGTCATGTTGTTTTCCTTTTTGTTTGAATAATGAAACCTCACGGTTTTTTTTGTTTTCCTAAAACAGTCCGACATCGGTAGGCAACCGATCCGGATTCTCCATACATTCTAATTCTCTTTTCGCTTAAATACCTGTATAGGTTTGTGGTGTAATTGATTTTAATTCCTTTTTTACCCGATCGTCTACCGTCAACCCTTCAATAAATTCTGAAATAATTTCTTTCGTTATGTGTCTGTTGGTACGCGTAAGACCTTTTAGCGCTTCATAAGGATTCGGATATCCTTCTCTTCTCAATACGGTCTGAATACCCTCGGCAACCACTGCCCAGTTATTCTCCAAATCCCGCTCTATTGCATCACTGTTTAATAACAATTTACCCAATCCTTTTGTTGTACTTTTCAATGCAATAATTCCATGTGCAAGCGGTACGCCCATGTTGCGGATCACGGTGGAGTCGGTTAGGTCGCGCTGCAGGCGTGAGATGGGCAGTTTGGCCGACAGATGTTCCAGTAGTGCATTGGCAATACCGAGGTTTCCTTCCGCATTTTCAAAGTCGATGGGATTCACCTTGTGCGGCATGGCCGATGAGCCCACTTCCCCTTCCTTGATCTTTTGCTTGAAATACTCCATCGAAATATATAGCCACATGTCGCGGTTAAAATCGATGAGGATTGTATTGATTCGCTTCAGGGCATCGAATGAGGCGGCAAAAGCATCGTAGTTCGATATTTGTGTGGTGTATTCTTCTCTACCAAGATGAAGCTTGTCGCGAAGAAAATCGTCGGCGAACTTCTTCCAGTCCACTGCCGGATAGGCTACCTTGTGGGCGTTGAAATTACCCGTGGCACCGCCAAATTTGGCCTTCACGGGAATATGTTGCAGCACTTCCAGTTGATTGGTAAGCCTGTAGGCGAACACCTTCATCTCCTTGCCCAGTCTGGTGGGTGATGCCGGTTGTCCGTGGGTACGTGCCAGCATGGGCACATCATTCCATTCCTCGGCATAGCTTTCTATTCGTGCAATGAGACTATCCAGTTCCGGAATATAAATTGTCTGCAACGCTTCCTGCCACATCATTGGCGTGGCGGTGTTGTTGATATCCTGCGAGGTGAGTCCGAAGTGGATGAACTCTTTCTGATCGGAGAGCTCGAGATGGTCGAATTTTTCCTTCAGAAAATATTCCACCGCCTTTACATCGTGGTTGGTAGTTTTTTCAATTTCTTTGATTCTCAGCGCATCTTCTTCAGTAAAGTTTTCGTATAACGCCCTCAACTTTGCAAACATTTGTCTGTCTACATTTCTCAATGAATGGATGTCTGCTTCACAGAGAGCGATAAAATATTCCACCTCTACCCTCACCCGGTATTTTATCAATGCATATTCCGAAAAGAAAGCGGCAAGCTCGTCGGTTTTATCTCTGTACCGTCCGTCAATGGGCGAGATGGCTGTCAGTTTGTTCAAGTTCATTGTTGGTCGCGCAAGCGGTTTTTAAATCGATTTCTGAATGGCGGGAAATCACTTTTCTGCTCATTCACTTTTTTTCATTGTAGCTGTGTCTCCTTAAAAAAGAATGTAACTCCCCTGTTTTCACGATACAAAAATAGTGATAATTATAGAGTCGGGAAAATTTTTATAAAATTATTTGCGAAATATTTTGCGGGAAAACAAAAAGAGTCTATCTTTGCATCACTTTTTCAGAAAGCAGCCTCCAGGAGTGGGAAGGAGCACTGAAAAGGAAGTTAAAAAATTGGGGCGATTAGCTCAGCTGGTTCAGAGCGCCTGCCTTACAAGCAGGATGTCGGCGGTTCGAATCCGTCATCGCCCACCCAATCCCACAAACGGTTTCAGGAAATTTCTTGGAACCGTTTTTTATTGATCCACCACGATGTACACAGAATCCGCAAATACCAGAGATAAGGTCTTAAAAATCAAATAGCTTCTAATTTCTCAAGCTACTTTGAACGAGAAAAAAATGCCGTACGATGAAGTTAGTTGTTGCAACGAGTCAAGCATCGTTCGCAATACGATAGGCTGCAAATCAGTGCATGCTCCACAGCATTCATTGCAAGCTGTCAGTTTTCCGATCTCATAAGCACGATTGCTTTCCAGGGCGGCAACCTGTTGTTTAAGTTGCGATACTTCGTGGCTGCTCTTTCTCAGTTCTACTGCCGAAGCCACTGTGGCAAGCAGCTTTTCCCGCTCCCACGGTTTCGGGATAAAATCAGTCGCTCCCTCTTTTATTGCACGCACCGCCTTCTCCATATCCGCATACGCTGTGATAAAGATCACCACCATATCCGGATCTGCTTTTTTATCATTTTCAGCCATTGAAACCCCTCTTGACCGCTGTCCGCATCCTTGTTGAAGTTCATATCCAGCAGGATCACGTCAGGCTCAAAATTCTGCATAAAATACTCAATCCGTTCAGGTTTTGTTGTTACCTTAACCTTCTCTGCGTGTGGTTGCAATAAAAGATTTAACGCGAAAAGAATATCTTCGTTGTCATCAACAATTAGTATTTTACCCTGTTTTTGCATTTTAAAAGATTACCTACAGGTATTTTGCAATCATATGATTGTTACTCACATATCTGACAAGATAGGTAGTTTCGTTATTCACATGGTATATACTAAAAAATACATACCATGAAGTATTCTTGTTTCTTTTATATATTGCATAATGCATGCCTTTTCCATACTTTTCAAAGTATTTTGGAGGAATTCTTTTATGCATTTTAGGCAGATTGTCACTTATATCTTTGAATAAATCTCTTGCATATTTTATTGCATTTTCTTCAAAACCAAAATACCCTTTATCATAAAGTATTGAAGCAAGTTCCAAAAAGTAGTCTACTACTTCAGGAAGTATTACTACTTTAATAGAACTGTTCATATTTTTTTATTCTTGATTATTTCTCTCATCCCTTCTTCTACTCTGAGTATTGCATCATCCATTGAAATTGCTCTGTTTAAATCTTCAGGTAGATTATCCTGTTTTGTCAAAACAAACGTTTCTGTTCTTCCCCGTTGAATAACTACAGTTTCAGTTCTTGCCGTATCCAAATACTTTTTCATATTGTTGCGTAATTCCGCCGAACTAATAACTTTCATACCTTAATTTTTTTGATGTACATTTTATTGTACAAATATAGATATTATTAAAGCATTCCAAACTAAATATAGCTTAAATATTGGAAAAACTGGAATTACTAACTTAGTAGGGACACAGAGTTAAGCATAAAAACTTATTTTTGTGTAATATGAGAAAACAAAGGACACATTTTGACAAGGCATTCAAAGAGAATGCGGTCAAACTCAGTTTAGAACGCAAGAATATTTCCGAGCTTGCACAGGAATTGGGTATTGCCCCCTTTCT
>MENQ01000018.1 GCA_001768325.1 Bacteroidetes bacterium GWC2_46_850 | reverse complement strand
GATGGCGATGGTGCTGGTCCAGTCCAGCCCGTTGGCCGTGCCGTAGCCCCATCCTCCGGTGGGGATGATGTCGGGGAATACCCCGTTGGGTTGTTGCTCGTCCCGGTGGTCGGCCAGCCATTTCTCATAGACGGTGATCCCGTCGAAATTATAGAGGGCGGTCTCGATGGCAAAATGGCCGTCACCGGTCCAGCCGTTCTTCTCCCGCTGCGGGCAGTCGGTGGGGTACCCCATCAGGTTTGAGAGGTAGGCATTGTTCGTGGCCCGCCACAATTTGTTTATCAGCTCGCTGGAGGTCTCAATCTTTCCGATCGGCGGCACATCGCTGTGCATGAAGTAGGCCGTCAGGCTTTGTTTATCCAGCTCGACCGGTTTACTGCCTGTTACCTCCACGTAGCGGAACCCCTTGTAGTTGAATCGGGCCATAAATGAATCCTCTCCCTTCCCGCCCAGTGTCAGGATATCTGTCTGGAAAGGATCCCTCTCTTTGTCGCCCCGGTAATAGACATCGATATTGGATAAATCGAGGCGGCCATTTTCATCCAACCGTTCCCCGTGTCTGATCCGGAGTTCGGTACCCTCTTCACCGGAAACCTGTATGCTGGTTACGCCCGCCATATTCTGACCAAAGTCGTAGAGATACGTACGCTCATTGATCTTTCTGAATGAAACAGCGGGCAGGGTACGTACATTGCGAATGGGGCGCAACTGTTGTGCGGTAATATTTTGTGAGGGAGCCGCGCGCAGTGCCACTCCCTGCCATTTGGCATCATCGAAGCCGGGTTTGCTCCAGCCCTTCTGCTCCAGCCTTGCGTCGTAATGCTCCCCCGTGTAGATGCTGTTGAAGGTGATCGGGCCGTCGGTTTTCTTCCAGCTCAGGTCGGTGGAGATGGTCTCCACGCTTCCGTCGGTGTAGGTGATGCGCAAGTCGAGACAAAACGCGGGCCGGTTTCGCCAGGGAGCGTTGTCGAAGTTCCATACCGCCAGCGACTGGTGGTTATACCAGCCATTTCCCAGGATCACACCCACGGCATTCTCTCCCTGCTGCAATTGCGTGGTCACATCGTGGGTGACATAGAGGTTTCTCCTGTCGAAACGGGTGTACATCGGATCGAGACGCTGGTTGCCGATCTTCTTCCCGTTGACATGGAGTTCATACAATCCGGCTGCGGCAATATAGACCCGTGCCGAAGCAATCTCCTTGTGGGCCTTAAATCGTTTGCGGAAATAGGGTGCCGGCTTGTGATGGATATCCCTGCCGTCGCTGATCCAGCTGCCCTGCCAGTTAGTGGCATGCATCATCCCCGTTTCGAAGGAGTGCACTGCAGAGATGCTTGCATGATCCTTCTCATCCCAGAGGATCACCTTCCAGTAATATTTTGTAAAGGGCTTGAGTGCGGCTCCCGCATAAGGAATCAGCTGCCTGTCCGAATCGACCCGGCCGGTGTCCCAGAGACCGCTGGCGGCTTCCCTATCTTTCTTTCCATCCCGGTCTTTTCCGTTTCCTCCTTTCCCGGCATTCTGTGCAGCGTTACCCGGGTCGACAATCTGCAGGGAGTCGGTGCCCACAAGCAGCCTGTATGCTTTCTGTGCGGCACCCTCTTTTCTGTCTTCCATTCTCCAGCTTAGTCGGGGAGCAGCGTTGTCGATCCCTACCGGATTTTCAAGATGATCCACTTTTAAGTCGGCAGCTTCAACAGAAGGCTGACATATCAGGTAAACTTTCGAGGAAAGAAAGAAAAGAAGAAAAATAATAAATTTACGCATAGTTATTAGATAGTAATGACTTAAGAAACCATTAGTTCGTAAAATCAATAAACAAGTGATGATTATCGGGAATCAACTGAAAAACAAATTCTTCGTTATTCCCTTTCTTCACTCTTCCTTTTAGGCAGGTAATCTGGTAATTAAAATCTTTAAACCTGGCAAATAACGTGGTATGATCTGAAGCAATAAAGGGTAACCTGTCAATCCTGCTCTTCGGTACTTTCAATTCCAATAACCACCGGAAATTTGTTTGGGCGTTAGGGCTTGAAATAACTATCCTATCTTCTTCAAATATGATTACAAAAAGGTTTCCCATCCTATCAGATGACTCAATCTTTATTACTTTTCCTGAAGGCTCACTGACAATAGGATGCTCAAGTACCAGCTCTTCTTTACTTCCATTATCGTATAGCCGCATTATCCGAAGCCCGGTATGATCATCGGGAGTGCTCCAATAATAACGATCCACTACTGGAAGTGTAAAAAAAAGAAATTGTCCCCCTTGACCAGGCCTATCGAGATAATCAGATTGAAATTTTTCATTGAAGATATGGATATCCCTGAAACAAAATCCATCTTTTTCCCATAGTAAATTTGCTCGGTAATAACGACTGTTGTACCAGACCGATTTGTTGTTCTCGTTCCTAACATCCTTCAGTGTAGTTATAGCAGTAGCTGGGGTTACCGGGAATTGCTTTTTGAACCATTCTCCAGAGGTGCGCAATGTTTCAATTCTAACTTTGCCTTCTCTTCTCAACGAATCAAAAATTGGAAACTGCATTTCCAATCCGTCTTTCATGGCATTCCATGTGAAAGAATTCTCCTGACCTGCCTGTGCATAACTGAAAGCAAGACTAGGCTGATTCACTATTGATTCTAGAAAGTAGGAAACCCACTTTTTGTTTTTTCCTGATTCCGTGTACACCGGTTCAAGTGAAATAACGCCCTGGCTTTGTGTGCCTATACCGGTGTCATACTGATAGATCGGGTCACTACCAAGCATTCTGAAAATTGGCACTGGTATTTGATTCTTCACAGTCTGTGCAGGCATATATGCATTATAACGACTGGGGTAATAGGCCTGATTCCAATAACCGCCCCACAGTGTATAACCATCGGTACCAACCTGATCCTTACAATTGGATGAGGCAACGATTCCATATCTTTCGTACATATAGGAAAGCGTGTGGGCGTCTATAAACCAGGAACCTACAGATTTGGGATAGTAGCCGTAAATATTTTTGAACTTCTCCATGTATACATCAACCAATCTTTCTCTTTCATCTGGAGTATAGCCTGTAGAGAAAGCGATGTTTGCATGAGAAACCCATGAGTGCTCTCCCCTCCATTTTATTCCAGCAGCTTGCACGTGAGGCTGCGTAATTTCCCACCATGCACCAATTTCGCAATCGGATCGCAATCTCGTCTTCATCAGTTTTTGATATGCGGGATTTATCAGCGCGTCGAATTGAAACAGGAATGTGGCTGGGAAGTTATATTTGTTTACGAGATTTATTTGCTCCTTTACTGTTTCAAAAAGGAGACTGTCTGCATTTCTTACCCGATAATCGGTTTGTCGTATAAAATTTACGATGTTAATAATTCGGGGTGAATGCCTGTTTATTGTTGAGGTAGAGTCTACTTCGTTATAAAGATGATTACTATATAGATCGTGGGCAAAACAGAGTAATAAAAAAGGCACACAAAGGACTCTGAAAGAATTCTTGAAAATCATAGAATAAAAAAGTTTGTTAGTGAGTGAATAAGGATTGTAAATTAGTTGTTGGAATAATCTTTGAATAACATGTCATACCAATCAGTTGCCGGATATCCGCATCTATCACCTTCCCGCTTACCTGTTTCTCTTGTGCTGATAAATAAAGAGGAAGTAAGAGAGAAATCAAAAATAGGAAGATTAACTTTTTTTTCATTTTGCTCTTTTTCTTTGTTTAATAATTAGCTTTTACCCTCGAAAAAGATGGCACGCATTTTTTCTTTTATGGTCTATCCTGAAAAAGATATATTGAAATATCGGACAAAGGTAAGACCCCCTAATTTACCCATTAATGTAAAAAATGATTTTAAAACCGCGCGATGTGATGTTTATTGTTAAAAATGGGAATCTTTCCGATTCTCATTTTTCTGTCTTGATTGGGCTATATAGGCTTGATCTTTACTTTCAGGATGGTTTAATGGGGTGACAGGCGTTTGCAGGAACAGGGGTCCCATACGTTCTCAATTCTTCATTACAAGTCTATCTCCCCAATTCAATTAGGGGAGCACTAACGCGCATTGTATTTGCTGTGACAAAATATCCCGAAGGATCATATGGTTTGATAACCTTTTTCATCGGGCCGGCTTTTCCCTGCCCTTTAACCCCAACATCTATCAGAGTCGGAATAATACCATCATCAGGTTTGTTTATTTAATCGACAAACAGCCCCACTTAATACGCTGATTCTTATAACTCATCGGAATAAGGATCCTACAGAACAATTATTTGAGCTGACAATTGTGTACTTCGCATCGGCTTCACTGATCAGAGAGACCAATTATTTCTTAAACAGGATACTCTTCCCTTCAGCGGCACTTTGCCGGGCAGCATCCAATATTCTGACCACAATCAGATTATTTTCCAGTGAAGAGAGATCGGTGTCCGCCACGTTGATATCTCCCCTGATTACATGGGCAAAGTAATTAAACGGATCATTTGCAGCCAAGGGGAAATCGTTAACTTTTATCTCCTGCCGGGGTACATTACGGGTTAAACGATACTCCAGATCGTGGGCGTTGTGCGCGGTGGCATACCCTTCTTTCCCGTAGACAGAAAGATCCTTCCGGTCCACGGGCCAGTTCCATGATCCCTGAATGATCGCTTGCGCGTGCGGATAAGTCACGATGATCGTCGCCTGATCATCCACCTTGGGATACACCTCCGGTTTGATTGTCTGTAAAACAGCTGTCACCGTCTCAGGTTCCTCATTCTGCATGATCCAGGTCATCAGGTTGGCGCCGTAACAGCCAAAATCGACGACCGCCCCGCCACCATTCAGCACCGGGTCGGTAAGCCAGGCCAGGAACTCGGGAGAACAGCCGATCTCCACCGGACCTTTGTGCCCGTCATTAATCAGCACTTTATTGATTGCACCGAGCTCCTGATTCCGGACAGCCATCTCGAATAGCTTGTAATGCGTCGGGTACCAGGTAGTCTCATAGTTGGTTAATAGATGAATATGATATTTCCGTGCCAAACCCGCCATTTTATCTGCGTGCTCCACACTCACGGCCAACGGCTTTTCCACCATCACATGAATTCCTTTTGGCGCACATTTCTCCACGGTACGCAGGTGATCGTAGATCGAGTTAAAAGCAACCACACCCTCGGGCTTGGTTTCCTCGATCATGGTCGCCAGATCGTCGTACACGATACCCATATCAAATCCATACCGATCCGCCAATGCCTGTGCCTTTGCTTTGTTGGATTCGGCAATACCGACAATCTGAATATCACTTCGTTCCTTGTGATTGTTCAAAATACCATGAATATGGTCGTGCGACAAACCGTCGATACCAATTCTCACCGGTTTTTGCTGCGCGAGCGCAATGACAGAACAGAGGAATAAATTCAAAAAAAGAGCGACTGTTGTGATACTTCTTACCATGACACCTAATATTTATCTTAAAACAATTTTTTTTGTTCATTTGCAATTTCCGGAACGTGTAGTCTGATATTCAGCCTTTTGTTGAGTTTTTCAATCAGATAAGCTGAAAAAAGAGTCGATGATTGTTCCACATTCTGATGCACGAAAAAAGAGAGTTGCCTCAGTCCGGTCTTCTTCCATTGCACAATTCGTTCTACCCAATCGTCTATGCGCTGGTAATCTATTTGATCCACATTGCATCCCACAAAACGGATGAAGGCTGTGGAAGTAGTCAGCCGCATGTGCATCATATCGCGTCTGCCGGCAGTGTCGACAATCACATTGGCGGTATGTTGTGTTTCCAGAAAATGGCAGTATTCGTCCCAGATAACTTTGTCACGATACCACTCTTTGCCGCGTACTTCAACTGCCAGCGGAATGGCTTTTGGAAAATCTGCGACAAACGCTTTCAGCTTGTCGAAACCCTTGATGCCAAAGTTGTCATGCAGTTGAAGAAAACAGATTCCCAGCTTTTCCTCGAAATGGGAAATGGCATCGCAATAAATCTTTGTCAGCTCTTCCACATTGTCCAGCCTGCGCATATGACTGATCGATTGTGTAATTTTCGGGAAAAACTTAAATCCCTCCGGCGTCTTATTTTTCCATTTCAGTACCTGCTCAGCCTTCGGCATATTGTAAAAAACAGAATTCATCTCAATGGAATTGAACTGCCGGGAATAATAGGTGAGTTCATCTTTTGTGCCTTTTGGATAAAAATCCTTCAAATCGGTTTTGTTCCATTTGGCACAACCTACATAGACTTCAAAAGGATCAGTCTCACTCTTCAAAATTCTCTGCGTAGCTGCATCATCGGCAGGGATGCTGAAATCTACGACCGTGGGGTCGTCTACTTTCCCAAAATTCATACGATCATTTTATTGTTTGACAGCATTGTCCTTTGCTGAATCCCCTTTCATCAATCATGATTGATATACCTTACAAATGCCAGACGATTCCCATCGGGCGACCAGCTATGCACGTTGAATGTCCCCTGACCACCGTAGAAAACGGGTGTCAGGTCGTGTGCTGCTTTTGTCTCCACATCCAGCAAGCGCAGTTTTACATCTTTCCCGAACGGATGCCCTCCTTGCTGGTCCTCCATATATGCGATATAAGCGATGCTTTTGTTGTCGGGCGAAGGATGGGGAAACCAATTGTCGTAATTGTCGAAGGTGAGTTGCGTTTGTTCGCTCCCATCCGGACGCATGCGATAAACATGCATCCGCCCCGTACGATGGCTGTTGAAATAGATCCATTGCCCGTCATAACTGTTTTCCGGTCCGTCGTCAAGCCCCGCTGCATCAGTCAGCTGTATCTCTTCGTCGGTAAAGACATCTGTTTTATACACATCCCATTCGCCCTTTCGCATGGCACAATAAGTCACCCAGCGGTTGTCGGGGCTCACGCCGTGCCAGTAACTGGGATAGCTGCCGGTAATTAACCGGGGTACACCGCCTGCCGCCGGCAATTTATAAATACGGGAGTTGCCCCCGGGCGAGGTGACTTGCGAATCGTTGTGACTAACGATCAACCACCTGCCGTCGAGCGTCAGCCCATGGTCGTTGTTACACCGGTCAGCAAACCCGGTATCGATGATGCCAAGTTTCTTTCCCTTGATTGACACTTTTTCCAGTTTTCCGTCCGCGTTGATAATCAGATATTTTCCGTCGCGGGACCAGTTAGGTGCTTCAAAGTGACGCTTCTCTCGCAGAATAACTTTTTCTTTTCCGGATATTACATTGAGCAGCACCAGCTCGCTTTCTAGATTTTGTGGAACCTGAGCAAGCGCAGTCACAGAAATAAAAGCAGATAAAACAATAAAACAGAGTTGTTTCATATCGTCGGTTCTTTAAAGATAACGTGACTTCATTGAATAGAAAAAGCAAATGTAATGATTATTTTTTTGTAGATTTGTCCTATCAACAACAAACCTCACCATATGTCCGGGTTCTCTCCCTATGAATGCGCGAAAGAATTTGCAGCCCATACTGGCAGAAGCATCTTTATAACCGGAAAAGCCGGAACAGGAAAGACTACCTTCCTGCGTCAGTTTCGTGCCGAGACGACGAAGCAGTTGGCGGTGGTGGCACCCACGGGCGTGGCCGCTGTCAACGCGGGCGGAACCACCATCCACTCCTTCTTTCAGTTGCCATTCACTCCTTTCACGCCGACCCCGGCCGGACGGGAATCGCTGATCGCCCGCATGAAGATGAACAGTGCCCGCCGCAACGTGATCCGTGAGCTGGAGGTACTGGTGATCGATGAAATCAGCATGGTACGTGCCGATGTGCTGGATGCCATCGACACAGTGCTGCGTCATGTGCGTCACCGCCGTGGCGAACCCTTTGGTGGTGTACAAATGATTTTTATCGGCGATCTCTATCAACTGTCCCCCGTTGCCAAGGCTGATGAATGGCAGATCCTTTCTGCTTACTACCAGGGGATCTATTTTTTTCACAGTCGTGTCATGCAGGAAGCCCCTCCTGTTTATGTGGAGTTCGACAAGATCTTCAGACAGTCCGACAACGTTTTTATCCGGGTTTTGAACGAGGTGCGGAACGATGCCCTTTCACCGGAAGCATTCAGCCTGTTGCAAAGCCGCTACGAGCCGCATTTTAACCCATCGCCTGAAGAAAATTATATCACGCTCACCACGCACAACTTCAGTGCCGATGGCATCAACAGCTCCGAATTGGAGAAAATCACCACCAATGTACATCTGTTCAATGCGGTGGTAAAGGGTGAGTTTCCGGAGAATGCATTCCCGGTAGAGCAGCAGCTTGAGCTGAAAGAAGGCGCCAAGGTAATGTTCGTGCGAAATGATACCGAAACACCCCGTCGTTTTTTCAATGGAAAAATAGGAACCGTCACCCACATCCGTGATGAGGTGATTACCGTGCATTGCCCTGGCGATGCAGATGAAATAACCGTCTCGCCGGTAACCTGGGAGAATATCCGCTATACCACCAACCCCGAAAATCAAACGGTGGATGAGGAGATCATCGGTACCTTCGAACAGCTTCCCCTGCGGCTTGCCTGGGCCATCACCATCCACAAGAGTCAGGGACTCACTTTCGACAAAGCGATCATCGACGCAGGAAAAGCCTTTTCTCCGGGACAGGTCTACGTGGCACTGAGCCGATGCCGCTCACTACACAGCCTGGTGCTGAAAAGTCCGATTAACCGTTACAGCATTGGGGTGGACGAACAGGTTGTCCGCTTCTCCTCCTCCAGGCCGGAAGTAACCGGTGTTGTAGAGGAGCTTCATTCGGCAAAGGAACAATTCAGAATAACGTTGCTGCTACAATTGTTCGACTTTTCACCACTTCTTCAAATGGCACGCTCCTGGTACTTCGCCACCAAAGAAAATGAATCCTCCTTCAGCGAAGGGACTATTCCTTTTGTGGATGGAATCTGCAAGCAGCTGGCTGAAATAGAGCAGGTGGCCGGTAAATTCAGGATCCAGCTACAGCAAATAATCCGCCAAACACCGGTCGACAGTAGCTTCCTGGCAGCACGGATCAACGCATCCGCCACCTATTTCGCCGATAAAATTGAAACCTTGTTGCGGTCCTTACAGGAATCGGCAGCAACCACCGATAACAGGGCCAATGCACGAGAGTACGATGATGATATCACCGCCATATTTACCGCGGCGGCCCTGAAGAAGCAACTGATCACCGCCACAGCAGAAGACTTTAGCGTAGAGGCATATTACAAGGCACGGAGTCTGTTCAGGAAACCTGCTTTCGTCACTACCTCCTACAGTCGCGACAGCAAGGGAGAACAACTCAAATCGATCCACCCGGAGTTGTTGAGCGAACTGGTACAGCTGCGAAACAAAATCAGCAAAGAAGAAAACCTGCCGGTGTATATTGTCGCATCGGTGAAAACGCTGGTGCAAATGGCCGACTACCTGCCTGAGACAGAAAAGCAGTTACTGAAAATAGATGGTTTCGGCAAAATAAAGGTACAACGTTTCGGTGCACAGTTTCTCGAACTCATCACCAGTTACATCACGACCTATGATATTGAATCAAGGATGATTCACTTTACAGAGACCAAAAAGAGGAAAAAGAAAAAATAATCTTGCCGAGCCATGATGGTAAAAAGAGACCGGCTAGCTCCCCTCTATTCACGGGTAGGTAGCCGGTTTTCTTTCTGTAAATATAAATTACCGGTTGGGAGTGTCCCAGATTTTGGTTGTTGCACAGTGAATGTCTACTGTCTGATCTCCTGCCTGCAGCATAAACTCACCTTCTTCCAGAACCCACTCGCCTTTTTCATTGACAAAAGACAGCTCATCTCCTTTCAGCTCAAACGTAACTGTTTGCGTTTCTCCGGGCTTCAGCGAGATTTTCTCAAAATCACGTAAACGACGCACATCGGGAGAGAGTGTAGCCACCCGGTCGCTGCTGAAGAGCAGTACGGCCTCTTTTCCTTCCACACTTCCGCTGTTGGTGACATCCACCGATACGGAGATCCGGTCATCTGCCGTGAAGCCGGTGTCGCCTACCCGAAGATTTGCGTATTCGAACGTGGTATAGCTTAACCCGTAACCGAACGGATATTGTACCGATGTCTGTGCACCGTAATCGTACGCACCCTCCATCTTTCCACTGATATTCTGACTTGGCTTGTGGTCGTAGGTAATCAGTCCCTGCTCATATTTCGGATAGGTGTAGGGCAGCTTGCCGCTCGGATTCACATCGCCGCTCAGTATATCAGCAAGCGCATCGCCTCCAAAGTTGCCCGGCAGATAGGTCTGCACGATTGCCGCCGCACCCGGCTCAATTTTTCGAATCAGGCGGGGTCGCCCCTCGTTGAGCACCAGAATCAGCGGTTTGCCTGTTTTTTGTAATGCCAACGCCAGTGCTGTCTGGTTTTCAGAGAGAGCCAACTCATCCAGGTTGCCGGGCGTTTCGCAGTAGGAGTTCTCTCCCAGGCACAAAACGATATACTCCGCCCCTGCAGCAGCTGCCACGGCCTTTTGGATCTCAGGCTCATTCTCCTCGTAATACTGCCCCTCCATCTTATAAGTCACGCCTGGCTCATACCACACGTTCGTTTCACCAAACTTTTGTTGCAATGCTTCGAAGATGGTGTTGTACGCCTGTGCAAATTCCTCAGTCTTCTCACCCTGCCATGAATAGCTCCAGCCACCGTTGAGTGTGCGCATGGAGTTCCCGTTTGGACCCGATACGAGGATGCGGGCATGGGCGGGCAACGGAAGGATGTTGTTCTCATTTTTTAGCAACGTGATCGACTCTTCGGCTGCCGCTCTGGCAACCGACTCATTCTCCCTGCTGCCAAAATCGGGGTATTCGGCACGTGACCAGTAGGGACGTTCAAAGAGCCCCAGACGGAATTTCAACCGCAGTACCCTGCGTACCGCGTCGTCGATACGCTCCATGGGCACCTCGCCCTCCTCGACCAATTGCACCAGTGTGGGGCAAAAAACGAGGTTGTAGGGTTCCATCACCAGATCGATACCCGCCATGATCGCCGTTTTCACTGCTCCCTTGTAATCGGCTGCCACACGGTCACGGTTGAGCAGGTTGGGCACATCGGCCCAATCGGTCACAACCACTCCGTCGAAGCTCAACTCTTCTTTCAGCCACTGTGCAATCAGGCGATGGTCGGCATGGGTTGATACGCCGTTGATGATGCCCGAGTTCACCATCACCGAGAGGGCACCCCCTTCGACGATGGCAGCACGAAAAGGCTCAAAGTATTTCTCGCGGAGTTCGCTTTCGGAGATCAGCGCCGGTGTCCGGTCTTTTCCCGAGACAGGCACGCCATAACCCATATAGTGTTTCAGGCAGGCAGCGATGTGCTGATTGCCGACACTATTCCGGTCGTCTCCCTGAAAACCTGTTGTGGAGGCGACTGCCATGCGGGCATTGAGATACGCATCCTCCCCGTAGCTCTCCCACTGGCGCGACCAGCGGGCATCCCTTCCCAGGTCCATCGTCGGTGCGAAAGTCCAGGGAATATTGCTTGCCCGTGTCTCGTAGGCCGTGATGCGCGATCCTTCTTCCATCAGTGCGGTATTAAAGGTGGCACCCATTCCCACACTTTGCGGGAAGAAGGTGGCACCGGCGGTGTAGGTGGCACCGTGGATGGCATCGATTCCATAGATCACCGGTATGCCGGTCTCCTGCAGCGCCCTTTCCTGGATGGTGCGGATGGTGTTCTCCCACACTTCGGTGCTACGGGCCCGGTTGTTGCTGGTGTTGAGGATGGAACCCACCTTGTACTTTCCGATCACCGTGTCGAGCATGGCAGGATCCAGTTCAAAAGGTTCGTCGCTCATGTAGGCGTTACCGCCCTTCCCGATCAGATCGATGGTAAATTGGGCCATCTGTCCCACCTTCTCCTCCAGCGTCATTTGTGCCAGGAGGCTGTCGATCTTTTTCTCTACTCGCGCATCCGGATTTGATCCGCCTTTGCGTGCACCTTCATTGCAGGCAGTAAGGAATAGCATGAAAGAGATAAAAAAATAAAAATTCTTCATATAATTTAGTTTTGATGTCAGTAATCAGCTGTCTTGTATCTTGACTCTTGTGTCTACTTTTGATATACCCGTACATAATCAATTTCATAGGTGGCGGGCAGTTTTGATTCATCCACACCTTGTGCACCACCCCAGTCGCCGCCCCATGCCAGATTCAGCTTCAGATAGAAGGGCACATTGAAGGGCCAGGTCTCCTTGTTGCCGGCACCGTCGTTGTTAAACCGGAAATATTCCACACCATCTACAAACCCCTTGATATAAGATGCCGTCCATTCCACTGCATAAATATGAAATTGGGTTTCGGCAGTTTTGATCTCTCTTTTGGCAGTCTTCTGGGTGCCGATGGTATGGTTGTAGGCTTTTGTGTGCACCGAGGAATGAATCCATCCCGGATCGTAACCCACATATTCCATGATATCGATCTCCCCGTCGAGGGGCCATTGAAGTGGCTCCTTCTCCGGCAACATCCAGAAGGCAGGCCATGTACCTTTCCCGCCGGGGACCCGCAGCCGTGCTTCAAAATAACCATAGGTCCAGCTCTTGTTGGTGTTGATACGTGCCGATAGAATATCACTGCCGCTCTTTCGGGCGACGATCTTCAGCGTTCCGTCGTAAATGGCTGCCACCGTATCGGCACCTGAAAACCCTTTCACATAGGTTTGTTTTTCATTGTTTACCCAGCCCGGTCCGGCCGTTTCGTACCACCACTGCTGGGTATCGGGTAATGCCGGTTTGCCACCGGTTGTGCGGGTTGCATTAAACTCTTCCGACCATACCATACTGTACCCAGCAGGAACGTGATCCTCAATGATGGCCGCTTCCTGCGTAACGGTATATTTCTGGCTCTGTTTACCGGAACTGAAGGTGAGTTCTGCCATGCGGACGGTCGTCTGGGGATTGGCCGTGGCAGTGACTTTCAAAAGTGTCTGACCATTTCCTCCCTTATCGGGAGTGAGGCTGCACCATGACTGACTAGAGGTAACCGTCCAGTCGCCATTCGCCGTGACGATGATATTTTTCGTTTCTCCCTTGTCAGAAAACAGCGTTGTTGCCGGAGATATCTCCCACTTCACCTCAACCTCGGGTGTTGGTGTGACAGGTAACGGGTCGTTCCCGCCACATGCTGCCAGCATCAGGACAAGCGTGATCCATATTGTGTTCATTCTTCTCATATCATTTGAAGAAGGCTGCCGATGGCTAAACCGGCAGCCTCTTAACGCTCTTAATCAATTTTTATTCACCAAATTCAAAATCATCCAGGTAAAAGAATCCCGGTCCGGCATGTCCTTCGGCACCGAACTGGATCACGATCTTGTCATAATCCTCCCTATCGGCTACAGTAGAAAAATCAAATTCCAGTTCCAGCCATTTGTCCTTTTCCAGGTTGGCTTTCACCACCTCTGTCTGTGTTTGCCAGGCATCGCCCCCTTTCTCGCTATTATGAAGCTTCACGGCCAGTTGTGGTTGCAACTTTTTGTTGGCAATCCAATCACCGGCTACGGCGTATTCAGTCGTGTAGTCATTGAAGGAGGGGATAAACACCTTTACCCTGACTTTATTCTGGGTACTCAGATCAAACTTGTAATTTGATGCAGTAAAGGAAAGGTTGCTATAGAAACCGGTCGATTTCCAGTAACGGTACACCTTCTCCGATTCATTGATAGGTAGTGGCACAGGATTTCCAATCACGGCACTCTTGGTGGCACCGCCCATATCATCCAGATTGAAAGCCAGTACCTCACTTCCCTCAAAGTCTTCAAAAAGCGGAATCGCCTTCAGCTCTTTCGGTGCGGGTGGTGTTTCCACATTTAATTCCTGGAGGCAGTAAACAAATACCCAGTCCTGACTCTCTACCGTGTTGTTCACTCTCAGCGCCATCACCTTGTCGGTCTGATAGATGACCTCATATTGCTGACTCCCGCAATAATAACCCATGTAAGCATTGCCTCCCAACGTAATGATGGGGTACTCTCCCGATTCGTCAATAGAGAAAGTATAGTCGCCACCGCTATAAGTAAACATGGCATCATCACCAGAAGTCGCATGTACATTGAATCCACCCACGCTGGCTGCGCTGGCTTTTCTTCCGTAACCCTCGTTTCCGTCTTTCGCAATTTTAAGCTGCACTCCGTTCTGGATAAAGGTAAACTTTGAGGAGTACATTTCCCACGCATTCTTATCGTTTGCAGCTGCACCCCACCAATCCTGGCCGCGTGATCCCTGCGGTCCCAGTCCCATATGGCCGGATACATTAAAACCTGTTGCTGTTTTCACTTCGGCTGAAAAATTATTATACTGGTCGAACACCCAGGTCTTCCCGTCGGCATCGTCTGCTCCGCCGGTCAGATTCCGGTAGGCCGGTGTATCTACCAGGCTATAGTCGTTCTCCGTAAAGCTGATCACAACACTTTTTTTGGCTACACTCCCATCTGAAAAATAGATGGAGAGGGTGACCGTATAATCACCGGCAAAGGGGTAGAGTCCGGTAATTACCGGTTTGTTCCCCGAGGCACCATTTCCCAGATCCCAGCGGATGGTGTAGACACCTGTAGCCGGCAGCACGGTCGTGTTGGTAAACGTGACCATGTTATCACTGGTGGGAGAAACAGTCTGGGTAAAGGAAACCTCACTGTCGGTCAGCACCGCCACTTTGTTCATGGCATAATCATCAAATTCCTGGGGACTGCATGATGCAACAGCCAGGAAAAGCAGCCACATCCACGATATCTGTTTTATTATATTCTTCATATTATCTTCTTATTTAAATCATTTTTATTGACTATGATCATCTAATTTGCCAATCATTGAATCATCAAATCAATTAATTATAACCAGGGTTTTGTTGCAGTGCAAACTCGGTACCAGCCGTTTTATCGATCTCCGATTGCGGGATAGGCAGGAGTTTCCAGTTATCATTCCATGTGCGCACGCTATTAAATTCGATCAGGTTTTCGGTAAGCTGTGAGGTATCGCCCCAGCGTACCAGATCCCAGAAGCGCAATCCTTCGCCCACGAACTCGCGACGACGCTCCAGTTTAATATTTTCCGTGGTAGCAGGAATGGAGCTGGCTGCTCCAAAAGCACGCTGGCGTACCTCATCGAGACATGCCTGGGCGGTGATACCGCCGACCGGGCTTTGGCCATGCATGGTCAGCATCTCAGCATAAGTAAGCAACGTCTCCGCGTAGCGGAACACCCGAAGGTTGTTACAATAGTTCAGGTCGGTGTCTCCCTGGGGATTGTAACCCACGCGGGCTGCATATTTGGCCATAAAGAGGCCGGTATCCTGAAAACGGGCCGTATACTGATCGGGATTCCAGCGATTGATAGACCCCTCGCGGCGGCTGTCGCCCGATTCAAACATATCCCATGTGGTCTGACGTACCGGTCCAAATCCCCAGCCTCCTTTAAAATCGCCGGTTTCGCTGCCTGTATTCAATCCATTGGGTGAGATAAATGCCGGGAGGTTGGTGCCATATCCCTGCCAGCCACTACCCCATGTCTTTCCTTCGGGGAGGTGATTTACTTCGAAAATCGACTCATTATTGAACTCATTTTCATCCAGCCACATGGCGGCAAAATCTGCAAACAGATCATATTCACTGCTGCTGATGATCTCTGCCAGATCGGCCGTCACCTCGGCATAGCGGGCCTGATCTTTCTGATACATCACCACGCGTGCCTTCAGCATCAGTGCAGCTGCTTTATTTACCCTGCCGGTATTGGATCCTGTTGTACTCATCGGCAACCAGCCATCAGTTGTAGCCACATCAATGTCCTGCATGATCTCGGCGTAGATCTCATCGGCAGTATATTGTCTGGTCATGTAGGGTGGTGTGGTCAAGGGTTCTTCAAAATAGGGCACGTTGCCCCAGAACTTCCAGAGCCAGTGGGTATAGTAAGCACGCAAAAAGTGGGCTTCCGCCTTGTACTGGTTCACCTTTGCTTCGGGCACCTCCACGGCGTTTTCACACGCTGAGATGGCGTTGTTGGCCCGGGCAATTCCGGAGTAGAGGATGCTCCACAACCCTTCGGGCAGTTCCTGCGGTGTGGAGGTAAAAAGTGAGAGCAGGTATAGCTGGCGCTGGTCACCCGCGTCGCCACCCCCTTTAAAAATATCATCTGAACGGAGATCCGACATCAGCGGAAGGCTGTTGTAATTCTGATTGGCGTAGCTGTCGAACAGCAGTATCTGATACGCTGCTGCCAGGTTGGCCAGAATGGCTCCTTCATAGGCGGGAGCGCCTCCCTCTTGCTTCTCCGTGGAGGAAGCGCTCAGAAAATCGTCGCTGCATCCGGTCGCCCCTACAATCAGGAGCGTCACCATGAGTATGTATAATAATTTCTTCATTTCTGTAAAATATTAAGATTAGAATGTGATGTTGGCTCCCACTGAGATGGTTCTTGATTGCGGATAGATGCCGCGGTCAATCCCGATGGTGGTGTAACCTCCTGAAGCAATTTCAGGATCGAAGCCGTCGTAGGGAGTAAATGTGAGCAGGTTCTCTGCTGAAACATAGACCCTCAGACGTTGTACAGCCACTTTCCTGGTCAGGTCTGTGGGAAGCGTATATCCCAGCTGGGCCGATTTCAGACGCATATAGGAGCCGTCCTTGATGTAGAGGTCCGACGACCGCCAGTTGCCGTTTGGGTTTGCCGTGGTCATCCTGGGAATGTGATTTGAAGTACCTTCACCGTGCCAGCGATCGAGGATCCAGGCTGGGCGGTTCATGGCAGGTATATCACCCCGCTGCGAAAAGTCGAATACATCGTTTCCCATGATACCTTGAAAGAAGAGATTCATATCTATTCCTTTCCAGTCGGCCGAAAGGGTGAGCCCGTAGGTCCAGTCGGGCATACCCTTTCCGATCTTGGTTTTGTCGGCATCGCTGATTATACCGTCGCCATTCCTATCCATGAACCGTACGTCACCCGGCAGGGCCGCGCTCTGGTATTTTACTCCGTTGGCATTCACATAGGCATCCACTTCGGCCTGATTCTGAAAGAGGCCGTCGGTCTGATAACCGTAGAAATAGGGAAATACCTCCCCGTTCATCCCTTTCACGTAACTCCCCACACCCGATGCACCGGCATCCTGATAAATCTGCTCACCGGTTTCGTTCCCCAGGTTGATCAGTTTGTTTTTCAGATAGGAAACATTCGCAGAAACCCCGTAATGGAAGTCACCCGCCGACTGTTTCCAGCCGAGTTCGAACTCCAGTCCCCAGTTTTCCATATCACCCACATTGGCGATGGGGGCACCGATACCCACATAGGAAGGAATGGGCTGATCCATCAACATGTCGATGGTTTTCTTCTTGAAATAGTCGAACGAGAAGGTGAGCCTGCTTTGCAGAAAACGGGTGTCGATACCGAGGTTGGTCTGCGACGATTCCTCCCATTTCACGTCGGGGTTGGGAATATAGCCCGGTGAACTGCCATATTGCATCTGTCCGGAGGTCTCACCTACCTTCGTCGGATCTCCCTGGTTTACCACGTATCCGCCGCCAAAGTAATAGTTCTGACCGCCGTCCATCAGCGTAGTATAGAGGAACTGATCGATGCGGTCGTTTCCGTTCTTTCCCCAGCTGGCACGCACTTTCAAGTAATCGAACCACTCCGGGCGTCCATCCATGAAAGCTTCGTTGGTAAGATTCCATCCTGCCGAGAAGGAGGGGAAGACACCCCATTTATGGCTAGGACCGAACTTGGATGATCCGTCGCGACGTACCGTAGCTTGTACCATATATTTCTCATCGTAGTTGTAATCGATCCTGCCAAAGTAAGAGGCGCGAGTGTCGAAATTATATCCGCCTGTGCCGCCCCAGGTACGTTCTTCCTTCCTGTCGGCAATGGCATAATTGATATTCGCCTTGAGCGGGTCGTTCTCCAGCAGGTCGCGGTCGTTACCACCCAGGCTACGATAGGTATATTTTGCCGCCGACTGTCCCAATACAAAGGAGAGGTTGTGCAGATCCTCAAATGTTTTGTTATAGGAGAAATAGTTCTCCAGCTGCCAGGTATAGCCGCGATTCATCTCGCTCTGCACCGTACTGAACTGCATATCTTTTCCCTGTGTAGCCAGGAAGTAGGGGAAGGTGTAGGTATCATAACCCCAGAATGCCAGGTCCACGCCGTAACTGCTTCTAAACTTCAACTCCGGCAAGATGGTCAACTCAGCCCAGAATGAACCGACGAATTTATCGGCATTATTCAGGCCTGCGGTAGGTTGGTTCAACATCCCAACAGGGTTGGCAATTTCCTGAAATCCGGCGGGCGGGATGGAGAATACGCGATCACCATCTTTTACTGCATGCGGGTATAGTGCTAGAATCGATTTGGCCGTTTCTTCGTCGGCATATACGGGCACCAACGGTGAGAAAGTCAGTGCGCTTCCGAGGATGGAACCATACTCGGAGTTGGTTTCAATGCCGGTGGACTTGGTCCTGGAATACCCCACGTTCACACCCAGTTGTATGTTGTTAAGAAAATTGCGATCCTTTGTCTCAAAAATAGTATAGGTAGAATTGGAACGTAGGCTGTAACGTTCGAAGTTCGACTTGTCGTAATCACCCCCCACGATACCTGCCTGATTGAAGTAACCGAACGAGAGGAAATAGCTGCCTTTATCCGTTCCTCCCGAAACACTTACCTGGTGGTTCTGTACCGGGGCATTGTAGTAGAAAGTCTCATCTTGCCAGTCGGTACCCCTTCCTGCCGCCAGCAGTTGTTCATTATTGTAACGAGGCAGGTTGCCGTCGTTGATCTGGCCCTCATTCATGATGACCATATATTCACTGGCGTTCAGGATCTCTTTTTTCTTCCAGGGGTTCTGCCACCCGTAGCTCACGTCGTAGTTGATGGTGGCTTTTCCGGTGGCTCCCTTCTTGGTGGTCACCAGGATTACCCCATTGGCGGCACGAGATCCGTAGATGGCTGCCGAAGCAGCATCCTTGAGTATTTCCACCGAGGCAATGTCAACCGGGTTCAGGTAATTGATGCCACCGCCCACTTCCATGCCATCCACTATATAAAGCGGTTCGCTGTTGTTGATGGTGCCGATACCGCGGATACGTACCTTGGAATCGGAGCCCGGCTGTCCGGAGCTCTGGGTGATCTGTACGCCGGAGACCTTGCCCTTCAGCGCATCTTCCACGCGGGTGGGTCTTGTCACGTTCAGCTCCTCGGAAGATACCTTACTGATGGCTGCTGTGACAACGCTCTTGCGTTGTACGCCATATCCCACCACGATCAGTTCGTCGAGAGTAGCCACATCTTCTGCCAGCTGCACGTTCAATAAAGTCTGTGTGGTGATCCTGAACTCCTGTTCCAGATATCCGATATAGGAGAAGCGCAACAGCGATCCCTGCGGGAGGGTCATACTGTAGCTGCCATCCATGTTGGTAACCGTACCAAGGGTTGTGCCGGGAACAACGATGTTGGCACCGATAATGGGTTCACCGCTCTTGTCGGTTACCGTGCCGGTCAGACGCACCTCCTGTGGAGGTATTTGTCCGGCTTCGGTCACTGATGCATCCGGTTGATCGAAAATATAAATCTTGTTATCCCTGATCTCGTACCCAATGTGACGGGGTATCAACAATTGGTTCAATACCTGCACCAGTTCTCCATCCGTTATCCGGATGGTTACAGCATCACTCAGGTCCACTGCCTCCTTGCTGAACGCAAGGGTGTGGTTGGTTTGTTCGGTGATACTCTCCAAAACTGTTCTCAAGCTTTTCTGGCTGAAATTCAGATTCACCTTTTGAGCCGAACATAGCGTGATGCCGAGCACAAAAAACGTCACCAGCATAGCCAGTCCTCTTTTTGTTGGAATTCTTCCCATGGTTTTGTTTTTCGTATTAATCATTAAACATATATAAAATTGGTTCTCTCCGGTGGTTTCATGGGTGTCATTTTAACATTCATGAAACCTTATTTTCGTTTCGTTATATTTTAGACACAAAAAGAGATGAAAAGGATGAGTAGTATTAAAAATATTAACACAAATCGGGTATATTGTATACCTGAGTTAACCATGTCATCGTGAACCGGAGAATAATTGTTGAGTAAAAATAGGTCTAAAAGGGTAGAACAGAATTACATGGAGACATAGACTTTATTTTCCTGGTGGTCGAAAGTAACCGGGGCAATTTTGTGTAATTCATCCAACACCTCGTCTATGGTTGCCTGTCTGGTGGTAAGCGTGTAACTGTATTCGAGTGCCTTGGGCGACTGCACATGAAATTCCACGTTGTATTTTCTTTCCAGCACCTTCATTACTTCTAAAAGGGGCGTATCGTAGAAATAGACCACATTCGTCTTCCACAGCGATGCATTGGAAGGGCGCACCAGATTATACAGCGTGGTTCTGCCGGTAATCTTGTCGTATTCGATCTGTTGTCCGGGAAGCATGGGGTAGCTGCTTTGCAACACCTGGAAAGAGGTCTTCCCTTCATCGAGCACCACCTGAATTTTCTCGCTATCGCCATAGGCCTTCACATTGAAGGAGGTGCCGGTGACCACCGTCCGGGTGTTGTGGGCATGTACAACGAAAGGTCTTTTATGCTGGGGATTTACATTGAAATAGGCTTCACCATCGATCCAGACCTCTCTTTTTCTCAACCCGAATTTTTCCGGATAACGGATGCGGGTATCGGCATTCAAGAAAACCTCGGTGCCATCCTGAAAGATAAGCCGTGCATCCTCTCCCTTGGGAACAACCAGCTCGGCATAGGTGGTTTCATTGAACATGTCGGTGTGATCGTTGAATAAATACCCCAGCGCAGCCATCAGGAGCAGAGGCAGTAAAACGGCAGCCGCCTTGAATGTTTTCCTGCGTATCCGCTTCTCATAGATTGTTTTCTCGATCTTTTTGTAGAGGTGATCAGACTGTAATGGGGAGAGCGAGTCGCCCACGTGTGGATCCGCTTCCAACAGATAGGCATCTCTGTCGAGCATATCCGACAGAAACTGCTGCCCTTCAATCGTTGAAGAGAACCAGTCCACCACGTGCTGCGCCTCCTCCTTGGTGGCAGCACCCCGGATGACACTGTTTACCATATTATTGCTTGTCGTATGCATGCACTATTCACTATCCGATCACTCTGGGTGTATATTCTTTGACACATTTCGGGACAAAAGAAATGAGTTCGCTGCTGCTTTTTACAACAACATCATCTTTATTTGCTGAAAATAGTTCCGCAACAGTTTGAGCGATTCCTGATAATGTGATTTGACGGTGTGCACCGAAATCCCCATCTTCTCGGCAATCTGCTGGTTGCTGTCGGATGTCTTCAACCTCCGCATGCACACCTCTTTCTTTTGAGGTGGCAAGGCTTCGATTCCCTTATAGAGCAGATCCTGCAATTCACGATCTTCCAGCATCCGCGCGATATCATCCTCCGCAGGCAAATCGATCTGGGCATTCATGTAACTCAGCGACACTGCCTCCTTATGATCCCTGATTAAATTCAGGATAAAGTTCTTGGTCATCGTATAGAGATAATTTTTCAGATTGATCTCGATATGGATCTCAGCGGTGCTCTCCCATAACTTTACAAAGACATGCTGGAGTACATCTTCTGCCATTCCGGAATCTTTCAGATACTTGAAGGCAAGTGCATACAAGTAACGGTGGTATTTGGCGTAGATGGCAGAAAAAGCTTCCTTATCCCTTTTCTTCAATAAGATAAAGAGGGCATGATCTTCATTTCTGTTATAGTCGGGCATTTCTTTTTGCATGGAAAAATCAGGATCACGGGGCAAATGTAATCATTTATTGGTTTTTTTGATAACTTTTAAAAAAATATTGCCTGGAGTAACAAAATGGAAGTTAAACACTGAATCAGAAAATAATTTGAAAAATAACCAAAATCTATGATTATTTGTTTAGATTTGTATATGCAATCCTAATACAGTTCTCATGAAAAGAATTTTAGTTACGGGTGGTGCCGGATTTATCGGTTCGCATTTATGCAGAAAGTTATTAAAAGAAGGACACCATATAATTTGTCTGGATAATTTTCTAACAGGTGCCAGGGAAAATATTTCACAATTGATAGGGTATGATCATTTCGAACTGATTGAACATGATATTATTCATCCCATACAAGTGGAGCCTGTTGACGAAATATACCATCTCGCCTGTCCGGCCTCGCCTGTCCATTATCAAGATGATCCAATTGCGACAATGAAGATCTCCGTACTGGGGTCTATAATAGCTTTGGGAATAGCCAAGCGGCACAAAGCCAAAATTCTACTTGCGTCCACAAGTGAGATATACGGAGACCCACAAATACATCCTCAGCCGGAATCTTACTGGGGGAATGTAAATCCGATTGGCCCGCGTTCATGCTACGATGAGGGTAAGCGCTGTGCCGAGACGCTTTTCATGGATTATCACCGCCAGGAGAAGGTACGCATAAAGATCGTTCGCATATTCAACACGTATGGTCCTCGCATGCAGCCTCATGATGGAAGGGTGATGTCGAACTTCATCCTTCAGGCGTTACAAAAGAGAGATTTAACTGTGTATGGCGATGGAAGTCAGACAAGGAGTTTTCAGTATATTGATGATCTCATCGAGGGCTTGTACAGCATGATGAACACTGGAGACGATTTTTTAGGTCCTGTCAATATCGGCAATCCATCAGAATTTACCATCAAAGAACTGGCAGAAAAAATCATTTCACTCACGGCATCTCAATCCAAGCTGATTTATAGCTCCTTACCTGAAGACGATCCCAGGCAAAGGCAACCGGATATCAACCTTGCCAGTACATATCTGAATTGGGAACCAAAGGTAAGTCTGGACGAAGGATTAAAAAAAATGATTACCTATTTTAAAGAAAAAATAGTTGCAAACGAATTGATAGAGGAACAATGTTGAAGGATTTTTCCAAATATAAAATATTGGTAGTTGATGACATTCCTGCCAATATTTTACTGCTCAAGGTGATGTTAGAACAATCTAAATTACAGGTATTTACAGCCGAAAGTTCAAAAGAAGCATATACACAACTTAACAAGGAACCAGTCGACTTAATATTGCTGGACATTTTAATGCCCGAGGTAAACGGGTTTGAACTGGCAGAACAGTTAAAAAACAATCCCGATTACCAGGATATACCCATCATATTCCTGACCGCATTAAATGCCACTTCGGATATCATAAAGGGATTTGATTTAGGAGCCGATGATTTTATTTCCAAGCCTTTCAATAAGGAAGAGCTGCTCGTCAGGGTTCGTTATCAGCTGACGCTGCTGGAAGCAAAACGAACCATACAACAGCAAACCGTTGAACTTAAAAAAACCATATCCGGGAGAGACAAGTTATATTCCGTGATAGCGCACGATTTGCGGATGCCGATGTCATCGCTGAAAATGTCATTGAACATATTGACAATGAAAACAGGGCAATTCAATGCAATTGATCCGGACATAGTGGAAATCCTGCAGAATGCGAATGAATTATCAGAGAAGTTATTCATCCTGCTCGACAACCTTTTAAAATGGACCAGGAGCCAGCTTGGCGGACTGGTTGCCTTTAAGCAGGATATCAATCTCTCTGAACTTACAGAGGGGGTCATTGAAGTTGCCTCCATGATAGCGGCAAACAAACACATCAAGCTCAACTTTATCTCTGCAAATAGCGAAGAAACCGATGTGTTTGTGGATATCGATATGATTAAGACCTCCATTCGAAATCTCCTGAGCAACGCAATCAAATTCAGCTACAGCGGCAGTGAAATAGATGTCGTAATAGAAAAGACACAGAATGAAGTGATCTTGCGTGTGATTGATTATGGTTGTGGAATAAGTGAAGAAGCTCTAAGCAAACTAATGAATGTGGAAACACATTCCACTACCTACGGAACCGACAATGAGTCAGGTTCTGGTTTGGGACTTTTACTGGTCAATGAGTTTATGAAACTCAATCATGGCCGTATGTTTTTCACATCGAAAGATGGTGAAGGTTCTACCTTTGGATTTGCTCTTCCTGTGAAAGTGGCTTCGTGTTGAAATCTAGTTTCACAATCACCGGTTTATGGTCGCTATATTCCAGATTGGGTGAATGATAACTGGTAGCCCTGAAATAAGATCCGGAATATAACAAATAGTCGATCCGGTAAAGTTTCTTCAGGTATCGGTATGTATATCCATACCCTTTTCCGGCAGTGCAAAAGCTGTCTTCGAGATCGCCTTTTATTTTTCTGTAAGTGTAGGATGCAGGTGTGTCGTTAAAATCGCCACAAACAATCAGCGGAAAAGGGCTTGTGTCAATGAATTCAGAAATAATATCAGCCTGATCCGACCTCATGACTGCATTAGCATACAGCATCTCCCTCAACCTGTTGAACCGGAAAACAGACTGTTCTACGTTATCCTCAAGCTTAATTTTATGCTGATTCAGGTTCGTGGTTTGCAAATGGTTGTTGATTATTCTGATCGTATCATTTTCGACCACGATATCGGCCCACATAGCGGTATGATTACTTTCACCCGGAAATTCAATTTGTCGCGATTGTATGATGGGATACCGACTGAACAGGGCGACCTGCATACTCCCCGGGACTGACGAATGAATGCAATAGTAAGGTAAAAAATCAAATATCTCTTCAAACTGTTTCAATTGCGCATCCTCCACAGCCGGAAATTCCTGGAGACACAGCATGTCAATCTTTTCAGTTTCCATAAAATATGCAATCTCACTACTTGTTTCAAACAAATTACCGGTTATGCGCTGAATATTATAGGTAGCAATATTCAATTCAAGTCCGGTTGGTTCTATCTTTCTGAATGGAATCCGATAAACAGCCGATAAATAAGGAATATTCAACACAATGGCCGATAAGGGAAGAAAAAACCATACTCGCTTCCGCACGATCCAATATATCAATAGAAGAAAGTTTACAAACAGGATCAAAGGTAGTAGCAGACCCATCCACTGCAGCTCCATGTGTTGCGCCGGATGAAAGTAGGAAGCTGAAAAGCCACCGACTGCTAGCATCACGAAAACGATCCCGACTAAGATGATGATCAGATCAAAAAGACCGAAAAGAACCCGCTTCCCCATTGTAATTATGAGATATTTCCTGTTTTTTATTCATCGCAAGCCGACATGACCAGTGGTAACCTGAAGGAAAACAGTGATCCTTCACCCGGCTCCGAGGTTACGGATATATCTCCTCCCAGCCTTTCCACTATTGACTTGCAGATAGATAGTCCTAATCCTGTACCGGGCGCGAAATCATTTACTTTTACAAAACGGTCAAATATCGCGTCCAGCTTGTCTTTGGCAATACCGATTCCACTGTCTTTCACGAAAAACTCCACCAATGTGGCTTGAAGCCTGTAGCCCACAGTGATATAACCATCAGGTGTAAACTTGAGCGCATTGGTAATTAAGTTTGATATAACCTGGGTCAAACGATTCTTGTCGGTTATCAGGCAAAAATCCTCATCCGGCAAATCAAGCTTTAATGTGGTACCCGCGGCATTGAGCTGATGTGTGATCACAATCTCAGCGCACAGCTCATTGATATTTACCGGCGTTAGCACCAACTCAAGTTTGCCGGATTCAATTTTTGATAAATCAAGCACTTCATTTATAAGGGTCAGCAACCTTTTATTGTTTGATTCAATGATTTCCTGAAATTTTTTTCGCTCTTCCCGATTGTCGATATCCGACATAACTGCCGAAAAACCTACAATTGCATTCAATGGAGTCCTTATCTCATGGCTCATATTGGAAATGAAGGCCGATTTAAGGCGGTCGGACTCTTCTGCTTTCTCTTTGGCTTTCCTCAATTCGTTTTCATAACGTATCTGTTCCGATATATCCCGGCAATGATTCCAGACGATATACTCACCATACTCATTTTGAACAATATAGGAAACACAATCGGAACTAATCACATTATATTTGGGAAAAGGATGGTTGCATATATACTGCAGCATATCGTTGTTGACCCGTAGTTCACGAATAAAGTTATCCCAGGCAGATTGGTCTGGAAAATTATCCAACAGTTCGTATGTCACGCAGCGTGTAATATCTATATCTTCCGGTATTTCGTGCAGTTTTCGACACGACTGATTGGCAAAAATAAGTGATCCGTCTATTTTGGTAGCAAAAATACTGTCGTTTGAATTGTTTACAGCCAGGGTAATCATTCTTAGTTCATTCCAACTCGAAATGATGTCATCGATATTTTGGATATACCCTTCTATGATCTGGTGACCCTCCTCTGCGTGGTGGACGTTGACAACCTTCAATCTCAGGAAATAAATTTTATCCTTTATAACCCTGAATTCAAATACCTCGTGCCCGATTTGATTATTTTCCAGCAGTTTCCACAACTTTGCCCGATCTTCCGGAAACACCTGTGCCAGATATTTATCCAGCGGTATGGATATCTCTTCACTGGTATCAAACAAGATGCCCACATATCCTGCATAACGGAGAATTTTCGTTGAAGTATTGTAGCTCCAGTATCCCATCCTGGCGGCACGACTGGTCTCGACCAGACGCTCATTGGCCAGTTGCAGATTTTTCTTCATCTGGCTTCGCACGGTGATATCCCTATATTGACACAAGATATGATTGTCATCATACTTCTGGATAATACATTTGAAGTAATACATCTTATCCGGTGCAGGCAGATCATAGTTTGCATTTGATATCTCCCCTGTATTCACCACGGACTCTATTGCCGGTTTAAAATCACGCAGCGTTTCCCTGGGAAGAACCTCAAACAGGTTTCTTCCCAGCAGTGTGAATTGGTCATTTATATAGGGATTATTTTCGGTTTTGACGATCATGTCGATGCAGGTGCCGTCGTTTTTCAATAGCAGCAAGGTGTCACAGGTCATTTCCAACAAACGGGCTGCCTGATTTTCGTTGCGTAAGATTCTTTCGGTATCCATGATAATTCTTTTTATTGTCTTTTGGCTTTCTCCCAGACAGCAAGTCCTCTGAAATTCTTCAGATAGGCCATTCCTTTGAATACATTCAAATTCATAAATAGGAAATAGTAAGGTATAAATAAATATTTCGTTCTGATGCTTTTTTTTGATAAAATCCATCCAAGCACTGCCAACAGGTAGAAGAGCAGCTGCCCCGCGGCAAATACCTGATATAGCCATACCGACGCTGCCTCTGGATAAAGTAAGAACAAATTAAGCGGCAGCAATAAAAGTAGCGCCACTGGCGTAATTGTCCATCGCAATACCCGATGAGAGATATATTGAAAGCTGAGACATTTGTAGCGGAAAATATTGAATAACGGCCACAATCTCCCGATAGCCTGTATACCTCCGGCAGCAATACGCACCTTTCTCTTCTCCTCCTCTTGCATATTCAGGGAAGCCTGTTCCGTAGCATGGGCGTTTCTGCAGTATACAATGCGGTAACCCTTTATGGCAATCTGCAAAGATAATACAAAATCGTCCAGCAAGGTATCTTCCCGCATTTCTTGAAAAAGTGACGTGCGGATGGCAAAAAGTTCACCGGCAGCTCCTACTGCCGTGCAGAGACGGGAGTCAAGATCTTTCAGCGCTGATTCGTAACGCCAGTAAGCTCCTTCGCCACCGGAAGAAACTACATCTTTCTCTTCCGTAACAATCCTTTTCTCCCCGGCCACGCACCCTGTTCGGGAATCCGTAAAGGCCTTCACTATTTCTTTTACGGCCTTCCTGTTTATCGAAGTATTGGCATCGGTAAAAATAACAATCGGTGTAGTTACCGATTTCATTCCCCTGTTGATGGCTGCCGACTTACCCTGACGTTGCGGCTGAAAAATGATGGTGACGTCCTGATAATTCGCCAGTCTTTCGTTTGTGCCGTCGTTTGAACCGTCGGTTACCCAGAAGATATGCAATTTATCTCTTGGATAATCGAGCGACAAACAGTTTGCCATTTTCTCGTCCACCATCTCCTCTTCGTTATATGCTGTAATAAAGAGGGTCACCTCCGGCAATACTTCCGGCAGTTCAAATACTTTCTGCGAGGAAAATAGCTCCTTCACCTTCACCGCCATCCACAGGACTATCCCGTACCCGATATAGGTGTAGAATACCAGAAACATACAGATCCAGAATAGCATGAACAGCGTTGTCATAAGTGAAATTTTAATTCATATATAATTATTCAATCCGTTGTAATAATTTTGTTTTCGTTTCGGATTCTTTCAACATATTTACAAAATAGCGCGCGTCGTTTTTATTCGACGAGGAGCGAAATAATTCATATTTTTCAACAAAATGGGTGGCATGTTCTGCCAAGAACTTGCGACAGTCGATATTCAGCATCAGGCCATCCTCGTGACTACCATACGATAGCCCGGTTACTGCATCATTGGTGACGATTGATTTAATTTGTTCCTCTTTTATTCCCGATAGGTTCACCGTGGTAGAAGGATAATAAAAATAGGGCGCCGAAGGCAAGAATATGGTTAATTGAACAATATTATCATGAACCTCTTTTGTAATAGTGCCATGCACCCGGTAGTAATTATACTCGTAATATTCCTCCAGGGACGGGAACCAGACCGAGTCATCCCCCTCTTTTCCATACGTGTTGTTTAACCAAAGAAGAAACTGAGCAAAATTTACATAGGTTCCGTGTACGCCGATGTGAATTGCCTCTCTTTCTTGTTTATCTTTCCTTAATTGAGCTTCTATTTTAGATACAATATCATAGGGAGAATCATAGAATGCTCGCTGGAGCATACTTTTATTCAAATCCGAAACTACCTGAAACGGGTATAAACGTTTCAATTCAGGAGGTGGTACCTCATTTTGTGCGGTCATAATCTGGATGGCGGGATAATCAAGAGCTGCTCTGGGATAAGTTTTATTCCCATTTGGTTCAGCCAGGGTTTTACACCCTCTTCCCGATAGTTTATTCAATATAATTTGCTGGGAAAGCGCATAATGCTTTAAGATGGAGTCCTCCCTGCTAACTGCTTTCGTTATTACATCGTGAAAGGCAATCCCCGAACCATACGCCAGCATTTCCGATACATTATTCCAGGTTAATCCCGATTTCATATGGAAGCGATAATAATCTTTGGTATACCCCTTATTTACATTTGCTTCTGCATCCATCCACGGCTCTTCCGGTATCAAAGTCGTAGTAAAGGCAAACCTCACTTCACGTCCTGTTCCATCCGTACTCCCTAGCGTTTTATTGAAGGAGAAGACATCGGGAGGCAAATCTCCAACGGCAAGCTGTTCAGCATTGTAATAGTAATCAGGATTATTGGAAAGTGGTTTCCCGTTAATTGCCGCCCAGGTAGTGCTATATGCACCATGCTTACAATCATCCTGTGTGAGCATGAACAACCATGACTTATTGTATTTTAGAAAAGGGATGTCGGCATTTATCTTTTCCGCGTCCACTTCGCTATTCATCTCCAGGGTTATTTTCGCCACGACGTCGTGAATTTCATTCCCATACGGATATAAATATCTTACATATTCAGGGTTTTTGTTATGATCGATGTTTCCCTGATACACATCTTTGTCTATGCAGGATATTAAAAACAAAATCAATAATAACAACAGATAAAGTCCTCTTTTTCTCATATTGAAAATATTTAGTTAAGTTATTACGTATGCTTATCATAAATCTTGTCTCAAAGAATGACTTATTTATTTAAAGATTTTTCATTTTCCTATATTCTTCCATATTTAGTGGGTCACGATGGTATAAATTAGACTCAATCTTTCCCTGCAATGTGTGCAACAAAGCCTTGAAAAAACGACGGGTTTCCGTTGACAGGGAACGTGGCGGAAATATCTTTTCCGTCATTGCCCTGTCCCATTTCTCCAGGAAAAAAGATTTGTAATAACTGTCATCAGGGTTCACGATAATATTAATTTCGTCTTTCCATTCGTATTTGTTCAACATCAGACCCGATTCTGTCAACCAGAGCAGTTTGTATGGTAAAGAGTGATATGGAAGATAATTAAGGAACAGCTCCCCATAATTATTTCCGTAATTTCCCGGCATTCTTGTTTTTTCAAATAGCACCAGTGTATCGTCAATATCCAGAATAACCCATTTGTGAGAAGCTTTTGGGAATAAGAATTCCCCTATCAGGGAGGGAGTCTCCACATATCCCCTTTTAGCCACCCTGCATTGTTCCTGAATGAATTTGACAGGATCATCCACATGCTCCAATACCTGATTGCAAATCACGTAATCGAACTCCTTGTCTCTAAAAGGTAAACACTCTCCATCCGCATTTACAAAGGTCTGATGAGGATATAGCTTCACATCTCCTGATCGATGGTAGTTGTTATCGATAAATTTTTCAACGATTACATTCGATCTGTATGAGGGATTATGCCCGGAACCAATTTCCAGCACCCTGTCACCCTTCTTTATCCTTAAATCTCTTCTATCTAAGGGAGTTCTTGTTTTCATAAACGGCAATATCAATTGAGTCCAATACTTTCTTCATCTGGTTTTTCCAGGAGAGATGACGCACCGAATTTCGGATTTCTTCCTTATTCATCGTGATGCGGTTGTAGAAATTTATGACTTGATGGATGTCTACCGGCGATTCATCGGCCGGTATTTTCATGATATAAGGCATCTCTTCAAAATCATCATCTATTTCTGAGTATATGAATGGGATTCCACGAGCAGCATATTCTCTATTTTTGAGTGTTTTGATACGGGTAATATTGCTACGGTGCCGGGCCAAGCTGCCCACACCCACGTCTGCCCGATCGAAGATTTCATCCAACTCTTTCCCAAATAATTTACCGTGTAAAGTTACATAATTATTCAATTGATTTTCAACAATCAAGGGCATTATTTCATTTCTCTCCCGTTCGCCACTAAACTCACCCACTATATGGAGACATACTTTGCAGGCGTTATGCTTGTAAGACTTATAATAATCAGCGAGTCCAACCACGATCCGATCCCAACCATGCCAATAATGGATTTCAGCCACAGCAATCAAGTGCATCTCGTTGGATTTGCCGTTAGCCTGTTGTTTTAACCGGATCGAATCAAAGTCAATTCCATTGGATATCCTGATAGTACGTTGTCCAAAGATAGCCGGTTCGTTCGAAAATGTAACAATTGCATTTAATTGCTTTGCCAAGCTTTTTCTACATATCTTATCAGCAAACAACAAACATTTCCCCTTGAATGTATCGTACTCTTGATCATAAGGATAAGTGGGAATTTCCATCACTATCTTGACACCGTTATTCCTTAACCGCCTAACGAAACTGATCAGGAAAGGACTGGCATTATGTTCCGATCTCATGTATACGAAAGAGATTCGTTCCCGTTTAATATAGGTTAAGATAGGATTGTAGTCGATTCTTTTTCTTACTTTTCCTCCAAGGCCTGTTCCCAGATCGATCACGATGCTGCCATCTGCCATCCATAGACGATGGCCAGTGTCCGAATCAACCATGTAATAGCAGTTGGTAACATCACATCCGCATTCTTCCAACCCCTTGATCTGGGCTAATTTTTTCTTGCTGATACCGTTGTGCTCGTAGTAGCCACTGAATGACAAAAACAATACACTCTTCATCTACCTGACTTCATGTTTATACTTGCTCAGAATGAGCAATAATACCCCTTGTGACAATTCACTCTTACCAAATGCCCTTGAATACAAATTAGGCCTCTCCGTATCCCCGGAGGTTTGTAATATAAAGCCCTCTTTGGAAATGTACTTACTTAATTGCTTTAACAGTTTCTCCGAATTATATTCTTTTTGGGGTAACGAATAGATAATCAAAGTAGTGGAACTTGCATCAAATGTATCATCACTCCCCGGGAATTGATCCCACAACCCTTCTTTGTTCTTTAACTTCCTCACCGTATTGCATAGCCCGAGATACTGCGCTTCAAATTCACCGCTTACCTCGTGAAAATCTTTCAATCCTATGAAATACCATCCGATACCCCTTCCCCAATTGCTGGATCCGACCTTGATCCGGGTAATCGTGTGAATTCCATGGGAGGGCAAGTAGGTTTCTCTATCCGTACCATGTTCAATAAAGAAGGACAGCTGGTTTCTTGCTATTTCCAAAGCCAGCTGATTCCCCGCAAACTGGTAATACTTCACAAGAAAGGGAACGATCATTCCTATGGTATCATTCAGTTCATTCATTGTATTTTCGCGGTACAACACGATCTTGTTCTTCGAATAGTTTGCATGAATGAAGTCAAAGATACTGTTTGCAAAAACCCTGTATTTATTCTCTTCATACACAGTAAAAAGATGAATGGCAACGATACCAAATATTGCCTGGTCTACCTTGTTAACGTGAAAGCGAGGCTGCCCTGTGTTAAAAATATAATGCTTGTCAAAATAATGTTTTAGCTCGTTAAGCCTCGCTTCATCTCCTGATTTAATTAAATAAGTCGAGATGCCATACATCAGGTAAGCTCTTGGATAATTATAATTTTTGAACTCTCTTCCCACGCTGGCTCTATGTCTATGTATCGATTGAAGCGTTAAATATAGGTTCTCAGCGCTCCACGTCATAATCGATTTTTTTCTTTGAATGGTCGCGAGGGAAGCATTCACGACTCGTTTTTCAATTTCGATCGTGTTAACTCCTATTGATGTTTGTTTTTTGAATCTTTTTTCAAGGGCAGGAGCCAAGTAGGGCATTACATCAAATATAAAAAACAACAGATTGAGCAATACCGAAAGCAGCAGTAATATATAAACAAGAATCATCGCGGGCGTTTTATTATTTTTGACAATACGTTACTCTTTAGAAAATCCTTCTCTACTCTGTTTGTACCGATAAAACAGACAGCCAGTATAAAAGTTAAAACAGAAGAGAGCATCACCAAGATAGACCTTGTCCCTCCTGCTTCATGATGATACTGAATCCACAGCGGGGGTATCATTGAGACAACCGCAACCAACAGTATAGGGATCATCACTTTCCTGAAATAATTCTTTTTGCTGAAATACACCAGTTTACTAGCTGTGAACACACGAAAAACAAAAGTTAATGTTGTAATAATAATGCTCACATACATCGTTATTTCGGGTTGATATCCTCTCTTCAGGAAAAGATAGGAGACAGGCAAATTTAACAGGAAGAGGGTGCCAACAATGATTTGATATAATTTGATTTTTCCGGAAGCATGAACAGAGGCAACCAATGGACCGGATATGCTTTCAATTATTATATCAACCAGTAGCAATTGAAGAAATATCGCTGAATAGTCAGGCACTGTTTTAAGCCAGAGCTTGAGGATAATTTCGGGTTCCAACATAATGGGCAAAGACAAGCCGAATAGCAAATAAAAAGAAAATTTTGTTCCTCTAAAAATGAGTTGATGCATGTATTCAAAATTATCGGTCGCGTATGACTTAATAATTTGGGGTTTCATCGCGACTTGAAAATTTTGAACAAAACCGTACAACGCTCCTTGCACCTGATAAGCTATCCCTCTTGCAGCGTTTACAACAGGCCCATAAAAAAGATTAAGAAGAATATTCACGCCCTGTCCTTTCAGAATCACGGCGAAGTTCCCCAAGAGATTCCATGCAGAGAAGGAAAATACTATCCGATATAACTGTTTATCTCTCACCATCATGAACCTGGATTCTTCGAAATGCCGCCGTGTATAGATTCTGAATATGCTCGCGATAAAAAACACAACGCAAAAATGTAGCAGCCCATACAACTTCAATTTATCAACGGATATCGCGGTCAACATAAAAACAATGAATAATTTTAGGCACACCTCCAGTATACTGATGTATGCGTATACATTCATTCTTTCATGAGATATGATCAAGGCGTTATAAGGCACCTGCACAATTGTCACTAAAAACGAAAGAACTGAAAAATGATAAATCCAAAGAGCCGCTTCCATTCTTCCGGTAGGTATTACCAGGTATCTCTTTACGAACCATAAACCGATTGTCTCTGCAAGAATGAATACAAGAATAGCGATTCCGATATGGATGATGAGTGCGGCATTAAAGGTTTTCCGAATTTGCGGAGTATCTCCTTTTCCTATCTCGAAGGAAAGAAATCGCTGGGTGGCGGATGACATGGCGCTATTAAAGAAAGCAAACATCGTTACAACCCCGCCCACCACATTGTTGATACCGTAATCCTCCACTCCCAGGATATTCAAGATCAGGCGAGACGTGTACAGGCTGACCAATAGGGTTAGTATCATCCTGAAGTAAAGCATCATCGTATTTTTAGCAATGCGCTTGTTGTTCAACGCGTTTTGTATTTGTAATTCTTCTTTTTCCAATTTCAATCAAGATAAAAATGTACGATCAATCTACTTACGGGAATATACATCCATAGTAGAGAAAATTGCTTAATTTAAATTACTCTTTAGAAAAGAAATCGCTTTGCTTCTTTCTCTATCGAGAATATTATTTACCTCAGTCCAATCTATATCGTCAAAATCAATATTCTGGATCTCATTGCAAGAGGGATTCATAAGCAACCTACTCTCCAAGCCAAACATCTTCAGCAGAGAGGTAAACCTGGACATGCCCCTCTTCTCATTCCCTATGGTAATGAAAGGCACGTTGAAAAGAATGGAAAAGACTGTACCGTGAAACGAATCCGTAATCACAAACGCCGCCCCCTGAAGACCTCTTAACCACTGAACAGGAGAGATGAATGCAAACTCTGCAGCATTGGTATTGGTCACGTCATCTACTCCCAACCGTTTTCGGGGCATGCTGTCATAAGATACCAGGTTCGTCTTTTTGGCCATATCCTGTACAAGCCGGTCTTTGTGATCATTCCTATCTAAAAGATAAAGAAACAAATGACCATCGGATGACACCCGGTTTTCCCGGTCAATGATATCTCGATACTGATCTGCCGTAAGCAGCATAGTGGGATCAATCAAATGAACGGCATCCTGCCTCCCCAGGTACCGGAAAACTAAACCCCTCCCTGTGTCTTCTCTGACTCCAATCGCATCAAAAGAGGACAAAAGATCTCTGCACACTCGTGTATCCTCTTCATTAAATTCCCATTCTTCCACACCAAAAGAGGCAGCATAAGCTATCCGTTTCACATCTTTTTGATTAGAAGCAAAGTCAAGGAAATAATTCCTGATATTGGGTGAATACCGGGGTCTCCAACACTGGTCGCTACCCACAATGTATGCATCAAACCCCATTTTGTTTAATCGGTACATATCCCGGTCTTTTGTAAACAATTTCGTTCGGTTCGGAAGATATTCCTTTTTAAATGCTTCTGTTTCTCTCGTGATTATGCTCCTTTGGTATTTGTTCAAGAGTAATCGGAGTACCGATTTATTCTTTAAAATACTATTTTTAAGAACATATCCCTTGTACCGGAGCCATGAAGGCCTGCTTCGCTCCCTGTTAATAATTAGGGGATCATGCCCCAATGATTTTAATTGAATGCTCAAAGCGAATGCCTGAAGAAGCCCCCCGTAATTATATTGCAATGGTTGTGTAAGAATTCCTATTTTCATGGAACAATCCGCAAGTTGAATCTGTTAATAATTGTCACCCGCATAAAAAATAACAAAAAAATGAGCCAAATAAAGCACCATCATAATTTGTACTCATTGAAAGCAAGACCCCGGTCTGTCACCCCTACTCCTGAAAGAACCTTTAAGCCTGATTGTCCACGGAAAGAGGAGGACGACACATGTCTTCATTGAAATAAATCTGATCATTTTTTTTTCAATGCACTTCAGCAAAACAGTACTTCTTTCTCTGAAAGAGAAACTATTAACCCGGTATATATTTGGATCTAAAATATAAGACAGTATCCTGTAAATCAATTTTCGGGTATCCGGGTCCTTTTTTTTAGCGAAATTGATAAGCTGCTCTGCCACAACCGAATAACACTCCACATTTCTTAACGAATAGGTTGAAGTCATTACCGAACCAGCCCTAAACCGGCGTTTAAAAAAGGTTTTCGGGATATATGCTGTCCGCGGAGACTGTATATACAGAAGCGCGGTGAAAAGCTCGTCCTCATGAATAATTCCGGGGTAAAAACGCAATGCTAAAGAGTTTATGGTCTTCAAACTGATAAAATGAATGCAAGGAGAACACCTGTAAGTCTTTTGTTTCAACATCTCGGAAATCATTGATTTGCCGGAATAAACCACATGCTCGTCTAGTCGGGGTTTTTTGTAGTCGAAACGGAGATCGAAGCAATCATGTTCGTTCAAAATTTCGGCGTTAAAAAGCACGAAGTCCAGTTTTTCCCATGCAACCATTTCCACACAACTTGCGAATGCCTCCTCCTCAAGCACATCATCACTGTCCATGAAATAGATGTATTCGCCCCTCGCTTTTTCAATTCCTACATTCCGGGCCACGGATTGGCCTTGGTTCGTTTGTGGATAATATGCTATCCGATTATCTTCTATCGCCAGTTTTTTTATGACGGTCAAACTGTTGTCGGTTGACCCATCGTCAACAATAATGATCTCGAGATCCCGAAATGTCTGGTTCATGATAGAGCGTACGGCCTCCTCCACATACGCCTCCGTATTATAAACCGGGATGATCACGCTGACCCTGGGTTTACTTATTTGCTTATCCTGATCCATTGTTTATTCTCTATATCATATTGTTTTACCACGCTGGCAGGGTTTCCCACAGCAAGACTATATGCAGGCACGTCCTTAGTAACCACGCTTCCTGCACCAATCACCACATGTTCACCAATCATTGTACCAGGCAGTATAACACTGTTGGCGCCTATCCACACATCATCCTCAATTATAACCGGCATAGTATGAACACCCTGTTCTGCAATAGCCATGCCGACATCTTCATAATGATGGTTCAATCCCGATATGACTACATTTTGTGCCAGGTTCACTTTATTCCCGATCGTCACCGGCCCGATGATCGTATTTCCTAAGCCTATCCGGGTACGATTTCCGATCACAACATCACCCACCGCGTTGTTAACAATCGCATAATCCTCAATCACCGAGGAGCTGCCCATGCTAAAGACATGGAAGGGAACAATATCTTTCCGCACACTCCTGTAAATAACCGATTTCTTTCCCTTTTTTATATACCAGAATTGCAAACAGCGTAACCAAAAACGGGGACGGGTTTTCACCGGATGCATCATATAAAACAACATGCGTTGTTTAAGAACCGGGTTTGTTTTAACTTTTTGTATGATGGCAGTAAGCATGACTAATCAGGTGTAAGGCGATTGTAAAATTCCAGTGTTTTACGGGCTGTTTGTTCCCAGGGAAATAGAGATGCACGATGTAAACCATAACGTGTTGCTTCGCTATATAGAACGGAGTTCTCTTCCAGTTCAATGAGCAGTTGCGCAATCGTTCCCGGATCGGAAGGATCCGCCAGCAGTGCTCCCTCCCCTGCGATCTCGGGAAGAGCCGAAGTCTGGGAGGTTATTACGGGAACCCCGCTGGCCATTGCTTCCAGCAAGGGTAGGCCAAAACTTTCCCGTAACGACGTGTAAAGAAAGGCAAAAGCCCCGGCATAAACATACGGCAACTCCTTGTTGGATATGTAGCCTGGATAATACAAATAGCTCTTTATTTCCTCGATATCTCCCTTTGAAAGTAATGCGTCAATCACGGATTCTTTCAAATCGGCAATCAACAACGGAAGCTTTCGTTGGGATTTCTGCAAGTATAGGCTGTACGCTTTCAAAGTGCCTGCCGTATTTTTCTTTGGATCGGTATTACCCAGGAAAAACAAGTATTCCGCTTCCGGTATGTATTTCTGAACGATTGTTCGGTCTTTCCGGGAAGGATTAAAAACCGGACTTAATCCATTATATACGGTTACGATGGAGACAGGGCCCAAAGAGAGCGTTTTTTGTATGTGGTTTCTCTCGTAATCAGATACGGTGATGATCAGCTGGCATTTGGGAACAACACGGGGTACAATCCATCGCCGGTAAACGCGCCCCAATTGTTGATAAACAGATTGATTCCCCCTTTTTTTCTTTTCAAGAAAGATGATATCGTGAAGCGTCAGAATCAGTGGATAAGGACAACAGATCGGCGCTGTGTTGCTGGTGCAATGTACAATATCTGGCTTAATTTTAGCAAGCGCAAGCGGGAGAGCAACCTGTTCCCATAGAAAATAAGTAGGGCATTGAATTTCCACGATTTGGAAATTGGCGGTTTCCTGCAAACAGCGATCCACGTCCGGTCGGACAAGAATAAAATAGTCGTTGGTGTGATCGAGTTGTTGCAAAGCCCGTATCGTCTCCAGCGCGACAAAGTCCATACCGTGCTTATGTTTTCTAAAAATCCGCTGTGCTTCTATGACGATTTTCATTTTGTCTCCTCCCCGTGTCGTGTGTGAATAAATTGTCTATTGACTCCTTTTGTCCGGAACAGGTTTACTGTTGTGAGCAAGAACAACACAGGTAACTTCCGTAATGCCTTTTTAAAAGAAGCGTCATATAGTTTATCCGGCATGGCCAGGCTTAGGGCACACAGCAATAGAAAAAACGTCATCCACCATTTTAGCGACAGGGTCCAGTCGAATATGATCCATGCAACGCCTACGAGAAAGGTAAAGCCTGCAAGTACAATCCTGGGTGGCAGCAGCCACTGGTAAATTTTGTCGCAATAATCCAGATTTCCCGTGAAGATGGCCTGGGGCAAATATCGAACTCCTTTTCCTAGCAAATCAAACTGGGCGGCTATCCATCTGCGACGTTGACGGTAAAAAGCCGTGGCGCTAGATATTTTCTCGTCGTACACATACACGTCCGATAGATATTCAACGTACACGTTATCTTTCAATAATAACAATTCGAGCTCTTTATCTTCCCCGGCAGAAGTCACCCTGGGTATACGACGGGCAAACCAGTTGTAATCGAACGCCATACCGGACCCAATCAGGGCAGAAGACAAGCCGGCACGCACATGTCCCTCCCGGAAAATGGAATTATTAATTTCCTCGCTTGTCCTGTCCAATACGGATACATCCGTTGTTACCTCTTTGGATACACGGTGTACCTGGATAGCTTGAATTCCAAAATCAAACGCGTCGTTAATCCTTTGGAGAAAATCGGGAGCTGCGATATTGTCGGCATCTAGAATAGCCACCATATCGTATGTCCGACCTTTATGAGCATCCATTGCCAGGTTGAGCGCTGCAGCCTTGGAACTCCTCTCGAAGCGGGCATTCAGCACGGTCACGGGAAGTTCCCTCAACCTGTTATTGGTCTCTTCCTTCATTCCATCAGAAATAACAGTGACTTGATACAAGGTGGCAGGATAATCCTGTTGGAGGAAAGAACACACGTTCTCCACAATCACCTTATCTTCTTTATAAGCCGGGAAAAGGACCAATATAGCATGCTGTTTCCGCGCTTGGGGGTAAGGCTTCGGTTTCCTTTTCTGTGCGTACAGGGCAAAAATTAAAAGATAAACCACCCCGAGGAAAATCCACAGAAAAAAAACGAAATCAAGTATATATAAAATTCCTCCCGCCATCTTTTTTCCATTTAACGCATCCTGAAAAAATCTCTGCTACCTCGTACCACCGCTCTTGCTAACGCTGGACGTCCGCTAAAAAGGGCCTGCATCCAATCTTTGGGAATTGCTATCGCAAGCTGGTAACCAATGGATAAAAAACGATTCAACCCTCTTAGATTCCTACGCGCGAACAACAACCGGTTTCGTGTCAAATAGTACGCTTTTAAGGGACTATTTTGGCCGGTACTGATGCTTTCACTATGGCAGATGGTTGCCGAAGGATGATACGCCAACTGAAAGCCTTGCCGACGAATCTGCAAACTCCAATCCAACTCTTCATAGTAAAGAAAATATATTTCTGGCATCATTCCTGCCCGTTCAATGGTTTCTCGGCGGATGAACATGGCGGCCCCGTGTAAATAGGGGGTTGGATGGAACTCGTCATACTGACCCTCATCCGGTTCCCTGTAGCCGACAAGGCGATTGCGCAACGTTATCCTGCTCAACGGGGTGTATCCCGCGAATTGAATACCTCCTTTCGTGTCGGCAAACAGTATCTTTGGGGAAATACCTCCCAACAAAGGATTCTGTTGCATCACCTCAATCAGACGGGAAATGGAATCATCCCGGACAAACGTGTCATTATTCAGAAAAAAAAGATAGCTTCCCGATGCCTTCCGGACACCCAAATTATTTCCTCCCGCAAAACCAAGGTTCCGTTCACTGCGGATCGTTTTGATAAAAGGATAGCTGGTTTGCAGTTCGGCAGCTTCATCTTCCACAGAACCGTTATCCACTACAATTAATTCATAAGGTATGGAGAGATGATCCCGGAGCGATTCTATCAGCTTCATCGTAGCTGCTTTCCCGTTATAATTTACCGTAATGACAGATAATTCAGGATTCTTTTCCATTGCTAATTTGTTGGTCAAATCTACGACCCATAAATATAAAAGCCATACATATATAAATGATGGGGCCGTTTGGGAATTGCAGCAATGTTTCGTTACCGTAAGAACAAGCCAACATGCCCGCCACGCTCGCCAGCAATGCTCCTAAAAAACCCCTCAGTTGCGGATCTTGTATTTTAAACCAGACATCGTATGCGCCCCTGACAAAGGTAACTAAAAAAATAGATAAAAATAATACGAGTCCCACAACACCGGTCTCCACCCAGATGTGTACCATGGAGGTGTCGGTAGGCAATTTGTACATATAGTCCCCCGGTTCGGCTCTTTTGGCTTTTCCAATACCAATTCCAAAAGGATGTTCCTTCATAAAGACACGCATCTCCGCCTGATTATTCTGCCGTACTTTAAAAGAAGCATCCTGTGTAACGTGGAAGGCTGATCGCATCCTCCGGATTTCTGCATTTCCGTGTCCTATGTAAGTATATTTAAAAAACACAAAAACAAACGCGATCAACACAATTCCGGGGATTATAATTTTCCATTGTTTAGATAGCAGGGCAAAAATCGTATAACCCACAAAAGGAATTGCGATCGCTGCTCGCGTGCCGGAAATCATCATCCCATATCCGGCCAGCAAAGCAACAGCGATAAAATAGAACCGAAGTGGTTTTGAGCGAATGTAAAAAGCGACCAGGGAAAAAAAGACCATGGACATGCCCATTCCACATCCGAAACTTGCCGCATCGCTAAAAAAAGAAAAATAACGAACACCGGTATAAATAATATGCGTGCTGCTGCCACCCATCACGTATAACCAGTACTTCTCTGCTGCATCAAATCCGATATATTTCTGCATAAAAGCTTTAGCTACCGCCAACAAGGTTAACACCGACCAAATAAGCAGAAACAACTTCACCTGTTTATGCCGATTTAATAGAAGAGCGGTCAGTAAAGGGAAAAAAAATAAATAAACAGCCAATCCTCGAATACCGGCAGCCCAATTTGATGGCGTTGTTTCAGGATTAAAGAGCAAAAGAATGCAATATATCATCCAGATGCCGCTCATGACAGTCAAAGGATTGCGTACGGCTGTCCAATCGATAGCCCCATCGCGGCTACGAAATAAGATGATGAAGAGTGTTAACAGCAATAAGCCGTCTACCACAATGCCGGCGGGGAGTGCCGGTATGTAACGGGTCAGCCCGATAATGAAATAACTGACTACGACAACATTTAAAAATGCAAGCGATGGCCTTTCAAATAAGCGAAACATGAGATAGAGAACCAGCGGCACAACAGACAGCAGCAGTCCCTGCAATAAGCCAATTTTCAATATCAAGTACGAAAAAAGCCACAAAGAGAGAAGGATGATGAAATTGAGAAAAAACTTCCTCCAACTTAACCCTATGTCGAAACTTACTTTCATACATTGGATTTGCAGGATGCTGTAAGACCAAATTGCGTGTAACGATAAAATAGGCGTTTTCTGTAAGAATAAGGAGGCAACATGCCGGTAAAACTTTCTACGACTTCTTTTTCGGCATTGTTGAGACAGACAAAAACAGGCGTTGTTGCTGATTTTGCTTTAAACCGGTCAAAAAGTTGTTTGTTTTTTTCACTCCATGCCCGGTCGGCTCTCAGGATTGCAAGGTTCACGGATGCCTCAGTCAGAAGAGATGCCGGAATGGATACCACTTCCATGGGTGCATGTTCAACCAGAATAATTTTCTGTCCTTCTGCCAGTTTATCGCCTGCCAGGCTTCTGATGCTTCCTGCGAAGAGATAACCGGGCGAGGCAGGATCAAAATCCTCACCATAACGAATAACCTGTACCGGAACCCCCTGTTTTGTCCAATAATCGTTCAGCATCTCAACCAACAAGCTTTTACCCATGGCTGCTTTTGTGCTAACAATATTCACGATGGGTGATAAATCTCCGGTATGGAAATGATCCTGCAAAGCATTGGCTATGTATTGCACTGCTTTCTCTTTGTATAATTTGGTATATTTGCGTTGCCGTAGTTTTCCTCTCCCCGGGATTGCACCCAGCATTTTGGCTCCAGTAATGCGTTCTGTTCGAATCCTGTCCCTGAGCGTTCGGTCGAGAAGGTCAACCAATAAAAAAAATCCGATCAAGAAGAACAAACTCCCTATGTAGGCAGCCATCACCAATTGTCTCCGTTTGGAGGGTTCCGCGTTCAAGGGAAAAACGGGCTGGTTAATCAATTTCAGGGAAGCAGAGTTCATCTCGAGACTTTTAAGACGGAGTCTGGCAGCATTTAAACTGGTCAGAATGGATAAATAATTTCGCTCGATAAAATTGATGCTCCTCTCCTGCCGCTTGATCGTGGAGCCAATGGGTGAAAAATGAGAATACTGCTGATCCAATCCCGCCATATCATCTTCCATCACTTCAATTTCGGCCTTGGCTTTTTCCAGTTTCAGCAATTCATCCAACCATTGCGTGACAAAGTTGGAAGTAGGATATCCATCACGGGTATATTTCCGGTTGCTGTAACTTTCGGTAAAATTGACCAGATCATTTTTAACTTTTTCGGACTGTTGCTTCAGCGATTTCAAATCTTGTCCCCCTTGAACTGAATTAATAGAATCGTGATAAAATGTCTCAATTTCCGCGATCTTGCCGTTCAGGAAGGACATTTGACTCAACCTGGCCAAAAAATCGGCATTGTCTTTCAGGCGCAGCATATTCTCCTCCATATTTGTCTCCAGAAAACGAACAGAAGCAGCCGCACTGTTGTAATTGAGGAGCAGGTCCTGAAATCGCAAATCATAGTCTTTATCCAGGGCAGCCACCTGTTTGGTCTGTTCATCGTAGTTGATAATCCGATTCTCTATATTGTATAGTGTCAGCGAATCTTCACCCTCTCTTAATTCCTTGCCTACCCGTGCCAATTCTTCTTCAAAATAACGGATGGCCGTGTTGGTTGATCCGAATTGTAAGGTTTTGTATTCTTTGGTATAATATCTGTTCAGCAAAAGCAAGGTTTGATAAGCAGCACCGGGATCATTGGCCGCATAAAAAATTTTGAGCATGTCGCTGTTACCCAATCGAACCACCTTGATCCTGCTTAAGGCTCCATAAGAATAATGCGGGTGATTCCAATGGAACAGGCCGTACACAAAGTTATGTGGGGATGCCTTTTCATATTTTTTTAAATTGTCCACGGTCTTCACTTCCGATGTTGTATCAATCAGCGCTTTTACTCCGGGAGGTGTGATGCGTTGCAAGTTCCGAAAATTGACTGCCTGAATATATTCATTGTCTTCATCCGGATTCCCGTGAATCATATGGCGGGCATAGAGATGCAGAGACACTTCGTTCAGTGTTTCCTTCGATAAAATGATGTTGATGATATTATCGATCGTGTTGTTGACCACCGTAGAAGTTTGCACGGTTGTCTCCCCTGTTTCCATGGTATAACCGGATACGATGCCGGTATAAATGGTCATGTCCACCGGATAAGAGCGCTCCATGTTGCTTGTTGCGAGAATAGCCACAACTGCGATGGCCAAAGGTGCAATTACCAACCACCACCGTATCCGGTGCAGAAAACGAAAAAAATATTGCAAAAATTCCATCGTCTATCGGTTGATAATTTTTGTTTTGGCCAACACCTCCAACTGCAACAGGGCGCGGTTTAATTCGGCCCTGGTTTGTTCGTAAGTTTCAAGTGCATCCATTTGCATTGTTTTCATCTGACTCAATTCTCCCGCCTGAATATTTCCGTTGAGGAAATCACGCTGAGCCAGTTCAAACTGTACATTGGCAAAAGAGAGCGCTTCTACTTTCAATTTCAATACAGACAACTCTTTCACAGCCTTGGTGTACATCTCGATAATTCTGATTTTCTGTTCTTCGTGCCATTTTTCCATTTCGACCTTCGTAGCTTTGGTTCGCAGTTTCTGACGTTCAATTCTATTACCACGGTCAAAAAAGTCATCGAAGGGAATGGTGATACTCGCTCCGATATTATACCAATTTTGTCTGGCACCCGAGTACTGATAAAACAGGGGGGTGTTTATATCTGAAAAAGAGGTATTAATCCCCATCAACCCCCACTGGTAGGTCGTGCTGAATCTGAAATATTTTAGCCAGCTCCTTTTCTCGGTTTTTAAGACACTTGCTTCTTCCTCCATTTTAATGTTATAAAAATCCACTGCAGCACTGTTTTTGGCATTTTCAAACAAAACATCGAGAGAAGGCAATTTCAGATCAAGATAGTCATCGGGCTTAAACGACTCGATACCCTCCTGAGCCATGACAGAGAAAAAAGGTGTTAAAAGAAATATGATAAAAATGGATACGCAGACTCTGTTCATCTTGTGCTTGTGTATACTATGTTATACGTCTTCTTTCTGTATAAACGCAGTAAATGTACGGAATATTATCTTCAAATCCAACCAAAAAGAATTGTTTCGGGCGTAATAGACATCCAGCTGTTTCCGTTCATCGGCAGAGAGTTTTCCTCCAGCGCCTCGCTTTTCCACCTGCCAAAGTCCGGTTAATCCGGCAGGAGCAATAAAACGTTCAATACCGACATCGTTCGTCAACAATTCAGCTTCATATAGCGGCAGGGGGCGATTGCCCACAATAGACATATCCCCTTTCAACACGTTGTATAGTTGGGGCAGTTCATCCAAACTGTATTTACGGATAAAACGGCCCACCTTGGTAATCCTCGGGTCCTTTTCTATTTTGACGAACGAATTTCCTTTTTCCTTTCTATTTTTCACAATGAATTCTTTTTCGGAGACAATACAGTCATCGCCTACCAAAAAAGATTCTTCCTTTATTTCCGAAATATCATATCCATTTTTGCCATGATCATGGCTGGAAAGAGCTGGTTCGATAGGATCAACTGTGTATTGATTTTTGGTCTTTACTTCTTTCAACTTTTGATCGGCATGGGTATACATGGATCTGAATTTCCAAAAATCAAAAATGCGGTAATTGCTGCCTGCCCGTTTAGATTTATAAAGAACCGATCCTTTACTTTCAAAGCGGATAGCCAAAGATATGACAACCATGAGCGGCATGAGTAATACCAATGCTACAAACGAAAAAATAATATCGAAGCTTCTCTTGATAAAAGGCAATTTAAACGAATTAATGGAAGATGGTTTTTCTTCTTGCTGTTGAAGCTTCGGCTGATATTTTTTAATAAACTTAAAGAACCTCCGCAATGTCTCTGGATTAACTGTCGGGGAAACTGTATCAATCACCCCGCTGCTGAGATAAAGAGATTTTTCGTCGGGATTTAGATCTTTTGTGATCAGTATGATGTACAGATTGGGAATATTCCGACTCAGATCTCTTAAATAATAGATATCTGCCTGGGGATTGCTTCGCTCATACAGGATAATCGTGAACTTTTCTTCCGGATGTGAAAATAACCATTGCTTCGCATCTGCAAGGTTCTTCAGTAAAAAAGGGTACCCCGACAACACGCTTTTAAAGATTCCGGTAAAATAAGCGATTATCTGCTCATCACTTCCGATATAAATAACAGCAGGATTCACTTGAGTACTTTTCTAATCCTGATCTTGAGTTCCATTGGATTAAATGGTTTCAAAATAAAGTCATCCGCTCCTTCTTCGAGCATCTTAATCCGTATGGCACTGCTTTCTTCTCCCGATAGTACAATAACGGGAATGTGTGTAAATAAGCCGTTTCTTTTGATGTAAGTGAGAAATTCATCTCCGTTCATCTCGGGCATTTTGATATCCAGGAGAATCAAATCAGGCATATTCCCTTTATACAACCAATCTAATCCCTTTACCGGTGTATCGAAATAGACAATATCGTACTCACCGGATAAATATACAGTAATAATTTTGGCGATGGCAATCTTATCGTCGAGAATAAGTAGCTTCTTTTTTGTCTCTTTCTCCAGGAAAGAATTGACTTTTCGCCTGTTTATTGCAATATTTTCAGTTAGATCACTCATAGATTGCATCTTCATTGGAATATTTGTACCACTCTAAATTGGTGGTTCCACTGCTGGTTGCCCAGCTTTCAAATTCGGGATAGGCATCCTTGATCGATGTCCATTCCGCAGGATATTTTGCTGATCCCGGAATAGCTAATCCCCAGATCATATTACCTTTGGAGGTATAAGGTCTTACATTTGAATTATCATCTGCAAATCCGAATTTACTGTGATCAGCCTTGTCGGTTGCCTGAAATCCGGACATATGTACCTCGTGTCGCTTAGCCTGATAACCCCCATTGATCAGAAAAACATTAAATTTTTCCAAACCAACAGAGGCTTTATCTATTGGCGTGTTGAATATGATTATAAAGGGAACGGACAGGGAACTCACTGAATTGGGTGATCCCTTGATGGTATTGGTCATCACCGATGAAAATTGCCCCAATGCTTCATGCGCGATGTCAAAGAGTGGTATCACGGCATATGTTTGTCCCTTTTCAAGCCCATTAGTCGCGACAGAAAAGATGCTGCCGTTGCTGCCTGCGTTATTTGATCGGGAGACATTGGTTATGATGGCTGGGCTTACTCCATCAAGCTGTAAACCTACGCCCAACCTTTTGGTTGCTCCTATTGCACGCAGTACTATGTCGAGCCGTAATTGCGTTACTTTATTGTTTGCATCCGTACTATAAGTTGGCGTCAGATCCATCACCAGGTCATTCATGTCAAAGTCGCCCAAATAGGGCCAACCATCTTCGAAAAGATACGTTACCGTAGATCCTTCATAAATAATCGGGAAAACGGGACTTGTAGGAGGTGTGGAAGGAGTATTGTTGTTTCCTCCTTTGTTATAGTCGGAAGGAGGGATGATCACAGTTGATTCCCCTACCATTACGAACCGGACTTCTTCACCCGTGGTATTCCCCTTTTCTGAAGTGCCGCTATCGGGTAATACCTGGTAATTGGAACACTCAACCTCCAATTCTCCCTGAAGCTCGAAATTGGCATTGTTGGCGATAGAAACTACATGAATTTTTGCCAGTGCATTGCCTGCATCCGGTCCCGTGATTATTTTAGATGATCCAGATTTAGAGATCGTAAGTTGTCCCGTTACATTCAGCATGGCATTATCTGCAATATTAATCGCACTGTTTCTCATTGTCAGATCCTTTACTTCCAGCAATGCACCTGAAGCAACGTTAAAAGTGAGTTCAAAGGAAGCACTGTTGGTAATAATAAACTGTCCGTCGTTGTTTATCGTTCCCTGAGCACCTGTACCACTAGAGAAACCCAAATTATATACTTCGAAAAAGCCCGTATTGGTGAGAGTAAAAGTATTGCTCGGAGTATTCATGGTTCCTGAAATTCTCACAGTTCCTTCGTTCCGGAAGTTCCCCTGAAGCGAAAGCGCATTGTTATCACCGGCACCATTGTCAATGATAAAATTTCCTTCGTTTACAATGGAACTCGAATTGTAGGTGTTCATTTTTCCACTCAGGTTAATGTTTCCATAATTATACAGATAACGAATATCAGACAATCCGGATGTGCCGAGTGTGCCGCTGTTGATGATCTTGCTCAGGTCTGAGTTCTGCGAAATAACCATGGGTGAGCCTTCATGCCCAAATTCACCTCCTGCTGCTATGATAAGTTGTCCTCCTTGGTTATTATTCGGGTTCAACAGGAAACCACCCTGTTTATTGCTTATAAACTTACCTCCATCTTGCACGATAACTGTCCAGCCATTCAGCGCTATATTTGTAGAGGTATTTTCCCAAGTTCCTTCGATATAAAGAAAAGAGTTTGTCCAGTTAAAATTAAAACTGCCTTTGAAAATTTTTCCGGCAGGAATGACATAAGTGTGAGGACTCCAAAGATTTGGTGTTACATCTTGCGTTCCGGAAAGTTCAAAAACTGTGATGTTATCAATCGCCGGGGTATTATAATTTGTGCTAGGTCCATCACTGGCACGGGTACGCGTGATGTTGTCTAACTGAGATACAGCCGTCGCCCTTGTTTGTATTGAACTTGTCTGTATTGAAGTGGCTGTTCTTGGCGAAAAATCAACGTATAAATTTTTAGCGGAGGTGTTTAATACTTTCACGACTCCCTGTCCTGCAGGACTAATTTGACGGATGTAAATGGTCTCTAGGTGAGAGAAAAAATCCAACTTGGTAATCCAGTTCTGACCCTGTTTTGCAACTCCTTTTGCTAAAAGCCTGGCCTCTCGAAAAACTATCGGATTTGCATCGAAGATTTCAATCTGGTAGTAATATTTACCATTATATCTGTCATCCACCTTTACAGTAATATTTTCGGCAGTCATCGTTGACCAGTCAAAACCCGCAGGAATAGTGACACTGTCTCCAAACAGCGAATTGCCTGTTCCAGGGTTAGCTTCCGGATCATAATAATCGACTTCACATCCGGGCAACAACAAAATAGTAGCGAATAAAGTCAAAACCAGCGTGAAAGAAAAGAGACTAATCTTCGTCCTCATTTTAAAAAAATTACGCATTATAGACAAAATATTTTATTTATTAGACAAGCATATCATTAAATAAAATTCAACCAAAAAGCATCCATCCAATCATATTTTCTCGAATATAATTCAATGGAATTTATCTCTCTCATGAAAAAAAATAATAAGCTCTAACTTGATTAAAAACACACAAATTTACTGCAAATTATGGACTACACAAAAAGTTTGGAATATTTAACTTTATTTAATTAAATAAAGTTTGTTTTATACCGAAAGTATTCCAGTAATACTTAAAATATAGAGTTCGTCGAGAATATATGTTTAATTTATTTGAAAAGCAGCCTTCTTTCTGTTATAATATTAATCAATTCATTCAGAACATATTTGCTATCCGGTTGATGCCTTCCACCAGCAGGTCAATTTCTGCTTTTGTGTTGTAAAAAGCTAGAGAAGCACGAACAGTACCTTCCACTCCCAATGTATGCATCAGTGGCTCGGCACAGTGATGGCCGGTACGGACAGCAATCCCCATTTTATCAAGTAATGTACCCAGGTCATAGGGATGAATACCGGCCATCAGAAAAGAGATCACACTACTTTTCTGCGAAGCGGTCCCCAAAATCCGCAATCCGGGAATGGCCAGCATTTGTTCTGTGGCATACTCCAAAAGTTCATGTTCATATGCGGCAATGTTTTCCATACCGATGGAGGAGACATAGTCCAGCGCTGTGGCAAGCGCTGCTGTACCCACGAAATCGGGTGTCCCCGCCTCAAATTTAAACGGGAGCTTATTGAAGGTTGTCTTCTCAAATGAAACGCTGGCAATCATCTCGCCGCCACCTTGATAGGGTGGCAGGGCATTCAGCCATTTCTCCTTTCCGTACAAGACACCTACACCAGTGGGACCGTAAATCTTGTGGGAGGAGAAAACCAGAAAATCACAATCGATTTGTTGTACGTCCACCTCGCAATGCTGCACACTCTGGGCAGCATCAATCAGGACAGGTATGCCGAGTTTGTGGGCTGTTGCCACAATTTTCTCTATCGGGTTAGTCGTACCCAGTACATTGGAAATGTGGGTGACTGCGATGATTTTGGTGCGTGCGTTGATCAACTTTTCAAACTCATCAAAGAGCAGCTCACCCTTCTCATTAATGGGAGCGACCCTGAGTTTCAGTCCGAGGATATCGGCTTGTAGCTGCCAGGGTACGATATTGGAATGATGCTCCATGGCAGTAATGAGTATCTCGTCCCCTTCCTGGCAAAAGCTGCGACAATAAGACGATGCCACCAGATTGATCGACTCTGTGGCACCGCGGGTGAAAACGATCTCGTTTTCAGAAGCAGCCCCTATAAACCGCGCCACAGTCCGTCGTGCTGCCTCGTGTTCATCCGTGGCAGCCTGGCTCAGGAAATGCACCCCCCTGTGCACATTGGCATTCACGGTTGAATACATCTCCACAATCTTATCCATCACACAACGAGGCTTCTGGGTAGTGGCTGCATTGTCGAGATAAACCAGCGGCTTGCCGTATACCTCACGTGAGAGAATCGGGAAGTCGGCCCGTATCTTATCTATATCCAGTTCTTTCAAATTTTTCCCAATTTTGGAGGTTTACTACAACTAAGTTACACGCGAAGCGTAAATAACAGCGAAGCTGAATATCGCGAAGCGAATAACGTGCGAAGCACAAATAACGCGAAGCGAATCACCTGCGCAGCACTAAATACACACATTACAACTTCCGCAACGCATCAGCTCACCCCGGAAACGCTTGTTGATCAGATTCGTCAGTCTTTCCTGCAGGCTTTCAATACGCACCATATCCACTACATCGCGGGTAAAGGCCACCATCAGCAGAAGGCGTGCCTCATCCTTATCGATACCGCGGGCACGCATGTAGAAAAGTGCCTCCTCATCGAGCTGTCCCGTGGTAAGCCCGTGGGAGCATTTGACATCGTCGGCATAGATCTCAAGCTGCGGCTTGGAAAACATCTGTGCCGAATCTGAAGCCAACAGGTTGCGGTTATTTTGGTATGCCATCGTCTTTTGTGCATCCTTCTCCACCAATATTTTTCCGCAAAAGACTCCTGTTGCACGGTCGTTCAGTACCGTTTTAAACAGTTCGTTGCTCATGCAATTGGGAGAAACATGATCGAGGAAAGCAAAATTGTCGATGTGCTGTTCCTTATCGCAGATGGCCAGTCCTCCTGCATGGGCCTCAGCATGTTGCCCAAGCAAACGGAAGCGGTAGTTATTGCGGGTATATCCATTATGCAGCGTGATGCTGCTTGTCACCACGTTGGAATTGTCTTTCTGTTCACTGAACAGGTTGTTGAGCCGGGTCACCTTCTCAGAGTTTTCCTCGAGCTCATAGACATCCACCTGGGCAGAGACACCGGCAAAGACCTCAGTTACCTGGGTCACCACAAAATGAATATCATCCACGGTATGATCGCATACCAGCAGTTTCACCTGTGCGTTTTCTTCGGCTATAATCAGGATTCTCCTGTTCACACTCAGGTTGACTCCACCTCGCAGGATGTTGATGAGCTGTAATGGTTTTTCCAGGATTACATTTTTGGGGACGTATACCACAAAACCATCCTGGGCAAACATGGTGTTGTAAGCCACCACCCCGTTGTCACTGTAATCGGCTATTTGGGCATAGTGCGCCGCAAATTGATCGGGGTACAGTTCCGAAAAACGTTGCAGGCTGCCTGCAAAAACGCCCTCCGGTAATTTTTCCTCGGGCTGGAAGCGATCGTAATAACGGTCGTTGATCAAAAAATAGAGATGTGTGGCGAGATTGGGAACATCGCATTTGAAAGCATCATACGGGTTCACCGGGATGGGTATGTTTCGGAGATTAAGCCCCAGGTCGGTGTCAAATGTACGCACAATATTGGAGTGCTTGTAATCCTCCTGTTTTGAAGTGGGAAACCCGATCTGCCTAAAAGTATCGAAGGCGGCGTCGCGATGCTGGTTCATTCCTTTTACCGAATGCGCATCGAGTTCCTCACGAAACTGTGTAAACAGATCTATATATTGTTGTTCTATCATTGTTGTCAGTGGTTGCAGATTATGGATTGATCAGCCAGTCATAGCCTCTCTTTTCGAGTTCATGCGCAAGGTCGGGACCACCGGACTGCACAATTTTTCCCGCGTAAAGCACGTGTACATAATCGGGTTTGATATACTCCAGCAGTCGTTGGTAGTGCGTAATAACGATGGTCGCATTCTCTTTGGTCTGCAGCTTGTTCACACCTGCAGCTACAACCCTGAGGGCATCAATGTCGAGCCCCGAGTCGGTCTCGTCGAGGATGGCCAGTTGCGGATTGAGCATTGCCATCTGAAATATCTCATTTTTCTTTTTCTCACCTCCCGAGAAACCTTCGTTCACCGAACGGTTTACCAGTTGGCTGTCCATTCCCAGGAGATCCCTTTTGTCGCGCATCAGCTTCAGAAAATCGGTCGCCGAGATGGGATCCTCGCCACGATATTTGCGTTGCTCATTCACCGCTGCACGCATGAAGTTGACCATGCTCACACCAGGTATTTCCACCGGATACTGAAAACTGAGAAATAGGCCTTCACGGGCACGATCCTCGGGTTCCATCTCCAACAGGTCCCTATCTTTAAATAAAATATTCCCGCGGGTAACTTCAAACTTGGGGTTGCCTGCCAGCACCGATGCAAGGGTACTTTTTCCGGATCCGTTGGGACCCATTACTGCATGCACTTCGCCCTGATTTACTTCCAGGTTTAAACCTTTCAGTATCTCTTTCTCTTCTACGATTGCATGCAGGTTCTTTATTTTTAACATACTAGTCATGTTGTTTTTGAAAATTAAAATAGCGGCACTTGATTATCCGCCTGAAAAATTGCTTTTTATGTGATTGAATTGTTTAAAGGAAGCATTCTTGCCCCTGAATAACAACCATTGTTGTGTAATTGTTCTATTTATTCATTTTCTCCTGATTCTCATCCTCGGAGATAATTTCCTCCGCTTCTTTGATCTTCTTGAACAGGTCGGATGCGAACACAAAGTCATTCAGCTTTTCGTTATCGGCATCCATCACTTCCGCCTTGGATCCCTCCCACTCTTTGATTCCTTCGTTGATAAAAATGACATTATCCCCGATATTGATCACTGAGTTCATATCATGCGACACCACCACGGTGGTCATCCCAAAGTCGGTGGTGATATCCTGTATCAGCTCATCGATCAGCTGCGATGTTTTCGGATCGAGTCCCGAGTTGGGTTCATCACAAAAGAGATATTTCGGGTTTAGTGCGATGGCTCTGGCAATGGCAACCCGTTTTTTCATTCCCCCGCTGATCTCCGACGGATAAAGGGTGGCAGCTTCCGACAGGTTTACACGCTCCAGACAGAACTCGGCACGTTTGCGACGCTCACGTTTGTTTTTTCGCGAGAACATCTCCAGGGGAAACATTACGTTCTCAAGCACTGTACGGGAGTCAAACAGGGCTGCTCCCTGAAAAAGCATGCCAATATCGCGACGCAGACGGCGTATCTCCCTCGATTTCATGCCTGTGAATTTACGGCTGTCGTACCATATCTCACCCGAAGTAGGTGAAATTAAACCGACAAGACATTTCAGCAAGACCGTCTTACCCGATCCGCTCTTACCAATGATCATGTTTACCACCCCTTTGTGAAAGGTGGTATTGATGTCGGCAAGAACCAGCTTCCCATCAAACTCCTTTGTCAGATTTTTTATCTCTATCATACCGGATATTTTTATCCCAATGCCAGCTGCGTAAACAACAGGTCGGTAACGAGAATCAACACACTGTTGATTACCACGGAATTGGTACTGGCAGCACCCACCTCCAGGGCACCTCCTTTTGCTGTATAGCCGAAATAAGCGGCTACCGATGCAATGATAAAACCGAACAACATCGATTTTACAATAGAATACCAGACAAATGATTCCCGGAAGAATGCCTGAATACCGTATACATAGGTTTCTACAGAAGGAGTGCCCAGCACCATGCAGATGATGTATCCGCCAAAAAGGCCCATGAACATGCTGAATATAACCAGCACCGGCATGAAGGCCACAAAGGAAGCTATTTTAGGTAAAATAAGATAATTGGCTGAATTCACACCCATGATGTCAAGGGCGTCGATCTGCTCGGTGATACGCATTGTTCCGATCTCTGAGGCCACGTTCGATCCTACTTTCCCTGAAAGAATGAGACACATGATGGTGGAAGAAAACTCCAGCAAGATGATCTCACGTGACACCACACCCACCGTGAACCGTGGCAACAAAGGTGAATCGATGTTCAATGCTATTTGCAGCACGATCACTGCTCCGATGAAGAAGGAAATGATGATGACAATCCAGATGGAGTTCACTCCCAGCGTATATACCCCTTTCATGAATTCTTTCACGAACTCCCTCATCCGGTCGGGCACAGACAGTACCCTTCTCATCAACAGAGCGTATTCGCCAATATCTTCTAAAGAACGGATAAATTTCATGCAGCTTTCTCGTTCGAAATATTTATGCAAAGATAAATTTTTTATTTCGATTCCCGCTAAAACCAACAAGGTTACTGTTTTAAAATTGTATTTTTGTCGGATGGTTGAATTTTCTGATAAGGAGCTTGGAAGAATCATCGTGATACCCCATAGAAGTGCGAAACGGGTGATTGCAAGGCGAATGAACGGATATCTCCGCCTCACCGTACCTTACCGTTTCAGCCCAAAGCAGATTGCAGTCGCATTGGAGGATCTGAAACCCCGGCTTTCCCAGTTAAAACCGTCGGTCGAGCAAACATTCGGTGAGGAAGATGTGATCAGCACCTTCACCTTTAGCGCACAGGTTGTCAGGAATATCTACGTCGATAAACCCGCGCTCTCATTGAAACAGGGCGAGCTCCACATCTACATGCCGCAGCGGAGCGATCTTTCACTTCCGGAAAATCAGCTCTTCATCAAAAAATCCATCACCACTGTTTTACGAATTGAGGCCAAACGAATGCTGCCTCAGAAAACAGCTTCCTTTGCCCGGGAACATGGCCTTCACTATCGGGGGATAAAGATCAACAGCAGCAAAGGGCGCTGGGGAAGCTGCTCTGCACAGAAAAATATCAACTTCTCACTATTTTTGATGCTGCTCCCTGAGAGACTGATCAATTATGTGATACTCCATGAACTAGCTCATACGGTGGAGATGAATCACGGTGAAAAATTCTGGTTGCTGCTCGACCGGCTTTGCGACGGAAAAGCACGTGAACTGGGCAGGGAAGTAAAAAAGTTCAGGCCTGAATGGTACGATTTCCTGGTGCTGGATTAAAAACAGTGGCTTTTCGTACAGGCAGATCCATACTTCGTATATGATTTTACAATACGAATGAAGATCTTTCAGAGATCTTTCAGCAGCAGGTCGCTATTATTTTCGTACATGCAGAGACGCGTGTTGACCAGTACCTTCCAGTGTTCGTGAAACTCGCCCTCCATATCGATCATAAAGTCCTCGGATCCCTTTTCGTCCAGCTTGGCCATCAGATAATTCACAGAGATCAGATTGATGTCTACTGCCGGCTGAAAAGCCATCACCAGTTCATCTTCGGGTATGGGTGTGGTAGATATTATATTGACCTCCATCAGTACATCGAGGATATCATGGGTCAGCCGAGAAGGCACCTTACACTTTTCCGAGAGCTGATCGGCCGTGTAAGGAGGCAATTCATCCGCAAAACGACGGATAATCACCGAAGCGATCATCAGCGTAAAGAAATCCCGGTACCTGCGGCTGATGTTTCTCGTCTCCTTTTCGAACGAAAACTTGCGCACATTCTGGGCTGCATAAGACACCTCGGCCCCAATGAGTGTAATAAACCAGGATAACTGTATCCAGAGAAGCATCAGCGGGATGGCGGCAAATGTACCATATATGGCATTGTAGCGGGTAATCCATAACTGTCCGCTTAGGTAGAGCATCTGAAAAAATTGAAAGGCTACCCCGGCAAGCACCCCGGCAAGCAGTGCATGCTGAAATTTCACCTTCACATTGGGTAAGAATTTATATACTGAAGTAAATATCAGGATCATTACCACAAAAGGAATGATGTTCAATAGCCGCGGAATAAACGGGTAAAGGATATAAATGATCTTGAGCGTGTTGTTTTGCGGATAACTGAGAATATTCAAAGCATTGACAAGAATAAAGAAGATGGGTATAAAAAGCACCATCGCGGTGTAGTCGGTCACTTTCCGCCCGATACTCCGACCTTTACTCACCTGCCATATCTTATTTAGATTATTCTCTATATCATTGAATAGTAACAGGATGGTGTATAGAAAAAGTAGGATTCCTACACCGGCAAACACTCCACCACCCTTGGCCTCTTCCAGCGAATTGTCGATCAACTGAAACAGCATATCCAGAAACTCGCGTGTTCTGCCTTCCGCCGTAGCCTCCTCCTGAAACTGCGCACCCCTCTCTCCTGCTGTTGCAGGAGCAATGCGACCGCTGTTTTCGGCGCTCCACACATCCATGCTGACAAGAGCCGTATCGGGTGGCACGACTGCTTCTGTAACGACCCTGGTGGTGTCGACCTCTTCACCCGTCATCAGGTTAAAGATACTGCTCTCCATGATGTTTTCTATGCCAAAACCACGGGCAATGGCAAAGATCACTGCCAGCAACGGGACAATGGAAAGAAGGGTGCGGTAGGTAAGCGAACGGGAACTCGCGGCGATATTCAGTTCCTGCACATTCCGCACGGTAAGCATGACAATCTTGATGGCGTTATAGAGGATATTTTTCTTGTTGGAGAGGGTTTCCGGGTTGGAACGCCAGATATCGTAAGATAAAAACTTAATTACCTCCTTCACTTTAATTCTCAACCGATCAAGCCTGCCGGGTTCTTCCTCTTCGTAGCGGTACCTGTTTTTACCGTTCTTCCCCATAACTTCCTTTTTTATAAAAAAAGCAGCCGGTCTGTAAGCCGGGTTCTGTATCCCGAAAATATCGGGATGTTTGTCATTTATCTGCGGAGCGATGTCGCCATCCTCCTTTAGCGGCCTACCCCCCGGCATCGGGCGAGCAACCCTGATCATCCGGTATACATGGCCTTGCAACCCATAACGCGTACGGCACACCGTGTTGCCACGGCACCCGGTGGGCTCTTACCCCGCCTTTTCACCCTTACCCCTTACAGGGCGGTTATTTTCTGTTACGCTCATCTGCCCTCACGAACAGCTTCCCGTTAGGAAGTATGGCGCTCTGCGTTGCCCGGACTTTCCTCCCTTCTTGCGAAGAGCGACAAACCGACCTGCTGCAACTGCAAAAGTAATAATAAAGGTTTGATATAGCACCACTTTCACCTTTTTTTCATATGAAAAAGCATGTTGAGCTATGTGATATGCAATTATTTTCACATACGCTAAAACATTCCGTTTTCACTGAATGTTAAATAGTCAATACTCACAAATAAAACAATGAATCTATGCGCACCAATGGGATAATGATGCAATACTTCGAGTGGTTCCTACCCGATGACGGTAACCTGTGGAACAGGCTTAGGGACGATGCACAGCATCTGAGTCAGATAGGCATCTCAAGCGTCTGGATTCCACCCTGCTATAAAGGCCTCAGTTCAAACGATGTAGGATACTCTGCCTATGATGTGTACGATCTGGGAGAGTTCGACCAGAAAGGGACCATCCGCACCAAGTACGGAACCAGGCAGGAGCTGCACGACTGCATTCAGGCACTGCACGACAACGGCATTGCAGTTTATGGCGACGTGGTACTCAACCACAAGGGTGGTGGCGATGAATTACAAACATTCCGTGTGGTGGAAGTAGACCCGCACGACCGCAACAAGGCCATCACCGAACCTTACGAGATTGAGGGATTTACCCGCTTTACTTTCCCAGGTCGCAACAAACAATATTCAGATTTCGAATGGAGCTGGGAACATTTCTCTGCGACAGATTACAACTACCGGGATAACAAAGATGCCATTTACATTATTCTGGGTGATAATAAAGGTATCGACGTGAACGACCGGTCTGTGGGCCACGAATTTGCCAACTTCGATTTTCTGATGTTTACCGATATCGATTACAAGCATCCACAGGTGCAGGAAGAGACAAAAAAATGGATCAGCTGGTTTATCCGTGAAACAGGCATCGACGGCGTGCGGCTCGACGCCATCAAACATATCAACGACTGGTTTATCAGGGATTTTATCAACCATGTGCGGGGTGAGTTCGGCGAAGAATTTTATGCCGTGGGAGAATATTCCTACTATGACGGGATGGACATCGAGGAGTATATGCGTAACGTGGAGTATAAGATCGATCTCTTCGATGTAGCCCTTCATTACAATTTTAAACAATGTGCCGCAGATGGGCCGGGTTTCGATATGCGCAATATTTTCCAGGGCACACTCGTAGAGAAATACCCTCTGCTGGCAGTTACGTTTGTAGACAACCACGACTCCCACCTTATAGAAGGGGATCCCTATGTACAGGACTGGTTCAAGCCACAGGCCTATGCCCTTATCCTTCTGCGGAAGGACGGTTATCCCTGCCTCTTTCTGGGTGATTATTACGGTGTAGGCGGTGAAAATAAGAAGCCTGGCATGCAATGGATGATTGATCAGTTGCTGGATGTGCGGCGCGATTTTGCGTATGGCGATCAGGAGGACTATTTAGATCATGAGCATGTGGTGGGCTGGATCCGTCGCGGCGATGCAGACCATCCCGATGGTTGCGTGGTAATCATGAGCAATGCAGCGGGAGGCTCGAAACCGATGTTTGTGGGAACCGATTACGCAGGAACGGCCTGGTATGATAAGCTGGGACGGGTAGAGGAAGATGTGATCATCGGTGACGACGGCCGGGGCTGGTTCCATGTGGGCGACGGGTCACTCTCGGTGTACCTGAAAAGAGTTTAGGGTTTGTAGATTTCGGGTTTATGGGTTTCGATGTATCGCAAACTTAATTGTTTGAAACTTACGTTTTTCCTAGACAGAGTACTGTGAAAACTTGTGCATGAAAGCATCGTAATAGGTTTTTGATACGGGAATGTCGGGCGTATTCTCGGCATCCAGCTCCAGCATGATGCCGCCCTTCTCCTTCTTCAGTATTTTCACCTTGTCCATATTCACGATGTAGGACCGATGACAACGAATCAGCGGGGTATCATTGGCCAGGTTCTCCTCCATCCATTTCAACGAGTTGCGAATCAGGTAATGTGATTTATTCGATTTGTTGAGGTAATAAATGGTTGCATAATTATCTGCAGATTCAATGTAGAGCAGGTTGTCCAACATGATGGAGATCTTCAGGTCGCCTTTCTCATCCGGAAAAGCGACCAGCGTTTTGGCATGTACCTCCACGGCTTGCTCCTGTTCCATATGCTCCAGGAGCCTGCTTTTTTCCTTCCAGGAAAAATAAAGCCATGATATCGTATAGGGTAGAAGCAATACCAAAGCTGTATTGATCAGGCTCTGACGAAAGATTTCAGAAATGTCTCTCACCAATCCGTCTTTGGGAAAAAACTTGGCAAACAGGGTATAAAAAATGGCCATTGCCACTATTTCACACAAGATCCACAGAGCATATTGCCAATATAGTATATCTCTTTTTCTCGAATAAGCTGTGAGTATTATCCGACTGATCACCACGACCAGCATGCCTGTGAGGATGATCAGGCTGGAAAATGCAAAATATTTGATGTCGGAGACGCCCGGATACCAGTCACGGGAACCGAAAGGCTGAAAAAGATTAATGAATAACAGCGCAAATAGAGCTGTAAAGAAAATTGTCTTTATGCTATTTTTTTTTGCGTATAAATATGCCGGAATTTGTCCGTCCATCACAGAATAAATTAATTGGGCCACCGGGTACAAATATAAGGAAAACCGAACGTAACGTCAAAAATCCGTCTGTTTTTCACCCCTCCATACAGAATTTCACCCCATATAGCCGAATTCGTCCCATAAAACACGCCCTTTTCCCTTTGGTTTGTCAATAGCCTGAAAAGCCTCTTTCTTTGCTGGCAAAATCCGGAAAAAGAATGAATTACAACGAACGTTATACAGCATTGAACAACTGCTTCAGGCAAGGGGCAGAAAGTCATCTGAAGGAAACGGGTACTGATATCCGTTTTTTTCGCTTCCATAGTAAACCATGCGATGACGAGCAAGAGAGCCAGACGGAGATTCTTTCAATCAGTGAAAACTTCGCATTCGAGTATCCGGTATTTCTGCCATCGGGCAGCGACCGCCATGAAAAGGCCATCCTCCTCTTGCATGGACTCAACGAGCGCAACTGGACTAAGTATCTTCCCTGGGCAGAGTTTCTTTCCATGCAGACCGACAGGCCGGTGATCCTCTTTCCAATAGCCTTTCATATGAACCGATCACCGAAGACATGGTCCACCCCCCGCAGTCTGGTTGATCTCCTCAATTTTCGCAGACGGCAATATGAAGACGACCGCACGGTGAGCTTTGCCAATGTTGCGCTGAGCGACCGCATCTCTCAGAATCCGGAGCGTTTCTATCTCTCGGGGCGACAGACCTGGGATGATCTGACCACGCTATTCGGAGCAATTAAAAGCGGGAAACATCCTCTCTTTAGAGAAGGATGCCATATCGATATATTTGCCTATTCCATCGGCGCGTTCCTGTCACAGATAGCCCTGATGGCCGACGGGCAAAACCTTTTTGCAGACTCCCGTCTCTTTATGTTTTGTGGTGGGAGCATCTTTCGTTCCATGTATGGCATATCCAGAAGCATCATGGATAGGGCTGCCTTCAACAGGATGCAGGATTATTATGTACACCACTTTGGTAATGAACCGGAAAGCCGATGGCGGCACGACAATGCATTCAAAGCCTTCTGTCAGATGATCCTGCCGGGGCGCCTTCAGACTGAACGGGAGGATTTTTTCTCCCACATCCGTAACAGAATTGCCGGAGTAACATTGGAGAAAGACAGCGTGATTCCTTATCATGGGGTGCGGGAAGCATTGGGCAGTGAAACCACAGAGATGACCATCTCCCTGCTCGATTTTCCTTTTGACTATACCCATGAAAACCCATTTCCGCTGCAAACCAAAGATCAAGTATCTCTCAACAACGCCTTCACCCATATTTTTTCCCGGGCAGTTTCCTTTTTCGCTTAGTCATCAAATTTTATTACAAAATAATCCGTACCTTTCACTTCGTTTTCAATATTCTGGTAAAAACGATTGCGTCTTAAATATCCATGCCAATCAAGACAATATGAAAAAAATAATTTTGATTTTTTTATTGATGAGCCCCACATTTCAACTATTTGCGGATAAATGGGATAACAAAACTGAGGAGCTGAAAGGGAAAAAGATTCTTGTATTCACTAAAAACGGGGAAGGGTTCGTTCACGATAACCTTGACGCAAATGTGAATATGCTTCTAAGACTGGGAAATAAATATGGATTCACAGTGGACTCGACTTCCAATTCTGCTGTTTTCTCCACGTCCGATTTGTTCAAATATGATGCAGTAGTGTTTGCAAATACAAATAACAAGGTATTTGAAAATGAAGCGGAAAAAGAGGGACTCATAAATTTTAACCGGCAAGGGAGAGGAATAATTGGAATTCATATTGCCTGCGGCACCGAACGTGAATGGGACTGGTTTAAGCAAATGATCGGAGGTACGTTTGATTTTCATCCTCCACTTCAAAAATTCAATGTTCGTGTTGTTGATGATAGACATCCTTCTACAAAAGATATTCCTTCGGCATGGGAAGTGGAAGACGAATTATATATACTGAAAGAGATGAATCCAACCGTTCGGATTTTGATGGTTTCAGATTTTTCATCACCAGGCTTTAAACATTCACGCCCGGTACCCAACACCTTCGGCACCGTGTTCCCAAGTGTCTGGTGCAATGAATTTGATGGAGGGAGGCAATGGTTTACAGCACTTGGTCACAAAAAAGAGGATTATAGCGCCCCTCAGTTTATCCGCCATATCGTTGGGGGTTTGCAATGGGTTCTCGTTAAAAAGTAATCATCTATTCAACTTCTTTAACAGTTATGGCACCTTTCCGTGAATTATTGAGACAATAATGACATTTTAAAGGACGAGAATTATCTATTTTTGCATTGAAGTGTAAATGTAACGATTGTAAACTGAATCCTTGGTAATGATGAGACGAATCCTTTTTCTGATGGCGGGAGCCTTTCTGTTAACTGCATGTATAACTAAAAAAAATCATCCTAATATCTCCGAAGGGAAACTTTATTCCTCCAACCCTATTCTTGAGGGATGGTATGCAGATCCGGAAGGGATTATTTACCAAGATCAGTACTGGATTTACCCTACCTTCTCCGACTTGTATGAAAACCAGGTCTTCTTCGATGCCTTCTCCTCACCCGACCTGGTAAACTGGACCAAACATGAACAAATCATTGATACATCTGAAGTGAAATGGGCACATATGGCAATGTGGGCGCCGGGGGTGCTTGAAAAAGATGGAAAGTATTATTTCTTTTTCTCCGCCAACGATATCCAGAAAGAGAGCGAAACGGGTGGAATCGGCGTAGCTGTGGCCGACCGGCCCCAGGGCCCTTACCGTGACTTACTTGGTAAACCACTGATCAACAAAATTGTAAATGGTGCGCAGCCCATCGACCAGTTCGTCTATCGCGAGAACGATAGTACTTACTATATGTTCTACGGCGGCTGGCGGCACTGCAACGTGGTATTACTTAACAACGATTTTACCGGCATTCGCCCTTTTCCCGACGGAGATATCTACAAGGAGGTAACACCCGAAGGCTATACGGAGGGCCCTTTTATGTTTAAAAAAGACGGAAAGTACTATTTTATGTGGTCGGAAGGTGGCTGGGGTAACCCGGACTATCGCGTGGCCTATGCAATTGCCGACAATCCACTTGGACCGTTTGAGCGGATCGGTACTATTCTGGAACAAGATCCCGAAGTGGGTACGAGTGCCGGACATCATTCGATATTCCACAATCCGAGAAGCGATGACTGGTATATCATATACCACCGCCGTCCCATCAACGACAGGTATCGTGACCATCGGGCGACCTGCATCGACAAGATGGAGTTTGACAGGAACGGACTGATCAAGCCAGTGAAAATTACTTTCGAGGGGGTCCGTGCAAACAGATTGAGGTAACGATATCGGCACCTTTGCTGAAAAAGCTAAAGAGGATATGGGTGACGATTTTATATTGGTGTTTCTTGCATAAACATTCCCATTGCGGAAACAGTTTCTAATAATTTATTGTTACATATCATCACTTCGTTGACAGTTCTAAGTTTCTTAGACGTATCATCACCTCGTTTACAAACCCTATAGGGTTTGGGCCTTCTAAGGAAGG
>MENQ01000017.1 GCA_001768325.1 Bacteroidetes bacterium GWC2_46_850 | reverse complement strand
TTATTATTTGTCAACGAACTGATGATACAGTTAGACAATTAAATTGTCAACGATCTGATGATACAAAAGTGTCAACGATGTACTGATATTTATCAACTAATTTTTTGAAGGATAATTTGGATTTTGTTTAAATCCATCTGGATAATTAGTTATCAACTCCAATTCAGAATTTGGTATAGGTCTTAATTTATGAATGTTAATATCAAAGAATTCGCAATCGGGGTTGAGTTGAGGTATTCGTTCTAAACGATTGGTTCGTTTCAGGTCAAACCATCGAATCATTTCTGTTCCCATTTCCCGTGTACGCTCATCTAAAATATAATCGATATCAATATCGGATACTACTACAGGTAAAGAATTTGTTGTTTTGCGTGCTCTTTTGCGTAGATTATCAATATATACTTTTGCTGCATTACTCCCCTCTAAAAATAACGCACATTCTGCTCCAATCAAATACTGTTCAGCCAATCGGAATATGATGATGTCATTCCCACTTTTCTCTAATTTGGGTGCAGTACGATTACGATCTAAATATTTGGTAATTGTATTACAGTACATCCGTTCATTTGATCTATATCCACCTCCAGGTTTTTTGTTTTCCCCTTTATAGATTAAATTTAAACCATCTACAAAAATACCACGCTTCTTATATTCCGCAGCCTCTTGTTCGCTGACTTCACGCATGGGGCGATAAAGAATTGTATCGGTTGGTTTTCCATCTTTCATGGGAACACCCATATCGTCATATTTATTCGTTGCAGCATTCCAAAGTTTACGATATACTGTTTCAAAAGTCCCTTCCAATCTTTTGTCATTTTCATCAAAGAGCGTTGCATAATAATATGTAGCCATATAGGATCCCATTTTTCGTCCATACCACCCGCTATGTTCATACAAACCATAGCCACTAAGCAGCGATTTTTTCTCTCTTAAACTAAATGTTGGATTGGCCGTGAAATCTCTTGCAAGTATATGCAATTCAAGTGTATATACAGGATCAAGTGTCATTTGAAGCGCCCAAATTGTTTCCTTATTCCCTTCGTTATTAACATTGAAAACACTGGCATAATCATCTAATAGTCCATACTTCGATGATGATATGAAAGAGTCTGCAATTTTTTTTGCTGCAGAATATACTTCATTTTTAGAAGTATAGTATCCAGTAGACTTAATAACGGGATCTGAATACTGAGTGAGTGACATCAGAACTCTGGCTTTAAGTGCGCTGGCAATATCTGTATTTAATTCACCATTCAGATTAGATTTAGCGGGAAGTTTTTGTTCGGCAATGCTAATGTCATCTAAAATAGTTTTATAGAATACATCGATAGTAGTTTGGTATCCTTCTGTTATCACCCCTTCTGTTGGGGTTAACGTATAGTGAGCACCTTCACCCCATAATTCTATTGCCATCCAGAAAAGCCAGGCTCTGAAATAATGGAATTCTCCGGTTATTTTATCTTTATCCGCTTGTGAATTAAATGGGACCTCATCAATAATTGATAAACCATAATTGCAGTTGTTCAGCATTTCATAAAGATACCTCCATGCATTTCTTACTTCGCTGGATTCTACTAAGACGTCAGTTTGATAAAGTGTCATGCGTTCCGCAGTTCTTTCTTGTGCGAAAGTAATTTCGTCAGTACCAGCTGCGCCCAGATGTAATAATGTATATACTTGATAATGTGCTCTCTCGTATAAGGCTACAGACAGTGATTTAAGTCCACTTTCGGTTTTTAGAAATGATTCATCTAAACGACCTTTCGGTTCTTCATCTAAAAATGTTTCACAAGAAGTGAGAATTCCTAGAAGAATTATACAATTTATAATGGTAATTTTTTTTATTATCGTTCTCATAATAATCTAATTTAAAATGTAACGTTAAATTTTAATGCATAAGACTTCCAAACCGTCCAGTCAGAACTTGGTGACATTGGATCAATGCAATCTTTGGCAGCTCTGTAGATAAAAAATGGGTTATGAGCTAAAAAACTTATATTGACATTGTTTAAAGGTTTCAATTTGAAACGATATGCCAGCGATATCTCTTGCATAACAATATAGTCACCTTTTCTATATCTCCATAATCCATCTAATGTATTGGTGGTTGATAAAGCCATTAATGGATATTTCCCATTGGGATTATCGGGAGTCCAATAATCGTTCAACAATTTTAATGGAAGGGCACTGCTCCAACCTGTGCCAGCCATCTGAATCATGTGTCCAAATTTTCCATTCATTGTAAACGACAAACTTAGATTCTGATATGTGAAAGAATTCCGCATATATGCCATCCACGAGGGGTCTCTTTGTCCAAGAATCTTTTTGTCAAAAGTACTGCTGATAGAACCATCGACACCTTCTCCATCGGGACCAGCTATGTCTTTTATCTTCTGATAACCTGGGTATGTTCCGTATTTTTTAGCTTCATCAACCTCGTTAACTTGCCAGATTCCATCCAGAATGTAATCATTATATACTCTCAATGGTTTTCCAATAAATAAATTGTTATTGGGCATATCTTCCGAGGTAATTAACTTTTCAATTTTACTTTTGTTAAACGAATAATTAATGTCTGTTTGCCATTGAAAATCTTTGGTTGTAATATTCGTAGAATTAATTGATAATTCTAACCCAATGTTGCTGGTTTCTCCGATGTTTTGCCAAATCTCCGTTGAACCGCTTAAATTAGGCAAAGAACGCATAAATAATAAATCAGATGTATAAGTTCTGTAAGCATCAATGTAACCACTTATGCGTCCTCTGAACAATCCCCAATCTAATCCAACGTTTGTTGTTTTCGAAATCTCCCAACCCAAATTTTTATTCACTAACCCATCTAACATATAACCGGTTAATAATGTATTACCGAAATTGGTTCGACGTGCCTTGGTCCCCGCAAAAGTCTCGTATGGATTTATTGCTGCATTACCTACTGAGCCATAGCTAAGCCGGACTTTCAATGAGGTAAGCACATTTGATTTGTAAAAATCTTCATTATTTATTATCCAAGCACCAGAGATAGCAGGGAATGTAGCCCATTTATTGCCGGGTGCTAAAACCGATGCGCCATCAGAGCGTATAGAGAAATTTAATAAGTATCGGTTGTCATAGCCATATTGAAAACGCCCGATTAATGATGCGATTGTTTTTTGACTGTATGAACTTTCGTTTCGAATGTTTCCGGTTAATTCTGATAAGTTCCAATTACCCAAACCATCATCTGGCAAGCCTGTTCCTTTTGCTTGAAAGTATTTATTAATCCCTTTTTGAAGGCTGGCTACACCAGTCGCATTCACATTGTGTTTTTGAAAAGTCTGCGTGTAATTTAAAATATTATCCCAAGTCAAATCAGTATTGAAGGAATTATTTTTTTCTGCGTAGGCTCCTTCACTATCACGTACAATGTAACGTTTAGTCGTGTTTTTTCCATAAAAAACATCTCCTAGCCGGTTGTCAATTTCGTAACCAAAGTTAGAATTAAAGGTCATTCCCTTAAATAAGTCTGCATATAAAGAAGCAACACCAAACAATCTATGGTATGTCAGTTTGTCTTGATAAGGATTGTTAAAATCAAGAAGCGGATTTGCGTAGATGTTAATCACATTTTCTATCAAGTTACCGTCGTCATCGTAAGCCCTTATTAATGGATTCAAATATGTGAGAGCATTATATGTTACCGTACCCGAACTTTGCATGACACCGGGCTCAACGTCATTTTGAACTAAATTTGTGTAGCGTGCATTGATTCCTATTTTCAAGAAATTAAAAATACGCTGCTCTTGTCTTAAACCCAGGCTTAATCGTCTTGCTCCATTATTGGGGTAATAGCCTTCATCATCTCTATATCCTATAGAGAAACGGCTATTATTTTTTACCCCAGAAGTTTCAATACTCAAATTATACTCTTGACTAGCAGTAGATTCTTTATAAAGGAGTTTCTTCCAATCTGTAAAAATATTATTATTTACAGATCCTAATTCCTTTGCATCAAAGGTTTGATCGTCATTAAGCGGTGCGCCTGTATCCCAACCGATTCCTCGATAGGCGTCAAAGCGAGCTCTATCTCGACGATAAGATATATATTCATTACCATCCATTAAATCAGGTAATTTCACCATGTTTAAGCCGTAAAAAGCATCAAAATTAATTGTCGTTTTTTCTTGAGAAAGATTGCCACCTTTCGTGGTAATTAGGATTACGCCGTTTGCTCCCCTAGAACCATATATCGAAGCAGATACAGCGTCTTTTAAAACTTCAATATTCTGAATTTCACTGACTGGTATGTCATCAATTGAGTTTTTTGGAATACCATCAACAACGTAGAGCGGACTATTATCCGCATTAATCGAACGTCTGCCTCTAATTAATACCGATGGTGAACCTCCAGGTCGAGTTACAGGTCCAACATCTATTCCTGCAATTTTTCCAGACAAAGCATTCATGATATTTGCTACTGGAATATTATTTAATTCTTCTGTTTTCACAGATGCAACTGCGCCGGTTAAATCACTTCTTCTCATTACACCATATCCTACCACTACTAGTTCATCCAGAGCTTGAGTATCTTCTTCCAGGATTACCTCATGGTGCGTTTTTTTCGCAGTATTTATATTTTGTTCTAAGTAACCGATATAAGAAATTCGTATGAAAGCATTATCCTCTACAGGCAGAGAGAAATTCCCATCAATATCAGTAACAGTTCCATTTGTAGTTCCAGATTCAATTATGTTTGCACCAATAATAGGTTCGCCATTTTTATCAGTCACCGTTCCTGTTATTGTTTTCTTTTGTTGTTGAGCAACTATTTCCATTTCTTCTGAAGTGAGTTTAGATTTATCAACAACAGTAAGAATAATATGATTTCCCTCCATAGAATAATCAAGATCTTTATCTTTCAATAAAGAGCTCAATATATTAGAAACAGCTTTTTGATTCGCTTTGACCGACACCTTTTCATTGGTATTTACTTCATTGTTGTAAATAAATAGATAATCGGTCTGTTTTTCAATATCGTTTAGTATTTCTTTCAGAGCTACATTGCGTTTATTGATTGTTACTCTTGCGTTTTGTGTATAACTTATTTCAGCCATAGAGCAAAAGACACAGGTACACAATAGAATAAAGGTTGTTCGCATAATCAATAAAAAATGTTTAATGGGCACCTTTTCGGTTAAATAATTACCCGTTTGTTTGTTTTTCTTCATACATTTGTAATTGTTAAGTTGATACAGTTAATGGATTAATTGTGTTGATTTTCATTTCAACCGATGGGTGTTGCAGCACCCGTCGGTTTTTTGGTTTTCCTTAGTTCATATGCATTATTTTTTAGATTTGTTATTTAATATAGATTTTACCAGTATTATCATCTCTTACATAATTAAAATGGATACTTTTCTGTAGTACACGCAGTGCGTAATCAATTCCGTCTGACTGACGGAATTTTCCTGTATAGGTGTGCTGGGGTAAATTTTTGGAATTGATATAAATATTTACATCAAAATATTTTTCAAGTGATAAGAGTATTTCGTCCAACTTCGTGTCGTTAAATGCGATAAGCCCTTGCCGCCAAAGATATTTATCAGTATTGATTATCTCAGAGATGACCAGATTATTGTTCTGAACTGTTGCCTTTTCGTTTGGTTTCAATGAAGTTAATTTTATTCCTTCATTATATATATCAACTCCTCCTTCAAAAAGGCTGGTTTCAAAAGTATTGTATTTAGCGTAAGCTTCCACGTTAAAAGATGTGCCAGTTACATGTATGTCACCCTCATCGGTTTTAACTACAAAGGGTTTTCTTTCATTCTTACTTACCTCAAAATATGCTTCTCCATCCAAGTAAACCGTCCGGGTTTCTTTGGAAAATTTTGTGGGATAACGAAACGTTGTGTTGGCATTTAACCAGAGATTGGTATTATCTGAAAGGATCAGGTTAATTCGTTGTCCAGCCGGTACAAAAATGGTGTTGTATTGCTCGTTTTTATCGGTGAGGGTGTACAAGTAAACTCCACCAATGATCAATGCCAGGAGGATCGCTGCCGCAATGCCTGCGACATAGTAAGGCAAAATGATGTTCTTCTTTCTCTTCAGGGAAGCTGTTGTATCGGTGAGCAGCAAGGCATCATACATCTTACGCTCCTGAAGAAAAAGTGCGTAGTGGTCGTCGGATGATTCAATCCATTGCTTGATTTGCTTTTCTTCCTGATAAGATGTTTTCCCTTCAAAAAAACGATATATTAATTCCTTATCCATACAGTAATAGTTTCCCTTTCTATTCTTAAAACAATTCAAAGGAAGAATACCCTAAAATAAAAGTGTTTTTTATTAAAATAAAAAAAATAAGCCGATTGTCATGAAATCTTTTAAAGAAAGACGCAGGAGACTGAGCGCCTTGGATACGTGAAATTCTACGGTTTTTTGATTCAATTGTGTTGTTTCGGCGATCTCTTTGTAGGTCAAGCCTTGTTGTCGGCTTAAAAAGAATATTTGTCGCGTTTTCAGGGGTAGTTTTTTTAAAGTATTGTCAATGATCTCTTGAATTTCCTCCGAGAAAAGATGATCGGGGTCACAGGCTTCAAGTGTACTTATTTTCGTTTGTCGCAGCCACTCAGCATGTTCCTTCAGTTCGGCTGTTACTCGAAAATGAACTTGTTGGTGTTGGAGATGATTCAGACATTTATTTTTAATGATGGCAAGAATATAGGCTTGCGGATTGGTGTCGGGCAATAAATTTTCCCTGTTCTCCCAATATGCGGTGAATGCTTCCGAGACAAAATCTTCCGCCGTCTCTACTTCTTTTACATATCCGATTGCAAAAAGGATAAACCGCTTGTAATATTCATTGAACAGCGTATTGAAGTGTTTTATATCGGAAAATGAGCCCATGTCGGATAGATTTCGTGGCAAATATATACAAAACTTTACGCGAGGCAATTTATTTTAACGAAAAAATGAATTGTACGTTCTGTCTATTTTGAAAGAAAAATTGATATATTCTTTTTTTATCCACATTATGACTATTTTTGTGATGAAGGAAAATGAAAAAACGTGTATGAGAAAAATATCAGTTTTAACGCTGTTCTTTTTTATTACAACGCTTATATTGGCTATTTTACTCCTCTTGAGCAACAAGGGTAGTGAAAAAGAAAGAGGATATGACAGCACTACCGTGATGACCCGTATTTCTCACATCCGTGAACTGGCACTGGTGAAGCACAATTATACCGGGGTGATTGGTTACAAGGATTACAAGAAGTTTCTGAATATCAGTGTTCCGCTGACCGATAAGTATTTCCTGTTGAAATACAATGGATATATCAAGGCGGGTGTGGATTTTGACAGGATAAAGGTAAATGTGGAAAATGACTCCACCCTGCATGTCTCTATTCCCAAGCCGAAGATTCTGGACACGGTTATCGATGAAAAATCGGTAGAGGTATATAACGAGAGCGAGAATGCTTTTAATCCCATCAAGATATCGGATTACAATGAGGCACTTATCAGAGAGAAAAATGTGATGGTCAGCGATGCCATTAAGCTGGGTATTCTCACAGATGCAACGGAACAGACCAAGCTGGTGTTGACAACACTCTTGCAGGAGATGGGATTTACCCGGATTAAAATAACCGAAGAAATCACCATCCCGCAGACTAACTAAAAGAAATAGGATAGGGCATCCTTGATGGCCGGTACCATAAAAATAGAAAATGTAACGAAGTTATTAGCTCTAACATTATGAAATTTACTGTCAGACTGTATCTTTACTGGGTCTCCATTTTTTTGATATTTTTCGTCGGAATTCAATCTGTGGTCTTTATACTTTGGAACATGCAGGTGGAAGCCTGGCAGAGTGCCCTGGTATTTTTAATCGTGGGCGTAATACCGCCGGCGGTCATTACCGCGTTTTTCTATAAACGATTGGATTATATGGAATCTGAAAAACTGGACCCTCCAGCTTTCACGGGACAGAAAAAGGCAGTGTTTCAATTCAAGGGCCGCAACAAATATCCTTTCGATGAAGTGCTGCAACGGGTAGACAGGCAATGGATCATCTCGTTCTCAGACAGGGCCAACCGTACACTAAAATTCAGGACTGATGCCAGAATGACCTCCTGGGGACTGGGAGGATATCTCAAAATGGAAGATGATGAAACGGTGACGGTGATCGTGTATCCCATTCGGCCAAAGTCGAAAAGAGAGAAGTTGTTTGTGAATCAAACGCTCAGGCTGATGCATTCGGTTTTAAATCCCTGATTCAATTCGCACTATTCGTTCACTCAGTTCGCGTTATTCGTTCGCTTCGTTCACTTAATTTGCTTCGCTGTTATTCGTTCACGTTATTCGTGCTTTGCACGTGATTCATTCTTGTTCGCAATAGCGGATTACCTCTTCGTTCACAAAATGCAAAAAATCGTTGTGCTGCTCCTTGGTGATCATGCGGGGATAACTCAGGATAAGCAGTTCCTGAGCTTTTGCATCGAGACGGTAGGGAAGATGAAAGAACCGATAGGGAGTCAGGGTGTAGCCGGAACGTTCATAGAACTGGAGCCTGCGTACCGACAATTCATTGCTGAGGGGATCAATTTCGAGAATGATTGTATGTGCAGAATCCCGCAGATGCCTCAAGAGTTGAGAGCCATATCCGTGTCCCCGTAATTCGGAATTCACGGCCAGATGTTCCAGGTAACGGTAAGAATCCCATTCCCAAAAGAACATCAGTCCGATTAATTCGCCGCCCTCCCACGCTGATAGCGGATAAAAACGGTCATCTTCGCAAGCACGCAAATGATCGTCCACTTTCCGTCGTTCCGCCAGGGGAAAGCTGTCTTCGTAGAGCTCCCATACTTTGTTCCAGGACTCGTTACCCGGCTCTCTTATCTGTAAAAACTCCATGTGTAGGCAATTTATCCAATTTCACCTGTCATTTCAATCTGTTTGATTCCAGGCATCATCCCTGTCTAAATTTCGCAGGTACCGTCGGCATTGCATGATTTACCCATGCTTACTTCCAGTACTTTTTCTTTTTCAGTCCGACTTTTCAGGTTATTGTAAGTCTTGTTCAACACTTTCACAAACAGATCAACCGGTTCGGAGCCGATGATGGCCTGCCGCTCGTCCATCAGGAAAGTGGGTACGGTGTCGAACCCCAGGTTGGCAGCCTCCTGCATATCCTGTTTAATCTCATACAGATAGTCGTCACTCTCCAGCATCCGGCGAATCTCTTCTTCCTCCAAACCAACTTCGGTGCCAATTGACACGAGCAGATCCCAATCGCTGTAATCTTTCGCTTCCTCAAAATAAGCTTTGCCGAGTTTCCCAACCACCGCTGAGTCGAGCCCCTTTTTTGCAGCCAGCTTGATTAACCGGTGAGCATCGCGTGTGTTGGCAGCAATGGAGTGGGGCAGGTTGAACGGCACACCTGCATCGTCGGCCAGCTTCTTCAGGTTGGCGAACATGCTGTCGATACTCTCTTCAGAATATCCGGCACTGTTTACCAGATATTCTCTCACAGGATATCCGTTCCCTTTATCGGGCAGGTCCGGGTTAAGCTGGAATGCTCTCCATTCAAGTTCCACCTCGTCGGCATGTTCAAACTGTTGGAGCGCTTGCTCGTAATGTATTTTGCCAATATAGCAATAAGGACACATGATATCGGTCCATACCTCTATTTTCATTTTTTCTGATTTCTTTACTAAGGGTTCCATAATTGTAGTAAACAACCGAGCCCCTCTTTTTGTTTATTGCATTGATTGTCCCTTTTTCAATCATGCAGCGTAATTTCCAAAGGGACGACCATTGATTCATGAATAGTAAGAAGGGAGAAACAAATATTTTCAACACGCGGTACGAAGCATTTTACTTGCAATACGCCGGAGAGTTGATCTTTTTTGCCCGAAAGTTTGTGGATCATCAAACCGCAGAAGATATTGTGCAGGACTTGTTCCTGAAAATTTGGGACCGCAAATCTACGGTCATTGCAGAAAGTGAAATAAAAAATTATTTGCGTTCGATGGTACAAAATGCCTGTATCGATTACATCAAGCATCAATCCGTTGAAAGCAGTTTCCTGCAAGAGGGCATCAGACAACTTCAACTGGACGAATTAAAATACTACGAATCATCGAATGATCATTTTCGGGAGGCGGAGAACATTGAAGCGCTATATGCCTCTATCGAAAAGATGCCACCCAAGCGAAAGGAGGTATTTAAAAAATTCTTCCTTGAAGAGCAAAAACATGCCGACATAGCCATCGAACTCAATATTTCCGTGAGAACCGTGGAAACACATATCTATCAGGCGCTGAAGTTTCTCCGCGAAAAGGTAATCATGCTGCTTACACTCATTCTGCTTTGTTTGTAATTAAGGGAAGATTTTTTTTAAAATTATACGTAGTTTCCCGTTAACATTCGTTTTATCATATAAGAAGATGTTTGTAAAATTGGATGAAAACAGCTTTTTGAATGAAATGATATGCGTGAGAATATAGATGAAATAATTGTACGCGTTCTTGACCAGAGACAATCTCCCGAAGAAATGCAGATTTTTTTAGCCTGGTACAATGCTGCAGATGAAAACAAGCAGCTTTTTTTCCAGTTGAAAGATATCTACGAGCGACGAAAGGGAGGGCTTTATCCCGATGACAGGGAAATCTCGGCCGGTTGGGAACGACTGTCCCTAAAGATGGAAAGAGAAAAGTCCATACTTTCAACATGCCACAAAAAAAGAAAACAAGACAGGCATGTCCGGGTTGCCGTTCGCTCCCTGGTGGCAGCCGTCGCGCTTGTTTTAATCATCTCCGGAATTTTTCTTTTTATCAACCGGCAGGAAGAGGTCACCTGGACCGAAGTGCGGACTACCCCTCGCCGCAGCCCCCGCTCCATTGTATTGTCGGATGGTTCAACCATACTGCTGAACGCATCATCCTGGTTGAAGTATCCCGAAAAGTTCACCGGAAAAAACAGGGAAGTATATTTAGATGGGGAAGCCCTTTTCACGGTTGCCCGGAATGAACGGCGCTCTTTTATCGTGCATACCGACAGGCAGGAGATCCAGGTATTGGGTACCCAGTTCAATGTACAGGGTTATTCCTCCGATCCCCGGACCATCACCACCCTGATAACCGGTAAGGTGAAACTGGCCACATACGACAACAATCATCAGGCGAAAAATGGAATGATGATGCATCCCAATCAACAGGTTTTTTTCGATAAGCGAAGCAATGAAGTATCGGTTTCAGAAATCGACCCCAGTGATGCAGTGACATGGATCAAGGGAGTTTATTCATTTAGAGATGCTTCTCTGGATGAGATTACCCGACGATTGGAAAAGGTGCTGGGAATCTCATTCGTTATTACCGATGATGCGGACAGAATTGAAAAATACACCGGAAAGTTTTTCTCGCATCAATCCTCCCAGGAGATTGCGGCGGTCCTTAATTTTAAAGGTCAGTTTCGACCGGAGTTCCGCAACGATACGCTCTTTCTTTTAAAGAAATGATAAAATAATAGTTTTTCACCATTAAAACAGTTGCCTATGGAAGAAAAGTGAAGTCTAATTAAAAGCCGGGACGCTGTGTCCGCAGTATCCCGGCCAGAATCGTTTTCAATGCATTAAATTATCCTTTTTGTCAAGCAGACACGAAGGGATATGTATACTTTAATTATTAAAAACAGACAAATTTATGAATAAATCAACAGATACCAAGATACATTGGGGAAAAACCCGTTGATCCTCATGTTTATTTCTTTCCTTTTAATTACCGGATATCTCCCTGCTTTTGCCGGTAACGACGTTCAGGATGAAAAACTATCGGTGATGGCACAGCAGGCAACATTCGATGAAATTGTATCAGCTATTGAGCATCAGTCGCAATACGTTTTCTTCTACAAAAGCAGCGATGTGGATCGTTCCATCCGCTATGATGTGGAGCTCGAGAACCGCTCCATTCGTGAAATACTGGATCAACTTACCAAAAACTCCTCATTAACTTACAGGATCTCCGGAAAATATATTTTTATTGATAGAAAAACGGAGATGAAAGAAGAGAAGGTAGCATCCGGAAAGGTGAATATCCCGATGCAGCAGAAGAATCTGATCTCCGGCAATGTACGGGATGAGCAGGGATTGCCCGTTATCGGTGCCAACATCATTGAAAATGGCACCACCAACGGTACCGTGACAGATGTTGACGGAAACTTCCAGTTGCAGGTGAATGAGGGAGCCATTGTCACCATTTCCTACATCGGATATATCGATCAGCAAATGAATACTGCCAATGCGAAGACATTCAATATTACTTTGAAGGAAGATACACAAACGCTCGACGAACTGGTGGTGGTGGGTTATGGTACCATGCGCAAATCGGATGTGACCGGATCCATATCGACTGCCAAGGGAAGTGATTTGATCAAAAATCAGTCCTTTAACGCCCTGGAAGGATTAAAGGGCAAGGCTGCCGGTGTGAACATCTTCTCCAATACCGGTCAGCCCGGAGGTGAAATGCGCGTGATCATCCGCGGTATATCAACCATCAATGCTTCGGCAAGCCCGCTTTATGTGGTGGATGGTGTGGTGATGTCAAACTTTCAATTTCTGAACCCCAATGATATTCAATCCATCGAAGTACTCAAGGATGCTTCCTCCGCTGCAATCTATGGTGCCCGCGGAGCAAACGGGGTCATCCTGGTGACAACAAAACGGGGTGGCAACACCGGAAACAAGTCTCGCGTCTCTTATGATGGATCCATGTCGGTGAGTAGTATGGCAAGGTTTATGGATGTGATGAACGCCGAAGAATGGATGTCTACATTTAAACAAGGACTCGAGAATGCCAATGCCTGGCAAAACAGAAATTTCACGACCGACCTGTCCCAGATATTCACCGATGACCGTCTTTTTAATGCCGATGGCTCTCCGAAATATGATACCAACTGGCAGAAAGAGGCATCACGTACCGCTTTCTCTCACAATCACCAGCTCAGTATCCAGCGTGGCGACAACGATCACTCGGTAGGTGCTTTCTTGAATTATACCGACCAGCAGGGTATTTTGCACAATACCTATTTTAAGCGTTTGAATGCCAAGCTGGCCTATGACGATAATCCTACCCCCTGGCTCTCTACAGGTGTGAACCTGCTGGTAAACCATTCATGGGGTAACCGCACATCCGACAATCCCTACGGTCAGGGCGCATTGCGTACCATGGTTGAGTTGCCGCCGTTTATTCCCGTGATGCTCGACGGTGTATATGCTCAGACAAACAGCTTCAGCACGAGCGCCATCTATCGCGATAAGGATAATCCCGATCCCGCAGCGATGCAGGGATTTAGTCCCGAAGGGGTGGGTAACCCTGTAGAGCTGCTCAAGAGAATGCAAGCAAAACAGTATAGAACCCAGATCTTTGGAAATGCCGCGCTTACATTCCATCTGGCCGAAGGACTCGATCTGAAAACACAGTTCGGGATCGATTATCACAACAACCGCAACGCCAACTATACCCCCTTCACGCCCCGCCCGCTCATCAATCAGAGTGCAACCGGAAGGGCCGAAGGAAACAACTCAAATACGTTGTACTGGCAGGAGGAAACCTATCTGACGTACAATAGGTTAATTGACGAGCACTCCATCAATGCAATGGGAGGATTGTCGTGGCAGGAACGTACCTACACCTACTTCAGCGCTGTGGGCACCAACTTCACCGACGACTTTTACGGTTATTACAACCTGGGTAAAGGTTCCGACAGGCCGTCGGTGGGTAATGATCACGATAAGTGGGCCATGAATTCCTACTTCCTGCGTTTGGCATATTCTTACGACAACAAATATATGGCTACTGTGACCAGCCGCTGGGACGGTTCCTCTAAATTCGGTGCCAACAATAAGTACTCCTGGTTTCCTTCAATCGGTCTTGGCTGGATGATGTCGAACGAAGATTTTCTTGTTGATAACCCCGTAATAAGCAGGCTCAAGCCCCATACCTCCTTTGGTGTCACGGGAAACTCGGAAATAGGCACATACGCCTCACTGGCCACCATCGGTCAGTCTACCACCATTATCGGCAATAGATTGCAAACGGTCTCCTTCACCAACCGTATGCCCAATCCCGATTTGCGGTGGGAGAGAACAAACCAGTGGGATGTTGGCGTAGATGTGGGTCTGTTCAATGACAAGCTTAACCTGGAAGCCTCCTACTACTACAAGTACACCACGGATCTGTTGCTGAGCCGTCCCATACCGAGAACGACAGGCTTCTCGTCCATTACCAGCAACATTGGTGAAGTGTCCAACCAGGGGCTGGATCTGTTGATCAACGCATATCCCCTCAATGTGAACGGGTTTGAATGGAACACAACACTGAATCTGAGTTTCAATAAAAACAAGGTAGAAAAGCTCGATGAGAGCTCCTCGGTGGATCCGGTGACCGGTAAACGACAGATTCTGCTCGACGGTTTTGTTGGATATGACATGCTCATTCGGGAAGGAGAAGAGCTTTCCACATTCTACGGCTACAAACGCGCCGGTATTTATGATGGAGTTGCCGCCAACTGGAATACCGAAACCATGAATGTGCCGTCAACTATTGGTGAGAAGGTGACATACAAACAGCGGGAGATACTTGGCAACGGGTTGCCCGACTGGATGGGTTCCTTCATCAACACCTTTAATTATAAAGGATTCGATTTAACTGTCGATCTCCAGTTCTCGTGGGGTGCCCAGATCATGCAGGAGTTCTTCCACTCAACCGAAGGCAGGTTTCTGACAAGCGGCATCGACCGCCTCTGGCAGGAAGCCTGGCATCCAACACTCAATCCCGATGGAAAAGCACAGGCAATCAGGCTGGCAAACTTCGGGATGGGAAACAATGCCAACGCCGATGATACCTGGGTAGCCGATGGCTCCTATCTGCGTGGTAACCTCATTCAGCTCGGATATACCTTCAGTCCCGAATTTCTCCGGAACATGGGGCTCTCTGCATTGCGGTTATACGGAAATGTGAACAATGCGTTTCTGATCACCTCTTCCGATTATCTGGGTTTCGATCCTGAGAACTCATCCCGTCTGGGAGATAACAAATGGGGAACAAACCGTCAGTTCTTTACTTACCCACGTCCCAGAACATTCACGGTGGGTCTCAATGTTACATTTTAATTCATAGTCATTCAATCATTAAAATAGTAATCATATGCAATTACACAACATATATAGATTCATCTTTGGCGTGATTGCCCTGTCGTTGACAGTGAGCTCCTGCGAAAGTTTCCTGGAAGAAAATCCGCTCGATGAGAAGACTACCGGTCAGTTCTGGAAGACGGAATCCGATGCACGAACGGGTGTGAACGCCCTCTATTTCGGAGGAGTGCCTTATTTGCACAACATTGATGTGGACGGAGGATGGACGCCCAAAGCCACCATGTGGGGCGGGGTCATGTCTGGTCTTTTTGTCGACAAGCGCAAGGACAGGACATTTACCAATGCTTCTGAGGGAGCCAATTTCAATATTGAATCGTTCGACGCCACTTCCCAGAAAATGTGGACCGAGTTTTATATCGGTGTTTCCCGGGCAAACTTTGTCATCGCCAACATTCCCACCATGACCGATGTGCTTTCTGAAGCACAGATCGCAAATTACCTGGCACAGGGAAAGTTCTTTCGGGCCTACGCCTATTTTTACTTGGTGAAGGAATATGGCGATGTCCCTTACATCGATAAACCATACACCTCCCTGGAGGGAATTTATGTTGAACGCACGCCTGCCGCGCAGATCTATCAGAACATTGAAAAGGATCTGCTGGAGATCATCGCGGGAAATGCGTTGCCCAACAAGTCCTTCTACTCCAATGGCGGATACGTGACGCTCCCCATGGCCCAGACATTGCTGGCGCAGGTATACCTGCAATGGGCCGGCGCACCCGTCAACGGAGGAAATGAGTATTACACCAAAGCTGCCAACATGGCAAAAAATGTAATTACCGGCGGTCAGCACGCCCTCATTCAGCCCAGCGGCAGCAGTACCGATCTCAACTCGGCTTACAATGAAATTAAGACCACAAAATCGTCGAATGAGATCATCTTTGCCAAAGAGTATGACCAGACAAATTTCAATGTAGGCAATTCTTATGCGGTACGTTCCATCGGAACGGATGCATTCCAATGGAAGAATGCCGCGAATGCGAGCGTGTTCAAACCAGGAGGAGATGTGTTGTACAATGCGTACCTGCCTTCCGATGTGTTGATCAACAGTTACCATCCATCCGATATCCGTAACATGGAGAAACAGTTCTTTTTCAGGGAATATACCGATGCCACCGGCGTTACACACACACTCAACAACCTGGGCAACTGGGCCTGGTTCGATGCCGGTTCGTTGATCAATGGACGTGATGGCGACTACAACATGCCCATCTTCCGCTATGCGGAGGTACTGCTGATTGCTGCCGAGGGTCTTGCCCGTACCGGAAATGAACCCGAAGCGAGAGGTTATCTCAACCAGGTACGCCGGCGTGCAGGCCTGGCCGATGAAACCGCTACCGGAAACGCCCTGATACAATCGATCCTCACCGAACGTTTTCACGAGTTCCCGCTTGAATTCAAAATCTGGGATGATATCCGTCGCACCCGCCTTTATCCTGAGGCTGATGGCATGCAGTCGGGTAGACTGAAATGGACTCCTCTGGCATCGGCGGTGATTCAGAACAAACCCGATGGCACCACAAAGGTGGGGGCCATACCCGAACATGCGCTTTTGTGGCCCATTCCGCTGAGTGAGATGCAGGCCAATACGGCGCTCGAAGGGCACCAGAATCCGGGATGGAATTGATGTGATGAAATTGAATCCGGCGTAATCTCCGGATCATGAATTCGTTTATTTGTCCGGACCCGCTGTATGTACATCGGGCCGGACAAATTTTTTTATACGCAGAATAATGCGGTTAACCTTTATACTCCTAATAAATCAGGAGAATAATAGGATTTGTTACGGGTAAATATACTACATTCTCAAACCATATCCCAGAACAACGAAGGTTGTTGCATCGACATAGACAATTATAGGACCCAGTAATGCATCATCTTTGGTATGGAAGGTTACGGAATAAGCAGTTTTTTCCTCATACCTTGTTTCTGAAACAAGTGCTTTGTTCCAGTCCGAGATCACAGATGCTCTCTGCTGGCTACTCAGTGAGTTCCAGGCAACTTCTCTAATATATAGCAGCTGCAGATCCTGACTATCTTCCTTTTCACACCCTGCGAGAAAAGGGATAATGAATAGTATTGAAAAGACAATTCGTTTCATAAGAATAATTTTGCATCTATTTTATAGACGCAAAACTAATAAATATGTTGCATTTATTGCTGTTTATTTTAAGGTGAGTGGTACTAACGAAATAAAATGTTACAGCCGGTTATTGTCAATATGGGAGAAAATGAGGATTAGTTGTTTGGTAAAAAAAATGAATAATTTACTGAGTAGAACAGACTGTCTGCTCAATTCAGACAAAATTAATCAGACGGATGACATAAGTTGTCAATATTTATGGATTCTTTTGTGATATTCAATATATCAAAGCATATTTTGAATCATTATTTATCATAAAACAAGAAGCCAAATGAAAAAAGTAATTTTATTCACGCTATTAGCGGTATTGTTTGCATGCGAGAAAGAAGATCAGACATCAACTGACGAATTAAAATCATTGGCAGGGACCGAGTGGACTGGAACCATGCCAGATTATTTTGATGGAGCTGTGCTTGTCAAGGTAATTTCTCAAATACAGGCCACATTCACAGTAAGTTCTGTATCCGTGACCTTCAGCTACACCTTTAATTCGTCGTTACAGACCGGCACACTCACTTCCGAGGGCAATACTTTTACATTTGAAATAGCAGGGAACACATTGATTTTGACTGACCCTTACAGTGACACCTACAGTTTTACGCGGACGAAATAAGAGGCAAATAGAGAATTTTCCCAGCCTACACATTGTAAGAAACAACTTTTCAGAATTAAAGGAGAAGATTAACAATCCAACCGATTTTAATTCATCCATTTGTGGCGTATAATAAAAAAAGTTACATTTGCTGAAATAATATCTGTAAATACTTTTGTTCAACCGAAAAATATGTACCTTTGCGGTACTTAACTTAAAAGTGAAGGAGAAGAAATATTTTACACTTGAAATCGTAGAGCAAACTGAGAAAGTAACGATATACTCGATTCTTTTCGATGACGATGAGGAGAATGAGTTTATGAAATTTATTCAAAAGTATAGTGGGATCTCCTCTTTCATACACGACGTTCAAAGGATTCTTTATTATGTTGAAAAAATTAAGGAAAATGGAGTTCTGGAAAGGTATTTTAGACCTGAAGGTAAGCCTGCTCAAAAAATAAAGGCTATTCCGGTCGAAACCAACAAACTTCGTTTATATGCGATTCGATTATCTGACAATATTCTTATACTGGGAAACGGAGGACATAAAAAAACAAAGACTTACAATGTGGATCCTGCATTGAATGAATGTGTCGAACATTTGGCTCAATTATCTTTTATCTTACAACTAAAAATTGAAACAGATGTTGTAAAGTTAGAACATAATGAGTTGCATGGAGATTTATCTTTCTATTTTAAAGAGCAATAGTGGAATATGAAAAAAAACGATATATTAGAGTCCATTCGCCAGGAAACGCCGGCTTATATTAAACGAGAAATAGACCTCTCCTTTTACATTGTTGATAAAATTTCGGAGATCCTGCAATTAAAGGGAATGACCCAAAAAGATCTTGCTGATTTACTTGGGAAAAAAGAATCAGAAATAAGCAAATGGATGACTGGTACCCACAATTTTACAATCAGAAGCATTGCTAAAATTGAAAGAGCACTGAATGTTTCTATTTTTGATATTGAAAAAGAGAAACAAACTGAAGGAGAAATTCTCAAAGTAAATACGAGCGATTTTTTAACTATTCCACATAAAGATCAGCAGACGCAGAAGCATAATCCTATTATCAAAAGAAATTTTGATTTTAATCTCATGCCCCAATAATCATGGCTGCAAAAAATAAAATGGAAACAGAGAAAAAAGATAATAAAGAAGTTAAAGTCAGAATATCAAAGATATATGAGACCGGTTTCTTTATAGATCTTCCGCTATTAAAAAGTGAGGATATTGATACATCACGTGCAAATTTTAATGTAGAAGTCGGTTTTAATTTACCCGATAACGTGGAGGGGAATTTTTTTGAGGTCAAGACTGTGGTTCGATACCATCATCTTCCCAAACAAGATGGAGAAGATCCAGCGATAAATTCAATAAAAAAAAAGGTATTGGAACTAAGTACCTCTAATTTGTTTGAGTTCGATGATCTGAAACAATATTTCTCCTTTCAGGAAGGAGGACTTGAAGATAAGTTTAATATTCTTCCCATTTTATTGAATGTTTCTATTGGATCATTAAGAGGTTATTTAGTTGCAAAAACTACTGGAACCTGTTTATCAGATTATCCTCTTCCCATCATCAATATTGAGGCTTTCTTGAAATCAACCGACGATACAAACAATACTGAAGAGGATGCCTCGGCTTCAACAGCAAAATAATTTATATCCCCCCAAAATAGCAAAATCTTAGTTTTAATATCATTCCGATCAATAGGCATCTAATGTAAAAATTTTAGGAATAAATGAACGCCATGGAATGTTTTTTTGTAAATTCATTATTTGAATGGTTATTTTTATTTAAGATCAAAGAGATCAGTTAACTTCTTTTCCATCCTTTCAAGCATTGTGATAATCTTTATTTTCGTATCCTGAGGTGTTTTAGAATTTATAATTCTATCTTTCATATCATTAAACTTTGTATGATAGGAATCATTCCATTCTTTTGATTCTTGCTGCTGTTTCCTCTCAATTCGACTCATGACTGACATAGTGTAATCCTCAATTTTTTTACAAAGATGAAGAAAATCGATTGATCTTTTTAACTCAGATACTTGATTTAGTTCTTTATAAGCTTCATATCTCTTCACAATATTAAGCTCATCTCCCTCACGAAAATGAGTATGGAGATTCCTACGGGCACAGTCAAGCTGATTCGTTTGTTCTTCCGTAAGCATTCGGTAAACCCCGTCCTATTTTAATTTTTGATCCTTGCTATATTTGCCCGCAAAAAATAATATGTGGACATTACAGCAGTTTGAGGAGATATTTGATCGTTACCAGGCCAGTGGGCTTCGGATAAAGGAGTTCTGCAGGAACGAATCGATCGTTGAATCCAGGTTTTATTACTGGCAGAAGAGATTGCAGGAGCACAACTACAGAACAGGTCGAGAGTCCGGTTTTGTTCCGATCGTCTTTACCGGTTCCAATCCATCACCGGCAAACAAGGAAGTTGTCCGTCGTGGACCGATTCCGGGGCATGTTGACCCCGCACCGGGGAATATCCTGGAAATAGTCTATCCCAATGGAGTTGCGGTGCGTGTTCCCATGGGGGCTGATCCAACGCAGCTACGTTCACTAATCCTCCTGATCCAATAAGCCATGTTCAATCTGAACGATTCGATGCGTTACTGGCTTTACCCGTTTCCAACTGATATGCGAAAAGGGTTTTACACATTAAGCGGTCTGGTCACAGATCAGATGGGACAGGATGTACGCAGCGGTGACGTGTTCATTTTTCTGAACCGTCACTGCACAAGTTTGAAAGCATTGCACATGGAGCACGGCGGACTGGTGATCTACTACATGAAACTTGAGAAAGGCAATTTCGCACTGCCCCCACTTGATGAAAATGGCAAGACCCATCCCTTTTCCTGGCAAAAACTAATGCTGATGGTACAGGGTCTCGACGCGGAAAAATGTCACTATAAAAAACGTTGGAAAGGCGCATAGACAGACGTTTTAGTCACTTTTTTTCTTGCATGTATCGCTTCTTTTTTGTATCTTTACTCCCGTTATCTGACAGGAAAAAGATGCAAGAAAACAAGGAAAATCCAAACGAGCTTCTCGAACTGCTACTGGAGAAATGCGACCGCCAATATCAGGAGATTCAACTTCTGAAGGGCAAGCTCGAAGACCGTACGGATGTGGATGCGTTGAAATCCTCTTACGAAAAAACAATATCCGAGAAAGATACCAGGATCGTCGACCTGGAGAAACAGGTTGCCAGTCTCAAGCGCCGCATATGGGGCAAGTCCAGCGAGCGTTATATCCAGGCAGACCCACAGCAGCGCCGGATAGACTTTGAAGGACTGGATCTGTTACCTGAAGAACAGGAGCTGGCAGAGGCAGCCAAGGTAGAGATAGAAGCCTTCAGGGAGAGACGGGTGAAAGAGCGGGTGAAACGAAAACCGGTTCGTAAACCTTTACCCGAAGAC
>MENQ01000016.1 GCA_001768325.1 Bacteroidetes bacterium GWC2_46_850 | reverse complement strand
CGGTTGACCCGGTACCACCTGGATGGCAGATATTGTATAGACAATAATCTCGCCGAGAACAGCCTGAGAGGCCTGGCCCTGGGTAGAAAGAATTATCTTTTTTGCGGTAACCACGACGCTGCCGAGGATGCGGCTGTCATGTACTCATTGCTGGGGTGCTGCAAGGCTGCCGATGTGAACTTCCGCGACTGGATGGTGTATGTGCTGAGTCATATCCACGACTATGACGAAGACTACAGCAAGGATCTTGCCGAACTGCTTCCTGGTAACTACTCCAAAAGAAACTCCTAAAAACTCCAAATCGACTCCGCATGTTTTGGAGGTTTTTGAAAGTCAACTTTCATAAACAGGAAAATCATAGAATCAAATACGGACATCACCGAATGCTTACCTCAATTTTAATTTTTTATTTTCGATTATTACAGTATTATTATTGCATTTCTTCCCTTTATTACTTCTTGGTCAAGAGGATATATTAGTCACGTTTACTTTTAAATCGCCTAGGGAATATATATGTAAAATACAGAATGTAACAGATCACAAAATGACCGTTTGGTTTGGAACCAACAGTGATGGTGATGGGAATAGTGAAGTTCGTTTTGATGAATTGGTTTTAGAAAGAGATACTTTTCAAAATGTCTTCTACCCCTTATGGAAATCTCCGGAGGTTACAAATTATACTGTGCGTCTTGAGCCTGATCAAACGTATGCAATTTCGTATCAAGAAAGTTTGGATCAGCGTTTTATTAAAGCAAAAGTTTTTATAAAGTATTTTGTGAATTCTCCCAACCCGAGAGTTGGTTTCTTTGAAAAAGCTTTTGACTTGACACAATTGAGAGAAAAACATATAATTAGATATAGACACTAGGGTCCCATTAACAATTGAGACCTTGAGACAGTTCGAGAAAACTGTCGTTGATGGAGAAGAAGGGACATTATTACAGCCTGGTGTCCTCGCAGATGGCATAAATGAGTTTACCTTTGAGAGATTGGATGATTATCTGATAGCTTAAATGTATAAACTTTTATATATTTGTCAGAGTTAAATATCTTTTAGAGTGAAACACCTATTCAATAATACATATAACTGCATGAAAACAAAAATTTTACTTGCCATCGTGATGGCCTTATTGATCGCTCCACAATTACTCTGGTCAAAACAAAAGAAGGAGAAACAGGAGTTCTATCAGCTTACCGTGTACCGTTACAATACCGACAATCAGGAAAAGATGCTGGATCATTATTTTCAGACCGCACTCATTCCGACCCTGCACGATATGGGCATTCAATCCGTCGGAGTTTTTAAGACAATTGCAAATGACACTTCCGCAAATAAATCACTGTATGTTTTGATACCGATGAAATCTTTGAAAATGATTGATAAAATAAACGGAAAACTACTCAAAGATGAAAAATTTAAATTGGCAGGCAAAGAATATCTGAATGTAAAATATAATTCTCCTGCTTACTTGCGAATGGAAACGATATTACTCAAGGCTTTTCCTTTGTCTCCCGTCATGAAGCTGCCCAAGCTTACCTCTTCCAAAAATCAGCGTGTATATGAGTTGCGGAGTTACGAAAGTGCAAGTGAAAACCTGTTTCGTAATAAGGTGCATATGTTCAATGAAGGCGGTGAAATTGATATTTTCACCAAATTGGATTTTAATGCTGTGTTTTACAGTGAAGTGATTGCCGGATCGCAAATGCCGAACCTGATGTATATGACTACATTTGAGAACAAGGCCGACAGGGATGCACACTGGGCTGCTTTCAGGGATGATCCCGACTGGAAATCGCTCTCTGCACGACCGGAATACAAAAATAATGTTTCACGCAGTGTGATCACATTTCTTCGTCCGGCAGAATATTCAGATTTTTGATGATAGGAAAATAGACATCACATTAAATCAGCTTCTGCTCGAATGCTTTCCTGACAAGCACGGCAGTGTTTTTGGCATCCAGTTTCAGGAGTAGGTTTTTGCGGTAGCTTTTGATCGTTTCCGGACTTAGAAAGATGCGGTCGGCTATTTCTCCGTTGGTTAATCCCTCGGCTACCAGTTTCAGCATTTCCCGCTCACGTTGGCTCAGCCACAGCTGTGTCTCTTTGGGCCGTTTCATGAGCAGATCGACTTCGTGACAGAGGAAGGTCTCACCATTGGCGACATGCTCTATTCCCGCAAGCACTTCTTCGGTCAGTGCATTTTTAATCAGGTAGCCCGAGGCGCCGTTTTCCAACATCTGCCTTACCACACTGTATTCGTTGTGCGTAGTCAGTGCCAGCACATAGAGTTCGGGATATCGTTTTTTGAGCTCCTTGCAGAAGTCCACCCCGCTGATATCCGGCAAGCCCACGTCAAGGAGCAATACATCGGGTTTCCAAAAACCGATGGAATTCCGGCAATCGACGGCGTTGTGCGCTATCCCAACCACCTTCGCTATTCCTGAGTCTTCAATAAGAATCTGTAATCCGTCCGTCAGAATCTTATGGTCGTCCACAATGGCTACGTGAATCATGCTGTTCATTTTTTTGTCAATTCCAGTTCCACATGTACTTCTGTTCCGTCTCCCGAGTAGATATCCAGTTTACCTTGAAATGCCTCTACCCGCTGTCGAATGTTCCGCAATCCCATCCCCTCGGTGATCGTTTGCCGGTCGAACCCCTTGCCGTTGTCCTGTACGGTGAAGGATATCCGGTCGTGTTCCTGCACCAGCTGTACATTGATCTGCGTTGCCTCGGCATGTTTCAGCGCATTGTTGACCAGTTCATGGATACAGCGGTACACCATGATCTCCATTTTGCCTGGCAACCGGGCCTCATTCCCGAAATAATGGAAATTGACTGTCGGGATGGCTGCACAAAAATCTGTCAACGAAACTTTCAGTCCATAGCGCAGCAACGATTCCGGCATCATATGGTGCGCCACACGTCGCAGTTCCTGTATGGAGTCGTCCAACATGCCCAGGGCAGTCTGGAAACGCGAAACATCCAGCGACTCCAGCAGGGCGTCGCCTTTTACTTGTGGCAAGTTCATCTTGATAGCTGACAGCATACCGCCCAGTCCGTCGTGCAGGTCTTTGGCCAGACGCCTCCGTTCGGCGGCTTCGCCATCGAGTGTTGCCTGCACGGCCACCAACTGTTTTTCCTGCTCCAACCGTTGGTTTTTCTCTTCGGCGTATTTTCGGCGGCTCACGGCCAAACGGTATCGTATCATCGCAAAAGCCAGTGCGATGAGCAAAATGACCGCTCCGGCAATGCCCAACCAAATATATAACTGTTGTTGTTTTTCCAAGGCGGAAATCTTGAGTTCTTTTTTTTCGGTTTCATATTTTATTTCCATGGCCGACATGGAATTTTGGAACACTTCATTGGTGTAACGATCGAGTGCTTCCCGATATTTGTCCATATATTCATGGGTAAGTTCCGGGTATCCAAGGTAAGCGTTGCCAATAGTCAGGTTTGCATAGACGTTTCTCGTAATGTTGATGTCGGTCGAATCGGTGGCCAGACTTTCCATGGCCAACTCAATTGATCTGGCATATTGACCCTGGTGAAGATAGATATTGGATACAATATTCAATGCTTGGGCAATGATGAGGGGAAAGCCCAATTCCTTTGCCTGCAGGACAGCTTGCATTGCGATGGGTTCGGCTGCGCGATAATCATCGTGATAGTAATACACTTTTGCAAGCGTCTGTAATGCCAGGTTTTCTGAGTATTTGTTGCCAGTCTGCTGAAAGATAGCAATCGCTTTTTTAGCGTAATCGATCGATTCCTCTTTCGGCTTCTCCAGATAAAGACCCATGTCACTCAAGGATATATACGCAGCCGCCAAGCCTTCCTGATCATCAGTTTCGATCGCCAGCTTTATCGCTTGCTCAAAATAGACGATTGCCTGTTTATAATTGATCATCATCTGATAAATACCCCCGATATTGGAATAGACCATGCCAAGACTATGTTTATCGTTGAGCGATTCAAGAAGTTTTGCAGCTTTCAGATAGTTTGCGATGGATTCGTCATACCGGCTTTGTACGCGATATATGTTGGCACGCGCATTATAAATGGAGGACTGCATTTTTGCATCGTCTAGTTTTTCAACAATCGTTTGGGCATTTTCCAGATAAACCATCGCTGTGTCGAGTTTACCATCCATGTAATAGGCTATGCCGATATCTTTCAGGAAGGTGCCGACCATCTTTTCATCCCCAGTCTTCCTGGCGAGTAGGAGTCCCTGTTTGCCGAAATCTATCGAACGACCTGCGTCAACACTGTTATAGAACCAATTGAGATCGTTCAGTATTTCAATTTTCTCCTTGTCTGTCAGCTTCATCGTCTTCAATACCTGCTCCAAGGAATCCAGATTTTGGCCAAAACACATCATCGGCATAAACGCTACAGACAGGCATATCCACAAGCGGAGTGCCTTCCGTATGTCTCCATATATATAACTTTTCATCATCGCGTTTGATAAAGAGGGTTTATCCTGATTATTCATAAGACAAAGGTAGTCGTAACTACTCCTGCGAAAAACCCCCTTTGGGGGATATTGGGATAAATTTGGCGAATCTACCTTTGCATCCATCAAATGATGAAGTGGCAGCAATGGATGCTACAGGTCTTCATCGGGATAAAAATTATAAATATATAAAAAAAATGGAAACAACGTTCAGAAAATTAGTCATGATGTTATTGGGGGCAATTGTCCTGTCTAGCTGTAGCGAAGATGATATCCAACTCGAAGGACCGAATACCTCCTGTGAAATTATTGAAGTAACTGGAACTATCAGTGAACCCACGGTCTGGAAAGAAGGTTTCGTTTATGTCATCAATGGTTCAAATGTAAGGGTCACTTCCACACTCACCATTGAGCCGGGCGTGATCATCAAGATGAAGGATGCCCGGATTGAAGTGGTCAATGGTAAAATTATCGCAGAAGGCACGGCCCAGAAGCGTATTGTCTTCACCTCACTGGCCGATGACCGCTACTGTGGTGACAGCAATGGAGACGCTGCAGCCTCAACACCAGAAAAAGGTGATTGGGAACAAGTCTATCTGTCCACCTCTGCAGGAAGTGTGTTTCGATATGTGGATATATTTTATGCGGGTCAAAGTAGCGGAGGCAATACCAAAGCCTTCAGTATTCAAGGTCAATCAGCTGCTTCCTTTACTTTTGATTATTGCCGAATAGCACATACTTTATATCTCCCGGGATCTTCATCCTATGCATTTTACGGCACGTCTGCAATGAAAGATGCAAGCGTTAGCAGATTTACCAACAACGCCTTCTATGATAACGGAAGACCCATTTATTTTGATGCCTTCTACCAGCTGGATCCAAGCAACCTGTTTCATAACCCGGAAAAACCGGCCATGATCAACTCCCATAATGGAATTTATTTAAACCTGAACACGGGAGGCAGTGGTTTATCGGTGAACTGGAATAATACAGAAGTACCGTATGTCTCAGAATACGTAAGTGTGATGCAAGTGCATCCCACGGCAACCATTCACATCAAACCCAATGTAATTGTAAAGTTTGCGCATCCGGGCGGTGGAATACAGTCCTACAAGGGTAACGTACATGTTGACCCCACGGCGATCCTGACTTCCTACAAAGATGACGAACGCGGCGGTGACACCAATGGAGATGGAAGCACCACTGTTCCGGCGACAGGCGACTGGAAAGGATTCCGATATACAGATGGTGGTACCATCGCTTATTGGATAACTGGAACGAATATCCTGTATGCAGGTAATGAATGATCTATTTAAAACAACCGAATCTATTGAAAACTATCTTTATAAATTTAAAAAAAATGACGAAAAAAACAATCTTTATTCTTATGGCAGTTATTATTGCCATCGCTGTGCAGGCGCAGCAATTTCAGAAAGGAACTACTATAGCCAATGCCGGTATTGGTTTGGGAACCGCTTTAGGCGGTCTCGGGAAAGCCCGTCCGGCCATCTCCCTGTCCGTCGATCACGGCATGTGGGATATCGGAGGCCCCGGCGTGATCAGCCTCGGAGGTTATATCGGCAATACCGGATACAAGTACACCGACATGGGCTATACCGCCAAATGGAACTATACCATCGTAGGTGTACGGGGTGCCTATCATTACAACGGCTTTACCCACATTCCGGAGCTTGATATCTATGGGGGAGTGATGCTCGGTTATAATATTGCGAAATACTCCTCAGATAGTGGTGATGACTCGCTGGGCAGTAGCTATGGCAGCGGTCTTGGTCTTTCCGGTTTTCTTGGGGGACGCTGGTTTTTCACCGAGCAACTAGGTGTCTATGCTGAGCTGGGTTACGGAGTATCCGCACTGAATGTGGGGGTTACGTATAAATTCTAAAGAAACAGGAATATACCCCGCCTACTTTTCAAAAGACAAGCCCTCTGAAGATTTTCAGGGGGCTTGTGGTACTTTAAACTTTACAACTTTTGACTCAATCATCTGATGTTTAACATCACGGTTTCATCACATTTTTTGCATAATATCTGCACCAGTCTCTAAGTCCGCAGATTTCGCATTTGGGTTTCCGTGCCACACAGATATAGCGGCCGTGTAAAATGAGCCAGTGATGCGCTTTTGAGAGTAACTCCCGTGGAATATATCTGACCAGTTCCCGCTCGGTTTCGAGCGGTGTTTTGGAATTGTCAGTCAGCCCGATGCGGTTGGCTACCCTGAAGACATGGGTGTCTACGGGCATGGCAGGCGTATCGAAGGCAACGGCCAGCATCACATTGGCCGTTTTGCGGCCCACCCCGGGGATGGTGATCAGTGAGTCGATATCTGTCGGGACTTCACCTCCAAAGTCGGAGACCAGTTTCCGTGCCATGCCGACCAGGTTTTTTGCCTTGTTGTTGGGATAGGAGCAGGAGCGGATATACTCGTAAACTACTTCCGGGGTTGAGGCAGCCATCACCTCCGGTACGGGGAATGCTTCAAAGAGTGCGGGTGTGATCATGTTCACCCGCTTGTCGGTACACTGGGCAGAAAGAATGACCGCCACCAGCAACTGATAATTGTTTGTGTAATGCAACTCCGTCTCGGCCGATTCAGCATTTGCCTCAAACCAGCCGAGCACTTTTTCATAGCGTTCCTTTTTTGTCATAGCCTGATTAAAAATAATCACTCAAGGATTTAGCTGTACGCATACCATGCGAAACGTAAATTAATCATTATTTTTTGAGATCATCCGATAGCGGAATAAAGCGTGCACGCAGGTCAGGATTTCCCATATCGGGATCGAGCGGATAGATCGGACGTGTTAAACGTTTGTAGGGAAGACGCAGCAGATCCTGATCCACACCACCCGGGGTGAGCGCCATGAGCCAGTCGCCCCGCATATCGTATAACTCGGGCACCAGATACCCGATCTTTACCACCAGAATGTCAGCTTCACGTGGCTTCAATCCCAGATCGGTGAACTGCTTCTCGTAATGGTAAGCATTCCTTTTTTCGGTGACAATGGTGTATATGTTGCCACTCTTCACCACCACTTCGTTGTTGGTGCTGTCCGCTTTTACAGCTGTCACGATTCCTTTCAACTGAATGGGCGGTGCAAAACGGTTGTCCACTTCTGCACCGGCAGTGCCTTCCACCTCTGCGCCCACACCGGCTTCAATCGCTTTCATTACAAACTCTGCACCGGGAAGGGAAGCATAGATTAGTGTCTTGCCACTCTTTTGCAAGGCCGGATGTTTGAATAATTCCTGCAGTGTCCAGGTCACATCACCCGCACCACCGGCGGTGGGATTGTCACCCATATCGCTGATGATAAATGGCTTCTTGTCGCTGACCAACGCCTTTTCCAACGCGTCACCGAGGTAGGTGGTGGGAGCCACGAATTCAAATTCTTTCCGTACATCCCAGAAATGGCGTGCCAGCTTCCCTGCCGCTTTGGCTACTGCTTCCTTATTATCGCCATAGGCCATCACCACCCCGTGGTTACGTGGTTCGTCGGCCCAGGGGTAGGACATCCAGATGGCTGCATCAATTACGTTGTCTCCATCCAGGACTCCCGGAATGTCGGCATACAGACTTTTCCCCGGTTCAATGCGGGTGCTCGTCTTTTCCCCCGGAAGCAGAATGGGGACGGGAATCCATGCCTTATAAGCAGGTTTTCCCTTGCCACTTTCCAGTCGGTTCAGCAGGTTGGTCACTGCCCTTTTTTTCGATTCGATGGCATCTTCGTGGGGTGCCAGTCTATAGCAGGTAATCAGATCGCTGTTTTGTGCGAGCCGCGGTGATACGCTGCCATGGAGATCCATGGAGGTGGAGACCAGCACGTCGTTGCCAATTACCTCACGGATACGAAGCAGAAAGTCACCTTCCGGATCGTCGAGACCCTGTACGCTCATTGCCCCATGAATGTCAAAGAAAAGTCCGTCGAGCGGCAACGTTTCCTTTAGCATATCGAGTGTTTTTGTCACCAGCGACTCGTAGGCTTCCCGCGTGACAATCCCGCCAGGCATGGCGTGTCCGCGTAGGGTGGGGAGCCAAACGGCACGGTCGATAATACCTGAATCGGCTTCAAAGAAGGGATAATAGGTGAAAACTTCGTCACCTGTACGCGACCGGAAAGCCTCCTCGTTCGATACTGCTGGCGAGAAGGTGCTCGACTCGATGGCGATGCCGGCAATGGCGATGCGTGGCAGCTCCTTTTGGACATTGCTGCTGCAGCCGAGGCAAAGGAGCATCAGCAGAAGTGAGATGGAGAAAAATATTTTTTTCATTGTGCGGAATTTATGATTGTTGGTTGTTGATGACATGAATTGTGTGTGTGGCGACAAGACAGGCGGTCTCGGTGCGAAGTCTTGTTTCTCCGAGGCTGACAGGTTCAAAACCGTTCGCCAGAGCATTGCTGATCTCCTCCTGGCTGAAATCACCCTCGGGACCAATCAGGATCGTTGCATTTTCTCCTTTCCGATATGTTTGAGCCAACGGCTTTTTCGGCAGATCGTGACAGTGGGCGATAAATTTTCTCCCTTCAGAAGGATGGGTTACAATATCGGCAAAGCGAGTCAACTCATCAATAGCAGGGAGAAAAGCCTGTTGCGATTGTTTCATGGCCGACACGGCAATCTTTTCCAGGCGTTCTTTTTTCAGCTCTTTCCGTTCGGAGTAACTACTCAATAGGGGAGTAAACCGATCAATGCCTATTTCGACAGCTTTTTCCACAAACCATTCGTTTCGCTCCATCTGTTTGGTGGGTGCAAAGCCTATCTGAAGCAGGAAGTCCCGGTTTTTGGCCATTTCTGTCCGATGTTCAATGCGAATGATGCAATGTTTCGGGTGCGCTTCCGTGAGTACGCATTCATAGAAATAACCCTGCCCGTCGGTCACGGTCAGTGCGTCGCCTTCCCGCATTCTGAGGACTTTAACACAATGTTGTGATTCCTGTAGTGGCAGTTGCGGAGAGATGGCAATATCAGGGCAATAAAAGAGCGTATCTGACATCTTGTTTTCTTTCAGGATTTATTTTCTCGCCGGTTGATTTCGTCGCGCAAACGAGTAGCCAGCTCATAATTTTCCTCATGTACGGCATCCTTCAGACGATTCCTCAGCGTGTCGAGATGAAGATCTGACAATTCTTCTTCCGACTGTATGCCTTCATCCGGAATAAGCGGTTCGGGAGTACCTGTCGGAGATTGTTCATCGAAGACGATGGCCATGTTCTTCATGATCTCTTCCGTTGTGTAGATGGGTGAATGGGTGCGTATTGCCAGGGCTACGGCGTCGGAAGTGCGTGAGTCGATGCGATACTCTTTGTCGTTCTGGCGCAACAAAAGTTCAGCGAAGAAAGCACCATCTTCAAATTTGTAAATCAGGGCTTCAACCAGCTCTATGCCAAGTTGTTCCCAGATTGAACAGATGAGATCATGTGAAAGCGGTCTTGGTGGTGTAATACCCTCCATGACGATGGCGATGGACTGGGCTTCGGGAGTCCCGATAACAATGGGAAGACGGCGCACACCGCTCTCTTCGGCAAAGATGAGTGCATAGGCTCCCGCCTGTACCTGACTGAAGGAGATTCCCAGGATAGAAAGTTTTATTTTTTTAGTCCCCATGATTTTTTTTGTTCTATTGCTTCAAATGTACTATTTTTTGCGCATATGGAAGCCTGCAAAACATTTTTTTTAAAAAAACAGGCTTATTTGGATGGGAAGTGATAAAAAAATCCTATCTTTGCACCCGATTACAATACGGTGGTTGTAGCTCAGTTGGTTAGAGCGTCGGATTGTGGTTCCGAAGGTCGCGGGTTCGAGCCCCGTTTTCCACCCACATCTCACTGTAAGTGAGATTCTCATTTTCTTTAGATTTGTTTTAGGTGATCACGTATTCTCTCAATACGTGATTTTTTTTGCGCTTTTTAAAAAGTTCTTCTGCGGAATTCAGCACAGACAATGGCGGTGGCTGCTGCCACATTCAACGATTCAGAGGTGGTGCGGTTTAAAGGAAAGTTGGGAATGAAGAGTCTTCGGTTGATGGCAGCCGCTATGTCAGGCCTGATGCCTTTACCTTCGCTGCCCATCACGATGATGCCTTGTTCCGAAAGCGTATCGGAGTAGATATTTTCTCCATCCAGAAAGGTGCCGTAAACAGGCAGGTGATTATGCTTTCGTAAGAAAATTCCGATATCTGTGTAACTGACCCCTACACGGGCAATGGCGCCCATGGTCGCCTGTACCGTTTTGGGATTAAACAGATCAGCGGTGTCGGGTGAACAGACAATATGATCAATGCCAAACCAGTCGGCAATGCGGACGATGGTACCCACATTTCCCGGATCCTGGATTCCGTCGAGGACAAGAAATAACTTTCTCTCCGGTTGAATTTCTTCCACAATGTTTTCGGGCTGGTAAAAGACAGCGATGACCTGCGGTGCTGTCGCCAGCAAAGTTGCCTTTTTGAGTTCACTTTCGCTCGCCTCTACAATTTCTTCAGCGCTTATGCCAGGATGCGCCGAAAGCACTTCCGGTAGTGCTGCAATCAGCTGACAGCGGCATGTCTCCAGCAAATCGAAGACGAGCTTCGTTCCTTCTGCAATGAAGGTACGATGCTCATCGCGGAACTTTTTTTCTTTGAGAGACCGGATATATTTTATTTTGTTGTTGCTTAAACTCATGATTTTTTGGCTATCAGCAGTCAGCGTTCAGCTATCAGCTTTTTAGAATACATGTTTTTCCCAGCAGCGGTTCGGTTTTCAGTGACTGCCTCTGGTTTTACTGTCTTGCTTCTTTTTTCTCTTCCCGTTTACTGAGTGTAAAAGTAACAATTTTATCGTAACATTTTGTATAAAAAATGCGCTGAACAAAGAAAATGAATGAGGAATGTCATAAAATAGAGCAAACATATCATTCTTGTAAGGTAGATAATTTCAAAAAATGGTTATCTTTGCGGTGATTAGTTTTGAAGCGTTAACTGATGGTTGAATTTAATTTATAACAATATAACAGGTATATTTCCAAGAACTTATGAACGAAAAAGCAATTATGAACAAAGCTGCCGATAATATCAGGATACTTTCGGCTTCGATGGTGGAAAAGGCAAAATCGGGACATCCCGGAGGTGCAATGGGGGGAGCAGATTTTATTAACGTCCTTTTTTCAGAATTTTTGGAGTATGATCCCGAAGATCCCACGTGGGTGTCGAGAGACCGTTTCTTCCTCGATCCAGGTCACATGTCGCCCATGCTTTACTCTGTCCTTTGTTTAAGCGGTAAATTTTCGTTGGATGAACTGAAGGAGTTCCGGCAATGGGGCAGCCCGACACCGGGACATCCTGAAATAGACTTGAGCCGGGGTATCGAAAACACATCCGGCCCACTGGGACAGGGGCATGCCTTTGCTGCCGGTGCAGCCATTGCTGCCCGATTCCTGCAGGCCCGATTCGGCGAGGTGGTAGATCATACCATCTACACTTTTATTTCCGACGGCGGCATTCAGGAAGAGATATCACAGGGCGTAGGACGAATTGCAGGGCACCTCGGGTTGAGTAATCTGATCATGTTCTACGATTCCAATGCGATACAGCTGTCGACAACCACCTCCGAAGTGACCAGTGAAGACGTGGCGAAGAAATACGAAGCCTGGAGATGGAACGTGATTACCATTGATGGCAACAATGTGGAAGAAATCCGCAAGGCACTCACAGATGCCAAAGCCGAAAAAGAAAGACCCACCCTGATCATTGGTAATACCATTATGGGACGTGGTGCGCTGGCTGCGGACTGTACTTCATTCGAATGCCAGGTCTCTACCCATGGACAGCCGCTAAGCGCTGCGGGTGCCGACTTTGATCAAACGATCAAAAATCTGGGTGGTGATCCGGAAAATCCTTTTGTAATCTTTCCTGAAGCGAAGCAACTCTATGAAAAACGAATGCTGGAGCTGAAAGAAATTGTATCTGCAAAAAAAGCAAAGGAGAGTGCATGGGAAAGTGCAAATCCCGAACTGGCAGAAAAGAAAAAGAAATGGTTCTCTCATGAACTTCCTGAAATAGATTGGAATGCCATTCAGCAAAAACCGGGAGTCGCCACCCGCGCTGCTTCCGCCACTGTATTGGGGGTACTGGCACAGCAGGTGGAAAATATGGTGGTTGCTTCTGCCGACCTTTCCAATTCCGACAAGACAGACGGATTTTTGAAATATACAAAAGCATTTACGAAAAACGATTTCTCAGGAGCCTTCCTTCAGATTGGCGTTTCTGAATTTACCATGTCATGTCTCTGCATTGGAATGAGTCTGCATGGTGGTGTAATTCCCGCATGTGGAACCTTCTTTGCATTCTCGGACTATATGAAGCCCTCCATTCGCGTGGCAGCACTAATGGAAACACCGGTCATCTTTATATGGACACACGATGCATTCCGCGTCGGAGAAGATGGACCTACTCATCAGCCTGTGGAACAGGAAGCGCAGATCCGTCTGCTGGAGAAACTACAAAACCACCACGGACACAACGCCATGCTCGTACTTCGTCCGGCCGATGCAAATGAAACGACTGTCGCATGGAAGATGGCACTTGAAAATACGAAAACCCCCACCGGGTTGATTCTCTCCCGTCAGAACATCAAAGATCTGCCTGCCCGGGAATCTCGCTTTGATGAAGCCCTTCAGGCCGACAAGGGTGCTTACATCGTACAGGATGAAGAAAATTACGATGTGATCTTGCTGGCTTCGGGATCGGAAGTGGCCACCCTTGTGGAGGGCGCCGATTTGCTGCGGGCCGACGGGGTGAAAGTACGTATTGTCTCCGTTCCTTCCGAAGGATTGTTCCGTGCTCAATCGGCAGAATACCAGGAATCAGTATTGCCGAAAGGGAAAAAGAAATTTGGTATGACTGCCGGTCTCTCTGTCACACTGGAAGGGTTGGTAGGCGCCGACGGATCAGTCTGGGGAATGAACTCATTCGGATTCTCCGCACCCTACCAGGTACTTGATGAGAAACTGGGATATACAGGTAACAATGTATATGAGCAGGTGAAAAAAATCTTGTAACAACAAAAAACGATTGATATGTCACTATTCGATCATTCAGAAAAACCCATCGGGATAGGATCCGATCATGCCGGTTTCGACAGGAAACAGCAGATCATTAAAAAACTTGAAGAGCAAGGTATTCCTTATAAGGATTTTGGAACCTATTCTTTAGACAGCACTGATTATCCCGACTATGCACATCCACTGGCAACGGCTGTTGAAAGAGGCGAATGTTATCCTGGAATTGCCATATGCGCCTCCGGAAACGGTATCAATATGACGGTGAACAAGCATCAGGGGATCCGGGCGGCATTGTGCTGGAATCCGGAAATTGCCTATTACGCACGAGCACACAACGATGCCAATATTCTCTCGCTTCCAGGTCGTTTTCTGAACGACGAAGAAATATATGAGATCCTCGTGACCTTCCTGAATACACCCTTTGAAGGAGGGCGCCACCAAAGAAGAGTCGACAAGATTCCGTGTGACTAACGTTTTGCTGATTCCTCCTGTTTTACCCATGTTTCCGGTATTTATACGGGAAATGAAATTTTTGATCCCATGATGTGGAAGAAACATTCCGGTCTGCTCCTGCTGTCATTGCTTTTGATGCAGGGCTGTGAGATGACTGACATGCAATTCGGTAATCATCCGCGAGGCAATTTTGATGCATTGTGGACCATTCTCGACCGGAATTATTGTTTCTTCGAATATAAGCATATCGACTGGGATTCGGTCTACGTGAATTATAGTGCGCGCATCACCGAAGATATGAGCAACGACGCACTTTTTAAGCTTATGGGGGAGATGCTCACCGAGCTGAAAGATGGACATGTGAACCTGGCCGCATCGCACGATATCACCCGTTACTGGCAATGGCAGGATGATTTCCCGGTCAACTTCGACCCAACCGTACAGAAGCATTATCTGGGAACCGACTTTGGCATAGCATCCGGTTTACGGTATAAGATTCAGGAAGATAATGTGGGCTACATCTATTACGGTAGTTTCTCAGATGACCTGTCGGAAAGCAGCCTCGATCAGGTGCTGAACAGGATGGCCATCTGTCACGGGATTATCATTGATGTACGGAACAACGGAGGTGGAAGCCTTACCAATGTGGAAAGAATAACCAGCCGCTTCTTCAATGAGCGGAAGCTTATTGGTTATATCTCTCACAAAGTAGGACAGGGGCACAACGACTTTTCGCCGCTTTATCCGAAATATGTGGAAAGCTCCGATCGTGTTCGTTACCAGAAGCCTGTTGTAGTGATCACCAACCGAGGATGTTACAGTGCCACCAACGAGTTCGTGAGCATCATGAAATATGCACCCAACGTGACGGTGATGGGTGACAAAACCGGTGGCGGAAGTGGATTACCCTTTACCTCCGAGCTGCCCAACGGCTGGTCCATCCGCTTTTCTGCGTCACCCATGTTTAATGCAGAAAAGGAACACATTGAGTTTGGCGTGGAGCCTCACATCCATGTGGGTATGCAGGATAGTGACAGGGCAAAAAACAGGGATACCATCATTGAAGCAGCACGTGAACTGATCAGAAAAGGAAAATGAAATGTTTTTGATGAACATGTTCAGTCAAGAGATCTATACCAAAAGAAGAAAACAACTGAAAGAGTCATTTCAGACAGATTGTTCGTCGGGAATGGCGAGAGCAGTATCAACTATGTCGATAATACCTACTTTTACCGGCAGGACAGTACCTTCCTTTATTATTTCGGTCTCAGCAAACCCGGCCTGATTGGCTGGATCGATCTGGATGCAGATAAAGAATGTATCTTTGGGGATGATCCCACCATCGACTCTATCGTGTGGACCGGCTCTCAGCCCGCTATCAGAGAGTTGGCGCAATTGGCCGGAATTGGTTCTGCAGGGAGCCTGTCTGACTTCAGGAAGATGATCCACAATACAGACCCAAGTCATGTCAGGTATCTGCCTCCCTACAGGGGTGAGCATGTGTTGCAACTCTCTGAATACCTGGGCTATCATCCCAGCGAAGTGGCACGCAGGAGCAGCGCTTCCCTCATTATGGCAGCGGCCAATCAGCGAAATATTAAATCGGATGAAGAGATTGACGAGATAGACAAAGCGGTTTCCGTGACTGCCGATATGCATCTGGCCGCCATGCATTTTGCCTGCGAAGGGATGACTGAAGCGACGGTTACTGCCAAAGTTCACGAGGTGGCGATAGCTGCACGAGGAAATCTTTCGTTCCCCATCATTGGCTCCATAAACGGTCAGTTTCTGCACAAAGGTTTTAATGAAATGGCATCCAATCTTGAAGTAGAGATGAAAAAACGAGCCGATCACTGGAATTCACTGGAATATCCTTTTGGCAGTGAAATGCCCTGGGATTCTACCGGGCAGGAAGAAGTGTATATGTGGACCTCCTACTTTGGTTATGCCGATAAAGCAGATGTAACCCTCAATGCGGTGCTTGCTTATATGCCAACGGTGCCACACTGGGGATATAACGGCAGTGCCCGCAGATACTGGGATTTTGTATACGGAGGAAAGCTGGCCAGAATAGAAAGACAACTGCATCATTACGGTTCCGGGTTGAATGCGATTCCCGTGCTGGCAGCTTACCGCGATAACCCCGATGATTTCTATCTCCTGCGTGTGGGCCACGCTGGTTCCATGGGGCCTTTGGCCAACACTACCCGGGACGGTTTTGGTCCGGCTGCCTTTCATTCATATCCCTCCACACTGGATATAGACGGCTATGCTGGTGACTATGGAAGCGGTTTTTATGGATACGCGGTAAACTCTTCAAGCTATATCTATCATCACCCCGAGTTCGGGTGGGTTGCTTTTAGCGGTAACCTCACACAGGAGGGCGACTGGATAAAAACTGAGATTACTACGGCGGGGAAAAACAGCGTCTTTATCGCTCCTGAATCGTTGGAAATAAATGCAGTATCCGGAAAAATCAGACAGGTTGATTATAACCCGTTAACCGATGAAATGGTGATTGAATTTAGTGGAGATGCACAATTTGAACTACATCTTCCAGAAGATAAAAAAATCCTGTCTGAAAAAAGTCTGCAGAAAAATAAAAGAGGTTATTACGAGATAAAAAAGGGCAAAAAGGAAAGATCCATATTCCGGTTTAAGCTTTCAAATAATAAAATAAAGCAGCAATAGTCTTCAATGAATCAATCAAATTACAGCATATTATTTATAAAAAATATCTATAATTAATTCTATTTAAAAAAAATAATCTTTCTTTGTTTCCCCTATAAGTGTTTTTTTGACAGTTTTACTGTACACTTATTCGAAAGATGTCTATTGACCAGACAGCCTTCAGTGCGGATAACCGCCTGAAATACGTTCTTTTTCAGACACTGCCGGAAATAGAACCATTGATGATCCCATGATCACTTGTTCACGTCTACTAAAATTTCCTGCGAGATTAAAACAAGTAATTTTAACCATTATAACTGTTTTATCGTATGCAAAACAAGAAGATGCAATTGTCCTTCATGATGTTCTTTCAATTCTTTATTCAAGGCTCATGGTATGTGACCATGGGGACCTACTTGGGAAAAACACTCGGATTTAGCGGTATACAGATAGGTCTGGCGTACAGCACGGCTGCCATAGCCTCTATCATTTCACCCGTTATTGTGGGGATGATTGCGGACCGGTTTTTTTCTGCTAACAGGGTCCTGGCTTTTTTGAATATCGTTGGTTCACTGTTGCTTGTCTGGATCACCCGAATCGATTCGTTTTCTCTTTTTTTCCCCGTTTTGCTGCTTTATAGCATATGCTTTATGCCCACCATGTCGCTGACCACCTCCATTTCATTTTCCAATCTGGACAATCCCGCCGGGGAATTCTCCCGGATCCGTCTCTTCGGGTCCTTTGGATGGATCACTGCCGGGCTGATCATCAGCGCCATGGGTCTGGAAGCTACTTCATCTCCTTTTCTGATCGGTGCAGGTATCTCTTTGCTGGCAGGAATATTTGCACTGGTTCTTCCGTACAAGGCCCCCGTAAAAACAACCGGAAAGACGACGATCGGCCAGATCCTGGGCTTTGATGCATTCAGGCTGACCCGTGACAAATCGTTCCTGGTGTTGCTCGTCTTCTCTGCACTTATCTGTATACCACTGGCTTTCTATGATTCATTCACCAATCTCTTCATCACCGACGAAGGAATTGAAAATGCCGCTGCAGCCATGAGCCTGGGGCAGATTACGGAGGTGATATGCCTCTTTTTATTTCCTTTTATCTTTGTAAAATTACGGTATAAAGGGAGTCTCGTTGCCGCTATGGTTGCCTGGATAATCATGTACGGGTTCTTTAGCATGGGGGCATATTCGCAAGAGACAGCCTTCCTTTATACCGTACTCCCGTTGCATGGGTTCTGCTTCACCTTTTTCTTTGTAGCCGGCCAACTGTACGTGGATGAAAAAGCACCGGCGTCATTGAGAAACGCAGCACAGGGGCTTATCACTTTTGCAACGTATGGTGTGGGCAAATATACAGGTACGCTGGTCGCCGGTAATGTCGTCGACCGCTATACCGTTCAGCATGTCTACAACTGGACAGCCATATGGATGGTGCCTTTGATAATGACCATTATTTTCACAGTGGGATTTGTCTTGTTATTCCGTGAAAATCTGAAAAGGAAACAAGAAAATAATGAACCTTTAAAACTGAATGTTTATGATTAGATGAAAAGAAAGTGCATTGTTATGCAAACAGTTGCATATCTGGTGAAAGTAATTCAAACCCCATTATTTTATTACAGAAAACATGAAAAAAAAATCAACACATTTCAACTTACAAAGTAAGTTTGCAGAAAACTCCTTGAAGATTTTAGTGCTCCTGTTTCTTGTTCTCTGTTCCTTTACATTATCCGCACAGGTAAATGTAAGGGGAACGGTCAGTGATGAAACGGGAGAGCCATTGATTGGCGTGAATGTAATCGTGAAAGGCACGACCATCGGTACCGTTACCGATGCGGAGGGTGCCTATGCTTTAGAAGTTCCGGGTGCCAGTTCGGTGCTGGTTTTTTCCTATATCGGATATCTCTCCGCAGAAGTGACCGTAGGTACCCAGACAACCATCAACCAGACACTGAGAGAAGATTTAAGGATGATGGATGAAGTAGTGGTCGTAGGTTACGGTATCCAGAAGAAGGAAACAGTCACCGGATCAGTCTCCTCGGTAAAGGGCGATGAACTCATCAAGTCACCCGTAGCCAACCTCTCCAATGCCATTGCAGGACGTATGCCGGGTGTGATTACCCTGCAGCGCTCGGGAGAACCGGGTTACGACGGATCAACGATTCGCATCCGAGGATCCAATACACTTGGGAATAATGATCCGCTGGTCGTTATCGATGGTGTGGCTGCCAGAGCCGGTGGCCTGGACCGTATCGACCCCAATGAGATCGAGACCATCTCGGTGCTGAAGGATGCATCTGCCGCCATCTACGGTGCCAGAGCTGCCAACGGTGTGATCCTGATCACTACGAAAAAAGGGACCACTGATCAGAAACCGGAGTTGACCTATTCCTTCAATCAGGGATGGGCTCAACCCACCATATTGCCAAAGATGAGCAATGCCGCCGAATATGCCGAGTTAAGAAATGAGCTGATCGTGAACGACGGGCTGATGAACCCCAATACTGGTCTGCCTGATGTTGTTTCCGAACCATGGAAAACGGAGGAAGAGATACAGAAGTACAGAGAAGGTTCTGATCCCTGGCGTTATCCGGACACCGACTGGTACAAAGAGACCTTCAAACCATGGTCGCCACAGAGTGTCCACAATGTTGAACTGGGTGGCGGTACCCAGAATCTGCAGTATTTCTCCAATTTCGGCTACAAGTACCAGGATGGTCTTTACCATAATTCGGCCAACAACTACAAGCAATATAACCTGAGGATAAACCTGGATGCACAATTGAACGAATGGATCAAAGCCAACGTCGGATTGATGGGTAGACAGGAGAACCGTAACTTTCCCAGTCAGGGTGCCGGTGATCTGTTATGGTTCACTGCACGGGGCCGGCCTACCGATCCTGCTTACTGGCCCAACGGTCTGCCCGGACCGGCGCAGGAGTACGGACGGAATCCTGTTGTGGCTGTGACCGACCAGACCGGCTATACGCACGACAAACGATATTACATCCAGACAACGGGAAACGTGGAGATCACACAGCCCTGGATTGAAGGACTGAAGCTGGTTGCCAATATTGCGTACGACAAGTCGTTCGGTCAGACCAAGACATGGTTTGAACCCTGGTATCTCTACACCTGGGACTATAAAACCTATGAAGAGGATGGTGTAACGCCGCTGCTCACCAAGGCATTGAGTTATCCCAGCCATTCCGATCCCAGTTTGAGTATGAATTCGTTCGACCAGACCAACATGGTGCTGGGAGCATTGCTCAATTATGAGCGACAGTTCGGCGATCATGCACTGGTAGCCCTTGCCGGTATGGAAAAAGATACCTCCGACAAGGAGTTCTTTGCCGGTTACAGAAGATATTTCCTCTCCAACGCACTACATCATTTCAACGCCGGAGGCGATAAGGAGAAGAATGCGACAAGCGGGGGTTGGAACGATAACTGGACCCGTGCCCGTATGAATTACTTCGGCCGCTTTTCCTACAACTTCCAGGAGAAATACCTGGCGGAGTTTGTATGGAGATATGACGGTTCCTACATGTTCCCCAAAGAAAACAGATTTGGGTTTTTCCCCGGTGTGCTCTTCGGATACAGGATCTCTGAAGAGGGGTTCTGGAAGGAGAACCTCTCTTTCATGGATTATTTCAAAATCCGTGCTTCCTGGGGACAGATGGGTAACGACCAGGTCTGGTTCGACGGCCAGCTGCGTGAGTATCAGTTTCTCCCCACTTACTACTACGAGTGGGGTTATGTGGTCAATAATCAGGATGAGAAAGGTTTAAGAATCAGTCGTTTCCCCAATCCAAACATCACTTGGGAAAGAGCCAATAACTTCAATGTGGGTCTGGAAGGACGTACTTTGAACAACCGGTTATATTTCGAATTGGATTACTTCTACAACAAACGGTCCAACATCCTGTGGAGAAGAAATGCTTCTATCCCCCAGACTGCCGGCCTTACCCTACCGGCTGAGAACATAGGCAAGGTGGATAATACCGGATTCGACTGGAAACTGGAATGGAACGATACCGTTGGCAGGGACTTCCGCTATGATGTCAGTTTCTCCGGCGGTTATGCTAAAAATACGATTGTCTTCTGGGATGAATCACCTGGTGCACCCGACTGGCAGAAATCAACCGGTTATCCCATGAATACAAGCCTCTATTATGAATATGACGGTGTCTTCAAAGACTGGGCAGAAATCAATGATACGGCTAACAGACCCAATTATGACGGTATTACCAGCGATGAAGGTCTGCAACCCGGCGATATGAAATTCAAGGATATTAATGGAGACAACAAGATTACACCTGATGACAGGAAAAGGTTCAACAAGACAAATGAGCCCAAATGGACTTTCGGTCTTAACTCCTTTTTTCAGTACAAAAATTTCGACTTGACTGTTCTCTTTCAGGGTGCAGCAGATTCATGGACAAAACTATATTTCGACTCCGGTGAAATTGGCAACTATTCGAAATATGTGTATGATAATCACTGGTCGGTAGACAATCCGAGCAGCGTACATCCCCGTGTACACGCACGCGCCAAGTATTACTGGGACAGCGGTACGGGCGCAAGCAACACCTACTGGATGATGAGTACCAATTATATAAGGTTGAAGAACCTGGAGGTAGGTTACAATGTGCCTAAACAAATCATGGAGAACACGAAATTTTTCTCCAGAGGGCGTGTCTATCTGAACGGTGTGAACTTGCTCACATTTACCAATGCACATGATCTGGATCCGGAGAGTACCAGCACCAACGCCGTTTATTACCCTTTATCGAAGGTGATCAATCTGGGATTTTCATTGACTTTCTAAAATTCAACGATTTAATTTAATTTTCGTATGAAAAAATATAGTTTACATTTTATTGTTTTGCTTTCGATTTCTACGCTTTTGGCCGCCTGTAATGCCGATTTCATGGATACCAAACCGCAGACGGAAATCACGGCAGATGATATCTGGAAAGAAGCCAGCTTGGCCAAAGCGTATATGTATGATATCTACTTCACCTTTCAGGATGCAGGTTTTACCGAAGAACTGCAAGCTTCAGCCGCCGACGAGTCGCTGTTCACCCACGGACGCGAATTCAGGGAAACCAACTCTGGTGCAGTGACGGATGTGAATCTCGGCTGGTTTGCCAAGACACAGAGCGGTCACCAATGGGCCAGACTTTATCGGAATATCCGTTCCTGTAACGATTTTATTGAAAATGTGGATGCAGCCACTTTCGATGAGAACAACAAGATGCAATTGAAAGGTGAAGCTTATTTCCTGCGTGCTTACTTCTACCATCGACTGACCAGAGCACATGGCGGTGTACCCCTTCAGTTGAGGGTAACACAACTGGACGATGCACAGGAAGATTTGTTAATTCCCCGCGCTTCGTATGACGATTGCATCGCTCAGATCCTTTCGGACCTGGATGAGGCCGCCATCCTGCTGAAGGACAGAACCTTCGCGAATACCGACAAGGGCCGGGCCACACTGGCTGCCGTGAAAGCCCTCAAAGTAAGGGTTCTCACCGATGCTGCCAGCGACCTGCACGATGAGGCTACAGCCACTGCCAAGACACCTATTTTCGCTGTGTATGCCAATAAAGAGCTGTTGTTTTACACCAAAGGTTCCAGAACGGAACGATGGAACGCAGTGAAAATTGCTGCAAAGGATCTGATGAATAACCCCCTGGGACATGCCATTCCTACCTTTGGTGGCTCAGGACTCACCAATGAAGCGAAAGCAGAGCAGATATGGTCTTTCTTCACCAAGGATGGTCCTGACCATATCTTCTCCCGCTATTTCATCGATACCAAACAGGAGAGCGGCGGCAGAATGCCGCTGTTCAACGGCCCGAGCGGCTACCATGCCTGGGGAGGCAATACACCGGTACAGGATGCGGTAGATGCTTTTGCAATGGCCGACGGAAGCAAATTCAACTGGAGTAATCCCGCCCATGCTGCTGCACCGTATAAGAACAGAGAAGCACGATTCTATGCCACCATCATGTATGATGGGATGCAGTGGATTCAACGACCTTCAGACTATGCAGCCGAAGAACCCACCGGCAGGATCCAGACCGGTTATTACCAGCTCGATCCCGCCAGCAACGATTTATATGCGGGTATGGATACCCGTGAGGGTGGTGGTGAGAACTGGAATGCTACCTATACCGGTTATTATCTGAAAAAATTTATTAATCCGGCGAAGGGCGATCACCGGAACTACATCAACGCAGTGTTCCCGTTCATCCGTCTTTCAGAAGTCTATTACGACTACATCGAAGCATGTATCGAGTTGGGTGAGCTGGATGAAGCGAAGCAATATCTGAACGAGATCCGCGCTCATGTAAACCTGCCGGCAGTGACAACGGTAGATAAGGCTGAACTGAGGAGAATATACCAGAATGAACGGCGCATTGAGTTTTTCTTTGAAGAACACAGATACTGGGATGTGAGACGCTGGATGATTGCTCCCCAGGCTCCCGGGCTCAACAGCCTGAATGGAATAAAGATTACCGGTATGTTGAAGGCAGGTGTTCCCAAACAGGAAAAGGCCACTTACGATGAATCGAAATGGACCTATCAGTATCGAGTGGTACCCCTGTTGCAGGAAAACAGGAAATGGGTGGATAAGTGCTATTATCTGCCCATCCACCGGGATGAGATACAACGGAATCTGAATCTCATTCAAAACCCGGGTTACGGTGAATGATCAATGATCAATGATCAATGATATATGGGTATGCCGGGGAGTGAAATACTTCCCGGCATAACTTATCGTGTAAGCATCCGATGCGAAACCGATGATTCTGAACGGAATTTTTTATCAACAAGTGCATTTAATACATTAATCTTTTCGTTTATCACAAAATTTCGTACTTTTATAGGCTAAACACCATGTGGTATAGATGAAAACTATAATTTAATATTTCTTATCGAAAACAACAATGTCGAGATTTTTAAAAAGGAACAGGAAGCCTAAAGAAAAGTCACACAGACGGAGAGGCCTTATCCTGTTGACAGGAATTATCATAGGAATTGTGCTTGTAGCTGCTTTGTATCAGACTTCAGTCTATTTCTCCACCAACGAATCGTGTATGATGTGCCATGTTCATTCACACGCCGAAGAGAGCTGGAAACTATCGACCCATGTGAACAACGGAAGTGGTGTCATGGTAAACTGCGTAGACTGTCACCTTCCTCCCAAAGACAACACCTGGGAACATTATTCGGCCAAGCTGGCCTTGGGCGCACGTGATGTTTGGGGATACCTCACCAAAGATAGTGCCGATTTTAACTGGGATAAAAAATCGGAACTGGAAAATGCGGTAAAATATATTCCCAACAAATCCTGTGTAAAGTGTCACCAGAACCTTTTTCCAGAGGGAATCACTGACGATGGCATTACTGCCCACCTCTATTACGAGGAAAATGCCGAAAAACTAGATTTGCAGTGTATCAGCTGCCACCTTGATGTGGGACACTACAATCCCAATTACGCCCACGGTCAGATGGTGGGAATTCCGGGAATGGGAGGATCTTACGCGGTGGATACGAGCCTTTATTTTAAAGAACCTACCCATGTAACTGCCTTCGCCGACTATCGTGAACAGATTCCTGGCACAGCGGTATCATTTCAGATGAGAGCGATTCCGGGCGGAACCTTCAAGATGGGCAGTCCGGAGAAAGAACCTTTCCGTAATCCGGACGAGTCACCACAGCATGAGGTCACCGTCAGTCCCTTCTTTATGGCAGAAGTGGAGACAACATGGGATGAGTATTGGGCATTTTATGCCGAAACAATGAGCGAAGGACGCACACCGCCTGAGATGGTGTATGAAAATAACCTGACCGCCATGGGCGTTGATGCTATTTCGGGGCCCACACCTCCTTTCGGTTATCCCGATCAGGGATGGGGACAGGGCGACCGTCCTGCCATCACAATGACACACTACGCTGCGGAGACATTCTGTCAATGGTTATCGGCAAAAACAGGAAAAAAATATCGTCTACCCACCGAGGCTGAGTGGGAATATGCTGCACGGGGAGGCAAGCAAAGCGCTTATTTCTTCCCCGGAAGCCCAAAAGATTTTTCAGCACACGGATTCATGCGAAATATCTTCAAACCCAAAACCGACAGCATCAGTGCCTATGTTGTCTACGACGTAAATAGCGACAGCCGCACACAACCACCTTCTGTTGTTTTAGCCAATCCCTACGGGTTGAAGAACATGCTGGGAAATGTGATGGAGTATACGGCCGATAAATATGATCCCAAGGCATACGGCAAGCGGTCGGGGGTTACCCGCGATCCGGTGGTTACACAAGGCGACGAGTGGGTGGTCCGTGGCGGCAGTTATGCTTCCGATGCGTCCGACGTGCGGAGTGCCGCCCGCTCTTATACGCAACACGATGCGTGGATGAAGACTGACCCGCAGCAACCCAAGAGCATCTGGTGGTACTCCGATATAAAAGGAATCGGATTCCGTGTCGTGTGTGAACCGGACGCTTCTTTGGTAACGCGATGATTGCACAAGACGCAAGTTACAAGATACAAGAATAGAAACTGGTCGCTGAAATCAAACAACCAATAAATAAATAATATCCTAAAACAATCAATTGAGGTGAAACGAGCGTAAACATCATTTTATACGAGAACAAAATCCTCGCGAGTTCCATACTCAATCATGTAAAAAAATTAAAATCGTATGAAAAAAGAGAACAACGTAACCAGAAGATCATTCCTGAAAACCTCTGCCGTAGCAGGGGCCGTAGGAGTCATTGGAACAGGCTCTGCAGGTCTGTTGACATCCTGTAGCGGATCAGAAAAAAGTAAAGGTGCCAACACCCCTTTAAAAGAACCCGGGAGCTATTACATTCCGGAACTTCCCGATTTGGCTGCCGACGGCAAAGAGATCAAAGCGGGTGTCGTAGGCTGCGGAGGTCGCGGATCGGGTGCTGCCATAAACTTTTTGAATGCCGCCAATGGGGTCACCATTGTGGCGCTGGGCGACGTGTTCCAGGACAGAGTCGACAGTCTTGGCGACAAACTAAAGTCGGAAAAGAATATCGATATTCCAACCGAAAAACGATTTGTGGGATTGGATGCCTACAAACAGGTAATTGACAGTGGTATCGATGTGCTGATTGATGCAACACCTCCCTTTTTCCGTGCTGAACATTTTAAGTATGCCGTAGAAAAGAATATCCACTGTTTCCTTGAAAAACCCATCTGTGTGGATGCGGCAGGTTACCGTACCATCGTGGCTGCTGCCAAACAGGCCCAGGCAAAGAGCCTGAGTGTTGTTACCGGAACACAACGCCACCACCAGCGCAGTTATGTGGAATCCTATAAACAGATTATGAACGGTGCCATTGGTGAGATCACCGGTGGAACGGTATACTGGAACCAGAGCATGCTCTGGTATCGTGAAAGACAGCCACAGTGGAGTGATTTTGAATTTATGGTGCGCGACTGGGTGAACTGGAAGTGGCTCTCGGGAGACCATATTGTGGAGCAGCATGTGCACAACATCGATGTATTCACCTGGTTCTCCGGTCTGAAACCGGTAAGCGCCGTAGGCTTTGGCTCACGCCACCGTCGTGTAACAGGTGATCAGTATGATAACTTCAGTATCGACTTCACCATGGAAAATGGCATTCATCTGCATAGCATGTGTCGCCAGATAGACGGTTGTGCCAACAATGTGAGTGAGTTTATCCAAGGTACCAAAGGATCTTGGTCGAGCCAGGGTGGACATGTTATCAAAGACCTGGCCGGAAATGTAATCTGGCAGTATGACGGTGATGCAGAGAAAACCAATTTTCAACAGACCGACCCCTACACATTGGAACATGTGAATCTGATTAACTGTATCCGTAGTAACAAACCCATTGAACAAGCTTCCGAAACAGCAGTATCTAATTTGGCTGCTATCATGGGACGTGAGTCTGCCTATACGGGACAGGAAACAACATGGGATGCCGTGACGGCGTCGCCACTGGATTATACGCCTGCCGACCTGAATATCGGCAAGATGGATATGGCCGGATTTACCGCGCCCGTACCTGGAAGTGCAAAAAAATAAGCAGATCATGACAATCGACAGAAGAAAATTTATTCAGACAACCATTGCCGGTTCAGCTGTCCTCGCAATTGGAGGTTATAATTCTGTGGCTTCTGCCAGTTCAAAAAAGAACAAAGGTGCCGGTAAAACAAAATTGAATATCTCTTTTCAGGAGGGTACCGCTCCCGGTGCCACCCTGAAAGAGAAGTTCGATTTTATGGAAGCACATGGTGTGGTCGGCTTTGAACCGCACGGCAAACCTTTACTCGCGAGAAAACAGGAATTCAAAGATGCCCTCAGAGGACGTAACATCAAAGTAAGCGCTGTATGTGCCGGCTTCGACGGTTTCATCCTTTCTGCCGATCCCGCCATCCGCAAACAATGTCGTGATACGATGGCAGAACTGATCATTGCTGCCGGTGAATTCGGTTCAACAGGCGTGATCATTGTTCCTGCTTTTAACCGACAAGAGCCGGTGATGCCACACACGCAGGAGACACGTGATTTCCTTTGCGAGCAGTTCAATGAGATGGGTACCCTTGCGCAGCAACATGGTACCACCGTCATCCTGGAACCGCTGAATCGTAAGGAAGCTTTCTATCTTCGACAGGTGGGCGATGCTGCTTCCATCTGTCGGGACATCAATAATCCGGGTGTGAAATGCATGGGCGATTTCTGGCACATGACCTGGGAAGAAAATTCCGACAAGGGGGCGTTTATCTCAGCGGGAGAACATCTGCAACATGTGCATGTGGCCAGTCGCAAGCGTCGCAGCATGCCGGGTGAAGATGGTGAAGCTGACAATTATGTGGATGGATTCAACGGTCTTAAGATGCTGGGGTACAATAAGTATGTCAGCTTTGAATGTGGCTGTCAGGGTGAACGCAACATCGTTGTGCCCGCTGCGTTGAAACTGCTTCGTAAACAATGGGAAGAAGCCTGAGGCATTTTCCTGTAGAACATACATCATAAAATGAGCGAAGGATGAATTTCTTTCGCTCATTTTAGTCAAACACAAAGGTAAACAAAAAAATAATCGACTGATGGATAAACTGATAGATACCTTGTCTTCCTATAAAACCAGTATTGTGTTGTTGCTCATCTATGCAGCAGGACTGGCGATGGCTACATTGGTGGAGAAGCAGATGAATACCGAGGCTGCAAAAATGCTGATATATTACTCACCGCTATTTATCCTGTTGCAGTTTCTGCTGGTGATTAATTTTCTCCTGGTATTGATCCGGTATAACTACATCAAGCGCAGGAAGTGGGCAATGATTGTCGTTCATCTTGCCCTTATTGTGATACTGGGTGGAGCACTGACCACATTTTTGTTTGGTAAGGAAGGGCAGGTCCATATCCGTAAAGGAGAGCAGACAGATCAACTGGTGATGTACACCTCCAGGGGAATCAAAACAGAAACAATGCCTTTTGTGCTGGAGCTCATTGATTTTAAATTACATCGATATCCCGGTTCTCAGAGCCCCTCTTCCTATGAGAGTAATCTGCGGCTGCATATTGAAGGGGAAGTGCGTGAAACGAAGATATTTATGAACAACGTGCTGGATCTGAAAGGATATCGGTTCTTTCAGGCTTCCTACGACGAGGATGAGCTGGGAACCATTCTGTCAGTGAACAAAGATGTGGCGGGCCGTACCATAACTTATGGCGGTTATGCGTTGCTATTGGTCGGTTTCCTGCTGATGTTCTTTATGCCGAATTCCCGTTTCAGGAAGCTGGGTCGACAACTCAGGGAGATCAGGGAGGAGGCCGGCAAACTGACACTCATCGCGGCTTTGCTGATTGTACCGTTCGTTGCCTTTGGAGAGACGGAGGAAAACAATCCGGAGAATCTGAGTGATTCTTTGATCCGTGAGCTGCTGGAGCCGCAGGGCAGTTCGGTCTTATCGGTTACATCCCTGGATCATGCACTGCAGGAAATTACTGTTCCCCGGGATCATGCTGCCCGGTTCGGTACATTGCCGGTACAATTCCGCGGACGTGTCATGCCCATGAACACCTTCTCCTCAGAAATTTTGCGGAAAATATATAAAGAACAGAGTTTCGGCTCTCTCAATGCCGATCAGTTTCTGCTGAGTCTGCTCGCCCTGCCCCGGATGTGGACGCAGGTACCCTTTATAGCCATTCCCAATGAACAAATAAGCCTGCAGTATAACCTGCCGAAAGATTATTCGCCTTATTACCATTTCTTCGACCAGGAGGGAAACTATCGTTTGCTTCCACAAATGCAGCATATCTATCACCGGCCTGCTGTCGGACGAACAACAGCAGAGAAGGATCTGATTAAACTCGATGAACAGATCAATATTGTTTATCAACTGATTAGTCATAGCATGCCGGGTATCTTTCCGAGTCCGGACGATCCGTCTCATACCTGGTACGCACCAGACGATGATCTCGCAGATTTTCAGCCTCAGGACTCACTATTCATTGCTGACATTTTCAACCGATATCTGTCGGAAGTACAATCTGCACTGCAGCACGGAGATTGGAGTAAAGCTGATGAACGACTGGACGAGATTGCCCGCTATCAAATACAGAACGACAAAGCTTCACTCATTCACCCCCGGAAGATTGAGGCCGAAGTACGCTACAATCAGATGAATATCTTTAGCCGCACCAGAACGGGTTATTTTATTTTCGGCGGGATCCTTTTAATTCTGGCGTTCATGCAAATGTGGCAGAGACGTGAATGGCTTCGCAATGCAATATTTACAGCGGTCGTTTTTATCGTGGCACTCTTTATTTATCATACCGCCGGCATGGCTCTGCGTTGGTATATTTCCGGTTATGCACCCTGGAGTAATTCCTATGAGACCATGGTTTATGTGGCCTGGGCTACGGTGGTAGCAGGATTCACCTTTGGTCGCAAGAACATCCTCACGCTGGCTTTGGCAATTCTCTTCGGTGGGGTGATCCTTTTTGTCTCCGGCCTCAACTGGATGGATCCGCAGATCAATACACTGGTGCCGGTATTAAAATCACCCTGGCTGATGTTTCATGTGGCTGTGATTGTAGCAGCTTATGGATTCTTCGGAATTAGTTTTTTACTGGGTATCACCAACCTCACTATCATGGCATTCTCAAAGAAAAGTGTGCATGTCTCTTGCCGTATGCGGGAGCTGAGTATCATCAATAATTTATCGCTGTTGGTAGGACTTGCTCTGATGACCATCGGCACTTTTCTGGGAGCCATTTGGGCGAATGAGTCATGGGGTCGTTATTGGGGATGGGATCCCAAGGAAACCTGGGCACTGATTACAATCGTGGTATATTCTGTCGTCACCCATCTCCATCTGGTAAAAAAGTGGCAGGGTGAATGGTTGTTCAACCTGTTGTCGGTCTTCGCCTTTTCTTCCGTTTTAATGACTTTTCTCGGTGTGAATTATTTTCTGAGCGGGATGCATTCTTACGGACAAAGCGATAGCGATGTTACTGTTTTTTTGTACATTGCAGTCGCATTTGCAGCGCTGGGAATACTGGGTGTTGCTTCTTACAGGAAAGCAAAACAGTGAGGTTTAGCTTTTAGCTGTCAGGAGTCAGGAGTCAGCTCCGGTGGTGGAATGTTATTAAAGACAGTGGCAAGTAAGTAATGATTACATCAACACATCAACACATCAACACATCAACACATCAACACATTAATTATGATACACTGGGGTTTTATCGGTTGCGGAGACGTAACGGAGAAAAAAAGCGGACCGGCCTTCAGCAAGGTAGAGGGATCGGATGTCGTCGCGGTGATGCGACGCAACATTGACAAGGCGAAAGACTACGCGCAGCGTCATGGAATCGGAAAGTGGTACAACAACGCACTGGATCTGATTAATGATCCACAGGTAAATGCTGTGTATGTGGCAACGCCTCCCGGTTCTCACGCGGAATATGCCATTGCCGCCATGAAGGCCGGTAAACCGGTCTATGTGGAAAAGCCGATGGCTGCCTCCTATGAGGAGTGTCTTCAAATGAACCGTGTTTCTGCGGAGACCAGTATTCCCTGCTTTGTGGCTTATTATCGTAGGACACTACCTTATTTTCTTAGGGTGAAACAATTGATAGATGATGATCTATTGGGTAAAATCTCCACCGTTCAAATACGTTTTTCCATTCCGCCTTATGCGACAGATAATGATCGGAGCAACCTGTCCTGGCGGGTAAAAAAGGAGATTGCCGGAGCTGGTTACTTTTACGACCTTGCTTCCCACCAATTCGATTTGCTTGATTATCTGTTTGGAGAGATTTCCGATGTGCACGGCTTTGCTGCCAATGTGGGGGGACTTTATGATGTGGAGGATACGGTCACTGCTGCCTTTCGTTTTCAGTCGGGTATGCTGGGCAGTGGTAGCTGGAGCTTTATCGCCCCGAAAGATACCCGTACCGACCGCATCGACATAATCGGCACAAAGGGAAAACTTTCCTTTTCTACGTTCGATTTTTCACCCATCCTTTTGGAATCATCCGAAGGAACGCAGGAATTACGGGAAGAGAATCCCGAAAATATCCAGTATTATTTGATTCAAAGTGTTGTGAATTATCTGAACGGCGGGAGCATCCTTCCCTTGAGTACGGGTACCACCGCCATTCGAACTAATCATGTCATGGATCGGATTTTAGGAAAAATCTGAGTTTTCTTTCCTCTTCGCATGCCGCCATATCTGCCATGAGTTGACCAGGTTCTGCCAAAGCACATAAGTTCCTGGTCCGAGGGTTGCCAACGGATTCAGATATGTCTGGGTGAGCCAGATGGCAAGCACGGTGTTCTTTTGTCCCAACCCCTGTCCGCCGGCAACGGTCCACCCGAACTGGCTGCCGATCTTTCTGCCAAAAAAGAACTGGAAGAGACAAATCAGCAACGAGGTGGCGGCGATGATTACCTCCAGGGTATAGTTGCCGTCGTCCTGCAAACGAACATATTGTGTTACATTGCCGATCACCACGGTGAGTGCGGCTGCCCACAGATAGAAGGAGATGATCTGGGCAGACCGTATTTTTTTATGTATTCGGGGAGCGGTTTTCTGTAGAAGAAAGGCCACCAGAAAAGGAACGACGAGAATGGGCATCACTTTCAGCAAAATATGCCAGAAGGAGGAGGCAAGGGATACTTCCACGTTGCTTTCCCCGATGACGGACAGAAAAAGGGGAGCAATAAAAGCGACAGAAAGATTACTGATGATGGAATAGGCCGCCGTCACGGAGATGCTTCCTCCGAGGAGTCCGGCTACAACTGGTGCCGAAGTGGCCGTGGCGGTCAGCACACAAATCATGGCCGCTTGGGCCAAAACTTCGTTAAACTGTCGCAACACCAGATAAACCAGCGCACTTCCCAAATATTGAATGGCCAGCAAAATGTAATGGAATTTGGTCAGCCTGATATCGCTCCAGCTTACCCGGCAATAGGTAATAAAGAGCATGAGCGAGAGCAGGTAGGGTATAACCGGTGAGAAAATAGCAAGCTGTTTGTGAAAGGTGATCCCCAGGATCATCGCGACGGGGAGCAGATATTTCTCGATGTATTTTTGCATATCAGTTGTAATAGTTCGCTGGCGTGTTAGATGGTTCCGATGAACGGAGCATGTCTTTAAAGTAGATCTCCTGCATCCACTGTTTGCGATCGAACACGAAGTCGTTGATAAATTGTTCTATCTCAGGCAAAAATTCTTTCATTGGATATTCCGACACTTCGTGACCTATTTCTTCCATGATATAAAAAATATAGGGATACCGCTCACTCCTGAATCGTTTCGTGAGTGCTCTGGAACCGAACATGCCCAGTTTAAATAAACGGGTATTGTTGTAAGGCACCAGCTTGTCGGCACTGCCATGAAAGAAAAGGGTGGGAGCAGGTCGTTGCGAATAAGAGGGCAATCCCTCTTTGCTGAAGATGCCGCCTGCAAAAGATATGACACCGGCATACCGGAAATCATCCGGTAGTACGTCGGCCGCAGGATTGTGGTCGCGTTCCATGTAATCTGCCTGCAACACCGTGATGGCACCCGCGCTCGATCCACTGAGGATAATGAGCGAGGGATCAATATTCAGTTCATCTGCCTGGGTCAGCAGATAGTTTGTAGCGAGATAAAGATCTGCCACCGCCATTTCTATCGCCTGCTGCAGCGGTTTGTGGTTCAGGATGCCGGGAGCTTCCCTCCCTTTCATTCCAAGACGGTAATCGATAGAGACTACGGTATATCCTTTTGTGGCAAAATAATGAAAATAGGGGAGATAGAGTCTGGCATCACGTGTTCCCTCCTTGAATCCACCACCAAACACAAACACCAGACAGGGTTGAGGAAGGATGGTTGCAGAGTCGGTTTTGTATATGTCGAGTTTCAACGGGGTACCTTCCCTCTCTGCAAAGACACGTGTTTCTTTCAGCAGTGTTCCGGCTGGTAACGTAACAGAGAAGAGCAGTGCCGTAAAAAAGAGGATAACTGCTTTGTATGACATCGCTTATTCCTGAATAAAATTGGATACCAGTGTCAGTACTTCATCTTTTGCCCGGTCGAAGTCGTCGTTACATACGACCACATCGAACTGCGATGCAAAACTCATCTCATATTCGGCCTTTGCCAGTCGGTTTTCAATTACCTGCGGCGTATCGGTACCTCGCTTTTCAAGCCGTTCACGCAAAACCTCCACCGAGGGAGGCATCACAAAGATGCTTAGTGCCTGCTCACCATAGATCTTTTTAATGTTTAACCCGCCAATGCAATCCACATCGAAGACCACATTCTTGCCTTCTCCCAGAATGCGGTCTACTTCGCTTTTCAGCGTACCATAGAACTTGTCGGTGTAAACCTCTTCAAATTCGAGAAATTCTTTGTTGGCAATTCGTTTCCGAAATTCATCAGGAGAGAGAAAATGATATTCCACACCATTCTTCTCTTCACCTCGGGGGAGGCGGCTGGTAGCCGAAATGGAAAACTGAAGATTTAATTCCTGGGCCAGCAGGTACCTGACGAGCGTGGATTTGCCCGCACCCGACGGAGCTGAAAATATGATTAGTTTTGCCATTGCCTCTATGTGTTCGGACAACATACCGGTTTGTGTGCGGTCACTTGTTGCTACAATATATTTAATATCTGTTCTTTGATCTGTTCCAGCTCATCCTTCATCTGCACCACAATACGTTGCATCCCCGATTGGTTTGATTTTGAGCCGAGTGTGTTGATCTCACGCCCGATCTCCTGAGCAATGAAACCCAGTTTTTTTCCTTGGGAACGGCTATCGGATAGTGTTTCGGAAAAGTAATCGAGATGATGCGCAAGACGGGTCTTCTCCTCGTTCACATCGAGTTTCTCAATATAGTATATCATCTCCTGTTCGAAACGATTTTTATCATATTCTATGCCCTCCAGGTTAGTCAAGCCATCATAAATACGGTTTTTGATTTTCTCCATTCGTTCAGACTCAAAAGGTTCCACTTCTGCCAGTAAAGAGCGGATCAACTGGATTTTCTCCGCCAACACCCTGGTCAGCATCTTTCCCTCCTGTTTGCGGAAAGCGATTACTTCATCCACGGCACGGTTGATTGCGGTTTCTATGGTGCTCCATTCTTCTTCACCCAATGCTTCCGTCTCCTGTTTCATTACATCAGGCAGACGAAGTAACAACGAGAACCACTCCTCTGGCTGAGGAATATTCAATTCGAGCGCCATATCACTTATTTCCCGATGATACTGACCCACAATCTGGTGATCGATCCTGGAAGATACATCTTTGGAAATTACCTCCACATTCATGGAGAGATCTACCTTGCCGCGTTCCAGCCGGTTTGCCAGTGTATTACGCAGGGCGATCTCCTTCTCGCGGTAAATGACAGGGAGTCGGGTGAACAGATCAAATTGCTTGCTGTTCAACGATTTTATCTCTATTGTAACTTTTTTGTTGGGGAGTTCGGCTACCGCCTTGCCGTATCCCGTCATGGATAATGCCATTTTTTTTGTTTTGCACAAAGGTAGTTTTTTTTTGGCTTAAACAGGCATATTTTGGCGGTGAAACTTCAACGTGCAGAATCCAATGAAACGTGTGGGAACAACTCAGGCATTTTCCTTGCGCAGGGTCTCCCGCTCTGTTTCCTTCGCCAGACGATCAGCCTTATCCTGTTCGTCGGCCAGAAGAAGCAATCGTTTTCCTTCAACAATGTTGGATATCAGCAGGAAGAAACAGGCTGCAGTGGCAAGAAATTGAATGGAGCCCGGCACGAATACCTCAAAGGTAATGATGGTGCCTAATAGCAAGCGCACTTCGGTTGGACCAAAAATGCCCGAGTCGATGGAGTACTGTCCCCCAATCTTATAACGCAGTTGGGCGGTGATCATCTCCCACCCGTACAGCACCACGAACATGAATCCTGCATATTTCCAGAGACCTGGGACAAAAATGGAGAATCCCAGTCCAATGAGGATGGTTCCTATCCAGTCTACCGTTACGTCGAGTGAGAAACCGTACCATTTGCGGGGTTTATTCCGGTAGTAGGCCAGGCGACCATCAAGTGAGTCACCCAACCAGTTGATGGCGAACCCAAGCAGCGACAGCAAAAGCCAGTAGTGATTCAGGTAAGCTCCCATTACAAAACTGGATGCTACCATCAGGTTGCCAAAAAAGCCTATGGCTGTGAGGCCGTCCGAGCTTAGCCATGCCGGCACTTTCTGGACCAGATAAGCAATTGTCTTCTGTTCCCATACGCGCAGTGCGTTTGTTCTTTGCCGATCTGTGGCGATGAGCCTGAGCGACTTCGCCATGCTTCTTTTACTATTTTTCATCACCGGGTTCTTTTATACGTGAAACATCTTTCATGGCAAAAGTAACGGATTAAATTTAATGTTACAAATTTGTTACCGAAAAAAACGAAATGATGTTGTTTATCATCAATAAAAAAGCCGCCTCTTTACGGGGCGGCTTCCTAAGAAGGTTGATATACCTAATCTTATTTTTCGGCATTCTCCTCTTCGGTAGGTACAATCAGTTTGTATCCCTTTCCGTGGATGTTGATGATCTCGATGTTGGGTTCCGGTTTCAATAATTTACGCAGTTTCGTGATATAGACATCCATGCTGCGTGCATTGAAATAGGTGTCTTCTTCCCAGATCTGTTTCAGTGCGTGGTTGCGTTCCAGAATGTCGTTGGCATGTGCGCAAAGGAGCGATAACAGTTCCGATTCCTTGGTGGTAAGCTTTGTTTGCGTATCACCGATTATCAGAATCTGCTTTTGGGTGTCGAAGGTCATTGTGCCAAAATTATACACCTGCTGTTCCTTGCTCTTTTTGCCTTTCACACGACGGATGATGGCTTCAATACGCAGTACCAGTTCTTCCATGCTGAAAGGTTTGGTGATATAGTCGTCGGCTCCTGCTTTGAAACCTTCCAGTACATCTTCCTTCATGTTTTTTGCTGTCAGGAAAATTACAGGGATTTCCGTATTGATGGTTCTGATCTCTTTTACCAGCGTTACGCCGTCTTTCTTGGGCATCATCACATCCACGATGCACAGATCATATTTTGTCTTCACGAATCCTTTGAAACCGGCTTCTCCATCGGGAAACAGATCGGTGTCAAATCCTTTTGCCTGGAGGTATTCTCTCAGCAACATGCCAAGATTCTCATCATCTTCGCATAAAAAAATTTTCAATTTCTCTTCCATATCATTTTTGTGTTATTACGGGTAAACTAATTATAAATTTTGTCCCTTTACCTATTTCACTTTCAGCACGAATGGTGCCATTCACGTCAGTTACGATTTTCTTTACATATGCCAGTCCCAGTCCGAACCCTTTTACATCGTGTCGGTTGCCGGTAGGCACACGGTAGAATCTTTCAAATACTTTCTTTGCATCTTCCTTTTTCATGCCGATACCGTTATCCTCAATGGAAATGATGATCTTACTGCCTTCATTCCGGGTACGGATCATTAATTCAGGCGCTACATCCTTTTTCCGATATTTCAATGCATTGTCGAGGATGTTGAAGAGTACGTTGGTGAAATGCATTTCATCTACCTTGATCGTGGTATGCTCGGCCTGCAAATCAATATCGAGTGTTCCGCCCAGTTTTTCAACTTTGAGTACATGTGTGTTGGCAACGCTGACCACCAGGTCGTTCACATCCATCTCTTTCATCTTCAGTGTGGTCTTTTGCTTGTCGAAGAGCGACATCTGCAAAACTTTTTCTACCTGAAAACTCAATCGTTTGGTCTCATCATGTATCACACCGGTGACATGTTTAAATACCTCGGGCGACTTCAATATAGACTCATCCTTAAGCATCTGGGATGCGAGCGAGATGGTGGAGACAGGTGTCTTCAACTCGTGCGTCATGTTGTTAATGAAATCATTCTTCATCTCAGACAAACGCTTCTGTCTGAACAGCGAAACCACTGTAAATATGAACGTTATCAGCAGGATAAACGTAAATATCAGCGATGGTATGAAAAAGGAAAGCTCGCTGTATACATAATTCCTTTTAGTCGGGAAATAGGCCCTTAACCTGTTTAACTTTGCCGGCGGATCATTCGGAAACAGAATCTGGTTGTAAATCGCATCCCGATACTTTGTTGAGAAGCCGGGTGATGAGTAGACCACCTTGTTGTTGAAATCCACGATCTGAAAACTGAACGGTTCATTCAGTCCATTGTAGGAGAGCTCATAACGAATATATTGCTCTACCTTGTTGAAATCGATCCGTTCTTCGATCGGTGCATTGCTTGCACGGTTCAGTATTTTAAAAATAACCTCATCCAGCAACGACCGTTCATGCAGATATCTTTTCGACAGGGACTGCTGCATATCATACTGTGTTTTTGAGATCGTACTGGCACCCTGATTGGGCGACAGGAATACCCGTTCGGGTTGCTCCTGCGGACGTGTGGACTGCCGTGTGATATCCAATGCAATTCTTGTTTCACTTCCATCGGGATTCGTAATGGCAGCGGTTGTCCGCTCCCGGGTAATTTGTTGTGTTCCCTGTGGTTGGTTGTACTGTGAATATCTGTTCTCCGACTCAATCATGTCCTGCTCGAGATAATCACGGGTCTGATCCTGCTCGAGATCTTTCATCACGTTGTAGAGACTCCTTGTTACCTGTTCATCGAATTGTTGTGAACGGATAGCCATGCTCGTACGCATGTATCTGACCTGCAGGAACAGCAACGCAAGAAACGCGGATAACATCACCAGGGCAAGCAACCAAATTGTCGATTTTTTCATCTTTACTTACTCCTTATTAAGTGACAATTTTATATTTCAAAGATCGTCTTGTCGCTTTTAATTTAACAAATAAACGACTTTTTTGTTTAACATATCCTCTTAAAATTAAAAAAAAGCGTAAAAAAACCATATATGCAACAATAATTAAGAAAAAAAGCTTGTTTATTCGATTATTTAGGTTTTATTTAGAATTAAGCACTATTTCCAGGAATGATTTCTCTCATGATGAAATGATCCTGTTCCATTTTAAGGATTCAGATTGAATCGTAAGCTTATGCCTGCACTGGTGTCGGCCGTCGCGTAGGAGCCCGATGATACAAGCGGTTTGTTGATGATTTTGTCAAAATAAACACGGAGGGTCATGGACTTGCTCATGGCACGGTCGGCTGCAAAACGAACAGAGGTTGTTTGAATACCATCTGTGGCCTGGGTGAATCCGGTTTCAATTTTTCTGATTAACACCCGGGTGATTTTATGGGAAACATCCAGCCGGATGTTTAGATCTTTCGATATGCTGTAACCTAATCCCACAACCATGTCGTTGTCTTTCGCCTCCACAATCTGTACCGATGAGATATTCAGATTTACCGATCGTGTCCGGTTGAAACGCAAACCTAGACTCAATTCGTTGTTGAAAACGCTGTTCATCTCGATAAGCGGATTGAAACTCTCCACGATGCTCACTGTTGAGATATCGTAGGGAGAGGAGGGCAGTGGAGCTCCCGAAACCACATAGCGGATAAATCCCATTTCACTTCCGTCACCTGCTGGAATCCAGCTCAGAAAGGATGAGAACGAACCTATCCTATATTGGGATATATATTGATGATTGAGGGTGAGTGACCTGAAAAGCGATTGCAGTCCGGGAAAAACTTTCGTCATGTTGAATGAGATATTCCAGTTTGGCAGCATGGAAGAGAGTGCGGGAAAGGCGCCAAGACCAATCTTCTCGGGATCTTTGCCGGTGTAGGCAGCCAGAAAAGAGGGGATGAGCACATCTGCCGAATTCCGTTGTACATCTCCCACCGCAGGGTTGAATGGTTCTCCGCTGATACTGCTGCCGGTAAGAAATCCGCTTGAGGGATAGTGGGTTGCTACATATTGTTTGCGTACCCGTGCAGCTACTTCTTCACGGTATGTCTGAAAATGTTCAAAAGCCGGAGAATAGTAATGGTTGTCTGCTCCGGCCAGTTCGAATGCGGAGGAGAGAGAAAGTATGCTCATGGCAAAACTTCCGCCGCGAACCCGGGGCATTCCTTCAAGCATGTATTGCATTTCCGTTCGTTGGTTGTCCTCATACAATGCGTGGAGGTATATACTGAGTCCCGGAAACGGTTCTATGGAAGCATCCATCCTGATGTTCTGTGTCCGGTTGAAAATAGCCGGCCTGAGATTGTCTTTGTCTATCACCAGCTGGTTACGGGCCATGGCATCCCTGATAAATTTCTCTCCTCCTTCCAGGCCAAAGGCAAAACCCGGACCCGGGAGAAGACCGTCTGTATTTTGTAGCTGTCCGAAGAAATTGCCTATTGACGGTTTATAACCGGGAAGGTCGGTCCTGGTCTTATAGCCGATGTTGAGATTTACCTGACGCACCATCATCATGACGCGAAACAGCAATTGGGTCACATCATGACCGGTAAAGCCGTTTTGGCGTGTATCACCGTGTGTCATCTCTTCGCTGCCGCCAAAACCATTGTTTGCTTGACGCAGGAAAGGTATCTTGCTATAAAGGGCATTCAGGTTAAACCGGCTCTGAAAGGTGAATGAGAGATCGTTCTGCAGGAAGTTACCCATATTTTCCCCCTCAATACTTGCACCGCGTTCCCATCGGTACCCTGCATTGTAGGCTGCACTGGAGCTGATCCAATTCATGATGGGTATCTGTGCAAAGGGGAGGGTATAAGTAATGTCGGCCGTCTGGGCATAACTGAACGGTTTACCCAGTCCACGAATACTCTGTACAACCGAATCTTTCCATATTTCATAATCGCTGCGGTTGATCTCCTTATTGACCTGCAGGTAGGGTTCCTCAATTTCCGCAATGGTGCCGGAGCGGAACGAAGTATGCAGATTTTTGGTCAGGTCCCAGGTGAAAGAGAAATCCCTGTTCCAGAAGAAATCGCTGTTAAAAGAAAGATATTTCTTTTTCGATTGCATGAGTCCCTCTGCCAATGTTTGTAAGTCTCTCAGCTGCATCTCCTGATAGTGGCGCGAGATGATGCTGCTTACCCGGATGCTGTTGGGCAGGTAATTAAAATTCAGCGATCGAACCAGCCTTGACCAGCCTGAAGAACTTTCCAATGTTTTAAATGGCTCCCACGGCTTTACCGAAGAGGTATAGGAATATTGAGCCTCTAACCTGAAATCCTTCGCCGAAGCATATTCCTTGTCGGGACTATGGTGTTTTTCTTCATTCCTCGTATAGCCAAAGCTGAAGTTTGCCGGATCATACGGCATGGGATTCTTGCTTTTAATGTTGATCTTCACGTTGTTGAGGCCAAGGCTCCGGATGCTTCTGCCGGTAAGTGCCACATTCTTTATGGAATCGCGGATAGACTGATTGCCGGCCCTGTTCAATGTCTCTTTCAGTAGGATATCCTGATTGAAAGGATCGTAGAGGGGCGCCGACGTTTCGTTGGACCAGACGTAATGAAAGGGAGCAGATATCTTCGCTTTTTTTGGAAGAAAACGCCCCAATTCCATGTTCATGGAGACCTGCAGCGTGGTATAATCATCGTTGCGACGTGCCAGCAGACTCTGGTCGAGTGCTCCAAAACCGGCAGTCTCTTTTCGTCCCGAAAAATGAACTGTCCCCAAATCAGAGAGCGCCAGGTCCACATTGCCCTGTGCAGCCCAGCCTCCTTCCTCGTCAAACTCAGTCAACCGCATTTCGTTTACCCATATTTCTCCCGACTTTATCTCCCGGCTTTTGTTGCGGATGCCGATCATCAATACCTTCACCTCCGCCAGTGACGGATTACCTACGATGGTAACCCGGTTATCCGTCTTCCCGGGATCGGTCTGCGTGTAGGGTGTGAAATAATCGATTCCGTTTCCGGGATGTTGATCCGCATTGCGATCGAGCTTCAGTTTTGTGAACAGTTCCAGCGGGAAGTCGAACATGTTTTCTATCGGCCATACCGCCTGCTGTCCCGAAGGGGTATGAGCACTATATTGTCCCCAGGGTGTGAGACGAAGGGGAATCTCATACTCGTAGAAGTTGTTTCTGTAGTCCGACCCCAGACGCAGGAAGATGGAGAGATCGCCATCCTGCAATATACCCGGATCATCCGGCAGCTGCTCTGCATGGACGAATAGTTGCATGCGTTTGTAGCGACGCAGATCATACATACTGTTTTTATACACCGCCCGGGAGTCGCCCGGATCAAGTTGCGTTATCTTGAGGGAGAGTGACTGTTCATTTTCCTGCCGCAGTTGAGGCTGCCCCGGGTCCAGTATGCGTGTCACACCGGGAGGCAACAGATAATTAACCGGTGTCCTGCTTCCGTTCTCTTCGATATTTACGGCATATATCTCGAGATTGCCACTCCCGGAGAGGGCCCCACCGGAGATGAGATTGTTACGGTAACTCCTCCATTCACTGCGTACCAGTTCCAGGGTGGCAAAACGTAAAAACACCGGTTCTTCGAAGCCGGTGAGAAACATTCGCATAAAACGGATGTTGTTAAATCCCTGTATATTGCCCGTGCGGGTCTGATATTCACGTATCGGTATCCTGAACTGATACCAGGTTACGCTGCCGTCGTTTCCGTTACGCAACTTCAGGCTCACCTCCCTTTTATCCGTGATGAAATTGGAACCCACCTCCAGTGCCCCAGTACGAAGGGATACTTTGTATTGGAAGTAGGATTCATTTTCATTCAGGGTATGATCGTTGTCGATATCTTCTACGTCGGGAGTTGTACGTGAGGCGCTGTGATATGGGTCATTGTCTTCCGGCGATTGCGAGTTACCTTCGGTGCCGTTGTAATATTTGTAGCGGTCGAGGATGCTCAATTGCTGTCGGTCCTGTTCCTGTCCGCGGTAATGGCGGAAGCTGTCGCCCGCCGGATCATTAAGTGGTGAATGTGCATCGCTTTGCATTCGCGACAGTGTCTCTCCCGAAAGACGGGGCTTCAGCTCGTTGAGATATACCGAATAGGTTGGAAATATTTTCTCCTCTTCACCACTCAGACCGTTCAGTCCTGTATCCTGCAATTTGCGCGATGCCATTCCCAATGAGTTGTCGAAGCCATATACGGTGGATTGTCTCCTGGAATATTTTCCCCATACCGACACTCCCACAGCAGCGGTGTCGCCATCGACAGGCAACCCGTTCTCGAAAAACTTTTTTCCGTCTTTCAACACATCTTCCGATATTTCGCCGAGGTTAAAATAGAGATCACCTCCCCGGGAGGTTCCCGTCGTGTCGTTCATAAAGGGGTCCATCAGCCAGAATTCAATATACTCGATGTTGGCTGCTTCAAAATCGCGTGTCTCCATGCGTCGGGTGATGCCGCCCCATCGTTTGCTTGGATTGTGTAGCCTGCCATTTCCATCAACATCGGTATCCAGATTATAGGGTCCCCGTTCATCCGGGTAGAAGGAGAGATTCAATACGGGCAGTGTTGCCGGTTGACCGTACAATGCATCGCGGTTGGGAAAGATTTCCCGCTCGTAAACCTCCCGCACCCTGTGATCGGAAAGCTGGTCGGCATCGTTTTTAATGTGGACAGGTGTAAGGTTGGAGTTCCTTCGGGTAAAGATCCCGTCGATGTAGAACCAGGCCAGTTGCGCCCGGTTTTTTCCGTAATCGATGTTGTTTGTGCGTGATGCCTCCGGAAACAGACCGGAAGAGGTGTTGTTGTAGGGTGTGGCTGCGAGCGACCAGGCATAGGGCGTCCGCAGGTCGATGGCCGAAGTGGAGGACTCAAAATCATCGAGATAGGAATAGCCGCCGGTATATTTGTTTTTGTAATGACCCGGAAGCATTTGCGCGAATGCAAGATTTGCCGTCAGTTGAGAAGGTACGGTGGCTTCCACGAAAGGAAGCATGTCGATGAGGTTGGTGAGTAGGTATGATTGCTTCCTGTAGTTCAGATGGGTTCCCCACAACGTGTTTTTGGAAGATTCATCTCCGAAAGCCGACTTCATGGTGAGCGGCTTTTCGGAATAGTGCATCAACGTGGCACCGAGTGAGACGTTTTTGGAGAAATCGTAATTCATATCCAGCCCCATCAACGTTTTTCGCTGCATCTGCGATAATTGCTGACTCTCGAGTGTGATACTCACTGGTGTCCCTGCTGCCAGGATAGCCTGATTGATGATGTTTACCGTGCCGGCGAGATAGTCTACCGTGTAATCGATCCCTTCGGTGAGTGCCGTGCCGGCTGCGGTAATACGTACCGATCCCCGTGCCACGTTCATGGCATTCAGGTTGATCTCCGAGCCGGAGGAACCTCTGTATTCACCACTGATCCGGAATTTGTTTTTCTCCGGAAGCTGTCGTGCCATTGTAAGTGTAGAGTCATATAGTTCCTGATAAACGTATTTTTCCGCGATGGTCTCGTTGCCTATTTTTTCACGAAGATAGGAGCCGAAGGGCTCTAACACCGGAAAAATAATCTGTCCGTTTTGTGAATCTACCGTATAGCCCTCCAGAAAGTCGAAAATGCCGTCGGGGGAAGGATCATTTCTGCTGTTTAGACGGTCGAGGTGCAGCAGTTGCAGCAGCAACTCATCTCCGATGATGCTTTCTGGAATATAATTCAGGTACACCCCCGCCGTGTCACTTTGCCAGGTGATCTGTAACCGAAACTGATCCCGTTGTATGTTATAGGCGCCCTGCCCGATGGAATAGATATTTTTCATCATCAGATCCCAGGTGTAGGCGCGGGGCGACAGCGACACCGGCTTAAGTAGCTTCAGGAAAAGTGCATTGTCTTCGCTGCTATTGTTACCAGCGATATCTCCCATGTCGGAGGAAAATTCTCCTACCTGATATACCTCTCCCCGGTAGGTAAACTCATACGCAACTGCCAGCACTTCATCGGGCTGCAGGGGCATACGCAAAGAGAGATATCCCAGTTGTGGCTGGAAGCTGTATTCAGCAGATGTGAGACGACGCGCATTTTCCAGTTTTTCGTAGTCCATGCCGGCAATGACGCTGCCAGGAAAAATCTGTGCAGTCTCGCTGCTTACCCGTGCTCCTGCCCAGATGCCTGTGAGCTGCCCGTACAGCGTGTTGGCATTGTTGTGTGGCACTCCCGCTGCATCTTGCGGCACCCAGCCGCTGTTGTGGACATATTTCTCCTCCCCGAGATCGGCAAAGGCGATGATGTTTCTTGCCTGTGCATAATCGCCCCGCTTGTTGGTCACCCATACTTCCATTCTGGTGATGGAGACAGGAGACTGAATGTAAGGTAGCTTTTCCAGCGCTTTGTCATACTTCTCCCGAAACCAGTAACCCAGAAAGAAATGCCTGTTTTCATCGTACTGGTCGGCGGAGAATTCGTAAGGTATTGTTTGTATTCCCCCGCGGGTATTGATGGTTTGTGACTCAGATTGTTGCTGTGAAAAAAGACTGTTTATCCGTAACTTACCAAACTGTAGTTCCGATTTGATCCCGAACAGAGCAACACCTGCCTGGATAAGTGAGTTGCTGCTGTTCATGCTCACGTTGCCTGCTTCAATATGTTGGATGATTTCATCTTCATTGCCCTGGTAGGCCAGTTTGAGCTGTTTGCTTTGAAAGTCGAAGGTCGCCTCGGTATCATAATTGATATCGAAGTCAATTTTATCTCCCACCTTTGCGTTTACATTGAGCTGGATCTGTTGATCGAAGTCGAACATGGTCCGCTTGCGTGCCCGCTGCGGAAGGGTGGGGTTGTCGGTGACATTTCTGTTCATTCCGGCCGATATTTCCAGGTATCCTTGTGTTGTAAGCCGCACCCCTCCCGGTCCGAAGATCGTTTCCAGCGGGTCTTGTCGTTTTCTCATTCCGGAAAGTGAAAAAGCTGTTATGGGTGGCTGCAGGCTGTCGGCATGTAGTGTGTTGCGTTTTCGGAAATAGTCGGTCTGTGTTCGGCGCAGCCTGTATTCCATATACTCACGCGATGTCATGGAGTGGGATGTACCCACCACCATGTTGCCTATTTTGTTTTCGAAGATGTAAAGACCCGACAGGTGGTCATAATGCACTTCTGTTCGTATACCCGACAAACTGATCTGGGCATGAAGCAGATACTTCCCGTTCATGGTAAACAGGAGGAAGAGTAGGAATATGTGAACGACGTTTTTCAGAGAAACAACAGCTATACGATTTTTTACCCAAAAAAGCGTATTACGTAATCAAGCCACTGTTTATAATCTCTTCAATGCTTCTTTGATGACACCCTCCACCGGTAAAGAGGGTGATTCACGGATAATTTTTGAAACCACTTTTTGCGAAGCTGTCTGCACAAAACCGAGCATCACCAGCGCGGAGATTGCGGCATGACCCGTTTCGGAAAGATCGGCTTTGGCCGGAAGTTGCATGTTTCCGCTCTCATCGGTAAATTTGATCTTGTCTTTGAGGTCTACGATGATGCGTTGTGCCGTTTTTGCACCGATGCCTTTCACCGACTGCAACAGGGTGGTATTCTCTGTGGCAATCACGTTTTCCAGCTCTTTGGCGCTGAGAGAAGACAGGATGATCCGTGCAGTGCTGGGACCTACTCCCGACACGGTGATCAGGAGTAGGAAAAGCTCCCGCTCATGTTTATCCATAAATCCGAACAAAACATGTGCATCCTCGCGGATTACTTCATGCACATAGAGTTTTGCTGCGGGCTTGTTGTTGATGGCGCCGTAGGTGTTGAGCGAGATATTAATCTGATACCCGATGCCTCCGCATTCAATGGTGACGCCTGCCGGAGTCAGCTCAGCCACGTCGCCTTTAATATAGTCTATCATATCCGAAATATTCAATTCACCGTTTTCTGGTTGCTGTTCATTTAGCACAGTGAAAAACGGCAGGGTGTTGATTACGTAATACCGTATTTACAACGGTAAAAACCGGAGAAAAGTATATCTGTTTGTTTTTTATAAAAATTATACCCTTGCCTGTGGCAGCCCGGTTGCCGTGGAGGGTAAACAAAGATAGACATAAATTCTGTCCCGAAAAAGGCTTTTATTTTGTACTTTTGCGATTCATAACTCGGAACAATGGCTGCAAAGAAAAAATATAGTTACGACATTGAGGCGCAGGACATAGATTTTCGCAGGAGGGTTTCATTGACCTCACTCACAAATTTTATACTGATCACCGCCGGTAAGAATGCCGATGAAAACGGATTCGGTCTGTTAGAGTTACAAAGTGACAATTTTACCTGGGTCCTCTCCCGCCTGGTGATCGACATGAAAAGAATGCCCACCGAAAACGATTCACTGACTATTGAGACCTGGATTGAAAAAATTGGCACGGCCTTCACGACCCGTAATTTCAGGATATTCGACGGTAAGGGTTTTCTCATCGGCCATGCAGCCTCCTCCTGGGCAGTGATGGACATGCATACTCGGCGCAGTGTCCTGCTGGATACACTTCCCGCGATGCATCAGTTTATCGTGCCGGAAAGCACCCCCATCGGAGAGCCGGGACGCATTCCCAGTGTGTCGGGAGAAGTGGCAAACAGTTTTCGGGTGAAATACAGCGATATCGATGTAAACAACCATGCCAACAGTCTGCATTATGTAGAATGGTTGTCAGATTGCTTTACACCCGATTTCTACCAGACACATCATATCCGTCGGTTCGAGATCAACTTCCTGAAAGAACTTACCTTTGGCGATTCAGGTGAGGTCTACCGCCAGTTAAACGGGCAGGTAGACTATGCCTTTCATATTGAAACGCACGGGAAAGGAACCGTTTGCCGGGCACGCATTGTATTTGAGGCGGTGTGAAACTTTTGATGCGGCTGAGCGCTATTTACCTCCAAAATTGAAAACTACCGGAATTGCAGCAGGTACCTTGACGAGTGTACCACCGACCGTTAATTTGGGCCATAGCTTTACGGTGACCGAAGTTTCCCTGGGTGTAATACCCAGGAAGGCGCTCATTTCATTGGTTACCCGATCCTGAGAGTAGCGATTCATCAGATTTTTCAAATCGACGCTTACCGGAATGCCTATGATCTTTGTCTCGCCTGGTTCAATGCGGATGGGAATATCCATCTTTCCTTCCACAAATTCCATTTCATTGATTTGAATGGCATAATCCAGCGCATCGAGAAAGGCAGCTGAACTGTTTGGGTTGGTGACATCCATATTCAGGATCATGCTAAACGGGATCGACTGCATGGTGGAACCACCGGCCAGTACTGTGGCTATTGAAGCCAGGTTGGAGACTGAAATGCTGGAAGCATTACCCAGGTTTATTCCGGCCAGCTGAATATTATTCAGCGAATGATACTTGTATTCGCTTTGGGAGAGCTGAATAGCACCTCCGATCTGGTTCATTATATTGCAACCGGACAGCAGCAGCACTGTACTGAGTATTAAAATACTTTTTTTCATCATCTTATGGGGATTACTTGATGGTTACCATGGTCGCTCCGTAACCGTATTCCTGAAAGGAGGCATCCTGGTAATAACATGTTGGATATTTGGTTTTCAATTCTTTCAGGATGGCGTTTTTAAGTACACCATCCCCCTTGCCGTGAATGAATACGATTTTTTTGTTTTTATTCCGTAGGTTTTCGGCCATTACCTCGTTAAATTTTTGCAGCTGGTATTCCAGCAGATCAGCATTGTTCATCCCTGCTGTGGTGTCGAGTAATGCGTCGGCATGCAGGTCGATCTCAATGGGCTGGTCTTTTTCTTTTTTTTCAATCCTTTGTATGCGCGGTCTTCTTTCAGCGGTCTGCTTTTCTTTGATGGCATATTCCAGGTCGCCTGCTGAGACCAGCATCTCTCTCTCGGGAAGATCATTCTTCATGATGAAATAAATCAGTGCATCATCCTCGAAGTAGTCGTTCTCCCGGAAACTGTGAAGCTTATAGAATTTTACCGTATCAATGCGCAATTCCACTGAACAGGGATTCTTAAACCGGAAAGGTTTTTGATGCTTGAAGGCAATAAACTGAACAGACACTTTTTCAATTTCATTGAGTGCCGTTTTATCAAACTCCTCCAGGAAGATCTTGGTATTGGGCTCAACGGAACCGTTGTAACGACTTTTCCATGCATTGTTTTCTCGACTCATGTAGTTGAAGAACAGGTAGTAGTTGCTGTCGTTCACGAAATAACATTCGTAGGCAGAGGTGGATAGGCTTTTCACATCGGTTGGCAGGAAAGCCAGGCAAGTCGTGATCTGCTCCCCCTCGGGTGTCTCCAGCGCCGCATCTGAACCGGGTGTTTTCACTTCCGGCAATGCAGGAGTCAGATCTTTTTCAATCAACGTCTCTTTGTTTTGGGAAATCTGCCCCAGTTTCTCGTTACCGGCAGATTCTACAACCACGCATTCCGAAATGAGTATGGGAACCTCAAATCCATTCTCGTCTTCCACAATCACCAGATGTTTGCTGAGAAAGCCTTTTACAACTCCTCCACCCACCGTGTTCAGAAAACGTACTTTATCACCTGCCTCCAGCTTCTTCATGATTCGGGGTCTCTTTTCAGATGTTTTATTTTTGTTACGTGTTGCAAAGTTGACTATTTTTGCGGAATAAATACATTAATAATTACGAAAAATAGTTTTTTCGATTGTAAAAAATGAAAAAGGACGACATCGGGGAGCTGCAGATATCCCGCTTCAATTACCATCTTCCCGACGAAAAAATTGCCAAATATCCTCTTTCTCAACGGGACTCGTCGAAGTTGTTGCAATACAGGGACGGAGCATTGTCTTCCTGTAGATTCAATGAGTTACCGGCATTGCTGCCCGAAGAGAGCCTCCTTCTTTTCAACAATACCCGGGTGATCCATGCCCGCTTGTTGTTTCACAAGGTGACCGGTGCACAGATAGAAATATTTTGTCTTTCACCCCATAAGCCGGCCGACTATGCGATGAGCTTTCAACAGCGACAGCAGTGTTCCTGGAATTGTATGATCGGTAATGCCAAAAGGTGGAAAGAAGAACCTTTATTCATGGAGGTACCCTGTGATGGAGGCATGGTCATATTGAAGGCAGAGAAGACGGCAGCTGACGGCGAAGAGTGGGTGGTCCGCTTTTCATGGAATCGGAACGAGCTGACCTTCTCAGAGTTGCTGGAGCTTGCCGGTAAGCTACCCATCCCTCCCTATCTCAATCGTCCGGCTGACGCCAGGGACGATGAAACTTACCAAACTGTCTATTCCCGCATTGAGGGATCGGTGGCCGCACCCACTGCGGGACTCCATTTTACACCCCAGGTAATGGAGGAACTTCACGAAAAGGGAATTGCTGATGCCGAAGTGACGCTGCATGTGGGAGCGGGCACATTCCGGCCGGTAAAATCAAATACAATTGCCGGCCATGCCATGCATACCGAGGTGATCGCTGTGGAACGGGATACAATAGAAAAACTACTGGATCATCGCGGTAAACTAATCGTAGTGGGAACCACCTCGTTGCGTACCGTGGAGAGCCTGTATTATATCGGGCGAAAGTTGCATCTCCATCCCGAAACCTCAGCACAGGAACTGAACGTGAAGCAGTGGGAGCCCTATGATGAGGTCGGTGACGCTGTTTCAGCCAGGCAGGCACTTCAACTGATTCTCAATTATCTCGATCGGCAGGGACTCGACCGGCTGATTGCCAACACCCAGATCATCATCGTTCCGGGGTATCGGTTTCATTATGCCGATGCAATTATCACAAATTTCCATCAACCCCAGAGCACCTTGCTGTTACTCATCGCAGCCTTCGTGGGCGATGACTGGGAAAGAATCTACGACTATGCGATGCATCACGACTACCGGTTTCTGAGCTATGGCGACAGTTCTATCTTGTGGAAAAAGCCCAAATAACCTTATTTTTTGGTTAAAATGGGCTTTGAATCCAAGCCATTCCTCCTTTTTTTGTAATATTGCATTGTTGAAATAGTTATGATCATTTACTTGTTTTGATTCATTAATTTGGTCGCAAAAGTCGCTCGTATATTCGCCATTATTGTGGGAAGTATCATATTGTTGAATATCATACTTTTCATCGTCTTCAGCATCCCTGCCGTGCAAAAGAGAGCTGCCGACATTGCACTCGAAAAGATCAAACCAAGAATCAATACCGAAGCTTCCCTGGAAGGCATCCGTTTTCGCCTGTTCAACACCATCGAACTGAACGGGATATACCTCGAAGATCAGAACCATGATACCCTGGCATATATTGGCAGGCTGGCTGTCCGCATCCATGCCATGGATCTGCTCAGGAACAAAGTGTCGGTGGAGAAGGTGAATCTGGAAAACTTTGCTGCAAACGTGCATCGTGCTTCTACCCAGGATCCTTTCAACTTTCAGTTTCTGATCGATGCTTTTGCCAAGGAGAAGGATACCACCGTGGTGAAGGAAAAAGCGCCCTGGCGTATTACGGCAAACGAAGTGATCCTAATGAACGGGCGGCTGCAATACAACATCGATACGGTACCCCAGACACCGGGACAGTTCAATGCCTCACATCTCGATGTAAACAATCTGAATTTTAAAGGAAAACTCGATTTCCTGAGCCTGGAGGACATGCAGGTCGATATAAACCTGCTCAGTTTTTGGGAGCGATACGCCGGACTTGCGGTATATGATCTCAAAGCCGCAGCCAAAGCTAATGGAGCGCAAATAACGAGTGATAAACTGGCCGTCTCCCTGAATCGTTCGGAAGTTCGGGTTGCTGATGCCCGCTATGACAGGGAAACGAAGGAATTCTACCTGAAGGCAGGCAGTGAGATGGTCGATCCACAGGATGTCTCCATTTTTACATCCCGTTTTGCTCACCTCGACAAGCCCATCTCATTCGAAACGGAAGCGGAAGGAAAACTGCCACAGGCGACACTTCACAAACTCGAATTTCAATACGGTTCTGAGACTAAAATCAATCTTTCAGGAGAGATATCAGATTACAGCAACCTGAACAACAGTGACCTGAAAGCAGATATACGGCAGCTGAAGGTGTCACAGGATGACCTGCAGGAATTCATTCGTGTAGGTGCTCTCAATTATGAGTCGCCCATACAATTGCTAAACCTGGGTGACCTTGATCTGCAAATGCAGGCACGGGGAAAAATGAATAATTTCCGATATGACGGAAGTGTGAATACCGCACAGGGGACTGTTTTGCTGAACGGAACAGGGCGAATAAGAAATAACTTTCAGCAGATGGTATTCGAGGGACCGGTGTACGCCGACAACATGAAGGTGGACCAAATAATAGGCGAGGGTCCGGGAGTGGGTGATGCTACCCTGCATGCCAATACAACAGTCTCCATCGTGGCAGATGAAGGCGTCACGGTCGCTGCCGATGGAAGCATTGGATCGATAATCTATCGCGGATATCACTATCAGGATCTCAACTTTAACGGGAACTACAGTGGTAATTACAGCGCCAGCTACAGTGACAACAGCGTAACCGCGAACATCCGAAGCAACACGGAAAGAAACAAATTCGATCTGAATGGAGATGTTTCCTTTGGAGAAGAAATGCGCTTTGTGGTGAATGGAGATATCGAACGGCTCGAACTGAAGCCTTTCCTGATGATGACTGACTGGAAGAATCCCTATGTGAGCCTCCGGATTGATGCCGAGTTGACCGGTGCCACTGTCGATGACATGACTGGTACGCTTGTGGCCGACAACATCTCACTGGTCGACAGCAACTTTATCTACAATCCCGGTGCCATCTATCTGCAGGCGTTGACAGACTCTGTGGAGGGGAAGAAATTGCAGATCATGTCGTCATTCCTGGAAGCAGAGATGCAGGGCGATTATTATTTTTCCACGATCGGAAAAGAAATGCAACATGCTTTGCATCATCATCTGCCGTCTTTACTGCCCATACCGGAAGAGGAGGAGCCAGCTCAAGGGATGAATGATTTCCGGTTCAATATCCAGCTGAAAAATACGGAAGACATTTCTTATGCTTTCTCCCTGCCATTTTATAACGTGGAACAGGCTACCATTTCCGGCAATGTGCAAATGACGGATAACGGTTTTTTTCAGGTGAATGCACATTTTCCGCGACTCATGGTGGGCAGCAACGACATCCGTGAGACGAAGGCGGAGCTGCAGAGTGAAATTCCTGCCGGCATGAGGTTTGACGTGAACACTTATCTGGTACAAAACAACGGATTTGTCAATGCCCGTCTGAATAGCCAGGTCGCAGACGATTCGGTGAGAAATATCATCTCGTATGATTTACGCCAAACCAATACAAAATCCAACGGTGAGATTCTGGTGACTGCCGGTTTCCTGCGTCAGCCCGACGAAACACTTGGTGCAGATATCCGTATTCACCCCACGGCCATCCTGTTCAACGACAAAGAGGTGAAGTTTAATGATGCTACCATTGCTTATCGCAAGGATCATATCACCATCAACAATTTCGGTCTCCGCGAACAGGATATGCTGCTCCTTGGAATCGATGGTGTTGCTTCCCGGAGTGAGGCCGACAATGTCCGTGTTTTTTTTAACAACACCGAACTGGCCAATATTCTCGCTGCCTTCAACATCTCTGACATTGCCGGTTCCATCAACGGGGATATTTACATCAGGCAGGCCCTCGACAACCCGTTGATACGCACCGAGAAGCTTCGCATCGATCACATTACGGTGAATAACGATAGCATTGGTACACTGAATATTGAAGGAAACTGGGATAACCTCTATTCCGGGTTGGATCTGAATGCTTACCTCACCCACAAGGGAGTGCGTAATCTGGATATACAGGGATTTATTCCTACCGGCGATAACAGCCTCCGCGCTTTAGACGTGAACTTCCTCATTGAAGAATTTGACCTGAGTGCCATTCAGCCGTTTACCATCAGTATTTTCAATGAACTTTCCGGGCGATTGAACTCCAATATTCACATTACCGGCAAATTGTCCGAGCCGGTGACCGAGGGATGGTTGGGAATCGAGGAAGGGGTAATGAAAGTAGCTTACACCAATGTTACATACTATGTGTCGGACTCCATTGAAATCAGAAAAGACAATGTGGGATTGGAAAACCTGGTAATCCGCGATCAGAACAATCATACGGCAAATCTGAATGTGAGACTCTCTCATAGCAACTTTGGAAGAATGGTATACACGGCATCACTCCGTCTGAACGACTTCATGCTGCTCAATAACAAAGAACGTACCGATCTGATGGTGTATGGAAACCTGCAATTAACGGGCGATCTGCAGGTGACGGGCTCACCAAACGGAATCTTTGGCAATGGCACTCTCTCCACACAGAGCCAGTCGGAGGTGATGGTCATGTTGCCGCAAACAGCCAGAGCTACCGAATACAGCGGGGTGGTTTATATCAATACCCCGCAGGAAGATACACTGGCCTTTCTCCGTAAGAAGGAGGCTGAGTTTACTGAGGTCAACACCCAGGTAAAGTCGGGCGTTCCCATCGTGATGAACATGACCGTGAATCTCAATCCCCTGCTTAAAGCGGGAGTACTGCTGGACCCCACCACAGGGAACGCACTTGAAGTGAGCGGCGAGGGTGAATTGAATGTCAACTTTAACTCAAAATCGACTCCTCCTGTGCGTTTGTACGGAGATTACGAGATCAACAGCGGAAAATTTCATTATAACCTACAGAATCTGCGCACCATCGACTTTAATATCCGCGAAGGAAGCAGGCTCACCATGGAAGGAGATCCCATGAACACACAGTTCAACATCACGGCTTATCTTCCAGTCAAGGCTGATCTGGCTGCACTTAGTCCCACCTTTTCCACGGAACTGGCCAACACACGTGTGCCGGTGAACGCACTGTTGCAGATCAGGGGTGATCTCGAAGCCATGGACCTTCAGTACGATATAGAGCTGCCCGAAAGTTCCAGCGACATACAGCAGCGGGTGAATAGCTTCATCAACAATGAGGAAACTAAAATTTTGCAATTCGCTTACCTGGCTACCACGGGGAGCTTTATTCCTTCGGAAGGTTCTCCCGATTTGAATTTCGGCTCTTCCGTTTTCACCAAATTTGCCTCCAATACCTTGTCGCGTGGCTTGGATGCCCTCTTTGCCAGCGCATTAAAAGATAACTGGTCCGTCAGCACCAACCTGGAATCGGTGGATGGAACCTTTGAAAATGTACGCATGGGACTCGATGTCTCAACCCGTTTGTTTAACGATCGTTTGCGCATAACCACCAACCTGAGTTATGGCGACAAGAGCATGCTGGCCGGTCAGCAGGCCTTTATGGGAGAGTTTGAGATGGAGTATGATATCAATAACTGGTTGATGCTACGTGCCTACAATCGGGCAAATGAACGATTCTACCGCCGGAATCCCACAACCCAGGGCGTGGGGGTGGTGGTAACCAAGGAGGCGAAATCATTCAGAAATCTCTTTAACTTCAGGTTTACCAAACCAAAAAATGAGGAATAGCGGATGAAAAAGTATCTGTTTGTCATACTCTCCCTGCTTTTATTTGCAGCATGCGATGTAACGAAAAAGGTACCCGAAGGGAGTTATCTGCTTAACAAGGTCGACATCAACTCCGATGTTAAAGGAGTAGGATCGTCGGAGTTGAAACCATACCTCAGACAAAAACCCAATTCTTCCATAGCTGTGGTGGGGAAGTGGAAGTTGCATATGTACAACATTCCCAATAACGATTCTACCTGGATGAACAGGCAACTGCTCAAATATGGTGAGCCTCCCGTGTTGTACAACGAACAGCTGGCCGTTATCTCTGCAGAACAGATCAGGCTGCACCTGAACAACAAAGGTTATCTGAATGCGGTGGTGGACACGACCGTGGAGAAAAAAGAAAAAAAAGCCAACCTTACCTTCGATGTGACCGGAAATGAACCCCATCGGATCCGATCCTTCAGGGATACCATTCGCTCTGCCGATACTACCATCCACAATATTCTGAACGAATCCAAAAGACTGGAGATCATCAAAGCAGGGGATATCTTCGATTTATCGGTTTTGGAACTGGGGAGAGAACGCATGACTACCACGCTGAGAAACAGGGGTTATTATAATTTTCTGAAAGATAATTTTTACTTTCTGGCTGATACGACTGTCGGCAATCACCAGGTCGATGTAACCCTGGCGCTGAATAATCCCACAGACTCCACGCTGCACAAACAATACAATATAGGGAATGTTACGGTCATCAATGGCGTTGATGCCATACTTCTGGAGGACTCTACCCGGAGTAACCAGCTGGATACGGTTTACTACCGTGATCTGCAGATAATCTCAGAAAAAGACCGGTTCCTATTGCCACAAGCTGTGTATTACAATACTTTTGTTCGTCCCGGCCGACTCTATTCCGACCGGATCGTGGAAAGAACCTATTCTTCATTAAACGGAATTGATGCCATAAACCAGACAGCCATCAACCTCACACCTGTGATTCGCAACGACTCCAACTTCATCGATTCAAGGATCACACTCTTTCCGGGCAATGTACATTATATGCAGTTTGGGGTGGATGGTACCAATTCGGCGGGTGACCTGGGCGTGGCAAGCAACCTTACCTACGAACACCGCAACTTTCTGAAGGGAGGAGAGACTTTCCGTGTGCGGTTAAATGCTGCCTATGAGTTTATCCGGGCTACCGACAGCCTCGATTTTCTGGATAACAGTTACTACGAGTATGGAGGTGAAGTATTCCTGTCTGTTCCACAATTGCTGTTGCCCTGGCTAATGAAACAGTTGAAAGACCAGCCTTCTGCCTCCACTGAGTTTTCAGCCGGTATGAATTTTCAAAAGAGACCCGAATACCTGCGTCAGTTTTTCAATCTGTCAAGCCGTTTTCAATGGTCTTCCATGGAATGGAAACTCCTGAACGTGTTTGAGCCGGTCGGTATTACCTATGTGAGAATGCCCTGGTCGTCCGATCGTTTTAAGGAATTATACCTGAGTGAAGAAGCCAACCCGATTTTGCGATACAGTTACGATGAGCAATTAATTGTACGGAGCGCCTATAACATTACCTTTACCAATTACAACCGTATTTCCAGAGGGAGCATGCCCAGCGTTCCATTTCGTATCCGCTCCGGAATTGAAATAGCAGGATGGCTTCCTCGCCTATTGACCGGGTTGGGAGGAGGCAAAGAAAATAATGAAGGTATTGAAGAGTTTTTCGGATTACCTTATGCAGAGTATGTGAAGGGCGACTTTGATATCGCTCCTCTTTTTACACTCAACGACCGGAGCACCATTGCGGCACATTTTGCCGCAGGTGTGGCATATCCTTACGGCAATTCTACCGTGTTGCCGTTTGAGAAAAGATATTTCAGCGGCGGCGCCAACAGTGTCAGGGGATGGAGTACGAGAACACTGGGTCCCGGCAGCTTTAGCCGTGACTCCACCGGTCATGATTTCGGACACAGGGTGGGTGACATCAAACTGGACTTCAGTGTGGAGTATCGACGAAAATTCACACGACTGATCGAGCTGGCTGCATTTGTGGATGCGGGAAACATATGGACTATAAGAGATTATTCGAAACAACCGGGCGGACTCTTTTCCTTCAATCATTTCTACAAGGAGCTGGCTGTTTCCTACGGGCTGGGTGTCCGGTTCGACCTGAACTTTCTCCTTATCCGCGTGGATGGCGGCATGAAAGCACACAATCCCGCACTGCCTGAAGGATCGAGGTGGACGATTTTCAAACCCGACTTTGGCCGGGACTTTGCTTTTCACTTTGCCATCGGTTATCCGTTCTGATATTCAGTTTGTTCAGAAATATGTCGACGAATTACTCAAAAAACATTAATAAATGTTCATGCACCATGCTAAAATCAACACCAGTTCTCCAAAACCGTTTGGCATCTCTTGACATACTTCGCGGATTAGACTTGTTTATGCTTGTTTTCTTTCAACCGGTATTCGTTGCTTTCGCAAGACATTGGGCCGATATTCCTGTTTTTTCATTCTTTCTGGATCAATTTAAACATGCAGAGTGGGTAGGCTTCCGTGCGTGGGATCTGATCATGCCGCTCTTTCTTTTTATGGTAGGTACGGCGATGCCTTTTTCTTTTGAAAAATATTTGAACAGTTCAGATAAAATGGTTATTTACAAAAAAATAACCAAGCGTTTCATTATCCTGTTTATTTTGGGCATGGTTGTTCAGGGGAAGTTGCTAAGCTTCGATCCCAAAGAAATACGCATTTATACAAATACGCTGCAGGCAATTGCTGTGGGTTATGTCATTGCAGCGATGATGCTGCTTCATCTGTCGAAACGATGGCAGATTGTTGTCACCGCGTTGCTACTCACCGGTTATTGGGCTTTGCTCACTTTCCTGGGTGATTTCACACCGGAAGGTAATTTTGCGGAAAAAGTCGATCGCACCTTGCTGGGAAGGTTTAGAGATGGCGTCTTTAACACAGAAGATGGAGCATGGCATTTCTCGGATACCTACCGTTACACATGGGTTTTAACCAGTATGGTGTTTGGTGTTACAACCATGTTCGGTGTATTTGCCGGACAAATCATGAAATATGGAACGGACAAACAGAAAAACTTCAAATGGCTGCTTACTGTTGGATTGGCTTTGCTTCTTGCCGGATGGTTGTTGGGCTTTCAAACTCCTGTCATCAAAAAAATATGGTCAGCCAGCATGACCTTGTGGTCGGGAGGATGGTGTTTTCTTCTTATGGCACTATTTTACTACGTCATCGATTATAAAAACAAGGCGAAAGGATTGAACTGGTTGAAAATATATGGTATGAACTCCATTATTGCCTATACACTGGGTATGGTTATTAACTTCCGGAGTGTGGCAAAATCCCTGCTGTGGGGACTGGAAAAATATACGGGCGATTATTTTGATGCAATACTCACATTGGCCAACTTCCTCATCCTCTTCCTGATTTTGCATTTTATGTATAAGCTTAAGATTTTCATAAAGATATAAGAAATTGAGAAAAGAAAAAATTGGTTTACGCATCCTGCTTTTGTTGTCGGGGATATTTGTGATTGCACTTGGAGTCGCACTTTCCATCCGGTCTGATTTGGGCACAACTGCTGGTTCTTCCCTTCCATATGTATCAAACCTGCTTTTTCCTTCGGTTTCTGTAGGTACATTTACCATTCTCATGAATGTGTTGTTGGTTTTGATTCAGGTGATCATCCTCAGAAACAAGACCGGGCTGGCACAGCTGTTGCAACTGCCACTGCTACTTCTGTTTGGCATTTTCATCGACTTGAACCTGTTCCTTACCCGTTCATTTGTACCCGATTATTATGTCTGGCAACTGCTGACAGTGGTGCTGAGTTGCTTCGTGATGGCATTTGGAATATTCCTGGAGCTGAAGGCCGACGTGGGTTATCTCCCCGGAGAGGGACTATCGCTGGTCGTCTCGGAAACTTACAACTGGGACTTTGGAAAGGTAAAAGTAGGTATTGATTCCATTGTGGTTGCCATTGCGTTGTTCTCTGTGCTTTTTTTTTACGGTCGACTGGAGGGTATCCGCGAGGGGACGGTGATTGCCGCGCTTCTGGTGGGTTCGGTGGCACAGTGGTATCGGAAAAAGATCACATTCATAGACCGACTGCTTACCACCCCCCCAGCTGCAAAATATATGCCGGAGCCTTATATGACGACCGACAATTTTGTAATTACCATTTCCCGTCAGTACGGCAGCGGTGGACATGCCGTGGGAGAGCGTATTGCCCGGAAACTGGGCATTGCTTTTTACGACAGCAAGCTGATCGATCTGACGGCCATTGCAAGTGGTTTTACCCCAGAGTATGTGGAGAAACACGAACAGAAAATGCCAAATGGATTGCTGAACAAACTGTATAATCAGAATTACGCTTATGTGAATGAAGTGATTCCGCCCAATGATAAACTGTTTATGGTACAAACGCAGGTGATTCGTAATATTGCTGTCGGTGAATCGTGCGTCATTGTGGGTCGTGCCGCCAATTTTATTCTGAAGGGACATAAAAACTGTTTCAATGTGTTTGTCCATGCTGATCAGGAATTCCGAAGGAAGCGGGTTGTGCATGAGTATATGGTAAACCCCGATGATGCATTGAAGGCGATGGAGAGAAAAGACAGGGAGAGACAGGATTATTACCTGCATTATACAGGAAAGGAATGGAACGATCTCAATGAATATGACATGACAGTGGAAACGTCTCTCTTTGGCATTGAAGAAACTGCCGATGTGATCATCAACGCAGCAAAGCGCAGTAAGGATACATTTTTATCATCCGAATAAAAACAATGCAAAGAAGAGAAACATGCTCCGATACATCTGCGGAGAGTTAAAAAGCACACAATCCGGGCCTTTCCAAGAACAATTTATTTCTTTGCATGGTTCTAAAAATGTATCTGGACTGCATCAGGTACATCATAAAATTACCAGATTATGAACGCAATGAAAGATTTTGAAACAAAGAACCGGGAAACGGAAAAATATCCTGACCCGGACACAGATATGGATATGGACCTGGATGAAGATTTTGATGAAGATCTGTATACAGACTCGGATGAGGATCTGGAATGGGATCCTGAATTGGATATGGACCTGGACCTGGAGATCGATCCCGACCAAAGCGAAGCCAGCAGATACAACGAAGAAGAATTCCTCGACTCCAATGATCAGGTAAATGAAAAAGGAAGAGACAATAAAAACAGGATCGTCAACTAGCTTTTAATAAACGTGCCACGATCCAGTTCATCGAAAGCCTGCTCCAGTTCTTCCCGACTATTCATGACAATGGGTCCACCCCAGGCCACGGGTTCACGAAGCGGCCTGGCTGCCAACAATACGAAACGGGCGCCCTGATTTCCTGAACGTACGACGACTGCATCGTTTGTCTCTGCATTCGGATTGACGGATTGAAATAAAACAGCACACGATTTCTCTTCAAAATCCGACAGTTGTTCATCTACTGCCAATGTTCCGTCCAGCAGATATATGAACAGTGTTTCGCCGTTCGGGGTTTCCGCATATGTCCATATGCTGTCGGGTGCGAGATCGATATCAAGGTAAGTAACTTTCACATACTTACCTTCGAAGACACCTTTTGTTCCTTTATAGGATCCCGCCAGTATTCTTACAACTGCATTTTCTTCCTGCTTAACGACAATCTTGTCATGCGTGATATCACCATAGGCAGGTTCAGTCATCTTGTCTTTTGCCGGCAGGTTGACCCAGAGCTGGCATCCAAGCATCCTCTCCGAAGCTTTCGGCATCTCCTGATGAATAATTCCTGATCCCGCCGTCATCCATTGACACTCCTGATCATGGATGGTTCCCTTGTTACCCAGACTGTCGCCATGTTCAACCCGGCCTTTTATAAGGTAGGTGATCGTTTCAATACCTCTGTGCGGATGCCAGGGAAAACCTTTGATGTAATCATTTGAATCGGTGGAATCAAATCCATCAAGCATGAGAAACGGATCGAAATCGGGAATGGTTTCTGCACCCAGTACCCTGCGTAAACGGACGCCGGCACCGTCTACCGCATGCTGGCCTCTGATAATCTGTGATGCTTTTCTTTTATTCATCATCCTTTGTTTTATGGTTATTGTACAAAATATCGATCAGAAAACGAAGAGAAAAACCTATAAGATGTGTTTTTTCATTGTTTAAAGGTACTTGATATTTTTTGAATTGACAAAATAAAAGTATATAATTTAAACGACCGAATATTAAGAAAATATTCTTTGTTTTAAAATATTCCGGTGAGTTTTTTTGTAGGAAAAGAGATTTATTCCCTCCAAAATGGTTTACCAAAAAAATAATTCCTTTCGCTGCTAATCATAATATAATGAGCTATATATTAGATTTAATCCCTTCAATAATTTTACTTTTGACGTTACTTTGAAATAGAACCGTCACATTTTGCCTGTAAATTTGTGTGTTCGGAAAAACGACGAAATACAATATCAAGAGAAATGTATCCAATATTTTCAAATTTAATTTTAATGAAATTTAAAAATAATCGTACCTCTTTTGTTGCAAAAATTTTGGGGATCACTTCAATGGTTTTCCTTTTCTGTTCCTGCAATCATTCTAACCATGAATATGAACCTGCTTTCCCACTGGGAGAATTTGTCCGTCCCAGGTACATAAATCCAATCATTGTTCCTGATACAACAATTATGTTTTACTGCCCGATGAATAAAAGTAATGTTCTTTGGGAGAAAGGTGATGTATTTAATCCGGGAGCAGTGGCAAAAGGAGAAAAGGTGCATCTCCTGTACCGTGCGGAGGATAACTCATCGGTGGGGATTGGCACCCGGGTCTCAAGAATAGGATTGGCCGAATCTTCCGATGGCTATACGATAAAGAAAAGGAGCGCTCCTGTTGTCTATCCGGATATCGACATAAACAAAGCATATGAATGGCCGGGTGGATGTGAGGATCCCCGTGTAGCAGTGACCGAAGAGGGTACTTTTGTGCTTTTTTATACCTCCTGGGACAGAAAAACGGCCAGACTGTGCGTAGCTACCTCTACCGATCTGATTAACTGGGAGAAACAGGGGCCTGCGTTTGCAAAAGCATACGAAGGCCGCTTTCTGAATGAGTGGTCAAAAGCATCCAGCATCCTGACCTGCCTGAAGGATGACCAGCTGGTCATCAAAAAGATCAATGGACATTATTTTATGTATTGGGGTGAGTACGTGATTTATGGTGCCACTTCTACTGATCTGCTCAACTGGACACCCATCCTGAATGAAGATTATGAGCTGGCGGTTTTGATGGCTCCCAGAATAGGTTATTTCGACAGTGAGCTGACTGAATGCGGACCACCTGCCATCTGGACTGAGAATGGGATTATTCTCTTGTATAATGGGAAAAACAAAGCGGGAGAGGGTGATTCTGATTACGCCACGAATGCTTACTGTGCAGGTCAGGCTCTGTTCGATAAAAATGATCCTGCTAAAATGATTACAAGATTAGATAAACCTTTTCTGTTTCCCGAAGAAGAGTTTGAGAAAAGCGGACAATACCCTGCCGGAACGGTCTTTATTGAGGGGTTGGTCTATTTTCAACAAAAATGGTTCCTTTATTATGGATGTGCCGATTCTAAAGTGGCAGTGGCTATATATGACCCTTCCACGCAACATTGAAAAATTTAGCATCATGAGAAAAAATATCCTGCTTCTGTTTTCTGTTTTCTGCAGTTTTCATCTGCTGTCCGCATCGCCGATATATCTTGCAGATCTGAGATGTGAGAGCCTTATTAACCCGATTGGAATCGATAACGTGGTGCCTCACTTTAGCTGGAAGCTAAAAGGAAATTCCATTGCTGAGCAACGATCTTACGAAATTCAGGTCGCCACGGATACCCTGCTGTTGAGAGAAGGAAAAGCCGATTTGTGGAATAAACGTATTCACTCATCCGCCTCCGTCATGGTTCCCTACAAGGGAACACCTTTGAGTTCACGCATGTTGTGTTATTGGAGGGTGCGCGTATGGGATGAGAATGGGAAAACCTCAGACTGGAGCCCTGTTCAACGTTTTGCGGTCGGTATTGTGGGAAAAGACCATCTGAAGGGAGAATACATCGGATTGGGTGTGGGAGATGTCAGAGCACCTCTCCTGAGGAAATCATTTGTTGTTGCCCGGCCGGGTATCACATTCCTGCATGTCAATTCTTTGGGTTATCATGAAGTTTATGTCAACGGGGAAAAAGTGGGGGATGATGTGTTATCGCCTGCCGTATCGCAATTAAATAAACGTTCGTTGGTAGTAACTTATGATGTAACTTCTTATCTGCAACGGGGAAAAAATGAAATCGTAGTTTGGCTCGGACAGGGATGGTATAAGAAAACAACTTTTGGAGCCGAACATGACGGACCGGTGGTAAAAGCAGAAATATGCACCCTGCAGCAGGGAAAATGGCGACAGGTAGTGGCGACAGATGCTTCCTGGAGCGGTCGTGCGAGCGGATATGCCGACACCGGAACATGGCAGGCACTGCAGTTTGGAGGAGAAAGAATAGACGGTCGGCTTCTTCCGGCTTGCCTGACGACTGAAAACCTGAACAGATTGAAATGGGAACCGGTAAAAGTGATGGACATAACTCCTCATCTGGTTTCACCGCAAACCTGTGAACCCAACAGGATCCAGGAGGTACTTACCCCAAAACGTATCGAAGCATTGGGCAACGATACATGGCTCGTAGATATGGGAAAAGTAGTGACAGGATGGTTTGAACTGTCGATTCCTGCACTCGGTGCGGGACATGAGATCGTGGTTACTTACAGCGATTTCATGACTAATGAGGGTCAAATTGAAGAGCAGGGTGAACGGGATATCTACATTTCTTCCGGCAAGGAAGGGGATCTGTTTCGCAATAAATTCAACCATCACGCTTTCCGTTATGCAAAGATCGCCAATCTGCCGGTGAGGCCCACGAACGGCCAGATAAAATCATATCTGATACACGGTGATTATCAGCCGGCGGCAACATTCAGATGTTCCGACAATGAGCTGAATGCCATTCATGACATGGTTAATTATACACTGCGCTGCCTCACATTCAGTGGTTATATGGTAGACTGTCCCCATCTGGAACGAACAGGATACGGGGGAGACGGAAACTCGTCGACACAGTCCCTTCAGACGATGTTCGATGTAGCTCCCACCTATATGAACTGGTTACAAAGCTGGCAAGACGTAATGCGTGAAGGAGGCAGCCTGCCTCATGTGGCGCCTAATCCCGGTGCAGGAGGTGGTGGACCTTACTGGTGCGGATTTATGGTGCTTGCTCCCTGGCGGACTTATGTCAACTACGGTGATCCCCGTCCCCTGGATCTCTACTATGATGCAATGAAGCAGTGGATGAGCTACGTGGATAAATATTCGGTGGGGGGTCTGTTAAAGCGCTGGCCGGATACACCCTACCGGGACTGGTACCTGGGCGACTGGCTTGCTCCGCACGGAGTGGATACCGGTGCACAATCTTCCATAGATCTGGTAAACAACTGTTTTATCAGCGAGTGTCTGCAAACGATGGAGAAGATAGCCATACAGCTTCATAAGCCGGAGGAGGCGGCATTGTTTGCCGATAAAAGCACTGTGCTGAACCGGTTGATTCATCAAACCTTTTTCGATCCGGAAAAGAATATTTACGCCACCGGATCACAGCTTGATATGTCTTATCCCATGCTGGTGGGAGTAGTGCCGGCGGAGTTGGTTGAAAAAGTGAAGGATCGGTTGATTTCCCGGACCAACGAGCAGCACAATGGTCATATTGCAGCCGGACTGGTAGGTGTCCCCATTTTAACTGAATGGACAATCCGGAGCAGGGAAGCAGATTTTATGTATGGCATGTTAAAGAAGCAGGATTATCCAGGCTATCTCTATATGCTCCAAAATAATGCCACCACTACCTGGGAGTACTGGAGCGGTGAACGCAGCAGGGTACATAACTGCTATAACGGTATTGGCAGCTGGTTCTATCAGGCTGTGGGAGGCATCAGGCCCGATGAAAAAAGCCCCGGTTATCAGCATGTTTTTATTGAACCGCAGATCCCCGAAGGCGTGACATGGGCCCAAACGACCAAGGAAACACCCTATGGGACCATCCTCCTGAAATGGGAACTGAAAGACAACGTGCAGCGTATGCATATCCTGCTGCCCGCAGGAGTTAAGGCCACCGTTCTTGTACCAGAAAATGCAAAAAAAGCTGCCCTGAATGAGAATGAAATTTATTTACAGGGTGCACTCTCTCTGAAAAGCGGCACATATGATATCGAGTTTGTGTTGTCGCGGCCTGGTCTAAAATAGAAGAAAAGTTACATCATTTATTTCCATGATAAAATGAAAAAAATTGTAGTCTTTATTTATTTGCTGTCAGTCGTTCTTCATCTAAGCGCACAGCATATTCCCGTTTTTAAAGAAGGCGAAAGAGTCGCTTTTGTGGGGAACAGCATCACCTGCGGAGGTCGTTACCATTCTTATATCTGGCTTTACTACATGACGCATTTTCCGGAAATGCGGATCGATATTTTTAATGAAGGTATAGGCGGTGATGTGGTACAACAAATGTCACAAAGAATGGATAAAGTGTTTGATCATCGTCCCACCATGGTCACCCTCACTTTTGGAATGAACGATGTGGGGTATATGGACTTTACGTTACCGGGCAATGATATAATCGGGGAGAAAAATGTAAAGACCTCCCTGAATAATTACCAACAGATGGAAAAGATCCTGAAAAAACAACCACGAGTAAAAAAAGTACTTATCGGTAGTTCGCCCTATGATGAAACTTCTAAACTGAATAAAGTGCCTTTTCCAGGAAAAAACAATCTGATTGCTGATATCTCAGATTATCTGGCGAAACGAGCTACAGAGAATCAATGGAACTTTGTTGATTTTAACCGTCCCATGGTAGCAATCAATGAACGGGAACAGCAGTTTGATTCTACCTTTACCTTGTGTGGACGCGATCGTATTCATCCTTCCACGGACGGTCATCTGGTCATGGCCTATCTTTTCCTGAAAGCACAGGGATTGGCCGGCAACCCCATAGCTGATATTTCCATCGATGCTGCAAGGAAAGCCATTACGCATGCGGTGAACTGCACTGTTTCAGATCTATCTGTTTCCGCGCAAAATATCAGTTTTACGTATCTCGCAAAATCACTTCCGTTTCCTGTCGATTCATCCTATTACGACAATGAACTGCACAATCAGGCCGATGGACTGAAGGTGATTCCATTTATGGAAGAGATGAATCAGGAAGGATTGACTGTATCAGGATTACAAGATGGTTATTACTTACTGAAAATAAAGGGTAGGGAGATTGCCCGTTTTACAGCATACCAGTTAAGTCGCGGAATCAACCTGGCTTCTTATGGGAATACCCCGCAATATGAACAGGCACAGAAAATAGCCCGGCTGAATGAGCAACGTTGGTTTATGGAGCGGGAGATGAGAGAGTACTACTGGATGGAATATCACTTGATGCGCAGAACAGGCATGTTGTGGAAAGGAGATGAAGCTGCTGTGGATACGCTGCTTAAATATCGTAAGACCGACCCGTTTGTGAACTGGAACCATAAACACTGGCTCTATTTCAGGAGTGAAAGTGTTCGTGGAAATACCATCGAAGAACAACAGCATCTCACGGATCAGATATACCGCGAGAACAGACCTGAAGCACTTGAGATTGAGTTGATCAAACTCTGATATATAAGTTCAATGGAAGCTTCCTGTCAGGATATAAAAAACGTACATTAAAAATAGCGTCTTAAAATGAGTATTTATTTGAATAATGATTTACTATGAAGAATTCCTTGAAATTTATTTTATTCCTTTTTTTAGTCTGGAGTATGGTCTCTTGCAACAACAACTTCCTGGATCAAACCCAAACGACAGACTTGGATGAAAACAAAGTTTTTACCGACAGTGCGTATACCGCTGGTTTTCTAACCCAGATCTATGTGGATGTAGGATTTGACACTGACCTGAACCGCTTCAATGGCTGGGGCACGAAAGGAGGAGGGCTACAGGTAGCGAGTGACGAGGCTGAATTTATTCAGTCGAATGCAATCTCTACGGGGATGATGTTTGCTACCGGTACCATCAATCCCGTGACGGTAACTGCAGACGTCTGGGAGAAATGCTACCGGAATATCCGTCGGGCAAATGTATTTTTGAAAAAAGTAGACGGATCTCCTATTGTTGAATCGACCAAACAACAGTATAAATCGGAAGCCAGAGCACTCAGAGCATGGTATTATTTTATCCTTTTACGTCACTACGGAGGAATACCGTTGATTGGAGATGAGGTGTATGGCGCAGAGGATGAAATGAAAACAAGCCGTAACACATTTGCCGACTGCGTGGATTATATCATCTCGGAAGCCGATGCAGTATTGAAATCACATACCCTACAACCACGCACAAGGGGACGTAACAATGGCAGGGTGAGCGAAGCAGTTTGCAGGAGTTTGATATCCAGGGTTTTGCTATATGCGGCCAGCCCTTTATACAACGGGAGTGGATTTGGCACCGAAGATACAAAGGAACTGCTGGGTTATCCAACCTTCGATGCGAACAGATGGAAATTGGCACTGGACGCAGCAAGAAGTATGCTGACAATGAGTGGTAACTTCCGTTTGTTTGATTATCATTTGAATGATCGCAAGGAATATGAACCGGGATTTGGATTTTACGCGATCTTCTTTCCTCCTGACTTTAATAATATTACGCAATACGATGGGCAGACCTTTGACATGGGAGCCTATTGCGAATTGATTTTTGAGAAAAAAGATCGTCACGGTACCTCTGTGATGTCTTTTCTCGATCCTCCTTCGTGTGGCGGTGGCGGCGATGCAGGTTATGTGTATGGTGATCTTGCCAATGCATTTCCCATGATTGACGGTAAGCCAATTGGTGAAAGTGCTTACCCTTACAATCCGCTGCGACCTAACCTGAACAGGGACCCACGGTTTGCAAATACGGTGATCTATGACAGTTGTAAGGTTTACAGTGGTGGCAATGCAGATCACATTGTATACACCCGTCAGGGTAGGGGAGCTACCCAGGATGCAGTGCACAGCGGAACACCAACAGGATATTATATCCGCAAAATGATTCACCGCAATGCTTCTGCCAATTACTGGCTTGAACCTCCACAGAATCGCCCCCTGATCAGATATGCCGAGATATTACTTAACTATGCCGAGGCGGCCAACGAGTTTTTTGGACCGGATTATACTGAGTTTCTTGGAGAGCAGGAGATGAGTGTTTATACAGCCTTGAAACTCATTCGTAAACGTGCCGGAATCAATGCCGGAGCAGATGGAATGTACGGTCTTAAATCCAATATGAGCAAGGAGGAGATGAGAGAGGCCATTCGTCTGGAACGCCGTCTGGAGCTTGCATTTGAGGGTTTCCGTTTCTTCGACGTTCGTCGCTGGATGATTGCAGAACAGACAGACAATGCCATGATGCGCGGACTGGAAATTACCAGAGAATCGAATGGTACCAAAAGCTGGCGTGAGTTTGATGTGAGAAAACACGTATTCCGTCAGGGTATGTACTTTTGGCCCATTCCCTATCAGGAAACGGTGAAATCGTCCGATTTGCTACAGAATCCTTTTTATGATTAATAGCGTGAGAGCGTAAAAAATAAAAGAATCGTATGAAAAATAAGATAACAATAGTGGCTTTTGTGCTGCTCTCTATGATCATGCTTAACGCATGTGACAAATTCAGTGCGACTGAGAGCGACGTGTTTGAAGAGACACACAAGGATTTGAGCGGTGTCTGGACGTTGAAAAAAGTAACCCGAAACGGGATTGATATTACCGATCTGATGGACTTTACCAAATTCAGCCTCGATCTGAAAGAAAATGGGGACTATGTGATTGAAAACTACCTTCCTTTTGTGGTAAAGAATAGTGGGAAATGGCAAGTGGACGATCCCCTGTACCCTTTCCACCTGATATTTGAGGAAGAGGGAGGAAGCTCGAAAGAAGTAAGCGTTGAAATTGAATATATGATTGTGAATGGGACGCGCTCACTCTCCATTGACCTTAGTCCCGGTTGTTTCAGCAACGCTTATACCTATGTATTTAACAGAACAGACCACCAATAAAAGAGATAATCTGATGAAAAAAATGATACAGACGATCCGGGAGAAAAAAACATTCTACATGATTACGCTTTTGCTGGGATTGATCATGTTTGGCTGTGTATACCTGGATTCAGTGAAGGTGACGCAGATATATGACGGAGAAGAGGTTGCCTGGGCAGAAGCGGGAGACATTGCTACTTTTACACTTCAGGGACATATTGAATGCCATGAGGATCATAACGGTGTAAAATTCGTGGTTGGTTTCCTTGCTCCCAAGAGCTGGAAGGTGTCGCAGAACGCGAAGGTAACGTACAAAAATGATCTGGCCGAGGATCCCAACCAGGAAAAAGCAATGTCTGTCATACCCGAAACGTCACTCCCTAAAAATGGCGGAGGACGCACCTGGGTAGAAGCATTGACACAGGAATATGGTGTGGGTCCCAATGTGCTGGACGATATGGAGTGGGTGGTTTTCTGGACCGACGACTCATGGGATATCGTCAATAATGCAAATCCCAATTACACCATTTACATCCGTACCAATGTGGGAGAACAAAATATGAAAGCAAGTCTGGGATTCTTTGTGAATCACACCGATGATGGTTTCAGCAATGGTGGTGATCATAAGAAAGTGAAATTCAGTGATGAATGTTTCGAAGTGGTTGGTGGAAAAGGGCTTACAATCGATTATTGCAATGATCACTATAATAAGGTACAACCTTTGGCATCGTTACAGGACGATTTCGTGACCTTCAGTTTTAATGGTGCTGTAAACCTGGATAATGCACTCTCCAAATCGGGAGAGGTCTACCTAAAAGCAACTGCTGTCACAGACGCCGGAAAGCGTTATGTTGTGACTGAAAAGACAGACAAAACACGGTTGACCAAAGAGAGTGCATTCTCCGATACCTACAGTATTACGATCTGGCCTTCGGATTTCTTTGATGTCAATGATGAAAAGATCGTATCGGTGGATTATTGGTTCACAAATAAAAATGAAACCATCGTTATATCCAAGTCAGACGATGATGCATTGCTCGGTGAAGATAATCCGGAAGAGATGGCACCCTTCTACTTCGAGTTTTTGTGTGAATGATTCAGCATTGTTTAAAAACTAAAATTATTTGTATGTACACTATTTCATTTACAAAAAAATACCGCCTTTTATTCGTATACATCGTCTTTGGGTTATGGATGGGTTTGGAACCGATGAAAATGATGGCACAGGATACGGAGGCAAAAACGTATACCGGCAGGATTCTGGATCAGGCAAATAATCCTGTATCCGGTGTCGTGATCAAAATAAAGGGAGCGACCACAACAACGCAGACCAATGCAGAGGGCATCTTTTCTTACGAATATGAAAAAGGAAAGATAATTACGCTTACGCATCCCGACTTTCTTTATAAGGAAATAACCCTCAACAAGCCGCAGGATAACCACAACGGATTCCTTATTTATCTGACAGAAAAACTAGTACAGGATCACCAACCTGTGACCGGCCCTTACGGCGAGAGTAAGCGTGAAGATGCTTTTCTGGGTGCTTCATCTACAGTATATACGGACGACCTGACAAAGAGTGTCTCGTCAACCATTGTAGAAGCATTGCAAGGGCGGCTGACCGGATTGTATATTTCACAATACCGTGGCACCCGCTTAACAGATAGTGACAATACTCAGTTTTTCCTGAACTCCAGAGGAAATTCACCGATTGTTGTTATTGATGGCGTACAGCGTGATCTGCTGTCTATTGATCCCGAAGCAATTGAGTCTGTTTCTATTCAAAAAGATGCACTCTCGTCGATGTTCTTAGGAATGCGCAGCTCACGCGGAGCATTGATCGTTACGACCAAAAATCCCTCCCGGGGAGCTTTTCATCTTTCACTGACCGGACAGTTCGGGGTACAAAGTGTGATCAAAAAACCAAAACCGCTCTCTGCGTCACAATATGCTTACATGTTGAACGAGGCATTATCAAACGATGGTAAGGAGATCTTTTATGGCTATGACGATTATGCAAAATATCTCGATCAGACCAGTCCTTATACCCATCCCAATGTAAACTGGCAGGATGAATTGCTGAATGATCAGGCAACCACACAATCTTATAACCTGAATGTATCGGGAGGAGAGAAAGTGGCCCAGTATTATATCAGCCTTGGTTATCATAACGAAGACGGATTGTTTAAGACAGATCCGGTCAACAGTTACAATACCAACTTTCAGTTTGAGCGTTACATGATCTCTTCAAAGGTAAATATCAACGTCACGGAAGACTTCACCGCTTCCCTCACTGCATTGGCCCGCCTACAGGAAACCAATCAGCCGGGTGGTACAGGCACGGGATACAGTGATCTGTTGAATGCAATCTACACTACACCCAACAATGCTTATCCGGTCAGAAACCCTAACGACAGCTGGGGTGGTAATCTTACTTTCAACAATAATCTGATGGCGCAAACCATTCATTCGGGCTATATCGCCGACAACTCCAGGGATATCCTGGGAACGATGAATCTGAAGTATGATTTCAACAAGGTTGTAAAAGGATTGACTGCACGTTTTATCGGAAGTGTTTCTACCCAAAACCGATCTGCCATCACCCGAACCAAGCGTGCCCCGGTGTACCAGATAAAAATGGAAGAAGGGTCGTCGGATCCGGTTTATACGATGTACGGCTCTTCCTCTCCCCAGAGCAATGACTTCTCCGCGAAATCCAACTATCAGTATATGTATGGTCAGTTTGCCATGGATTATACGCGTCGGTTTGGCAAACATAATTTTCAGGCCACGTTACTGGGAGATACAAGAAATGAATTGGTAAATAATGAACTGCCCAAGATTCCCTCCAATGTGATGGAAACATTGTCTTATGACTATGCAGATAAGTATTTCGTGCAGTTGGCATTGACCGAGAGCTATTACAATCGCTATGCCGAAGGTCGTCGCTGGGGTACCTTTCATGCCTTGGGGTTCGGATGGGATCTCAGTAAAGAGAACTTCATGTCTGCGTTCTACAGAAGCGTCAATCAGTTCAAACTGCGTGCAGTATATGGTAAAACAGGAAATGGCATAGACAATGCCGGTTATTATGACTGGAGGCAGACCTTTGAGCAGATTACTACAGCTGCTTACCCACAGGGTTCTTCAATGAGTAACGGATACTTCACTCGGGAGTATGGAGCATTGGCGAATCCTTTTATTACCTGGGAAAAAGCACATAAAGTAAATCTGGGCCTGGATGCATCTTTCTTCGACCGTCGTCTTCAGATTTCTGCTGATTATTATAACGACAAATATTATGACTTACTGCAGACACGGGGTAAAAATATTGAACTGATGGGTATATCTTTTCCTGCAGAAAATATTGGGGAAGTGCGTCGTTATGGAGCAGATGTCTGGCTGACATTCCAAGACCATGTCGGTTCGTTCAATTATTACGTCTCGACAAATTGGAGTATGGAGCAAAGCCGGTTGTTATTTAAGGATGAACAAAATGTACCCTATGATTATCTGAGAGAAACAGGTCGGCCTGTAGGCGCACTCTTTGGGTTGGTGGCCGACGGATTCCTTACGGCTGAAGATCTGGAAAATAACTATCCCGTCATGGAGGGTTATGAAAATATACAACCCGGAGATGTGAAATATGTGGACATGAATGATGACGGTATTATTGATGAGTTTGACAGGACTGTGATTGGCGGGGATAAACCTTTCAGCTACTTTGGTGCAGAACTGGGTTTTGAATGGCGCGGGGTTGAATTCTCCATGTTATGGCAAGGGGCGTATAATCGGGATATTTATCTCAGTGACAGAACTCTCACCGAAGGATTTCAATCAATTGGACAAAGTTACGGACAAGCATATGAAGTCCTGTTAAACAGATGGACACCTGAAAATGCAGCCACTGCCACTCTCCCCCGACTATCTGCCGGCGGAAACGGGTACAATCACCAATACTCATCACTCTGGATGAAGTCGGGTAATTTTTATCGTCTTAAGAATATTCACCTGGCCTATACGTTGCCAGGATCAGTTTCTCAAAGATTGCTGGGAGGTGTGCGGGTGAAACTGTTTGTAAACGGACAGAATCTTTTCACAAAATCAGCGCAGAACTGGGTTGATCCTGAGGTCAGCTTTACCAGTGCTCCGTTGCAGCGTTGTGTGAGTACCGGAATTAATTTTAAATTTTAAATCAAGATTTACATGAAACGATTGAAATATTTTGTATGGATTGTCTGTATCATCTTCTTTACGCAGTTGTCGTGTACAGATAATTACGAGAGTCTGCCTGTAGACAGATTTACCGATGAGTTTGTTTTTTCAACGACAGATTCTACGGGCAAACAGGCACGACAATTTCTAAACATGATCTATGAGCAATTGCCCAACAGACATAACGGTGTGGGCGGCGATTATCTTGAGGCTGCTACCGACAACGCACTCTCCATTGCGCTGGATGATGAACCCGATGTATATAAACTGTTGTTGGGGAGATACACGGCCAGTAACCGGATTAATTCCGATATGAAATGGGGCGAATATTATTCCGCAATCCGCAAGGCAAACATCCTGATCAAAAATATCGATGTGGTACCGTTCAAAAGTTTTTACACCGATGCTTTGGGCAATAAACGACCCCTGAATGCATCGATGAAAGCCGAAGCACGCTTTTTAAGGGCATACTTCTATTTTCAATTGCTCCAGCGTTACGGAGGGGTGCCTTTGATTGGAGATCAGATCTTCGGCTTGGGTGATGACCTGGAACTGCCGCGGAATACATTCTCCGACTGTGTGGATTATATCGTGGATGAGATTGAGGAGATCAAAGACTCTCTCCGTTCCATTCCGCTTGAGTACCCCGAAGAGTTCGCACATACGGCAACCCGTGAGGCTGCATTGGCTCTGAAAACAAGGGTGCTTCTGTTTGCCGCCAGTCCTCTATTTAACGGAAACACCCTCGAGGAAGGGAATGAGCTGGTAGGGTACCCTTCCTACAGTCGTGAACGCTGGAAATATGCAGCCGATGCAGCCAGAAGTTTTATGGACAGTTACGGCGAGAATGGACGAAAAACATTTGGACTGGCTGCAGATTTCCGTAAAATCTTTACCAACTGGTATGGCGGAGATAATCCGGAGATGATCTTCTTCCGAAATACTGGGAACAATACAGGACTGGAAACGGCAAATGGGCCATTGGGCTTTTCCGGTATCAGGCTTGGAAATGGACGTACCAACCCTTCACAGAATCTGGTGAATGCTTTCCCGATGAAAGACGGATTCGCACGTGGCGAAAGTCCGAAATATGCATACAATCCTCAGAAACCTTATGATAATCGCGATCCCCGATTGGATTACACTGTCTTACACAATGGATCCAACTGGCTTGGTACGCAATTGAAAACCTATCAGGGAGGGCCGAATAATCCTGCTGCCACCGGTCAGTATTCAAGAACAAGCTATTATATGCGTAAGTTCCTGGGAAACTTCGAAAATGCAGATCAATATGGCAATACGCTCCATCTGTGGGTTATGTTTCGGTACGCTGAGATATTGCTCAATTTTGCCGAGGCAGAAAATGAGTATCTCGATACCCCATCGGCTGAGGTCTATCATGTCCTGTTCGCACTGCGCAAAAGAGCCGGAATTGAACCTGGAGACGATAACAGATACGGATTAGAAAGCAATATGACACAAAGTGAGATGCGACAAGCAATTCAAAATGAAAGACGTGTGGAACTGGCATTTGAAGAGCATCGCTACTGGGACATACGGCGCTGGAGAATTGCCGAGGATGTTTTCTCGGAACCGGTCAAAGGCATGCAGATTGTACTGAGTCAGGGTAACCCCTCTTATCAGGAGATCAACCTGGTTCAGGCTCCTTTCAGTGAAAGACGCTATCTCTATCCCATTCCCTATTCTGAAGTGAATAAGAATATAAACATGGTTCAAAATCCAAAATGGTAATTTTTATGAAACGAACAATCATCATACTGCTATATCTTCATTTCATTGCCCTCCTCATCGGACAGACAAACATCCTGAAAGGAGTTGTCACTGCCACCGACGGAGAGCTGCTGATCGGCGTAAATATCAAGGTAAAGGATACGGGAAGAGGAACAATTACCGACCTAGACGGTAACTTTCAGCTTGCTGTGGAGCCAGGAGAACATTTGGTGCTCACTTACATCGGTTTTAAAGACCTGGAATATGTAGTTGGGGCACAAAAAAGTATACAGATCCAGCTGGAACCCGACCAGACAAGTCTGGATGAAGTGCTTGTGGTAGGTTATGGAAAAGCAAAACGTATCACCATGACCGGTGCCGTGAGCGGGGTTACTGCCCGCGAATTGCGCACCGTGCCTACCAGCAACATACAGAATGCATTGTATGGAAAACTGCCTGGCTTTTTCACACAACAAACCTCGGGACAACCGGGTAAGGATGCTTCTGACTTCTTTATTCGCGGCAAGAGCTCACTAAACGATGCGGGTAACCAGCCGTTGATCATTGTGGATGATGTGGAATATTCCTATGATCAGCTCTCTCAGATCAATGTCAATGAAATTGAGAGTATCTCTATCCTGAAGGATGCATCCACCACTGCCATTTATGGTATCAAGGGAGCTAATGGAGTGTTGGTTGTAAAAACACGCAGAGGTATCGAAGGAAAACCGCAAATAAACCTGCGTATGGAAAGTGGTGTGCAAACACCTGTTCGCACACCCAAATTTCTGAATTCACACGAAACAGCTTCTCTGGTGAATGAAGCTTATGTGAATGACGGCTTGCAGCGCTTGTTTTCCGATGAAGATCTGCAGGCATTTAAAGATGGTTCTGATCCTTACGGTCATCCCGATGTGAACTGGTACAATGAAATATTTAAAAAGGTCGCATTTCAGGAGAACGTGAATGTTGACATCTCAGGAGGAACACCCAAGCTGAAATATTTCGTTTCAACCGGCTATTTTTCCCAGAATGGTTTGGTGAAGGATTTTTCCAGTGCAAATGACGATATCAATACCAATTATTTTTATCGTCGGTTCAACTACCGTACAAACCTCGACTTTGATATCACCAAAAGCATCAATATGCGTTTGGACGTAACCTCGCGTTTTATGAATATCAACGAACCGAACAACATGAATGCAACAGGTGAAATATATAATTTCTCCAAAATGCGCCCCTATTCTGCCCCATTCCTCAATCCAAACGGCTCATTTGCTTATTTGTATGACACCGATTCACATAGCCCCACATTGAATGCCCGACTGGCCAATGAAGGTTATAGACGGACCCGCCGCAACGACAACAATATTTTATATGGCACTACCTGGAAAATGGATTTTATTACCGAGGGCCTCAGTTCCAATGTCCGTGTGGCATACTCAAACATTTATGAAAATAATCGTACTGTGTACCGCTTTAGTGATGGTTATCCCACCTATCATTATGACCCTGAAACAGAAATTTATTCCATTAATCCGAACGGAACGTATGCCTATGGCACTTATGGAATAGGAGGAGGTATCAACCAGTCGGTAAAGGACCTGAATATCCAAGCATCCATGAATTATGCCCGCACATTCAGAGAGATTCATGATGTGAGTGCCATGCTGCTGTATAATCGTCAGAGCAGAACGACGGAACACGCCGGTCAGAAAATACCTGAAAACTTTGAAGGGTATACCGCTACCTTCGGCTACAAGTATAAGAATAAATATCTGGTCGATTTCAATGTGGCTTATAACGGCTCAGACCGCTTTGGGATCGACAATCGTTTTGGATGGTTCCCCGCTGTGGGAGTCGGATATAGCATTTCTGAGGAATCTTTTTTCAAAAACCGATTCAATTTTGTTCAGCTGTTGAAATTAAGAGCTTCCTATGGATTGGTCGGTTCCGATGTAGCTCCCGGTGGACGTTATCTCTATAACCAGGTGTACGAGGTGGGTGACAATTATTATTTTGGCGACCGCGCCCAAACTTTTGCGGGCTATCGGGAAGGTGATCTGGGAAATGCGCATGTGACCTGGGAGAAAGCAAAGAAGTTTGACGTGGGACTTGACCTGAACATCTTTGACAAGGTATCCTTTACCATCGACTATTTCTACGATGAGCGGTATGATCAGCTGGTGAGGCGAAACGATACTCCCTTGCTGCTGGGAATTGGGACTGCGCCCTTGAATGTGGCCCGTACAAACAATAGGGGTGTGGACGGCCAGCTGGGTTATCAGACCCGTGTCGGCAAGGTGAACGTGAATACGAACCTGGTCTTTTCTTATGCAAAGAATAAGGTGGTCTACAAAGCCGAGGCACAACAGAAGTATGAGTGGCTCGCAGAAACGGGAAAACCCATCGGCCAACCTTTCGGCTATGTCAATATCGGGTATTATTCACCGGATGATATTCTGAAAATCAATGAAGGCGCCGAAGATGCTCCTGCTGTCCCCAATACCGATATCCCTGTACAGGCAGGCGATCTGAAGTATCTGGACCTGAACAACGATGGGGTAATCAACGATTATGACAAGGGTGCTATCGGCATGCCCAACCTGCCCAATACCACCCTTGGCTGGAATATAGGCGGTAACTGGAACGGATTCAGTTTGAGTCTTTTATTTCAGGGTTCATTCAACTACAGCTTTAGTGTGGTGGGTACAGGTATCGAACCCTTTAAGAGCCAGTTTCAGCCGCTTCATATGAAACGCTGGACACCGGAGAGATATCAAAACGGGGAAGAAATTGAATTTCCCCGGTTGACCAGTAATCCGGCGACCATCAACAGCGCAGAGAATTATATGTCGGATTTCTGGTTGATAGATGCGTGGTATGTCCGGTTGAAAACGGTGGATTTTTCCTATCAGTTTCCGAAAAGAATGCTCCCCGGCTTTCTTGATTCAGGTAGGATTTACGTAAATGCCTATAACTTACTCACATTGACAAATTACAATAAATATCAACAAGACCCAGAGATCTCCACAAACTCTGCAGGTGACGCATATATGAATCAACGGGTATTCAACCTGGGCTTTCAGGTTTCCTTCTAAGGATGAAGCGCTGATATTTAATTGAAACTTACTTTTTGAAAGTGGAAAATGTGGTATGGCTGCATGGAGAGGCTGAATTACCCGACGAATGCAGTCATGCCATTATATTGTCCGAAAGAATAAATAAATGAAAACGTAAAGCGATGAAAGAACTCATTTTGAAACGAGAAACCTGGGATTTATACAGGAAGCCGCTGATCACCATCCTTTGGTGTAGTCTTCTGTGTCTGTTTCTTATTTCCTGCGAAGAGGAAACAAAACCCCTGCCTACCACTGGCAGGGCCATCAAATCATTTAAAATAGAGAATGGACAGATAGGAGCTGAGATGGTTGATGTGGAAAACTTTACGGTTCATGTGACCATTGACAGCTCCGTGGATCTCACTGCTGTGGTTCCTGAAATAACCGCTTCGGAGGGAGCTTCCATCTCACCTGCATCGGGAGTGGCGATTGATATTTCAAAGAATCTTGAGTATCGTTATGTGGTCACGGCTGCTTCGGGACAATCCCGGGAGTGGATCATATATTTTGAAATTGTGGACAACAACATAAATACAATGGAATACGGTACATTCATTATTGCCGGCGTATCGGGTAACAAAGTACCGGGCGTGGAGGGCAATTTGCTGTATAATGATAAGTATTGGGATCGCGCTGTGATAAATCTTCAAAACAATGAAGGACGTAAATGGCAGAAATGGCACTTTATATTCGAGAAGGAAGAGAATGGGAAAAGATATTTTACACTCAGAAATCTTTTCAGTGGCCTTTACCTTACGCTTCACGAGGGAAATGAGACCAACGGCACCCTCTTTCAGGATCAGGCATACAGTGAAGGAAGAGATAAACAGTTGTGGACCATCCAAACCACAGAAACGGGTAAATACAAGATTGTAAACAAGCAGAACAGACTACTGCTCACGATGGCAGATGATGAGTTGAAATTACTTGCTGATCGTGACAATGTATCACAACTGTGGTATCTGAATAGCATTCCTTTTGAAAGTTACAGAGATGTGGAGGTGCAGAACTTTTTCAGAAGAAATGAACCCTGGATGGGAGCTGTTGCGTTTGATCAGGGCAACTCAATCCCACTCACCTGGGGTGATAACAACGGTAGGATACTGTGGATTACGGAAGACGCATGGGATGCTGCACAGATGCTGGGCCCCGATCTGCTCAATGGAAACAGCTTCTTCAGGTACAACAATTCAATCATTATTCAGCGCTCCAAAGATAACTGGAACCCGCACGATGCAGTGAACCTGACAAATCCCGATACGCGTCATCCCGACAGAAAGTACCAGATGATGGATGTGCAGGAGAGCATGGACTGGACCTGGCCCGGCGTGGGTGTGGAGATCGGTGATAAAGTATACGTATACGCAGGTGAAGGAAAAGGCCTTGAAGCGATGAGCGATGCATTGTATGTGTTACATCAGAACAGCGGTACTTCGTGGAAGGTGGAACGTAAGACACCACGCAATGTGGGAGGACCCGACGGAATGGTTAAAGGGGGTGACGGCTATGTGTATTGTTACAGCCACCAGGCCAACGATGGGATCGGATATACGACCGACCTGTTTGTGAGGAGATTTTCAGAAAACGATCCATTGGCTGACTGGACCTTCTGGGATGGGAGCGGATGGAACACGGACTCCTCGAAAAAGAAATCGATAGCTACTTCTAAAGCCACTACCAGCGTGGCAAAGGTGGGGGACAAGTACCTGATGATGTCCATGGACATGGGCTTTTGGTGTACTGAGGAGCGGAACATTTATCTATCCTATGCAACGAGTCCTGTAGGACCGTTCTCTCAAAAAGTAAAAGTATATGAAATAGAAGAAAATATCCACGGTGGCAAAGCACGTTTTTACACACCCATCATACACCCTTGGTGTGTAAATGAGCAGAATGAGGTCTTACTCACTTACTCTCTGAACTTCAGTGCCTGTGACCAACAGGATTACTTTTTTGATGAAAACGGAAACAAAGCAATGAACGCCTATTATTACCGGCTGAAAGCGGTAAGGGTACCCCTGTCGGTGATTGGACTCTAATGAATCAGCTACAAAGAGAGCAACTATATATGAATTGCATAATTTTATCAGCAAAGAAAACCATATTTTTTGTGTTAATGATCGCCGGCTTTTCATTGCAGGCGCAACAGGCCTGGTTCGCAGATGGTTATCATGGTGGCATTTATGGACATTATCCCATGTGGCAGGCAAAATTTATGGTTGATCAGTTGAAAACCAATCCCGGTTGGGCGATCAATCTGGAGATAGAACCGGAGACGTGGGATTCAATCAGCATAAAGGATGCAGAAAATTTCGCCGCATTTCAGGCATATTACGACAGGGAAGGTCGCCATGGTCGGATAGAATTTGTAAATCCCGCCTGGGCACAACCTTATGGTTATAATATATCCGGAGAGAGCATCATCAGACAGTTTGCCTATGGAATAGCAAAAAACCGTGAATACTTTCCCAATGTAACTTTTCGTACCTATGCCGTAGAGGAACCCTGCTTTACCAGTAGCCTGCCCCAGATTTTGAAAGGTTTCGGATTCAAATATGCCGTCCTACGGAATCCCAACACCTGCTGGGGAGGCTATACCAGTGCTTATGGGAAAGATCTGGTCAACTGGATCGGACCCGATGGTACATCCATACCGGCTGTTCCACGGTACGCCATGGAAAGACTTTCGGAGGAATCTACCTGGCAAACCGCTTCGTGGACCAATTCGCGGGAATTTATCAATGCCTGTTTTCAGGATGGAATACAGTACCCGGTAGGAATGTGTTTTCAGGATGCCGGTTGGAATGGAGGGCCCTGGCACAATGCATATCAACCGACGGCATATACCACCTGGACCGATTATATAGAGAAGATAAAGGACAGGGTAGATGCTTCCGACTGGCAGTTTACACAGGAAGATATTCAACCGGGACTGGTTTGGGGAGCGCAGGTCCTGCAAAAAATCGCACAAGAGGTGCGTGTGAGCGAGAACCGGCTTATTGTGGCCGAAAAAATGGCGGCCCTCGATTATTTATATCACAACAAACCATGGCCTGAAGCGGACTTTGCTGAGGCGTGGCGTACGCTGATGCTTGCCCAGCATCATGATTGCTGGATCGTCCCCTACAACGGAAAGCCTGGAGATACCTGGGCAGACAATGTCACCCGGTGGACTCACTCCACAAACAGGATTACAGATGAAAAGATAGCTTCATTGTTTGGCGAAGCAAAAGAGCCAGCCTACGTGCAGGTGTATAATACATTGGGCTCTACTAGAAGAGAGAAAGCTTATCTGATTCTGCCGGATCATTTGAAAGGTAACCATGTCACGGTGATGGATGCACAAAATCGTGTGATTCCCTCCCAGCTATCCTTAGACACCGATGGAAACAGACTGATTCATTTCGAAGCAGAGGTTCCCGGAATGGGATATGCGACTTTCAGATTGAAGAAAGAAGCCGCTGCCGTTACAGATAAATCAGTGATGGAATCTGATTCAGATGGACTCCTGAAAGTTGAGACCGGATATTACTCCGTGCTCTTCGACCCTTCGAAAGGGGGTACCATCACGAGTCTGGTTGATAAAAAGAATGGAGGAAAAGAACTTGTGCAGCACAGTAGGTCATTGAATAACCTGAAAGGTTTCTTTTACCGGGAAGGGAGATTTTATGAAGGAGCTGAGAGCCTGGCCACAGTATCGGTGGTTGAAGATGGTCCTCTTTTTACTACAATAAAGGTTGAAAATAAAATTGCAGGGAATCGTTATTCTCAACGGATTACATTTTATGAAAACCATCCCCGAATCGATTTTACATTGCATATCGACTGGGAAGGGCAGCCCGGAATAGGAGCGTATGATCATCATGATCATTACAAGGCCACCGATCGGTACAAAGCATTTTATAATGATAAATATAAACTTCATATTGAGTTCCCCCTGGATAAGGTGGGAGAGAGATTGTTTAAAAATGCACCGTTCGACGTCTGTGAAAGCGAACTGGATAATACCCTTTTTTCCAGCTGGGACAGTCTCAAACACAATGTGATTTTGAATTGGGTAGATCTGACCGACCAGTCCGCAGAGCGGGGCGTCGCCCTCTTCACAGACCATACCACAAGCTATCTTCAACATGAGGATCTACCTTTGGGGTTAACCGTACAGTATACGGGTAAGGCGTTGTGGGGTCGTGATTATAAACTGCACGGATCTACAGAGATTCAATATGCATTGTTTCCCCATACCGGAGGTTGGGAAAAAGGGATGGTACAGCGGGAAAGTGATGCCTGGAATGAACCACTGATTGCACAATTTGGTGACAAACCCGCAACTCATGCCAGAAATCTTATTGAGATGATCGATAAGAATCTTGAAATATCTTCTGCCGTGATAGAGAATGAGGCGTTGATAGTTCGCTTATACAACAGTTCGTCAGACAACAAGCCCCAAAAAATTCTCTTGAATTGTGAGTTGAACAGCATGGAGCAAATCGATTTAAAAGGAGACAAGATCGCTGATGTAGCTTATGAGAAAAAAGCCGACGGCCAATGGTTCATAGAGATTTCAATTCCTCAATTTGGATTTAAGACGCTAAAAATTAAAGGAATAAAGTCTTTCTGATTCATCGTGAAGAGAAACCATCCTATACTAAATATTTGACAATGACAAACAAACTATCTTTTTTACCTGTATTGCTCCTGTTATTACAGGGGTGTGTGGGTAATCACATAGAGAAGAGCAGTGGTTATGCTGCCTTTGTGAATCCTTTTATCGGCGCAAGCACCAGCATCGATGCAGCAGGTGTTTACCACGGCCTGGGTAAGACCTTCCCAGGTGCAGCCATTCCCTTTGGTATGGTACAGGTCAGTCCCAACACCATCACCGGTGGAGACAATGGCTCGGGGTACAGCTACGAACACCTGACCATTGAAGGGTTTGCCATGACCCAGATGAGTGGTGTTGGCTGGAATGGAGATCTGGGCAACTTTCTTGTCATGCCTGCAACAGGTGATCTGAAAACGAGTGCGGGCACGGAAGAGAACCCTGACTCCGGATACCGTTCCCGTTACAGCAAGGAAAACGAAAAGGCAGAGGCGGGCTACTATTCAGTGCTGCTGGACGACTATCATATTCGGGCTGAAATGACGGCTACACAGCGTTGTGGTATGTATCGGTTCACCTTTCCCGAAAATGAAAAGTCAAGAATACAGATTGATCTGGCGCGTCGTGTGGGAGGCACCTCCACACTGCAGCAGGTGAAGGTCGTGGATGAACAGACGATTTCCGGCTGGATGAAATGTACACCCGAAGGAGGAGGATGGGGAAATGGCGATGGAAAAGCTGATTATACGCTCTTTTTCTATGCACAATTCGACAGGCCTCTTCGGGATTATGGTATCTGGCGTGCGACCATCCCAGATGATCAGACCCGAAAGCTGGAAGATGTGACCAGTCCCGGTTATCAACAGATCATTGCACAAGCCGGAATTAAAAAAGGCGTCACAGAAGAGCAAGGAAAGCACCTGGGCTTTTTCGCCGACTTTCCTACAAAAGAAGGGGATCGGGTGTCGATGAAGGTCGGTATTTCGTTTGTGGATCAGGAAGGTGCAAGGCGGAATCTGGAGCAGGAGATACCTGGCTGGGATTTCGACCGGATAAGGAAGGACGCATATCAAAAATGGAACGATGCCCTTGCAAAGATCAAAGTAAAAGGAGGGAGCGACGAGCAGAAGATCATATTTTATTCCGCCCTGTATCATACCATGATCGATCCAAGAACCTATGAAGATGTGGATAATCGCTATATTGGCGGAGACAAAGAGATTCATGCGTCTGGTGATTTCACAAAGCGGACTGTATTTAGCGGTTGGGATGTGTTCCGTAGCCAGTTTCCGCTGCAGACCCTTATCAATCCGACTGTCGTGAATGATATGTTGCAATCGCTCATCACACTGTCTGAGGAGAGTGGCAAAGGTTATTTTGAACGGTGGGAACTGATGAATGCTTATAGTGCCTGTATGATTGGCAATCCTGCCATATCGGTGCTGGCAGATGCCTATGCAAAAGGAATTAGCGATTATGATATCCATAAAGCATACGAGATTGCCCTTCGTACATCGGAACAAAGTGGTAATGAAAAACTGGGATTCGCAGTGCGGAGTGATGCCATTGATTCGGGAAGTGCCGGTTATGCGGTAGGTAATTTTTCCATATCCAATACGCTTGAATTGAGTTATACTGAGTGGTGCATGTCTCGACTGGCCGGGATGCTGGATCACAAGGAGGATCAGGAGAAGTATCTGACTCTCTCGGGAAGCTATAAAAATGTTTTTGATCCGCAGGTCGGTTGGTTCAGAGCGCGGAATGAAGACGGAACCTGGGCAGAGTGGCCGGAAAAAGGCAGACTGGAAGATAGCTATGGCACGGTCGAGAGCAATCCTTACCAGCAGGGATGGTTTGTGCCGCACGATGTGGAAGGAATGATCGATCTGATGGGAGGCATAGAAAAGGTATTGCCCGACCTGATCAGCTTCTTCGAAAGTGTACCCGAAGATATGATGTGGAACGATTATTATAACCATGCCAATGAACCGGTGCATTTTGTTCCCTACCTGTTTAACCGTCTGGGCGTTCCCTGGTTAACACAGAAATGGACTCGTGAGATTTGTCGTCGTGCTTACAGGAACCGTGTGGATGGATTGGTCGGAAATGAAGATGTGGGACAGATGTCGGCCTGGTTTGTTTTATCAGCTGTAGGACTGCATCAGGCCTGTCCTGGAGATCTCAGATATGAAATTACCAGTCCGGTGTTTGAAGAGACAGAGATTCAACTGGACGGGAAGTATGCCACAGGGGAGAGATTCCGGATAAAAGCAATCAAATACTCTGAAAAAAATATCTATATACAGCGGGCAAGCCTGAACGGAGTGCCGCTTGAAAGATGCTGGTTACATTATGATGAGATCATCTCAGGAGGTGAACTGAGACTGGAAATGGGTCCTGAGCCAAATACCGGATGGGGAGTATGATTGCACTTCATGATGATGGCTACCTCCTGAGAATACTGAGTTCAAAGCAGTAGAAAATAAATTATGAGAAAAATAGTAGTAATTATTTTGACAATAGGGATACTGACCCTCTCCTGTAAAACGGGACAGGAAAATCTGGTGAAATACGTAAATACGTTGCAGGGAACTGACTCACGGCCCGATTATAGTTACGGAAACACCTATCCCACTGTAGCCGTACCATATCCCATGCATGCCTTCTCACCACAAACAGGTAAAAACGGTGACGGGTGGAAATACCAGTATGAAGCAACTACCATCAGGGGATTTCAGGTGACACATCAATGCAGTCCCTGGGTGAGGGACTATGCGACACTCTCGCTGATGCCGCAAACAGGTAAACTTACTGTGCATGAGGATGAACGTGCCACAGGGTTTTCACATGATCATGAAACAGCCCGACCTCACTATTATGCAGTGCAACTGGATAACAGGGTAAACGTGGAAATTGCACCGGTGAAGCGGGGAGGCATGATGCGTTTCACTTTTCCGGAAAATGAAAAAGCATACCTCGTGCTGGATGGTTATATCGGCAGGAGCAGTGTGACCATCATTCCGGAAGAAAATAAAATAATTGGATGGGTAAACAGCGGGTTTCTTTTTCCACAGGAAATGAAAGGCTATTTTGTACTATCTTTTGATCAGCCCTTCCTGTTGCACGGTACCTGGGAAAACCGTACAAGCCAGATCACTCCCCATATGCTTTCGGATGAAGGAGAGGGTAAAGGTGCGTATGTTGCGTTTGCAGAAGGTACTACGACCGTCCAGGTTAAGATTGCGATGTCCTATATCAGTCCGGAACAGGCTGAGCAGACGCTAATGCAGGAACTGGGGAACTTCGGCAAACTGGAGGAAGTAAGTAAAGCGGCAGGTGAACAGTGGAATGATCTGTTGAACAGGGTAAAAGTGGAAGGAGAGAGTGAGGAGGATAAAGCCACTTTCTACTCCTGCCTGTTTCGCGCCAATCTATTTTCTCATACTTTCCATGAAATCAATGAAAAAGGAGAACCCTATTACAGGAGTCCTTATGATTTTGAAGTACATGACGGATATATGTATACCGATAACGGTTTCTGGGACACCTTCCGGTCTCAGTTTCCATTGACCAATATCCTGCATCCTACCATGCAGGGGCGTTATATGCAATCGTTGCTGGATGCGAAAGAACAATGTGGATTCTTCCCTGCCTGGTCTTGTCCCGGGATGTCGGGCATCATGATCGGCAATCATGCTATTTCCCTGCTGACGGATGCCTGGGCAAAAGGAATCCGTAACTTCGATCCGGAAAAGGCACTGGAACAATATTATCACGAGATTACCCACGTGAGCTTTTGGAAGGGATCCAGCGGACGCGAGGGGCATGAGTATTATTTTGAAAGAGGATATATTCCCTATGAAATAACCGGTGAGAGTGCTGCCAAGACGCTAGAGTATGTGTATGACGACTGGTGTGCTTATCATCTGGCAAAGATGACGGGGAACAAAAAGTATGAAGAAATATTCGGTAAACTGGTTTATCATTATCAAAACCTGTGGGATTCCAAAACAGAGTATATGCGTGGCAGAAAACTGAATGGAGGCTGGGTTTTTGAAGATTTCAACCCCTATAGGTGGGGTAATCCCTTTACGGAAGGAAATTCCGCCCAATATTCCTGGTCGGTGTTCCATGATATGAAGGGATTGATCAGCCTGATGGGCGGGGAGGAAGCTTTCAATGCACGTCTCGATTCATTCTTTCATGGCACGAACGAATATGACAAGGGCGCTTATTATGAGGTCATTCACGAAATCAAGGAGATGCTTGCAGCCAATATGGGACAGTATGCACATGGAAACCAGCCCTGCCAGCATGTGCCTTATCTCTACAACTTTTCGGGAGAGCCGTGGAAATCGCAGGCTCAGGTGCGTAAAGTGATGTCGCAGTTATACAATGCTTCTCCGCAGGGTTATCCCGGTGATGAAGATCAGGGTGGTCTCTCTTCCTGGTATGTATTGAGCGCAATGGGAATATACAGCGTTTGCCCGGGAACCGATCAGTATGTGCTGGGCAGTCCCCTGTTCAAGAAGGTGACCATTACCCTGGAAGACGGCAAACAGTTTGTCATAGAAGCGGAGAATAACAGTCCTGATAATGTTTACATCGCATCTGCCGAATTGAACGGGCTAGCGCATACAAAAAATTGGATTGCCTATGCAGATATTGTGAATGGCGGAAAGCTGAAATTGGTGATGAGCGACGCACCCAACAAGGAGAGAGGGACAAAAATGGAGGATCGCCCCTATTCGGTCTCAACGGAAAAGTAGCTCGCTGCCTCAGCCACCTTATCCTGTCCATGATAGTAACGTAGATTTTATGTCTCAGTGGTTATGCACCTGAAGAAACAATATTTTTTATTTAATTTGATATGAATCGATTGAAATTTGGCATATTGACGATGTCACTGTTATGCTTGTTTTATTATTCCCACGCACAGAACAAAAGACTCTCATTAAACAGCTCTAATCCCGACATCAATTGGGCGTTAATACCGGAGGCAGATGTGAATGCATCCGGATATGAGATCTCTGAAACCGGATATGTTTCTAAAAATGAGGTGAGAGGGATAGTCCCGGGAATCGTTTTTACTGCCTATGTGGAAGCAGGACTGGAAAAGGATCCAAATTATGGAGACAACATCTATCGGGTAGATGAAACTTTTTACAACCGCCCTTTCTGGTACAGAACTGAGTTTGCACTGCCGTCGTCCCCAAAGGAAGGAGAGCGTGTGTGGCTTCATTTTGATAATATTAACCGGTATGCCGATTTCTATTTTAACGGTGTGAAAATTTCCGGTACGGAGCTGTCCGCTAAAGATGTGAGCGGACATATGCTTCGTTCAAAGTTTGATGTAACGGATCTGATCAGCAAGACAGGAAAGAACGCAGTAGCGGTTTTGATCTATGATGCCAATCAGAAAAAGACCAGGGATGCAAAGGAAGGATTTGGTATAACCGCCAGCCCCACCTATCTCTCCGCTGCCGGATGGGACTGGATGCCTTATGTGCCGGGAAGACTGCATGGCATTACCGGCAATGTATACCTTGAAGTAACCGGTGATGTGGTGATGGAGGATCCCTGGATCAGGTCGGAACTCGAATCCAACGAGATAGCCTACCTTTCTTTTCAAACTGCTTTGAAGAACTGTTCGAACCAAAAGAAAAATGTGACTGTAACCATCACTGTGCAGCCGGGCAACATCACGGTTTCTAAAAATGTTATCCTCCAGGCCGGAGAAACAGGAATGGTGTATTTAAATCGAAAACAGTTTGATGAGCTGATTGTGAAGAATCCGGCTTTGTGGTGGCCGAATGGTTACGGAGATCCCAATCTTTATGGCTGTCGTGTAACCTGCGAAGCGGAGGGAGTGGTAACCGATTCACGTGAGATCACTTTTGGCATTCGGAAATATGATTATCGCGTTGAACAGAATTCGGCCGGATGGCCCGTAATGTCTTTCTATATCAACGGCCGAAAGCTCTTCATTAAAGGAGGAAATTGGGGTATGAGCGAATACCTGCTACGAACAAGGGATAAAGCGTATGAACAGAAGATCCGGATGCACAAAGATATGAATTACAACATGATCCGATTATGGACAGGCTGTGTAACCGACGACCTGTTCTATGATTATTGCGATCAGTATGGGATCATGGTTTGGGACGACTTCTGGCTCTATGTAGCCTATAACGAGGTGGAAAACGCGGAACATTTTAAGCAGAACGCGTTGGACAAAGTGAAGCGTTTAAGAAATCACCCCTCCATCGCACTGTGGTGCGGTGCCAATGAAACGCATCCGGCGCCGGAACTGGATAATTACCTCAGAGGGATTATCGGATCGGAAGATCATAACGACAGGATGTATAAATCTTCTTCCAACCAGGATGGCCTGTCGGGTAGCGGATGGTGGGGAAACCAACCCCCCAGGCGTCATTTCGAAAATTCGGGAAGCAATCTGGCCTGGAACAATCCGCCCTATCCCTACGGTTCCGACCGTGGCTATGGTTTGCGCTCGGAGATAGGAATGGCTACATTTCCCGTGTATGAGAGCGTGAGGGAGTTTATTCCGCAGGACCAGCTTTGGCCATTGCCTACCGACAAGCAGCTTGAAGAGGATGAGGAAAATGTATGGAACCGCCATTTCTTTGGTAAGGCAGCTTCCAATGCCAGTCCCATCAATTATAAGAAAGCTGTAAATGAGCAGTTTGGAGAATCGGATAATCTGGAAGCCTTTTGCGAAAAAGCACAATTCCTGAATATCGAGGTGATGAAAGGGATGTATGAAGCCTGGAATGATAAAATGTGGAATGATGCCACCGGGATACTGATTTGGATGAGCCAGTCGGCCTACCCATCCTTTGTATGGCAAACATACGATTATTATCATGATGCTTCGGGAGCTTACTGGGGTGCCAAAAAAGCATGTGAACCGTTTCATATCCAATGGAATGCCTCTAGCAACAGCGTGAAAGTAATCAATTCATCCTCTGTGAATCTGGAGAATGTCACCGCCACAGCTCGCATCTTTACCTTACAAGGAGAAGAGATACCACTTTATGGTAATTCTGTGACACTTGATGTTCCATGTACTGATCTACAGGAGGCTTTTGTACTGGACTTCAATCCATCCCATCTTGCAGGGAAAGAAAATATGAAAGATTCTTCCTCTACCGCCACCGGGGCCACAATGTTTGTAACAGACGGGATGGACAGCGAGAAAGATGCTTTGACGCCGGTACATTTTGTGCGTCTTGAGCTGAATGATGCTGCAGGTAGGCTTATATCTGAGAACTTCTATTGGAGAAATGGGGTAAATGAATTGGATTACCGGGACCTCAACAGATTGCCCGGGGCAGATATTTCTATTCGTCATGTCACCAGCAACGTGAACAACAAGAAAGATAATCAGGAAATAATATTCCTGGAGATAAAAAATAACTCTCACACTGTTGCCTTCGGTAACCGGTTTAGATTGGTGGATAGTGTAACAGGGGAACGGATTCTACCTGTAATCATGAACGACAATTATCTTACTCTGATGCCGGGTGAGATGAAGCAGATTACCATTGAAGCAGATCCTGAGATGTGTAAAAACGGAGTTACCCTGCTTCATAAACAGTATAATCAAAAGGAGAAAAAAGTACTATCCCTTGAATTTTAAACAATAATGTTTTGTTGGTGCCGAGCCTTCAACAGGCTCTTAAAAGCCAATTTAAATCGGGAGCAGCAATAGATTTTGTGATCATGATGATTGTGAACTACTTGATGCTTCCGATTTTAATTACCTCTTCCTCAAATTGATCGCTCTCTACCAGTGCTTTTGTCTTTACTTTACTTTTATAATTGTATACCGTCTGCACAGAATAATGCAGAAAATCTGCGATCTGTTTTACATCGGTAATTCCTAATTTGATCAGGGCAAATATGCGGAGTTCATTGTTTAATTCACCCCGTTCGAGGTTATATTGTTCATTGGATCTGAGTAAAGAGTTGAATTCTGTTACAAAATTCGGATAGAGTGCCAGAAAAGTTTTGTCGAAATTCGTATGCAGTTCATTGATGTCATATTCCATTTCATCCGGGGAAAACTTATGAAGATTTCCCATTTGCCCAGTCTTGATGTTCAGGTTTACATTTTTCCGATATTTATGAAGCTTGTTGACATAAACTGAACATTGATTCATAAAGTATCCAATATAATGTTCTTTCACGATATTGGCTTCATCCAGTTTCTTGTTCAGCTTAACAAGATCATCGTTCATCATTCGGAGCTCTTTTTTTGCCTTTGAAACGGCTTTAATCTGTATGTACAGATAGGACAGGGTGATGATGAGAAAAATTACAAACAGGCTTGTAACGATCGAATATAGCCTTAAATTTTTCTGTTGTGAGTGTATCTTCTGTAAATAAGTATCCTCAATAATGGGTTGTATGCGTGAGATGACCGAATTCTTAAAACGTGCATTGTAGAAAAGGGCATCGTCAAGGGCTACCCTGATGTAGTTGTACGCTCTGTCCACATCTCCGCTATGGTATAGTTTCACCGCAAGAGACAAAAGCGCTTCATTCTCTTTCACAGCCAACTCGACGTCTGAAATAGCTGCTAAAATTAAATAATAGGTTTCTTTTTCTGTTTCATTGGTCTTTGCGTAGTGTTTTGCCAGATTCATGGCAGCCATGGCATATTGGTGCGTGTGGGGTTGCTGGTGTTCGAAGATTGAGTTCAATATTTCCTCTGCGTCAGAAAACTGACCGGACAACTGTAACTTATGGGTAAGTTCTTTTCTATACTCTTCCGATTGTTCACTTAACAGACTCATTACCCTGTCTCTCCATTCTTCCTTCTTTATCTCATAGGGATAAGAATATCTCGGATCATTGATGTAGACAATCAGATTTTCAAAATACCGGATATAGTTCCAGCAATACCATGCTTTGTAATGGTCAGGGAGATGCTCATAATCAAGTGACTCGAAAATCTCAGATGCCTGAAAGAAAAGACCTGAAAGTGAATAGACATAAGAAAGATGCAACAAGGATTCAGTAATGATGTCCTTTTTGTCTGATTGCCGGGCAAGTGTCAGGTTTTCCTTGATATAAAACTCGGCTGAGTCACAAATGAAACTATTGTACTGATTGATGATCTCCCTATTGATATCAATGATATCTTCCTGCTTCCTGAGTTGTTGCTTTTTTTGTTTGAGGTCTGAAATTCCGACCTCTTTCATCTCCAAAAAGATAGCACGTTTTTCAATGACCCTATCCAACTCTTTGAGTAACGAATCTGATTTATTTTCTAAGCTAAATAAGGAGCTTGGAAGAAAAATGACAAATATGGCCAGCAAGGGATATTTCACAGTAGATAATACGCATTTAATTATGTACAAAAATAAGATAATTTGTGTGATTAAATGTGTCTTTTTTAGTAATTAACACTATCTTCCTTACCCGCAACCCTATATCAAATCAATATAAATCAGAAAGAGATTGAATATTTTTGGATAAAAACTTGCAAACTAATTTTTTTTGATATTACTTTGCATTACAAAGTACTTTCAAATGGAAAAAGAGAAATATTTAAATGACCTGAGTGAGATCAGAAAGATCATGAGTCGCAGTGCCCGGTTCATCTCCCTCAGTGGCCTTTCGGGTGTGTCGACAGGATTAATCGCCCTTGCTGGAGCCCTGCTGGCTCATCAACTGGTTTTCAGGCATCATGATTATCTGGTGTATGAAGCGATGCCGGTCGATCTGAAAAATCTAAGCAGTTTGTTGCTGATTGCGTTGGGCACGCTGTTGTTATCGGTTGTCAGTGCCCTCTGGTTCACCGGCAGAAAGAGCAGAAAGGAGGGCCAGCGTGTATGGGATAATCAGGCGAAGCGACTGTTGATCAATTTGCTGATTCCATTGACAACCGGTGGCATCCTTTGTCTGATACTTCTATTCAAAGGATATGTGGGTCTTGTTCTCCCGTTGACTTTGATCTTTTATGGCCTGGCGCTGGTCAATGGCAGCCATTACACGTTTAGTCATATTCGGTATCTTGGAATCGCAGAGATTCTATTGGGTCTTGTGGCGTTCCTCTTTATCGACCGGAGCCTATACCTGTGGATGCTGGGTTTCGGTGTGGTACAGATGATTTACGGTATGCTGATTCAGCGGAAAGGATAAGTGGTGAAAGAGTTTTTAAAAGATTTGGACAAGGCATTCGAAAACAGAATCCGGCTGGGTATCATGTCGGCACTGATGGTGAATGACCAGCTGGACTTTAATACGCTGAAGGATCTGCTGGGAGTGACCGATGGTAATCTGGCGAGTCACCTCAAGTCACTGGAAAAAAGTGAATATATCTCCTTCAGCAAATCCTTTCTGGAGCGTAAACCAAACACATCTTACGCTGCCACAGCCAAAGGAAAAAAGGCATTCAGAAAACATATCGGCGCGATAGAGAAGCTTCTTCGGTAAATAAAAACCTATTTCTGTTTATGTCATTCCCGGTCCCGTAATCAATTTAAAGCATGTAATTTTTATACAGTATGGAAACAGCAATCAAAGAAAATCTGAATTATCCCGGTAAACTTGAAAAACTCTACCGGTCCGATAAAAAGCGTTTTGAGCAATCATTCTTTGCCATCTATCCAGATATTGCCGCTCTGCCAATGGCTGACATCTGGAGAGCCAGGCTGGCGTTCGATCATCAGGCTGAACCCGGCCGGAAGGTACTGAAAAGCGATCTCCTTTTTTTGATCATTTCCTGTGTGATGGCCGGCTTTTTGATCAAGATTCCCCTCCTGGCCGGTTTTGATCCGGATGAGTATGATTACTACATAAAAAATGGCGGAATCATTGTTTTCCTGGGATTGTCTACCTACGCTTTTCTCACGAAAAGCCGTATCAACCTTAAAAATCTAATTATATCGCTGTCTATATTTACGTTGTCGGCCTTGTACGTCAACCTGCTGCCTGCAGGTGAGAAAAGCGATTCAATCAATCTGGCTTATTTGCATTTGCCTTTGTTCTTGTGGTTTCTCTATGGCGTGATTTTTATCGACTTTGACCTGAAAGAGCGGTCGAAAAGAATAGATTACCTCAAATACAACGGAGATCTCGCCATCCTGACTCTCCTGATCCTGATTGGGGGAGGGGTTCTCACTGCCGTGACCATTGGTCTGTTTTCTGCGATCGACCTGCATATCGAGCACTTCTATATGGAGAATATTGCAATCATCGGATTGGTTGCATCACCCATCGTGGCCTCCTATGTTATCAGAAACTTCCCCGTGATTACCGATAAACTGGCACCGATTATTGCACGAATTTTCAGCCCGCTGGTGCTGATCACGCTGTCGGTCTATCTGGTATTTATGTTTGTCACAGGAAAAGATCCTTACAACGACCGGGATTTTCTGCTTGTATTCAACCTGATGCTTCTGGGTGTCATGGCAATTGTCGTTTTTTCGGTTGTAGGCACATCAACCCATAAAAAGCATCGTTTCAGTGAATGGGTACTTTTTATGCTATCCCTCCTGACGCTGGCGATCGATCTGGTAGCGCTTTCTGCCATCATTTACAGGGTGGGAGAGTTCGGATTCACACCCAACCGGACTGCCGTGCTGGGCTCCAATCTCCTGATATTTGTGCATCTTGTGCTGATCACGATCACGCTTTTCAAGGTTGTATGGAAAGGTAAGGAGATGAAAAGTGTGGAGCAGACCATCGCCGGGTACCTCCCGCTATATGTTGCATGGACGCTTTCGGTCACGTTCTTCTTTCCCCTGATTTTCGGATGGAGATAAACTGGTGTGGTGCGTTTTATACAAAAAAATGTCGGACCAATGATAAATCAGTCCGACATCCTTTTGTGTTGTGCAAGTTATTGATTTAGAGTAAATTAGTTGTCTTACTAGGATTCGAACCTAGACAAACAGGCCCAGAATCTGTTGTGCTACCATTACACCATAAGACATTGTCTGTTTGAGAGTGCAAAAATACAAAATATTGTGATAATAAAAAAAAATGTGGCAAATAACTTCGTTTTTTTTCGATTAATAACCTGCTTCCAGTTCAATCATGCGATCCCTGTAATGATGCAGCAGGGTGGCATAAACCGGATGTGACTGCAGGATACCGGCATTGCCGATAAGAAATAATTGCTGCCGGGCACGGGTAATGGCCACATTCAGTTTCCTGTCTACCGTACCGTCGGGATTCAGGTTTGTGAGATAATCCAACTGACCGGGATTGTTAACACAAAAGGAAAGGATGATCACATCGCGCTGGCTCCCCTGAAACCGCTCGACGGTGTCGATCATTATTTTTTCACTATCCTGCAAATCCGACTCTGACAGTTTGTGTCTGATCAGCGCAATTTGATTCCGGTAGGGTGCGATGATGCCTACACTGTCTGGATCAAATTGGATACCATTTTCTTCATATATTTTCCTAATAGACAGTAACAGCTCCACAATCACCGTGGCTTCTGTCTCGTTGAGCTTGCTGGAGGAAGAGGTCTGGTTGATCTTCTCCGTGGAAAAGAAAACAGTTCTCTCAGTTGCTACACAACGCTCCATCAGATGATCGGATGTACAGGTTAAGTTCCATTCCGACGATTGCCATTCACTTGCGGGGAGTAGTCCCCCCGAGTAGAACCAGGTAGCCGGAAACCGGGCGATATCCTCATGCATCCTCCCTTGCAGGGTGAGCTGCGCGTAAGCGTGTTGCCACCCTTTCTCGCTACATTGACGAAGCAGCCGTTCGAACAGTGAATCGCGACAGTTAAGGATGCCGGCTTCACGCAACAGGGATTCTCCTGTTTCTGAGAGTAACGGATCCTGTAACACGATGGTGGCGAGCTGGTTGTGATCACCTATCATGACGAACTTGTCGAAGCGGGGCAGTAGCCCGATAATCTGTGGTTCCAGGATTTGTGACGCTTCATCGATGATGGCCACGTGAAAATGCTTGAGCGTGAAGAGTTCCATCCTTCCCGTAATGGATGCGAGCGTAGAGACATAGATGCGTGTCCTGTGTATCTCACCACGGAGGGATTCCCTGCTGTTCGCTTTTTCCGATATCCTTTGCAGCAACCGATGTCGGTATTGCATAGCACATGAAAGTTCCGAACCCACCCTGATATAGGTGTCACATGATCCATCGCTACATCCGAAGGCTGCATTGATGGCATCGCAAAGTTCATCTACGGCGCGATTGGTATAGGCCAGTACCAGGATGTTTGTATCAGGCCGGTTGTAGTACTCCTCAATTAATCGGCGGGCATAAATCGATGTTTTTCCTGTTCCCGGCGGGCCGACAATCAGAAAATAATCTTCGGAGTCCATCACTTTGTCAATGATGTCACCGGGTGGAACACTCTTCTGTTTTTTATCCGGTATCTTTACTCCGGGCGCCTTCTGTCCCAGAAGCGTTTCTCTTTTTTGCTTCGATGCTGTGAGAAATGAGAAGATACCCTTGAACATGTTGTTGAAGGCGCTGTCCAGCGTGTCATGTTCAATGGCCCAAAGAGGGTGATCCGCATAAAATTGCCTGTTTTTTTGTTTATAACGGAAACGTACCTCCACCAGCTTTTTGGTCATCCGTACGAGGGTACCCTTCAGGATTTGCCGGTTCAACACCGTATCGTTTACATCACTTCGGGGATAAACGATGCAGATATCCCCCTCACGAAAATTGACGACACCATGATCGTTTTCATCCCGCGCAAAAATAATAGTCCGCTCGTTGCCCGAATCATCGATTTCCACGATGGAGAGACTGAACAACACATCCAAAGAAGCAGAGCGTTCGTCAAAACTACTGTTCCAAAGTGACGCAAGGCCATTGGGTGACGTGGTATCATTATTGCCGAGCTTCTGCAGAGAGAGCTCACCCGAAATAAAACGGATGTATCGGTAAAACCATGTTTTTTCCAGATCGGTGCATTGCGACAGGATGGTGCGGAGGTATTCGATCTTCCGCAAGTAAAAACCGGGAACCTTTTGAGACGGACTGACGGAACGAAACAGCATTTCAAACAACTTTTCCACCTGATTGTTATCGCCATGGATGATACTTTGCTCGATGGCTACGATCTGGTTTCTGACGTGGATAATCCTTCTTTTCAGTTCACTGTCTTCAACCGGATAGCGCAGGTTTTCACCCGGCTTATTGCCTGCCGAATAAAGTATGGCTGCTTCCGTACGATGCAGATCTTTACCGAATACACCCTCCACCATCATTTTATACACGGTGGCCTGCACCGCGTGGTTGAGGGCAACCTTATTGCTGTCATACGCGGGAAATGGGAGCCTCCCCGACTTCAGTTCAACGATCTTTGCCTCTACACTGTACGAAGGCATATGCAGCAAATCGAGACGTCCCTGAAATCCGAATTTCTCACTGAAGAACGAAGGCTCCAGCGTGCAATGATGGATATCGATTCCCTGCTTCGGAAAATCCTCCAGAATGACCCGACGTATCTGTTCAAACTGATCTTTCGCTTTTAGCATAAACGCTCGGAAGTCGCTGTCGGAACGTATATCCTGACAGCTGGCATATTCAAAGGGAGATTGTCTGAAAGAGTGCAAAAAGACATCCCCAAAAGAAACTTCAGCCGGATCATCGGCAAATACCAGTTCATCCAGAAAAAAATTGGCCAGATTACCCAGTAACAGATAGGATCGGTTCTCCTTCTCCTCCAGTCTGTTGCGAAAATAATGAAGGGGAGAGATAGCATAATCCTGAAAGCACTCCGCCATGGCAGAGGCATCGATCAGATAATCGGGTTCGAGAATGATATATTGGGGGATGACAAAACCTTCTTTGTCTGTTATACAGTCGATCAGATTTAGTTGTGCCCCTTCCCTGAACACTTCCATAGAACCGACAACATCGCTGTTTCCAGCTGTTGTCTTATATTTTATGGTTATTTCGTTCCGGGGAATATCTTTGGTCACGCAGTGGAGTAGATTGTTATCTGGTTCTGACCTCAACAGGTAGACACGGATTTTTTTTAAATCGGTCATGGCACGGTTTAAATAATTTTTGGAAGAAATACCACAAGACCCACGGCCAGTGCTGCCAGTGCCGCGATCAGAACACCCGCAGCTGCCAGATCCTTCACTTTTTTAATGGCGGGATGCATCTCTTTGTTACAGGCGTAATCGGCAAGTACCTCCAGCGCATTGTTTATCGATTCCAGTGATAGCACCAGGCCAGTGGCTATGATCACCGCGAGCCATTCTGCAGTTGAAATATGCAGCACAAAACCCAGAAGCAGTGCTGCGATGGCAGCAATTAGCTGGATCAGTGCATTCGGCGTTCCCCTGAATAAAAGGCGAAGCCCGGTGAAAGCATGGCTGAAGGAGCGTATTCTATTTTTTAGGTAAGCCATAAGTTTACAATTCTCTTCAAAAGTACAAAATTCAATGATTTTCACAAGATAAATCGATCTCATAATCACTGCATCCCAATTTATACGCAAAACATTTTTATCTTTGTAAGAAGATAAAATCACACTAAAAACCAGGTACAGGATGTCCCTACAATGCCCCTTATGCGGAAAACATAAACCGGAGGAAGCGCTTTTTTGTGAAGATTGCACAAAGCGAATCCAAGCCGATTATGAGGTTAATCTACCTGAATTAATTCAGACAGAAAAATCGGAAGATGAAGTAGGCAGCGGTTTAAATAGTGCCAACGATAACGAGGATATTCTGCAGGAGTTTAACAGCCGGAAGAAGAAAACGGCAAAACCACTTCTTTGGCTTGTGTTGACAGCTGTTTTGTTGATTGCTGCTTTTTTTATATACAATGAAACAATCCGAAAAGACAACCTCGAACGAAGTGGTTGGGACATGGCACAGAAAACAAACTCTGTGGCGGGTTATATCGGTTATATGACATCATATCCTTCCGGTTCTCATTTTGAGGAAGCAAATGCCATGTTGATGCGCTTGAAGCAGAATGAAGCTGCCAACTGGGAACAGTTGAAGACGACAGACAACGTTTCTGCATTGCGCGATTTCCTACAGCAGTATCCCGGAAGCCCCTATACTTCGCTCGTGAAGATGCGAATCGACTCACTCGCCTGGATGGGAGCGTTAAAACTGAACAGTGCGGCTGCCTATTCCGATTATATGTTACAGGCACAAAGCGGCGATTTTAGTGGCGAATATCTTACCTTGGCGAATAATCGCTATGAAATGCTCTTTCAGTCTTACCCTGTGAATGAGGCCGACCTCGACAGCATACGCATGACGGTGAACGGCTTCTATTCCGCGCTTTCAAAGGTAGATTACGATGGGATAAGACGATACCTGGCACCGGTGGTCGACCGCTTTTTTGAATCGGGCAGAGCACCCCGTGAAAGGATTACAGGCGAACTGCTGATGGCTGCCGCCCGTACACAGGAGGGGATATTGCAGTTTGAAGCAGATGTGAATGCCGTGCAGTATGAAAAAACTCCGGACGATGTGTACAACGTAAATGTACCGTTGACAAAATCGTTTCTGCGGGATGGAAATACGAAAGAAATGCCCGGTTATATCGTGCATATGAAATTAGACTCGCTCTTCCGCATTTTCCATGTTTATGAAACCAAACCTCAGCCCGATGCCCCCTGAATGGGGATGATTTCTTTTTATTTATTTGGTAATTATGCATTTTCAACTTACATCAGAATATAAACCTACCGGTGATCAGCCCGAGGCCATCAAATCGCTGGTCGAAGGACTCCGGCAGCAGGTTCCCTATCAGACGCTGCTGGGTGTGACCGGATCGGGAAAGACTTTTACCGTGGCCAATGTCATTGCTCAGCTCAATAAACCCACGCTGGTGCTAAGCCACAACAAAACACTGGCGGCGCAGCTCTACAGTGAGTTTAAAAGCTTCTTTCCGCACAACGCGGTGGAGTACTTCGTTTCCTATTACGATTACTATCAGCCCGAAGCCTACATTCCCTCCACCGATACCTATATTGAGAAGGATCTTTCCATCAACGACGAGATTGAAAAACTTCGTCTGGCTGCTACCTCTTCGTTGCTCTCCGGACGGAACGATGTGATTGTGGTGTCGTCGGTTTCCTGTCTCTACGGTATCGGGAACCCGGAAGACTTTCAGAAAACGACCGTCGACGTGCGGGTGGGGCAGACGCTTGAACGGGATCAACTGTTGAGACTGCTGGTCAACAGCCTCTATTCCCGTAACGAGACGGCCGACTTCAACAGGGGGAACTTTCGGGTCAAGGGAGATACCGTAGATGTATTTCTGGCCTATCACGACTACATCATCCGGGTGATTTTCTGGGGTGATGAGATCGAAAGCGTTGAATCGGTTGATCCGCTCACCGGCGTCACCATGGAAAAGATGGATTCCTACCGCATCTTTCCAGCAAACCTCTTCGTTACCACCCAGGAGCGCATCAACAGGGCAATCGACGAGATTCAGCTCGACCTGGGTAAACAGGTGGAGTTCTTTCAGGAAATAGGAAAACCGCTGGAGGCAAAACGACTTTATGAGCGGGTGACTTACGATGTGGAGATGATCAAGGAGGTAGGATACTGTTCCGGAATTGAGAATTACTCGCGCTATTTCGACGGACGCCTTCCGGGAACGCGCCCCTTCTGTCTTCTCGATTTCTTTCCGGAAGATTATCTCACCGTGATCGACGAGAGCCACGTGACCATCCCACAAATTCGCGCCATGTATGGCGGTGACCATTCCCGCAAGATCAACCTGGTGGAGTTTGGATTCCGACTCCCCGCAGCCATAGACAACCGCCCTCTGAAGTTTGAAGAATTTGAGGCACTCACGCCGGAGATCATCTTCGTGAGCGCCACGCCGGCCGACTATGAACTGGAGAAATCGGAAGGTATTGTGGTGGATCAGCTGATCCGCCCCACGGGATTGCTCGATCCGCCCATCGATGTGCGTCCAAGTCTGAATCAGATCGACGACCTGATGGAAGAAATTCAGCAACGGGTGGAGAAAAATGAACGGGTACTGGTGACTACACTGACCAAAAGGATGGCAGAGGAGCTGACCGATTACCTGGCAGGCAACAACATTAGATGCAACTACATTCACTCCGATGTGGAAACGCTCGAGAGGGTGAAGATCATGGACGATCTGCGACGCGGTCTGTTTGATGTACTGATCGGGGTGAACCTGTTGCGCGAAGGCCTCGATCTGCCTGAAGTATCGCTCGTAGCAGTGCTGGATGCCGACAAGGAGGGATTTCTCCGCTCACACCGGTCACTCACCCAGACAGCCGGGCGGGCCGCCCGGAATGTTAACGGCAAGGTAATCTTCTATGCTGATAAGATAACAAACAGCATGCAGATGACCATCGACGAAACCAACCGCCGACGTGAAAAACAGATGAAATACAATGAGACACACGGCATCATTCCACAGCAAATCAAAAAGAGCCATTCCTCCGCACTGAATAAGGAATATACCTCCACAATAGAAGCAAAGGCCTATGTAGAACCGGATTATTATGCACTTGCTGCCGAACCGCTGCAGGAATATGCTACGAAAGACGACCTGAAGACAAAAATAGAGCAAACCCGCAAGGCGATGCTGGCAGCTGCTAAAAAACTGGAATTTCTGGAAGCTGCCCAGCTGCGCGATCAGCTGGTGATGCTGGAGGAGAAACTGAAATGATGTGCCAATGTGCCAATGAGCCAACAGGATTAAACTAATTTAATTATATGAAATCAGATATACAAATCGCAAGAGAGACACCCCTGAGAAGAATCAAAGATGTAGCAGAAGAGATCGGTATACCCCGTGAAGAGATCATCAGTTTCGGAAGACACATGGCCAAAGTACCTGCGGGGCTGGTCAATCCTGAGAAAATAAACCAAGGCAATCTTATCCTGGTCACCGCAATCACTCCCACAAAGGCTGGCATTGGAAAAACCACCGTTTCCATCGGACTGGTACTCGGATTGAACAAAATTGGGAAAAAAGCCATTGTCGCCCTACGCGAACCCTCGCTGGGACCTGTATTTGGGATGAAGGGAGGAGCTGCCGGCGGCGGCTATGCCCAGGTGCTTCCCATGGAGAATATCAATCTGCACTTTACAGGTGATTTTCATGCTGTTACCACGGCACACAATACCATTTCAGCGCTACTCGACAACTATATCTTTCGGGTGCAGGGTACGGGAGATGATATCAAGGAGGTGCTCTGGAAACGGGTGCTGGATGTAAACGACAGAAGCCTGCGTTATATTGTAACCGGACTGGGACCGGGAAACGGTGTGCCTCAGGAAGCAGGATTCGATATCACGGCAGCATCGGAACTGATGGCCATCCTTTGTCTGGCGGAAAATGAAGAGGATCTGCGCCGCCGCATCGAAAACATTCTGCTGGGTTATAAACGAAACGGGAAACCTTTCACGGTGAAAGATCTGGGTGTGGCCGGTGCCATCACCGTACTGATGAAAGATGCCATCCATCCCAACCTGGTGCAGACCACCGAAAATACGCCGGCATTTGTCCATGGCGGTCCGTTTGCAAACATTGCACACGGTTGTAATTCGGTGCTGGCGACCAAGATGGCCATGTCCTACGGCGACTATGTCGTCACGGAGGCTGGCTTTGGTGCAGACCTGGGAGCGGAAAAGTTTTTCAATATCAAATGTCGTAAGAGCGGACTGCGTCCCAAACTTACGGTCATCGTGGTGACTGCACAGGGACTCAAGATGCATGGCGGCACCCCCGAAAAAGATATCAAGGCGCCCGACATCAACGGATTGAGAAAAGGACTCGGCAATCTGGAAAAACATCTAGCCAACCTGGCTGCATTTGGACAGTCGGTTGTCGTGGCATTCAACAAATATGCCTTCGATACGCCTTCGGAAATCGCAACGATAAGAAAGTTCTGTGAAGAGAGGGGTGTTTCATTTGCTGTGAACGAGGCATTTACCGATGGGGGCAACGGTGCTGTGGAACTGGCCAATGCAGTGGTGGAAGCGATAGAAAACAAGCCCTCGGGAGACCTGCAGTTTACCTACAACCTGGAGGATAGCATAGAAACCAAACTCAACAAGATTGCAACCGGTATATATGGTGCCCGCGATGTGGTATTGGGAGAAACGGCAATGAAAAAGCTTCGCTTTATTGAAGGTACCCCGCTCGAAAGGATGCCTGTATGTATTGCCAAGACGCAATACTCCTTTTCTGCCGATCCAAAATGGTATGGGGTCGCAAAGGATTTCCGTTTCAAGATTAACGATCTGGTCATCAACCAGGGATCGGAATTTATTGTAGCCATTGCCGGTGAGATGATGCGTATGCCCGGTCTTCCTGCCGATCCGCAGGCAAAACGCATTGATATCATCGACGGAGAGATCGAGGGATTGAGCTAATATTTTATTTATCGCTTTTATAAACGATAAATTTAAATATCGTTTATTTTAACGATATTTTGATATATCATTTCTTTTCATGATATTTGTCGTATGATAGCAATTATAAAAGGGGATATTATTTCATCCCGGAAAATAAATAATCCGGAAGTGTGGTTGTTGCCACTTAAGAAACTATTCAACGAGTGGGGGACAACACCCAAAAAATGGGAGTTGGTTTGGGGAGATTCTTTTCAGTTGGAGGTCGATTCTCCCACAGAAGCATTGAGAAAAGCAATGCTTATTAAAACGCTGATCAGGAAAATAGGTATTGATGTGAGGATGGCCATAGGAATCGGCAAAAAGACATATGCCGGTACACGTATTTCTGAAAGCAATGGAGAGGCATTTATTTATGCAGGAGAGAAATTTGAGGAACTTGAGAAAGAAAAGAGCAATCTGTTGATAAAAAGTCCCTGGCCTGATTTCGATGAGGAGATGAATCTCTATCTGCGACTCGCATCTGTTTTTATGGATAACTGGACAGCAGCTTCTGCCGAGTTGGTGGAAATGGTGTTAAGAGAACCTTCCTTTACACAGAAAGAAATAGGTACCCGGCTGGGTATCAAGCAGAATTCTGTGAGCGGCAGGTGGAAAAGGGCGCATGTGGACGAGTTATTGGCAGTGGAGAAGATCTATCGGAAGAAAATGGAAAAATTGCAATCATGATTGTATTAATCAAACTTCTCTTCGCACATCTGGCCGGCGATTTTTTATTACAGCCGAAATCATGGGTGGAAGAGAAAGAACGACGGGGCGTAGGCTCTTTCAAATTTTATTTGCACGGACTCATCCACGGATTGCTGGTCTGGCTGTTGCTGTGGAATCTTGGTTCCTGGCGGGTCGCAATCGCTATGATGGTGGTGCATATTCTGATAGATTTGATAAAAATATACCGACAGAAAACAGCGACCCTTGCCAAATGGTTTGTAATTGATCAGTTGTTGCACCTGTTCAGCATACTGCTTATATGGTGGATCTTTTTCCAACCCGTGCTATCTATCGGGCTTCTACTGGAAAGTCCGGTCTTCTGGATTTATATGACGGCAATACTCTTTCTGACTGTAGTCTGTGGTATTGTGATACAGGTTCTGCTGGGCAGTTGGGCAAAAAGCATTGAACCGATGAGGGAAAAATCGCTTCCCAATGCAGGGAAATATATCGGGATACTGGAAAGACTGCTGGTTTTTATTTTTGTGGTCACGGGACATTGGGAGGCGATCGGATTTCTAGTGGCAGCAAAGTCTGTATTCCGCTTTGGCGATTTAAAGGATTCAAGAGACCGGAAGCTTACTGAATACATTCTGATTGGGACATTGCTGAGTTTTGGCATCGCCATTATTGTAGGGATAATAGTCCGGGCACTGACTGTGGTATAATCACACCAGCATCAGATCACTCATGATACCATCGGAGATGAAGATGCCATCGCGGGTGAGCTTCAGGGTGTCTTCTTCCCTGGTCAGTAGTTTTTGATCCAGATACTTTTGTGCATTTTCCATGCAGGACTGGAAGAATTGTTCTCCGAACCTGTTTTTCAGTTCTTTAAGATTTATACCCCACATGGTACGCAGACCGGTCAGGATGTATTCGTTATACTTTTCATTCAGGCTCAGCTGCTCGTAACTCCGGTCGGGGATACCCGATTCAATTCCTTTTATATACCGGTTGAGCGATGCAACATTCAGTGAACGGTTGTCGCCATCATAAGAGTGTGCTGCCGGCCCTAATCCCACATATTTTTTATTTTGCCAGTAGGCGCTGTTGTGTCGGGAGAAACAACCTTCTTTGCCGAAGGCGGAAATTTCGTAGTGTATAAAATCATCGCCTGTGAGTCGGTCGATCAGTTTTGAGAACATGGCGGTACTGGTCGTTTCATCCACCTGCCTGATCTTGCCGGCCTTCAGCAGCGAGTACATCCTGGTTTTCTCTTCATAAATAAGATGATAGGCCGATATATGCTGAATATTGAGTGTGATGGCCTGATCCAGATTCCGCTCCCATAGTTCCAATGACTGGCCTGGCAGGCCATACATCAGATCAATGCTGATATTGCGGAAACCCTGATCCTGACATTTTCTGACTGCATCGATGGCCTGTCGCGCTGAATGCCGCCGGCTCAGAAACTTCAGTTCATCGTCATCGAAACTTTGAATGCCGATACTGAGGCGGTTGACAGGTAGTTTTGCAAGCATCCTGATATAATCATCCGAAAGATCATCGGGATTGGCTTCCACGGTAATCTCCGCATCGGCGTTGATGGTGTACCTGTTGAAAAGGGTGTCGAATATCTGTCCGAAATGATTCTGATGAAGCCGGGAAGGCGTTCCACCACCGAAGTAAATGGTTTTTACCGTTTCGGAAAGTTCTTCCTTCCTCATGTCTGCTTCCCTGCAAAGTGCATTCACAAATGGGTCTATTTGCGATTCGTTGGTGAGGGTGTAAAAATCGCAATATGTACACCGTGTCTTACAATAGGGAATATGGATATAGATGCCTGCCACCTTATTTTCATTGTTGTGGATCACTGGCCTGTGCCGAAGCCGGCCCTTTGTCCGTCGGTTCCTGTTCCTGTTCCGTAAGCAGTTTGTATGCTTCCAGATATTTTTGCAGGCGGGCCAGGTCGTGGTACTGTACTTCGTTCCAGCGGCGGATATCCATGTTGTCTGTCAGGTCGTTCAGCTTCACACGCACAGCAATGGGATTATCCTGCAGCCTGATGATATATTCATCGTACGACTCATTGTCGCGGCGTGACGTGGCATCCACACCCTCTACAATCTCACTGGAGAATCCTTCACCAGCAAGTTGTTCCAGTGTCCAGGATGTGTCTTCCACCACGTCATGCAGAATACCCACAATCTTCTCCTGCAGTGTATGTCCGGCATTCATTACCCGGAACGGATGTTCAATGTATGGACGCCCGTTGTGTGTGTCGAGCTGTCCTTCATGCGCCTCCATGGCGATGAGGATGGCCCGGTTGAGTTGTTCTCCCAGATTCATTGTTTCTGCAATATTTGCCTGACCAGCAAAGGCTCGTCTGTGGTAATGAAATCAACTTTCAAATCGATGATCTTCTGAATATCGTCGGGTTTGTTTACGGTCCATACATTTACTTTCTGTCCCCGCTCATGCGCTTTTTTGATCCATTCGGGACGTTTGTACAATACATTGTAATGGTAATCGAAGCCACTCAAACCCATTGTTGCCAGGACCTGCGGTGAAAGGTCGCCGCTCAGATAATAAACCGGTGCCTGTGGATCAATATTCCTTATCTGTTGCGCGAAATGAATTCCAAAAGAAATATATTCCACCTTTTCCTGCAGATTACGCTGCCGAACCATGTTGATGACCTTTTCTGCCAGCATATCCTCTCTCTCTTTGGATTTGTGCACTTTAAACTCGATGATCAGTTTAACGTTTTTACATTGGGTAAATGCATCGAGATACTCCTCCATGGTAGGGAGTATTTCTCCGTTGGCTAACGTCACTTTCCGGAGTGTGGCGAAAGGAGTATCCTGCACGACCAGCTTCTCACCGTTCAGCGTGACATCGGCATCGTGATTGATCACCGGAATGCCGTCGGAAGATAACCAGACATCGACCTCGGAACCGAAAATACCAATAGAATCGGCCTTCACTAGCGCAGCAATGGAATTCTGTGCCGATCCGCCGGTTTTCCAATATCCCCGGTGTGCAATAATTTCCTGTCCTGCAAGATTTGTTGAAACCAGCAACAGGATGAACGAAAGCAAGAACAATGATTGTCTCATATTAAAAATTTTATTTTGCAGCTTATTGCAGAATAATTTTTTAAAGTTACAATAATTGTTCAAACTATAGCGGATTAATGGAATGAAAAGTCCAGTTTTGCAATATCTCCACGACTCATGTTAATGGAAATAAATCCGTTATCATCCTGTATCTCTTTGTTATTATGGAAGATAGATATGGCATGCTCAGGGACCTTCACTCGGAATGTATTGTCCGATGTAGCCAGGAGGGTGACTGTAGTGGGTTGTTTGTTGCTCCATGCGGCATCTGCTACGGCACCGCCCCGCACACGCAGTCCTTTGAAGCTGCCGCTGCCCCATGCATCGGGGAGAGCCGGAAGCAGATTGATGTAACCATCTTGGCTTTGGATAAGCATTTCAGCGATGCCGGACGTGCCACCGAAGTTACCGTCGATCTGAAATGGCGGATGGGCACAAAAGAGGTTGGGGTAGGTACCGCCACCCTGTCCGTCGTACGTGGTGGAATTCAATGGCAGCGCCGGTTCCATAAGGCTTTTGAGTAATTTGTAGGCTCGGTTTCCGTCGTGCAGACGTGCCCAGAAGTTTACCTTCCAGGCGCGTGACCAACCTGTGCCGCCGTCGCCACGTCGCTCGAGCGTTTCTCGCGCTGCCGCTGCCAGCTCAGGGGTGGTATAGGGTGAGATCTGATTGGAGGGATGCAGACCATAGAGATGCGAGACATGGCGGTGTTGTGGATCAACTTCTTCGTAATCTTCCAACCACTCCATCAGGTATCCTTTTTCGCTGATTTGCATGGGCGGCAGTTTGGGTAGTGTCTCACTGATTCGGGTCGTTGTTTCATCTTCAATACCCATTATTTTGGCCGCTGACAGGGTGTTGGTAAACAACTCGTTGATGATTTGTACATCCATGGTGGGGCCCATGCATACAAAAACCTGATCGCGGGAGCCAGGCATATAAAAACCGTTCTCGGGCGAGGAGGAGGGGGCAGTGACCAGCCAGCCGTTTTTAGGTTCCGCGATCATGGCCGAGAGGAAAAACTGCGCTGCTGAAGCCAGGGTAGGGTATACGCGTTGCAAGTATTCCTTGTCCTGCGTGAAGGCGTAATGTTCCCAAAGATGCGCACAAAGCCAGGCACCCCCGGTATTGGTTGCACCCCACGATGCGTGTTCGCCTGGAGCTGTGAATTTCCATGGGTTGCTCATCATATGGGCAATCCATCCATCGGCACCATAAAAAGTTTGTGCTGTTTTAGTCCCCGACGATACGAGTGATTGGGTGAAATCGAGCAGAGGCTGGTGCAGTTCGGAGAGGTTACATACTTCGGCAGGCCAGTAATTCATTTGTACATTGATGTTCAGGTGGTAGTCGCCGTTCCATGGGGTTTGCACCGTGTTTGCCCAGAGCCCCTGCAGATTGAGCGGCAGCGAATGCTCGTTTGTACCGCAGATCATCAGGTAACGGCCGTATTGGAAGTAGAGTGCGGCGAAAGCAGGATCGTCGTTCACCTGAAAATCGTGCAGACGTTTGTCGGTAGTAAGACTGTTATCCTGCTTGCCCAGGTTGAGTTCTACCCGGTTGAACTTTTCCTGATACTTCTCTGTATGATTGGATTTTAGTTTGTTATAGTTTGTTGCTCCTGCTTTGTTTAGCAACATGGCTGTCTTTTCTTTGTATTCCTTTTCGAGCATATCGGTGGAAGAGGAGAGGATGATCATTGCTTCGTCGGCACCCGACAAGGAGAGTTCTTTTCCGTCCGAAGAAACCGTGCCGCCCTTGTTCACGATCTGCAATTTTGTGAAGTAGCGTACCCCCATGTCACCGTTGTGCCCGTCGTTGAGCTGTCCCTCCATACAAAGAACCTGTTCTTCCAGAGAAATTGTCGCCCTTTCGGGACGGGATAGGGTAAGGCTGAAGCTGATGGATTTTTTCTTGTCGGCCGATACTCTGATCAGGAGCAGATCATCGGAAAAAGAAGCAAAATATTCGCGTGAGAAATGTATACTCCCTTTTCTGAATTCCGTTGTGGCCACTGCATCGTTTAATGACAGCATACGGCGGTAATCACGTACGCTGTCGTCATTGGCATAGGTGTGCGTGATCAGCAGATTCCCCAACATCTGAAAGCTACCATAAGGCACATCTTTCCCACTCCCATAACCTGAGCCTTCTCCGCCGCATCGAAAATGCCGGTACATCAGTTGTTGTGCTTCGCTGTTTTTCCCTGCGAGCAGTAGTTCTCGTATTTGGGGCAGGTATTGAATGGCATCGGGATTGAGCGCTGCAGAGTCCTCGCTGCCGCTCCATAGGGTGATGTCGTTCAACACAATCTGTTCCACATCCACGCCGCCATCGGGCATCATCCCAATCCGTCCGTTGCCGAGGGGAAGTGTCTCTTCCCATAGCCGGGCCGGTTTATCGTATACCAACTGTAGCGCCTGTGTCGCTTTTTTCCCCGGTTGTAACGTACAACCTGCAACAATTATCAGCATGATCAGCAGTGGAAAGATTTTTTTTCTCATCATTAGAAGATATCTCCTTTCGCTATCATTCCACCAGGGTAGAATGTTTGTGGTGTGTAGACCAACGCTCTCAGCTCCTGCTCGCTACCCAGATCAATGGCAATGAAATGGGGAGTGGGCTTCTCCTCCGACTGCCAGTAGGTAAAGGGGTTTGCATCGAAAGCTGCTGTAGCGGGATGTCTGTCTCGTTGGCTGCTTACGCCGGCAGGTTTCCACGCTTTCTTGGCTATCCCGAAGGTCTCTCGTTCAACTGCTCCCTGTATCTCGTTGAGAAATGAAACCGCCTTGAGCTCACTGTTGATCACGGGAACGGGTTCTTCATATTTCAGAGAGTGCCGGCTGGGCTCCGATCCGTCGAGTGTATAAAATATCTCGTAACCTGCATTCAGGTTCTCTGCAGCATTTTCTCCATGGAGGTTCCAGTTAAACACACTTTGAGAGGGTGTAATGGTCACCGCTCCCTCTTTGTCGCGTGAAAACGACAACTGTGGTGGACGGGCATGGTAATAGTGGGCTGAAACGTTGCTGATGGCCGGATTAAGACGTGAAGTTGTGATCCGGATTCGTATTTTGTTTGTGGTCACTTCCGGAAAACGTAGAATACGCTTATAGCCAATATTGGTTGATTGTGCAATTTCCACCCATTGGTTATCGATCCAGGCATCCACCCCATGTGTTTCCACCCGTTCACCGTGCGTGGCAATGGCTTCCTGCAGGATCAGTCTGTTTATGGTAGTGGGTTTACGCAGGCTGATGGTAAAGGAGTGATCATCGTTGTTCACAACAAGATAACTGTCGGAATTTCTATCGAGTACCTTTTTAGGGCCCCTTGCGTTCTCAAAGAGATTAATTGAATAGGTCTCCTGTATCCTTTTTCCTACCTCTTCCAATACCGCAACATCACGGGGTGAGAATTTTCCTTCACGATTGGGAGGGATATTCAGCAAAAAGATGGAATTACCCCCTACGGAACGCTCATATATGTCAAACACATCATCGGCACTGCGCACTTTCTGGTTGGTGTCATCCCGGTAAAACCATCCTTCGCGAATGGAGGTGTTTGTTTCTGCCGGCTGGTAATGCAGATATTTTCCCGTGTAAAGTTTTTCCCGCGAGCCGAGGTCGTTGTCCGTCATATCGGAAAATTCCGTTGAGAGGTTGGGATCTTCCGGATAGGTGATCACGTTCCACTCCATCCCGCGTGTCGCCCCTGCTTCATTTCCGCACCAGCGTATATCTTCACGTCCAAATATCACCGCCTTGGGTGCAAGCGTACGAATCAACTCCCTCCATGCGGCATAGTGATAGGTTTGTCCCCCTTTCCTCTTCGGGTGTGCCCCATCAAACCAAACCTCATGAATATCACCATACTCGGTCAGCAATTCAAAGAGCTGGTTCAGAAAATACTCATTGTAATCATCGACCTCAAACTCAAAGGTGGTTTTGTTTTCAAAAGGGCGACCCTCCACCGCGCGAGGAATGGTGCGTTTGGTGTATTCACTCAGGTTACCATACAGACCGTTGGGGTGTTCAATTTGATACAGATCGGCCGGAGAGAGGTAGATGCCCAGTTTGAGACCATATTTCTTGCAGGACTCCGACAGTTCTTTCAGCACATCACCTTTTCCATTGCGGTAACCAGATGAGGCCACTCCATGTTCGGTATAGCGGCTCTGCCAGAGCACAAACCCATCGTGGTGCTTGGCGGTAAAGATCACCATTTTCATGCCGGCCGATTTCATGGTCCGGCACCACTGGTCGGTGTCGAGTGTTCGCAAATCAAAAACTGCCGGGTCCTCCATCCCATTCCCCCACTCCTTGCGGGTGAAGGTGTTGGGGCCGAAGTGGATGAAAGCGATAAATTCATTTTGCAGCGCATCCAGTTGATTCACCGTGGGTACTACATGCGCTGCCTTTTCGATGATGGATTCCCTGTTCTCTCCCTCCTCAATCTTGATCGTGCTTCGAGCGATCATGGAGCTTTGCGGTTCGGTGCGGCACGATAAAAGAAGGAGTATCCCAAGCGTGAAAAGAATGTTTTTTTTCATGAAAGTCTTATTTATCCGGTTTTCATACTACAAAAGTAACAATTAATACCGCAATTGAAATGAACTACTTTACATCAAAAAAGCAATCTAATACAAATAAACTTATTCGATCACAATGCAAAAAAAGAGATTTATTTTCATTTGAGAGGATCTATCTGGATTGATTGCAGCTTAAATAATTCTTTCCCTTCCTTCAACGGATATATTTTCAGCGAATAAACACCAGGTTCCGTAACTGTCACGATTGCAATGTGATGGTTGTGGAACATCAATGGTTCCTTATTGGTGTATTTACCTCCCGTTCTTACTGTCTGGAATAAATATCTTTGTTTGTTAAATTCAATTACTCCTTCCTGGCGACTATTTTCGACTTCACAATTGTATGATAGCATGATTTTATAATCGCCGGGGTCAGTGAACCGAAGATTAAAATGGACGACATCTTCCGGTTTTTTCATTTCTGTCAAGCAGGTGGTATGCTTCCAGTTTCCAAAATAGTCGCTGTGTGTGATGGATTTTATGGTTGCTGCCCCTTCCCTTGTTGCATCGTTTGGCAAAAGCTTGTTTAACCTGTATTGTGCCGATACCGTCACCGGCAGTTGATCATATTTGTCGGTCAAGACTCCTGCGTACTCCACAACAACCACGGTATTGCGGGAGTCGGTCAGCACAGGAAGGGTGACAGTAAGATCATCGTTGTTTTTATTCCAGCTTAGTTTCTCTCCGGAATCTAACTGATACACATGCTGAATATCGACATTCATTCCCGGAACCAAGATCTGATGGTTTTCGGGCAGATCAAAAATATGCAGATACAGTTTTCCCGGTTTGCTGGTGGTCACACCCCATGGTTGCCTGGGAATGAATCCGTACGTCGTCTTGTAAATGCCATCTCCGAATCGATCAAGCCATTTACCCACTTCCAGCAGATACTTGCGGGAATAGGCCGGAATAGCGCCTTTGCCATCGGGACCCACATTCAACATCAAATTTCCTCCCTTGGAAGCTACTTCTGCCAGAAGCTGAATGATTTCTTTGGGAGATTTAAAATTCTTATCATGTGCAATGAATCCCCATGAGTCGTTGTGCGTATAGATCGATTCCCAGGCTCCGTGAATAGGGCGGCCAGGGACTTCAGAGTCTCCGAAATCACGATAATCACCCAATCCCTGACCCACACGACTGCTGAACAGACAATTGGGCTGTATTTTACGCAACGTGTCCACCAAGCTTTTTGTTTGTTCATAGGTAAGTCCACCTGGCATATCAAACCAGATGGTTCCGAGAGGTCCGTAATTTGAAAGCAATTCTTTCAGCTGTGGGATGGCCTTCCTGGAATAATATTCCTGATAGTCCTTCTTCGATTCATCAAAATCCCACCTGTTTCCTCCACCATTGGGTTCATGCCAGTCCAGAAACTGAGAATAGTAAAATCCAAATTCAATTCCCTGCTCACGTATCTTTTGAGAAAGTGGCAGCATGGGATCTTTGCCATATTTTGTGGATTTCACAATGGTAAAATCACTGACTTTGGAATCATACATGGTAAATCCCTCGTGATGTTTGGCCGTGATAACCACATATTTAATGCCTGCCTTTTTAGCCAACATGGCCCATTCTTCCGGATTGTAATCCGACAGGTCCATGTTGGCTGCTTCTTCCGCATAAGCATCCGCGTTTGCTTTTGCCACATTCATAATCCATTCGCCGCTACCATAGTAGTTCTTATCCATCCATACACCGCCAAGTTTAGAATAAAGTCCCCAATGAATAAACAGACCAAACTTGGCATCTTTAAACCATTGAATATTGGGATGTTCATTTCTTGAAATGTTTTTATCCCAGCTATTTTCCATATCCTGTGCCTGTGCGGCAACGATCCATGTAAAACAGATCAGGATGAGGCTAAATGTCTTATTTTTCATTTGGAGATGTTAGCAAATTAAAATCAATCAACAGGTTGGATTATGAGTTGGATGTTCTATTTTATTTCCATAAAAACGGTTTCCAATATACCCGATTTCACAGATACGATGCTCTTCGGTCCTTTCTTTAGCAATTTTACCCTTGCCCGTCCGTTATATGCCTGAACTTTAGATGACGCAGTGGAAGTACCCATGTTTATCACCAACTCTCCATCACCGGTCGCATCAAAACGAATATAATCGGTCGAAGTGAGACAGGGTACGTCGTGCTGATCGCGAAGCTCCGCTTCGATCCAGGCATACGCATCGTTATCTTCGATTATACGGGCAACAATTTTTGCCGGTTTACCGAAGGGACGTGTTTCATAGTCGAACGCAATGTTGTCTTCCACAGTTTCCTTTCCTTTCCTGCCAATAACCTTCACCTCATTTTTGCCCGGCTCAAAGGCGGTGTTCCAGCGTAATCCTGCAGCAGGAAAATCCTGACTGTCACGTTTCCTTACACCCATGCTTCGTCCATTGAGAAAAAGCTCTGCCTCATCGCAGTTCGAATATACCTTGATGGTTTTTTCTTCATCGGATTTGCCCCATCGTACCGGCCATGTATGACCGTAAATACGGATCATCGGATTTTCCGTCCAATAGGACTGAAAGACGTAGAATGCTTCTTTCGGGGTCATATCTCTTTCCACAACACCTTTTTGATTCATATAGGGTACCGGATTCTCGGGACGTACCGGTGTGGAGAAGTCCTTGAAGGGCCAGTAGGCAGCCCCTGTAAGCCATGGCATCGTCTCCTGTTCCTTCAGGTGCCAGTCTATCAGGTCACAGATATAGGTCTCGCTCCAGTCTCCATCGCGCGATGCCCTTGCCGTACCGCCATAGAGCGATGCGTCGCCGGCACGTTCATCTGCTTTTTGTCCGCCACTGCCTATCTTATCCAGATTGATATAGGGATCCTCCGCATGGCGACGTGCATGATTATCTCCTCCCCATTCCACATGCAGAAAATGATCGGTTTTCAGCATCTCGTTGTAGGAAACGTTTTTATAATCTGTATAAATACCTCTGTACCATCCGGCCCAGATTGAGGGAGAGTACACGTCCACAATGTCCTTACAGAAGTCGCACCGCCGGATGGAAGTGAGCCGTGAATCGTCGAGTGTATGAGAAAGCTTATGAAGCTCTTTCATAAAGGTCCTGATTTTCTCCTTGTCGAATTCAGGAAAATCGTTTGGCCAGTCGTTCTCGTTCCCCAGCCCCCACAGGATCACCGAGGGGTGATTCCGATGCTGGGTGATCATGTTTGTAAGCATGCGTCGTGCCTGTTCCTTGTACAGGTCGCCCCCCAGTCCCCCACGGCACCAGGGTATCTCTTCCCAGACCAGGATGCCCAGCCTGTCGCACTCCTCAAGCACGATGCGTGACTGTTGGTAGTGCCCCAGCCGGATAAAGTTGACTCCCATGGATTTCATCATCTCCATCTCCTCCACAATCATCTCTTCTGTCATGGCGGCCGCCACTCCCGCATGATCCTCATGACGATGGGTACCGCGCAGCAACAATCGTTTTCCGTTCAGCATAAACGGACCTTTTTTGACAAATTCGAAATGACGGAAGCCAAATTTCTCTTCCGCTTTCATGGTTCCGGACTCCGATTGCAATGTTACTTCACACCGGTAGAGTGAAGGATGATCTGGTGCCCACAGCTCCGGTTTATTCAAAGAAAAGGAGCAGAGTTTCTGACCGGAGAAATCTTCCAGCCGGATATCCTGCTCTTTCAGCAACTTGTTCTGTGGTGAGAATATTTTCACATTCAGGATTCCAGCCGGTTTATTTTGATTGAATGTAGCGAAAATATCCAGTACGCCGTTCTTCCCTTTTGCATCGACAGTGGCATCCACACGTACTGATCGGAGCGCCAATGCCGGCGTATATACCAGATTCAGGTAGCGGTATATTCCACCGTAGAGATTGAAGTCGGACAGGTCGGATGGAATCATTTCCGTATCCCTCGAGTTGTCACAACGAATTGAGAGAGGGATCTTTCCATTAAATCGTTCTGCATCGTCCGAGGTAAGAAAACGATATACCGCATCGGTGATATCTGCCTCCCACTCATCATAACCTCCCACATGGGATGCCACTTCTTCTGTGTATATATAGACCTTTGTTTTTTGTCCGGCGCCCTCGAAATGGAGCAGCGTGCGACCCTCTTTAAAAGGGTTGTCTACAGACAAAAGTGTTCTGTACCAGGCCGGACCCTGGTAGTAGTTGAGGTCCGGATCAACAGCATCGGTAGCATTGTAGCAGTGGGGCAGTGTTACCTGCTCCCACAGCGGTACCTTCTCCGGAGAACCTTCAGCGCCGGGACGTACTGATTCCCATATGCTTCCCAAGTCTGATTTGAGAAATTCCCAGTTTTCATTCAATCTTGTTTTCTGAGAATAATTGATTTGTCCATATCCGGCAATCAGGTTATAGCCCAGGAACAAGATAGTCAACAGATATTTAGAATGCTTCATTTTATTTTTTGGTTAAAGAGAGATCATTTTCAATTTTTTCTTTTCGCAAGAGTGCTTCCAGAAAATAATAGTCGGCATAAACCAGTGGCACGTCCACTTCGGAGTTCGACGGTTTTGATCCGGTACTGTGTAGCAACAGAAATCCGCCGTCGTCATGCAAAGTGGCGCGATAGTGAAGTGTCAGATTCTTCAGGATGGTATCGGCCTGTTCTTTGTATTGATTCGCCTTGTCTCCGTCATAGGTACTTAGCTCATAGAGCGCCGATGCGATGATTGCGGCTGCAGAGACATCACGGGGTTCGTCGGGAATTTCGGGTGCATTAAAATCCCAGTAAGGGATCAGATCCTCCGGCAGGTTGAGGTTGGTGAAGATAAAATCTGCCACATGCCGGGCCTGATCCAGATAGGCATTGTCTTTTGTCTCCCGGTAACACATGGTATAACCGTACAATGCCCATGCTTCGCCCCGGGCCCAGGTAGACTCGTGCGCGTAACCCTGATGGGTATGACGGTTCAGCACTTCACCTGAAATAATATCGTAGTCGACCACGTGATAGGTGCCGTAATCCGGGCGAAAATGATTCTTCATGGTCCTGTTCGCATGGTTCACTGCTATATTGTAATAGGTTGAGTCGCCGCTTTCCTTGGATGCCCAGAAAAGCAATTCCAGATTCATCATGTTGTCGATGATCACCGGACATTGCCACTTGTCGCGATTGTGATCCCATGAACGGATAATTTTGGCATTGGGCTTGTAGCGTGAGATCAGTGAGTTCGCCGCTTCAAGCAAAATGGGTTTGTAAGTCTGATCGTTCGTCAGCCTCAGCCCGTTACCAAAACTGTTATACAGGATGAAACCCAAATCGTGGGTGGTCTTGGTGAACTTTTGCACTTCAAGTGTGGTGGTGAATGCTCTTGCCTGTTTCTCCCATTTGGGGTCTTTTGTAAATTCATACATATACCACAGCTCCCCGGGAAAGAAACCGCTTGTCCAGTCCCTGGAAACAACCAATTTCAGATTTCCGTTTTCATCCAGGGTGCGGGGACTGACCAGCGGTTTTTCCGCTTTAGAGAGAGAATCTCTTTCATCGTTTACTTTCGCAGAATCAATCTCCTGTAATGCGTAGACAAGTTGTTCTGAAGCAAAATCGAAGTTTTGTTTCACCAAATCACCGGATACCTGGGTTTTGCAAGCGGTGAAAAAGCCGACGGCGAGGATGCTGAGTAGGGTAAATATTTTGTTTGTCATTTCTTTTTGATTTCAATTTATATTGTGGGTTCCCATCCGGGTTCATAATTGCGGCTCCATAGTTTCATTGCGTCGCGGTCGTACATTCTGCCGGTTTTTTCATCGATGTCAAATCCCTTACCTACACGGTATGCAATGTTCGAATAGTGAACCATGGCCATGCTGATACTGGCATCGTCGATGGGTGCAGTTAGTTTTTCCTTACCCCTAATGGCTTCAAAGAAATTGACCACATGTCCGGTTGTCATGTCTCCGCCACCTCCCAGAGCCGTTCCGGCTTCGTTTGCTGATGACTTGTTGTCTTTCAGTAGTTTACCCTTTCTATCGAATAGACTATATTTGCCCCGGTCTATAAATACAGTACCTTCGCTTCCATAGATAATGGTTCCTCTTCCTCCTCCGTAGGTCTCATATCCGGTACGGCTTTTTCCATCCCACTGGATAATTTTATCCCCGGTGAAGCGGAAGGTGGCATCCATGGTATCGTACATTTCCCAACCGTCATGGATAAAATGACGTTTGGCAGCTTCCACATCTACCCGGAGAGGGAAGTTCACGTTCAGTGCCCAACGCGCGACGTCCAGCTCATGGGTGGCATTGTTACCAGTCTCTGCCGTACCGTAATCCCATCCATACCAGTGCCAGTTGTAATCCCATGTCTCAGTGGTGTATTCACGTCGAGGGGCAGGACCCTGGAAAAGATCCCAGTCAAGACCGGCAGGTACAGCTGCTTTTTTTTGTAAAGGAACTTCGCCTCTCGTGTTGGTGTAAAATGCCAGTGCCTTGTAGGGTGTTCCAATGATACCCTGATGGATCTCCTGAATTATTTCAATGGTATGGAATGCTGAACGCTGCTGGTTACCCATCTGTACCACTTTATCGAATTTTTTAGCTGCTTCTACCAGCAGTTCATTTTCGAACATGTTGTGGCTGCATGGTTTTTCTACGTAGACATGTTTTCCGCTTTTCATCGCCATAATCGATCCCGGAGTATGCCAATGGTCCGGTGTGGCATTGATCAACACATCCACTTTCTGGTCATCGAATACTTTGCGAATGTCATTCTCCAGCTTAGGTTTATAGTCGATATGCTTGGAGAAATTTTGCAAGGCTCTTGTCCGTTGTTTTTCCATTACGTCGCACAGATAAACCAGCTCAACATTTGCTTTTTTCATGGCAATAGGTTCGTAAAATGCACCCAATCTGCGGCCAAGTCCTGCTATGGCAACTTGAATACGGTCATTGGAGCCGATGATTCGCTTGTAACTTTTTGCCGGCATACTCATGATTGAACTGCTTACTGCAATTCCTGCTGCTCCGGTACCCATTTTCTTGATAAATTCTCTTCTATTTACATTCATATTATTAAGGATTATGGTATTTACTTATAGTATGCTGTGTTCGTTTAATTATACGAAAACAGTGTTTTACGGGGTTTTTATAAATCGGATGGAAATAGGGTTCATAAACTGATTGCCCCGATAATTCTTTCCCCTGAGTGAACACGCAAACTCATCTGCAGTGAATGTGATGTGACCGACATACACACTGTTTGTTCCTTTTTTTTCGGGATGTGCAGGGTAGTTGACCTTGAAATTCATACCGCCAATATTGACGACAACTTCTCCCGTATCGGTATCTCCAGCGGTGTTATAATCCAGAAAGAGATCATATTTTGCCGGTTTGTTGATTCTCACTTTCCATCTCATCCATTGATCATCCGTTTTCCAGTTTGTCACATAATTTCTGTTGACTTTTCCATCGCCAAACCTTAACCCTGTGCCCATTAATTCGGCATCAAAAGTAAAGAGTATGTTATCTCCAGCATCGTCCAACAACCGGACCGGATAGGCTTTTTCTGTTTTTTTCAGTGCAAAGGCAATGACGGTGTTCATCGTATTCGGGGCGTTTGCAGGCAGATGAACCGCCATATCCTTGTCATTTATCCGGGAAAATGAGACTCTCTTTTTTTGAGGATCCGAAACAATCCAGGCTTTGCCAATTTCAGAAGTTAGTCCCCCGATCGTAAGCACACCACTTTTCGGCCAATGATGTACGTGCGCATAGAGTGTGTCACCCTTTTTGGTTGTTTCGCCCCACGATTGCAGGGGTAAATCTGTTTTTTGCGCACCATAGATTGCTTCACCGTTTACCTTTAACCATTTTCCAATTTCAAGGCAGATGGCAGCGTCTTTTTCATCCCATTTCCCATTTCCCATTGGACCCACGTTCAGTAAAATGTTTCCCCCTTTTGCCACTGCTGAAGAAAGCAAACGTACAAAATGACTGACCGGCTTGCGCTCCGTATCAACAACGCTATAACCGTAAGAGTCGTTGGTTGTGGGAATGGATTCCCAAAAGCCCGGCGTGGGGTAGAGGTGTGCCGCCCGATCGCCCGTATTGGCATAGTCGCCTAAGTTTTTGTCGGCAAAACGAGCCAGTCGCCCGTTCACGACAATCTTGTTTTCCGGATCGATTTTCCGGATGGCCTCCAGTATTCGGATGTTTTGATATAATGGCAATTTATGCGGTGTGTCAAACCACATCAGATCCGGATCATACCTTTTGATCAACTCCTGTATTTGGGGAATTGATTTTTCTCTGACATATTTGTCGGCAATCGGAAGATAGTCCGGCATCGTAAGCCACCAGTCGCTTCCCCCCACCAATCTGTCGCCTCCGGGATGATCGGGATACTCCCAATCATTTCCCGGTGCGCAGGGATGTTCCCAATCGAAGGCATGCGAATAGTAAAACCCGAATTTGATGCCATACTTTTTGGCAGCCTCGCGAAGTGCGGCCATGGGGTCTTTGTTATACTTCGTCAACGACATGTCATACGGGTAGACGTCCGAGAAATACATTGCGAACCCGTCGTGATGCTTGGCTGTAATGACCACATATTTCATGCCGGCATCGCGAATTGTCCGAATCCATTCATCCGCATCAAAATCTACCGGATTAAAAGGAAGAACCAGTTCCTTGATGTAATTTACCAATGGAATCTGTGCTTTCCGCATGAGATGCTCTGTATAGCCTCCCACTTTTTTCCCTTTCCACATACCTGCAGGAACGGAATAAACGCCCCAATGGATAAAACATCCGAATTTTGCATCGGCATACCACTCCATGCGCTGGCCGAGATTTTCCTGTGATTTCGTCCACCAGGTTGCATAGGCTTCTGACACCGCTTCTTTATCTTGTGGCAACTGTAATCTTTCCAGTATGGCCATGCCCTGTTCATCCCCTTTGTTTTGCGGTAGTACTGTCAAAACAAAGAAGAGGAGAAAGCCCATAGACATCCAATTCTTTTTCATGCGTTCACTTTATTTTTCACTATTTCTTGCTATAGATGTTTAATTCAGGTTCACGGTCAATTTATAGCTCTTTCCTTTTTCGGTATTGAAATCGATCAGATGCGTTTCTTTCAATGAAAGCTCAACATCTGTTTCACTTCCGTTTGAAATAAAAGGAGGCAAAACTGGTTCAGGATAGAAACCATTGGAATTATTATTTTGTGCCTTATGCAAAGATACACTTTTTGTCTGAAGTGAGGTATGTGTCCTCAGCCTGCAATTTCCTCCCAAAGTGGAGAGGATGACTACATTTTTTAAGGCTCCGCTTTCCCATTCAAAATCCAGGATAAAACCTCCTCTGGCACGAAGTCCCTTTACCGACCCTGAACGCCAGTTATCGGGAAGAGCCGGTAAAATAAAGATCTCGTCGGAGTGGCTTTGCAGCAACATTTCGGTAATGCCTGCCGTACCCCCGAAATTGCCATCAATTTGAAATGGCGGATGTGCGTCAAACAGGTTGGAATAGGTGCCGCCGCCCTTCATGGATACCTCTGTTGCATCTACATGCCTTAGCGCATTTTTCAACATCTTGTAGGCGTGATTGCCATCTTCCAGCCTTGCCCAGAAATTAATCTTCCACGCCATAGCCCATCCTGTGCCTCCGTCGCCCCTCAATTCAAGCGTGCGTTTTGTGGCTTTGGCATAATCCGGATTTACACGAGGTAAAACCTCCTTTCCCGGATGTAGTCCCAGGAGATGAGAAGCATGGCGGTGATGAGGATCCACATCCTCAAAATCCTTGTGCCATTCCTGGAGTTGTCCTTTTGATCCCATGTGCGGAGGATATAAACGTGTCAGTGCAGTTTTTAATTTATCCCTGAAAGATGCATCCTTCTCCAGTATTTCCGAAGCCCGGATGCTGTTGACAAACAGATCACGAATCAGTGCCATGTCCATGGTTGTGGCTTTCGCAATAACACCCACCTGCTCTTTTCCATTTGGATCGATATACTTGAAATTATTCTCGGGTGAAGAAGAGGGATTGGTGACCAGATAACCGCTTTCGGCATCTTCCTGCAGCCACTGCAGCATAAACTCTGCCGCCCCTTTCATCAGGGGATAAGCTTTTTCCTCGAGATATTTCCTGTCGCCGTGAAATGCGTAATGTTCCCATAGGTGCTGGCAAAACCACACACCGGCCATGGGCCAACTGGACCAGCGGGGCGTACCACTCGGATCCTGGTCATACCCACCTGTGGGTGAGGTTTGTGCCCATGCGTCGGAGTTGTGGTGTGCCAACCATCCTTTGTCAATGCCGTAATTTATTTTCGCCGTTTTGGCACCTTCCTGCGAAAGACGTTCAACGAATGAAAGCAGTGGTTCGAAACACTCCTGTAGCCCTGTTGTTTCCACCGGCCAATAATTCATTTCCGTATTGATGTTGGTGGTGTAGTTGGATCCCCAGGGTGGTTGAACGTGCCTGTTCCATATCCCTTGCAGGTTGGATGGTAAGCTCCCCGCTCTGGAAGAAGCGATTGTCAGGTATCGTCCGTATTGGTAGTAAAGTTCGATCAATCCCTTGTCTGAATCATTATTTTGGAATGCTGCCAGGCGCTTGTTTACGGGAAGTTCTTCTTTTCCTTCGCCCAAATCCAGGGTAACCCTGTCGAACAGTTCTTTGTAATCTTCTTTGTGCCGGCTGAGTAACTTTTTGTATCCAAACGCTTGTGCTTTGGTCAGATATTCTTCCGCCTTCTTCCCTGCCAATGTCAGATCGGTGGAGGATTGTGCAAATGAATCGCTGTGGTAGCTGGTCGCCGCAGCGACGAGGATTGTAGCCGAGTTAGCATTGGTCAGTGACAAAACAGAATCATTCGTTTCGATGTTTCCTCCCTTCGGAATGAGAAGCATGTGGACTTCGAAATTCAATCCTGGGCCATCTTTCTCATCCGAATATAGTATCTGATTGGGATCATATTTCCTGTTTGCCACATAGTATGGAGCTTTCCCTCTTAGAACCAATTTGTTACCTTCGATAAAGGTCTCATAGCGTAGATCACTGTTTAACCCCAGATCAAAGGAGATGGCCTCTTTTTGATCTGCTTCGAGTTGAATGACCATGACGCGGTCGGGGAATGAAATAAAACTGTTTCTTCTGTATGCTACGTCGTTTATCCTGTACGAGACACTGGCAGATGCATCCGATATATTCAGATCGCGGTAGAATTCATCCACGTCATCTCCTTCACCATGCATGTTTAGCAATAGATTTGCAAGGGGTAAGTATCTGGCCGTATAGGGACCTTGTGCGTTGTTCTTCCATAAGCTTTCGGCAAGCTTATAATCGCCTTTGTCAATTGCTTCCCGAATTTTGGGCAATGCGGCTGGCCCCAGGGGATTATTGCGTTCTTCACTGGGACCGGACCACAACGTTTCTTCATTCATTTGGTATACCTCATTCAGGGGATTGCCAAAAACCATTGCCCCCAGGCTGCCGTTTCCGAGTGGCAACGCCTCCTCCCATATCCGGGCAGGCGCGTCGTACCAAAGCTTTAAATCTGCAGGAGTTTGTTCATCGGAAGAGCAAAGAGAAAGTATGATTCCCAGAAGAAGCAATGTGGTATAATGTACTGTTTTCTTCATGTTTAAATTATTTTTGTTCATCCACGATTTCAAAATATTTGGCCGTGTTGGAGATCAGTTTGCTGACGGGTAGTTTCTCGTTTAACTCCAGCTTTATTACCGATACATACTTGTTGGGAGCCTGCTGCGGGACTTGGATAGTGATCTGTCTGTTTTTCCTGTCCACCTTTAGAGTGCTGTTATTATTCAGCAAAGAGGCTTTTTTGACCTTGTAGTTTGCATCGAAAATCAGTTTACCGTCTTTTGGCCACTCGGAGACACACAAGTAGAGCACGGTTTTGTTTCCGACATCCTTACGCGTACATTCGCCCCAGGTGGGATAAATAAGGCTTCGCTGCGTTCCGTAAATTGCTTCTCCATATACCTGCATCCATTTTCCCATCTCATGCAACCGCGTCTTTGCTTCATCGGGAACATCTCCCAGCGGGGTGGGGCCTACATTCAGCAGATAGTTTCCACCCCGTGCGGCGATCGATGTCAGATTTTTGATTAACTCGTAGGGTGATTTCCATTTTTCTTCCCAGGATTTAAATCCCCATGAACTACCGATATTCATGCAAGTTTCCCAGTCTACTCCCACAATATCTTCCGCCTTTGGAATCAAGCCTTCCGGTGTTTTGAAATCACCTGCGAAGTTGGGCCTTTTTAACCGGTCGTTGGTAATTACCTGTGGATATTTAGCCAGCTCCTCTTGTAATTTGGAAGCCTGTTCATCCGTGATCGACATGGGAGTATCCCACCAGATGACCGATACATCGCTGTAACGCTCCAGAAGTTCCTTTACCTGTGGAAGCGCCACGCTGTGAAAATATTCATCAAAGGTTTTGTCTGTTTGCAGACAATCCCAGGCACCGCGGTTGGCAGCCGTAAATTCGTTGATTCGTACCGAGTCTGGGTTTGGCCAGCCTTCGTGCATCAGTTTGCGAGCCGTTGCACCACCGGAATTACACCAGTCCTGTGACTGTGAATAATAAAAGCCAAATTTCATGTCATACTTCCGGCATGCTTTCACAAATTCATCAATCACATCCCGTTTGAAAGGGGTGTAATCCACCATGTTAAAATTGCTGGCATTGCTTTGAAACATGGCAAATCCATCGTGATGCTTGGTCGTGAAGACCATGTATTTCATTCCGGTCTCTTTTGCCAGTTTCACCACTTCATCGGCATTCCAGTTTACCGGATTAAAGGTACTTGCCTTTGCCCGGTACTCCATTACCGGAATTTTACAGCGATTCATGATCCATTCCGCGCCACCGCGTTGCTGGTTAAATCCGTTATACACTCCGCCATACATCGAGTAGGGACCCCAATGGATAAACATGCCGAATTTGGCATCACGCCACCAACTCATCTTTTCGTTGTAATCCAGGGCAGAATTCGGTTTTTGAGAAAAACAGGCGATCGACATCATTAGTATTGCCAGAAATAAAAATAGTTTTTTGTTCATACCGCTTATATTTTTTTATTAATTGATTTAATTTGGTATCAGGTAATTGTTTACAGACGTACTGATATTTTTTCACCTTCTTTAATCCGTTTTTTTATCACGGGTTGTTGATTGTCTTTTGTGACTGTTACCTCCAGTAGATTATCATTCAGTCTGTTGACAAATATAGAATAATTGGTTTCATGTGCTCTGATGTTTTCCAAATTCATGAAGTCCCAATCCTGGGGCAGGTGAGGAGTCATGTCAAACTTTCTTAGTCCTGTAGGGCGTATGCCAAACAAGCCTTCCGTGTAAATGCGACAATACAGTCCGCTTTCGGCCGACAGATGGCGCTGTTCCCCCTCAGGCCATGCCTCTATGGCGTACGGCACATGATCTCCCAACAATCTTTTGCGGGAATATTTTTTCAGGAAATTGATTCCTTTTTCCACTTCTCCCGCAGCGATGGTACCTCTGAGTGCATACAAGGTTGATCTGTCCCAGAAAGTTTCCGTGCCGGCCTGTGTCAACAAGCCGTTGTCGGTCCATAGCCTTGGTGAAAACAGGGCATCTACGGTCCCTGTGGCACGGGTATAAATCCCTACTGTCAAAGGCATGCATATCCAGGAGCGAAGTATTTCATTGCCTTCATAGTATCTGTAACTGTGAAATCCTTCAATCTCATAGCCAAAATGTTTTTCGATGGCTTTTTCAAGCGCTTTGGCCTGTTGATTGTAAGTCTTGAGTCTGGAAACATTCACATCCAGCTCTTTACCCAGTAGGACGGCGGAATTTAAAGCATCAAAATATAAACAGGAGGTGGTTAAATTGGCATCCCCTGCAGGGAACCTGTTCTCCAGTTCGTCGGAATCGGATGCTACCACACCGGAGGGTGTCAGTTTCCGGTTGCAAAACTCGAGACACCACTCAATCAGTGGCCATAACTCCATCGCTTCAGTTTTGTTGCCGCGAGCGAGCGCATATCGTGCCGCACCGTAGGCGATCATGGCACCGTCACCCCGGTCTTTGGCTCCATGCCAGGTGCCCACTCCCTCCGAAATGATGGAACTAGGTATCGGTTTGTAATCCGGATTCATGAAACGTGCAAAATGGCGGAATGAGTTTAATGCCGACTCGTTTGCGATGTCATAGCCCAGGTATGGGAAAAAGGGATTGATGTATTCAGCCTGATCATTGGCCCAGATTGCGGCGTAGTATGATTCTCCGCCCGGACCGTGCATTAGACCTCCTTTGGTATTGTATATACTTTCTGCACCCCTGATTTTTGCAAATTCGAACATGCTGTTTAAGACGGGATCCGGGGTACTTAACACCAGGCTGTTGCTCCATTGTTCAAGCAGTTTTTTCCGGGCCCCCTTCTCAGCCCCGATGTTTGCGGAGAGATAAGGAGATTCATTGATTTTTCTACCAGAAAAGAGCGCGTAAAACTCCAGCTTTTCACCTGGTTTCAGCACAAATGTTCCCTTTTTTGATAGCAGTGCTTCGACACTGTACGCTCCATACACGCCTGCTGAATCTGGCGTGGAATAGACAATTTTCCACTCCGGAATACGTATTGTGACAGGCTTCTCTTTCGTGTTTTCTAAAGCGTACTCTTCACAATAGAAGGGTGATAATGCGGAAGGATAAAGCTGCCGGGTCATTTTAATTCCATCGTTCACCTGGCTTCTGCCACTGATATAACTGAAAGAGCTTTCAACTTTCAGCATGCCATCGAATGTGATGTCACTTACCTTCTCATCTGTTAAACTTTTATCTTCCACGGTGATCAACGCCGGAATGCTGACATCAAAACGCTGTTTCAGGTTGCTTTGGGTTTTATTCGGCTTCATCCTGAGCATCGGGAAGACCAGGCTCCTGTTCAAATGAAAAGCCCCTTCCGCGTCTACTCCGTATCGCAGTACAACCGATAGCATTTGTCCGCTCATCTCAAGATGATCGACATGCGGAATATTGCCTTGTTCAATCTTCCATCGGATGGAACCGTCCTGCTGTATGCTCCATCTGTCTCCGTCCTGAGCAAACATATAGGCATGCAACAACAGAAATATAATCAAAAAAATCTGTTTCTTCATGTGATTATTTTTTTACTATACTTATTTCAAATAGGGCACTCTCGTATTTTTTAGTCAATGGATTTTCTATTCCCTTCTCCATCAATTCCAGGCCGGTTAATTGTTTCTCATTTGCTTGAAATTTCGAAACAGCCCCTTTGGGAAGATTGATTTCCCTGACGAGATATTCTCCTTCTTTTTTCAGGCCATTCAAGAAAATTGTGGGAGTGTTCCCGTCTTCGATCTGGTAAATATAAAGGACCGCCTGATCTTTGTCTCGAGAAACATAACTCAATGAAGCGGTGGGACTGTCATACGGGGAGAGGAGACGGTACTGTTCTCCCGACATCACCAGATTACGGATGGTGCTTTTATAAATCCTGATCCCTTCCGCTATTTGTTCGCGTTCTTCGGGTGTGGCATTGTCCAATGCGAGGTCTACGCCGAATGCTCCGCTCAAAGCCACATCGATGGCAAACTTCATTTTTGCTTTTCCCATGCGGGTCACGTGCGAAGAGATGGTGCTTGCCGGAAAGAAATGAGAAAACCCCCATTGGATTTTTACGCGTTGAATCGGATCAGTATTGTCGCTTGGCCAGAATGAATGGAAGTATTTCAGCGAACCAAAATCGACTCTACCTCCACCTCCGGAGCAGATCATTGCCATGACATTGGGAAAGTTCGTGGCAAAACGGTCCATCAGCTTTAACAACTCCCGGTTGTAATCAATCAAAAGATGGCTTTGCTCGTCTGCCGGAAGATAGTTTGATCCCGGTTGTGTCACATAGCGGTTGCAGTCCCATTTCACATAGGCTATGCCCGGATTGGGATGTAATATGTCATTTATTACATTCCATTCGAATGCCTGTACTTCGGGACGGGTCAGGTCGAGAATCTCCTGGTTTCGACCCAGAATGGGTTCCCGCTTTGGTTGCGTAATGATCCAGTCCGGATGTTTTTGGTAAAGCGCACTCTTGGGATTGACCATTTCCGGCTCGATCCAGATTCCAAAATCAATGTTTCTTTTTTTGGCTTCCTTCACCAAATAAGAAAATCCGTTCGGTAGTTTTTTCTGGGAAACCTGCCAGTCTCCCAATCCTCTCTTGTCGTCGTCACGGGAAAATTCGTCATTTCCAAACCAGCCGTCGTCAAGCAAAAACAGCTCGGCACCCACCTGTTGCGCTCCTTCAAAAAGAGCGGTCAGTTTCTCTTCATCAAAATCAGTATGCGTTGCCTCCCAGTTGTTAAGTAAAATAGGGCGATCCTTCTGTGGATCTCTGATGACATAATCAGTGGACCAGCGATGAAATTTCCGACTGATGTCGCCCTTTCCGCTCCTGCTGTATGCCCATACAATGGGGGGGGTATCAAATTTTTCCCCTTTCAACAGATGGTACTGTGCTCCCACAGGATTTATACCGGTCAGGACCCGCAGGTTTTTATTCCAGTCCATATCAAAAGCCAGTTGAAAACTGCCCGGCCAGCTCAGTGATGCCCCAAAAATTTCACCGCTGTTTTCTTCTGCTTTCTGATTCAGAGAGAGCAAGAAGGAAGGAATGCGCATTTGCGTTGCCCGTATTCCGAGTTTCGAATCAAGGATCTTCGTCCCTTCCGACAATTTTTCCTCTGATAGCGTTGCTTCCCGTTTATAGTTTCCGATAAACTGTGTCATCCAGTACTCTTTGGCTTTTAAAACAGGTGATGCCGAAGCATAGCGATACAGGGTAATTTTGTCCTCTTCATCATGTGAAATGGAATTCCATATCTCCAGGATATTGGTTTTTGGATACGATTTCAGGTAGATTTCCACATAAAATGGATAGACCGGATCTTTTAAATAAATCGTGGTCAGTTCCTGTCCATCCGGCAGCGCTTCCGTTTTGTGGTTCACGTAATGAAACTCGGTGGATGTATTACCGTCGGCGTGTGTTGCCTGGATAGCCGGCTCGGTAAGTACCCCGTTTCCATAGGGTGGCAAAAATTCCCATTCACGTGTAGGAAGCTTCTTTGGTATTTCTACATTGACATCTGCATTGCCAAAGTAAAGCTGATAAAGCCGGTCATCGTTACCCACCATCAACGTCAGTTTCAATTCTCCCGATGTGATGTTGAATATCTTTTTTGCAACAGGGGAATCCTGTGCCTGTATGACAAGACAGGTAAACAGCAGGATGAAAAGTCCTATATTTTTACGAATCATTTTTTTTTGATTAGCTGTTGTTATTTTGTCATGAATTTCCACTTTACTTTGCCGATTGTGTTAGGCTTGTTCTTTTCTGCTTTGGAGATTTCTCCAATCAGTCTGTTCTTTTTATCTGCCTTCACCGTCAACGTTCTCCAGGAGTATGCTCCCTTCTCATAATCAAATGTTTCGCCATCGTCGTCGTAAAGCAAATAGCTGTTTGGTTTTGTCCCGTAATGACGGACTTCAAGATCGACTATATCACCCGCTTTCGGTGCGTGCAACAGGGGAGCCATCATGGGTATGATGCCGCCATCTTTCACATATACCGGTATTTTCTCCAACCCGGGTGTTACGGTGATAACCTCACCATTTCCGACATATTCGCCCGTGTAAAAGTCATACCAGTTTCCTTGGGGGAGGATCACGTTGCGTGATTCCTGACCCACAAACAGGGGAGCCACCAGGAGGTATTCCCCGGCCATATACTGGTCTTTTACTTCTTTGTTTACAGCTTCCAAATAAGGATTGTCTTCCAGATTTTGAGATAGAACTTCTTCGGTCACCTTTACATTGAAACCCGGCTCCAGGTTCATCCCTCTAAAGGGAGGAGTGCCTTCAAAACGATACTTTGCAAACTCGGTGTACCAATAGGGCATCATCTGCATCCGCAGAAGGGCATATTCTTTTACGCTTTCGCTTACCTCAGGGAACGACCAGGGTTTTGTTCCGCTGGACCAGGCGTTGATCATGGCCATGGGTGAAAAAACCACCGACTGGAACCGTCTTAACCACTCCTCACCGGTTTTGGAACCCCTGACTTCCGGCGTCCATAGTACACCGCTGAACCCGCTGTTGATTAATGCGGTGATAAAATCTTCATGGCTGTAATAATCGTTGTAGATGACGTAGGGCATAGAATTTCCACCTGCATTGGAAGCTCTTACCAGACCAAATGTTCTTACATTTTGCTCGCGGTACATATCGGCAGTTATTTTCTGGACCCATAAACCATAGGTCTGACGCATCTGTTCTGCACTTAACCCGGAAGGGAAGGTTGCTACATCCGGCCACAGATAGTGATCATAACCATCTACTTCATCAATTTTATAACCGCTGACGCCGATGGACACGTGCTCTTTTTTCAGTTTTCCCGTCCATATTTTTTGTGTCCTTTCCAAAGAAAAGTCGGGAATAATTCCGTTCCAAACCGTGTGTGAACCACTTAGCGGAACCATCTCCTTATAAATGCCGGATGCCGGAGAGATATAGGGGTTGGTCCATAAATTGATGCGCACGCCGTGCTCCGCCATCTCTTTTACAAAACCTGCCGGATCGGGATATCTTCCTTTGTCCCATTCAAACGTGCAAGGATAAGCTTTACTTTGCCACCCCGGTTCCAGACCGATGTAATCGAGTGGAAACCCTTTTTCTTCAAACAGTGCCACCTCTTCCTTCACCTGCTCATCGGTATAAAGTCGTTGTGTACGCTGGGTAAAACCCAATCCCCAGCGTGGAGGAAGGGTGCCTCCACCGCAATATAAGTTATACCTGCGGATCGCGTCCATTGGGGTAGGACCTGCAAACAGGTAAATTTCCACACCTTCGGCGGGGACCAGGATCTCCACAGCATCGGAATAGGGACGTGACGACCATTTTTTATCGGTATTTCTATCTTGTGCAACAGGGGCATTGGGGCTATCTTTTCGGACGCCTGTTCCTGCGTAAACCGTCAGATAGCGGGCGGAATTCACCAATACGCCGTATCCCTGGCTGGAAACGTAAAAGGGAATCGGCGCATGTGTCCGTCCGTTATCCTTCCCACCGTAATGATCCACATGCAGGTTCAGAATTTTTCCCCGCTGATGCACTGTCTGAAAATTCAGCCCAAAGCCATACAATTGCTCTCCTCTTACCAGCGGTATCCGCAACGATGTTTTGCCGTCGGATACTGCTCCCACCACCTCATTCCCGAATGCAGGAAAGTTTACATCCGGCATTTTCTTTAACGCCTCGGATTGCGGGGAAATACCGGCCACACCCAATAAAGAGTATGCCTCGGGAGTTCCCACAATTCCTTTCCAAACACCAGGTTCCACCTGTTGCCAGTTCACTTGTGCCGAAATTAACAACGCTGTAAGGAAGAAGGTTACACTCAATATTATTTTCTTCATTTTATTTTATATGCTGATTATTATATACTTATTATTATGTGCCGATTAAAACCATATGATTGGATTGCGTATGGGCAGGTTGCGGATCACCTCGTCGTTTTCAGGAAAATGGTCGAGTGTTTTCCACACCTCAAGGTATGTTTCATTCTTTAATCCGATTGCCCCGAAGAAAAGGAAAGGTTGCGCGACAGGCCACTCATCCCAGTACATTACATCGGGTTTATATTCCCACGCGGATTTATCGATGACAAAGGGCACCAAGAAATCAAACCCTTTCTGTATATTTTTTCCGTCCGGTGTGGTATATGCCCACAGGTTATCCTCTTCTGTCGACAATATCCGACAAACCGTAGCCATGGCATCGAGATTAAAAAGTGAATATCCGTATGGTTTGGTTCTGCGCAACTCACGAGGAAAACTTCCATCTGTTCCCATCTGATCCGGCAGAAGAACTGTTTTATACCTATCTGAACAGAGATCCAGCACTTCCTTGTTGCCGGTATATTTTGCAAAGATGGCAGCCTGCATCACCCAGCAAGTGCCGTGGTTGTTTTGTGCATTCATCTCGGCTATTCCATTCGGATGCGTGGTCAGCCACGTCAAATACTCGGAAATCCAGCGTTTGGTACCTTCCATATCCTCTTCCGATAGTAATCCCTGTTCTTCCATTTTTAATAACGATTGCACAACCTCAATCAGGTGAATGGTATCGATAATCCCTATTCCTCGACCGGTTGTGATGCCTTTGATTGCCTGTGCATAAAGCAGACTCGGGTTCATTCGGGTCTCTTCGTTGATAAACCAGGCCCGTACATGTACCAGTGCAGCATCAATATATTTCCGGTCTTTTGTCAGCAGATAGGCCGACGTCAGGTTGCCGACCAATGTGCTGAACCGGATCATTGCATGCCGGTGTGCCACAAAATTGTCGGGATTCGTCTGGCCGTCACGTTGTACATAGGGCCCTTCCGGGTTTAACGAATCCGGCCACCAGTAATCGCCTTCCGAATAAAAATCATGACTTCCTCCCGCGCTTCTTTCGCTCCGAAAAGCAGTTACTGTGATGGGTTGTTCGTTCAGGTTACTCTCCGCCCTTTTCAGTATTTCCTCTTTTAGTTGATCCTGTACAATCTTTGTCACCGGATCGACCTTGGTACAAGACTTCATAAGAAGGAGGGACACGGCCAGAAGCAACAATGTAAAAAAAGTTCTCATAGTTAATTTATTAATTTGTTATTATATTCATTCATTGTCAGTGTGTTATCGGTGTATCTCCACTTTCTCTGCATCATCAAAGATGAATTCCGGTCGAAAATCGGGATTCTTCAAATGGAATGTTACGTTTTTAAGCACCAGGTTCTTCACATGACGGGCCCATATGCCATAGGCAGGAATATAGGGACCAAACGTCTTCACCTCCGGGTACTCCGAAATTGCTTCCTGTACCACACGTTCCGCGTGCTCTTCGGTACCCGTACCCAACAAGGTGATCTCAATATTTTCCAATCTCAGGTCGGTGATGTAATGGCCCGGGATGCCGGTGATTAATATTCCGGTTGGAGGGTTTAGCTGCGAATTATCGTCTGCAACAGCCTTTACATTTTTGACCAATACCCGTTCGAATAAACCGATGGGTTGTTGTACATCTTCGTTTTTTCTGAAAACATTCAGTCGGGCTCCAAGCCGGAACATCATGGGCGTCCTCACATTCTCCATGGTGATATCTTCAATGATAATGTCCCTCAGTTTTGCGCCATCGACCGTGAAAAGCTTGATTCCACCGTTTTTGGTATCATAGATATGACAATTTGTAATTTTAATATTCTCGAAACCAGCCATCGACTCTGTGCCCATTTTGATCCCTGCCTGATTGCTTTTCAGACGCATATTGTCCACAACGATGTTCCTGCAGGGCATTTTCGCGGATGTCGATTTAAAGCAGAGTGCATCATCTCCGCTCACGATATCACAATTTGATATGCTGACTTCCTGACAGCCGTCGATGTTGATGCCATCGTTATGGGCTACACCCACACTTTGAATTTTGACATTATCAATCTCAATATTTCTGCTTTGGAAATAGTGAGATGTCCATGCCCCGGCATATTTCAGGGTAATGTCCTTTACTTTTACCCCGTCGCACCGCACGATACGCAACAAAAAGGGCCTTAATCCCCATCGCTGGCCTTCGGGCCTCGTGTCTGTTTCAATATGTTTCGCTTTCAATGCGGAGCCTTGTCCGTCGATTATCCCTTCTCCTTCCAGCCCGACGTTCTTCGCATCTATCGCAACGATAAATGCAGAGCCGACTTCAATACCCAATCCTTCGGTAAAGGGATCCAGATTTTTGTAAGCGTTTATATCCGTTGTTCCCAGTAGGAGTGCATCTTTCTGAACGAAAAGTGTCACATTATCTTTCAGTACAATGGTTGCACAAAGATAGGTACCTTGGGGAACAATTACTCTTCCTCCGCCACTTTTGGCACATCTGTCTATTGCCTTTTGAATAGCTGGAGAATCCATGGTTTTCCCATTTCCTTTCGCTCCAAAATCTTTGACATTAAAATCTTTTCCTGCTGCCAATGCGCTACAGAAAACAAATAAAATTGAAATAATTAAAATCCTTTCTTTCATTGCTTTTATTTTTTTTGCCACCAGGCTGGACCATATTTGCTTTTATCGAGGAGCGTATTGTTTGGCAAAACTCCTACCGATTGAGATACAGGGATCATCAGATCATCTTTTTTGATCAACGTAACCTGTCCGTCGGCCATATTGTTACCCTTCATTTTCCCATTTCTGCTTATCATAAGGTTATTTTCCAGTCTGATGCCGTCTGTTTTATCGTAAGTCTGAATTAAACTATCTTCATTTATACAGTAAACAAGGTTATTTGCGATAACTGTATTCAGCGGACGCATGTTGCGGTTTGGGCCATTTCCGTGGCCAAACTGAAAAGGTATTGAACAGTCGTAAAAGGTGTTGTTGAAGATTACGGCGTTTTTCACCTGATCATACTCCTTTGGTTTTGCGTTGGGTATACCGTTTACCAAAACCAGGGCACTGCTGACTCCTCTTCCCCGTAGTCCGGAAAAGAAATTGTTGAATACTTTCTGGTTTTCGTTGATTACACGTACACCGCCCGTTCCTTCCACGCCATTTCCCAGAAAAATGTTTCCGTAGACCATGTTCCGGTGTCCGTGCCTTAACGTGAGCATTCCTCTACATTCTTTAAATACATTGTTGATAATCATGTTTTCACACGATTTGACCGAGATGATTTCCAACTCCCCGTCGCACTGCTCGAAGAAATTTTCTTCTACTTTTGTCCAGCCGTTCAGGTGTGAAGTCTGAGAAAGGCCAATCTGAATAGTTTCGCCACCATTTTCTCCCAAGGGTTCTCTTTTCCCAAAGTAATTGCGATAAATATGGTGATTGGTTTCCGTACTTGTCAAGGAATCCAACCGCACCGTGAGGGTCATTCCCTTGTTGGTCTTCCCCGAGAGGGAGCAATATTCTACCGTGTTGTTTTTACCGTTTATCTGTATCCAAAAATCGTTTTTGCTCTTATCCGGATTACTAAATCCTTCTATTGCACAATTTGAAACTGTGCAGTTGTTTGCCACTTCATTCTTGTTCCTGAATTCAATCACGCTGCTTGAAGGTGTATACCCATTCCTGAAAACCAATCCCGATACATGAAGATATTCGCCACTTAATTTCAAGTCTGATCTTCCTTCAAGGCGGACTTCTCCGGGAGCGTCGGCTCTTAATATAATGGGAGCTTCCGGAGACCCTTTGCCAAAGAACTGAAGTTCCACATCTCTCCATACTCCGTTTTTTAGCACAATCTCATCTCCCGGGACCAGAGTGGGTACTGCTTTGTTAAATTCTTCCAGGGTTGCGACAGGATATATTTTTGCCTGAACACCTTGCAAAGCGGAAATTAATAATAAACCAATAATAACACCATATCGTATCTTCATAATCATTCTGTGTGTATATGTTTAACTTATTTTATTGTAGATCAATTCAATACCTTTTCCCTTTGTGGGATCGAGATTGCGTGAATAACGACGGGATTCGTCACTGTCCCAATGTTCATGTACCCCGAGGCTGGCTAGCGGTTTACCGTTTTGGATATATTTCGTACCCGAAGGCGGATTCTCCGCATTTGCCATTTCGTGAAGATAATCGTCGGCATTTTCCCGGATAAGCATCCATGGACGGTTTTGGTTGTCCACGTCTATGTTATTCTTTGTCTGCGAATAGAGGATATCCAATCCAACGGAATCGAGCGCCACACCATCCAGGGAAGCCAAGATACATGACGGCCATTCCGGGTTGGCGTATGGGTATATCTTATTGAAAAAAGGTGCATTCGGAAAATGTATGGCGTAGGAGGAGTGTTTCCTGGCGCAATATAGCCCGTCCAGCATATAAAGTATGGTTTTTCTGCCAAGGGCTGACGATGCTGCAAGATCAACAAGTGGTGAATAAGTTTTTGGCTTGGCATCGCGGTTGGTATTCATTACTCCATGCAATTCCGAAGGACCAAGTATTGAACCGAAATGATTCTTGCCGATCATGGTTACAGCTGTTTGTCCTTCGTCTCCCTTTTCCATGTTCGAATAGGGATATGAATGGCATTTCAGCATAGCCAGATTAATGATGTAGGTTGCTTCCCGTACCTGTTCGGGTATCTGAGATGCCTTTTCGTAATCGATCCCGTTCGAGTATGCTATTGCCTTCACCCAACGGGGCATTTCTAAACGGCTGTGGTCACCATATATCGGGTGTTTCTGTTCGTCGGTAAATTCTTTCTCCTGTATGAAACGTACATCTTTGAAATCGTTCCAAACTTTACGTGTTACGGCATTGTAAATGTAACGCTTGCCATCGTACACCAATATTTTGTCTTCCGGTACGCCGACGTATTTTACCAACTGTTCTATCACAGCGTATACGGTTTGTGGAGCCACATCGGTGTAATTGTTAGTCCGCTCCGGACGGTTGGTGGAGTTCATATTGATTTTTACCGCCACCATCTCGCCTTTCTGATAACCCTGTTTTGGGCGTCCTACCGACTGGTTATGATGTTCGAAAATAGCTTTCCATGCCTGACTGAACTCTTTCTTACCGCTCAGTTTCGTGATGACGTTGGCCACCATGGTTGTTACACGTTGTTGGTCTGTGTTCTCATCGAGCCACCACGGACTATCCATCGACTCCCAATTGCCATTCCAATGGGCTGCTCCCGGAGCATGCGACCAGACTACCCGTCCTGGGTATATACCTTGCGCCACACCAATGGGTTGGTTGATTGTATCCGGTCTCCAGTTATACGCTGTTGCCGGTCTGGCAGGTTCCTGCTGTACGACAAATGAACCGGCTGCCGACAATATCTCTTTCGGAATAGTAGACGCCAAGATTCCGATGCCCGTTTTCTTTATAAAATCTCTTCTGTTTGTCATAAGGATATTATCAAAAATAATTTGTTATATTGGCTGCCAATTGCAGCTATTGACAAAGGTCTCCCGCTACTATCAATAGTTGATCCTGGAAGAACGAATGGTTTTTATTTTTTCACCCGTGATTCCTTCGTTTATAACCTTTAATCCGATTACATCGGCTTTGTGTACATCATCCAGTACCACGGCATAGCGACCATCGGCTTCTTCCGTCCTGATCATACAATCTTTCATCGTCAGTCCTTTTGCGTGGCGTATCCAAAAACCATATGCGGGTTGAATCTTGAAATCGGACACGTTGTAACGGCCTACACCCAATTCCGGGGGGATCAATCCGGCATCGGCGGCTGCGTGACCGCCTTTTACCGTCATCTTCACGTCGCTGAAGCGAATGTTTTCGATGTACCCGGTGTGTTGTCCATTTGGCAACCTGAAGGTGAGTCCTCCTTCCACATCGGCATCATCGGGTAATTTATACCCTGCAATGATCGCTGACGCCTTATTTTGAGATCCGTCATATGGTTTCCATCGGTCACCGCGGAAAGAACTCCCCCCATATACTTCTGAAATATCGATTCCATGAATTGTAATATTTTCTATACTTCCAATGTTTACGTTTGTGGCCAACAGTTCACTACGCGTTGTCCCGTTCTCATTAAATGAAAACTTTTCCACATCTGCGCCGATAACGCGCGCTCTGTTTGAAATGGAGAAAAAGAAAGGTGCCCTTGTTCGGTGCATCACCGAACGTGAATGGATGCTTCCTGTACGCCCGCTATTCAGATGGATGTTTTTTATATGGGCTCCATCGTTGGTAGAGATGGAGAATCCGGCTTTATTTGATCCGAGTACATAGATATTGTCCACATACACCTCCTGAATATCGTCGGCTGTTTCGGAACCTATTTGAAACAGGTTGCAGTTGGTATCTCCAATGATATTTCGTACCCAATAGTTTTTTACTGGACGGGTGAATCCCAACGCACAATCTGATCCCAATTTCACGATATCATCGGAACTGATTTTTGAATAAATATTGGTTACCGTCACGTTGTTGCATGCCATAAAGTCGTATATGTCACGCGCATTGCCACTGTTTTTTTTGGCAAAATAGGTGTTATGCACATAGATGTGATCGGTCCCGGTAGCCAGGAGTACAAAATGCCCCCCTCTGTCTATTTGCAGCATATTACTGTCGTCGTGTCCGTTGCCGTTGATATAGTAAGGCAAATCTTTTTCAGGGTCGTACCACAGATCCTTTCCGTTGTCAAGTCCGCCAATCTCGATATGGGTGCACAATTTAAAAGCGAACATCTTGTCTGCCCTTCTACCGGGTGCATTGTTCATTACACGATCGGAAGTAGCCAAAACTCCATTTCCGGTGATATAGCCGTTGCCGATAATTTTGATGTTATCCGCCCTTTCTGCAAAGAACATCGCATTGCGAAAGAAGGTGTGTCCCACATCCTGTTTTGTCAGATAATTTTCGGGATCCTGATAGGGCTTCGGATCGGTGGGTGATAATCCCGAACGATAGGCAAGATCGCTGAACCAGGTAGCTTCCGGTTCGTCGCTACCTTCAATGGCCTGAATGGTAGCGTCCCTGTCGATGTAGAGCCAGACGTTGCTTTGCAGGTGCAGGGTCCGCACGTTGTATTGTCCTCCTGAAAATAGCACGATGCCACCCCCAATCTCATTCATGAAGGCCAATGCTTCGTTGATTTTTTCCGTGTCGTCGGTTTTTCCCTCTCCCGTTGCGCCCATCGTTTTCACATCCAGCATGCCCGAATAATGCCAGGCAATGTTGGAACTTCCCCGGTTTGATCCATCTTTGACTTCAAGCCTGAATGCATACAGCTGGTTAGGGGTCAGGTCGCTGATTGTTGCCTTATCACTTGATGGATCAATGATCGCGTTGGCTTTTTGCCAGCTTTTTCCCTTATCAGTCGATTGTAATAAATTGACCCTGGAAGCATTTTTGGCCGGCGTCCATGAAAATTCGGTTGTTGTGAGTACCGCTTTCTCATATTTTTTTGGTCGTGGCATGATTCTGACAAAGTCGCTGATTTCATTGACTACCGTCAACGTCGCGTTTTCCATCCCTCCACCGGGACTTGTGCAACTTTCAGGAGCTGAAGTTTTGTAGCGCGACGAGAAAAGATACTGTCCCGTTTTTTGTATACCCGGATTTTGAATGCGGATAACTAAGTCGGCTCCGTTTGCCGGCCTGAAGTCGAGATTTGAGATGATCAGCTGTTGTCCGCTGGTTTCATTCTCATTGATTGCCACACGTCCCACCTGGCGATAGGAATAATTCGTACCCGTACGACCAATGGACTGGTTGGGCAGATCTTTCAGTAATACTTCACCGCGGCCGATCACATTGATATACGTATTTTCCGGGGTTATGCGTATCCCTTCGGGAATGGTGATAACCACTTCCGTCATCGGCGAACGTTGGCCGGCATGGAAATTCAGTATAATATCGTTTTTGCTACCCACTGTCATCCGGGACATTTCCAATAAGAGCTTACCCCTGAGGGCAGCACGCTGTAACCCGACTTTCCGTGTCTGCTTTTTCCCCGTTATTCTATTCACTTTTTCAATGTAATCGCCCGGTTCAAAAGATCCATCTGTCTTTTTCCTTCCCGACGGATGAAAGACTGCATACATGAATTCCGCATCACTATCCACTGCTTTCAACAGCTGCTCTACTCGGAAGGCCGTAGTGGTTATTCCCTCGTTTTCGGGCGTATCTACTGTAAACTCTTGGGTCAGGCCCGTAATGAGAATAAGTGAATCGGGTGTTTCATGATAAACATGTTTCTCTGGCAAAAGCGCACCGAAGAAAGGCTTACCGGTATTTTTCGCCAATATTGCCTCTGTATTTATGATAATAAAGATGCACAGGGGTAATATAAATGGGAAAGTTCTCATATCAGGATAATTATTTATTTTTATATTGATTATTTCTGATGTCTTGCGTTTTAAATCTTGTTTCCTGGTTCTTTTTTCGGCTTCTCCATGATCGTGGTTCCCCACAGGAAGGCGCCGACGGTCTCCTTTGCGTTTGTCGTTCTGTTATAGTGTACATAGGTCTCATAATCCGGTTTCACGGAAATCCCGTCGCCCCCTCCTTCAATGTCCACCAATCCTCTTTCGTTGATTTTGGCAAACGAAATCAGACATTTGTATGCTTTTTTCACAACGGGATTGTATTCTCTGTGAGAAATGAGATTCAATTCGATCCCTTTTTGCAGAGCATACAAAAACATTCCGGTACCCGACGGGTCAATCCAGTTGTCCGGATGGTTGCCTTTGTCCACAATCATATACCAGCCGCCTGTTTTTTTATCCTGCTGCTTTTTCAGATCCGCCGCCATCTCCAGGTATATGTTTTTAATTTCATTGTATTTCGGATGAGTTTGGGGCATTTCTGCCAGTAATTCGGCTACGACCAAAGCAAACCAGCCCATCCCTTCACTCCATACCTCGGGTGAGAGTCCGGTTTTGGGGTCTGCCCATTTCACCGACTCCGGTTTTTCGGTCCAGGCGTGCAGGTACAGGCCGGAGTTTTCTTTTCGTAAATGCTTTGCGCAGACCAGCACCTGGCGGGCAGCTTCATCGAAACAATAGCCGGTGTCGCCGATTGATTTTCCATATCTGATTAAAAACATTTGTCCCATGAAGACGCCATCGATCCACATATTGGGAGACTTATCCCCATGCCAGAACTGACCATCCGCACTTCGCGGATACGTGTCAAATGCTTTTCTAAACTGATCGGCAGCGATTTTATACCGATTGTCCTTTGTGTATTCATACAAACCTACAATGCTGTTGCCTGTCATTATATTATCCAGGTTGGTCAGCTTATCCCCATGGAAGTTACCTTGCTCATCCACAAAATTATCGATATATTTTTTTATAAAATCCATGTATTGCCTGTCTCCAGTGAGACGGTACAACATTTCAAAACTATGGAACATGTATCCCTGCACATACGACCATGGCTTCCAGTACGCTTCGCGATAATCGGGGTAACGTGCCATGATACTGGCTGCCGTGGCCAACGACCAATATTTGACGGGCTTCCCCGGTGTGTAATGCAGACGTGTATTGGGCAATCCCTGTGATGTGCCGCGCCGAGGCTTTATGTTATTTACAATTACGACAGATGATTGACTATTTTTTAGTGGAATAGGATTCTGAGCATTTGAAATCATAAGATTTAACAAAGCCAATACCATAATCAATCTTGATAAAACAACCGTATTTTTATTAATCATTTTTAGAAAATTGAAATAAGTTATGCTAATTATTCCAGAGGTCGTAGATTAATTTCCTGAAAGGTAAATCCGCTTTTGCCCTTGAAAATTGATACAGGAATTAATTCAATTTTATATTGTCCTGGTTCATCGAACCTTAAGACACCTCCATTCGTGTGAATTTTTTTCCAATATTGAGTACGTGGATTATATTCATCTTTATCGCGTTCAATAACAATATCTTTGGTTTGATTTCCGGAAATTATTCTTATTTCATGTCCGCCTTGCCACAACGGATCTCCATGTGATCCGGTTTCAGTGGTCACAATATCAATTTTATAATTGCCCTTTTTCTCCACATTGAAATTCCAGGAAAATTGAATGTTCTTGTCTGTCAAATCTACTCCACCGCCGCGTGATGTGCTTTTTATTTCTTCCGATTTTCCATTTTTGAAAGTAGCCGCCTGGAAGGTCGATAATGTGATGCTTCGGTCAGCTTGTTGGTAAATGCCTTGTTCTACTTTCGGTATACCGTCTGTTTCAACAACAACTACAGAGACAGCATTGTCTGGAGCTTTATCTGGCAATTGAAAATTCAAACGATGATGATTGATATTTTTATTGAAAGTTTGCTGGAATTTTAATGCATTTTTTGTCCGGTCAGAAAGCAAATATATCTTTTCCACCTTGTTTTCTAAACCTTCGAGATAGAAATCGCCTTTTTTCCAGTCAAAGATACCCAGGTGAAGTTTATTGTCTTTTTGGGTAACGCATCCCCAGTTGAATTCTGTCTGAAATGGACTAGCCTTTGTTTCATAAATAGCTTCTCTGTTGATTTTCATCCAATTACCCACTTCGGTCAAAATATTAACAGATGCTTCAGGTATTTTACCTTCAGCATCCGGACCTACATTCAGCAGATAATTACCACCTTTTGAAACTATGTCAAACAAAAGTCGGGTAAGATCCTTCGATGATTTCCAGTTATGATCATTTTTCTTAAATCCCCAAGTATTATTAAGGGTTGCAGGTACTTCCCAATCACTTCTGTCAACATTCCCGGGAATTACATTATCACCGGTGGAAATATAATCGGTCTGAACTCCACCTCCCAAACGACCGCTGATAATGCACTTCGGTTGAAGTTTTCGAACCAAATCTTTCAAACTTTGAGCTTGTTCTTGTGAAATAGTCATTGGCGTGTCGAACCAAATAAGTCCAATGGGACCGTAATTTGTCAGTAATTCAGTGAGCTGGGGTTTGACTTTTTCATCTAAATATTTTTGAAAATCACGTTCTTTTGGGAAATCCCAATCGTTGTCAAGTCCATTCGGTTCATTCCAATCACGTGATTGTGAATAATAAAAGCATATTTTTAAACCTTGTCTATGACATTCATCAGCCAATTGCTTAATAATATCTTTACCATATGGGGTGGCATCCACAATATTATATCTTGATGCTTCTGATTTGAACATGGCAAAACCATCATGATGCTTAGAAGTAATAACGATATACTTCATTCCAGCATTCTTTGCTGTCAGCACGAAATCGTGGGCATTGAATTTTATCGGATTGAATCGATTTGCTAAATCTCTGTATTTTTCTGCGGGAATTTGTGCTCTCTTCATAATCCATTCACCAATTCCGGGAATTTCTTTTTCTTCCCATTCACCGGCAGGTATTGCATACAGTCCCCAATGAATGAACAATCCAAAACGAGCATCACGCCACCATTGCATACGCTCATTCTGCGTTATTTCTGTTTGGGAAAACATCATCGATGAACAGAATAGGATAATCAATAAAAATGCAGTTGTTTTTTTCATGTTGATATATCAATTATTTATTCTTTTTGGTTGATTTCAATTTTTTAGGATAATATTTCTTGACTGGATGCACAACAATTTTTGCTCTACCTCCCAAAGAATCGGGGTATAAGTTGGCAGTAAACAAGGCAATAACTTCATCTTTTTCATTTGTAAAGACAAAGGGACGTTCTATTCTTGCAAATTTTTCCACTGAGCTGTCATCATAAACTACCGGTTCATTTCGGTTGAAGATCGGCTTTTGCGACACCAGGTGATAGGTCACGCCGTCTTTTGAGTAATATTGTGCTCCACCTTTGGTCACTCCCGTGGCTTTTGCTTTCCAGTCGTTGCAGATGATGTTGTACTGATTGTTTGCCCACCAGATTGTGGGATCTTCCAATTCATAGTCGTTGGGAAGAAGATTTTTCCCTTCTTCAACCAGCGAATAGGGACCCTTGTATGAGGACGCAACGGCGGCCAACCCCCTGTTTTTGTCTTCCGCATCGCGCAAACGGCCAAAAATATAAACGCTTCCATTCTCCCGAATAAGCGGTGCAGGATTACTGAAACGGAGAATCGGTTCATCCACTCTCGTCCACGGACCAGTTATTTTATCGGCTTCAGCATACCCGATCTGGTTAGCCGAGTTGATGTAGTAGAGCACAAACTTGTCTTTTGCCCTTACGATTTTCACGTTGTGAACGCGAGAATTGTCCCATGCATCCGGTCTCTTTTGTAAAACCACTTCCTGAAATTCATAAGGGCCATATAAGTTTTTGGAAGTTGCCCTGACACATTCCGAATACTTGGTCCAACCCCCCAGTCCGTATTTTACCGGCCAGCGGGAAGCAAACATATGGTACGTTCCATCTACTTCTATCACCGTGGGGCACCAGAGAATGTAATCATCCATGGAAAAACCTCCATTTTTTACCGCCGGAGAAAGATAATCATTGATGCTTTCATATTGCTGAGATTTTACCGTAAATGGCAAAAACAACAGTAAAAAGAGAATACTAAGTCTGATTTTATTTTTTTTCATTTTGATCATCCTTTTGATTATAATTCTTCCAATAGTGCTGCTGAACACCATAAAATGGGAGCCTGCCCGTGCATATCGCCTATTTTTCTTTTTCTGTCGAGGTAATATTGACGGTCATTTTTGCGATTTGTTCCTTCACACACTTCATCAATATCTCCTTCTGAATTGATATGATTTACCAGTGCAGGCCATGCTTTTTCAACTATCGGTTCATACGTTTTTCTATCTAACCAACCCCGCCTAACGCCCACAATCATTGCATAAGTGAACATGGCTGAGCCGGAAGTTTCGTCCCACGCCTCCTTGTCATCAATAAGTTGCCCCCAAAGACCGGATGGTTTCTGATATTTTTTTAAACTTTCCATCATTCTCAGATAAGATGCCATAATGGGTGTTCTGTATTTGTTATCTTCAGGCAAAGAAATAAGCAGTTCAGTCATTCCTGCTGCCATCCAGCCATTTCCGCGTCCCCAGAAGAAGGGGGCATCGGGAGAATGGTAAAACAGGCCATTCGCCTGCTGCAGGGTATCCAGGTAGACATACATTTCATAAGCAGTTCTGTCGATATATTTCTTGTCTCCCGTTGCCCTGTAAGCCTGCGTCTGCACCATGGTAATCATAAACATATCGTCGATCCAGTAGCGTGTCTGCCAGGTGAGGTTATTATCCAGCAGTGTTTTGTACGCTGCAGCTTTTTCGGGAGTAACATTCTCGGGTATCTTCCACTGAGCATCTGCTATCTGGAGGGCAATATTCAAATATCTTTTTTCTTTGGTTTGCATATAAAGCTCGAAAGGAACCGCACCAAAAACCGTATTGTCCACATGTGCCGGCTTGGGTATCAACTGATCTTCGTTGTTGATCAAGTGCTTGAAACGGTCGTCGAGCTGATTCAATAACGCATCGTTTTTGGTGACTTTTGCAAATCGCAAAGCCCCGTACCAGGCGCACACTTCGGGATAAGTGATCGACTTTGGTGGAGTGGGGGGGCGAAAGCTATTGTGCGGACTCTCCACGAAACGGTTCGAAACAAGCAATCCTATTTTAGCAGGATTGTAGTTATCCGACCATTTATTTGCAATATGCTGTGAATAAATGGTGCATGAATACATTAAAAGTAACAACAGCATTATTTTTTTCATTTTCGATAAAATTTAATCATATTGATAATCCAGGATGCATTATTTATTCACAAAATACAATACGTCTTGCGGTTTTGTCGGAATTGAGATAAGCCTGTCAGTTGTCTCCAAAATCTTCCTTTTATTTTTGTAAATGGTTACTTTTCCGTTTTCCCAGGGATTGCGTAAATTGCATTCTGAACCCGAATTCGATTTAATCTCTATAAACTCAATTTTACCTTGATCGATGCTGGATGTAACAATGAAATTACCCCGTGCCAACAAGCTAAAATGAGCGTCCCATTCTTTTGGCCAGGCAGGAAACAGATGAATCACCGGATTCTTTCCAGGTGAGGCCGGGATACTTTGACACAATGCATTGTGTAGTGCATCTGCTGCACGGCCCAGGCGTTGAACGCCTGTGGTCTGAAAGCCTTCGCGCAGGTCCATCCGGTTTCTCAGTATTTCTGTTTCCCCGGTTTCAATCTGATTGGGAATCAGATATCTTGTTGCGTCTGCACGTCCGAGTTGAGCCCCGGTAACCGGAAGTTTGGACAGAACATATACGGGAGAATCCTTATTTATCCCGGTAGGGAAATAGGCATCAAACGTATTTTGGGCTATTTGCATCATTTCCTGGTTTGCGGATTCCAACGTGTATAAATCGAAAAACCAGACAGGCATGGTGTTGGGATCGGGAATGCGGGAGGCCGGGCCTTTCAGTACCGGGAGGAGAGATCGGACAAATGTAACCGGTTTGCCGCTTAATTCGGGATGCGCGCTACTTAAAGGCAGTGGAGACAGGTTCACCAAGGTTTCATTCCACTGTTCACGTAAATCGATATCGACATCCAGAATCTCGGCAGCACGCATGGCAACCGGAAGAATTCCCATCATGGACGCAATTTCTTCCACCGTATTATGTCCGTCCCATACCGATTCATTGTCATTCACATGCCGGATATGATATTTGCCGTCATTCTCCTTTTTTAGATGAGGGAAGTTCCGATAGAACTCTGCTACCCCCTTTAACATCGGATAGGCACGCTCTCTGAGCCATCTCTTATCCTGGGTGTATTCGTAATACAACCAGTATTGATAGGCAATTTTAGCCCCCCTGGAAAAAATATGTGTGACATGTCCGAAAGGGCCACCTCCCTTATCTGAGAAATGCCAGTTGCCATCTTTCCAGCCTTCGTCCTGCTTCCAGTTCCATCGGCTGTTGAATGGCATTTTTGTTTTTGCAAATTCTCCAAATTGATCGGATCTTTCTTCCCACGGTTTTCTCAGCAAGTACAGATCTTGCATCTCCTGTGCAATTTCATCCGATAATTCCGGTAGGCCGTCGAATCCTACAGTTTCAGGAATAAAGATTCCTTTGCTGTCCCATTGTTGCACGGCGGCGCGCTCAAGGGAGGCATACATGCGTGTATACATGTCGAACAACGGTCTCATTAATTCAGGACGATTTGTTGGAAATAACCCGTTGTAATAACAGCTCTGGTTCGCTCCCCAAAACAGATTACCCCATTTACGTGCATCACCGCCTGTCGTCCATAACATGCCATTGAATTTGGGTTCATAAGCACCCCGGGAAGAAGATCCCATCACATATAAAAAGTAGGTGTAATTTTCCATTATTTTATCGGCAACACCATCACTGCTATGCAGTTTGACGAATGATTTTTCCCAGAATGATTTCCACCACTGCTGATGATGCGATAAAACAGCATCATATCCCAATCCTGTTGCTCTTTGAAGTTTTTGTATCGCCTCCTTCTCCACATCCGCATCTTCGTTGAATGAAGCTACACTTGCCACGTATACCTGAAAATCGTTTCCATTTTCCGGGATTGTCGTTAAAGTGATATCCGTTTCATTTGCGAATCTCGATTTAGACGGGACACCTACTATCTTCACGGCAACAGCCGTCTTGCAAACAAAGTTTTCTTCTTTGAATGTTTGCAAGAGCAGGATTGTGTTTTCCTCTCCATTCTTCAGCGATGAGGTGGCAGAATGGTCTCCCGTTTTCGTGATTAAGGGTCGTAAAGACCTTAAATGAACGACAACGGGAGAGGATTCATCATATGCCACATTCATCACCATCACATCCTCATCGCTCCACACAAAAGTCTCGGTATTTACATGCTTTCCTTTGGTCGCTATGGTGGCTGTATAACATGACAAGTGCTGCATAAATTCATTTCCGGAAAACAAGTCGTTATAGTTTGGGAAATCGATGTCTATAAACCCTATGCCACCGCAATAATCCGTGTGTCGCTCATAGAAATTATTGCTTTCGGCATTATTTCCAAATACATCTGTCCTGTTCAGCTGATACCGGATTGAGGTTGGGGTGGTCCATTGCAATGTCCCCATCACTCCGTTGCCAATAGGAAGTCCTTCCTCACTTGTCGATACCGGAGTTTTGTATACTAAATCGGCGGAAGAAACTATCAGCGGGTAATCTACCTCACTTTGCTCGTTATTCAGACCTTGAACTTCTGCAGACACAAGATAGAAAATAAGACCAAAAGCATATAGATTTTTCAATCTCATAGTATATTTATTTATTAGGGGTTAATCGCAACGCGAAACCACCCCTTTCCAAAAGATTGAATGATAAGCTGTCGTTGTTGGTGACCTGTTTCAATTCTTTTTTCATTGTGGTGTGCGTCTCATCACTGAGAATGAATGCATCGTATCTTTTTCCCTTATCCAAAAAATTGAGTCGGATATCAATGGTACGTGCTTCGTCTGTCATTCCGCCGATATACCATTCATTGCCTTTTCTGCGTGCAATCACGATATGGCTGGCTGGCATTCCTTCAATATATTTTATCTCATCCCATGTTGAAGGGATATCTTTAATCAGCTCTCTTCCTGGCCAGTCAAGAAGTTTTTTTCCGTGTTCCGCATAGATCATCAGGCCGGCTTCGTACACAATGGGCATGGCTAACTGATAGGCATGTGTGCCTGGAGACCGTTCAAAGTGGATGACCGTATAACTGACCGGACCCATTACATTTCTGACGTACGGAATGGTAAGATCGTTTGCAGCTGGTTTTGTTCTTCTTTCCATGCCATCTACTCCTTCGAGCGTCATCAGGTTCGGAAATTGCCTGCGTTCACCTGTTGGAATGGTATTTCCGTGCAGCTCGAGAAGAAACGAGTATTTGATACCTAATTGAAAGATCCAGTCTCTCATTTGCAAACTTTGCTGTGTATCTTCGTAGTCTCTCCAGTCGCGGGGATTATCACTGAGTGTATTGTTGTCGAAAAAGTCAATTTTAGCTCCTTTTAGTCCCCAGTCTGCGTATCTCTTCATGGTTGAGTCGGCTTTGGCAGGAGTATCGAATTCACGGGTATGTGCCCATCCTATCACTCCCACATTCTTTGCGTCGGCATATTCAACGACGTTCAATACGGAGTCGCTTCCACCCCAGCGGTTTGCGAATCCGGCATCAGCCATGTAGTATTCCCAACCCATTTCGTCAACCGCATCAATCCACATACGGGGTTTGTCTCCATCCCTGGCAATAAAATCCCACATGACACGTCCCGGTCTCACCCAGTCTTTCATGGTGCCATCCTGATTCAGATAGGCTGGATTGGTAGGAGGATTCAAATTTTCAGCCAGATAAGATTCCACAATTTTCCCGGGGGTTTCGGGGGAAATGATGGCCATTCTCCAGGGAGATTGAAAGGGTAGGGTAGAATGTACGGGACCAATTTTTTCCTGATCCAGCGGATAGCTGTAAGTGAACCGGTTAGCTGATCGTTGAAAGTGGGTTTGTACATAATTGCCATAGGTTGCCGCCTGTCCCATCAACACAAAATGATTTTTATCCTTCAGATGAGCCAGCACGGGATTGGACATCTGTTCACCGTCAATCGGACCCAACGTACTTTCATATCCATACCTGTTCGGATGGTTTTGTCCGTAGTAGGTGAGATTCGTATCAGCCAGATTAATGGAACTGCTTTCACCGCTGAATTCAATATTGCCTTCACCCGGTATTTCGTAGCGATAGGCGACTCCATCGTTATATACCCGGAATACAATGTTCAATTGTTGTCCGTTTTTACTGAAAGTCAAGGTTTGCTCATTCGCATGATTCCGGTAGGTAGAAACTTTTCCCTGGGGAAGGTGATATGTTTCATCAATCGTTTTTGTCGAAGACCCTTTCAATTTCATTCCCGACGTAAAATCGCCGAGACTGGTGGAAATACCCATCGAACTGGATGAGATTATTTCCTGCTTTCTGTTTTGCACGATGTAATGAACAGTTCCCTGTTCTTTGTCGTACTTTACAATGGCAGTAATTTTGTCATCCGGTGAAGACACTGCAAAATCAGTTTTTGAAGAGCAGGCTCCTCCGATTAGACAGATCAGCAGTAAAGTTGATAGTTTGAACACAAATTTATCCATCTCAACGTATTTAATAGTTTTGATAATTCTTTCTTATTAGTTGTTACTCCGTCTCCCACCCATACTATTGAAGCGATAAGAAAATGTCAACAAAAAGTATCCAGTGAGCACATTTGATTGAGAATCTTCAATGTAATTACTCGTTACTCTTCTTCTGATACTCAATTTCTGTTGCAATATATCCGTCCATTTAAAATGAAGGGTGGCTTGTTTCGTTTTCAATATTTTTTTACTGATTTCAATATCCCAGAGAGTTTCCTTTTTGTTATATCCTGAACTGAGACCTGTTTGTCCCGAATACTGAATTCCGGATAGCACTATCCAGTCTGATGGTAAAGAAACCTGGGTATTCAATATGGCTCGATAATTCACATCTTCCAGATTCTTCTTTTCTTCTATCGAATTAATTGTGGAAGAATATCTTACAATAGCTCGCATCTGAATAAATAACCACAGTTTGCGATAACTGATACTTACATTTTCACGTAAATTGAATGTCTTAGCCACATTCATCATTTCATTGTCTTTTTTTAACGATAAATAACCGATTTGATTGTGATACGAAATATCGGTGTTTGTGCTGAATTGAAGTATTTTTGCTTTATCAATGGGAGTACTGTACAGCAATGAAGCGCTGGTATTCCATATTCCGTTTTGATTGACTGGAAATGTTTGTTGAACTCCTGTATTGGCCTCATATTCTGTTTTGTTAATGATCTCATTCATGATAAATGAATAATTTAATGTTGCTTTCAATGATTTTTGTTTCTCCCTATTGAAAGAGTTTAACTGAAAGGAGAAATCATTCGAAAAAGAAGGCAACAGGTCCGGATTTCCCGAACGGATATTCAGGGGATTTGTGATATTCTCTGTCGGATCCAGTTGTGTGATGGAAGGTTGTGCTGTTTTACCCCGATAAGTAAATCGAATATTATTTTGCTTTCCAAACCGATAAACAACGTCAGTTGTGGGAACGTAATTAATAATATTTCTGCCGCCCGGATCATGAAGAATGGAGTCAATTCCCTGTGTAATACCATTTTCAATATAGCTTTTACTTTTAATTAGTGAAGGTTCAATGTTGAATCCTATACTATAATTGTATTTTGGTTTTGAAGATCTAAAACTGAAAGAGTAAGTCTGATTAACGAAATCGTTTTGCAGACTTTTACTGTAATCTTTGTTCAAAGATGTGAAGTCCTGTGTCAGAGGATCGTAATCAAATGTGTTTTTTAAGTTTTCACTCTCATTGTTTCTCAATGTATAAGCAAGTTGCAAGAAACTAGAATAAAGAACGGGTTCAACATAAGAAGCGTTTACTGTATATCCAATTGATCTAGCAATAGTAACTGATTCTTGATTTAGTAATTTATTCCTATCCGGTCGCTTTAAGAAATTACTTGCAGATATGTTTCTGCCTAAACGGTCATTATTATTATAATTTCCTTGTAAGCTCAAAGTAGCTTTTCTCCCTTTTTTTGAAAAACGTTGTGAGAGAATCAATCTCCCTGATAATCTGATGTTATCTGAATTATTTGATCCTTTACGGGAACTGTTGTTAACTTCTGTCCGATTTACGTCTCCGGCCATGGTAGCCGTATAGGATGTATCGTTTGAAAGTGAGTTCGTATAAGCAATGCGGGGTGTAAATAATAATGTAGTTGAAGATGAAGGTTTATACTCCATCCGATAATTGACAGATATACTGTGATTGTTGCTTTGTGACTCAGATTGACTATTTCTGTAAGAAATGCTATCAGCCAGTATGTTTTGCCTAAAACTATTGTTTTGTACAAAATTATCTTCGGTATTGAATGCAATACTCCCTGTCATTTTATATTTTTTACTGAAGACATTGATCAGGTTTAACCCAAATGAATTTGAGGAAGTGATACCTTCTCTTCTCTCCGCGTTATTATTTGCATTCACAATAAAACTGTATTTGTTATCCCCACTAAATTTGTTGAACATTGTCTTGGAAACATAGCGAATATTATCCCGGGATACATCTCTCACTAAATTTCCTGCGCCAGCTTCAATATTATTGATCCAACCTTTTTTTTTGTCTTTCTTTATGGTGATATTTATTACTACCTCACGGTCTCCATCATCGATACCGGTTAATTCCTCCAAATCTGACTTTTTATCGATGATTTGTAGTTTATCGATGATTTCTATTCCTAAATTTTTTGTAGTCATCGTCGGATCATTTCCGAAGAAATCTTCTCCGTCCACCATTACTCTTTTTATTTCTTTTCCTCCAACAGTTATTTGACCGTTCATATCAACTTCTACTCCGGGCAACCTTTTTAACAAGTCTTCCACGACAGCATTTCCCTGCAGCCGGTAAGATGCAGGATTGTATTCCAGTGTGTCTTCTTTTACGATAACATCTGGCATTTTGCCAACTACAACAGCGTCTGAGAGCATGATTGACAATTCTTGCAATTCGATATCTGGGATGACGATCTCTTTGCCAATAAAACTTCCTGCTTGAATATTATAAAAAAAAGTTTCAAAACTGATAAAGGAGACCTTTAAAATGTAATCGCCTTGTTTCACTTGATCTAACTTAAATGTCCCTTCTTTGTCTGATGCAGTGCTCACAACTACAGAACTGTCCCTTGCATTCAATAATTGAATGGTCGCTTGTTGCACAGGTAATCCGTCTTCTGATAGGATAACTTTTCCAACAATAATTCCGGGAGTTGTGACCCGGCTTTGTTGGGCATTAACCAAAACGTTTGAACAACAAAATATTATCAACAAAAAAATCTTTACAATTTTCATACAAAAATCTGGTCGTTCTTAACACAGGTGACAGTTTTTTTGGAAAGAATTCAGGTAAGAGCAGATCTTACCTGAATTCTTTAAAGATATTTAAGGGACTACAACTTTTTTGAAATCCGTGTAGAATGTATCAATTGCAGTAGGTTCCGGTAAATAAAGCGTACGATATTCAAAAGAACCACCGGCAGGAAATTGTTTTAAAATAATATTCCTGTTTGCTTCCGATAACAACGTATCGACTGATATACCCAAATTGTTAGTATATTTTAATTGATAGCCAATAGAGTTGTCGTAACTGCCAGACCAAGTGTAACTTATCTCCGACTTCAAAGTGTTGTATTTGAGATTTTTGATAGAAACATTCAGTAATGTCGCCTGAAAATTGTCACCATACACGGTGAGGGTATAACTATCCTTTACGGAAGCAAATTTGTAATTCGCATCTCTATTGATAATATCGAAACTAATACTACCTTCATTTAGATTTTCTATAAACAGATAACCAGGTTGGTTTAACGGGGTAACATGAATATCCTTTATAATGGAATCTGTCCCCAATGCCCATTTAATTACACATTTCTGTGCTTTTGGATCTGATAGCCAATATTTTAACATAGCTCGCTCCCGTCCCGGGTAAAGATACATCGAGTCGAATTTGGCGATATAAATTGTTTCTCCGTTAATTAAGTATTTATCATGCAATTCGTTCATATCTGAACATGCCGAAACAAGTATCAAGATAATTACTGATAAGATAGTTGTTATTTTTGTTTTCATTTTGTTTTCATTGAAATTTGTGACGTTACAAATTAATTAGAAGGTTCTCCCCAAAATGCCAATTCCGAAATATGAAACATTTCAGTGGCTCCCCACGTTTCTTCAATTTCAAACATGATGTAACGCACAGGAATTGCCAGATCGATGTCAAAATTGTAATCTTCGCCGAAATTGGCCCCTTTGTCAATATCTTCTTGTGTCCGTTGTCCCAAAGGAAGTCCAGAAGGTTTAACCGATTCAAATGATCCTAAAAGGTGCCATTGTTTCTCCGGATCTGTTTCAGTTAATCTTGCTGATGAAAGTGGATGTCCGTAAATTTTAAATTTTTTCGGATTTCCATGTTCATACGCCCATGTATTTCCTCTTTGAAAGAGTTTTAGTCGGCTCAATGTGTATGTTTGTTGCATGTCAAACGTAAATCTTATCGGAAAGGATACCCCCGCCGGACCATGGAAGAAATTGCTGGAACTTGTATAGGCCATTGTTTTTAAATCCCACATTTTTTCGATTTCATAGGAGCTGGAATATCGTTTATAAGGAATTGATGGATCACCATTCCATCGTTTCCAATAGGTTTTGCGGTCGACTTCCTCTTCGTACTTTGGATAGAATAACCCTGATACAGTATCTGTTATATTACCCCACCGATCCTTGATTTGGAAAATAAACTTTTGTTCTCCTACCGGGAATCCCCGAACGTATCCAAGACCATTTTGCGATGCACTGTAAAAGTTTTGCACGTTTTCAGTCAGAGATGAACCTTTGACCGGCTTAGAGACCATAATAGTTAAATCGGCCTTTGCTGCATTTAACCATTTCAATTGTATTCCTCCGAAATCACTTTTGGCAACCAAAGACTCAAAAGCATCAAAAATAGGAGACCTTTTGGGTGTTACTTTCACCATTACCGATTCTGACTCATTCTGACTTCTATCCACACTTCTTAGCTCTATTGTCCTTTCCTCTTCCTTGGCAAAACCGACTATGTCCATTGTATTGGTATACAATGAGGATTTTACCTCCATTGATCTTCCATCATCTAATTTGTAGCTTGCTTTCACATAAAGAAGATCATCGTCATTGGGTATGTTGTAACGAATAGTGACACCACCACTAAACTGTTCAATAACTTCAACGTTTGTTACTTTCCCCGGGATCGTTGAATCAACCGGGTATTGACCTATATATTCTTCCTGACAAGAAATTAAAAAGAATATTATCAATAGCAGATGAATATATTTTTTCATATTTATCATTTATTAAATTCAAAAAACTACCAACCGGGATTCTGGACTAAATTCGTATTTTGAGTCAGATTGCTTTCCTTAATTGGCCATAAATAATCGCGTAATCCAAATTTGAGCGTGTATACTGTTTTTATCTGATAAAAATCATCTGTTTCCATACCATCAATGTTCCAGCCTTTAATTGGTGTATTTAATTGGGTCATTATGTCGTAACGATCTCTTTTGATGCCACCGCTCCATCTCCGGATATCATAATAATAATTTCCTTCGAACGCTAACTCAATCAATCTTTCCTGATGAATGATATCGCGCATTCCATCCTTTGTTTTAAATTTATCAGGATACTTTGAATAGTTTGTCCAGCTTTCTTCAATACTTTTTAAACCAGCTCTTTCTCTGATCATATTTAGATATTTGTATACTTCGGAGTCAGGTGCAGTCTTTGTTTCATTTAAAGCTTCGGCATACAACAGGTAAAGATCGGCTATTCGCATCAGCGGCCAGAAATATTTTTCTTCTGTAAATGAACCATTGGGTGCAACGGTATTATGTGATACCAATTTTCTGATAAAATATCCCGTGGGTGAATAGTATTGCTGTCCATTTCTTCCGGCTGGATTGTTGGTCGGGTCTCCTGCTTTAGCCCTCACTGTATATTGGTTTCCTTCCGAGGGATTTGCAATACCTCCACCAAACCAACGTGCGCCATCGAAGGACACGCTACCGTAAAATCTTAATTCTCTATTCAGATGTAAGCGGGGAGTTTGAAAATTTTCTTCAATCATTAACCGATGCTTTTCATCAGATGTTGTTACCTGATATCTGTTAGCATACCAATCCTTTGCTTCCCATTCCACATCTTCTTCAATCGGAACGCCATGTGATGAATAGAAATTTTCAGCAGTAAATAATGTAGGCGTTGCCTCGACATTTACACGTGCAGTTCTGAAATCGCCGGAAATCGCCGGAATACAATCAAATTGGACATGCTTTGAATCAACTGTTACTTGTGACCAGATAATTTCGGGATTCATCTTTTCAGTGACTATTCTGCTGGGTTGCAAGATCAAACGGGTAGAATCGGAAATATTAAGTCCATAAGGAATAGCATAATGATATAACGTGAAACCTGCTGTCTCACAAATTTCGATGGCTTCCTTACAGGCTGTTAAGGCCCTTTCCCATTTTGCAGCATCGTAGGGAGAATATAATAATTGAATGCCTCTGCTATCCACAAAATTTTTATAGCTTTCATTTCCATTGTAAAAGGGACTTGCAGCATGAACCAATATTTTGGCTTTCAAAGAAGCTGCAATAGGTTTTGTGATTCTGCCATATTCGGTAACCTCGGCATCAACTTTTTCTGGTAATTCCGGAATCGCTTCGTCAAGCAAGGAAACAATATAATCAATACATTCATGCAATGGATCTCTAAAAACCTTCACCTCCTCGGGAGAAGCGAAGATAGGTAGATTTTCCTTTATAAGTGGAATTGCTCCGTAATGTTGCACAAGTACCCAATGATAATATGCTTTCAAAAATTTTACTTCGGCAATCCACCTGCTTTTTTCATAGGAATCGAGATCTCTCACCATATCAATGTTGTCGAGAAACTCATTACAACTTCTCAACCCTCTGAATAAACCCTTGTTCGAAGAAACACCTCCACCTCCATCCCAATAATTGATGTAAGGACTGGTTACATTGTTTCCTTCAAGTGTTATTTTGACGTCATCACCCCGGTTTCTATAATAAGTGGTAATTTCGTCCCCCATAAATCTTCCGGGCGACTGACTTTGATATTCGTGTCTGGGCATATAGGAGTAGCAGGTGGCCAGAAAAGTTTCCGCACTCCTCCGGTCTCTGAAAACATAATCTATGGTACCTACTTTTTCCGGTACAACATCAAGAAAATTTTCGCAGGAAGAAGCAATAAACAGTAAAACAAACAGTAATAAATAATTATTTTTCATAACCATCTAGTTTTTAAAATGACAAGTTAATACCAATATTATGCACACGTTGAACAGGATAGTCAAAACCATTTCCTGCCATTTCGGGATCCCATAGTTTAAATTTACTGAAACTTAATAAGTTGAGCCCACTATAGTATATTCTGAGACTGCTAATATGGTAATTTTTGATAAATGAGTCAGGCAAAGAGTATCCCAGTTCAACAGATTTTAACCGCAAAAAAGAACCGTCCCTCATAAACCAGGTATTGCGCTGTCTATTATTGTTGATTACTGTAGTGGACAATCTGGGCCACAGTGCATATAAATTCCGATTTTCTTCCGACCAGTGATTTTCCTCAATGATTTTTAATAGTTGATTTTGAGAGTTTTGACTGAAATCTCCAGTGTCGACAAAGGGGGTAACTTTCGCATAATCAATCCAAAATGATTCCCTCGCTAAACCCTGGAAGAAAAAAGATGCATCAATACCTTTCCACCCGCAAGAGGCGCCAAAACCATAAACAATTTCAGGACTTGTTGGGTAACCTATCGGAACCATATCAATGGAGGTAATCTGTCCGTCGCCATTAATATCTTTATACTTTATGTCGCCTCCTAGATAATCGCCAAAAGTTTGTACGGGTGAGTTTTGTATCTCTTTCTCGTCAACGAAAAGCCTTTCTGCGACATAACCCCACTGTTGGCTCAGGGAATATCCAACTCTTGATCGCCAAGGTGTGTGGGAGTAGTCCGGCTCTTCATATACTTTAAATTCACTATGAGCATAGGTGAAATTTGTTCTTCCGGTCACCCAAAAACCGTTGGAAAAATACTGATTATAGTCGAGTGAAAGATCAATTCCCTTGCTTACTGCTTTCCCTACATTTGCTTTAATACCAGTGGATAATCCCATTGTTGTTGGAATGGAAGAACGATCCATCAAAATGTTGTATCTGTCATCTCTATAAATATCCAGTTGTAGTTCCCACTTGTTGAATAACCCCAACTCAAGACCCAGATTTGTTTTTTTGGAAGTTTCCCAGGTAATATTTTCATTTGGATATCTTACTATTGATACCCCGTTTCTCGAATAATTATACATGGAACCCCATGTATAAGAATAATCGGAGTTATTCATATTGACCTCTGATAAATAAAAGAATCTTTCGTCTGAACTTCCAATTGCGTCATTTCCAACTAAACCGTATGTGGCTTTAAACTTTAATTTGGAAATTGTTTTTTCGAGCTCCGGTGTCCAGAAAGGTTCATTAGAAATAATGTAACCCAAACCCACCGAGGGGAAAAACCCGAAACGCTCTTTTTTTGCAAAGCGTTCAGAACCATTGTAACCGAAATTAGCTTCCAAAAAATAGCGATCATCATACGCATAGGTAAATCGTCCTGCCAATCCAATATTTCTGGCAGGTAATGATCTTTGTAAGTTGCTTGCATTCACTGATGTTAACTCATCTCTCATGGTGTACACCAACATACCGCTTACTCCGTGCTTTTCATTAAAAGTTTGATCGTAGTTGAGTGCGGTTTCGAAATAGGTATTCGTGATTACATTTTTCCTGTCTTCACTAGTTGTCAAATAATCGGTTCCACTGTTGGGATTCAGCGCATTCAAAACATATGTATCTTTCAGGGGATCATAATTGGTCGCTGTGAAATAGTAAGGATTGTAAGATCGCCTTATTCCATACTCAGACCTTCGGTTTGTATTAAACATGGCGCGGAGTTTTAATCCTTCAGTAATCAGACTCAGATCTTGTAATAATTCAAATTGTGCAAGCATTAATGAGGTCTTGGTATCTCTGTATCCCTTCACCATATCGGCATACGGATTAAGATAGTCCCCATTTTCGTAATTTCCGAACAACACATAGGGTGTTGTTTCGTTTGCAGCATCCGGTTGATAATAAGGTGGATATAAAACTGGGTTTGTTTGGGTGATCTTTCTGTAGAGTGTGTTGCCGGAATCGATAGGACCTGAATAATCATCCATCGTGGCATGGAGACGAACATTTGCTTTTGTCGTTTTCGTTACATTTACATTGACATTTGATCTGAGTAGGTATTTTATCAGATCGATATTGTTATTGAAATTATTTAGTTTGGAGGTTTTTAGGGATCCCTGATCTTTCGATACAGAAGCAGCAATATAATACTTCGCTACATTTCCACCTCCACTTATGTTAAAATTGGCCCGCTGATTTATTGTAGTTGTCTTGAAAAGTTCGTTATACCAGTCTACCGCAGGAAAAACATTCGGATTGAGTCCTAGTTCAGTATTTTCTATTTTTTGTGGACTATGAATAACAATTCCAAGTGGGTCTCTCGTCATTACTGCTTCATTTTGTAAGCGCATGTAGGTAATAGGATCAGACCATTCTGTTTTTTGGGTGGGTGAGGAGGCCGACAATTCATAACGAGCTGATATTTTTGCTTTTCCTTCCATCCCTTCTTTTGTCGTTACTAGAATAACACCATTTGCGCCGCGTGCTCCATACAAAGCGGTAGCTGTAGCATCTTTCATGATTGAAAAACTGGCGATATCATCCACCTGAAGTCTGGATAAATCGGTAGAGGTTAATTCTATACCGTCAATTAAAATTAACGGATCCTTTTTATATCCAAAGGTTGTAACGCCACGGATGAAGAAATCTGCGTTGTCTTGTCCCGGTTCACCACTTCGCTGATAAGATATCATTCCTGCAATCCTTCCTGCAAGAGCCGTCGTTAAGTTGCTAGTCGGCGCCTGCAATTCCGATGGTTTAATTGTTGAAATCGACGATAAAACACTTTCTTTTTTTTGGGTACCGAAGGCTACAACCGTTACTTCATCCAGCATATCTGTTTTTTCTGCCAGCACTACGTTTATCACCTTTTGGCTTCCCACTTTGATCGTTTGTGACTCCATTCCAACAAAAGTGTACATGAGTTCATTCGTTGAATTAACATCAATGGAATAATTTCCATCTACATCCGTAATCACTCCTCTTGGAGAGCCTACTACTGTAATGGTCACCCCAGGGAGTGGATCACCTTTTTCATCAACCACGTTTCCTTTTACCGTTACGTTCTGACCAAACGCAACCATGCATATAATCCATAGAAAAATGGACAAAATACCCTTCATTGCATTAAATAATAGTTTCTCTTTCATGCCATTTTGTTTTTTGTGTTACTATAATTCATGATTTATCATTTTTTATTCTCCTTTTGTTATTAATCCACGATAAATTTATCTTTGACGTTTTTATATCTATCATTCATTATCGAAGTTATACTATGCTGTACTGTGCTGATTCTCCGGGTAGAAAATTGATTAATAAAATTTAGATCGACCTAAATAAATGATTGTCCTCTAAAAATAAGTCAGTTTATTGCATCCATTATTCCTTTTTCTCAATCATACGGCTGGGGGGTCGGATTTGTGTTTTTTTCGTATAAGTAAAAGTCTCCCAGAAGAAGCGATTCATCTTTTATCCCATTGCTTGGTCTATCGTTCGGATCGCTTAATGTTTTTCCGTAGCTACGGTAAATGCCAAATTTGTTGCGAATATTCGTGGCGCCTTTTCGCCACAGATCAATGTTGTTTATTGAATAATCAATTAATACTTTATTGTCTCTTATCCGGATAATTTTAATCCGGAAGAAACCGTTGTGGGTATAGTGTACTTCTTCCTGTACCTGTACCCATTCATCTTCAAACTCCTCCATGGGAATGTTGTCAACAAGGGTACCTTTGTTTGTTGCAGAAACATCTCCGGTGTGGATTACTTGGACTCTTCTGTTTGTACCGTCGTTACTTCCACGTAGCGTGATGGTGATGAGGGGAGATCCGTTATTGCCTTCCTGCGCTTTTAGTTGATGAATGTGGCAAAAACTGGTTGATGGACGAAATCCTTTCGGTATCTTAAATTTCCATTCCAACCATTGCCGCTCATCCCAATTGCCGTTTATTTTATACCAACTGCTAGAAGTCTGGGACTTCATTTCATTTCGCTGCCTGTCTTCCAGTTTTCCTCTATCACCATCCAAAAACGGGTTGACATGAGAAATAAATTGGAACACATGTTGTTTCAGTGTTTCATCGTAAATATTCAGGCAGTGTGTGCCATCTTTATGATCCAAATCAGACGAATTCGGATGTTCTGAATAATCCCATCCATATTGTCTCATATAGTTATGAATCTGGGTATAGTCCTTGTCTGTCAATGAAGAAGAACCCTGCATTGAACTTTGTAATGTATATCCAAGTGCGATTGGATCATCAGACACAGGATTATTTATTTTGCCTTTTTGAATAACACGAAATGTTTCGAATTTATCAAATTTATTCATTTTGATTGTAACCAGAGCCGAACGGGACTCATCCAATGAATTGGCTTTGGCTGATAAGATGAGTGATTCCCGTGTCGTTGCTTTTTCAGACAACCATGCCGCTGCTTCTTGTTCAATTTGAGCAGTCCAGGCTGAGTTTGAATGAATCGTTACAATAAATTCAGATGCTTCACTTTCTATCTGGACATCTCCCTTAATATTGAGTGTCAGAACTGGGGTAACTGTTTGTTCTTCTTCATTATCCACGTTTACTTCTTTCGTATTACAAGAATAACCCAGTAATGGAATGAGATAAACGATCACGAAAAAAATTATGGAATGTTTTTTATTCATTTTGTTAGGAATCTTTATTAATCAATACAAAATGGAAGTTATCGCATCCTCTCCCAATCGTTCTTTCAGTTGTGCCAGGTACAAGCTTTTTGGAACGACTTGTTTTCCGTGAGAGTCAAAAATTCCTTCCGGCAATAAACCTTCCTTGTCAAAAGGCCTTGGCAAACGTAATCTTTCACCTGTAGATCCGATAACCCAGTTATAGGTTCCAGGAGGCAATTGATTCACGTAGTTTTTTGCCTCACAATTCCAGGCAACCGACCATGCTGTCCCCCAACCATGACCTGATCCCATACTGCCACGGTTTTTAAAATCGATTCCCCCGTCTGGTAAAATACAATTGTCGAACAGCATGCCTGTACTCCAACGCTGATGGCCTTCAATACGACCGTTTCCTTTAAATTTACAATTCAAGAAAACGATAGGTCCGGTTTGTCCAGCACCCACTGCGACAAACCAAATATTATCGCCTTCAACCGAGCAATCTTTTACCAGTACCTGGCCTCCATTTGGAGCAAATTCTGCCGGTTTAGAAGAACCCGCATGCAATGCCTTCCTGATTACATTTACCCGCTCCAGCGTGATTCTGCGTCCACCAATTCGCACACTCTCCATGGTTTCGATGCAATCAATATCTCTTGCCCAGCAATCTTCGCCCTGAATGTTTAAAGCGTAGTAAAGTGCCTCGACATGATTCACGGCCTGATCTGGAGAAACAATCTGCAAGTTTTCTACCCCTGCGTTTTTCAAGCGTTTTACATTGTTTGCAACCACTAGCGTTGTGTTATCATCGGTAAAACGGGAGTCATAGGAATCTGCAAGCGGTACGGTTAGGGTAATCCTGTTTCCATCGACGGCTGAAATCTGACGTTCAGTAATGATATAAGAACCCGCTTTGATCCATGTCTGCGGCTTTCCATCGCGTACCAGGTTATCCATTTGCATGAACTGTATCCACTTTTCAGTAACCGGTTTACATATTTCAATATTGTCACCTGAAGCGAGTCCAAGAGCGTTTTCAACCGTAAAAGAAGAAGCACCAGCCGAAATATAATCGTCTGCGATTTTATAACTGAATTTGTTTGTATCTACCGTTCCCAAACGATTACCGGTACCTCTGCTGATTTCATTATTCAGCACGATGGCTGTATGTTTATCGCCCTGCATCACAATCACGCTCTCTTTTGAATGGGTGCCCGAACCACGTAACACAACGCCATCTTCGGAGATTGTGATGGCCCTGCTGCAAGGATATTTTCCCGGAGCAAGCAAAACCGTTCCCCGGAATCCCTCTATCAACGGCAGGGCAGAAACCTCGTCGATAGCTTCCTGAATAAGATTCGTATAATCAGAAATACCAGAAATCCGATTTATTATTTTTTTTACCGGAATATCAGGAATTGCCACGCCACCACCCCTATACCCAGCATGAGAAAAGTCCATTATCTTATCACCCTTATCTGAAGTCTTGTATATCAATTGATGATTACTCCCAATCCTGACCCATTCGCTCTGTGGAAACAAACAGGTGGGAATCAAAACCTCCAATAACAGTATAAATCGTAAATGATACATTTGTGAATAAGTTTTAGGAACTCAATGATTATTTTTTCTTCGTGGAGATTACAATGGCTCCGTTTGCCCCTTTAATTCCATACATAGCCCCATCGCTCAACACCTCTAATTGTTGAATATCGTTCACATTGACAGATCGCTCAGCGTCATAGCTACTTCGATATTCAACCCCATCTATAATGAAGAGCGGTTCATTGTTCAAATCAAAAGAGCTCCCTCCCCGAATGGTTACGAGGGTGCTGCCATTGACATCGGATACAGTTACTCCCGGCAGATTTCCTCTCAAAAGATCATACAGTGAGTTGGCGCCACTCTGTTCAATTTGTCGTCGGGTAAGAACGTTTGGATTGAATGCCAGCAATGTCTTGTTTGAATAAGGGTAGGTGAATTCCTTTGAATTGTCTTTCAGAATGAATTCATCCTTTTTCAATGTAATGATGATAGAGTCCCCTCTTTCGAACAGTGGTATCACGGCATCCTTTTTTTTTGAAACGGATATAATCAATGTGTCTTTTTCGTTCAGTCCCTGTAAGATAAATTCACCTTGTTTGTCTGTCTTGATCCCATCCAGTGAATTTTTTACCCATACACTCATCCGACGTACAGGTTTTCCTTTCTCCGATAAAATAACACCTCTCGTTGCATCTTGTGCTGTAAGGATTGAGGAACAGAGCAATAATCCTATCAATAATACCTGTGTTTTCATCTGTTTGAATTTAATCATGTTCAATTTTAGTAGGGAAAATTCTCCATGATCCGATGCACATGATTCTGTGCATCCGGATCACGGGAATACCAAAGTTCACAGCCCAAAGGCCGGTTGTTGCTCTTTTCGAATAAAACCCTATTTTAATAATTCCGTGGTGGATGCGTAAGCATCATCAAAATAGAGCATCGGCCTGTTGGCCCCTCCATTTCCATTCGGAAAAATAACCCGCCAGTTGTCGATAAAAATACCTCCCTGCATCTGATTTAATGTACGAAGCTCACTGATTACCGGCGTTGTCAGAACCTCCTCTCCTTCCATGAAGACATGGAGCTGATAATTCTCATCAACAGCCATTCCAACCTTTTTGTAATTTTTATTGGTGAAGGTCGACATCTTGCTGATCGTGTAATAATAGTCTTGCGTAGTGGTCAGACCCAACGTGTTCCTTGTCTGAATTGAAACCTTCGAATTGTAGGTTGTAGAACCATCGGGCGAAATGCCGCCTACCGGGACAACCGGAAATCCAGGAGTAACATTCGTAGGATACCAGGAAAATGAGATCCGGTTTACAAACCCAGTTTCCGATGCGGGATCTTTCAAGCAATTCAATTGATACTCCAGCATCGTATTTCCGGTCTTGTTGCCCACCTTAATTGTTTCAAGTGTGGGCGCATTCGACTCAAATCCAAGTCTTGCCCGGATAGAGAAAGGTGTACTAAGCTCCGGATCACCAAAGGAGCGATTCAGATACCGATTAACTTCGCTCGAAGAGTTCACATTGGCTCGGAGCCAACCGTTTACCTGACCGTTCACAGTTTCAGTCCGCAATGAGAGTGATGTGCTCGATTGCCCAGAGAAAGCATAGGGTGCTTTTTCAAACTTTTCGAAAAAGTAACTCGATACGAACATCTTTTTCTCTCTGATATCTGTTTTGTCTCCCACGGTTACTTTACAACGGATGGTATAGGTTCCCGGAATATTGGGTGCCTTCCAGGTCATCTCATCCAATCCCTGTGGTTGGGTAAGCGTACCTCCGTCGGCACTCCACTCATAGTCTGTGTGCCACAGATCGCTTGAGTTTACATTCATCCAGATTTTCACTTTCTGATTGCAAAAGAATTCGTTCCCGTCGGAGCTCAACGAGTCGATTTCTATAAAGCTTTCGTCTGAACAGCCAGTCAGCCAGAAAATAAAAAGCAGGCCAATTATAAATTTATCTATTCGTTTCATATTAATATTTGTTTTTATTTATCTGAATAAATCCGAAGTAGGTCTGTCTAACCAGGATTCTACCACATGAATATAGGCACCTTCATCCGATAAGAGATTGGAGGTACGCGGCCGGATGTTTGTTTTGTAATGACCGTTAAAATTATTAAAAGTAATATTGGGATTACGGTCTTTGTACAAATACATGTTTACTTTTGCTGTGTCAGCAGTAGCATAAGTGTCATACCATGTCGGCTCTGCCGGCAGGTTGCTCCATGTATACTTACCCTTGACGATATGGTAAAGCAAGAATTCCTTTACCTGTTCTTTGGGGTAAAAACTCATGGAACTTGGTGCAACAAACAGGGAATCTCCATTTTCAATAAAGAGCAGTTTATGTGTCTGAAAATAACTCAAGTCCGATTCTGTTTCAGAATTAAAAGCTTTGTTCGTAGGGAGAATATAAGTTGCATTCGCCTCTGAATAAAGACTGGCTGCGTCGGCATATTCAATGGCTTCCAGCAGAAGGCTGAATAGATCGGGTCTTGATTTGATAAAGTCTAACGTCTTTAAGTTGACATGATTATCGGGCACCCCGATTTCGTAATCATATTCATAAGGCTGTTGGAGTTCCAGTCCAAAGATCTCGCAACTCTCCATGATGAATGGTATCAATAATACCATCAATGCTATTTTTAATTTTTTTATCTTCAACATATCTGTAAATTTTTAAAAATCAACTATCCTTCAGAATAGGGAGGATTTTGGTCGCCTTTTAATGCTGTATTTGATTCAAATTCGCGATAATAGATGGGCATATATTTTTTACCCTCTTCCGCCTGTGTAAAGCCGGTTACTTGAACTCCTGCCGCTTCCTGCCTTGCTTTGATTACGGGGTCCATCACTTCAAGCAGATGATCTGTCCGCATCAAATCGAACCAGCGTTTCCCTTCGGCAATAAACTCCAGCTGCCGCTCTTGCAGGATTAACATTTCCACTGCGGTTTGATTGGCGATATCGACTTCCAGTTTTGAATCGGCTGTATAACCAACCCTGTTTCGTATTTGATTCACGATATTTAAAGCTTCGGTTGGCTTACCTGTCTTGTTTAATGCTTCTGCGCGTAACAACAAAACATCTGCCAGACGATAAATTGGAATTTGAAGTTCGGCATTCGACGACGATAAGATGGCCCAATATGATTTATATACTCCATTTTTGGAATCGAATTCTCTGTCGGGATCAATGACGCTGTATTTGGTACATTTTTCAATTCCGGAGGTGGTCCAGTTTGCATAAGTCAAAGGCAAACGTTGACCGTTATAATATAATTTCACTGTATCTACATCGTTCCAGAATCGTGCATCTTTTCCATTACCAGATCTTAACCTGTCCACAAATTCTTCGAATATTTGCTGAGACATCTTGTAGCCATTGTTGGTATTGTTTGCTCCTACACGCTGTGCCCATCCGTGTGCTCCATCGGCTTCGTAACTCCATGCCAGGTTGAGAATCGATTCTTTGGAAGAGGCCGGTTTTGTGAAAATCTCTTTCCATTCGGTTTCATTTTTTACCAGTGAAAAATTGGAATTCCCGATAAAGTAATTGGAAGCTGCCAACGCTGCTTCATACTCTTTAAACCACATATGTACATCTGTTTTCAGTGCATAGGCTGCTGCCCGGTTAAAGTAGAATTTATCGGAAACATCAGTACCAAGTGCTGCCAACGCCAAATCAATATCTTTCAGGATCTGTGTTTTTACTTCTTCAATTGAATTCCGGGGTACAGAAATCTGGGTTAAATCACCTTCCCATGGTTCAATAATTAATGGAACTCTGCCCCATACTCTGATTCCGTAAAAATACATCAATGCCCTGATGCCATATGCTTGCCCCAAGTAGGGATTGGTTTCCGATTCCAGCACCTGTGGTATTGTCGGATAGCGTTTAATGGCAATATTACAAAGATTGATTGTAGTATAAAGATCCTGCCAGCTTGTTTCGCCCATGGTCGATTCCATGGCATTCATATAAACTTTCGCACTTTCGTAACCGGTTGTGTGATAATTGTCTGAGCGAAGATCTCCCCAATCGAGATGCTTTTGATGGAGAGTTGATTGAAGTGCATCGTAAATGCCTGCATTCCAGGTGCGCATATCGCCTTTCGACTGAAAAAATGTACCAGGTGACATGTCGGATAATGGTTGTCTATCCAGAAAATCGTCACAACCAGCCAGGATGAATATGCTGCAAATTATTGCGATAATATTTTTTTTCATTTTATCTATTATTATACAGATTAAAAACCAACATTTATTCCAAAGCCAAATTCTCTTTTACGGGGATAAGCAGAGCTGTCCCGGCCCGGAGTCAGTACACTGCCTCCAATTTCCGGATCAAATCCGGTGTAGTTGGTCCAGGTTAAAAGATCATTGCCGTAAATATAGGCTTGTACCCTATTGAATGGAAGCCTCTCTAAAATCTCATTACTCAGATTATATGCCAGACGCACGTTCTTTAATCGTAAGAAGGATCCATCTTCCAGGTATTGGCTGTTCAGTTCCTGTCTGTTCATCGTTTTGCGACCTCTCGTATCCAGTGCATACCAGTCGGTTATCTGACCCTGATATTTCCATCCGGTCCGGATATATTCGGGATGTTGCTTGTGCGTATTTCCTCCCCATGTGGTCACATATTGCTTCAACTTGTTGTATATGAGTCCGCCGTGGCTATAGTAAAAGCTAAAAGAGAGCGAAAATTCCTTGTATGTCAGAATATTATTCCAGGATGCATACCAGTCGGGAGTTGCTTTGCCCAATATCTGACGATCACTGTCATCAATTTTATCATCGTATTCTCCGTTTGCATTGGGTAGATTTTCCCAAATGACATCTCCTCCGGCTGCGATGGCTCCTGCATGTTTGATTTGTTTTACTTCACCGGTATAATCAGACCCGTCAGGATTCAGATATTTTTCCAGGATTGGTTGTCCGTTTAAGCCGATAATCACGTTTCCTTCGGCGTCCCTGCTTAATACCGGAGTTAAAAGTGTTTTAAAGTCTTCCGTATAAGCATTGCTCACATCATAAGGAAAAACCCCCTGATTTTTATAACCATACCATTGTCCTGCAGCTTTTCCTTTTGCAACCATCCAGTAGCCGCTCTGCACATAATCATCTTTTGCCAGGTCGGTAATTTTATTGTCATTCTTCCACCAATTGGCAATGGTGTTCCAGGAAAAATCCCTCGTACGTACCGGATAGGCACTCGCGGAGAATTCCCATCCCCTGTTTTCCAGGCTGGCCAGATTTACACGCATCTTGTTGTAACCGGTTGTATAAGGAAGATTTAAATCGGATAGCAGGTCCTTTGTGTTTTTTACATAATAGTCTGCCACAATGGATACTTTTCCCCTGAATAGATTCAAGTCCACTCCGATATTGGATTGACTGGTCTCCTCCCAGCGAAGTTCCGGGTTTCCATAGGTGGAGACGGGTACCACACCACCAACTCCGTTGTAAGAATAACTGCCGGATGTGTAGCGTGTGATTGATTCGTAATAACCTACTTTGTCATTCCCAGTAATACCATAACTTGCCCTGAATTTTCCGTCGGTCAACACATCGTTAGCCCATTGCATAAAGGGTTCATCCGAGAAACGCCATCCAGCAGATACCGATGGAAACCAACCCCAGCGACTTTCCGGACCAAAACGGGATGATCCGTCTCTGCGCATTGTGCCCTGAAGAATATAACGGCCTCTGTAACTGTAATTCAAACGTCCAAAGAACCCAATCAATGCATATTCGCTGGCTGTGGTATTCGTCTTTCCCAGATCGTAAACCGTAGCCATGTTCATGGTATGGATATTTTCTGTTACAAAATAGCTGCCATAAAAATCAGCATTATCTCTTCTTTGCGTTTCCAGTGATGCACCGAGGGTTGCACCCACGGCATGCCTGTTTAGAAATGTCTTATTAAAGTTCAGATAGGAATCGGCCGAGTATTTCTGGCTCCATCCCGTGCGATCCTCTCCGCTGTTCTTGCGGGTGTTTTCGTCAGAACTTCCATCCCGTTCTTTAGAATCGAACCGGGTATTCCGGTCTACCCTAAAATCGCCTGTTATGTTGGTGGTCATGCTCAACCAATCGTTGAATTCCCACTTTAATCCCTGTGTAAAGGCCATCTGGTATCTTTTATCCAGTCTTTCCCTGTCAACCAGTTCCTGAATCGGATTACGCCGACCGCCGGAAGAATAGTACGGAATCAAAGTACCGTCAGGATACCAGACAATCATGTCCGGATCGCGCCTTAATGAACCCTGAATCACATCTCCTTCATTGATGCTGTTGGTCGCATCGCTGCTCAAACGCACCTGGGTGGTAAATGTGATTCCTTTCCACGGCTGATAATCCATATTGAACTGACCTGTATATCGCTTTTGGTAAGAAGTCAGGATGACCCCATCCACACCGACGTATCCCAATGAGGCCCTATATTTTGCCCTGTCAGTACCGCCGCTGATATTCAGATTGGCATCATTTCGAATACCGGTCTGTAAAAGCAGATCCTGATAATAGTAGTTCGTACTGTTTACCAAACCGACTGAGTCAGTCCTGTCCGTAAATTTTTCCAATGTTTTTGCCGGATTGGCCAGATCGGAAGCTGCCATACTAAGGCGGCTTTCAAAGGCATTTACCTGTGGCAACTTGTTCGATATTTTGCTGTAGCTCTGTACATATCGGAAATCAACACGGGGTTTACCAGCCTCTCCAGACTTTGTGGTGATAATAACCACACCGTTTGCAGAACGCGCTCCGTAAATAGAAGAGGATGCAGCATCTTTTAATATTTCCACACTTTTGATATCGGTCGGATTGATGTTGTCGATATCATCCACAATTGTACCATCGACAACAAAAAGAGGTGTAACTCCTCCATCTTCAAAAGTGGATGCACCACGCACCTGTATGGAGGTAGATGCTCCCGGTGCACCGGAACTCGATGTAATGGAGACACCGGGTGCAGCTCCCTGGAGTGCATCATACACATTGACTGCATTCCGCTCTTCTATGATCTTGGAGTCAACCGATGTAATAGCACCGGTAATGTCTCTTTTCTGCATGGTGCCGTAACCGACTACCACGACTTCGTCGAGTTGTTGCGTGTCTTCTTTCATATTGATAGTTAGCCTGTTGGAAGTCACTTTGACTTCTTGCTCTACATATCCCATATAAGATATGACGAGGTTACTACCTATTGCTGCCGAAATCTGAAAAGTTCCTTCCAGATCGGTAACAGTTCCTGTTGATGTTCCCTTAACCAATACAGTAACACCAATCATGGGTTCATTCGTTGCTTCGTCTATAACCTTACCGGAAATCAGGTTTTGTCCAAAAACACTGAATCCAGAAAATGTCATAAACAACACAACGGTAAGCCGCAATAAGAACGGCTTTGGGTTTGACTTCTCCTTTTTCATTCAATTCTAATTTTTAAGTAAACATTCATAAAATTCTCTCATATATTTATTCATAAAATAACTTACTTCACGTTGCTTCTTGCTTGTAGTTGAGCCTGGTACAAGGAACGAGGAATTAAATTCCCTTTATTCAGTCCTTCCCAAACACCTTCTTCCCGATCTTTAAAATGTCCCGGGTAGTAATTGCCTTTCATTCCGATATTATAGTTGTTACCCGATGCCCAAGGTTTTTGTACGGTGGCGCGATTGGCACGGCAATTCCACAGTACCTGGGTAACACCTGCCCATCCATGTCCGCTTCCCATATTTCCCCGATCTTGAATATTGATCTCTCCGTCGGTAACCACGTTGTCGTATAATGTGCCGGTTGCCCATCTGTGATGTGGACCTATATCTGAAAAGGCATTGATTGAGATACAGTTGTAAAATACATTCGGGCCACAGACACGGGCGCCGGTGACGTAATCATGCCTTCCATTTCTGCTTACACAGTTCATAAATAGATTTTGCTGGCCATTGTTGTTGAAAGAATAGCGCATTCCTCCGGTAATCGGGGATTTTGGATCAAAGCAACGGGCATCGGAAACGGTGATATTTTTCGCAAAACGTTCACAACTAACTGCCGAATATCCGAAGTTTTTTGTCGTTATATTTTTTATCCAGCAGTTCTCGGCATTGTCCAACTGAATCGCAATCCATCCGTGCTCGGTATCTTCTTCGTCTTGATACTCCGATTCAAGATACATATTGGAAATGCCCACTTCCTGAACGCGTCCTTCGAACTGGTATTTATAAATTTCGCCACCCCCAAAACGTTCTTCCATCTGCATGACTACCGGATTATCAATAAAAACAGTTTTACCCTCGATCCTCGTGATTTCCCTCTCAAAAGCCAGATTATATTCATCTGCCTTCCATTGACGGGTACCCGGTCTTTCAATAATACGATTCATTTGGATGGCTTCAATCCATTGCGGCGTTCCTGGACGAAACAGGATGATGCGATCGCCCACCTTAAATTGATCGGTTGAAGCAACGTGAAAGGAATGCGATCCGACAGGGACAAACTGATCTGTTATGCTTACACGCGAATTGGTCACCTCCTCATATTTTCCGCTTCCTTTGATTTCAATGAGCGGATATTTTTGTCTGCCGGTGGCGATAATTCGCGTTTCATTGATATTATCACCTTCTCCTTTGATAATGATTCCACTGGTTGAAATAAGAATACTTCTGGATACCCGATACGTTCCTTTTGTCAGTAAGATTGTTCCTCTGTGCCCGTGCACATCAGGTTCGTTATTTGATATTTCATTAATGACTCTCTGGATATTTTCCCAATTATCTCCCTCTACAGGCTTAATTGTTCTAATTACCGGGTAACAGGGGATACTTTTATCTCCATGATGATACCCAACCCGGCTGAAATCAGGCAGGGTGTTTCCTTCTTCGTCGGCGAAATAGGTAATTTTCTCGTTTGTATCAACTGACACAAGACTTGATTGCCATGTGGGTGATGTTTTAGTCTGGCAAAAAACCATCTGCACAACAATTAGAAAGCTGATGATTGTAAAGTATTTTATATTTAGTATGTTGAAATGCATTTGAAATATTTATTTATTTGATGTTGCATTGTGCTCGAGCACAATATGTTATTAGATGATAATATCAGTATAAGTGAAATAAAATTTAAAATATTTGTTTAATCTTGTTTCAGTAAATTCCTTATTTCAGAATTTATGCGTATTTCGCTATACTTCTTTTGTAGGTTTGTGCACCGTACCATGCCACCACTACAAAGCAGATGAACGGCAGTATAAAGGAAGCATTAACAGCCGGAAATGAACTTCCGATCGTTTGCATATCTATGATTGTGGCCTGCATTGGGGGGAGTATCGACCCTCCGAGGATGGCCATAATGAGTCCAGCTGCACCAAACTTGGCATCGTCTCCCATGCCCTTCAACGCAATTCCATATATGGTAGGGAACATCAGTGACATACAGGCCGATACGGCTACAAGGAAGTATAATCCCCAGATGTTTTGTAAAAAGATTACACCCAAGGTAAATACTGCAGCTGCTATGGACAGAATGCGTAACAGTTTTCCCGGATTGAGATATTTTAGCAGGTAAGTGCAGATGAAGCGACTCACGCAGAAGATAACCATTGCCGCGATGTTATACTTCTGTGAAAGTACCTCTGCCGCCTGTTCTTCCATGCCCTGTGCCATAAATACCCGCGTGCCATACTGAATGATAAATGTCCAGCACATGATCTGTGCGCCCACATAAAAAAATTGTGCGATTACTCCCTGCCGGTAATTGGGTATGGAAAAGATTCTTTTCAGGGTAGGGAAGAAGTTTATCTGTTTGTTTTTATCACCGTTCGTCGGCATGCGTGCAATCCAGATAATCAGAAACATGAACATCACTACAATTCCGATAACGAGATATGGAGCGATGAGGATGGAAAGGTCTGCCTGCTTCAATGCAACAAACTCTGTGTCAGAAAGTGTGGCACGTTCTGAAGTACTCATCGGATTCAGCCGCGACTGGATAAAATTCATAGCAACATACATGCCCATCAGCGAGCCAATCGGGTTGAACGATTGTGCCAGATTAAGCCTGCGGGTGGATGACTCTTCCGGTCCCATTGTCAGAATATAGGGGTTGGCGCTTGTCTCCAAAAACGACAATCCACAGGTCAGGATAAAGTAAGCAGCCAGAAACGGATAGAAGCTGCCTGATTCTTTTGCCGGAAAAAAGAGAAATGCTCCCACAGCATAGAGCAGCAATCCCAGCATGATTCCTTTCTTATAGGAGAATTTACGAATAAAAATTGCCGCCGGGAAGGCCATGGCAAAATATCCGCCATAGAAAGCCAATTGTACCATAGCACCTTCCGCAACGCTCATCCTAAAGATCTTTGAAAACGCCTTCACCATGGGGTTGGTTATGTCGTTAGCGAAACCCCATAACGCAAAGCAAGCAGTGATGAGGATGAACGGTAACAAATAATTCAGACCGTTGTGTCTGAGTAATGATGATTTTGATGTGTTCATAATTTTCTGGTACCTTATTTTACGACTCCTTTTTTCAGGATGATGTTGGCATACAAAGCTTCTTCTCCGGTAGCTATGACGGCATATGATTTTTTGGCTCTTTCATAAAAGGCAAAACGCTCAATATAGCCAATCGTAAAAGTTTCGCCCGATGATTGTAATATCTCCATGTAATTGTTCCATATTTCCGGCTTGTAACTATCACCCGAAACCACTTCCATCAGAAACACCTGTTGATCGCTATAGGTATCGAGCGGAAACAACTCCATGATTGCTTTCAATATTTCAGTCCCCGATAACCCGTCGGCACGGATTACATTCTGCGAAATGGTATGACAGGGAAAGTTGCCGTCGGCAATCACAATTTCATCGCCGTGCCCCATTTCCATAAGTGTTTTTAGCAATTGAGGCGATATTGTTTTCGGTATTTTTTTAAGCATGATTTGTTGTTTTGTGTTTCCGGATATGAGTCTCAGAAACAGCCAAGACCCATATCCGGAACCCAAATCTATTTATAGATAGGTCCAAAATTCTGGCAGGCCCTGAAATCGGCGCCCTCCCTATCCATGCCAAAGGCATTCCATGCCGATGGCCGGAAGATCTCTTCTTCATCCACATTGTGCATGCAGACAGGGATACGCAGCATGGATGCCAACGTGATTAAATCCTGACCGATGTGTCCATAGCTGATTGCGCCGTGATTGGCTCCCCAGTTATTCATGACCGAGTAAACATCCCTGAACGGACCCTTACCGGTCAAACGGGGTGCAAACCAAGTAGTAGGCCAGGTCTTGTCGGTACGCCGATTGATGATATCGTGTATCTCCGGGGATATTTCTACGGTCCATCCCTCGGCGATCTGTAGAACGGGTCCCTGGCCGTCTACGAGATTTAACCGACACATGGTCACAGGCATCCCTCCTTCAGAAAGGAAAGTGGAAGAGTAGCCGCCGCCACGGAAATAATCCCTGTTGGCGGGAGACCAGGTGGTGGCTTCGAGACAGGCCTTTACCTCCTTTTCGTTGATATTCCAGTGTTCTTTCATGACCGGCTCACCATTTGATTGCTGTTTCCCCGTCGCATCCAGGGTTGTTGCCCCTGAATTAAGCAGATGAATAATGCCGTTTGCCGCTTTTCCGGTGAGTTCCATTCCCGTAACACGTTTTACAGATTCGGGACTCCAGTAGGTACGTACGTCCGAGAAAAGCTGTGCTTTGTTGGACAGAAGATGTCCGAACAACATGGAGACACCGTTCAGTGAATCATTTTCCGTGGCCAGCACAAAGGCTTCGCGGATACCGTTCCAGTCGAACGAGCTGTTCAATATCGTCTCGCTGAAATCACCGTTCGGCAGAAAGTCGGTCCATTGGCGCTGACCCTGGAAACCTCCCAGGAGTGCATTGTGCCCGATGGCTTCTTCCTTGAAACCCATTTCTTTTAATTTGGGATTCCCTTTCATCAAATCGCGGATGATAATGGTCATCTTCACCACGAACTCCCAGTCTTTGTCCTTGCTGGCCCGGTCCTTCTGTTTCTCCGGACGGTTGTCGTCTACAGCTTCATTTATCTTGCAGTGAACGGAGGTCCAGTCCATTGCTTTGGCAAACTCTTCCGGATCATAGATTCCTTCCTCTATCCGACGAAGAATCTCGGTGGAATCGACCGATTCGTTCCGCATACCCAGATACTTCTGGAAAAAATCGGGACTTATCATCGATCCGGCGATTCCCATGGAGGTGCCTCCGACGGCCAGATAAGACTGTCCCCGCATGGTGGCTACAGCCTGGGCTGCACGGGCAAACCGAAGCAATTTCTCTGCCACGTCGTCAGGAATACTGTTATCGGTTGCATCCTGTATTTCGCGGCCATAAATGCCAAATGCAGGTAGTCCCTTTTGAGCATGTGCTGCCAGTACAGCGGCCAGGTAGACGGCACCGGGACGCTCTGTTCCGTTGAATCCCCAGACAGCCTTGGGGTAATGTGGATTCATATCCATTGTTTCCGATCCGTAGTTCCAGCTGGAAGTCACCGTGATGGTGGCGCCCACTCCCTCCCGCTCAAACTTGGCAGCACAGGCAGCACTCTCCCCAACACGGCCGATGGTGCTGTCGGCTATCACACACTCAACGGGACTGCCATCACCGTTTTTTAGATTGGAACTGATTAATCGTGCGACCGATTTAGCCAGATTCATCGTTTTCTCCTCGAGACTCTCTCTTACACCTCCCTGACGACCGTCAATGGTAGGGCGAATACCGATTTTTGGATATGGACACATAGCTTTTGTTGATAAATTGATTTTTTTTATTTTTCTTATTTCTTCGCAGAGTCGGTTTGAAATGACCTATTTCTCTGCTTCTAGAATTCTGAACTGTGCTGATTCTCGGGTTGGTATAAATAAACTTTTTCTTTAATATCCATAAAATTGTATTAATTTGATTAAAATGAATCTCTTTTTTTAATTACCGTGGGCAGATAGGTTTGTATAGCCTGGTTGTTCAATACAAATTCGGCCGCAATCTTTCCCATTTCATGCCAGTCAATCCCAATGCTGGAAATGCCATTTTGAATCACCTCAAAAAAAGGATTTTCATTATAAGCCAGCAATCCATAATCTTTACCGGGTTTTAATCCTTCTATGTTTCCCTGTTTCACAATTTCCACTACATCTCCCTGCTTGATAACCAAGTAAAAATGGTTTTTCAGAACGGTTTTTTTCTCCAAAATTTCATCCAGAACGCCAAATTCAAAATGATTGTCGAGACAGAAGTTGCTGAACGCCATTTTACTGCTTTGTGGGTGCTTGTGAAACTTATTGAGAACAAAAATCAATTTTTTGTATTTTCCCAGTTCTTTCTTAATGGTGGCCAATGCTTCGTAAAGCCCTTTGTCAAAATCCTGACAAACATAAGAGTACCCATCTTTATCAAACTTTCCGAAATCGAGCAGCAACAACTTCTTTTTATCTATTTTCGACAGTACATCGGAAAACTTTTCATTGTCGTAATTCATGACCAGATATTTGTTATACCTGCCAATGGATTCATGAACGATGTTGTTGAACAGGTGCTCGTTATATTGATGAAACCAAAGATCTATTTTGTAGGATTTCGGAAGCCTGGATACAAGGATGGTGTGTAAGACCTCTTTAAAGGGAGAATACTCGTCGAGTAGTAATAGAATATTCTTGGTGTGTGAAGCCACAAAATAGTTTTTTCCATGAATGGCGTCAATCACGCCACGTTCCCGCAAATCGGAGAGAGCTTTGAATACGGTATCTCTTGATACAGAGAATTGACGGCTCAAATGATTGATCGAGGGTATCTTTTCACCCACCTTCAACTCATTTGCGGCAAGTACATCCTGTATGTATTCTGCCAGTTGCTGTACTTTGGTGCTCTTTCCGTTAAATTTGAAATCCATCTGTGTAATTCTTCGCGTGTCAGCGTGTCAGAAGGTATGCTGTTCTGTACTGTGCTGATCGTAACGACAAAGATATTGGGTTAATATTAAATAAAAAAATGTTTTTATATGTTTTGCAGCATGTTTTGTATAAGAAAAGGCGAGTTAACAAAATGCCATGAAAATCTGATTTCATTTTAAATTTCTGGATATTAAATGAAAAGGGGTGAACCCTGTAGTAATTCACCCCTTTCGTTAGATACATTTTATAAACTATCACCAAAATCTTCTTTAAATTTCGCGATCAGCTTCTGTGGCCAGTCGCTCACCGGCTCCAGTCCTCCCATAAAGAAGCGGAGTACCGGTGGCTCATACACAAATCGCAATCCGCCAATTAGTCCCCGGTTTTCGTATAACCAGTTCATTCTGTCTTCCACGTATTTAATCTGAGAGAGTGTGAATACGCGTCTCGGTACAGCCAGGCGGACAAGTTCCATGTCGGCATACGTTTCATTGCCGTATTCATCACGCTGGTTGGAAATAGAACCGCGCTCCATGCCGCGGACTCCGGAAATCAGGTAAAGCGCTGCTGCGAGTGCCCCCGCGGGATATTCATTTTGTGGAATATGGGCACATACCTGCATTGCGTCTACGTGTGCACCCAGCACGCCAGCCGGCTTGACCATGGGGACGCCGTGCGCGTCGAGTGAGTTTACCAGATAGGCAATGAAGTTGGGACTCTGGCTGATCATGGTTTCATCGAGCGTTTCATATAATCCAACTGCCATGGCTTCAATCTCACGAACCGAGATGCCGCCATAGGTCAGAAAACCCTCAAACAACGGTACCAGCGCTTCAAGTTCCCGGTAAATGTCGATGTTGTTGGTACAAATGCCTCCGCCACGCGAAGAACTTAGTTTGCGAGCTGAAAAGTAAACAATGTCGGCCAGGCCGGTCATCGTTTGAATAACCTCTCCCATGCTGCTCTCTTTGAATTCTTCCTCACGCTGTATGACCAGATATGCGTTTTCTCCCAGTAAACTGGCGTCCAGTACGAGACGGATATTGTATTTGTCGGCAATGCTTCTTACATCCCTCAGGTTTTGAACCGAAAAAGGCTGTCCCCCGATCAGGTTGGTCGATGCTTCCATACGGATGAAAGGAATATTTTTGGCTCCGTGAATCTTGATGATTTCTTCCAGTTTTTCAAGGTTCATGTTTCCTTTGAAAGGGTGGGAAGAATTGATGACGTAAGCTTCATCATACAGTAGTTCAGCAATCTTTCCGCCATACTGTGTGATGTGTGCCATGGCGGTGGTAAAATGGTAGTTCATCGGTACCAGGTTGCCTTTACGCACATAGGCGTTCGACAAGATGTTTTCTGCGGCACGTCCCTGATGTACGGGCAGATAATACTTTTTACCCAACACTTCTTCCACTGCTTTCTGCAGACGGAAAAAACTCTGTGATCCGGCATAGGCATCATCTGCCTGCATCATGGCAGCCATCTGATTGTCGCTCATGGCATTGGTGCCGCTGTCTGTGAGCATATCCAGGAAAACGTCTTTCGTGTTCAGCCTGAAGGTGTTGAATCCGCCTTCCTGCAATGCTTCCAGTCTTCTTTCAATGGGTACCAAGTGTAATTTTTGCACAACCCTTACTTTGTGCAGCTCTAACGGTATATTTTCACCGTTATAAAATTTAATTTCATTCATATGATATGTAAAACTAATAGTGTGTGTTGTTTCGTATTGTTCAAATTTTTCCGATTTCCTATTGAAAATTGATGCTAATTGTGCGGTTTATCCAATAAATCATCATATAAAACTGCAAATGTAAAACAAAAATACCAAAGGAAAAAAACTCTCCCTCTCAATTTTTTATCCTGCATCTCTCATAATACTGCACTTATGCAGTCACACCGTCAATCGAAAACGAAGATTCCAATCAATTATTTTGCCCTACCGAAATTCGTTTGGCGAAAAATCCCTATATTTGTCCGGATTAATCACATTCAAACATCATTGACTAACTTTTAATAAGAACGAATCATGGATAAACCCTATGTAGTAGGTATCGACGTGGGCGGCACCAATACCGTTGCCGGCATTGTAGACAAAAGAGGACAGATTTTAATAAGCGGAAGCATCAAAACTTCAAAACATTTACAGGTAGAAGGTTATCTCGATGAACTTACCGAGCTGATTGAGGGACTCATTGCTGAAGTAACGACCAAAGATCAGATTAAGGGAATTGGTGCCGGAACACCCAACGGCAACTATTTCACCGGAAGCATTGAGTTTGCTCCCAATCTTCCCTGGAAAGGAGTCATTCCTTTTGCCCAGATGCTGGAAGACAGGATCGGTATCCCGGTGGCACTCACCAACGATGCCAATGCGGCAGCCATTGGTGAAATGACCTACGGCGCCGCCCGCGGTATGAAGGACTTCATCGTTATCACACTGGGTACGGGTGTGGGAAGCGGTATCGTGGTGAACGGACAGCTGGTTTACGGCCATGATGGTTTTGCCGGCGAACTGGGACACGTGATCGTGCGTCGTCATAATGGACGCATGTGTGGTTGTGGTAGAACAGGATGCCTTGAGGCTTATTCATCGGCAACGGGAGTAGCCCGGACAGCACGTGAATATCTCGAACTGAGGCCCGACGCACAGACACGGCTTCGCAACATCCCCATCGATGACATTACCTCCAAAGATGTGTTTGATGCGGCGATGAACGGAGACGAGATGGCGAAAGAAATTTTTAAGTTTACCGGCGAGATGCTGGGTGAAGCTTTTGCCGATTTCGTAGCCTTCTCCAGCCCGGAAGCAATCATTCTCTTCGGCGGATTATCCAAAGCCGGAGACCTTATCATGAATCCCATTCGGGAGAGCATGGAAAAGAACTTGCTGAACATTTTCAAGAATAAGGTGAAACTGATGTTCTCAGAACTTAAAGAAAGTGATGCCGCCGTGCTGGGTGCAAGCGCACTCGGTTGGGAAGTGAAATAATGGAAATGCTCCGGTGTAATCCGGACTGCTTTATGTAAGGTGGGGATATTGCTATCAGTATCCCCGCTTGTTTTTTGTAACATTTCTGTCACCAAAACTTCATGATAGCTTAACCGGAAAAATGCTTCCATATGCTTTTTTTGACGTAATATTGCAGTGTTAAACATTTTTCATTCTCTCTATAATTAAGTGCTGCTTCTACAGGAAGCCACATGGTTCAGCCCGCAAGTGATTGTAGGCTGTTTTTTTTTAATCAAATCTCGAAAATGACCGATAGATTTCATACCTTTGTAATCCTTTAAAAATAACATGCCAAAAAGACAGGAGATGTCACAAAAAATTCAAACAGCCCTCATTTCGGTATATCACAAAGAGGGCTTAGAAGAAATACTTCAGGAACTAAACAACTTACGCATCAAATTTATTTCCACGGGCGGGACAAAGGATTTTATCCAGTCATTGGGTTACGAATGTGAGGCAGTGGAGGATGTGAGCGGTTACCCTTCCATCCTTGGGGGGCGGGTGAAAACGCTCCATCCCAAGATTTTCGGTGGTATTCTTTATCGCCGCGATAATGAATCCGATAAAAAACAGGTAAAATCTTACGATATCCCTTCCATCGATCTGGTGATTGTCGATTTATATCCTTTCGAAGAAACTGTGGCTGCTGGAGGTACCGAAGACGAAATTATCGAGAAGATTGACATTGGCGGTATCTCACTCATCCGCGGTGCGGCAAAAAACTACAAGGATGTGCTCATTGTAGCCTCCAAAAACCAGTACACACCATTACTCAACCTGTTAAAAGAGAAACAGGGGGTAACAACACTGGAAGACCGTCGCTGGTTTGCAAAAGAAGCTTTTAAAGTCTCTTCGGGTTACGATTCAGCCATATTCAACTATTTTGATGGAGAAGAACACTCGGCATTCCGTCTGTCTCATGATGACGGTAAACAGCTCCGTTATGGAGAGAATCCCCATCAGAAAGGGACATTCTACGGTAATTTCGAAGAGATATTTGAACAACTGCACGGCAAAGAAATATCCTACAACAACCTTCTCGATATTGATGCGGCGGTCTCCCTGATCTCCGATTTCAATGAGACTGCGCTGGCTATTCTCAAGCACAACAATGCCTGTGGCATGGCCTGTCGGCCTACCGTGAAAAAGGCATGGGATGCTGCGCTGGCAGCCGATCCGGTTTCGGCCTTTGGCGGCATTGTGGTTACCAACAGGCCTGTGGACAAGGAAGCTGCAGCAGCCATTCACGAGATATTTTTTGAGGTGATTATCGCGCCTGCCTACGATAAAGAGGCACTTGATATTTTGTTTCAAAAGAAAAATCGCATAATTTTGGTGCTCAAATCACCGGAGAAAGCTACACAACAGCTGCAGTACCGTTCTGTATTGAATGGGATGCTGGTGCAGGACAAAAACGAGAGTGTACAGTCGGCGGAAAATCTGCAGGTGATGACACAAACAGCACCCGGCGATCGGGAAACCCAGGATCTGCTTTTTGCCAACATCCTGGTGAAACACACCAAGTCGAATGCCATCGTTTTGGCCAAAGACAAGCAGCTCATAGCAAGTGGCACCGGACAGACCTCACGGGTAGATGCCCTGAAACAGGCCATTGAAAAGGCAGCTGCCTTTCATTTCGATCTGCAGGGTGCAGTCATGGCCAGTGATGCTTTTTTCCCTTTCCCCGATTGTGTGGAAATAGCACACCAGGCAGGGATCACTGCGGTTATTCAGCCGGGAGGCTCCATCCGCGATACCGAATCGGTCGCTTATTGCGACCAGCATGGGCTCGCGATGGTTACCACGGGCGTGAGACATTTTAAACACTAACACAAATAGCGGACGCCTGGAGCTGACGCTGATAACTTACAATATTATGGGTTTATTTTCATTTACGCAGGAGTTGGCGATGGACCTCGGTACTGCTAATTCGGTCATCGTGAACAATGCAGGGAAGATTTTGCTGGACGAACCTTCCATCGTGGCATTGGATCGCAAGACTGATAAGATGATTGCTTTGGGTGAAAAAGCAAGGCAGATGCATGGGAAGACGCACGAGAATATTCGCACGGTAAGACCGTTAAGAGATGGAGTAATAGCCGATTTTAACGCCGCGGAACAGATGATTCGCGGGATGATTAAGATGGCCAATAAAAATAAAGGAGGCTTGTTCTCTCCATCATTACGCGTGGTAATCTGTATCCCTTCCGGGAGTACCGAAGTGGAAATACGTGCCGTACGCGACTCGGCTGAACATGCCGGAGGGCGCGATGTCTATATGATCTTCGAACCCATGGCAGCAGCATTGGGAATAGGTCTTGATGTGGAAGCCCCCGAAGGAAATATGATTGTGGACATAGGTGGTGGCACGACGGAGATCGCGGTAATTTCACTGGGTGGTATTGTTTCCAATAAATCGATCAAGATTGCCGGAGATGATTTTACCGAAGATATTCAGGATTACATGGGGCGGCAACACAATATCAAAGTGGGTGACCGCACGGCAGAACAAATAAAGATCATGGTGGGATCGGTACTGACCGAACTTGATAATCCACCCGAAGACTTTGTGGTGCACGGTCCCAACAGGATGACCTCCCTGCCGATGGACGTACCCGTCTCTTATCAGGAAGTGGCGCATTGCATTGAGAAATCGGTGTCGAAAGTCGATTCGGCCGTGTTGAGTGCACTGGAACAGACCCCCCCGGAGCTGTATGCCGATATTGTTAGAAATGGTATCTACCTGACTGGTGGAGGTGCCCTCTTGCGTGGCCTCGACAAACGATTGACAGATAAGATCGGTATTCCGTTCAGGGTGGTGGACGACCCGTTGCACATGGTGGCAAAGGGAACCAGCATCGCGCTGAGGAACATCGATAAATTTACATTCTTGATGCGATAAATCGCTGTCGGCTTATAGCATTGAGCTATTGGCTTATATCACGGACAATGGCAGGCTTGCATGCGAAATCTTTTCAACTTCATCCTCCGAAACAGTCACTGGCTGGTAGCAATATTGCTTATTGCTTTCAGCTTCTATCTCGTTTTTGCTCATAATTCATACCAGCGGAGTGTTTATCTTACCTCTGCGAACAGGGTGACGGGGTGGTTTTATACGACAACCAACGACATTACCTCGTTCTTTCTTTTAAAAAAGAACAACGCCGATTTGCTGGAACGAAACGCGGAGCTGGAGGAGAGATTTCATACTTTACGGGTGTTTCTGGACAGCCTTGCCAACACCGACTCGGTGGTCGTGGAAGCTTTTGCCCCCGATTCGGTTGGCATTCAACATTTCGACTTTATCCCGGCAGGTGTAGTCAACATGAGTTTTTCGGGAGTCAATAATTTCATTACTCTCGACAAAGGAGCAACACACGGTATCAAACGCGATATGGGCGTGATTTCGCAACAAGGTGTGGTTGGTGTGGTTGCCAGTGTATCGCCGAATTTCTCGGTTGTTATTCCCATCATCAACCCCAAATTCAGGTTGAGTGCACGGTTGAGAAATTCCGAGAATAATGGTTCCGTCTCATGGGATGGCAACAACATCCGCCGGGCACAATTGCAGGACTTGCCCAAACATGAGGTTTTTCACGAGGGAGATACGGTGCTGACAAGTTTTTCCCGCATCTTTCCAAAGAATACCATTATTGGCTTCGTGAGCGATACCGGTAAATCGGTAGACGACAATTTCAACACGTTTGACATCCAACTGGCAACCGATTTTTACACATTACAGGATGTGCTGGTGATAAACGATCGGTTTTACGATGAGCAACAAACCCTTGAAGATACTTTGCGACAATGAAGATCAGTTATCTTTATGAAATCATCCTGTTTGTTTTGCTGATTCTACTGCAGGTATTGCTGTTGAACAGGCTTAGCCTCTTTGGTATTGCCACACCGGTATTGTATCTTTATTTTTTGCTGAAGCTGCCGATGGGCAGGAATCTTTTTTACGTGATCATTTCTGGTTTTTTGCTGGGGCTGATCATCGATGTCTTTTTAAATACACCCGGTATGAATGCTGCAACCACCACCATTGTGGCAGCATGCCGGAAACCCTTGCTGAATCTCTTCTTTGAAAAGGAGGAATACGACGAGTTTGTACCGGGTATTTATACGGCTACAGGACCGTTTGTCCGGTTTACAATTCTGACGGTGCTTTTGCATCTCACCCTCCTTTTTTTTATCGAGTCATTTACTTTATTCAATCTGCCGGCCACCCTGCTGCGCATCGCCGGCTCTTCGGTCATTTCCATCCTTCTGATTTTCGCATTCGACAGTTTCATTTTCAAGAGAAAACGCGGTGAACAAGTATAGCAATCTGGCAAAAAGAAAGTATGTGATTGCTGCCGCGGTGGTAGCCATCGGTTTCATATTCCTGGCACAGCTGTTCAATCTGCAAATACTGAGTCCCCAGTACCGTGATTATGCCGACAGCAACGCCTTTCTGCGCAGGCCGCTTTATCCGGCAAGGGGAGCCATTTATGATCGTAAAGGAAACCTGTTGGTGTACAACCGGCCCACCTACGATGTGATGATGGTAGTGAGAGAGATGAAACAGTTTGACACCCTCGATTTCTGCCGTACACTGGATATCAGTAAAGAGTATTTTTACAGCCTGAACGCCGATATGAGGGACCGACGAAAGAATCCCGGTTATTCTTCTTATACCCCGCAACTGTTCATGTCTCAACTCGATGTGGAAGAGTATGGTCTGCTCCAGGAGAAGCTTTACAAATTTCCGGGAATATATATTCAGAACAGGACAGAGCGACAGTATAACTACCCAAACATGGGTCTCATCCTCGGCTATGTAGCTGAGGTGGATAAAAATAAAATGGCTGCCGATCCCTATTATGTGCGGGGCGACTATGTGGGGAAATCGGGTATAGAGCTTTCGCATGAAGAAGATCTGCGTGGTGAAAAAGGTGTGGAGATATTGCTCAGGGATGCCCATGGAAGGGTACAGGGACACTATGATGAGGGAAGACAGGACAAAGCTCCCGTCTCGGGAAAAGATCTGACTCTGGGCATCGATATAGATCTGCAGGCATACGGCGAACTGCTTATGCACAACAAGGTAGGCAGCATCGTGATAATCGAACCCAAAACAGGTGAAATCCTATGCATGGTGTCGGCGCCTACCTACGACCCTGCTCTCCTCACCGGCAAAACGTTCAGCACAAACTATCTTCAATTGGAAAATAATCCATATAAACCTTTGATAAACCGGTCTATTGCCGGAACTTACCCGCCCGGATCGACTTTTAAACCCGCACAAGGGCTACTCTTTCTGCATGAGGGGATTATCACTCCCGAAACAAGATATTCCTGTTTTGGCGGATATCCCCCATTGGGAGGTCGGCCCGGCTGTCACAGCCATGCGTCACCCCTTTCCATACAGTACGCACTCGCCACCTCGTGTAACTCTTTCTTTAGTTACGGTCTTAATGGCATGTTGGGTAACAGAACAAAATATGCAAGTACCGCCGATGCTTTCGACGTGTGGCGTGATCACATGGTAAACATGGGGTTTGGTTATCCATTGGGGGTTGATCTCCCTTCTGAAAAAAGAGGCTTTATTCCAAACAGTAAGTTTTATACCAACGTGTTCAAGACGGATCGCTGGGTTGCCCACAACATCATTTCAATTGCCATCGGACAAGGAGAAGTGCTGGCTACACCGTTACAGATTGCCAATCTGGGTGCTACCATTGCAAACAGGGGACATTATTATACCCCGCATGTCGTGCGCGAAAGAAAGGGTGACGCCCTGGACCAGGCATTTACCACACGGCATGAAACCGGTATTGGCAGGGAACACTATGAATTGACTGTCGCCGGCATGGCCGACGCAGTCACCATAGGCACCTGCCGCGGCATCAATCTGGCTCCCCTGGTTGAAGTCTGCGGGAAGACAGGTACATCGGAGAACCCCCATGGCGACGATCACTCACTCTTTATGGGTTTCGCCCCGAAAGATGATCCACAGATTGCGATTGCCGTGGTAGTCGAGAATGGCCGTTTTGGAGCTACTAATGCGGTACCCATAGCGCGACTGATGATGCAGAAATTCTTCGCAGGAGAGATTCCCGAGAGCGATAAATGGTTGGAAACATCCGTGATCAACCGGGAGATACTGCCGTATGCATATACCCGTAACTTGCCGGCGAATTAAGATAGGAACAACAAAAAATGCAGCAATCATGGTTTATCAGGGAAGCAGGGAGATTGTGGAAAAAGGAAGGGTGGACTGGACAACGGTCGGCTTTTACCTCCTTTTCGTGATCCTCGGATGGCTTAATATTTATGCTGCCAGCTTTGATCTGGAGAATGCAACCAGTCTGTTCGACCTCTCGGGTAGGGCCGGGATGCAACTCGTGTGGATCGGCACGTCCCTGTTGCTGGCTTTTACCTTACTGAAAATAGAAGTGGGCTTCTATGAAACCTATTCAATAGCCTTTTACCTGACCGGCATCGGTTTGTTGCTTATAACCTTGCTTGTTGCACAGGAGATTAATGGTTCCCGCTCGTGGCTGATCGTTGGTCCCGTCAGGCTGCAGCCGGCCGAATTTATGAAGTTCTCCATTGCGCTGGCGCTGGCACGGGTATTCAACTCCTACGGATTCCGGTTGATGGAACGCAAAAACCTGCTGCTGGTGTGTGGCATCATTTTATTACCGGTGTTGCTGGTAATTGCACAGAAAGAAACAGGTACGGCGCTAGTATATCTCGCTTTCCTGCTGGTTTTGTATCGGGAAGAACTTCCCGGCGGGGTACTGTTCATGGGAATAGCTGCGGTGATTTACTTCGTGTTGGGAATAAAATTCTCTGACGTGCAGATGGGATACTTTTCGAAAGGAGAGTGGATCACCCTTATCCTGATCATCGTCTTCTCGGCAGCCATGGTATGGAATTACGTAAAACGACGGAAAGAAGTCTTTATGATTCTTCTCATGGCAGCTTTGGTTTTCCTCGTGGCGTATGTGGCCTCTCTTTTTTCTGTTCCATTGGATTGGGGTATTACAGCGATGATTGCCTTTTCACTGGTGGGCCTTTACCTGCTTTTGCTATTTTTCCGGTATCGCAAAAAAAACTATCTCTATATCCTCCTGTTTATGATCGGCTCCTTTGCTTTTCTAGAATCGGTGGAGTATGTGTTTTATGATGTGCTGCAACCGCATCAGCAAATGCGCATCAAGGTAACGCTGGGTATGGAGCAGGATCTGAGCGGGGCAGGGTATCACGTGGGACAGTCTAAAATTGCCATTGGCTCGGGAGGGCTCACCGGCAAAGGTTTTCTCAACGGTACCCAGACCAAATTGAAGTATGTTCCCGAGCAGGATACCGACTTTATTTTCTGTACCATTGGTGAAGAACACGGTTTTCTTGGTTCCGCCCTCATCATCATTCTCTTTTTGGCTTTTATTTTACGATTGCTGAATCTGGCTGAACGGCAGACCACAACCTTCGGGCGGGCCTATGGTTATGGGGTCGTAAGCATCTTTATTTTTCATTTGATTGTCAATGTCGGGATGGTGATCGGCATCATGCCGGTGATCGGTATCCCATTGCCATTCTTCAGTTACGGCGGCTCATCGTTATGGGGATTTACGATTCTTCTTTTTATTTTTCTGAGAATCGATAAATCACGCAAGCGAAGCTGATCTGTATAAAGTGGACGCACGCCAATTATCACAATCAGTGTGCGCCCGATCAATTAGAACCCAATTTAATTAAATATTGCAGGATTTCCTGGTGCGGGGGAACCCACATAGGTTTCCCCCGGTTCCTGCAATGCCTTTATCGCTCAGATATTTTCATAAATCTTATCTTCTTAAAAATATCTGTATATTTGACAGGTATGAAGGAAAATAGTTTAATTTTGTGCTAAATTGATTGATAATGAGCAAAACGGCATTGATTACCGGGGCATCGAAAGGGATAGGCAAGGAACTGGCTTTTCTGTTTGCGGAGAAGGGACATAATTTGGTCTTGGTTGCCCGCAGCGCGGAGACGCTGAAAAAGATAAAAATGGAACTGGAAGAAACCTGTTCCGTTTCTGTGCATACCCTGGTGGTCGATCTCTGTGATGCCGTTGCAGCACAGGCAGTGTTTGATGAGGTGAAGAAGAAGGGAGTCGATATTGACTATCTGGTGAATAACGCCGGCTTTGGTGACTACGGTGCCTTTGCCGATACCGGATGGGAATGCTACGAGCGGATGATCGCACTCAATGTCACCACGCTCACCCACCTGACTCATCTTTTTGTGAGCGACTGGCGCGGCCGCAAAGCCGGAAGAATACTCAATATCTCATCCACGGCCGCCTTTCAGCCCGGCCCCATGATGGCGGTTTACTTTGCTACAAAGTCGTTCGTGCTCCATCTCTCGGAGGGACTGGGTGAGGAATTGAAAAAAGAACATATCACAGTCACCACGCTTTGTCCCGGCCCCACGAGCACAAATTTTGGGGAGGTCTCAAAGATGAAAGCTTCCCAGCTGGTGAAGAATGTGCAGATTGCCGATGCAAAAGAAGTAGCCGAGCTCGGATACAGGGCGATGATGCGGGGTAAAGCCGTCGTTATTCATGGCGCCATGAACAAACTGGCACCTTTTGGCATTCGTTTTTTACCCCGAAAGTGGGTGACCCGCCTTTCAGCAAAAATCATGCAGCAATAAGTGGCGATGATGAAAATAATTGCGCATATCCATACCGATTTCACTACCAAGTTTGGCATACCCCGGCAAAGCGGCCTGGTTGAGTCGTTGAAAGGGAAAATTATTTTCGAACCGCCCTACCGCAATATCGAAGCATTGCGTGGTCTGGATGGTTTTTCTCATATCTGGCTTATCTGGGAATTCTCTGAAACCAAACGCGACGGATGGTCGCCCCTGGTGCGTCCACCCCGCCTGGGTGGTAACAAAAAGCTGGGCGTCTTTGCCACCCGTTCTCCTTTCCGGCCGAACCCCATCGGACTCTCCTCGGTGCGGCTGGAACGAATTGAATGGCAGACGTTGCAAGGTCCTGTTTTGCACGTGCTGGGTGCCGATCTGATGAATGGGACACCCATCTTTGATATCAAACCCTACATCACCTATGCCGATAGTCACCCCGCTGCTGTGAGTGGTTTCACTGAGCCCATCGAAGAGCATAAGCTGCAGGTGGTACTGCCGGAAGCGCTGTTGCCAGACATACCCCAGGCATTGCATACTCCCCTGGAGGAGATCCTGGCCAACGATCCCAGACCCTCCTATCAGGATGACCCGGAGAGGGTGTATGGAATCACTTATGCCGGAATGAATATCCGGTTTATGGTAAACGAACAAAAACTGACTGTAATCGAAGTAATCCGATCATGAGACACCTCATTGGCATATGGCTGATGAACCTGATCCTTCAAGCTGTCGTCGCGCATACCGCACAGGTCTCCGTTGACAGTATTGCTTTGTATTTCAGTGAAACAAAGGAAGCCACACTGAAACATGTGGGTTTGTGGGACAAGGATCTTTACGGTCCCATCCTGCTGGTGGATCCCGAAACCCGACGAATGTATGCCAACGAGCCCGATGAAGGAGGATTTCTGCGTCCACGTGATGGCATCTACCAGGGCATGTTGCCCAAAAATATTCCCATTTCCAACACCGATATATCCTGGAGCGGCATCCATTGGGCCATGATAAAACTGCCTCTACCCGATCAGAAGGAAGATCGGGTAGATCTCATCATCCACGAGCTGTTTCATGTGGCACAGCCTTCACTGGGATTTGATTTCCAGAGGGAGGAAAATATACATCTCGACGACAAGGAAGGGCGGATTTATCTTCGCCTTGAGATGGCTGCCCTCAGAGAGGCGCTGTTATCGCGTCGGTTAGCCCGGTCGGAGGAGCATTTGCGAAATGCGTTGATATTCAGAAAATACAGGCACCTGCTTTACAAGGGCGCTGAAGTTACTGAAAATAGCCTCGAGCTGTTGGAAGGAATGGCTTCCTACACCGGACAAATGATGAGTGGACGCGATAAATGGCAATTGCGGGATTATCTCGTCAACCGGATTATCGCTTTTGAAGAGTTACCTTCCTACGTCCGCACTTTTGCGTACGAAACGGTACCCGTGTATGGTTTTTTTCTCTATCAGAAAGATAATAACTGGAACAAGAACATGGATGCCGACAGTGACCTGACCGATTTCTTTTCGGAAGCCTTCGGGATGGAGATGCGCATCATCCTGCAGACCTATGTCAGGCAGGTGGCGGAGGAATATAACGGCAGGGTCATCGCCGACGAAGAGCAGAGGCGGGAAATTTCACATAGTGCGCGGCTCGACCTATATCGGGAAAAGTTTATTGAGGATCCGCATCTGGAGATTCGTTTGGGAGAAATTGAACTTTCGTTCGATTTCCAGAATGTGGTTCCCCTCGATGAGGATGAGGGAACCGTATACCTCACCATTCAGATCAGCGATCAGTGGGGTATCCTCACCGTTAAGGGCGGGGGAGCTCTGCTGAGATCGGACTGGCGCTGGGTGATTGTTTCCGAACCGCTTGAGATTCGGGGCGACAGCGTGATTGGGGATGGCTGGGGAATTGAACTCAACGAAGGATATCATATTGAAAAAACTGTAACAGGAAATTATTTGTTGCTGCGAAAAAAAAGTTAGCTACATTATTTTTTCTATCTTTGCGGCTTGTATTCAAACAGATGAGTGTATGAGAAAATTGGTGCGTTTTTTAGCGAAGCTGATCTTGTGGTTTTTTATTCTCTCCATTGGAGGAGTATTGCTATTCAGGTTTGTACCGGTTTATTTTACACCACTCATGGGCATCCGCACGGTACAGTCACTTGTTCAGGGTGAGCCGCTCCGTCTTCACCACAAATGGGTACCCTACGATCACATCTCTGATCATCTGAAACGTGCCGTAATCGCGTCGGAAGATCAGCGTTTCTATCTCCACAATGGGTTCGACCGTGTGGAAATTGAGAAGGCACTGAAAGAGAACAAAACCCGCCGGAAGGCCCGCGGAGCAAGCACCATCTCCCAACAGACAGCCAAGAATCTTTTTTTATGGCCCCGCTCCTCCTGGTTCAGGAAAGGTCTGGAAGCCTATTTTACCCTGCTCATCGAGTTGATGTGGCCCAAAGAGCGGATCCTGGAGGTTTATCTCAACAGCATGGAGACCGGAAAAGGTGTCTACGGCGCGGAGGCTGTGGCACGCCTTCACTTTAATAGCAGTGCCCAAAAGCTGTCGGCATCGCAGTCGGCCTTGATTGCCGCCACCCTGCCCAATCCACGGGTTTACAGTTCTAAAAATCCGTCGGCCTACATGCAGAGACGACAGGCCCGTATTCTGAGTCAGATGCGGAACGTACGTCTTCAGGAAGATTAACATGATTTGTTGTCGCGAGGGAACCCTAAGAAACAGGGTATCAGATTTGGCCGTGATAAAGAAAATCGCTAATTTTACGATCCGATAGAAGCAGAGCGAATGAACGCAGAAGAGAAAAAAATTGTCACCAGGATGGTCTCCATCTACTGCCGGTCGGCACACGGATCAAAAGCACAGTTATGCAATGAATGCAATGCACTGTTGACATACGCTCACCAGCGTCTCGAGCGTTGTCCGTTCGGAGAAGAAAAGCCTACCTGCGCCTCCTGTCCCATTCACTGTTACAAGTCTGGTATGCGATTGAAAATAAAAGAGGTTATGCGTACAGCGGGACCCCGTATGTTGTTCCTGCATCCCATTGATGCTGTGAAACATTTTCACAAAGAACGACAACGAAACCGTCACTTTGCGGCAAAATCAAAATCATCCAAAAAAACAGAATAATTGCCTTTACTCAATCTCCATAGTGTGATGGCTGATGTGCTTGCCAGGCACAACGAGCTGATTCCCGTACTGAACCGCTTCGGTATCAGAATTGGAGTAGGGGAAAGGACCGTACAGGAAATCTGTCTGGAGCATCATCTCAATCCCGATCTTATTCTCACGGTACTCAATGTATATCTCGACGATACTTACCTGCCGGAGTCGTCGCTCACCTTGTTCGATGCGGAACCCATAGCCGACTACTTTCGTCATACTGTGGAGAATTATCTACACGCACTGGTACCCAATATCGAGGTCCACCTCAATGCCCTGATTGCTACGGCCGATAATGAAAACAAAGAACTGGGCATGCTCCGCATGTTGTTTTTAAAGTTTAAGGAGCGGATGACCAACTATCTGCAGAAAAATGCAGAGTACAGCGATGATTTTCCCGATGACCTGCTACACGATCTGAAGAACATTCTCATCAAGCACCTCTCGGTGGAACACAACCAGAACCTGAGTTATGCCGTGATCTATTCGTTGCACGCCTTCGAGAAAGATCTTTCGGCTCACAACCGATTGCGAAATAAGGTGTTACAGCCAAAACTCAATGAGTTGGACTCCTATGGTATACGGCAGCTGCAGGATACCATTTCGAGCGAACACGACCATCAAAAGGAGGAGTCTGATCATCAACTCACCAATCGTGAAACCGAAATACTACGCCTTATTGTAAAGGGATATCTCAACAAGGAGATTGCCGACGAGCTGAATATCAGCCACAATACAGTATTGACACACCGCAAGAATATCATTACCAAAACCGGTATCAAAACTGTATCGGGACTCACTTTCTATTGTATCCGCAAAGGTTTGATATCAATGTGAAATTTTCAAGCACAACATATATGTCAAAAAATAGTTTTCTTCGTGGCCCGCTTACCAATTATGGTGAGGTGGCGGAGCATGCATATGATCTGGCCCTTCTTCCCTGGGGGGCCTTTGAACCGCACAACCATCATCTTCCCTATCTGACCGACTGCATCCTGTCCTACGAGATTGCCTGCGACTGTGCCGATCAGGTTTACGATCAGGGTGTTACCTGCATGGTGTTGCCGCCGGTCTGGTTTGGCTCGCAGAATGCTGGCCAGTGGAACAAGCCTTTCTGTGTGCATACCCGAAGTGAAACGCAGAAAGCAATTCTCAGCGACATTGTTACTTCACTCCAGGAACAGGGTTTCCGGAAGCTGGTCATCATCAACGGACATGGCGGAAACACTTTCAAACCCTATATCCGTGATCTGGCGATGACTTTTCCCGATTTCCGCATTGTGGTGGCCGACTGGTGGGCGATAGTCCCCACGAACGACTATTTTGAGGAGAAACCCGATGAACATGCCGGCGAACAGGAAACGTCCGTGATGCTTCATTATCATCCCGAACTGGTCGCAATGGAGCGTGCGGGCGATGGTTTCGTTTCATCGTCGCAGATAAAGGCAGTAGACAAAAAAATAGGCTGGATGCCGCGCAATTGGGACGAGATATCCTCGGACACCGGTATTGGCAACCCCAAAAAGTCGACCGCCGATAAAGGAGCGCGATACGTACAGGCTGTCATTGAAAAAATAGGAGAGCTGCTTATCGATTTGAAAAAGGCACCTTAGACAAATTGCTGCGAGTGAAGCGTAAATAGGTGTGGAATACTTTTTTTAACGCGCAAATTGTCCTACTTTTGTCTGTTTTTTCCCGAACCGGTGAAGCAGTTCGTAAAAAGCCTGGCGAAACAGAAAAACATCAAAATAATAATAGTAGTTGATATGAGTAAACAGAGAGAAAAACTTTTCACTGATTTTCCTCCCGTTGCCACCGGAGAGTGGATGGAAGTTGTTACCAAAGACCTGAAAGGGGCTGATTTTCAAAAAAGACTGGTATGGAAAACAAATGAAGGGTTTCAGGTAAATCCTTTTTATCGTGCAGAAGATGTGGAGGGTTTCCCCGCGTTGGAGAACCTGCCGGGACAGTTTCCCTACATTCGTGGCACAAAAAAGGAAAATGGTTGGTATGTGCGTCAGGAAATCGACGTGCAGGATTTTGCCGAAGCCAACAAAAAGGCGCTGGCACTTTTGGAAAGAGGTATAACCTCCCTGGGATTTCAATTGCCGAAGAATGCACTTTCGGCCGAAAACATGGAAATCCTTCTTCAGGGAATCGCACCCGACAAGGTGGAACTGAACTTCCGTACCTGCATCTCGCGTACTGTTGATCTGGCCCAATTGGTAGTGGGTTACATCGCAGGCCGTAACCTGAACGTGATGGAATGTTTCGGTTCTATTGAGTTTGATCCTTTCCGCAAGATCCTGAAAAAGGGGATCGATGAACCCGGCTGGATAGAAAAGGCCGTGGAGATTGTTCAGATTACGGCTCCCCTGCCACGCTACCGTGCCATCTCAGTGACTGGCAACCGGATGAACGATGCTGGTGCATATAGCTTTCAGGAGCTGGGTTACAGCCTGGCATACGGCAATCAGGTATTGTCGGAGTTGATCAAGTACGGGCTGCCACCCTCCATGGTTGCAAAAAAGATCAAGTTTGAGTTTGGTGTGGGATCCAATTATTTCATGGAGATTGCCAAGTTCAGGGCTGCACGCTGGTTATGGGCCGAGATCGTGAACGCCTACAAACCCCCTTGTCCGAACGAATGTGACAACAAAGCTGCCGATGGCACCTGTCGTTGTGCTGCAAAGATGAATATCCATGCCACCACTTCCCAATTCAACCAATCGCTGTATGATCCCTATGTGAATCTGCTGCGCACACAAACCGAAGCGATGTCGGCCACCATTGGTGCGGTAGACTCACTGACGGTGCGTCCCTTCGACGAAGCGTTTGAAACACCCACAGCCTTCGCCGAACGTATTGCAGCAAACCAACAGCTGTTGCTGAAGGAGGAAGCCCATTTTGATAAAATTACCGATCCCTCAGCAGGCTCTTATTATATTGAGACACTGACTGATTCCCTGGCACAACAGGCATGGAAACTCTTCCTCGAAACGGAGGAGACTGGTTTCTACAATGCATTGAAAGCCGGTAGCGTGCAGGACGCCATCAATGCTTCGTCCGATGCCCGCTTCAATGCAGTCGCAAACCGCAGAGAGATTCTGCTCGGCACCAACCAGTACCCCAACTTCCGGGAGGCCATGGCCGGAAAAATCGAAGGCAAGGAGTCACAAGGCTGCGGCTGTGGCAGTAGCGATGTCGCCACGCCCCTGAAGAAACTTAATACGAAACGTCTGGCCGATGCTTTCAATGGACTGCGACTGGCCACCGAGCAAAACGGAAAAACGCCCAAAGTGTTTATGCTTACCATCGGCAACCTGGCCATGCGTCTGGCGCGTTCCCAGTTCTCGAGCAACTTCTTTGCTTCGGCAGGTTATGAACTGATCGACAATCTCGGGTTCAATACCGTGGAAGAAGGTGTGCAGGCAGCTCGTGAAAAAGACGCCGACGTGGTGGTACTTTGTTCCAGCGACGACGAGTATGTCACCTATGCTCCGGAAGCATTCAATCTGCTCAAGGGTGGAAAGGAACTCTTTGTGGTAGCCGGCGCCCCCGCCTGCATGGATGAACTGAAGGCTGTTGGCATTGAACATTTCATCCACGTGCGCAGCAACGTGCTGGAAACGCTGCAGATGTTTAATGAGAAGCTCTTGTAGATTCAAGATACAAGACGATATTAGAAAACAAAAAGCTGATAACTGACAAAAATATGAAACCTGATTTTAAGGAAATAAATATTCAATCGGATGGTTTCGAGGCCGTCAACGCGGCAGCGTGGGCCTCAAAGAATGAGATCAAAGCCGAATGGCTCACGCCGGAACAGATACCGGTGAAACCGGTTTACACCAAAGAGGATCTCGAAGGCATGGAGCATCTGAACTATGCAGCAGGGATTGCTCCCTATCTGCGCGGACCCTATTCAACCATGTACGTAATGCGCCCCTGGACCATCCGTCAGTATGCCGGATTCTCCACTGCTGAAGAATCCAACGCCTTCTACCGCCGCAACCTGGCGTCGGGACAGAAGGGCCTCTCTGTGGCTTTCGACCTTCCCACGCACCGCGGCTACGATGCCGATAACGAACGTGTGGTTGGCGACGTGGGAAAAGCGGGTGTCTCCATCTGCTCGGTGGAAGACATGAAGGTGTTGTTCGATGGCATTCCGTTGAACAAGATGTCGGTCTCCATGACCATGAACGGAGCCGTGTTGCCGGTGCTGGCATTTTATATCGTGGCCGCACAGGAGCAGGGAGCCAAACTGGAAGAGATGGCCGGCACAATCCAGAACGACATCCTCAAGGAGTTTATGGTGCGCAACACCTATATCTATCCACCCGAGTTCTCCATGAAGATTATTGCCGACATCTTCGAGTTTACCTCACAGAAGATGCCCAAGTTTAATTCGATCTCCATCTCCGGATATCATATGCAGGAGGCAGGTGCTACAGCCGACATTGAACTGGCCTACACGCTGGCCGACGGCATTGAATACCTGCGTGCCGGTATCAATGCCGGTATCGACGTGGATGCCTTTGCGCCCCGTCTCTCCTTCTTCTGGGCCATCGGTATGAACCACTTCATGGAGATCGCCAAGATGCGTGCAGCACGCCTGCTGTGGGCAAAGATCGTGAAGAGCTTCGGTGCGAAAAACCCGAAGTCGATGGCGCTGCGTACCCACTCACAGACCTCGGGATGGTCGCTCACCGAGCAGGACCCGTTCAACAACGTAGGACGTACCTGTGTGGAGGCAATGGCCGCTGCACTGGGACATACCCAGTCGCTGCACACCAACGCATTGGATGAGGCTATTGCCCTGCCGACCGATTTCTCGGCCCGCATTGCCCGTAATACCCAGATCTATATCCAGGAAGAGACCCAGATCACCCGGCAGGTGGATCCGTGGGCCGGTTCCTACTATGTGGAATCACTCACCCAGGAGCTTGTAGACAAGGCATGGACGCTGATTGAAGAGATTGAAAAGCTGGGGGGCATGGCAAAGGCTATCGAGACCGGCATTCCCAAGATGCGCATCGAGGAGGCTGCAGCACGCACACAGGCGCGCATCGACTCCGGAAATCAGGCCATCATCGGCGTAAACCGTTACAGACTGGAGCAGGAAGATCCCATCGACATCCTCGATATCGACAATACCGAAGTGCGCAAGCAGCAGGTAGCACGGTTAGGGCAGCTGCGCGCCGGTCGTGACAACGAAGCAGTACAAAAGGCACTCGCTGCCATCACCCGATGTGTGGAGACCAAACAGGGAAACCTGTTGGAGTTGTCGGTTGAAGCTGCCAGGGTACGTGCTACGCTGGGAGAGATCTCCGATGCATGCGAGAAAGTGGTGGGAAGATATAATGCAATAATCAGAACAATATCAGGCGTGTATTCATCAGAATCAAAAGCAGATGCAACGCTCGAGGAAGCGCGTGCACTCACCGATCAGTTTGCCCGGAAAGAAGGGCGCAGACCCAGGATCATGGTCGCCAAGATGGGCCAGGATGGACATGACCGCGGCGCGAAGGTGGTCGCCACTGGCTATGCCGACTGTGGTTTCGACGTAGACATGGGACCTTTGTTTCAGACACCGGCCGAGGCTGCCCGTCAGGCAGTGGAGAACGATGTGCACGTGTTAGGCATCTCCTCCCTGGCAGCAGGTCACAAGACCCTGGTACCCCAGGTAATCGAAGAACTGAAACAACTGGGACGTCCCGACATCGTGGTGATTGCCGGCGGTGTGATTCCGGCACAGGACTATGATTTTCTTTATCGTGCCGGTGTGGCAGCCATCTTTGGACCGGGAAGCTCCGTCACCAAATCGGCCTGCGACATTATGCATGTGTTGATGGAGGAGTAATAAACGCTTCCGGTAAACTATTCACATATTCCGCTTTCGGTGCGATCTTCATCAGATCCTGCCGAAAGCGGTTTTTTTTATTTCATTAATCTTGTCTTTTACAGTCGGTTGAATTCGCTCTCACCGGCACCGGTACCCTTATATCGGCTTCCGTTGGTGTTAAATTTGTACCTCACTGTTATTTCCAGTTCACGGGTATCCCATTTGGAGAACTGAGAGAGGAACAGCTTATTGTTATAAAGCTGGATGTCGTTTTTGTTTCCGTGCAGCAAGTCATGTCCTTTCAGTGATACCGATAGCCGATCATTGAGGAATGATTTGGTCACACCCAGGTTTAGGACAAACTTGTTGTTTACTATTTCAACATTTTGAGTCGATCCTTTCCCCTGAAAGTTTGCATCGAACGTTACCAGAAAATCATTCGGCAATGAGAAAGAGTTATTGAGTGAAGCGATTGGCATGAGGTTGTTCATCGTAATTTCTCTGTTGTTGCTGGTGATTTTCAGCCATTGCTTTATAAAACCCACACTTGCCTGGGGTGACCATATGCCAAATTTGGGTGATGCCGACAGGAAAAGAGAAAGACTGGGGATATTATCGATATTTTTTGTTGAAAGCAATGTGACCGCAGGATTGTCTTCAAGCTGTTCTGCCCACTGGATGATCATATCTTTCTCCTGTTTGTAGCTGACCATTAGCTGCATAAATTTCCAGGATCCGGAGAGTGATGCATCGTGAATGATGGATGGTCTGAGGAATGGATTACCGGTTTGCAACGTAAATCTGTTTCCGTAGAGTGTGTTGCTTCCCAGTTGCCAGTATGAAGGGCGGACGGTCTTCACATTGTAGCTCAATTGTAATTGCATATTTCCAAATGAATTGGAGTAAGAGAAATTGGGAAACCAACGATCGTATTTCCTGCTTTGCTCTTCAATCTTTTCATTGTCGTTAAAATAATCGAAATAAACATTTTCATACCGAATTCCTGCTGTAAATTTCCCAATTGGCGTTGCTCTTGCATATTCAGCAAAGAAGCTGTTGTTGTGGTCGTGAATGGAGGTATTGGTTGATGGAATCATATCCATGTCGGTTTTGTAATCATCTATCCTTTGTGTACGGGTAAATTCATTCCCTGCCGTTAACTGGCCACCCATCAGGGGGTATGACAAAATAAGTCGGGTAGCGAAGAGTTGGTTCTCAATGTAATTTGTCGATTGGATATTTCTATCGTCATATTCTTTACTCGTCTCCGTAACATTTGTTTCCGAAAATTGACTCCCCTTGTAGAAGTCGCTGTTGAAATCAATCTTCAGTTCGCCGAAACTGCCATTGTAATAGAGGTTCAGCCGATGTCGTGGATCGTAATTATTATGCTCCATACTCGCACTCTCCCAGCTGTCGAAGTAGTTGTTGTTGGCAAAAACATCACTCGTTGTGGTTATTTTTTCTATGTTTTTACCGGGGTAGGTAGTCATCCTGTATCGTGCACCAAGATAATGTTTGGGATTTATTTCGTAGTTGAGGCCGGCTGTAGTTGTCAATGGATTACTGGTGCCATCCACGTAAAGTTCGTTCTCCTGTGTCCAGAGCGTATCCACAAAAGCGGTCTGTGTCATCTTACTATCCTGGATGTAGGCATATCGTTCATATTTCACAGAGGCAAAAAGATCCCATCCCCGATATCTGTAGTTCAGGTTCAGCTGTTGTCTGAGATCTACGTTGTTTGTTTGCAGGTAAGTTGATCGGATGTCGAAGCTAAATCCATCACCCACTTTTCGTTTGGTATGTATGCGGATGATAGCCTTCACCGATGCATCGTATCCGGCTCCCGGATTGTGCACGATCTCTACCTCCCGGATATCGGATGAGGCAATCATATCCAGTTCGGATGGGTCGCGCATCTCCCGGTTGTTGATATAAATTTTGGCTTTTCCTTTTCCAAAGATGGAAAAGTCGCCATTGTCACCGGTAATTGCCGGCAACCGTTTCAACAGGTCGTTGGCTGTGCCCGCTTTGCTTAGGACTGTATTTTCGACTGTAGCTACCACCGCATCGTCGCGCAGCCTTATCTGCGGTAAATTACCGTTTACCACCAGTTCACTGAGCATGGTTGTATCCGATTGCATCGTGATCTTCTGTTCCGGCTGTGCCGACAGGGTTTGCGTTTCGTATCCGATAAAAGAAACTCTCAGAAGTTTGTTGGCACTGTTATCAGTGGTCAACAAAAATGCGCCCTGTTCATCGGTGGTTGTCCCGGCAATCAATGCAGAGTCGGGTAGGGAGTAGATTGCCACATTGGCAAATTCAATCGGATTGCTGTCGGTGTCGGTGACCGTGCCTTTAATCTGTGCAGTAAGCGGCATGATCATGCCACATAATAGAATTGAAAAGAGAATTTGTCGCGTCTTCATATTTTTTATTTTATACGATGATATGACACGAACTCTCTTTATTTGGTTACAACCGGATTCATAACACACTCTTTCTGATCAGCAAGAACAAGAATAACATCAAAGCGTTAATAAAGGAAATCGTCTTTCCGGAATAACTAAAAATAATAACAGATGGCATCTTATATTTCAATCATAAGAGGAATCAATGTGAGCGGGCAAAAATTAATCAAAATGACAGATTTGCGTCAATTATATGAAAACCTGGGTTTTGAGAAGGTAACTACCTATTTACAAAGTGGAAACGTGCTCTTTTTTTCAACAGAGAAAGATGCCAGAGTATTGGAGGAGTTGATTGCTTCAGTCATTAAAAATTCTTTTGGTTTTGACGTGCCGGTCATTGTGCTGAAAGCTGAGACTCTGGAGGTAATTATTCGGGATAATCCTTTTGTACATGATGAGGATAAGGATGTTTCTTTCCTGTATGTTACCTTCTTATCGGCGTCTCCATTAAAAAGTCCGGATCTGGAGAAAATTCTGACTAAAAGAAAGCCCCGCGAGGAAATCGCATTTGTCTCAAACGTAGTATATCTTTATTGCCCTAACGGGTACAGGACGACCAAATTAAACAATAATTTTCTGGAGACTAAGCTGAAGGTAAAGGCAACTACCCGGAATTGGAAAACAACGACCGAGCTTTTAAAGTTGGCTCATTCCGTTTCCTCTCACGAATAGCAATAATTGTCGTGCAGACAGGTACCATCAGAAAAAAAGATGACTGTCAATCAATCAATTGATGACTTAGTTAATGACCAGTGACTGTGGATGATTTTCCAAATGTTATTTTCTTCCAGTCTATACACTTCCGTGCAATTTTCTTCCCAGCGTGTTTCACCTACATATGAATGCAGATTATAAGTCAGGACAGCCATGGTATCGGTTTGTTGCACCACTGGATTTAAAATTACGAATTTATCCATTGCTACCTTTCCCCGCATGCTTTCATATAAGGTTTTTATCTTGTCCCAACCATCTAGTCGCCTTTCATGTGCAGGGTCGAAATAGGTAAAGTCTTTCGAATAAAGTTCGAGATAAGGAGAGGGATTGCCTTTGTGCCAAGCTTCGAGAGCGGCAGTTTCCAAAGCGATGATTGTTTCTGTTGTACTCAGTCTATCCATGATATTTTTGTTTTAATAATAATTATCGTTGTGAGAATAATTCTCATTATGTTGTTCTTATTCGTATGACAGATAATGGAAGTTTGTTATTTAATTCCTTTCGTGCTTGAAGACTCATGCACGAAAGGAATTTTAATTTTGCATATCAATCAAACGCCTATTCAGGGTTGATTTCATTACGTTTCAAATCTTCTTTCCGATATAAAACATATAGCCATAATATGCTTTATATTTGTCATATAACTCCGCCTCATATTGCATGGTAGCGACAAATTCTTTTATGGAATTGTTTCCGTCATATTTTTTCAAGAAAGACGCTCGTCTCGAGGCCTGCCAGGAATAATAATCAGTCCAGATGGTTTCGGGCAACATGTAGGTGGCAACGGGCAGATAACCTGCTTTTTGCATTTGTGCAACCTTGTTGGAGATTGTATCTATCTCGGGATAGATCGTTTGCCAGAAGTCCTGAATCTCGGCAGGCCGCTCATCGCTAAACCAGGTATTTTCTGTTATAGCGATGTATCCGCCCGGTTTCAGAAACTTCCTCCATTCGTTGAGTCCGCGCTCAAATCCTATGTTGTAAATGGCACCTTCCGACCAGATCAGATCCAGTTCTTCTTCCTGAAATGGAAGATTCCCCATGTCACCGACGATGCCTTTCACCCTGTGCTGGAGATTTCTGGTACGGGTATGCTGGTTGAATTGATCTATAAACCCGGGCCAGCTGTCCACACCGGTGATTTCACCCGCTGTGTTTTCACCTAAAACCATTGTTTGACCTCCGGTGCCACAACCCATATCGGCAATTTTGGACATTTCGGAAAGACCACTTATAAACCCCAATGCTTTTAGCGTTTCTTCCGGACTCCCAGGACCCTGGCGGTTTGTATCAGAGAAAAAGTCATAAATGATGTGTAAGTCAAATTCGTGAATTGTCTGTTTTTCGTTGTTCATCTTCTTTTGTTTTGTTGCGTACACGATCAGCTTCATAATGCGTTTATCAGTGTACGCGAGTTAAACTATAAATAATTGAAAGAAAACCACCCCCGATTAGAATTATCCGGGGAAAAACGAAGGCACAATCGGTACAGGAAGTACGGATTGTTTACAGAACAATATCCGAATTAAAAATAAACATCCAATTGTTTTATACCTGCAAAGATACAAAAAGTACTGAAAATTAAAATATTTCTCAAATTTTTTCACCCCGCTCTTGTTATGCATATTCTGCTGATGCTGAAGTTCTAATACGGGGAGTTCTACAAATGGCCGCTAACGTTTTGGGGCCTTTTCTTTTATTTCCTCCTTTCAATTTCATCAAAATAATTCATCACTTTTTGTTCTGCGTCATTTTGTAAACACACATTGTTGTCAAACAGTTCTCTCCTGAGTTGTCTGTATAATGTTACGGCGTTTCTCAAACTACCTAATAGTGATTGTCTGTTGTATGTTGGAATTGTGAGTTTTAGTCTCGCCAAATCTTCGCTTACTAAATCTGTTTCTACCCTCCTAACGCCACGAGGTAAATTGTCGTTTTTGATGTGAAGCAGAGGTCCAAAAACAACCATTCTTAAAAATCCCATAAAGTCGTATGCTTCAAGATATTCGCCACGTCCGATTTTTAGTAGAGCATAGTGTATCCAAATCCAAAAACGATCTTCAATCCATTGATAATCAGGGTATGGAAACTTTTCGTGTGAATTCTTGATTGCTTTTTCAAGTTGCCCTTCTTTGTCAATCAGCAGTGTAGGTGTTTCGACACGTGATTGAAACTCATCAAGCGTCACAAATTTTATGTCGACGTGTAAAAGGGGGTTGTCATAAAGACAAATTAAAACTCTGGGTTCTCCAATGTGTTCTCCTGTAAATCCTGATAAAAAATTTCCCAATCTTTTTGCATAATCAAGCATTAGATTTTTGTCATGAGAAATCTTTTTCCTGGTCACAAGAATTAGGTCAAGGTCGGAAAACTCATCCATTTTATTTGTTATCCACGAACCAGCAACAGCCAAACCAATCACATTCTCGTCTGTCTCTAAAATTGTCTTGGCTTTGTTAGCAAATTCTCGTTGCATCATTTTTGTTAGTTACTGTTTGTCATTGCTTCTTACCATTCCATTTTTCACCAGAATAGGGAGGGATCATTGTCTGCTGCAGTTATCTTTATTTTCTCCCGACCGGGTGCTGAATGACTGTCTTCAGCTTGTAGGAGGCGGATTAACGCGGATCGGTCAGGTAAATTTCGTGATGGTGCTCAACTCGAACAACTGTTAGCAGTTCGTTGTTTTTTCTGTCGTATAAATGAGTTGCACTACGCCCGATTTGAAAATATTTGTCTTGATCAGTTTTAAATTTAGTCGTTCTTCAAAGTTTTCAAAAAGAGGTTTTCCGCTACCCAAAGCAGTTGGATGAACGGAAATTCTGTAAGTGTCAATTAGCCCTAATTGAATAAATGTTTTTATAAGACTTGCACCCCCATAAAGCCAGATGTCTTTACCGTCTTGTTGTTTTATCTCAGCAACATTTTGTGCTATGTCCAAACTTATAAAAGTGGCTTTTTCGTCGATTCTGTCTTGTCTTGAGAAAACATATTTTTTTTTAGCGTGAATATTTTGCCAAAGTTTTAATTCTTGGACTTGCAAACTTAATTGAGACAAAAAGTTAGGCGACATTTTTAATTGATTCTTTTTTAATATTATACTGATCCCAAAATTCATCAATGTTTAAGTTACCCAATGCTGAGAATCTCCTTTTATGATTATACCAGGTTTCAATATATTCAAATACATGCAAGCGCATTTGCTCTCTTGTTTTGAGTTTGGTACCATAGACCAATTCAGATTTGAAAGTTTTGAAAAAGCTTTCAGCCACAGCATTATCCCAACAATTTCCCTTTCCACTCATACTTTGCTCCAGCTTCAAGGATTTCAGCAGGTTTACAGTTTGTTTGCAGGCATACTGGATGCCCCTGTCAGAATGAAATATCATTCCTTCTCCAAAAGGTCTGTTCCTGTTGGCCATCCTGATAGCCGGAACTACGGTATGGGATGCATTCATATGATCACTTATGGACCATCCGATCAGTTTGCGGTCAAAAAGATCCAGCACACAGGTCAGATAAAGAAACCCATCCTTACACGGAATATAGGTCAGGTCAGAGACACACGCTTTCACAGGCTCATTCTGATTAAATTCGCGATTCAACAGATTTGGAGCAACCTTATAGTTATGAGAGGTATCCGTCGTCACTTTGAATCGTCTCGAGAGTTTGCTGCGCAAGCCCATTTCCCTCATGTGGCATGCTACGGTGGTTCTCGAGACAGGAGTTCCGGATGCCTGCAAATCCTTCGCCAGCCGGGGGCTTCCATTGCGTCCTTTGGCTGCAAAATAGGCATCTCTGATCTTTTCGTCCAGCTCCATATATTTGCGCTTACGTTGGCCCTCCGGATCTTTAAGCCAGCGGTAATAACTGCTCCGGGGTACTTTCAATACTTTACACATCACCTCGATCGTCCATCGTTTCGAGTTGTATTCCTTTATAAAGAGATAGATCAACGATCTTTCTTGGAGATGATGCTCAAAGCTTTTTTTAATATGTCCCGCTCTGTTTCAGCCTCACCCAGACGTTTTTCCAGTTCGGCAATCCTTTTGGAGTTTTCATCTAGTGACTGGACTCCATGTCCGGGGAAACTGGCTTCCCCTTTCTGCTGGTATTCTTTCCGCCAACGATATAAAAGAAAGGGGGCAATACCCAATTCCTGCGCAAGCTCGGAAACATTCTTGCGCTCTAAACTAAGTTTGACCGCATTATCTTTGAATGCCTTGTCAAAATGTGTTCTTTGTTTTCTCATATTACACAAAAATAAGCGTTTATGCTTAACTCTGTGTCCCGGCAAAGTTAGAAATTCCACTTTGCACGAAACATATAATATATACACCTAACTTTCGCCTATGTGATTAGATATTTTCATAGGCAAATACAATTAATTTGCATTCTAATTATCCTCATGACAACAACTATGACCGCCCCTATGTCCGATTCAAAGACTCATTATCACTTGCTCGACGGACTAAGAGGTGTAGCCGCCTTAATGGTTATCATCTACCACTGCTACGAATGTTTTCCACCCGAATCTTGGATAATAGGACACGGATATCTGGCAGTTGATTTCTTTTTCATTCTCTCTGGCTTTGTTATCGGTTACGCTTATGATGACCGTTGGAATAAATCGTCAACGAAGAAACTTACTTATGGACAGTTCTTCCGTCGCCGACTCATCCGTCTTCACCCCATGGTTGTGTTCGGTATCTTATGGGGAGTTGTCACGTTTTTCATTCAAGGCGGTGTGAAATGGGACGGAACACATGTCACAATCTCGGCAGTTATGATTGCTGTTTTGCTTCATTTATTCATGATTCCGGAAGTACCGGGTGCTATGAGTGAAGTTCGCGGCAATGGAGAGATGTTCCCACTGAATGGTCCTCACTGGTCGTTGTTCTTCGAATATATCGGCAATATTCTCTATGCATTGTTTTTACGCAAACTGTCTACGCGTTGGTTGGGTATCGTTACCGCAATCATCGGTATATGTTGGGCACTGTTTTTCTTGTCGGATATGGTAGGATACGGAAATATGGGTGTTGGCTGGACACTTGAAGGTGCTAATTTTGGGGGTGGTTTGTTGCGTATGCTCTTTCCGTTTAGTGTGGGATTATACATGAGTCGTGTATTTAAACCTGTCAAGGTACGCGGTGTTTTTTGGATTTGTACAGCCATTCTTGTTTTACTGCTGTCTTTGCCTTCCATGGGATCGGACAATACAGCATGGGTTAACATTGTCTTCGAATTGGTATGCGTAGCAATAGCTTTTCCTTTTGTCGTGTTATTAGCAGCGTCAGGACAGACAACCGATCCACTAACCACAAGCTTATGCAAGTTTATGGGCGACATCTCTTATCCGCTGTATGCCGTACACTATCCCACCATGTACTTATTTTATGCTTATATTGGTTTCCCTGAAACATGGCGAACACCTGCTCAAACTTGGCAATGGATGGTGTTATTGGTTGTAGGTAATATTGTTTTGGCATACCTTGCCTTGAAACTATACGATCAACCAGTTAGAAAATGGCTTACTAGTCGCAAAAGGATATATAAAATAGAAACCTATATCCAAATATCTGAATGAATTATTAGGGTTGCCGCGATAAGATTAGTGACAAAATTATCAATGCCTGCAATAGCATCATGGAGTTTTTCATGTTCTTTCGCAGCTTCGTTATCAGGTCTATATCGTCAATAAATCGTTCCTCAAAAAGCAATGAATGATAACATCCTGTTATTGGGTCTGTGTCGCTATAGTCGAAATTTTTCCATTTGTATAAGAATATCTCAAGAATTTGAAATAACTCAGGGTCAATTTTCTTTAGTTCGTTTAATTGATTTTGATAGTCGTAAGATCCTTTACGCAATAAATATACAATATTCGTAAATACTTGATTTATATTGTTCGTTTACTGAAATAGGAGAGCAGGATGATGAGCTTTTAGTATATTGATATAAAGGAATTACTTAGTCATAAATCGGTGGATACAACCGAGATTTACACCTGTATTAGCCCGTAATAACCGAGCACTTTAATTGTATTTAATTTTATTTATTACTTTTGTATCGGACAAGCTGATCCGATGGTGATATATT
>MENQ01000015.1 GCA_001768325.1 Bacteroidetes bacterium GWC2_46_850 | reverse complement strand
GCATTTCTCCAGGAGGAGTTCGAGAAGTTCGTTCGGATTTTCCTTGTTTTCTTGCATCTTTTTCCTGTCGGATAACGGGAGTAAAGATACAAAAATAGAGTGAAACATGCAAGAAAAAAGATGACTAAAACCGTCTGTTTATGCGCCTTCCCATCGTTTTTTGCAGTTGCACTGACCGGCATCAATACCCTGTACCATCAGCATCAGTTTTTGCCACGAAAAGGGGTGTGTCTTCCCATTTTCATCAAGCGTGGGCAATGCAAAATTGCCTTTCTCCAGTTTCATGTAGTAGATCACCAGTCCGCCGTGCTCCATGTGTAATGCTTTCATGCTCGTGCAGTGACGGTTCAGAAAAATGAACACGTCACCGCTGCGTACATCCTGTCCCATCCGGTCAGTGACCAGCCCGCTTAAAGTGTAGAACCCTTTTCGCATGTCTGTTGGGAACGGGTAAAGCCAGTAACGCATCGAGGCGTTCAGATTGAACATGGCTTATTGGGTCAGGAGGATTAATGAACGCAGCTGAGTTGGATCAGACCCCATGGGAACACGCACTTTAACGCCATTGGGATAGACTATTTCGAGAACATTCCCCGGGGTGGGGTCAACATGCTCCGGAACCGGTTTATGATGGACAACTTCCTTGTTTGCCGGCGATGGATTGGAACCGGTAAAGACAATCGGGATGAAACCGGACTCCCTCCCTGTCCTGTAGTTATGTTCCCTCAATCTCTTCTGCCAGTAATAAAACCTGGATTCCACGATCGACTCGTTCAGACAGAACTCTTTTATCCGAAGCCCGCTGGCCTGGTAACGATCAAAGATATCCTCAAACTGCTGTAATGTCCACATAGTATTTTTTGAGGGCAAATATAGCAAGGATCAGAAATTAAAATAGGACGGGGTTTACCGAATGCTTACGTTGTACCGATATTATTATAAACTTGTTCGTTTATAGTTATTGTTTTAGCATTGCCCTCTTGCCAAAGAACTGCCTTACTGCCATTTTCGTTTTGGAACTCAAACCAATCTCGTCCATCCGGATCAATAAACCTCACCGGATTATTCGCCACATAAGCATACTGGGATATGGAACAATACTTCTCCGCCAGGGGATCCACGGTCAACCACCTGCCGAGGGCAGCATCGTAATGGCGTGCCCCGTAATCATACATATCCAGATTCTGGAAGCGATCCAGTTCCTTGCCGTTGTACCTGTAGGGCTGATTCACCGCTTGAAGGCCTTCTCCAAACAATCCTCCGAATGGATAGTAATGGTTCACCTGCTCCACTGTGCCGCTCTGGTTCAATATTACCCGGTTGTTTCCCTGATGATCCTTCAGGTAGTAGTGATAGGATGGTGTGGAGCCTGTGAGGGTAATATATCCCTCTTCCGTCAGGATCATGCTCAGCGTACCGTTCTTGTACACCTTGTTGCCCACATATTCTGTCTTCACCGTGCTGCCTCCTGTCGTGTAAGCTACGCTTAGCTTACTCCCCGCAGCATCATATCCGTAGGTAATGGTATTTCCATCTGCGAAGGTGATGACATTTGGCAAATTTAATGCATTATAAGATATCGAGGTGATATTCTTGTTTAAATCTTTCGTTGCATTTCCGTTGGCATCGTAAATGTATTCATTGGCCACATTTGCCCTGTCTACAAAATGAAAAGCATTGGAGTAGGTGATGGCGGGAGTAGCCGCATCCGATACCTTGGTGAGCCGGTTGCCCGTGTAGGTATAGGTCAGGTTGTCCATCATCCCGTAACCGCTGTCCAATTTACCTTGCCGTTGCAAAAAAACAATATTGCCCATCTTGTCATATGCGGTCACAGCTTCATTGAACCGGTTTAAATTGGATGTCAATGACGTTCCTTCGCCATAGGCTGCAGCAGTCAGCCGGTTCAACCTGTAGTAAGAGAACTTGTACCCCCGTTCAGTGGCTTCGTCTCCCGCTTTCCACTTCATGGCGCTGATATTGCCATTGTATCTGTAAACGGAGGGGCTATTCCGTTTACTTACCACAACTGCGTCCTTGGCGAAATCCGATATATTTATTGCCTTCCGTATTACCTAAAAACTCCCGCCTCTCGGCTATCATCATGCTCTCCAGGATGAGCTTCATTAAATCCTGTAACCTATTTTTTTGCTCCGAATGTTTGGCAATTACAGAAGAAAGTACTTCCTTATATGAGAGCGACAAACAACACGTTTTCGCTCTCCTTGATACGTTTATCAAGCAAACTAAATTCCAAAGAATTTTATAAAAGCAAAAGCCCGGGCTTGCCGAGGCTTCTGCTTATTATCTCGTTGTTAGGAACATTTTTTCTGCTCTTTCATTCCCCAATTCTTCTAATCTCTTTTTTGTAGCTAGATAATTTATTTCACTGAAGAGTTCAGCGATATTGGTAAGTTCTTTCTGTAAAAAGCCTCTGTGTTCTTCAATAGTAGTTACATTGTTAAGATTTTTTTCATCATACAATAGGGCTTTTACTAACGCTAAATCAAACCAATTTTCACTTGGTAGATTACTCCGTATATCAACTGTTTCAAAAGATTTAGAACTGCTAAACCTTACTTGAAAAGAACCATTAGAAAATGTATCGTAGTAGTCGCCAAAACAAGCAGAAGTATCTTTTTGAATTAGCTCAAAGCCGTTTGACTTTAGATATCTATATGTTTTTTCGTTATTCTTCATAGCTTTCTATTTTACTAACCAAAGTCCGTCAGAACTTACTTTATAGCCTTTGTCAAATAAATAGTTCAATTCCTTTTGGAAGAAACTGCCCGGCTTTACTTGATTAAGCGGTGTAGCCAATCTAATGTTATCCCCTCTCAAAATCATCCTATCAAGAAACTTAGAGTTGGCAGTCCATTGCTCTGCTGCCGACATCTTATTCCAAACACCTGTAGGTATTTGAAAACTTCTTGCTCCTATGCTTTCTGCAAGTTTTAGATATTCAGGGAAGTGTCCTAAAACTGTCGTACTCGTCTTAGCGGCATTCGCTCCAACTTTTACCCCCAGAAGAATACCCGCTGCCTCCCAAGCAATATCTTCTCCAGTAATTTCCCTGTCCATTCCCAACTTATAGGCTATTTCACCGCCAGGTACAAGACTCACCAATGTTTCGTTTACGATCTGAACAGTTTCTGAGGTAATAGCTCGTCTGTGTGATGCATTTTCTATCTCAGCCGGATTTTCACTTTGTATCTGATGAGGGTGCAGTCCCATATCATATGTCAGTCGACCAACCACTGAATTGAATGCCTGATACATTTGTTCAAAAATAGACAGCTTTTTCTTTTTTTCCGGGTCTTCCTCTTCAGGAACCATCCCTGTCGGGTCTGTAAATCGTAATGGATTATTGAGTGTATAATTGTATGGAGACCAATTATACATCAACTCAGCCGCAGGATCCACGGTCAACCACCTTCCGATGGCAGCATCGTAATGTCGTGCCCCGTAATCATACACGTCCAGATTCTGAAAACGGTCGAGTTCCTTGCCGTTGTACCTGTAGGGCTGGTTTACTGTCTGGATGCCTTCCCCGAACAATTCTCCGAAGGGGTAATAGTGGTTCACCTGCTCCACCGTTCCGCTCTGGTTCAATACCACCCGGTTGTTGCCCTGATGATCTCTCAGGTAGTAATGATAGGTCGAGGTGGAACCCGAGAGGGTAATATATCCCTCTTCCGTCAGGATCATGCTCAGCGTACCGTTCTTGTACACCTTATTGCCCGCATACTCAGTCTTTGTCGTTGTGCCTCCCGCCGTGTAAGCTACGCTTAGCTTACTGCCTGTGGCATCATATCCGTAGGTAATGGTATTCCCATCCGTGAAGGTGATGACGCTTGGCAAATTTAATGCATTATATGTTATCGAGGTGATATTCTTGTTTAAATCTTTCGTTAAATTTCCATTGACATCATAGGTATACTCATTGGCCACATTTGCCCTGTCCACGAAGTGGAACGTTCCCGGGTAGGTTATCGGCGCGGTAACTGCATCCGTTACCTTGTTTAGCTTGTTTCCCGTGTAGGTATAAGTGAGGTTGTCCATCATCCCATAACCGCTGTCCAGCTTGCCCTGTCGCTGCAGGGTCTTGATATTACCCATTTTATCGTTGTAGGCCACGGTCTTATTAAAGCGGTCCGGGTTACTCGTAATACTGGCACCCTCCCCGTAAGCGGCGGCGGTCAGCCGGTTCAGCCCGTCGTAGGAGAACTTGTACCCCCGTTCGGTGGACTCGTCCCCCGCTTTCCATTTCATGGCGCCGATATTGCCGTTATACAATTTCTTGGTTGGGGTTATTCCGTTTACCGCACTATTGTAAGCCAATGTCTGGTTGAACCTTGTACCTGCGATTCCAGTGAGCCAGCTGCGCACGTTGTAGCTGTAGGTGGAAGTTTCGATGGCCAGCTTCTTAGTCTTCACACGACCTATTTCATCGTAGGTATAGTGAGCAAGAGTGACCGCAGCTGCACTGTTCAGCTTGTGGGTCACCGACAAGAGTCGCTCGGCATGATCGTAGCTATAGGTGTGTACTTCCGTCTGGGTGGTCTTTCCCGGTGCTGAATGTACCTGTTGGTGTTGGTTCACTTTACCGGTAAAAGTATAGGCAAAGTATTCATCATCGAAACCACCCATATGGTTGGATGCATGGCTTTGTACCACCCGGCCTCGATGGTCGTAATAGAGCGCTGAGACGGTGTATTTTAAAGGATCGTCCAGCCTGTAGGTGCGGATTCCCGTCATAAGTCCTTTTGCACTGGTAAACTGGGTGCCGTAACCTGAGGGAGGCGTACCGTAGTTGAGCTGTGAGATTCCCGAAGTGAAAGCATAGTCATCGTAATAGTTGACTGTCATCAGTTCAATGGAAGGCAGGGTGAGATTTACGTTATGGCCACCTAATATTCCACTGCCGCTATACTCGGTTTTCACCGCCAGGTTGGTAAGGGGGGGCAAGGTAGTCGACTTCCAGGTGCCACTGACGGTTTGCCGGCCGAACACATCGTAAAAGAAGAAGCTCCATTCGCCTTTTGCCCGCCGGTTCCCGTCCTGCGAGAAGACGAGCCGGTCGGCCCTGTCGTAACGCATGCTG
>MENQ01000014.1 GCA_001768325.1 Bacteroidetes bacterium GWC2_46_850 | reverse complement strand
CATAAAACTTGAAAAAGATTTGGGTAGATCGCTGTATGAGGTTACCACCGAAGACTTTAAAAACTGGTTACATTACCTGATTACCGAAAAAGGATTTTCCGTTTCTACGGTAAACCAGCTTATCAGTGCTTTCAAGATTTTTTATGTAGACGTTTGCCACCTCAAATGGGAAGAGTTTCATGTAAGACGGCCTCGCAAGGAGAAAAAACTCCCTGTAGTTTTGTCATTGCAGGAAGTGCAACGCATGATCACTGTAACGAAAAACATAAAGCACAGAGCCATTCTGATGCTTACCTATTCTGCCGGACTTCGCAGGATGGAGGTATTACAAATCAAACCACGCGACATTGATTCACAGCGTATGCAAGTACGTATCGTGCAAGGAAAGGGGAAGAAGGACAGGTATACCATCCTTTCGTGGAAAACACTCGAAGTGCTGCGAATGTATTACAAACTGGAACGACCGGCCACTTATCTATTCGAACCGATGGGGCGTAAGGGACAACCCTTGTCGGAAAGAACGGTAGAGCATATAGTGAAAAACAGTGCTAAAAATGCCGGTATCAAAAAAGAGGTGTCCTTTCACGTTGCAAGACATAGAGAATCTTTTAACTATGTATATTCCAGTATATTGCAAAGCTGTATTTGCAGACAGGTAACGATTTAGAAACCAGCTATCATTATTCGCTGATTAGCTTCGTTTTCAACAATACATTAAGAGCGACTTATTGAGTACAAAGATACGAAAACTATCAGATATAACATATCATATTTACCAAAACCTTCCTACTAAAAAAACTGTAACTACAAATAGTTCAGAGTCAATTTCAGCAATAATTTGACTGGAACCACTATCTTTGCATCAGAAATTTAGAATAATAGCGGATTAATTCCGTTAGATATAACATAACGTTCGCTGAACGTCTCAATGTAGAAAACTGGTAATTTTCAAGAAAAGGAGACTATGGCGCAATGTTCATGCTATACGAAAGTATGGCGTGGGCTTGCACGTCTTCCTTTTCGGGTATACCAGTACCTCTACATTGAAGTGTGTGAGTTCCACGCTTCTTTTTTTGCTTGTTACTCCGGCGAACATAGCAAGAGTAAATAACGAAAAAATTATCAACATGAAAAAGATTATTCTTTACATCGCTGCATCTATTGACGGACGAATCGCCGAATCGGACGGCGGTATTGAGCGGCTTTCGGAATTTCCCATTACTAAAGAAATGAATTACGGCTATAAGGAGTTTATGGCTTCGATTGATACTATTATCATGGGTGGTCGTTCTTGGCGTGAATTGTCGAACATAGACGCGATGAGTGCGTATGCCAACAAAGCTGTCTATGTAGTTTCCCGCCATGATTGGGGATAGAAAGAAAACATTAGATTCATTACGGAAAATGTGATTGAGCGCATTACTGCCCTGCACAACGAATCGGGAAAGGATATTTGGTTGTTTGGTGGTGGCGAGTTAGTTTCTGTGCTGTTGGCTGCCGATTTGGTGGATGAAATGAAGATAGCCTATATTCCTGTTATTCTCGGCAACGGTATTTCCTTATTTCCCGAACAACCTAAAGAATAAAATGGGAATTAATAGAAAGTAAAAATTATTCTTCCGGTATTGTAATGGTCAAATATCAAAAGAAAAAATGATCTACTTTTTTAGGAAAACTTAAATTCATTCCCCAAATAATGAAGTTCATCAGAAAAATCAGAAGATTTACCCTGAATCTCCGGCGAAAAATCTACTTTTGAACCATGATACAGATTAAAAAGATAAATATAAAACATATCCTTATTTTTCTGTTTGCCACAGTGCTTTATGCTTTGTGTCAAATGCTTTTCAGCGTTATTCTGATGAAAGAAGATTTAGGGGACAATTTTCTGATTCAGCTGTTGTCACATTATATCGTAATCTTTACTATGTGTATAGCAGATTACATATTACTGCTATTCCTGAATAAATATCTGCCCTATTCCAAAAACATATTACTCCGTATCATTGCGGATTTTGTAGGGGTAATCGTAATCTGTCTGGTTGTATTAGGTATGTTTAATTACCTGATATATGATGTACTTCTTATTTCGAAAGACGGGATGCCTTCTTTCCTTGTCAAATTTGCATTCGGAATGACAAACAATATTCCTATCCTGTTGGCATTCGAACTAATTCACTACTTCCAATCCGAACAAAAAGCGATTGCCGATTCTGAAAAAGCAAAACGTGAAGCTTTGATGTTCGAGCATGAAACACTGAGGGCGCAGATAAATCCGCATTTTCTTTTCAACTCACTGAATGTTTTGTCATCATTGATATATATGAATCCGGACAATGCGAATAAGTTCACCAAAGCCCTGTCAAAGACTTATCGCTATGTGCTGTCCCTGAATAAACGACCGATGGTCTCTGTTGAAGAGGATTTGGACGCACTGGAATCATATATCTTTTTGATGGAAATGCGGTTTGAAAACTCATTTACTTTCACGGTAAACAAAACGTGCGCCAGTGAAAAGAAGATGATTATTCCCCTTACCCTGCAACTGCTGATAGAAAACGTATTCAAGCATAATGTTGCAACCGAAGAAATGCCATTGGATATAAAAATTACTATTGGAAGCGAATACATTACAGTGGAAAACAATATTCAGCCCTCGAACGATGTGGATAAAGGAGGAATCGGGCTGAAATACCTAACAAAGCAATATAAATTGTATGCCAAGGATGTAGTCGTCGAGCATACTCCCCAGTTATTTATTGTAAAAATCCCCTATATACAGCTATGAAGTACCTGATAGTAGAAGATGAGCGGTTTGCATACGAAGAATTGAAACGTATGATGACGGAATTGCGTCCCGATTATTCGTTGGAAAAGCGGACGAAAACAGTCATAGATACCATTGCGTTTCTGAAAACTTCTGCTGTCGATCTGATCCTGTTGGATATACGGCTTGCGGACGGTAACTGCTTCGAGATATTCAACCATGTAGAGGTCGCTACGCCTGTGATATTCACCACCGCATACGACGAACACGCCATCAAGGCATTCAAATTGAACAGCATTGATTACCTGTTAAAACCTTTCGATGAAAAGGAATTAGAGGCGGCCTTAGTCAAGTTTGAGAATATCTTCCATACTGTTTCTCATAAAACCGAGCCTAAGAATTTTGAGCAAATACTGGCAGCCAAAAACAAGAACCGTTTCTTAATATCAAAAGGAGAAAATTATCATTATATAGAAACAGCGGATATTGCTCATTTTTATAGCGAAGAAGGGGTTGTATTCCTGCATACGTTTCAAAATAAACGTTACATCATCAATTACACGTTAGACCAATTGGAACAGCAGCTTGACAGCCGTCTGTTTTTCCGTGTATCGCGTAATTGTATCGGCAATGTGAAGTCCATCGAGAATGTTGCCAAATACTTCAATAGCCGGTTGAAACTTTCCTTTTCTCCCGCCTGCCCTCACGAAGTGCTGGTCAGCCGTGTTCGTGTGCCCGACTTCCTGAAATGGATGGACGGGATTCTTTAAAAAGAAAGGCGAAATCACATCGAAAAGTCCTATCTTTGCAAAATGGATTCTATTCCTATTCATAAAACAGCCGAACTCTTCCGGGGAGAAGTCGCCCAAATGCGGTATATTTCGGAAGAAGAAAAATCGTCTGTCAATGCTCAAGCACATAGGGATGATTATTATATTTTCCTTTTAGTAGAGAAAGGTAAAGGCACTGTATTGATTGATTTTGAGGAACGTGAAATAGCCGGGAACAATATTTATTGTATTCTGCCGGGATAAGTTCATCATTCCGGAAGTAAAGTCAATGCCAGCGGTTGGTTTTTAGCGGTTGATAGCATGCTTGTAAAAAGTGAGCAAAAGGAGATATTTGAGAAGGCTATCATTGCCGGATACACACCAAAACCGGACGAAAATACGATTAACACGTTAAGAAGTTGCGCTGTTCTTGTTCATAAACTACTTCAATCCAATAAGCAAAATAGCGGACAACAAATTCTGCATGATTTACTTTCAGCCTATATTGGGATGATAGCAGAGGTTTATCAAGAGGGGTTATCCCCATCTGTCACTAAGCGCTCTGCTATTATTACTTACGAGTTTAAGACTTTGCTGTCCGCCAATTATCGCTCAATGAAACAGCCTTCTCAATATGCGGCTAAAATGAATATTTCTCCGATATATCTTTATGAAGCTGTTAAGCAGACTACCGGACAGAGTGTGAGCCATTATATCCATAACGAAATTGTCATTCAAGCCAAACGCTTGCTGTTCTATACCGATAGAAGTGTGAAAGAGATTGCTTTGGAATTAGGGTATGAAGATTATGCTTACTTTACCCGCTTGTTTACTAAAACCTCAAAACTATCTCCTACCCAATTTCGAAAGAAACACCTTAAATAGTCCAACTTATACCTTTTTATCTCCATTTACGGGTACTGCCTTTTCCTGTTAATTTGCACTCTGTAACAATTAGTACAGGTGAAATGGAGAAAATAACAGATAGATTTAAAAAGACACAGACTCAATATGTGAGAGCCGACCTTCGTAAATGTAAAGCCTGTTGGGAATGTGTAGCTGCTTGTCCGAAACAGATAATCGGCAAGGTCGGATTCCTGTGGCATAAGCATATCGTATTCAAAGATTCCGATAGCTGTTCGGGATGCCTAAAGTGTATCAAGATATGTCCACATGGGGTATTCAATCATCAATAAAAATTATGGTAACAACAAATAAGAAAGCATTCAGCCGACGTAAATTCGTATCTGTCGGGCTATTTTTATTGCTGGCAATATTAGTTATAACGGGGATTCTGATTCAGATTTATGAGCATTTCGAGGAAGGTTTTGCTATACATTTCTTTGTCGGCGTTCATGTGCTTACGGGGATATTCTTTTCGGTTCTATCAATACTTCACATCATAATAAACTGGCGGGCATTAAAAAGTTATATCAAGACAAAGAATGTAAGTATTGGCAAGGAAACCATAGCGGCAATCGTTGTGGTTGTCTTGATTATCTTTATTGGGTTTCTTAGTGAATATCAACATCTTTAATATGTGATATGCCCGACATCCTGAAATGGATGGACGGGATTCCGGGATAAATCCAAGCTAATATTTCTCTTTTTATACAGGGTGTGGAAAATTCCATGCCCTTTTTTCTGCATTTCATTTTGCCGATTCTGAACTCCATAGTTATTGGCTTTCGGTATTACTTCATTCATTGTTCTTTTGCGGAGGTTATAAACGCAAAAAAATTTAAATCATGAAGTTAATATCATTATTCTTAGTAGCATTGGGAACCCTTCTTTGTCTGGAAGGAAAAGCGCAACAAATCTCGTTCAAGACCGAGTATCTCGGGACATCCGGTTATTATTTCTTGCCGCCCGGAGAAAAGCCAAAAGAGAAAATTGGTGATGCCAAAGGCTCCGCCGTAGTTTATCAGGGAGCTTTTAGTATGCCTCTGTCCGTAAAGTTGAATGAGAACAATCGTCCGACTGCTTGGGGGATTGGTCTTGGAGGGTCGTACACTTCGTTGAACAACAAGAATTTCACGGATCACATGGTTTCCGAAATCATGAATCTGCAAATCGGGCTTTACCACTTACGACCGTTAAACGACAAATGGTCGATGCGGGCAAGCGCGGGCGTGGCAGTGCTGTCTCCTTCCGCTTACCTTTCTAAAATCAGATTCAAGCACGTACTTGGAAGCGGGGGAATTATCTTCATCCGCCACTTGAAACCCAATCTTTCCATTGGTGGCGGTGTGGCTATAAACAGTTCGTTGGGCTATCCGATGATATTCCCTGCGGTGTACGTGAATTGGGAACTCAATGGAAAATTCGATGTGAATGTTGAATTGGTTGAAGGATTGGATATATCGGCAAGTTACAGCTTCTATGATTGGTTTAAGCTGTCGTATGCTTTAGAAATGAACGGACAGGCGGCTTTGCTTGAAAAGGACGGCAAGGATGTGATATTCTCCCACCAATATATCGTTACCGGGTTCCGTCCCGAAGTAAAAGTGGGTAAAACAGGGCTTTCCCTGACCGCTATGGCAGGATTGAACCTGTTCCGTCCGGCTTCTTACAGCGACCGAACGTTGAAAGGAGTGTTTGCCACGGATAATGATTACTATTTCTCCGTTTCCCCCTACGTGTCGTTCGGAATCAAATACAACTTCGGAAAATGAGAACGATTCAGGTCTTGCTTGTCCTGTTGATAACAGGCAATACGGTCATGGCGCAGGAATCCCCGCAGAAGTTCTCTTTAGAACAATGCCTCGACTTCGCCGTCAATAACAGCTATGCCGCGCATAGGGCAAATCTCGATGTCAGCGAGGCGGGCTATCGGATAAGCGAAGCCCGGTCGAACGTGTTGCCACAGATAAACGCTTCGGGCGATTTCGACCATAGCATGGTTTTACCCACAACGATGTTACCCGGTGAACTCATCGGCCAAAGCGGAACGCAAATCCCTGTTCAGATGGGTTCAAAGAACGAATTGGATTTTGGTGTTTCCGTTGGACAAGTGATTTTTTCGCCCACCTTATTTACGGGAATTAAAATAGCCAAAAACAATCAGGAACTTCAACGGCTTCGGGCTGCTATGACGCAAGAAGAAGTGATTTTCGATGTAAGTAATGCCTTCTATGACATTCTTAATAGTATGCAGGAATTGGATAATATCAATTATATGATATCCATGCAGGATTCACTTTACCGGCTGATGGAAAAACGGGTGGAGGAAAATGTAACGAGGGAAGTCGATTTGAACCGTATTAAGGTAAACCTGACCAACTTACAGGCAAGAGGTAGAAGCATGAATAATACCATATTGCAGCAAAAGCGTTATCTGCAAATCCTGATCGGTATTCCCATCGAAGATGCTTTTGAAGTGGACGATTCGGAAGTTCAAAACATTGCTCTATCCGAACTCCGAAGCTACTCACAGCCGCAAAACAGAATAGAACTCGATGTGCTGAATAAGCAAAAAGAGATGTTGGAACTCGAAATCCGTGGTCATAAAATGGAGTATCTGCCGACACTATCGGCTATCGCCACCGCCGGGTATCAATTTCAGTCGAACCGGCTGAATCTGACGAGAGATCCGTGGTACAGTTCTGCCGTCATCGGCGTACGATTGAGCATCCCGATTTTTGATGGCTTGGGCAAACGAAGCCGGATAAGACAAAAACAAACACAACTGCAAAGTTTGGATTGGGATATTCGGGAAACCCGACAAAGCCTGTCCGCCGATTACCTGAATGCGAGAAACGGACTGGAGATGACCTATGAGTTGGTACAGGTGCAATCCGAGAACATGAAACTGGCGGAGAAAGTATATACCCAGACAATGGCATTGTACACCGAAGGCTTGGCGAGTATAACAGACCTCCTTGAAACAGAAACCTCTTTGCATGAAGTAAAAATAGCCTATACCACCGAACTTATCCGCTACAAAAAGACAGAAATAGATTTATTGAAAGCAAGCGGTACACTTAAATATTTATTAAGCAACAATTAAAAATGAAATCCAAAATAGTAACCCCGATTATAGTAACCGTTTCCATTGTCGGTCTTATCGCATGGAAACTGGTCGATAATAAACAGACCATCGACCGGAATGCCGAATTATCATTAACCGTAAATACGGTAGTTCCCGTCATGGTAGAGAAACCCCGATATGTGGATTTGAGCGAAAAAATCACTGTGAACGGTCGTATTGATTCGGAAAACGAGGTTGTCGTTTATTCAAAGGCGCAGGGTATTGTTACGAGAAAGTATAAAAAAGCGGGTGATGTAGTCAGTCGAGGAACGGTGATCGCACAACTTGAAAACAATGTCATACGGGAAAACCTGCGGCTCTCGGAATTGGATTTGGTCAAAGCGCAAAAAGACGTGGAACGTTACCAAAACCTTGCTTCCATTGGTGCGGTAACGGTACGGGAGCTGGAAGAATCCCAGATTACCCTCCGTACTGTCGAGAGCAGAATAACCGACCTGCAAGACCAGTTAAACAATACTACTATTACATCCCCTGCCTCCGGCATCATAAACAAAGACTATTTCGAAGAAGGGACGTTGCTTTCCGTTGGTAGCAGCGTGATTGATATTGTCGATGGCAGCACATTGAGGATGTATGCCAACATCACGGAAAGTGAAGTATTGAAGCTGAAAACAGGCATGGACGCGGTTGTTACGACAGACGTATATCCTGGCAGCACATTTACAGGCAGAATTCAGGCTATTTCTCCTAAAAGCAACGACCAATTCTATTATTCGGTCGAATTGTCATTGAACGACCCTCAACTAAAACCCGGTATGTTCGCCACCGCTGTTTTTAATGTGGGCGGGACTGACAGTAGCACTCCTATAATAAGCCGGGAAGCTATTGTCGGCGGACTAAAAGCCCCTCATGTGTTTGTAATACGGGATTCCAGAACTTATAAGATAGCCGTACAGGTTGGCATTTCGGACGGAGAATATATTGAAATAACCGATGGTATATCGCCCGATGATACCATTGTTAAAAGCGGGCAAATCAATTTGATTGACGGCACGCAGGTTACCATTCTAAACTGATAAAACATGAACCTCATAAAACTATCAATCACCCGTCCGACCACGGTTGTGGTGCTGTTTATTATACTCACTTTTTTCGGTGTTTATTCTTTGACGCAACTTAACAGGGAATTAATGCCCCGTATGGAATTTGACGTTATTTCCGTCAGTACAATGTATCCCGGAGCAGGAGCCGGTGAAGTGGAAAACTCTGTAACCAAAAAGATCGAAGATGCTCTCTTTTCCTTAGAAGGAGTTGATGAAATTACTTCGACCTCAATAGAGAATTTTTCTTTGGTAACTATCCGATTAAAGGCCGGGAGTGATTTGGATAAAGCCCTGCGGGATGCACAGCGAAAGGTAAATGCCATACGTTCCGACCTGCCGGAGAGCGTGAAAGAGCCCTCTATCAGTGATTTCAGCCTCGCGGATATTCCCATTATGACCATCGGGGCGGTTGCCAAGATGGACGAAACCGAATTTTATGACCTCATCGACCACGAAATAAAACCTGCTTTGGAGAGAATACCGGGTGTGGCGCAGGTTACACTTATCGGTGGGAATGAACGTGAAATACAGGTAAATATCAATGAGGAAAGAATGGCGGCATACTGGCTTTCTATTCTCGATATTAGTAATGTATTGATTAACTCTAACCTTGATTTTCCTACGGGTAAGATAAAGAGCGACAATAAACAAACGCAAATCCGTTTACAGGGGAAATATAACAGCCTTGCCGATATTGAGAATGTGATATTGAAGTATATGCCCGACGGAACCGCCGTGAAGGTAAAAAACGTTGCGGACGTACACGACGGGAGCAAGGAGGTCGAAACCCTTAATCGGATAAATGGAATACCGTCTATCGGTATCACCCTGCAACGTTCTGCCGATGCCAATACCGTAGAAATATCCGAAACCACGCGCGGAATACTGAATGCGCTGGAATCGGAAAACGAAGCCTCCGGATTACATTTCACGATAGCGGCTGATAACGCCGAATTTACATTGGAAGCCTCCAACTCCGTAATGATAGACCTTGTAATAGCTATCATTCTGGTAGCCTTTACAATGCTGCTATTTTTGTGCAGTGTGCGAAATTCCATTATTGTTTCCATAGCCATTCCGCTATCGCTCGTTTCCACGTTCATTGTCATGTATCTGCTCGGATTCAGCTTGAACCTGATGTCGCTGTTAGCCATAACACTGGTGGTCGGTATTCTGGTCGATGATGCCATTGTCGTGATTGAAAACATCCACCGCCACATGGAAATGGGAAAAAACAGAATGCAGGCGTCATACGATGGACTTTGTGAGATAGGCGGTACAATCGTTTCCATTACTCTGGTGCTGGTAGTAGTGTTCATCCCCATTTCTCTGACACAGGGGATTATTGCCAATGTATTCCGTCAATTTGCCGTTACTATCGCCATCGCCGTCTTGTTCAGTTTGTTGGTTTCATTTACCGTTGTGCCCCTGCTTTACTCCCGCTTTGGGAAAATAAACGAGTTCGACCGCAAAGGCTTTATCGGAAAAGGCATTCAGGCTTTTGAAAACCGGATCGCGCGAATGGCCGGTTGGTTTTCAAACCTGTTAAAGTGGTCTTTATCGCATAAACTGATAACGTTGGGTATTACTTTGGCGGCTCTGATAGGTTCCGTAAGCCTGATAGCATTCGGTTTTATCGGTAGTAATTTTGCTCCGATGGGTGATCAGGGACAATTTGTGATGAAACTCGAACTGCCTCGCGATGTTACCATCGAACAATCCAACCAAATCACTTACCAAGCTGAAAACATTTTGAGAAGCAGTCCGTTGGTCGAAACTGTATTTACAACCGTTGGAGCGGAAGAAAACGGACAACCGCAAGCCCGTTTAGCCGATTTGCGGGTAAAGATGATTCCGCATAATCGGCGCAATATTTCAACTTCCGATTTTTCACGGGAAGCAAAACTTTTTCTGCAACAACATATACCCGGAGTGCAAATATGGGTGGCAACGACCGACATCATGGGTAATATCGACGAAGCTCCGATACAGTATTACATTACCGGAAATCATATTGATTCCGTGCGCATGGCGGCCGATCTTCTTCTCCGCAATATCCGCTCCGTTAAAGGCATAGTCGATCCCAAACTGTCAGCAGAAGAAAGCAGTCCCGAAATCAGCATCATTCCCGACCGTGAAAAGATGGCGGCTTTAGGAGTTCCTTTTGAAATGCTGGGATTGGCGTTGGGCAACGCATTCGCCGGAAACAATGATGCCAAATTCAGGCAGAGCGAATATGAATACGACATCAACATACGTCTCGATAATTTTGACCGAAGGAGTACGGCAGACGTTGAAAATCTCACGTTCATAAATACCTCCGGCGAAACCGTCAAGCTGAAACAGTTTGCACGGATAGAAGAAACCAATGCGCCGGGCATTCTGGAACGCCGTAACCGTAGTGCTTGCATAACGCTGAATTGTCAGGTCGGAGGTCGTCCTATCGGCGACATCGGGCAGGACATCAGCCAAATAATAAACTCCCTCGATTTGCCGGAAAACATCACGATAGTTCCCGGTGGCGAACTTGAAATGCAGGATGAAAGTTTTGGAACAATGGGAATAGCACTCATCATTTCCATTCTGTTGGTTTACCTCATAATGGTTTTGCTCTATAATAGTTATGTGTATCCATTTGTCGTCCTGATCTCTATTCCTTTGGCTATCATCGGCGCGTTGCTCGCTTTGGCTCTGACAATGGATACCCTCAACCTGTTTACCCTGCTGGGCTTATTGGCACTAATAGGGCTTGTCGCCAAAAATGCCATTATGCTGGTCGATTTCACGAATCAGTCGAAAGCGAAAGGCATGGAATTGAAAACCGCACTGATCGAGGCAACCCGCCAACGGTTCCGTCCTATTCTGATGACTGCTGCTACCACGGTAATCGGTATGCTTCCCCTCGCGCTGGGAACCGGAGCCGGAGCCGAATGGAAAAACGGCTTGGCGTGGGTTATGATCGGGGGAATGATTAGCTCGATGTTCCTCACGCTCATCGTTGTACCGGTGGTCTATTATCTAATGGACACGATCGTAGCAAAATTCCGTTCCCCCCATTCTGAATTTCACATTACCGATTCTGAACTCCATAGTTAATGGCTTTCAGTATTAATCAATTCATCATTCTTTTGCAGAAAAGATTCATAAACAAATAAAATTATTCACCAATTAAAATTTTTAGAAAAATGAAAAAGTATGTAGTAACATTAATTTTAGTAATGACGGTAGCTATGTTTTCCACTCAATTGTCTGCACAAGACAATCCGGTATCAATTGGCATCAAAGCCGGAACAAGCCTGTCTAATTACCGATTAGGCGACGATATGAAAGGCTTCAAAAGTAAAATGAACATCGGAGGTTCTGTTGGAGGCTTCATCAAGTATGACATCAGCACCAATTTTGCTTTACAGTCCGGTATTGATGTGTATTATAAAACTTCGGAATTGGAATCCAAAGCGGATAAATCATCTGATAAACTTAAATCATTGGGAGTAGAAATACCTATATATGGAGTCTTTCAGGTAAAGGCGGGTAATGGGAATTTTTTCATTGGAGCCGGCCCATATATCGGCTATGGAATAAGTACAAAATCTGACGGGGTAAATCTGTTCAAAAAGAGTAGTGAAGCAGGGATGGCGGCTATGAACCGTTGGGATTACGGTGTCGGAGGTATTATAGGCTACGACTTTGCTAAAAACTGGCAGATAAATGCAAGCTATCAGTTCGGGCTTGCAGACCTGCACAAAAGCAAAGGAGGCTCAATGAAAAGCCACGGAGCAGCTATCGGAATCGCCTATAAGTTCTAAAATGAAGCAACCGTTACAAACCATTGCGTACAAAAGTGTTTATGGCATCGCTTATGCCGTAAGTCTCCTACCTATGGCATTTTTGTATGCAATGGCTTCTTTCGCATTTTTCTTTGTTTATCATGTTTTCGGATATAGGAAAGCGGTCGTAATCCAAAATATTTCACGCTCTTTTCCCGATATGAAATATGCAGAAATCCGCTGTGTGGTAAAGAAATTCTATGCCTGCTTTACCGCCTACTTTGCCGAAATACTTAAAAGCATATCCGCTCCGGCAGAGGTTCTTGATAAGAAGATAACGTTTGAAAACTTGGAACTTATAGACAGGCACATAAACGCTGGACGGAATGTTATTGCTTGTTTGGGTCATTGTGGAAATTGGGAAATGCTAAACTTTATTAACTTCTGCAAAACAATCGCGCCATGCCACATAAAACCATCGATTTTAATAAGATTTTTGAATCCGATAAGATTCGTCTCCGGCCTTTATGCCGCGATGACAAGGATGCATTTACAGTGATGACCCGGGATAAGGATCTGTGGATTTACTTTACCAGTGATCTGTCGGATCCGGAAATACTAACCCAATGGGTTGAGGATGCAATAAACGGCTTCAGAAATAAAACAAGGCTGGCGCTCACCATCATCGACAGCGTAAACAATCAGATTATCGGATCAACGAGTCTGGGAAATATATCGGTACGGGATCAAAGAGTGGAAATGGGATGGACCTGGATACGGAAAGATTATCAAGGAAAAGGGATTAACCGTCAGGCAAAATACCTGTTACTGCAGTATTGTTTTGAAGAGCTAAATCTCGAAAGGGTTGAATTTAAGACAGATGTGCTGAATAAGGCCGCCAGGAAATCATTATTGGGAATTGGAGCGATAGAGGAAGGAATTTTAAGAAGCCATACGCTGATGACGCACAACCGACGGCGGGATACTATTTTTTACAGTATATTAAAAGCCGAATGGGAACTGATGCGTTCCGGACAGTAACACGCAATAATAAGATGCATATCAGATTTGAAGAAATCAAGGAGCAGGACCTGCCGGAGGTAAAGCAGATCTACGATTGGTACATCGAAAACTCAACGGCGACCTTTCATACTGAACCCATCCGGATTGACCAGTTAAAAGAGTTCATCTACGTGAATCACCCTCTTTACCCCTCCTACCTCATCTATACCGATGAGGTGATTACAGGGTATTGTTTTCTGACCAATTATAAAAAAAGACAGGCATACGACCGGACAGCCGAAGTGACCCTTTACCTGAAACCGGAATATTGCCGCAAAGGAATCGGTAAGATCGCACTGGCGCATCTGGAACATCAGGCAAAAGACAAAGGGTTAAAAAACCTGATAGCCATCGTGACAGGCGACAACGAAGAGAGTATGGCTCTTTTTGAGAAATCAGGATATACCCGGTGTGCCCACTTTAAAAACGTGGGGGAAAAATTCAATAAGGTGCTTGATGTGATCGGTTTTCAAAAAGAGATTTGAGAAAAAATCATTCTTAAAGCAATAAAATTCAGAATAACTTGAAATCAATGATGAAAACTTACGCACAAAAATCGAGGGAATACTATAACAAGCTGGCAGAGGGATATAACGATAGTTTGGAAGCCCGGTATACAATGCGTTTCAAAAGGATGCTTCTCGATGAAATTGTAATTGAACCGGAAAAGAACAGCCTGTTGGATGTGGCCTGCGGAAATGGCTCCTTGCTGAAGATGTTATCAGCAAAGCATACGCTGAAGGGATATGGCATCGACATATCGGAAAAGATGATCGACAGTGCAAGAGCGCAATATACTGAATTTCTGTTTGAGGTGAGTCCCTGTGAAGAGACTTCTTTTCAGGATCACTCTTTCGACATAATCACTGTCAGCGCGGCCTATCATCACTTTCCAGATGTAAGACGATTTGCCCGTGAAGCATATCGCTTGTTGAAACTGGAGGGCAGGATCTACATCGCGGAGATTTATTGTACGCCTCTGCTTCGTACGTTGATAAACCCGTTTGTACCTTTGTCAAAAGCAGGTGATGTAAAATTTTACGCCCCCGCAGAGATTGAAGCCAATTTCAAAAATGCCGGCTTCCAAATAAATGGTTTTAACCGTGCAGGCCAGGTGCAGCTTCATGTTTTCCGAAGATAATCTTCCACAGAGATCTCATCCTTATCTCATCACTCCTTTCCTTGGTTTTAGGCATTGAAACAACTGTGGGAGGAGACTAACAACCAACTAGTGGGAACTCATGAATTATTTATGTCAATTTCTTCAATTGATGAAGTAGTTTATTATTTTTGCATTATATAGAAATAAAATAGGATGGCATACCCTTTTTTCAAGAAAACAACCCTGATTGCCGCATCGGCAATGGTGGCCGCCACGTTGCATGCGCAGGAAACAACCACCACGCGTCCCAATATTATCCTCTTCATGGTGGATGACATGGGCTGGCAAGATACGTCCCTTCCGTTTGGGACTGAGAAGACACCGCTGAATGAGCGTTACCACACTCCCAACATGGAAAGGCTGGCCTCGCAGGGTATGATGTTCACGCAGGCTTATGCCTGCTCCGTGAGCTCCCCCACCCGTGTAAGCCTGATGACGGGAATGAATGCCGCACGTCACCGGGTGACCAACTGGACACTCAAAAAGAACACCTCAACCGATCTACAGAGCAATACTCTCGAATTCCCGGAATGGAATGTAAACGGCATTTGCCAGGTAGCCGGCATCCCCCACACGGCTGAAGTGACTTCTCTGACCCAACTGCTGAAAAACAGCGGATATCACACGATCCACTGTGGTAAGGCACATTGGGGCGCGATAGATACCCCGGGTGAAAACCCGCTCCATTTCGGTTTCGAGGTGAATATTGCCGGTCATGCCGGGGGTGGCCTTACCAGCTATCTGGGAGAAGAGAATTACGGAAACCGGACGGACGGGAAACCCTCCCCTCCTCAGGCTGTTCCTGGCCTGGACAAATACTGGGGAACGCAAACGTTCGTCACGGAGGCACTGACACAGGAGGCACTGAAAGCACTCGACAAAGCCAAAAAACTCGGACAACCGTTTTACCTCTACATGTCGCACTATGCCATACACATCCCCATCGACAAGGACAACCGTTTTTATCAGAAATACATGGATGCCGGACTGTCAGAAAAGGAAGCAGCCTACGCGGCACTGATCGAGGGAATGGACAAGAGCCTGGGCGATCTGATGAACTGGTTGGAGCAAAATAACCTGGATGAAAATACCATTGTCATTTTCATGTCAGACAACGGCGGGTTCTCTACCGATACGCGCTGGCGCGACGCACCCTTGCACACCCAAAATGCTCCGCTCCGCAGCGGCAAGGGTTCGGCCTATGAAGGCGGCATACGGGAACCGATGATCGTCAAATGGCCAGGTAAAGTGAAAGCCGGCACCCGATGCAACAACTACCTGATCATAGAAGATTTCTTCCCTACCCTCCTCGACATGGCTCAGGTAAAAAACAGGGAAACACTGCAACCTATCGACGGAGTCAGCTTCGTACCGTTTCTGGAAGGCAAATCTACCGGCGAAAATACCCGCAACCTTTACTGGAACTATCCCAACCGGTGGGGCAACGAAGGTCCGGGAATCGGCTCCACATGTACCATTCGGAGTGGCGACTGGAAGCTGGTTTATTATTACGAAACCGGCAAGAAAGAGTTGTTCAATATAACCAACGACCTGGGAGAAACAACGGATCTCTCGACGCAGCATACAAATATCGTAAAAGATCTTTCGTACAATTTGGGAGAATACTTGCGTAGCGTAAAAGCGCAGCGCCCTTCCTTCAAAACAACTGGCAAAGCATGCCCATGGCCTGATGAGATATAAATATTTCGTAATTTAGAACTCAATTATATTTGGAAATGGGAGAACTGCATACCTTTTATTATCTCCTTGATTTGGCGGGAACATTTGCTTTTGCTATCAGTGGAGCAACAGCCGCAAGAGAACGCGGACTTGATTTATTTGGAATTTGTGCCGTTGCCTTTACAGTTGCCTGTGGTGGCGGAATTACCCGCGACCTGTGTATCGGAGCCATCCCGCCGGCAGGACTTACAAATTGGTACTATCTTGCCACTGCAATGTTCGCAGCAATTATGACAATTTGGTTGTATCCGATTGTGAAAAAGATAAAAAGACCGGTAATCCTGTTCGATGCGGCCGGTTTGGCCTTATTCGCCGTTACAGGAGCACAAAAATCACTGGCTTTTGGTCATAATGCCGAAGTGGCTATTCTTTTAGGCATTGTAACAGCCGTGGGAGGGGGGATATTACGTGATGTTTTACTGAACAGAGTTCCCGTCGTATTGGAAAGAGAAATTTATGCATCAGCCGCCTTGCTGGGTGCGCTGATCGTGGTATTGGGAGCTTTATTTAATTGGCTCACAAATGATTGGATATCCATTATTGCAATCATTGTTGCTTTCTCATTGCGCATGTTGGCATTGCGTTACCATTGGAATCTACCAATTTTTTCAAATAAATAATCACCCTACAGACTACGGTTCATTTTTACAGAACATTCAGATAATCAATCATTTTATTAGCGAAAGATTTACTGAAAAAAATCGATTAAATATTTGGTTTGTATTCCAAACTTAATTAAGTTTGTATCTCAAACTTGTTTTGTTTATTAAACTTGAAAACAATGGAAACAACACAACAGACTTCAGATCCATTTGACGAAAACCAATCATTTCAGGTAATAAAGGAGATGATTCAGATTTCTCAAAAGAAATTAAAAAACGATGGCCTACTTTTTATCCTGTGGGGGTGGGTGATGTTTTACAGTGGTCTTTCCGGATACATCGTGCGGGAGGTACTCCTGTCGCATCGTTTCGAGAGGTTCCTTGGCGTATTTGGGAAGGTATTTGGCTTGCTCGTAGTGGCATACACCGTTTATTATATCTGGAGACAGCGCAAAAAGGTTCAGACCTACATCGGCATCTCGCTCCGGTATGTATGGATTTCGATGGTAGGCTGTTTTGTCTTGATCAATCTGATTCTATACAATGTGCTGCATCAGGTTAATTTTGAATTGCAACATCCCTTGTTCATGGTCATGATGGCGTTCTCCGTCGTGGTTACTGGAGGGATATTGCGATATAAACTGATAATCATAGGCGGCATCCTCTTTGGGCTCATCGCTCTGATATCTTCTTATTTTAGATTGTCCTATCAATTGCTTTTTGAGTCTTGTGCCTGGTTCATTGCTTTTGTTATTCCCGGCCATTATCTGTATGCCACACGTAAAAGATAAGAGTATGTTCGAGGAGTTAGACCCGTTGTTGCATTCGCAGATAAGGCTTGCCATCATGTCATTATTGATCGGGGTAAAATTTGCCGAATTTAGTTATCTCCTGGATAATATCAACACGACAAAAGGAAACCTGAGTTTCCAATTGGCAAAGCTAAAAGAAGCAGAATATATTGAAATAAAGAAAACATTCAAAGGCAATTATCCTTTAACCATTTGTGAAGTGACACAAAAAGGGATCGATGCATATGAGGTGTATGTCGATGCACTGGAGCAGTACTTCAAAAAGTTTAAGGCCCGGAAGAAAGCTCAAAAGCAACAATGAAGACGGAGGGATCAAAAACCTATTTGATGCCGATCGGCATACTGACTGTCCGACACCCCGGTAGCATCGGCTGACATGAAGGCAATATAGGCTTCCCGAATCCTCTTCTCTCATGGCGTGCTGCATATTGTATGACATGGCTGCATTGAAAGCAAGTTAAACAGCGTTACACCACTATGTCTCCGTGTTATCTTTCCGCGTTTTCTTCTGGTCATCCATTTTTTGTAATTTTGAAATTTAGTTTTGTCTTAAGCATTTCACAAATCCTGCATGCTTCATACAGGAAACATGCAGACTACGGTGCTGATTTATAGAATTAAACGCAATAACTACACCAAATTGTATTTCTTTTTGAACCATAGCTATTTGAAGACGTTAAACTCATTTAAGATCACAATGACTGAAACACAGAAAACAGAAGACAACAAGCTGCTCTATTATTTTAAAAAGTGGACAGTGATAACCCCCGAAGACGAGTCGGTTATCCTGTCGGCTTTTGAACCCTGTTCCATAAAAAAGAAAAAAGAGTTGCTGGTGTCGGGTAAGACCTGCAAATACCTCTATTTTATTACCACGGGCTGTTTGCGCTCTTTTTATATCGATTCAAAAGGTACAGAACATATCTACCAAATCAGGATGGACAACAGCTGGATCAGCGACCTGGAGAGTTTCTTTACACAAACGCCGTCCAAATACAATATTGAGGCGCTGGAGGATACGCAGATGCTGCGTATTTCCTACAAAAGGCTGGATCAGTTGTATGAGAAAGTGCCAAAGTTGGAAAGATATTTCCGCATCCTTTTTCAGAAGGCATACATCAACGCACTGAAACGGCTCAATGCAAACATGTGGGAAACGGCCATGGATCGTTACAACGACATGCTGAAAGAACACCCGCAGATGTTTCAACGGGTTCCCTTAATCTACATTGCCTCCTACTTGGGCATTACACCGGAAAGCTTGAGCCGCATCAGAAAAAGAATTTAATTCATATCGTTTATTTCTTAACATAGATCAAGTGTCGGAGGCCTGGCACCATGCTACCTTTGTGTCGTGATAATTAAAAAACAATACAAAATTAAACAGGTTGAAACGGACAGTCGGATCTGAGAAGTTTCATCCACAAAAACTAAAAAACGTATGAAGACAATTAATTTATTGGCAATCCTTTTATTGGCAGGAACATTATCGGCATGGGCACAAAAAAGTGAAATCGATCTGAGTAAATCACAGGTGCTATGGACCGGAAAAAAGATTGGCGGCTCTCACAATGGAAAAATTCAGATACAGAGCGGAACTTTTGAATTAAAGAACGGTGAGATCGTAAGCGGAAATGTAGTGATCGACATGAACAGCCTCACCAATGACGACCTGAAAGATGCAGGCTACAACAAACAGCTGGTGGATCACTTGAAATCGGACGATTTCTTTGGTGTGAACAATCATCCCACCGCAACGTTTAAAATAACCAGAGCAGGAAAGTTTAGCGCAGACAAGGCAGTCGTTACAGGCTTGCTGACAATCAAAGGGAAAACGGAGAAAGTATCATTTGTGGTAAACAGAAAAGAAAATGTTTATTCGACACAACTGAAGGTAGACCGTTCTAAATTTGGAGTTCGTTACGGCTCCAAGTCATTCTTTAACGACCTGGGTGACAAAGCCATTGACGACATCTTCACGCTGGACATCAAACTGGCCCTGAAATAAATATTTTAATCGTATGAAAATAGCAGTCACAGGAGCAACCGGGCAATTGGGAGCCATTGTTGTAGAAGAATTAAAAAAGAGAGTTCCCAATGAAAACATTGTAGCGCTTGTCCGCACACCGGAGAAAGCATCGGCTCTGGGAGTAGAGGTACGTACCTTTGATTACAACCAACCCGAAGTGATGACAGCAGCACTCGCCGGAATAGACCGGCTGGTGCTCATCTCAGGCAACGAAATTGGTCAACGTGCCAGTCAGCATTTCAATGTGATTGAGGCAGCCGGCAAGGCGGGAGTAAAATGGATCGTCTACACCAGCCTATTGCATGCCGACTCCTCCACATTGAGTCTTGCAGGGGAACATATGACAACAGAGGAAGCGTTAAAAGCTTCCGGTATTGATTACACCATCCTGCGCAATGGCTGGTATACCGAAAACTATACCGGTTCAATTGGCGGCGCACTGGCCGGAGGTGCCTACATTGGCAGTGCCGGCAATGGGAAGATATCATCCGCCCCCCGTGCCGATTATGCCGAAGCAGCCGCAGTGGCCGTAACGGACGAGTCACACAGGGGAAAAGTGTACGAACTGGCCGGAGATGATTATTACACGCTGGCCGATCTGGCAAAGGAGATTTCAAATCAGACAGGAAAAAATATTCCCTACAAAAACCTGACGGAGTCTGAATATACCAGAATACTGGAGAGCTTTGAGATTCCCGCGGGACTGGCCGCTGCCATCGCAAGCTGGGATGTTTCTGCATCGAAGGACGATCTGTTTGATGATTCCCGTCAGCTATCCGCATTAATTGGTAGGCCCACTACCCCCCTGTCTGAATCGGTGAAGGCTGCCTTATAGGCTCTACTGAATAGATAATTCATAAAACGGGTTCAATATGCAGGATCAGAAAGGTGATTCAGAGAAACGATTTCAGGAGCTCCTGGCTTTCTCGCTGGGAATGATGAACGGTGAGGATGCGAAATCGCTCATCGACCAGTACAAGGAAACTTTGGACAATATCACACCCTATGATATTGTCAGGATTGAGGACCGGCAAATGCAAATGGGCATCAAGCCGGAACTGATTAAAGTTTATTTGGAAAAGATTGTCAATGTCATCACCAAAAGCATCAACAGCTACCAGTGGGAAAGGCCCTCGGAGGGTACCTTCCTCTATTACATGATGCTGGAAAACGATGCCTTCGCCTTTAAGTTGAACCAGGTAAAAAAGATTATCAAGGAATATAATGGCAGGGAGGATGTCGCTTTTGGGAATATCAAAAGCGAACTCCTCCCCCATTTTTTACAATTCAGGGAGTTTGAGGCGCACTACGTCAAAAAAGAAAATATCCTTTTTCCGTACCTGGAAGAGGTTTGGGAATTTTATCGGCCCCTCAAGGTGATGTGGTCGCTCGACGACGACATCCGCAAAACGCTGAAGGAGATCATTGCTCTGCTGGAGTCGGATCAAACCAGATGGGACGAATTTAAGGTGGTGCTGGGGAAATATTTTTTCGCTGTTTTCAGGATGATCCACAAGGAGAATGCCGTAGTATACCCCATTGCAGCAGAAACGGTTAGTGTACCGATGTGGGACGAGATGCAGCAGCAGAGTTTTGAGTATCCATTTCCCTTTATCGAAGCACCCAGGAGTGTTCAGCCGGCAACAGATCATACAACCGGGAAAGAACACCCTGTCGTGGCAGGCAAGGTGATTTCCGAAACCGGGAACCTGAGTGTGGAGCAGGTGCTGATGGCATTCAATCACCTGCCGGTGGATATCACCATTGTGGATGAGAACGACCGGGTCTTGTTCTTCAACAAGGCAAAGGATCGTTTTTTCCCCCGGTCACCAGCCGTAGTGGGCAGAGCCGTACAGAACTGTCATCCACCGGAAAGCGTGCACATGGTGGAAGAAATTATTGAATCCTTCCGGTCGGGCAAAGAGCAGAAGGCCGACTTCTGGATTCAAATGAGGGGAAAATTCATCCTCATTCAGTATTTTGCCTTGCGTGACGAGGACGGCACCTACAGAGGGGTCATTGAGGTGAGTCAGGATGTGACGGCAATCAGGAAGCTGGAAGGCGAACGCCGACTGCTCAACTGGAGTTGAGCATCACACCCTCACTTCAACACCATTGTCAACACCACCTTGTCCTCTTTTTCTGTTTCATCGAGCGACCTGGTCAGCCCCCTGAGGAGGATCATTTCTTTCTCATGAGAACAGGCATAAAAAACAAAATTTTGAATTTTCATTGCATGCAATTTTTTGAACAAAAAACCTGTTACCGCGGTTTTACAGGTACCAGGTAATGTTGCCTGAAACACGTAAGCGATCATGCTATGGAAAGAGATGGACAGTTAGAAAGTATCTGGCAATCGGAAGTAAAACATTACGGAGAAAAACCGTTCGTCTCCGGTGAAAGGTTCAACGTAATGGTGGTTGGTGCCGGAATTACAGGTATAACAAGCGCGTTGCTGCTTCAGAAAAAAGGAGTGAAGTGCATCCTGGTGGAAGCCTCCAACATGGGTTTCGGTACGTCGGGAGGCACGACTGCCCATTTGAATAACTTTTTCGATATCCCTTACTATCAGGTGATCCGTGATTTCGGACTCGACGCCGCCAAGCTGCTTGCTCAGGGCGCCAACGAAGCACATCACATCATCAAGGATCAAATCAACTTGTATCAGATTTATTGTGATTATTCAATCCGAAACGGATATCTCTTTTCATTGGATGATGATCAGGACCAGGAACTGCAACAGATCATGGAGGGAAATCAGAAAGTGGGTATCGACACACTTGAAACAGGGGTAAACCCTTTTGGTATACCTGCAGTTCGGGTGGTGGAGATACCCAACCAGGCACAATTTCATCCGCTGAAATATCTTAGAATCCTGTTAAAGGAATTCATAAATTCCGGGGGCACGTATGTTGAAAACTGTCGTGTCAGCTCGGTAGAAGAGATGGACAACAGACTGGTTTCCAATACGACAATGGGGAACCTCATCAGCGATCATCTTATTTATGCTACCCATATCCCGCCTGGCAGAAATATCATGCACTTCAGAAATGCACCCTATCGCAGTTATGTCATGGCATGCAAGCTTAAGAACGGCAACTATCCGGAGGCATTGGGTTATGATCTGTCCAAGCCATATCACTATTACCGTTCTCATACCCTCGACGGGGAACAATTCATCATCGCAGGGGGGGAAGATCATAAGACTGGAGATGTAGATCATACCTCTGAAAGTTTTGAAAGACTCGGAAATTATCTGCGTCAGCATTTCGATATAGAAGAAGTCAGTTATAAATGGTCCTCCCAGTTTTATGAATCTGCCGACGGACTCCCCTACATCGGTCAATTGCCCGGCAGCCCCGATCATGTATATTGCGCCACCGGATACAATGGCGATGGAATGATCTTGGGCACCCTTGCTGCCAAAGTGCTCAGCGACATCATCTCAACGGGTAGCAGCATCTATGAGAATCTTTTTTTGCCAGCGCGGGTAAAACCCGTCGCCGAATTGGGCAACATCATCAAGGAAACGGGCAACGTAATCAAACATTTTGTTGTGGACAAGTTTGCCGCGGAAAAGATTGTGGGTCTAGCCCAACTGGCGAATGGCCAAGGCAAGGTGGTGAGCTACGAAGGAAACAAACTGGCCGTTTACAAGGATGAACAAGGGCGGAGTCACATGCTGAAAAGTGACTGCACCCACCTCTATTGTACTGTCAAGTGGAACGAGGAAGAAAAATCATGGGACTGCCCTTGCCACGGATCCCGCTTTGGGAAAGATGGCAGGGTGCTGAACGGACCTGCTGTGAGTCCACTGGAAAATTTGTCGAACTAGCATGAATCGCATTGAGAAAATGCCATACATTAACTATTACAAAATACTGGGGGTGGACCGGAATGCTACCGCCGAAGATATCAAGAAGGCATACCGCAAGCTGGCGCGTAAGTTGCACCCCGACCTGAACCCCAATGACAAGGAGGCGCACAGGAAGTTCCAGGAACTGAATGAAGCGAATGAAGTGCTGAGTGATCCCGAGAAGCGTGCCAGGTATGATAAGTACGGCGAAAACTGGAAACATGGAGAGGAGTATGAGAAAGCTCAACAACAGCATCAGCAACAAAGAGGTCGGCAGCAGTGGGGCAGCGGCGACGGACAGACTTTTTATACCCAAGGGGATTTTTCGGATGATGACTTTTCAGATTTCTTCCATTCCATGTTTGGCAGCGGGTTTAGTCAAAGATCAGGCAGTACCGGCAGGCGTTACCGGTTTAAGGGAGCCGATTATCAGGCTGAATTACACCTGACGTTGCGACAAGCCACACAAACACATCAGCAGACCTTGTCGGTGCATGATAAAAACGTGCGAATCACAATCCCCGCGGGGGTGGCCGACGGGCAGAAGATAAAGCTTGCCGGCTATGGACAACCAGGTGCGGAAGGGAGTCCCAGCGGCGATCTCTACATCACCTTTATCATTGAAGAAGACCCTCACTTTAAAAGACTTGGGAACGATTTACATACCGAAGCTGCCATCAATCTTTATACGGCCGTGCTGGGCGGAACGGTGATGATCGATACGCTCGACGGACAGGTGAAGATGACCATTAAAGCGGGCACGCAGCCGGGCTCAAAGCTACGGCTGAAGGGTAAAGGGTTCCCGGTATACAAGAAAGAGGGAGCCTTCGGCGATCTCTATGTCACACTGAAGGTGCAGTTGCCCGAACATCTCTCCGACAAGGAAAAAGAGTTGTTTAGCGAACTATCAAAATTAAGAAAGCCATGAGCGGAAATAGATTGTTATACAGCGAGTGCCTGAGGATTTATGAGGTGGAGGCATCATTCATTGAATCATTGCACGAAGTGGGTTTGATTCATGTGGTAGATCAGGAAGAGGAGCGCTTCATAGAATATGATGACCTCTCAGATCTGGAACAGTTTATCCGTTGGCATTACGAGATGGACATCAACGTGCAGGGAATCGATGCATTGCGGCATATGCTCGAACGGGTGAAATCGCTCCAGTCGGAATTGGATCAGTTGCGCCATGAGCTCAGGTTTTACAAATCGGGGTTTTCTCATACATAAACAGCCGGAAAGGTTATGGTAATTTATCGTAAATTAAAATCTGATAGTTGAGATTGAGCTAATAATCTGGTATTTTTGTGCAATTATTCAACGCTCCATTCAGCATTGGGGTTTTATTCAGAGGTAACTTTTTCATTGTATGCAAGATAAGGATTTAGTCCGTATAAATAAATATTTTAGCGAAATAGGGCACTGCTCGCGCAGAGAGGCCGACAAGTTTATTGAACAGCGTCGGGTGACCATCAACGGGGTTGTGGCGGAGATGGGAAGCAAGGTTTCCTACAACGATGAGATACGTCTCAACGGAAAGCTTGTCGTGGGTAAAAGGGGCATTGAGGAGGAAGGCGGAGGCATGAAAAAGAAACATGCCTACATCGCACTGAATAAACCCAGAGGAATTGTCTGCACGACCGATACCCGCAGGGAGAAGAACAATATTGTTGATTTTGTCAAATTTCCTGAACGTATCTTTCCCATCGGCAGGCTCGACAAAGATAGCCAGGGCTTGATTCTGCTGACCAGCGACGGGGATATCGTGAACAAGATTCTACGCGCAGGAAACAATCACGAGAAGGAGTATCTTGTCACGGTAAAGCATCCGATCACAAAAACCTTTATCCAGAAAATGGGCAACGGAGTACCTGTCCTGGGCGTGGTAACCAAAAAATGCTTTGTGGAACAGATCGATCAGTTTACCTTCAAAATCATCCTTACCCAGGGGCTCAACAGGCAGATCAGACGGATGTGCGAATATCTGGGCAACGAAGTGGTAAAGTTGGTAAGATACCGCATCATGAATATCAATCTGGATATGCCGGTGGGGAAATGGCGTCATTTAACCGACAAGGAGCTGAACGGCATCTTCAAGATGGTGCGTTATTCCTCAAAGACGTCGGAGGTTCAAGAGAAGGCCATCAGTCGTTAAAAGTGAAACGCAGTCCCAGTCGCAGGTTAAAATGGAGCGGGTTATCCTTGTAAATGGTCTCTATCTCGCTGCTGTTCTTGAAATAATAGGAAATGCCGGGCTCTGCATAGAGCCCGATGTTGTTTGTGATCTGATACCCCAATCCCATGGCTGCATTGACAGACCACTGCAATTCTGTTGATTTTATTTTCTCCTTTGTACTTATTTCCAGCTGGTTGTCGAGGTAGTAGTTTGAAGTCAACCTGCCGGCCACATTCTTTTCCACTAGACCGCCCGTGGAGATATAGGTCGATATTTTATCATTTTGCCAGAATGTGTAAGCGATGTTTGCAGGTATGCCGATGTAATGCAGCGTCTGACGATCATCGTAGTAATAATTGCCCTTTCCGGAATATAATTCCGAGGAGAGCAGTGAATAGGTCAACCCACTCGACACGCTCCATCTTTCGTTTAAATTGTATCGCAAGGTAAGTCCGAATGTGATGGGTTGATGATGTTTTACATTCGTATAAACTTGCTCCCTCGTATAATTGGACAGAAAATGATACTGTTCCTCTACAGTCTCAGCCTGCGCAAATGTACCGTATCCCGAATAGGTTTCAGATGAGCCTGAAGGGAGATTCGACATGGAAAGATTTGTTTGCCATTTTGATTGATTGCGGGCAGGCTTCGGGGTAACCGAAGCGAATAACTGATCGTTGCCATCTTTACGATCCAAAGCAGGCTGGTCGGAATCTTTTCCCGATATATCGCCGCTGGTTTTATCCCGATCCGGATTCTGAATAATTTTTTCTTCCGCGATGATCTGTTCTTCTCCCGTGTGGGAAAAGTCCGGGCTTTGATTTGTCGAAGTCAGAATATCCGATTCCTGGAAAAGCTGTGGTGATTGCAACGCCGGCCTGCTTTTTACTTTCTGAGTGGCAAAATGCTGGGGGCTGCTTTCTGCGACAGGAATTTCTGTCATGGGAATTTCTACCGCGGGTTGCTCTTTCGGCTGGACGACAGGGACATCTTTCTCTGTGAATCTGACATCTTCCTGATTATCCGAAGAGCTGTATCGCAAAATAAGTAACAACAGTATGGTGACTGCTGCGACGGCTGAAAGCACGCCGATATAAATACCTCTTATGGAGTGATTTGGTTTTAAAGGATTTTCCCCGACTGTGCTACCGCCGGCAATAAGCTGGTCGATCCCTTCCCACAATCCCTCGGGTGCAGGTTCCTCATGACGCTCCATCCGGTTGCGCAGGTTATCTTGCCATTGATCGCTCATCATGTTTCTTTTTTAACCGATACAACTCTATCTCCTTCATTAGTAAACCCTTGGCCCTGTGCAACTGGGAAGCTGAACTGCTTTCCGCGATGTGCAGAATCGAAGCAATCTCTTTGTGACTTTTATTCTCGAATATAAAAAGGTTGAAAACCGTTCGATATCCGGGTGGAAGCATGCGGATCATTTCCATAATGACCGATGTGGGAATATCTTCAAAGTCTGGCTCCCTTTCATCGTCGGGATTGGGCAAATCTCCATCCGGGAGATCTGTAAACTGCATTTTTTCATTTGCCTTGATGTGGTTTAACGCTTCGTTTACCACGATGCGCGCCGACCAGGCACGTAAGGAGCCGGAACCTTTGTATTCGAACTTGTGTATGGCATTGAAAATTTTTAGAAAGCTTTCCTGCAAAATATCCCTGACATCTTCTTTATTGGGGATGTAACGGCCACAGACCGCGGTAAGATACCCGGAATGATCATCATAAAACCGCTTCATGGCAACCCGGTTGCCATGTACAATCTGCCGAATGAGTTCCCGTTCTCTGCTTTCTTCTTCAATCATTTACCCATCTCGTCCGCACACATACCATCATCAATTCATTCGATTGAATGATGGCAAGGTTGTAAATTATTACAAATGTACAACCTTGCCTTTTTATTCAGCAATAAATTATTTTAATGATACTGAAATGATGCATTGTTTTCTTACAAACGGATTTATTTCAATGGAATCACGCTTCTCTCGGCGGCAATAGCAGACGTTGCCGTCGTTGCAGCCCGTGTGCGGTAATCAAATTCCACCGACTTGTCGGAATTGAATGCTTTCCATTTTAATTTCAGTTTCACGGTCTCTCCTTCTGTATCGGGCAGATTATCGAGTTTAAAAGCTACCAGGCCATCACCTACCCTGCCATCTACATCGCCGTTGGCATCGTGCCTGAACTCCACTTCATAGGGATTATCCGGATTGTTGGTGGGGATAAGATTTACGTAATGCGTGATGCCCAGATTACTCCACATGGTTCTGAAGCGAAGTGTGAGGTAGCCGTCTTCGGCAATTGTCACCCAGTCGGCAACAATCTCAACGGGGTCGTTGCCGTATACCTCGTCATTCTCTGCTCCCAAATTGGGCGCCATTGGCTTTGTTCTGATGCTGTCGATCCAGTTTACCTTGACAGCCTGATCATACCCCAGGCTGGAATCGTCCACTTCGTCGTAGTTTACAAGCGCCCTCACCTCTTTTGAATCGAAGGGATGTGACGTGATATTCACGGGTAACAGGGTTGTATTGTCGTCCAACTGAAAAAACACAGTTTCGTCGGCAGCCTCTTTCACTGTGACAAGTGCATTGGGATACATGCGGTTTACATCATCGTCGTCGTCCAGACAAGAGGGAAGAACGAGCATACCGAGTAATATTCCGGTTGTGAAAAGTAAATTGGTAATCTTCATAATTTTGTGGTTTTAAACGTTACAAATCTTTTGTTTCAATCATTAAAACAGGATATTTGAAAAACCTTGCGTGATAATTTGTTATTTTATATTAAAACAAATTTTAGAGCGAATCTCTTGCCCTATGGCAAGAAAAACAGACAATCACCAACATTTACAGAAGGAATGTTGTTTGACTTGCTAAAGCATGTGCATGGTCGTCACATGTGGACAGGTAATAAAACAAATAATTTTACAAGATGAAGACAATAACATTTACAACTGAAATACAGGCTCCCGCTGAAAAAGTGTGGGAGGCATTGTGGAACGAAGATACATACAAGGAATGGACAAAACATTTTGTGCCAGGATCATATTACGTGTCGGATTGGCAAATTGATGGTATAACCCGCTTTCTGGGTCCGGACGGTAACGGCATGGTCGCGACCATCACCAAGCTCGAAAAACCTTATGAAGTGATTTTTCTGCATCAAGGAGAAATATGGGATGGCATAGAAAAGGAAAGTATCGCAGAAGGGGCATATGAAAAATATGTACTCGTCGAATCAGATGGTTCCACCACGCTGACAGTATCCGTGGATGTGGATGAGCAGTATGAAGCGCACATGGATGAAGGATTTTCCAAAGGATTGGAAGAGGTAAAGCGCATTGCCGAGAATTAATACAGCATGACCAGGCAGATTTATAACAGATTTGTGACCCCTTTTCTCTCGCATAAAGTATAACTTAATATATTAATCATTATCTTTGTCCAAAATTACAAATATGAATCGCATTGGAGAAAGAATAAAAAAGAAAAGAGAGCTGCACAAGCTGAATCTGAACGAACTGGCCGGGAAAGTAGGCATCAGCCCCAGCGCACTGTCCCAGATTGAGAAGTCGAAATCGTATCCCTCCATCGTCACATTAAAAAGTATCGCGGAAAACCTGCACACCACGGTGGGTGAATTGATGGGCGAAAATGAGGCCATAGCCAACAACCCCGTGGTACTGAGAAACGAGATGAAACTGACTGACCAGAACCGGTCTGGAACCAACATCTATTTGTTGTCACACAACGACACCAACAAACAGATGGACACATACCTGGTACGTTTTGCCAAAACTTCCGGCATGGAAAACCTGTTATCTGATACCCACGGACAGGTTTTCTGTCATGTTCTTTCCGGAGAGATCAGATTCCAGATCGAAGAAAAAACATACCTGCTGAAACAGGGTGACAGCATCTACTTCAATGTCAAATCTTCAAGGGAGGCTGTAAACAATGCTGACGGGATCAGTGAAATGCTTTGGGTTCAATCGCCGGCAAATTTTTAAAGAAAGGATGAATAAAATTAAGTAATACTTTATTTATTAAGTGATATATATTATCTTTGTCCCAGATAAAAAACATTTAGGTTATCGATCAATTTAATTTATTAGAAATGAGTGATTTATTTCAGATTCTTGAAAAAAGGAAAGTCGGTTTGCCCAATGATGCAATAGAAATATTGTCCGGATGCAAATCGTACAAGGTATTCAACAGCGTAGAGCAACTGGCCATAGCCGCAGTGGGTGGTGAAAACAGCAACAGCTTTGAGGTAAAATACGAACTCCCCAATCATGACATCGTGACCGAGGCGGTGATCCACAGGGTAAAAAACGGCATCTCGGCAAACTACACCGAAGCTTACATGCGGCGCCGGGATCCGGACACCATGCTGATCGGTGATAACCTGCCGACAGACAAGGAGCGATTTAGCGACAAGATGGGATATGACTTCGACGAGCTCCGACAAGAAACAATCTCCTGGCTGCAGGCTCAGGATCTGGCACTCTTTTTTTATTTTGCCGGAGGAGATAATATCGGCGTGGGAGGTGTAGCCATTGTTCCGGCGAATGCAGGTTTCTTTGCCATGGGGCTGGCCATGCTCCAGCAGATCATTCCGGTGGAAGAATTGCCGGAAGGTTTTTTGGTGGAATCGGCTATCTACGTGGCCCCCACCTTCAGGCACACCCACTTTAACGGAAAACAGATTGTGGTACACAAACGCTCCGAAGTGCTGCATGAGATTTTCTCCTATAATCTCTATCCCGGTCCCAGTGCAAAGAAGGGCCTTTATGGGGCGCTTCTCACAAAGGGCGAAAAAGAGGGATGGATTACCGCACACTGCTCCACCGTACAGGCCGTCAGTCCCTATGACAACATCACCACCTTCATGCACGAAGGAGCAAGCGGAGGCGGCAAGAGCGAGATGCTTCAAAATATTGTCCGGGAGGAAAACGGGCAGGTGCTCATCGGAATAAATACCATCAACGAGGAAAGAAGGTTAATCAACTTTCCGATATTTTGCTCGTTCAACCCGGTGACCGACGATATGGCGCTGTGTCATCCTTCCTTACAGAAAAATAATGGGAAGCTCACTGTGCTCGATGCAGAGAATGCCTGGTTTATACGGGTAGACGGCATCACGAATTACGGCGATGAACCATTACTAGAGAAGCTGACCATCAAACCCAAAGAACCATTGCTCTTTCTGAATATCGAGGCCAATCCCGACAGTACCGCACTCATCTGGGATCATACCGAAGACAGTCCGGGCAAAAGATGTCCCAACCCACGGGTGATTGTCCCGAGACACATCATGCCCAATGTCGTGAACAACCCGGTAACAGTGGATGTAAGGAGCTTCGGTGTGCGTACCCCACCCTGTTCCAAAGAAAACCCCAGCTATGGCATCTTGGGATTGTTCCATATCCTGCCCCCGGCCCTTGCCTGGCTGTGGCGACTGGTATCGCCCCGTGGACATGCAAACCCCAGCATCGTGGATGGCGGCGGCATGGGCAGTGAGGGAGTAGGTTCCTACTGGCCATTTGCGACAGGAAAAATGATCAATCATGCCAACCTGTTACTCGAACAGATCATCAATACGCCACGCATACGCTATACACTGGTGCCGAACCAATATATCGGTGTATGGAAAGTGGGTTTCAAGCCGCAGTTGCTGATGCGTGAATACCTTACCCGCAGGGGAAATGCGAAACTGCGAAGCGACCAGTTTCAAAATGCACGCTGCCCACTGCTGGGTTTTGAACTGAATTACCTCACCATCGAAGGGGCCAAGATACCTTCCCGCTTCCTGCAGGTACACAAGCAGCCGCTGGTCGAGGAATCGGGTTACGACGCGGGTGCCGCCATGCTGTATGATTTTTTCAGAGCCGAGCTGCCAAAGTATCTCACTCCGGATCTGCATCCCACCGGACGCCGCATCATCGAGACCTGTCTGAATGGCGGTAGCGTGGATGATTATCTGAATATTATTCCCATGGATTATCAGTATGCATTCATGACCACCACGCACGAGGATTAAAAGCATACCAGAGTAGGATTAAAACATGTTATCATGTGGGTACACACAAAGGAAAGTCAGGATAAAATCACACCGGCCGACGCACTGGAACTACTGAAGGAAGGTAACAAACGGTTCCGGAATAATCTGAAAATGGACAGGCACCTGCTCACACAGGTGAACCTCTCCTCAGAGGGCCAGTATCCTTTTGCAACGGTGCTGAGTTGCATCGATTCCAGAACATCGGCGGAACTGATATTCGACCAGGGACTGGGGGATATTTTCAGCATACGGATTGCAGGAAACATCATCAACGACGATATTCTCGGCAGCATGGAGTATGCCTGCGATATGGCCAAATCAAAAATAATCATGGTACTGGGGCACACCAAATGCGGAGCCATCACCAGTGCCTGCAACCATGTGCAGTCGGGCCATCTCACCGGACTTCTCCGCAAAATACAGCCGGCGATAGATCAGGAGAAGATGACACAAACGGATAGAAACGGACGGAACTATTCGTTCGTGAAAAACGTAAGCACGATCAATGTCCAACTGATGATAAACCAGATACGGGCTGAAAGTTCCATTCTTAACCGATTGGAAAAGGAGGGCTCAATCCTGATTAAAGGTGGCCTTTATGATATCGACTCGGGGGAGGTAATTTTCTTTTAGGAGTTAAATTCCTCTGCAGGGGTAAGAAAATTAAACAAAACGTCAACATTTTACATAAAAAATTGTTAGATTTGAATGATATTTTCATTTTTATAACAATCATTCATAATTCATCCTATGATTAGAGAGATTTGTGTATTAATCGTGGCGTTTGGTCTTACTGCAGTTTCAGGGAAAGCACAACAAAGCGCTTTTGATAGCTGGAGTGTAGGTATTAATGCGGGTCTGTATGGCGCCGGTATACAAGGTGCTACTTCACTTTCTCCCCATTTTAAATTGAGGGCGGGATTTGATTATTTCACCTACAACCAGAAAGATGTAGCGGAATTTGATGTAGACGTGGAATACAGCGGGTACCAGACAACAGCTACGGCTGAATTGACCGACCTGGAGGTGACCTTTCCCAATTTCAAAGCTCTGATCGATTACTATCCCATGAAAAACGGCATCTTCTGTTTAACGGGCGGTTTTTATTTTGGGAATAACAAGGCATCCACATACGGGTTGATCAGAGACTACCAGGAATTGTCGCAACAGTGGGGTGAAAATCCTGAGTTGCGGTATGAAGATATCGTTATTACGCCAAACGATGATGGGACTTTCTTTGGAGAACTCGGCATGGGAAATGGTGTCAAACCTTATGTGGGTTTAGGACTGGGAAGAACCATTCCCCGCAACAGGGTTGGCTTCAAATTCGAACTGGGGATGGTGTACCAGGGGAAATACACGCTCACAAGTCCCAACATGAACGAAGCCGGAAACGACTGGCTGAACGGATTCATCGACGAAATGGACCTACCTGTATCGGAAAGCACACTCAACTGGTGGCCCATGTTAAACCTATCACTGACCTACCGGATCAGGTAGAAACGACAATCTCCCGTTCTCAGGAAATCAATATTTGATATTCTTGAAAAGTACCCTGTTTTCGCGTGCTTCATTGAGACGGATGAGTATTTTCTCTCTGCTAAAACCGGCAAAATCATCTTCTTCATTTCCCATGATCAGGCCCAGCAGTGAACGGAGCTCCTCATCGGAGAACTGGGCCATGATTTCGTCGAACGGTTCCTTTGAACCAATTTCAAAACGGATGAAGGCAAGCCTTGATTTGGCAGAGGGGAAGTCGGGATCAATAGCGAGCAACTCTTCCAGGTATTCGGCAGCCTGCTCATATTTCTCCTGTGCCACGCTAATGTTGGCCAGCCTGTCGATGATATCCTCATTGCCCTCCGAGATGAGTGCCGCCTTCATGTAGGCCACTTCCGCCTCCATGTAGTTGTCGTGTTGAAAAGCGAGCTCTCCCTCCAGCATGTAATAATCGAGTGTGTCCTTTTCCGGATCGGGTATCTGGGCAAACAAAGTTTCGGCTTTCTCAAGTTTTCCCATGTTGATGTAAACAAAAGCCCGTTTGGCGAGGATACCCCTGCTGCCAAACAGGGCTTCCTTTTTGTCGATGAGCTTCATCATCTCCTCATACTGTTCCATCACGTCATAGGCCTCAAGCAGTGAATCGTACAGCGACTCATCGTCGGGCGACTGCTGCAGACATTCTTCAAAGATGGCGATGGCTTCCGATGCATTGTCATTCAGATAGAGGGCCATGGCTTTCATCTTTAATAAGCCATTGTCGCCGTCGTTGATGGTCAGCGCAAAATCGAAGGCATCGATTGCTTTGTCGTAATCGCCGTTCATGGAATACAACTTCCCAATGTTCACCCAGCCATCGTAAGAATAGGGATCAATGTCGAGCAGGAGATTGTTGTATTCAATCGCCTTATCGAGGTTGCCCTTCATCTCATAGGCATAGGCAAGATCGACGATGGCATCCGCGTTCGACTCATCGATCTTCATGCTCTCTTCGAGAAAGGCAATGGCTCTGTCAAACTTATCCACGTCGTTAAGCAGGTACCCCGTCTCGGTAATAAAATAGTAGAGGTCCTCCACCGAAAGCTCCTGTTCCAGGGTTTGGTTGATCAAGCTGTCAGCCTCTGCATACCGGTCGGTATGCAACAACGACTCGATCTTCAGCAAGGGCAGTTCCACATCGCCTTCCTCCGATATTTGCCTCATGTATTCGAGCGCTTCTTCATACATTTCTGCAAAGACGAGTGTCTTCACTTTCAACAACATCAGTTCCGGACTACCGGGATGCATCTTTAAACCCTCCGAGATAAGCTCCTCCGCTTCCTCGTTGTCACCTCCGGCGTTGTAATATTCTGCCAGCAATGCGAACTCATCGGCATCGAAATAGATCTTTTTGCCGCGTGCGCGCATCTGTTCATACTTCTCTACCAGAGAAGTGATATCCAGTTCGTTATCGTCTATCTCTCTACGCATTTCAAAAAAAACAGAATCAATTTTTATTTATTCCTTACAAAATCCGCAATGCGTCTCAGCTGTTGCCCTGCTTCTTCCAGGAATCCTTGAGTGCAACAGTGCGGTTAAACACCAGGTTTCCCTCAGTGGAATCGGCATCCACATTGAAGTAGCCGATGCGCTGAAACTGAAAACGGTCGAGGGGCCTTGCATCTTCGAGAAAGGCCTCCACCTTGCATCCCTTTTTCACGATAAGCGAGTCGGGATTGATCAGTTCACGGAAATCTTTTTCTTTTTCACCTGCCGGGTCTTCCACCATGAAAAGGCGGTCGTATAGCCGTACTTCGGCGTCCACACTGTGCGGTACGGATACCCAGTGGATGGTTCCCTTTACCTTGCGGTTTGCTTCTGGCAAGCCGCTCTTTGTCTGCGGATCATATTCGGCATAAACCTCTTCAACATTCCCCTGTTCATCTTTTTTGCAGCCGGTACATCGAATGATATAGGCATTCTTGAGTCGCACTTCGCTGCCGGGGGTAAGGCGGAAGTATTTCTTTGGCGCATCCTCCATGAAATCGTCGCGCTCTATCCAGAGCTCCCGGGAGAACTTCACAGGACGACTGCCCTGCGACTCATTTTCCGGATTGTTGATTGCTTCCATATCCTCCACCTTCTCTGCGGGATAGTTGGTGAGCACCAGTTTCACGGGATCAATCACACCCGAAACACGCGTGGCGGTGGCATTGAGATCTTCCCTTACGGCGTGTTCCAGCAGCGACACATCGTTGATGCCATCATATTTGGTATATCCTATTTTATCGATAAAGCTGCGGATGGCTTCCGGGGTGTAGCCACGACGGCGCATACCGCTGAGCGTGGGCATACGGGGATCATCCCATCCGGAGACCAGATTCTCCTGCACCAGCTGCAGCAGTTTGCGTTTGCTCATCACCGTATAGGTAAGACTGAGGCGGTTGAACTCATACTGGTGGGGGCGGTAATCGCTGTCGGCCAGCTGGTCTATGAACCAGTCATAAAGCGGGCGATGCACCACAAACTCCAGCGTGCAGAGGGAATGGGTGACACCTTCGAAGTAATCCGACTGCCCGTGGGCAAAGTCATACATGGGATATGCCTTCCAGGTGTTTCCTGTCCGGTGGTGCGGGATATGAATCACGCGGTAGATGATGGGGTCGCGGAAGTGCATGTTGGATGAAGCCATATCGATTTTGGCACGCAGCACCATCTTTCCTTCGGGTACTTCACCGCTGTTCATCTTTTCGAACAACGCCAGCGATTCTGCTGTGGGACGATCGCGGAAGGGACTGTGTGTGCCCGCTTCGGTGGGTGTTCCCTTTTGGCGTGCAATCTCTTCGGCCGACTGTTCATCGACATAGGCCTTGCCTTCTTTTATCAGCTTCACGGCAAAGTCCCAGAGCTGCTGGAAATAGTCGGATGCATAATAAACATTTTCCCAATGGAAACCCAGCCATTTGATGTCTTCCATAATGGAATCAACGTACTCCACATCTTCCTTCACTGGGTTGGTGTCGTCGAAACGGAGGTTGCAGATGCCGTCATAATTTTGTGCAATGCCGAAATCGATGCAGATGGCCTTGGCGTGGCCTATGTGCAGGTATCCGTTGGGTTCCGGCGGAAAGCGCGTTTGGATGCGTCCGTCGTTTTTTCCTTCCCTCAAATCGTTTTCGACAATCTGTTCGATAAAATTGAGACTCTTTTTGTTCTCTTCCACAATGGAATTTTCTGTTGCTGACATAGAAATTAAATTATTTAAATGGACACCCGCGCATAGGGGGCCACATCGGGTGCGGCAAACTCTCCGTTCAGGTATTTGTAATATCCAGTGATGGCCACCATGGCCGCATTGTCGGTGGTATAGGCAAACTTGGGAATGTGTATCTTCCATCCGTTATTGCGGCTGTACGCTTCAAAAGCATTTCTCAAACCGGAGTTGGCCGATACGCCGCCGGCAACGGCCACCTCTTTTATTTTTAAATCGACTGATGCCTGATAAAGCTTATCCATCAGGATATCCACGATGGTCTTCTGCAGGGATGCGCAGAGATCTTTCTTGTTCGTTTCGATGAAGTCGGGATCTTTCTTCAGTTCATCCCGCAGAAAATAGAGGAACGATGTCTTCAGTCCGCTGAAACTGTAGTCGTACCCCTCTATGCGTGGCTTGCTGAAGGTGAATCTTAACGGATCACCCAGTTTTGCCAGCCTGTCCACAACCGGTCCCCCGGGATAGCCCAGACCCATCACCTTGGCACACTTGTCGAAAGCCTCCCCGGCAGCGTCGTCAATGGTTTTCCCGATGATCTCCATCTCGTCGAACGACTTCACCAGGATAATCTGAGAGTTGCCACCCGAGACCAGCAGACAGAGGAAAGGAAAGTCGGGTTGATTCTGATCCTGCTCATCTTCCTTGATAAAATGAGCCAGCACATGTGCCTGCAGGTGGTTTACCTCTACCAGGGGTATGTTGAGCGCCGAGGAAAATCCTTTCGCAAATGAAGTGCCCACAAGCAGTGATCCCAGCAGGCCGGGTCCGCGGGTAAAAGCTACAGCTGAGATAGCGTCCCTGGTAATTTCTGCCTGCTTCAGGGCATCATGCACCACGGGAATGATATTTTGCTGGTGTGCACGCGATGCCAGCTCGGGCACCACACCACCGTACCGCTCATGCACAGCCTGTCCGGCAATCACGTTGGAGAGGATCACCCCATCGCGGATCACCGCGGCCGATGTATCGTCGCAGGAAGATTCAATTCCCAGTATTGTAATCATTCAGTTCAATTTCAATTGTTGTAAAATTGCTTCGTAAACACAGAAAGCGAAGTGCCACAGACCAGCAAGTCGTGTAACTCACGGTCATCGCAAGCCGAACATCACGAAGCAAATAAGATACAAAGATAATACAAAAAAACGTTTCACAGATTTACCGTGAAACGCTCCCTCATTTTTGTTTAAATCCCCAACATGGCAGCCGGAGTTTCAATAAGTAGCTCACGGGAGACGTGGGCAATGTTGTAGATGAGCCCTGCCCGGGTGTTGATGGGATCTTTCTGCAGTTCCTCAAGACTCTCTTCCCAGTAGTTGGCCTTACGAATAAGGGATTCGAGTTGTGATTTATCGGCCATGCCTGAAAGCAACCCTATCACATAGGCAAGTACAGTACTGATATCGCGGCAAAACGCGCTCTCCTCCGGTGTGAGGCTGTCGGCATGTTTATGCACTCCGAAGGCAGAGATATAGGAGAGCAAGGCATGGTTGAGGTTGGTCAGGGTGAAAGCACTCTCTTCATACTGGCGTCTGTTTTTTGGTTCAAGACGCATTCCTTTCCAGGCGGAAGTCAGCGCATTGTCGGCATTGTAAGCGGTGCGCCGGTTGTGAAGGTACTCTTCTTCCGTTACCGTGCCCTCATAGATGCTCTCGAAGTAGCGTTTATTTTTAACCATCGCATGCTGCAGCAGTCCCGGCAGCTGTTTATATTGCCAGTCGGGCCACACAAAACGCACCACCAGGTATGCGATGGTACCGCCTATCAGTGTGTCAATAATCCGGGGAAACATCACTGCGATACCTTGTTCAGAAAGCAGGTTGAATGAAGCCAGCACGTAGGTGGTGATAAATATGGCGGCAACCACGTAATTCTTCTTTAACCAGTAGAAAAAAAGGTAGATGGAACTCATCAGGAGCAACAACTGTCCCGCAAGGGTGGGCAGCAGATGGGCAAGTGTCACTCCCAGAAGCACTCCGATCAACGTACCGAAAACACGGTGAAGCAGGCGCATCCGTGTGGCACTGTAGGTTTGCTGGAAGACGATAAGCGAAGTGAGCAGGATCCAGGCTCCCTTTTCGAAATGAAAAAGCTGCATGATGCCGTATCCCAATAACCAGCTCAGAGTAAGCCGCACGGCAAATTTAAAGCGGGAATGTGCCGGGTTGAGCAGGGATGAGAGTCGCATGTTCTCCGTTTTACGGGAGTTAAATACAGTCACGTCAATCTGTGCACTGAGTACCTCCTGTTCGCGGAGGTTTTTTTCAAGACCTGTCAGGTTTTTCATCAGCAACGACAGCGTGCGGTGATGAGGCTCTCCCAGCTCTCCTTCCAGCATTTGTTGCAGTGCAGAGAGCGTCCACTCCAATGACAGCGGATGTTTATAAGGCTGGTCAGTAAGCAGCGCTTCGCCAAAGTGATGCATTGCCCTTCCCAGTTCCCGCATCAGCTGTCCAAAACCTTCCAGCAACTCCCTGTTGCCCACTTCCCTGCTCAGCAGATCGTACTGTTCGTGACTGGATATGGCACGTTCCTGCATCTCCTGTAGCAGAAACCATTTCTGGTAATAGAGGTTCACCGTGGGACGAGCTTCCTCACTGCTCTCCGCCGAATAGCTGTAAAGATGATTTTTACAGGCCTCGATCTGTTGGGCCAGTTCGATATTTTTTTGAGCCAGCTGGGTTCTGATGAGCGTCTGCACCTGCGGATCGCTGGGGAAAAGATTTGCTTTCAGCTCGATGTACTCTGCCAGGTAGCGGAATCCCCGCGCCAGCTGTTCTTTGAGCAACCTGTATGGTCTGTAACGCAACAATAGGATGGAGACGGCGGAGTATGCGAATGCCCCGATGGTATAGAGCAGCGGCTGATAAAACCATCTTTCAGCATTACCGGTGCCCAGCATGGTATATACAAAGATAAGCAGGGTTCCGAAAGTAACTCCTTGCATCCGAGCATTCACGCCACCTGTCAGCGTGAGCGAGAAGGCAGAGACGAAAATAAGCAGGAAAAAGAAAGTAGGAAAAGGATACAACAATCCAACCAGGCTGCTGGTAATAAAAAAGAGGATGAGCGATAATCCGGCCGATTTCATCCGTCCCCGGGGGTGTACATCGGTCTCACCGAGCGCCATTGCAACCACACCGAGCGCCATCGTGGTACCGATGAAAGAGTCATGAAAAAGCAGTTCTGCCGGTATCAACAGGAAGGCGATGGATGCAGCCACTTTGAGTGCCCAGAGGCGATTGGGATTCTTCCAGAAAAGGTTGATCCAAACATGCTTAATCTGCTCTTTGCGTATATTTATCCGGTTGTTCATATTGTCTGCTATTGCTCGTACGGTTTATGTATCCGCTTACTTTCCCATTACAATGTTACATCTACCCTGATCCTTCCAAGCAGCGCATCGGGATGATCGCGGTAGGTGAAACGGTGCACATACTCCACACGCAGGAGTCCCAGGATGTTGGTAAATCCTACGGATCCTTCCACATAGGGTGTAGGTCCGTACTTGTAGGAAGTTGCGGGGAAATCGTAAAGGTTTCCCGACAGAGCGGGATCGTTCTTCTCACTCAACCTGCCATAAGATGCCCGCAGGGAAATGAGTTCCCTTACCTGCAGACGGGTGAGCAGCGATAATTTCGAAAGCAACAGATCATCACCCACAAAAGTTGTCCGCAACGTTACCTGCTCATCGGCCATAAACTCCAGCGCACGATTCAGGAAAAAAGCATTGTTTTCGATGTGATGACGATGACGTTGGTTGGGATATACAAGCAAGGGAAACGGAACAGCGTTCCATATCTTCATGGCTTCTCCCACCACATCCAATCGCCCGATGGTGCCCAACAACGTACGTTTTTGTGCAGAGAATTCTGTACGGTGGTATCTACATTCTGATCCCAGTACTTCTGCAACACCAGCTGTGTGAGACAAAAAGAAAACGGGAGTGGTCATTTCAAGGGATTTCCGCTTGCGTTTCTGTTGAATGTAGGCTTCTCTCACTGAATAGCGTAGTTGTAATCCTACTTCGGTTGTATGAAGGGCGTGATCATCCAATATAAGATCACCCGACCGGCGCTGAAAACGCAATGCACCTTCCGGCATCATGCGTGATCTTCTTATCCATAGCGTCTGGGCAAGCCCGTTTCTACCCTCTCTTTCGTAGTTTATCTCTCCAAAGTTGCGATAGGTTGCCGCGTGCTCCGACCGCCGATAGGTGACAAGCAGCAAGTTGTTAGGAGACCGGGGATGCATCTCGCCAGGAGAATAAAGGTCGTTCTCATAGACAAAGCTGAGGTTGTTTTTGGGAAATTCCTCCTCGTGATACGCTTTCGGGTTGAAAGTATATGCGGCCTCACCCCTGTATTTGAGTTGTTGATCTTTAAAACCGTAAGCAACATATCCTTTTAGAAAAAAGTGGGGGTTCAACCTGGAGTTAGAGGCAATACCTGCTCTCAGGCGTACCCCTTCGATGGGATTGTAGGTGGGAAAGGTTTGAATGCGTCCAAAATCAAACTTATTTACCTCAGGATTACCTAAGGGTATCCAGTCGTTGGTCACAAGCCGGGTTGCTTTGTCCAGAAGCAGTGCCAGGTTATTTTTTTTACCAGCCAGGCTATCCAGCAGCGCCAGTGTGCTCGCCTCAAGATCGTCGGGTCGTAAGGCTATCAACAGGTCGGTTCGACTTTGTGGATCAAGTGAAAGGTAGCTTATTTTGAAATCCTGCCGCATAATTACCAGCTGGATATGTTGCAATGAGTCCGGCACTGTGAAAGAGAACTCCCCCACATTGTCGGCCACCGTTCCATAGGAGGTGCCTTGTATATACACAGCGGCATAGGCAACCGGCGTGCGATATACTGCATCAATTACCTTACCCTGGTAGAGGATGTTTTGACTGAAAAGAGCGGGACCAAAGACAACAGTCAGAACAAATAATACAAATTTTCTCATAATCTGATAATTTGTATTCGCGATATCGTTATATGGGCGCTTTCAGCACAATTCACATAGCCTTGCCACATCAGCACATTGGCATATCGGCTCATTAAACTACAGTTTCCTGTACCTTACCCGTTTGGGTTCAACGTTTCCAAGGCGCATCTTCTTGTTCTCCTCATACTCGCTGTAGGAGCCCTCAAAGTAAAAGACCTCTGAATTTCCTTCAAAAGCAAGAATGTGCGTACAGATACGGTCAAGGAACCAGCGATCGTGTGAGATCACCACGGCACAGCCGGCAAAATTTTCCAGACCTTCCTCCAGGGCACGAAGCGTGTTCACGTCAATGTCGTTCGTCGGCTCATCGAGCAGCAGCACGTTGGCGCCTGCTTTGAGTGTCAGGGCCAGATGAAGGCGGTTACGTTCCCCACCCGACAGCACGCCGCACAGTTTCTCCTGATCGGCTCCCGAAAAATTGAAACGGGAAAGGTAAGCACGGGCGTTGACCTCTTTTCCGCCTACCCGCACAAACTCCAAACCACCCGAGACCACCTGGTAGACCGTTTTTTCCGGGTCGATGGCTTCGTGCGACTGATCCACATAGGCAGCCACGACAGTTTCACCTACCTCAAACTTACCCGCATCGGCAGTCTCCATGCCCTGAATCAGGCGGAAGAGGGTGGTTTTTCCGGCGCCATTCGGTCCGATAACCCCCACAATACCATTGGGAGGTAACATAAAGTTGAGATTATCGAACAGCAGCTTATCGCCAAAACCTTTCTTCACGCCGATTGCCTCAATCACCTTATTTCCAAGACGGGGACCGTTGGGGATAAAAAGCTCCAGCTTCTCCTCACGTTCTTTCTGATCCTGGTTCAGCAGTTGTTCGTAGGAGTTCAGACGGGCTTTTCCTTTGGCATGACGTGCCTTGGGTGCCAGGTTGATCCACTCCAGCTCCCGCTCCAGCGTCTTACGGCGCTTGCTGACCTGTTTCTCTTCCTGCTCCATGCGCTTTGTCTTCTGCTCCAGCCAGGAAGTATAATTTCCTTTCCAGGGTATTCCTTCGCCACGATCGAGTTCCAGTATCCACCCTGCTACATGATCAAGGAAGTAACGGTCGTGCGTGATACAGATCACCGTTCCCTGATATTGCTGTAGATGCTGCTCCAGCCAGTCGATCGATTCAGCATCGAGGTGGTTGGTCGGCTCATCAAGCAGCAGCACATCGGGCTCCTGCAGCAGCAACCGGCAGAGGGCCACACGGCGACGCTCTCCTCCTGAGAGTTCTCTCACGGGTTGTTCTTCCGGCGGACAGCGCAGGGCGTCCATGGCCCGGTCAAGCCTGTTATCGATATTCCATGCATCTACGGCATCCAACTTGTCCTGTAGCTCGGCCTGACGGGCAAAGAGTCCGTTCATCTTGTCCTCGTCTTCGTAATATTCAGGTAACCCGAATTTGAGGTTTATATCTTCGTATTCCGCCAACAGATCCATAACGGGCTGAACCCCTTCACGCACAATATCAATGACAGTCTTGTCGGGATCGAGCTTTGGATCCTGTTCCAGGTAACCCACCGAGAAGCTTTTGTCTGACACCACCTCACCCTGATACTCTTTCTCTATCCCGGCAATAATCTTCAGCAGGGTAGATTTTCCCGATCCATTGAGACCGATGATACCGATCTTGGCGCCATAGAAAAAGGAAAGGTATATATCTTTCAGTACCTGTTTGTGGGGAGGAAACGTTTTGCTAACGCCCACCATGGAAAAAATAATCTTTTTATCGTCGGCCATATATTGTCAAACTGTTATTAAATACCAAACTTATTTTAAACCTTAAACATCTATTAATCAATCCATTCATCACTTAACACTGCAAATGGAGCACAAAGATAGTAAAATTTGAGGAATTGTCACCATTCCCGATTTAAACTTATAGATAGTTATTGACAATCAAACTATTATATTAACAATATCTACTCGATATATTATTTTGTTAATGAAGAGGCCGCCAAATGTTGCATTCTGAACGAAGCGGATTACAGTAATCTTCTGTGAAAGGGGCATTAAACAAGAAAGACAAAATATTTTACCGTTGTTAATTTACCATAAGGTATTGTACTTCATTCTATAAGCAAAGAACAATTCAATATCGTGACGAGTTAATCATATGCTATCTGAATAATTCAGAGGCATTAAATAAAAATGAAACCTGGAAAGTGCGCGCGAACTATATCCCAGGTTCTATGAATCTAAAAATTATCAACATGGACTCGAAAAAACAAACGACGAGAAGTCAAAGTCATGGGAATTCCGGTAATGAAAAACAAAGTAACGGAAACTCTAACGGGAAAAGAAATTCAAATAAACAAAAACAGTCCCGTTTCAATGAAAAGAATGCAGGAAAACTAAAGGATTTTTTCCTGGAAGAACTCAAAGACATCTATTTTGCCGAACATGAAGCGTTAAAGGCCCTCAAAAAAATGGAAGGGGCTGCCACCTCAATGGCCTTAAAGGATAGCATCGGCCAGCATCACTCCGAAACTGAGGAGCAGATCAAACGTCTTGAAGAGGTATTTTCGTTGGTGGGTGAGAAACCTTCCAAAAAGAAATGCGAAGGCATCCTCGGAATCATCAAAGATGGAGAAACTGTTCTTGAGGACACCGAAACCGACACGATGGTACGTGATGCGGCCATCATCATTGCAAATCAGAAAGTGGAACATTATGAAATCACCTCATACGGCAGCCTGGCAGAGTTGGCCAGGACATTGGGTATGGATGATGTGGCAGAGCTTCTTGATCTGACGCTCGATGAAGAAAAGAAGACAGATGTGACCCTCACGGAACTGGCGGTGGAATCGGTCAACGAAGAGGCAAAGAAGGAGTAGTACGGTCTCTCCTGAACACAGTTTATAAACACTAAAAAAAAGCAATATGATGAATGTAGAAAGACAAGCAGAAGTTTTGAACGATCTGGTCAAAATAAACAACGACAGAGTGGAAGGCTATCGAAAAGCCATAGAAGAGTTAAAGCCGGAAGATTTCGATCTGAGGACCCTTTTTCAGGAGCGGATTGAGCAAAGCCTGGCTTTTCACAGCGAGCTGGCTAGAGAAGTGGCCATCTTGGGTGAAGAGATAGCTGAAGGCACCATGGCAAGCGGTAAAATATATCGCACATGGATGGACGTGAAAGCATTTTTTTCCGGTGCTGACCGGAAAACCATTCTCGACAACTGCGAGAATGGAGAAGATGCTGCCCTCGCGGCTTACAGATCGGCATTGGAGTCCGATGATCTCACACCGGCTCAAAGAGATATCCTGATCAGTCACTTCGATGGGATAGAGGTTTCTCACGATGAAATCAGGGCGTTGAGAGATATCCTGTAATTGAAAAGGTAATATGGATTTTGGTAATCCCCCTCGGCATGCACAGCCTTGGGGGTTTTTGCTGTATCTTCGATGTCGGTAACGAAATTACGTAATGCCGTTGACAGAAGAACATAAACGACCTTTATTTGTTATAATTTAACACTGTAAAGATCACGACTATCATTTATGCATTTTATGATTAAACACTTTAGCATCGCTTTTTTTCTGTTGGTGAGCCTGACTACCTTTGCGCAAACCGGGATGGTCAAAGGACGCGTCTACAATGCCAGGACAAACGAACCGCTTGAGTTCGCCACGGTACAGATACAAGGCACAACAATAGGCACCACTACCAGTCTGGATGGCAGCTATGTGATTGAGGCCAATCCGGCTTTTGTCAGGTTGATGGTAAGTTACGTGGGATACGAAACTGCCCTCTCTGCTGAAATACATATACAGGGAAATCAAACCACTTTTCTGGATATTGCCGTGCAGGAATCATCTACCCTGATTGACGAAGTGGTGATACGTCCCACCACAAATCTCAAGAAGATTGAGAGTCCGGTTTCATACCTGACTGTGGGAGTAAGCGATATTGAAAAAGCGGCAGGCGTTAACCGAGATGTCTCCAAAGCAATACAAACCTTGCCCGGCGTGGGGGCTACAGATCCCAACCGCAACGACCTGATCGTGCGCGGAGGGGGACCTTCGGAGAATGTGTTTTATCTCGACGGCATTGAGATTCCCATCATCAATCACTTTGCCACCCAGGGCTCTTCAGGTGGCGTGGTGGGTATCATCAACCCCGATTTTGTGCGGGAGGTGAACTTCTACAGCGGAGCATTTCCGGCCAATCGCCCCAACACGCTCAGCTCGGTGATGGATATCCGCCAGAAAGATGGTAGCCGCGACCGCATTCGTACCCAGGTAGGCATCGGAGCCTCAGATGCGGCCTTTACCATGGATGGTCCAATAGGAGAGAAATCCAGTTTCATTGTATCGGCCCGTCAATCCTATCTTCAATTGCTCTTTAAGTTTATCGGACTCCCTTTTCTGCCTACCTACAACGACTTTCAGGTAAAATACAAATATCAGATAGACTCCAAAAACGAGATCTCGATTATTGGTCTCGGCGCTATCGACAACATGAAACTCAATACCGATCTACAGGAAGATGGTACCGAATCACAGCGTTACCTGCTCGATTACCTACCGGTTTATCAGCAGTGGAATTATACCGTGGGCATGGTTTACAAACATTTCAGCAGCAACTATTTCGACACCTGGGTACTGAGCAGGAACATGTTGAGAAACGGCAACTTCAAATATCCCGGCAACGATGAATCGCAACCCAGAATATCGGACTACCGTTCCGATGAAGCAGAAAATAAACTGCGGTTTGAAAGAAGCTACCCCGATCTTCCGGTAAAAATCCTACTGGGTGCCGGTATAAATTATTCCCACTACATCAACGAAACAAACCGCAAGATCTACCGCAATGGCACGCTGAACGATCTGATCTACAACACCGAGTTGGATCTCTGGTCTTACCAGGCATTTATCCAGGCATCGGATACCTACCTGGACAACCGTCTTGCCCTTTCCCTCGGCCTGAACACCATCGGCAACAATTTCAACAGCAACATGAAGAATCCGCTGAATCAGTTCTCACCGCGGCTCTCGCTATCATACCGGCTGACCGGCAAATGGGATCTGAACGGAAATGTGGGTCGCTATGCCATGCGACCGGCCTACACGACTATGGGTTACAAGGATGAATCGGGCCACTTCGTGAACAGGAACGAGAAGTTGAAACACATCATCTCCAACCAGGTAATCGGTGGGGTAGCTTACGAACCCACCATGAAGATGCGGTTCAATATGGAAGGTTTTTACAAACTGTACGACAATTACCCGCTGTCGGTGACCGACGGCATGAGCATTGCCGGCAAGGGAACCGATTATGGACAGATTGGCGACGAAGAGATTATTTCCACCGGCAAAGGCAGAGCCTATGGCGTGGAACTTTCGGGAAAACTGAATGACATGAAAGGACTAACCACATCCTTCACATACACGCTTTTTCGCAGTGAGTTCACCGACAAGGATGGTATTTACCGTCCTTCCAACTGGGATACCCGACATATGCTGAACCTCCTTGGCAGTTATAACCTGCCCCGTAACTGGAACCTATCCATGCGCTGGCGTTATGTGGGCGGTGCACCCTACTCTCCCATCAACATGGAGCTATCGACCAGCAAGGATGCCTGGAGCGTGACAAACCGCGCCTATATCGATTATGAGCGTTACAACACCCTCCGGCTAAAAGACTCCCACCAGCTCGATCTCCGGTTAGACAAGGAGGTGTATTATGAAAAGCTGATGCTTAACTTCTACCTCGATGTGCAGAATGCCTATAACTTCCAGTCGGAGAACATACCTATTTATACCAACAGGGATGCTAACGGAGCGGTGATGGATGACCCTACCAATGCGGGAAGACAGAACCTCAGACAAATTGAGATCAGCAGCGGCACGGTGCTGCCCGCTATAGGTGTGATGGTTAAGTTTTGACATATTTACAGTCATCCGCAGTAAATTTTGGTTTTTTGATACAAATAATTTCGTTAAAAAGAAAAGATGTTGTATTTTTGTGTGACGATTAAAAAGATGGTTTTTAGGATTGTTCAAAGCTCTCCTTCATCGTCCCGAAATGACTGGTTATAAATGACTTTTTACAAATATAATTCAATTAAGGTATGATTAAAGTAGGTATTAACGGATTTGGCCGCATCGGACGCCTGGTTTTCCGCGCAGCACAAAACAGAAACGATATCCAGGTAGTGGGTATCAATGACTTGCTCGATGTAGACTACATCGCTTATATGTTAAAATATGACACTATCCATGGCCAGTTCAAAGGTTCAGTTGATGTGAAAGACGGCAACCTGGTGGTAAATGGAAATACCATTCGTGTCAGTGCAGAAAGAAACCCGGCCGACCTGAAATGGGATGCAATTGGTGCAGAATATGTGGTTGAATCTACCGGTTTGTTCCTTTCAAAAGACAAAGCTCAGGCGCACATTGATGCAGGAGCAAAATATGTGGTGATGTCAGCTCCTTCAAAAGACGACACCCGCATGTACGTGATGGGTGTAAACGAAAATACATACACCAAAGGCGAACAATTCGTTTCCAACGCTTCCTGTACCACCAACTGTCTGGCACCCGTAACAAAAGTTCTGAACGACAAATTCGGCGTACTCGAAGGTTTGATGACCACAGTACACTCTACCACTGCCACACAGAAGACCGTTGACGGTCCCTCTGCAAAGGACTGGAGAGGCGGACGCGCAGCTTCTGCGAACATCATCCCCTCCTCTACCGGAGCTGCCAAGGCTGTAGGTAAAGTAATTCCCGAACTCAACGGCAAGCTCACCGGCATGTCGATGCGCGTACCTACGCTGAACGTATCGGTGGTTGACCTCACTGTACGTCTGGCCAAAGAGACCACCTACGCAGAAATCTGTGCCGCCATGAAGGAAGCTTCCGAAGGCGAGCTGAAGGGTATCCTCGGATATACCAACGAAGATGTGGTATCGAGCGATTTCATCGGCGATGCACGCACTTCCATCTTCGACGAAAAGGCTGGTATCCAACTTAGCCCCACCTTCGTGAAGGTAATTAGCTGGTATGACAACGAATGGGGTTATTCCAACAAGGTACTCGACCTGGTAGCCCACATGGCATCGGTAAACAATGCATAATGAATGAGATTCCGCAATCGGAATATTGATCATAAAAGCACCCCTCTTCAGGGGTGTTTTTTTTGTATATCACTTTCTAGCAATAGTTAGGAGAAAACCGGATAAAAATAATAACTTTGCGGCTACAGTTTAATTCGTGAAATACATTTATTGAATATCAAAAAAAATGCTCTTCGTAACAATTCTGATATAATATGAAACAAATCTTAATTTGTGCATGCCTGCTGATTACTACGCTATCGACAAAGGCACAGGAACTTCCTAATTTCCGGTTAAATCTTACGGGTGGCTACAGCTACTTTACGGCAACCGATCCGAATGATGCCGGTTCTGAGATGTTTATCAACAACGATACTTTTAAAAAGTACAACAGAGATTTGCAATGGGGCCTGAATGCCGAAGGAAATGTGCATTACCTCCTTAAAAACGGACTGGGATTTGGTGCCAAATACAGGTACATGAAAACCGATGTTTCCGAAACCGACCTTTTGTTCGATGCGGGAGATGCACATTATGGCGTGGTAAATGTATCGGAAGAAAACAAGATCATGTTTATAGCCCCCTCTCTGATGTATGCCCTATGGCTGGAACCGACCCGAAAATTTCTGGGCTCGGGAGCCTTATCGGTAGGATATGCCTATCTGGAAAGCTCAGGAACTGTGGACAATGAATCAGCCATGTTTTCGGGTTCAAACGGAGGATTTCAAATAGATTTGGGCGTCGATTATTTTCTTACCCGGAATATTTCCGTGGGGTTAAGCACCGGCTATTTCTATGCGAAAATAAAAGAGGTAAACATAAACCTGAGTGAAAATAAAACCAAGCTTCCGGAGAATGTGCAACCCAATTTGTCCAGCCTGAAACTCAATCTGTCCCTGTCGTCAAACTTTTAATACAGCCTGCTCATGAAGTCATTATATAAATTCTTGATAATTTTCTCCTTACTTTCACTCTTCATTTCATGCACCGATCATTATGTGAATTCAGTAAACCCTGTTCCGACGGAGACAACCTATTTCGGTGTAATGGAAGTACGAAAAACAGGCGGAAACTTTGCAACTGCGCAAATACCCAATTCCGGTTTAGCCACCGGAAATTACAAGATTATTGTTTTCCCGAAAGCGATGGAGCTAAAATCCTATTACGTGAAAGCCGATAAACAGGGAAATATAGAGGTAAACTATAAACTTGAGAAAGCCATTGAAGTGGAATCAGGTTATGACGGCACCGTTTTTGGGGTACTGAGAATCATCAACGAATCGGGAAGCCGCGCGATCAATATACCCGTGGGATTTGTTCCGTAAATTGATGTACCCGTTCCGTTGTTGAGCCCGTATGAAACAGAAAAAGCCGAACAGATACTGTTCGACTTTTTTTGTTTTTTATACCCGTGTCTTATGCCGGATGAATAGATTCTGTCGGGCAGACATCTGCACAAGCGCCACAATCAGTGCATACCTCAGGATCAATTACATAAATATCTCCCTCGGATATTGCATCAACAGGACATTCATCAATGCACGTTCCACAGGCAATGCAAGTGTCATCAATTACGTAAGCCATAATAGTGAAAAAAATTAGTTAATGTAAATAGTTTGTGATGTTGCTGCAAAGGTAGTGAGTTTTTTAGGAATAAAAAAGATTTATCATATCTTTATCCTGGAAAAAATACAATAATACGACCTTAAAAACGTTTGACTGTGGGATGAAAAAAATAACAATCTGTCTCTACTTGCTGTTGCTTTGTTTTCCGGGATACCTCTTTGGTCAGCACCGGAGATTGCAGCACCGGCCTTATGCCGACCAGCGTTTGTTCCATCTGGGATTTACGCTGGGTCTGCATAACCAGGATCTGATCCTTACCCAATCGGGTTACGTGAACGACAACGGGGAGGTCTGGTTTTCCGAAATACCCCACTACATACCAGGATTTTCAGTCGGGATGATCGCCGATATGCACCTGAACCGTTACCTGAACCTGCGGACAGTTCCCACACTTTATCTGGGAGAGAAATATTTTGTCTTCAGGGAACAAACATCGGGTGAGGAGTATGACACGAAGATCCGGAACAACTACCTCTCGCTGCCGCTTCATCTGAAAATCTCTTCGGGACGGATTGATAATTTCAGGCCTTACTTCTTACTTGGCGGTTATGGCAGCATTGAATTGGGTTCACGAAAGAAGCAGGCAGTACTGCTTAAGCCCTATGATTTTGGGATTGAACTGGGTGTGGGGTGCGATTTTTATTTGCCTCTTTTCAACCTGTCGCCCGAATTGAAGTTCGGTTTCGGATTGATCGACATCCTAGAAACGGATCGCACCGATCTCACCGATGAAAGCTTGCAAAAATATGCCCGTTCCCTGTCGAAAGCCACCCAGCGGATGATTACACTGAGCCTTCACTTCGAATAAACAGACTGATAGGTTTTTCTTCCGTAGAGATAGAACTGGAGTAAAATACTTTTTCGATATTGGGTTCTGACTCGCAGCACGGTTGTCTTTTTCAGATTTTCCCTGCGGATGGCCTTGTAGGAACGGCGCATCTTCAGGAAATCCCAGTAAGCTTCAACGATTGCATGTGCATTCTGAAACTTCCCTTTCAACAGCAGATGTACATACGCCAGAAAATCGAACAGGCATCGCACAACAAAGGTTGTTGCATAATCTGATTTCGATACATTTTTATAGATCATCAGCAGGTTATTCCGGAAATTGAGATACATTTTTTTGGGGTTTTCCTTGCTCAGCGAAGCGCCACCCACATGATACACAACCGATGACGGCAGGCACATGACTCCCCTATCCCTTGCGTGCAGACGCCAGCAGAGATCGATTTCTTCCATGTGCGCAAAAAAACGGGGATCCAATCCGCCTGCATCCAGATAATCTTTTCTGCGCACACAGAGACAGGCACCTGTGGCCCAGAAAACAGGGATCACCGTGTCATACTGGCCCAGGTCTTCTTCCACAACCTCCAGTATGCGTCCCCGACAAAAAGGATATCCGTATCGGTCGATAAAACCACCTGCGGCACCGGCATATTCAAATTGTTTTTTATTGTTGTATGAGCAGATCTTGGGTTGTACTGCAGCCACTTCGGGATGGATCTCCATGTAATTAATCAGCGCGTCGAGCCAGTTTTCAGTCGTCTCCACATCGGAATTCAACAACACCACGTACTCCGAGTCCACCTGCTGGATGGCTTTGTTGTAACCCTCGGCAAATCCGTAGTTTTTATCGAACAGAATCAGGGGAACATCAGGATGGTTCCGGTTCATAAACGCTATGGAGTTGTCTGTTGATCCGTTATCAGCCACAAACAGACTACATCCGGCACCAAGTGAGTGCTGCAGGACAGAAGGAAGAAATTGTTCCAACAGTTGCTTTCCGTTCCAGTTTAAAATGATGACCGATGTTTTTATCATTTTCAATTGTTTTAGCTTTCAGGTACCTGTTCTTTATTTTAATTCACAGTCTTTTTAAATTTCCAGCGATTGTGTGACCAGAGGTAATAGGCCGGTGCACTCAGTATGGTCTCCTCCAGTTTCCGCATATAACGCTCCATGATGACAAAGTCCTGTTCCTGAGATGCATCGGATGAGATCACAAAAAATTTCCCTTCGTAATATCCCCGTTTTACTTTTTGGATATCCAGATAAACTACCGCACAGCCCAGATGTTGTGCTATTTTCTCCATTCCCGTTTGAACAAGCGTATCCTGATTGAGAAAGGTAGTCCAGTACTGGCCGTTATTTCTGAACGGTCGTTGGTCGGCCAGGAAACCCACCACCATGCGTTCTCCTGCTTCCTTCAACCTGATCATCTGGCGATAGACACTCACCTGTTCAATGGGTTTGCTGTTAAATCGGCTGCGGATCTTGAGGAAAAGTCTGTCGAATGCTTTATTGTGCAGCGTTTTATAAACAAGGCCCTGCTTCATTTCCGGCTGGAAGTGCATCACAATGGAAGGCACCCACTCCCAGTTACCGTAATGGCCCAGACTGAGTATACAGGATTTCCCGTTGGCTGTAAGCCGATTAAAGATCTCCGGATTTTCAAAGTTCAGCCGTTTGCTTACTTCTTTATCGGAGAGATGAAGTGTTTTGATTGTCTCCACAAAATAATCACAGAGATGATGGTAAAACTCCCTTTCCAGTTTCACAATCTCTTTTTGAGATTCTTCGGGAAAAGCATTTTTCAGATTCCGGCGTACAAGTTTCCTGCGGTATCGTACCAGATAATAAATAAGAAAAAAAAGGATATCCGAAAACAGATAAAGTACCGAAAATGGCAGTAATGCATGGAGATACGCTACGATATACAACAGGGTATAACCGATTCCATTCTTATTATTTTCGTCATCCATTTATCTGAACTTTCGTTAATGCTTTCATTGCCATCTCTTCCCCGTCGTATGCACCTACTTCCACATCCAGAATCCGGTTTACAAAGCGGGGATCGTAATCGGCGTACAATTTTACATAATTTTCCGTGAAACCATGCATTCTTTCGCCCCGTTTTGTATGCTCGAACAATACTTTTCGTTTTGTTCCCTTCTGCGACTCATAAAATTGATGCAGCTTCTCATCGGAAAGGTCGAGCAACGTTTTACTGCGGGCATGTTTTGTTTTGGGATCCACAGCGTAATCTATTTGAAGCGCCTGTGTACCGGGCCGCTCGGAATAAGTGAAGACATGTAGCTGAGAAAAATCGAGAGAACGGATAAATGACTCGCTCTCCGAAAAATAGTCATCCGTCTCACCACGAACACCCACGATCACGTCTATACCAATGAAAGCGTGGGGGAGCACTTTTTTTATCTTTTCCACCTTATGTCGGAACAGAGCCGTATCATATTTCCGTTTCATCAACCTCAGTACGGTGTCACTGCCTGCCTGCAACGGCATATGAAAATGGGGGGCAAAACGTCGGGAGGAAGCCACGAAATCGATGATCTCGTCGGTCAGCAGATTCGGCTCAATGGATGAAATGCGATACCGTTCCACGCCATCCACCTCATCAAGAGCTTTTAGAAGATCTATAAAGTTTTCCTTGGTGGTGTGTCCGAAATCGCCGATGTTGACTCCAGTGAGCACGATCTCCTTCCCTCCCTCTTCTACCACCTGCTGTGCCTGAAGCACCAGATCGGCAATGGAACCGTTGCGACTTCTGCCTCTGGCGAAAGGGATGGTACAAAATGAACAAAAATAGTCGCATCCATCCTGCACCTTGAGAAAGTAACGGGTTCGGTCGTCGGCCGAAACAGAAGGGACAAACGAGCGGATACGGTGCGTTTTGGAGGTAATAACCTCGCTTTTGTCCTTTTTGTGCAAGTCATCCAGATATTTTACCACATCGAGTTTCTGTTCCGCTCCCAAAACCAGGTCCACCCCCTCGATGGAGGCGATCTCTTCTGGTTTCAGCTGTGCGTAACATCCTGTGACCACCACAAAGGCAGCGGGATTTTCCTGAATCACTTTCCGGATAGCCTGCCGCCCTTTTTTGTCAGCCAGTTCCGTTACCGAACAGGTGTTGATAACACAAATATCAGCTTTCTGTCCTTTTCTGGCGCGGGTAACGCCTGCGTGCAAGAGTTGCCTGCCAATGGCCGATGTTTCTGCGAAGTTAAGTTTGCAGCCCAATGTAAAGTAGACTGCGGTTTTATTTTGAAAAACAGATTGGTCTATCATAAAATTGAATGTGTCTGACCGGAATCTGGCTGTGATAAAGATATCGGTAGAGCACCTGAAAATAATTATTAATACAGGAGTACAAAAATACAAAAATACCGCCATTTATTGCCATGTTTTCTTTGGGATTCGATTTTTAGATATTATTTTTGCACAAAACTACCATTATTGTGCACCCATGATTCAACAAAATTTTATCAAATTATACGAGGAAAGTTTCAAAAAGAATTGGGAACTACCTGCCTTGACTGATTATAAAGAAGCAAGTTCATATACCTACGGGGAACTGGCAAAGGAAATAGCAAAGCTTCATCTGCTTTTCGCCGAACTTGAAATTGAAAAGGGAGATAAGATATCACTGGTGGGTAAGAACCATTCATCCTGGTCCATCCTGTTTATGGCCACCATAACCTATGGTGCAGTGATTGTACCTATCCTGCAGGAATTTAGTCCCGACAGCATCGAACACATCATCTTGCACTCCGATTCAAAACTGGTATTCATCAACAGCTCATTGTGGCAAAAAGTGCCGGGAAAACAGATCAACGTTCCCGTCTTCGACATGCCGGCTTTCTCCCTGCTAAAAGGTGACGAAGCAGTCGAAGCCAGTTTAAAATCGCTCGACGATACATTCAGCCGGAACTACCCCGGCGGCTTTGGAAAGGAAAATATCAACTATGCGGATGTACCGAACGAGGATGTCATCTGTCTCAATTACACATCCGGAACCACCGGGTTCAGCAAAGGAGTCATGATCACAGCAAATAATTTTGCCGGAAATGTAACGTATGCTGAAAGACTCAGGCTACTTTTCACGGGCGAAAGAATCCTGGCTTTTTTGCCGATGGCACACGTTTATGGCTGTGCGTTCGACTTTCTCTATGCACTCTCCGCAGGGGTACACATCACGCTGCTGGGGGTGATACCCACGCCGCAGAACCTTATTAAAGCACTGCAGGAAGTAAAACCAAACCTGATCATCACCGTCCCGTTGATCTTTGAAAAAATATACAAAAAGAGAATTCTTCCGGTTATCAGCAAGTCCTTCGTGAAACTGCTGCTGAGAGTACCGGGAATAAACCGGATGATACTGGATAAAATAAAACAGTCGCTCGTAAAATCACTCGGGGGAAACTTCCGGGAGGTAATCATTGGTGGTGCGGCGTTAAATGCAGAAGTGGAGGCTTTCTTTCAGAAAATAAAATTCCCCTTTACCGTGGGTTACGGAATGACGGAATGTGCTCCGCTCATCTCCTACGACCATCACGATGATTTTGTTCCCACATCCTGCGGTTCCGTGCTGGAAGATATCATGGAAGCGCGTATCGATTCTCCCGATCCCGGAAAGATACCCGGAGAAATTCAGGTGCGCGGAGAGAATGTGATGAAAGGCTACTATAAGAATCCCGAAGCAACTGCTGCGGTTTTCACCGATGACGGATGGCTCAGGACAGGCGACTCGGGAATTATGAGAGGACGGCGACTGTTTATCAAAGGACGGCTCAAAACAATGATTCTAACAGCCAACGGTCAGAATGTATACCCCGAAGAGATTGAATCGAAACTGAATAACCTCCCCTATGTTGCCGAAAGCCTTGTGGTATTGCGTGAGTTTAAGCTTGTGGCACTGATTTACCCGGATATGGCAGCCGTGGAGGCCGCGCAGTTAAGCGTTGATCAATTACCACAGCTTATGAATGAAAACAAAGGCATCCTGAACAAATCGGTGGCACAATATGAGAAAATTTCTTCTTTTGAGTTGGTTGATAAGGAATTCGAGAAAACTCCCAAAAGAACCATCAAACGCTTTCTTTATCATTGATCGATTTGAACGGGATAGTCATAAAATCACTAACAGTCAACTGTTTGTGATTTTTTTTGGTTTTCGGGATACCCCAATGAGAAAACTTAAGGAGATAATTCAATTCATGATCTGCAAGAGTAACAGTCTTTTAATGTTATTTAACTATAAAATATTTCCCTTTGTATGTTTTAGAACATATTTTTGAATTAATTTTGCATCGTTTTAGAAGGGAACATTTTCCGTAAGCACATGAGCAAAGGTTACTTTGGTGACGGTTATTCATTGCACGAAAAACGGCACCATTTGTTGAAATAAATTATTTATCGTTTAAAATTTTTAAGAATGAAAAAAGTATTGTTATTGGTTGCTACTGTAGCAACATTGGGTTTGGTTTCATGCAACAATGCACAGATGAAAGCAGAAAAAGCTTTGCAAGACAGTCTTGCTGAAGTAGCAAGATTAGACAGCATTGCAAAAGTGCAGGCTGACAGCATCCAGGCTGCCATCGAAGCCGCTGAAGCTGCTGCTGCAGACACACTGAATCAGGTAACTGAAGTTGCTCCCGTTCAATAAGGAGTAACACCAGAACAAACAGAACCACCCCAAAAGGGTGGTTTTTTTGTTTGATATTGCATGAAAAACGCTAACTTTGCCTGTTGAAGTCCCGCCGATTATCGGGTATGGGCCTTTCAGCGTGGCTATCATTATCAAAATCTGCGCTTATGAGAAAAATAACCATTTCAGGATTCTGGCTTTTTTTATTGCTTCTCTCCGCATGCAACCAGCGGGCAAACACCTATTTTGAGAAAAAACTGACTTACCCGAACATTTTAACTTCCGATCAGAAGGTGAAACTGGCCGCTTACGTGGTACCCACGCAACAACAATATGAATGGCAGCAACTGGAACTCACAGCCTTCATTCACTTTGGCATAAACACATTCACCGGTCGCGAATGGGGCGACGGATCCGAGAGTCCGGCCCTGTTTAACCCCACCGACTTTGATGCCGATCAATGGGTTTCTTCTTTGCAGGAAGCTGGCTTCAAGATGATTATTCTTACGGCAAAGCACCACGACGGCTTTTGTCTGTGGCCCACCCGCACCACCACCCATTCGGTAGCTTCCTCTCCCTGGCGCAACGGACAGGGAGATGTGGTAAGAGCGGTGAAAGAAGCATGTGACCGGCATGAGATGAAATTTGGCCTGTATCTTTCCCCCTGGGATCGCAATGCCGAGAGCTACGGCAACTCGCCCCAATACAACGCCTTGTTTGTGGAACAGCTCACAGAGCTGCTTACCAACTACGGTGAAGTGCATGAGGTCTGGTTCGATGGGGCCAATGGTGAAGGCCCCAGCGGAAAAGTACAGGAATATGATTGGACACGTTTCTACCATGTGATCGACAGCCTTCAGCCCAACGCAGTGAAAGCAATCATGGGCGACGATGTGCGTTGGGTGGGAAATGAAAACGGACTTGGAAGAGAAACGGAGTGGAGCGTAACACCGCTTCAACCGAGTATCAGCGAAGCAACGCTGATTGAAAACAAAAAACTGGAAATCTCTCCTACGGCAGACGATCTGGGTAGCCGCGACCTCATTGAACGGTCGCAATCTATTTATTGGTACCCTTCTGAAGTAGATGTATCCATCCGACCCGGGTGGTTCTATCATCCCGAAGAGGATCATCAGGTAAAATCTCTCGCCAGCCTTGTAGATATTTATTTCCAATCTGTTGGCATGAACTCTGTGCTCCTGCTCAATATACCACCCGACACCAGGGGTCGGCTACATGAAGCTGACGTGGAACGTCTCCGGCAATTTGGCAGCTACATCGAAAAAACATTTGACAATGAAAAGCTGATTGACGGAGACATTCCCTGGAGGGCACGTTCCGGTGCATCGAGAGAATACAACGTGATACCGGATCAAACCATCAATACAGTCATGCTCCAGGAGGACATCCGCAAAGGACAGCGTGTGGAAAAATTTATCGTGGAAGGATTTATAAACAATCAATGGGTCCAACTAACAGAAGGAACAACCATCGGATATAAACGACTTCTGCGATTTGGGAATGCCAGCCCATCCAAATTACGTGTAACCATCAACGACACGAGAGATATAGGCAATATAAAGAAAGTGGGTGCCTATTTTGCAGCAGCACTTGAAGCAGACATAAAAGAGGACCAGCTGACAGACAAATAACACACAACAATTCAAACAGATCAAACTTATGCGGCAATCAATTCTTTTCTTCTTTCTGTTTTTATCAATCCTCACCCAGGCGCAACAGGCAGGAGATTTCTTTAAGTCGATGCCTTCCGAACTTCTTCCGGGTGTTTCGGAAGGAAACAAAACCATGTTGATGGTGAACAGGAGTAAAACGACAGTCCCCTACTCCCTGGGGGAAATTGAGAAGGTGGTACATGGCGACGATTACCTGCAGATCAAAACCTCCGATGCTGGGACATTGGAATTGAAGCTGCTGCCTGTGCGTGATGACTCGGTGGTTATCTGCGTGATCAGGACAGTTTGTACAAGCGTATGCGACAGTCATATTTCTTTTTATAGCTCCGACTGGAACAAATTAGACAACGAACGATTCCTACCCGACGTTTCCGCTGATTTTTTCTTGAATTCTTCACCAAAAAAGTCGAAAAATGACAAATATGCTGTATCTTTGCCGGACATTTATCCGATCTCGGCTTCGTTCAGTGAAACAGGTACAGATTTAACACTGACATTCCACTATAAAGAGCGGCTGACCGACGAACAGATTCAGAAATTAAAGCCTTTGCTGAAAGGTGATTCCGTGATACTGACATGGAAGAATGCCACCTTCAGATAGCAACACAGTTTGCACCCGTAGTTCAATGGATAGAATACCGGATTCCGGTTCCGACGATGTGGGTTCGATTCCCGCCGGGTGTACTGAAAAGGAGGGTTTCTCATCATACAACATGAGAAACCCTCCTCTTTTATTAGCAGGATTGTATATTGAAACGATCCTACTTAATCAGTGCGTAAAGCATCTGTATCTCTTCGGCCCAGAGCGTCTCATCGGGAGTCTCCAGGATCAGCGGCAGGTCGTCGAAACGGGGGTCGTTTACAATGAAGGAGAAAAGGTCGAGGTTCATGACCCCTTTGCCGATGCTGTCGTGCCGGTCAACCCGCGAGGAGAGTTCCTTCTTTGAGTCATTGATGTGCATGCCCCGCAGATAGCCGAAGCCGACGATCTCTTCAAATCGTTGAAACGTATCTTCGTAGGCTTCGCGGGTTCTGATTTCATAACCGGCTGCCAGCGTGTGCGCCGTATCGAGACAGACGCCTACCCGGCTTTTGTCCTCCACCTTATTGATGATGTGTGCCAGTTGTTCAAAAGTATGTCCCAGGTTGCTACCCTGACCGGCCGTATTCTCCAGCACGGCAGTCACCCCGTTGGTACGGTCGAGAGCCATGTTGATTGATTCGGCAATGCGGTCGAGACAGGCATCCACCGGAATTTGGTTGAGATGGCTGCCCGGATGAAAATTGAGCCTGTTCAGCCCCAGTTGTTCACATCGGCTCATTTCATCAAAAAAAGCCTGTCGTGATTTCTTAATTTCCTCTTCTCCCGGGTTTCCCAGGTTGATGAGATAGCTACTATGCGGCAAGATGTAATTGGCTGAAAATCCAAACTCCTCGCAGCGTGCTTTGAAAAGATCGATGTTCTGAGCTGTGTATGCAGAAGCGAACCACTGACGCTGGTTTTTGGTAAAAAAGGCAAACGCTTTTGCACCGATAGCATGTGCGTTGAGGGGTGCATTTTCCACACCGCCTGAGGCACTGATATGGGCTCCGATATATTTCATTTGTTTACTTTATTTTGGGAAATGTCATTAAAAACCACAAACCTCCTTCAGAACGGTTTTTTGCCGTGATGCTTCCCTTGTGAAAGAGAATGGCATTCTTCACGATGGAAAGACCCAGTCCCGATCCACCTGTATTGCGTGTGCGCCCTTCGTTTACACGATAAAAGCGCTCAAAAATACGCACCAGGTGTTTTTCTTCAACACCCGTACCGGAATCGTAAAACTCAAAAAAATAGGTGTCGTTGTTTTCATTGTAACAACGCACAACAATATCTATTTGTTTTCCCGCATAGGAGATGGCGTTCTCGGCAAGGTTCCGAAAAATTGAGTACAACAGGGTGCGGCTGCCGTGTATTACCACAGACTCTGCCACATCTATTGTAATGGTATCCTGCTTTTCATTCAGGTCATCGGCAAGATCGGCTTTCAGTTCTGTCAATAACGCTCTCATGGGTACAGGCTCCAGATCAAATCGGTCGGCAGCTTCCTCGATCTTGGTAAGCATGCTGATATCCTGAATCAACTCAGAGAGACGAATGGTTTGTGCGTATGCCCTGTCAAGAAATCCATGAATCCGTTCGTCCGACTCATCGTGATACATGTTCAGGATAGTCTCCAGGTATCCCCGGATACTGGTTACCGGCGTACGGAGCTCGTGGGCAATGTTGTTGGTCATCTCCTGCTTAAGCAAGCGGGTCTTCTCCGACTTGGTTATGTCGCTGATATAAAGCTCGAAGCTCCGGTCGTCGAAAATAATTACCCGCACATTGAATTGCTTTCCACTTCTGTCGATCCGTTTGGAAAACATGTTCTCTTTATGAGAACGTTCATCCAGAAAGTATACTACCTCCGCAAAATTGGGATCGGAAAAAAGATGTTCTGTTTCGAGGGTTGGTTTATCGAGTATTACATTGAGAAACTGCAAAAAATGGGAGTTGGCATACACCTGCTGGCGATTGTTTGAGAAGATGGCAATGCCCTCTTCGGAAAACTGAAAATGCTGCAACAGCTTCTCCCGTTCGGCAGCAAGCTTGAGGCGGTTCTCCTGCAGCAGGTTGTAATTCTCCACGATATCGGCACTCACCTCGCCCACCTCATCGTCGGCAAACTGAAAGGAAGAAGGGACGGGCAAACCATTCTTTACGCTCAAAGAAAACTCGCGCAGCTCCTTGATCGACTTGGAAAAACGGTTGGCAAAATAGAAAATCATCAGCACACACACCACAAAAAAAAGAAGAATGAAGTATGCAAAAGAGTTTCCGGAGTTAATGAACGACTGAAGCTTCACGTCATAGGGTACGGCCATGCGGATAAAATATCTCTCTTCATAGTTTTTTGCAAAATAGAGATATTTCACCTTGTTGGTATGAGAAAGTCGCACGTGTGTACCTGAACCGAAGCCGATGCTTTTCTGTACTTCGGGGCGCTTCAAGTGGTTTTCCATCGTACTTGCATCGGCACGGTTATCGTAAATCACGGTTCCCTGCCAGTCGAGAATTGTCACCCGCAAATCAGATTGCATATATTGCAGCATGTCACTTACGTGAGGGCTGCTCTCCTCCACTGCAATTCCGTTAAGGACCAAATACTGATGGATCATATCAGCATTATTTTCCAGCATACGCTCCAGGCTGTCTGTACGCTCTTTCTTGATTTGTTGCTGTTCAAAGAGAATAATACCTACGGTGAATGCAGCAATAATGAGCGAAAATATAATCAGAATACGTCCCCTAAAAGTAATTTTCCTTTTCATACGATTAAAATTATTGACTTTCAAAGGTATCGTATGGAATTCGCTTTAATCATGTTCTTGTGTTTAATGATTTACAGGCTCATTTCATTCTTCCTTTTTAGCGTCTATATTTAGGTAATAACCAAAGCCTGACCGGTTGACAATAATATTGGCATATTCTCCCAGCTTTTTTCGCAGGCGTGTGATATGCACGTCAACTGTTCTGTCGAGCACAAACTCATTGTCTCCCCACACGCTGTTGAGGATCTCTGAACGTGTGAGCACATTGGGTGATGCCTGCGCCATGAGAGAGAGAATCTCAAACTCTTTCTTTGTAAGCGACACCTCACTGTCATCTATGGTGACCCTGTTGGTAGGGATATCGATAACCAGTCCTTTGTAGGACCATTTTGTTTCTGCGGGCATCCTGATGAGTGAGGTCCGTTTGAGCAGCGCTTTCACGCGCGCCAATACCTCCTTCACTGAAAAAGGTTTGGAGATATAATCGTCCCCCCCCAGCGAGAAGCCTGTAAGCATGTCGTTTTCTGTATTCTTGGCTGTAAGAAAAATAATGGGGATGTAATTTTCATTTTTTCGCAGACTCTCAGCCGTCTTGAAGCCGGAGATGCCTCCCATCATCACATCGAGGATGACAAGTTGGTGTACATCGGTTATTTTTTGTAAAGCTTCCTCACCCGATGTGGCCACATCTACAATATATCCCTCATTTTCCAGGTTAAACTGTAGAATGTCGCAAATATCCTTCTCGTCGTCAACCACTAAAATTCTTTCTTCCATAACACACAAAATTAATATAATTTCTGTTATTCGGAAACTGTTTTCACAGGTTGGAAAGTTTAACATGCCGGATATCTCTACCCTCAATCAGGTATACGGCCGATTCGGCAATGTCGACTGCTTTATCCCCTATTCGTTCAAGATAATAGGATATGCTATTGATGTTCATAATATTTATAAGGGCCTGAGAACTCAATTTCTCGTTTCCAAACCCTTCGGCCAGTTTTCGTTCGATCTTTTTGTCCAGCTTGTCCACCTTATCATCCATGTGTATGGTTTCATATGCCATTTCATTACTGCCTCCCGCGAAGGAAAACACCGCATTCCTGATCATTTTGGTGCTCTGAACAAACATCTTGTCCAGCAGCTTTTTGTAATTATCAAAACCATCCAGGGTAAAGTCTATCTCAAGAATCAGATGGGTGATATTCTCAATCAGGTCTCCCACCCGCTCCATGGATATCGTCATGTCGTGATAGGCAATCAGCCTGCGCATATCCGAAGCGCGTGGGGTGAAGAGCATGATCGCGTTGATAACTTTTTCCTTAATTGTGATATCAAGGGAGTTAATAATCTTTTCGTTGCGTTTCAATTCATGAAGAACGCTTTCTTCGGGTTTCTGATGCAACAAGGATGACGCCAGCGACATCTGTGTCAGCACAATCTCGGATACCAGTTGAAAATCGCTGTGCAACTGCTCCAGATACTTATCCTTAATTCCCAAGGTGGGGTTAGATTCTCTATGTTCGTTCTGTGCGTCCATTTTAAGATTGATTAATTGATTTTTGTTTTTAATTCTGTTATCATGCTACGGACTTCCCGGGGACTCCTGTTCGCTTGTTCTCACTCCTTTTTCCTTTGCCAATCTCTCCTAATTCCTGACTCCTATTTCCCTTACCGCTGATACCAACAACATCCCATTATCCAAGCTGATTCCTGACTCCTGACTCCTGACTCCTGAATCCTGAATCCTGAATCCTGACTCCTGACTCCTAACCAAACACCCCCGTAAGATACTCTTCTGTCCGTTTTTGCTGCGGCTTGGTGAACATCTGCGTGGTGTTGCCATGTTCTATCAGTTCGCCCAGGTACATAAACATGGAGTTGTCCGATATACGAGCTGCCTGTGACATGTTGTGGGTGACGATGATGATGGTGAATTTTTGTTTTAATTCCAGCAATAACTCCTCAACTTTATTCGTCGAGATCGGATCCAGCGCCGATGTGGGCTCATCCATCAGCAACAATTCCGGTTTCAATGCCAACGTACGGGCAATGCAGAGGCGCTGCTGCTGACCGCCTGAGAGAAACGATCCACGCTTGCTCATCACATCTTTTACTTCATCCCACAAAGCCACACTCTGCAGACTTTGTTCCACAATTTCATCCTTCTCTTTCCTGTTCAGGCGGATGCCATTCAGGGTGTAGCCCGCCAGTACGTTATCGTAGATACTCATGGTAGGGAAAGGATTAGGTTGTTGAAATACCATCCCTGCCATCCGTCGCACCTCCATGGGATCCATCTCAAGCACATTTTTTCCTTTGAGGATGATTTCACCGGTGGTGCTGATATGAGCATAAAGATCGTGCATACGGTTGATGGCGCGTAGCAGGGTACTCTTACCGCAACCTGATGGTCCCATGATGGCGGTAATGGTATGAGGATATATGTCGGTAGTCACTTTCTTTACAGCGTATTTTCCAGGTGTATAAGATACCGACACCTCTTTCAACTGCAGAATTGCTTTTTGAGCATTTGTAATTTTCACACTTTCCATTTACGAGCTACAATTTTGGCGATCCAGTTTAACAGGAATATGACAATTAATAATAATAATGACGTGGACCAGATTAAATCTACCAGGTTGGGATCATTATAAAAGTCCCAAATCAGCAACGGGATAGCGCTGGTAGGTTCCATCACCTTCCAGTTTACCACGGAAGCGCCCAATGCAGTGAGCATCAGCGGTGCCGTTTCCCCCATTACCCGAGATATGGCCAGCAGGATCCCTGTGAAGATCCCACCAAATCCCGAAGGTAGTAAAATTTTAAATACCACGTTTGTATAAGATGATCCCAATGAAAGTCCGGCCTCTTTATAAGCAACCGGGAGCATGTTCATGGTCTCTTCTGTGGAACGTACGATCATGGGTAGCATCATGATGGCCAGCGCCACGCTTCCGGCCAATGCAGAGTAACCACCTAGTGGTTTCACTACCCATGCATAGGCAATGATGCCGATCACGATGGAAGGCATTCCCTGAAGCAAATCGGTGAGATAACTGATTGTGCTCGCAAACTTCTTTCCCTTGTGATCCGACAGGTAAATGCCGATAAAAAGACCCAGTGGAATGGATAACAGGATGGCCAGACCCACGATGAGAAGAGAGCCTGTAATACCATTCAGAATTCCTCCCGGAATGGGGTCGCCGTTCACGCGGGCCATCAGGGCGTCAACCGACGAAGGGGTCACCTCTGTAAAAAGACGCAGGTTGAAGTTTTTATACCCTTTTGAAACAACATCCCACAGGATAAAGAAAAGAGGTACCATGGCAAGAAAAGAAAAGATCCAAACAAGAATATAAGCCGTTTTATCTTTCGCTTTCCGCGACGTGAATGAAATGGGTTTATCCTGATTCATGCGTGTGATAATTTTTTCATGACAAGCTTTGCAATCAGATTGATGATCGCAGTAATGACAAACAGCAACAGCCCGATGGCAATCAGCGCACTGAGTTTCAAACCGTCGGCTTCGCCAAACTGGTTTGCGATCACGCTCGCCATGGTGTTGCCGGTGTCGCGCAAACCAGTAGGGATGCGATTGGTGTTGCCAATGAGCATGGTCACCGCCATGGTTTCACCCAGTGCTCGCCCCAGGGCGAGGATGAAGGAGGCCACAATGCCGGAAGCAGCCGTAGGCAGGCTGATATGCTGCACTACCTCCAGTCGTGTAGCACCCAGGCTGTAGGCTCCCTCCTTGAGGTTGTTGGGTACCATCGACAGAAATTCGGAACTCAGGGATGAGGCATAGGGAATGATCATGATGGCCAGGACAATCGACGAGAGAAAGACACCAAATCCCTGTGCATTTACTCCCAGGTCGATGACCAGAGGGCGTACCGTATAAAAACCCCAAAGGCCATATACGATGGAAGGGATACCGGCAAGCAGGTCGACGACAGACCGCATCACACCCGCAATTTTTTTTCCTTTAAAATAGACACCGTTAAACATGGCCACGGCCAGGGAGAAAGGAACACAAAGCAGTAACGCAAAAAAGGCTGTATAGAGTGTACCCAGGATAAACGACAAAGCCCCATATTCTTCTGTGGCCGAACGGGGGTCCCATTCCGCATTGGATACAAACCCCCAGATGCCATATTCCTGAAACGCTTCGGAGGAACGGCTCACCAGTGCGTAGACAATAGCTGCAGAGAGCACCAGAACAAATAGTGCCGCAACAAAGAGGAAGAATCGGAAAATTTTATCCTTCATATCTTGTTAATCATTCAAAACAGTTTCCACACTATCGGCAACTGCGGAATAACTTCCCGAAGCAACCGCTTCTCCTCCAAAGTTTATTTCGCCAATCAGTTTTCTGTTTTTTTCCAGTGCCTGCGGTGGCAAGGGCGCATAGTTGATCTGCGCCGCCACTTTTTGCCCTTTGGAGCTGATTACATAGTGTAACAAATCCACTAGCTCAGCAGCATCTTGTGCTGAGCGGCCATCGTACTGCTGATCTTTGTAAACCAGTATCCACGTGAAGAGGCTCATGGGATAAGCACCCGGATCATCGGAATCGGTGATGGTGGCCCGCATGTCGTCCGGCAGATCCACGTTCGCAGCAGCAGAGATGGTCTCCAGTGTGGCATCCACATATCTTCCGGCGCGGTTCTTCAATTTTGCGGTGGGCAGCTTCAGGGTGAGTGCATACTCAGAACCAATGTAGCCGATGGCCCCTTCGGTCTGTTGCACGATACCTGCTACACCGGGGTTGCCTTTTGCAGCAATACCTGCCTCCCACTTCAAGGCCTTACCTTTGCCCATGATCTGCTTCCACTCGGGACTCACCACACAAAGATACTCAGAAAAATTGTAGGTTGTGCCACTGCCATCGGAGCGATAAACAGGAGTTATATCCAGATCGGGCAGTTTTACGGTGGGATTCTCCGCCGCAAGACGGGGATCGTTCCATTTTCTGATTTTCCCGAGGTAGATATCGGCAATCAGCGGACCTGTCAGCCGGAGGCTGTCCACATCCCCCAGGGTATAAGCCATCACCACACCGCCGAGGCAGGTGGCTATATGAATTACTTCACCATTCATCGATGCAATCTCTTTCTCGTTGAGAAAAGCGTCGCTCGCGCCAAAGTCTACCGAACGGTCGCGCAAACTGCGTATTCCTCCGCCGCTACCGATGGCACCGTAGTTTACCGTGAGATTGTCGTGCTGACGCATATAATCCCGGAACACAATATTGTAATAAGGATAGGGGAAGGTGGCTCCTGCACCCGAGATAGATGTAGAGGTAGAGGTATTATTTCCTCCGGCATCGAAGGAGCCGTTGCTACATGACAAAACCAATACGGATAAAAGGAAGCACTGCAAAAAATGTCGCATCTATAATAAACCTAAATGTCCTTTTTCGGATTTTGAACACAAAAGTACGACATGAATGTTACATTACGGTTACGTAAATGTTACATTTTGGTTACATTTACAATGTGTGGATTTATTTGATCAGTTTCTCCACTTTCTCCCGAAGATTGATCGTCTGGCCGCGCTCCCATTTCCACATGTCGTCGGTAAGCAACTGCACGACTTTATCGATTTTCTCTTCCAGACTCATTCCTGCAAGCTGATCGGCATGTACAACCAGTGTGATTTGTTCGTTTGACTGTTCCGGATATTTCACCTTCAGGTCATATGGTGTCTCGGCCGATCCCCCAATACGTAATCCCAGCAATGTACGATAGCTTTTGTCGTTGTTCCACTTCCAGCGGACAAGCAGTGCCTTGGCCGTACTGTTGCGTTTGGAGTTGCTTTCCAGGATATCTTTCATCATATTATTATCCATAGCTACATGAATTTTTAAGCCACTTGCATTGAAAATTTGGGCGGTTTACAGATGATATATATACTTATAACAAAAGGTGTAAAAACATGTTCAACCTTTGGCCCATTTTTTTGTGAAAAGGGAAACAGTTGAATAACTGCAGGAAAAAAACTAATTTTGCAGGTGAAATGTGTTATTTAAACAAGGAAAAATGAATGAATATAAAGCGCAGGATGCGCTCGTGCTGTTCTCGGGAGGTCAGGACTCCACCACCTGCCTCTACTGGGCCAAACAAAACTTTCGTCAAGCCCATGCGCTCTGCTTCTCCTACGGGCAGCGCCACACACAGGAGGTGGAAAATGCACGCCGACTGGCTGCTATGGCTGAGGTACCTTTTAGGGTGTTGGACACGGCCATCATTTCACAGCTGGCACCCAACTCACTCACCGATCGGTCTATGCCTATGGATCGCGAAAAGCCTGCCGACTCTTATCCGAACACGTTTGTACCCGGAAGAAACCTTCTTTTCCTGACTTTTGCCGCAACCCTCGCCTATGCGCAGCATATACGTCACCTGGTAACAGGAGTGTCGGAGGCGGACTACAGTGGCTACCCCGACTGTCGTGATACCTTTATCCGCTCGGCCAATGCCACATTGAATCTCTCCATGGACAAGCAGTTTGTCATTCACACGCCGCTCATGTGGCGCAATAAACAGCAAGTATGGCAGCTTGCCGATGAGTTGGGCGTGTTTGATATCGTAAGAAACGAAACGCTTACCTGCTATAACGGCATCCCGGCTGACGGCTGTGGAGAGTGTCCAGCCTGCCTGCTACGAAAAAAAGGGCTGGAGGAGTATCTTGCTGAACGTAAAAGTCAATAAACTACTTAACATAAAATATGATGCAACAAGAAGGAATCAGCCACCTGGGTGGCCAAACAACATACAAACAGGATTATGCACCGGAGATGCTGGAAGCTTTCGTGAATAAACATCAGGGAAACGACTATTGGGTGACCTTCAACTGCCCGGAATTCACCAGCCTCTGTCCCATCACCGGTCAGCCCGACTTTGCCACCATCCGCATCGACTACATTCCCGATGTGAAGATGGTGGAAAGCAAGAGCCTCAAGCTTTATCTTTTCAGCTTCCGCAATCACGGCGCATTTCACGAAGATTGTGTAAACATCATCATGAAAGACCTTACGGCACTCATGGATCCCAAATATATTGAAGTGACCGGTATTTTCACTCCGCGCGGGGGCATCAGCATTTATCCTTTTGCCAACCACGGACGCAAGGGCACAAAATATGAGAAGCTGGCCGAAGAAAGACTCTTCAGCCACTCGTTCCCACTATAAATTAATAGAATCAATGTCTCTAGTGACTATGGCAGCATCCAAGGCAAGACCTTTAGATGTTTTATGGGGCTTCTGATTTTTGCGGCTCGTAGTACCGTACCCAGTCAACGAAAAGGTCGGCCGGCAACCCCGTCGTATCGGCATCCTGGTTTAGCCTGACTCCGATAAAGAGGTCGAAATCATAATCGCTAAACGGGAACTGACCGGGAATCTGGGTGAGAATGCGTGGATATTTTTTGGTACGCATCTCATCCACGTAAAAGACCACACTGTCGGCATAGGTCTCCACTGCATAGGTATGATACTGGAGGGGATTCACTCCCACCAGCGAACTGGAAGGTGGATTGTCGGGCATCCCCTGTGTGGTGGTATATTCAGAAGTGACCGACTGGTAAATAAATTCATCCAGTCCGTACCGTTCCATGAAATCGATCGATATATTTTTCGTTTTGTCTGCCGGAATCAGTGAAAGATACGGGGTGGCACCCTCCACCGTGTTCATCCGGGCTCTTACTTCAATGCGGTTAATGGTACCGGCTTTGAAAGCAGGACGGTTGACACCTCCGGTAAGGAACGGCAGGGAATCGCTACCTGCATTGTTTTCCAGCGCACGCAACACCAGGTTACCTTCCTGAGAGACATAGAGTCCTTCGTGCTGACTCATGTAGCGGTAGGCCTGAAGCGTCCTGTCCCGGGAAGTCTTCGACCAATCCCCGGCAACCGGTGATTTTTCGAAATCATCTTCCCACACAAGGCTCCAGCCTTTTCTTTCTTTTTCATCTGTATTCTCTTTCTGAGTTGTACAGGAAATCGACCCCAGCGTAATCGCTGATAAGGCCAGCCAAAATATTGTCTTCTTCATTATAAATGTTTGTCTTTCCAATTTTTCGCAGCAAAAGTAGCGATTATCCCTCAGATAAGGAAACTTTTTTACTACCTTTGCTCACTGCTTTTAAGGTTGAGTCCTCTCCGATAACCCTGTTTTTCTAAGTTGCAGAAAACCGCAGGTTTTTTTGAGGAATGTAAATTATTCTGTCAATTGAAAATATGTTCGCAATATCACGGATATTGAAGCATAATTTCACTATAT
>MENQ01000013.1 GCA_001768325.1 Bacteroidetes bacterium GWC2_46_850 | reverse complement strand
TATAATATATCACCATCGGATCAGCTTGTCCGATACAAAAGTAATAAATAAAATTAAATACAATTAAAGTGCTCGGTTATTACGGGCTAATACACAATATAAATATAACCGAGGTCATTTTCCGTTGTTTCACTTCAAAATTTCCTCATTTTATGGAAGAGAATATACATACTGCCAATGAGCAACCGGGACACTCTCACAGCCATATGCACCATTTGTTGGAAAACCGGATGCCGACAGATCACGCGCACGACGAGTCATCACACCGGCTACATCATCACGATCAGGAATTATCTTATTGTCCCTTGTTCAGGGGATTGTCACAAAAGGAGCATGATCAGTTTCTCGACAGAAATGTAAAGGAGGTACTCACATACAAGAAAGGAGAGACCATTGTACTTCAGGGAGAACCCATCAATTGGGTTATGTTGCTGGTACAGGGGAGCGTGAGCACGGAGATGATCACCATGGAAGGGAATGTATTGAATATCGATATTCTGGAGGCAGTGATTCCCCTGGCACCCGCATTTATATACGGTGCGAAAAAAAGCTACCCTGTAGATGTGATTGCCGCTGAACCCTGCGTCTTCCTGAAAATATCAAAGGAAGCATGGCTCGATGAGATGGCAGAAAACAGGCAGTTGCTGACCAATTTTTTGACGATGAATGCCGACCTTACTTTTTTTCTGACCAACAAATTACAGATGATCTCACTGAAAAGTCTGAGGAAGAAGCTGGCCACTTTCTTCCTGGAGAAAACCACGGTGGAAAAAGACACTTTTAACCTGAAACGTTCCCGCACACAGTTGGCAGCGTATTTCGGCGTACAGCGTCAATCGCTTGCCAGGTCACTGAAGGAGATGGAGGACGATGGCATTATTCAGCTGAAAGGACGCATAGTAAAAGTGCTCGACCGAAGTAGACTTATCAGAGAATAAACAGGATTTCACTACCATTTTGTTACCTGGTTTGCGCAATTTTTCGTACTTTTGCGGAGCATACATTTTATTTTGAAATTGTATCCTGATCATTATTGGAAAACCAAAACATTACTTGAACAATGAACTTACTTGACAGTCTTGTCGACAGGGCAAAAGCAAATAAACAGCGTATTGTTTTGCCCGAGGGAACAGAGGAGCGAACACTCACAGCGGCGGATCAGTTAATCCACGACGGTGTGGCAGAAATTATTTTACTTGGAAACCCCGGAGTAATTGCGGAACGGGCTAAAAAGCTCGGACTCGACAATGTAGACAGAGCCACGATCATAGATCCTAAAAATCACGACAAGAAAGAGATTTATACAGATCTGCTACTGGAGTTACGCAAAAAGAAAGGAATGACTCCCGAACAGGCAACATTGCTTGTGGAAGATCCTCTCTATCTTGCCTGTCTGATGATCAAAAACGGCGATGCAGACGGCGAGATTGCCGGTGCACAAAACACCACGGGCGATGTATTGCGCCCAGCCCTGCAGATTATTAAAACCTCTCCCGGCGTAAAAGTCGTATCGGGGGCCTTCATCATGTTTACACAAACGCCACAATACGGAGAAAACGGCATCCTGTTGTTCGCAGATTGTGCGGTGATGCCCAATCCCACGGCTGAAGAGCTGGCATCCATTGCTGTGGCTTCGGCGCAGACGATGAGGAGTCTGGTAGGCGTAGAGCCGCGGGTAGCCATGCTAAGCTTTTCCACGAAAGGAAGTGCAGAGCATGAGATGATCGACAAAGTGCGTGAAGCCACCCGCATTGCAAAAGAGACCAGTCCCTCCCTGCTGATTGACGGGGAGTTGCAGGCCGATGCCGCACTCGTACCGGCTGTGGGAGCGAGCAAAGCCCCGGGAAGCGCCATTGCCGGGAAAGCCAACGTGCTTGTTTTCCCCACTTTGGAATCGGGAAACATTGGCTATAAGTTGGTACAACGATTGGGAAATGCCGAAGCGATTGGCCCCGTTTTACAAGGAATGGCGGCACCTGTGAACGATCTGTCGCGGGGTTGTTCGGTTGATGATATTTACAAGATGGTGGCCATCGCGGCCAATCAAGCCATCGGGATGAAACAATATAAATAGTTGAATATGAATGAAATGATTATAGAGCCCATTGAAAAATACGGACTTACAATCACCGCGGAGAGTAAAAACAAACCTTTGTTCTCAAAGATCGGAGTCGTGGGTGCCGGCAAGGAGGGAAGGACCATCATGATCATGACTGCCACTGCAGGCATGGATGTGGTCTTTCTGGATGAATCGCAGGAGCGGATCGACTTCGTGATGAGTGAGCTGAGTAAGGTGATGGATCAGAAGATCAGCAGCTGGGGTCTGACGCCCTCTGAAAAGAAGATCATCATGAACCGCATCACCCCCACGCTGGTGTATGAGGACTTTGCAGGTTGTGACATGGTCATTGAGTGTAGCCGATATTCGGAGAGCGGACGAAGAAGTACACCGGTAAGAAAAAATATATTCAAGAAACTGGAAGAAGTGCTCGACACCGATGCCATCATCGCCACCAACGGCTCCACCATTATCATCAGTGAGCTTGCTGCGGAACTCGATCACAAAGAACGCTGTGTAAGCCTCTATTTCCCGGTCTCACACCCCGATGCCCGCATCCTGGAGATCTCCAAGGGGATGTATACATCGGAAGAGGTTTATCAGGAGATGGAGATCTTCGCCAAACTGATCAACTACAAACCACACCGCATCAATGAAAGCAATGGGAATGTAAGCCTTCGTCTTCTGGTGATCATGCTGAATGAAGCCTGTCAGATGTTACTCGAAAGAGTCAGCTCCATGGAAGATATTGAAGAAACTCTGACAATCATTTACGGGCAGCGCTACGGCGTCTTCCGCATGGCCGACATCGTGGGTATTGAACGTCTGGTGACCCTCATGGAAGCCATGTTTAATGATTTCGGAGAGACACACTATAAACCCAATCCACTGCTATGGAAATTATATCGTTCCAATCAGTTGGGTGTGCGGACAAGAAAAGGGTTTTATATATACGACGAAAACGGCAATCCGGTTTCGACAAATAAAACAATATTTAATTAAGGAGAAGCAGATACAGCATGAAGATATTGGTTTTAAATTGCGGAAGTTCATCCATCAAATACAAGCTTTTCGAAATGGAAAGCAAAGAGGTGGTCGCTCAGGGAGGTATTGAAAAAATCGGGATGAAAGGCTCATTCCTCAAATTCACATTGCCCGACGGGCAGAAGGTGATGCTCGAAGGGGAAATTCTGGAACATCGCGCCGGCATTGAATATATTCTGGGCGTACTGCTCAGTGAAAAATATGGATGCATCAAATCGCTCGATGAGATTCACGCGGTGGGACATCGGGTGGTTCACGGCGGCGAACGTTTCAATACAAGTGTGCTGATTACGGAAGAGGTAATTGACATGCTGAATGAATGCATTGAACTGGCACCCCTGCATAACCCGCCCAACCTGAAAGGTATTTATGCTATCCAGGAGCTGATGCCCGACACACCACAAGTGGGTGTCTTTGATACGGCATTCCACCAGACCATGCCCGATTATGCCTATATGTACGGGATTCCCCACTCTTTATATGAAAAATACGGCATCCGCAGATACGGTTTCCATGGCACCAGCCATCGGTATGTATCCCGGCGGGCTTGTGAATTTTTGGGAGTTCCTTATGAGGAACAACGCATCATCACGGCGCATGTTGGCAACGGGGGATCGGTCACAGCCATCAAAAACGGAAAATCGGTTGACACCAGCATGGGCATGACACCCGTGGAGGGTCTTATCATGGGCACCCGCTCAGGCGACGTGGATCCGGGTGTAATCTCCTACATCATGGAAAAGGAACACATGGGTACCAAAGGTATTTCCACGCTGTTGAACAAGTTCTCCGGCGTACTCGGCATCTCCGGTATTTCCTCCGATATGCGCGAAATAGAGGCGGGCATAGAAAATGGGAACAAACGGGCCATACTGGCCATGAACACCTATAATTACCGTATCAGAAAATATGTAGGATCCTATGCCGCCGTGTTGGGTGGTATTGATATCCTCGTATTCACGGGAGGTGTGGGTGAAAACCAGGCTGTTACCCGCAGCGATGTATGTAAGAATATGGAGTTTATGGGCATCGAACTCGACGAAGAACTCAACGCCTCTGTTCGAGCCAAAGAGGTCGTAATCAGTAAGCCCTCTTCAAAGGTAAAAGTGGTCATCATTCCCACCGATGAAGAACTGACTATTGCCAAAGATACGGTGGAGATTTTCCGTCAACAACAGCACTGAAACCAGATTACTGCCGTCTTTGATTTTACAATAGACGGCAGCATTCTGGTTACAGGTTAAATCAGTTCTTACAACCGTGACATTTTATTTATGAATGCTTCTCATGTCAGTAATTTTTAGAATGTTAATACGTTAATTTACCCGATTATTCTTGTCATAGTTACTCCGGCACTTTTTACTGCCGGCAATATTTTGTTGAGATTGTTGATTATCTTCTAATATGTAAGACCTTTATATTTCTGATAAGCTTTCTCTAATTTCGTATCATATTTGTTTTGTTTATAGCCGGGCCCGTTATATTTTTCAGCAAAGCGGGCCCACTGTTTGGAAGCCAATAAAGATATCAGCCTGTTTGACTTAAGAAACCGGCCAAATGCATCGAGATGTTCCCGCTCATGCAGGTACATCCTGTCTACAAAATCATCTACATCTCTATAACCAATACTTTCCGCATGGTATCCCATGATCTGAAAAGAACCCCACGATGCAGAAGATAGTGCAGCTTGCCGGAAAATGTCGCTGCCTGATATTTGCATTGCTTTTTGCAGCCGGTCATATTCTCTGACTCCTCCCAGGTAATAATTTCTTGTCCATCTTTCATAAAGTACATCCCCGTTGTTTGCATGCATATATTGCCGCGGATTGACACCTCGTTTTTCGAGTTCACGAAAAAAAACATGACCCTCAAATAAGATTACCGGTTTACCATTCATCAGAAATCCCTTACCTCCGCTTTCAACCTCATTGACTGCTTTCACCACCGCCAGTTCCAAACCGAAATTCCGTGCGAATTCAAGCAGATCGGACTCCGAGAGAAGCTTGTCATTTTGACTGATTATCTCCGGAGAAAGCTCATACAGTTTTTGCCATGTTTTTGGGCCTGCTATGCCATCTACAACCAATGAATGGTTCTTTTGAAATTGTTTTACAGCTGCATCGACTTCCAGGCTGAATGAGTCCGATATTTTCACGTCATAACCCAGTTTGTAGAGCATTTCACACAATGCCTTAACTTCCGGTGATTTTGTATAATATCTTAATGTTCTCATGATGCTTTTTATTTATTGGGGAATTTTTGGAATGCGTTCGCAGACCATACCTACCAGAAAAAATGATTTGAACTTCACCTCTTCACGATCCATAGAAAACGTGCGTGTGACGGGATTGGTATTCTCCAGTTTAAAGCTTTGGCTCAACACCTTATATCCATCGGCTCTTGCTTCCAGTTCATAACTTCCGACTGGTATGGAGACAGAAATTTGTCCGTTATGGTCTGTTTCCACTTCAAAAACGCGGTTGTTGTCGGTTCCCTTGATAGAAAGTGAACATTTGTAGATTCCTTTCCGGGAATTGCTGTCGTTGATATTGAAAAATACCCGGGAGGCCTGTTCAATCATCTTCACATCAATTTTAGTAAATAGTTCTCCTCTTTTGAGCGCAAGCATTTTCAGAGGCAATATCTCCCGTTTCAGGGCTGAACTGCTACGCGATGGGGAAACCTTCCCCGACAGATCTACCGTGAGGGGCATCACCGTGTGTGATAACGTCACTCCTCTGGCTCTTATGGCCGGTTTAGAAATTGCTGTTCCCTCTTTCCCCGTTTTTTCGGGAGGTGTGTGATGTCCTGTTTCATCGGCTTTTCGGATCATGTAATTTAACTGATCCGACTTGATTGTGCCTTTGTTGGTCACGGTTTTCAGGAACTTTTGCCTGGTGCGGTCGTTCACAAAAAGCTGCTGTTTGAGAATCATGGGACCAAAGTGAATGATCTGATTCTGACTGTTCACCTGCTCCTCAGAAATTGCATCAATGAGATTAATCTTCAGGTTCTTTACCAGCAGCATTACTTTGGGAAAAGCCGAAAGTTTAAAATCTGTCGATATCGTCTTGCCGTCTGATACAGCTTGCGACTCGTCCCAACGAAACAGGGTGGAGTTGAAGATCTGTTTGTTAAACCATCCTCTCTTTAAATGGATGAAAGCATATTCAAACTCTACACTTTCAATATATTGCTCATCATATTCGATATCCAGAATTTGCGTAGGTAATTGTTTCGAATCCTCCTTCGCCTTCGTGAAGAGTAATTCCAATTCGTTTTTATCGAGAAAGAGATTGTTCCATCCTGATTCATTTTCCATGAAATCGTACGGAATAAAATGGATATCGTGAATCGCTGAAAGGGCAGTAACATCGGTTTTTTCAGAAGCATCGAAATAGTTTTTTACTGATTGAAGCAGATCGAGAAACCGGTCTGTTTCGGACAATTTGTTTTGCGCTTGTAAGGCTTTCTCGATAACGTCCTTATACCCTTTTACTTTCCAGTTTGCCAGTATCATGTCCTTTCTGAGGTTGAGCAGGGTAAGCTGATCTTCCCAGTTCTTCTTATCCTCCTCCGCCATATTCTCGTCAACCTGAACCAGGTGATCTTCTATAAATGTCAATTGTTTTTCGTACTCTTTCAAATGTTTGATGTATACCTTGTACTCCGGGGTATCCTTCCCATTGCGAATCAGTATTTCATCACCGGCAGCCAGGAGTGCCTCCAACCCCTTTTCCAGTTCTTTTACACCTGCATGGTTGAGTATCTCTCTGTAACTATCGAACAAAGTATTATTTGGATTCAGGTCCCAGTACTTATCGGAAGAAGGAAGAGAATTCAGTTCATAAGAGACTTGTTGCTTCTTCAGTATGGACCCTGCTATTTTCGAAGGATCCGTTATCAGGCTCTGCGGTTTTAACAATTCCAGATCCTCCATCTCATACAGACGAAGCGACGGGCAAATTAAAACCAGATCATTTTCATTTGAACTCTCAGAGAAGTAGATTTCCTTCAGCTTTTGGTATAACGCAATATAGTATTTCATATGATTAAAATTATCTATTTTTACCCCAAAGCGTGCCGGCAGTTCTGTTTGCGCGGCACGCCTTTGAGGACAATTCGCTTATTCCGATTTACCATCTGTCCATTTGGTGATGGCGGGATTGGGATTTGGTGATTTGGGTACAATATGACACTTATATCCAATGATATAACATCCGGGCGACAACAGATCCTTTCCTTTGGAGCTGGCATTGATGTGTGCTTCCTGATTCTCGTAGCTATAACTTCCTCCCAATACAAAAGGGCCAATACCCACAACTCCGCCGGCATTGACGTAGTCTTTCGTAAACTTTGTGCTGGTGGTGCTATCACCAAATCGCATGACCACATCTTTCGCAATGATCAGTTCCGTGATGATGGATGGCATCAGTCCGTCCTTGTCGTTTCCTGTACTGATCGTATCTCCATTCAATTGCTGTGGCGAGTTTTCGTGTAGTTTCCAATATTTGGATTCTACGAATTCCTGGCTGAACCATCCCCTTTCCACCCTTACTTTTCCCAGTTTGAAAGAGATGTAGACGTTGCTCATATCCATTTCCGATTCCCTGTTCTGGTGCTCTCCACCTCCCCTTGCTCCAATGGAGAAGATTCCCATATTTAAGCCCAGACCCGCTTTCCACTTGTGGGTGGTGCTGGAGGAGTCATAACTGAATTCACGTTCATTCAGGACGATGGTGGGCCAGTTTTTGGATTCCTTCATCACGCCGGCCGGAATGGGAATTGAAGGTGAGTAGTTGATGTAATCCAGGATGCGTGTGCGCTGGCTGTTGCGAAACTCCGACTGTAATCGTTTCTTGATCACGAGCATGTGTTTTTCCTCTACTTCACTCAGGTAATTCTGAATTCGCTCTACCCCTTCCTTATAGCCGAGCGATTGCCAGGCTTTCAGAGCCGTATCTTCCCGTTTCTTCATGTTTTTTCCGTCAATGGAAAGCTGAGCCATGGCATCAGGATCTCCGTTATCGGCAGCTACCCTCACTTCGTTGTTCTTTTCCACCTCTGTATAGTACTTCATTTCATACTCTACGTACTTCGCATACATGGGCGAAACAAATGAATGCACAATTTCAGGTTGATTGGTGTCGTCGATCGGCAACGTCTCATCAAAATCGGGATTTTTGATTTTCTTGATCTTGAAAAGCTTGTTACGCAATGAATCAAGTTTCTTTTCCACCTTGGCATCCATGGGAGTATCCACCACCACGGACCACTGCAGCAGATCTTCATAAACCTTCGATACCCTCTTACTGGAGTCGTTGAAAATCGTCACCTGACGTCCGTTCTTTCCCTCTACCATGGGCGGGATACGGGATGGTATGGAATCCACCATCGCCGCAAATTGTTCCATCTGGAGATATCTTCGGAATTTGCTTTCAGTCAGCAGATTCTTGTATCCTTCCATGTCGACAACCGGATTCCCGTTCTTATCCAGAATGGGTTTTCCATCTTTATCCAGCTCCGGTTTTGGAGAAGGAGCCGAACCGAAGAGTCCTTTCAATGCGAAATCGAAAGTATCCTCGGTCAGTACAATTCCTATCGGATCAAAGGCGATAAAATCATTCGGTCCCACAGAATCGGGATCTCCTCCGTTGGTAATGGTATCATACACCTGCTTTAACAGCATACTCATCAGTGAGTTTGACCGCGCTTCATCAATTAACTTTGCCATAACATGATTAATAATTATGATTTTTGCATACTCTGTACAGTTTTCTGCCTCCCTGTCTTTCGGATTTCTACCACAAACTTAGCGGATACTGGACGAAGCTGTTAGGATTATTTTTCCAAAGAATTGGATGAATCAAGCATTAACAATGAACCCGATTTGTGTTATTCTTGCACAGGCATCATTTATCATGCTGATTATTAAGCAGTAAAAAACACAAACCGGGAATGAAAAACAGGATCTGATTTCAGCCTTGTCAGTGGTCTGACAAGGTAGCATTACATAGGTAGACGTCGGTATTGAGAGGGGGAAACATGGGTCAATTTTTTAAAAATACGGGAAAAATAGGCCAGATCATAAAAACCGCATTCCTCTGCTATCTGACCTATCGGTTTATCACCAGAAGCTAATTTCTTTTTTGCGCAGGTTATCCGCAGATTCATGATGAATAATGACGGCGTGTAACCCGATACCGCGCTTAGTTTTCTATTGAGCTGAGAAGGGCTCACACAGAGTCTTTCGGCCAGGGTTACTGTTGAAAATTGTGGATTCTGTATCTCACTGTAAACTATATCAGTTGCCTTTTGAAGGAATTCCATGCCGGTATCTTTTTCCTGTGACACATCGCCTTTGAGAAGTGTCCTCATGTACTTCTCCTTCAGCAAACGACGGTTTTCCAGAAGTGTTTCAATTTGTACCAGCAGTTCATTCAAATGAAAAGGCTTGTAAAGATAGGCATCAGCACCATATTGTAATCCTTTCAACCGGTCCTCCGGGGTACTTTTAGCAGTCAATAGAATGATCGGAATATGATTTAATAGAACCGATGTACGAATTTCCCGACAAAGTTCCAAGCCATCCTTGTTGGGCATCATGATATCGGAAATGATGATGTCGGGGATTAGTTTGTTGGCGCGATCCAGACCTTCCACACCATCACGTGCAGTAACTAGATGGTACTGTTCAGGGAGTAAAGCTTTGATATACAACATCACATCTGCATTATCCTCGATGATCAAAACCGTTATTCTGCCACTTTCTCCGGAGGGTGTATCAACCACATTATTTGTATCACTCTCACCAGTCAGTGTTTCCACCGGTGTAGCCTCCTTCGAGGAAACAGATAAATCATGTTCAGACCTGCTCCATGTCTGCACGATTGTCTCTGCAGGCTGTTGTAGCGGTAAGGTAACGGTGAACACCGCTCCTTTTCCCACTTCACTCTCAACCTCAATTTTACCGTGCATCAATTCTACTAACTGCCGGATATAACTCAAGCCAATGCCACTGCCGTTGTTTTTATCAGATTCTATTCCCTGATAAAAAAGATCAAAAATGTGTTCTTTCTCCTGTGTGGGAATTCCTTTTCCATGATCGGTAACCTGGAGGACAACCTCTTTATTCCTCACCTTCGTGAGGTTGACCTGTATCTCATCGTCCGGATTACTGAACTTGATGGCATTTGACAGCAAATTCAGTAAGATATCATGAATGTACTGCGAAACAAAATCCATTTCGATGACGGAATCACTATGCGCAAAAACCAATCGCATATCTTTGCTTTTCGCATAGAGATAAAATGAATCGATGATCATCTGAATGTAAACCACGATATTTCCTTTTTGCCATTCTGGGTTATCCATACCGGCATTGATTCGGGCCATATTGAGCAATTGATTTACCAGGGTCAGCAAATGGGTCCCCTGTCTATCAATAGCTTTCAAATATGATTTCGATTCTGCATGAGAAAGACGCTTCTCTGTTTGCAAGTGATTGCTTAATCCCAGAATTACGGTGAGAGGTGTTCTGAACTCATGGGTCACATTGGTAAAAAAATTTGTTCTTATTCGGTTTAAATGTCGTAGTGCCTTGTTGCTTTTGGTACGTTGTATGTATGCGTATGAGAGCGTTGCCAGTAAAAGGATCAACAAAATAACGAATAGAAAGGAAGCATAGAGGATGATTCTTTTCTGTCTGGCTTCCATTTCATTTCTCAGATTCAAACCCGCAATATATTGTCTGTTTTTTTCCCTTTCATATCGCAGCCTCATATCTGTTACTTTATTCATTTTCTGGACATTCTGAATGCTATCCTGAAAAGCCATACTGATTTTATAATTGTTCAGAGCTATGGAAAAGTTCTTCTGCCTTAGGTTGTAGTCGTGCAATAAATAGTAAATTTCAGAAAGATGTTCAGGCGAATGAATTTCAGTAGCAGCCTGTTTTGCCAACTCAATATACTTCTTCGATTCCACAAAATCATCTTTTAGCAGCTTAATCCTTGCTATTGCCAATGCTGCTTCCAACCAATGCCATGTGTCGGAGATGTCGTTCATCACGTCATAGGCCAGTAAATATTCACGCTCAGCTTTATCATAAAGCTGTTTTTGTTCATAAATACGCCCAAAATATATATGACATAGACCAATGCCCATCAAAGACTTTGCCAGTACGTTCTGTTCCATGGAACGTTCATAATAGAATAGAGCAGAATCAATCATCGCTCTTTCTTCGAAAACAGCACCTATATTCGCATAATTTATTGCCTGCCCCACATGACTTTTCAGCATCTTTTCTTCTTTCAATGCTTCCTGGAACGACTTCTCGGCTTCTGCGTAATTTCCAAAGGAAAGATGGATATTTCCTATGCCGTTGATAGCCATAACCCGATTTTTTCGACCTTCCGGTCTGTCTCTCCCGGAAAAAACTTCAGCCATTTGCAGTGCCTGGTAATGATAGTCGGAAGCTTCGGGCAATGCTCCAATCCTCCTGAAATCTGTCCCTATATTATTCAGGGCCTGTGTAATTCCAATGGTATCTTTAATCTTATAGGCTGAAATTAATCCTTGCTGATGATATGCAACGGCTCTCGAGAAATCGGATGACTTGCGCATTCGCTCACCCAACTCTTTATACAAAACGGAGATGGCCAGCTCATTCCGATCTCTGATGCTTTTTTTTAATAAACGATGAATTGAGTCGTTTGAAAAATGATTTTGTGAAATCCTCTCCTCAAGTTTCCTTTTCTCTTCCTGTGAAAATTGGTACTCCTTTTCATTGGTGCTACAGGAAAAAAACAATACCATCATATGCAGGAAAATAGCTGTGAATAATAAAGGACTTCGTTCCCCTACACAAGAAGCAAGCGATAGATTTATATGTTTTAAATATAAGCACATGAATCTATATTTTGACACAAAAATAACCAAACATTTGAATCTGTAGTTCCTTTTTTCAAATTATTTCAAAATATAACTCATTTAAAATAAATAAGTTATTTACACATTTCGACAAATATACTTGCAATTTACAGACATATTTTAAAAAATTCCGTGTGTGAATCAGCGTCTATGACAAACAGCGAAGAAACCCTGATTCTATCAAAAACGAGAAAAAAGAAACGGATGTGCAAAAAAAAACCCCGGGTAAACCCGGGGCTATTCGTACAATATAGTGGTTCTTTATTCAGCAACCACTTCGAATGGTATCTCTACAGAAACCTCCTTGTGAAGTTTCACGACTGCCTTGTAGTTGCCGACTTCTTTTACGGCATCTTTAATCAGTATCAACTTTCTTTCAATTTCAAATCCTTTTGCCTGAAGTGCATCGGCAATCTGGATGTTGGTCACCGAGCCGAAAATAGTACCCGTGGAGCTTGCCTTGGCACCAATGGTGAGTGAAACACCTTCCAGCTTGTCGGCAATAGCCTGCGCATCTGCTTTTATCTGTGCAAGCTTGTGGGCACGTTGTTTTTGGTTTTCAGCAAGTACTTTCTTGGCTGATTCGCTGGCAATGACGGCCTTTCCTTGCGGAATAAGAAAATTGCGGGCATACCCTTTTTTCACGTTTACCACGTCATCTTTGTAGCCCAGGCTGATGATATCTTCTTTCAATATTACTTCCATATCTATTCCTCCTTCTTATTTCATTAAATCGGTTACGTAGGGAAGCAAGGCGATATGACGCGCTCTCTTCACTGCTTGCGCTATACGACGTTGAAACTTCAATGATGTACCGGTGATTCTTCTCGGTAAAATCTTACCCTGTTCGTTCAGGAACTTTTTCAGGAATTCGGGATCCTTGTAATCGATGTATCTGATACCGTTCTTTTTGAAGCGGCAATATTTTTTCTTCTTTACATCTACTGACAGTGGGGTCAAATATCTGATTTCTGATTGTTTAGCCATTTCTTAATCCTCCTTTTCGTTTGATTTTACTTCTGTTTCAACCGGTTCAGCCTTTTCCTGCTTCCTTGACTTCACATTATCACCAGCCTGTGCATGGGTTTCCTGTTTCTTGCCGCCTTTGTTTCGTCTTTTCTCTGCATATTCAAATGCAAATTTATCCTGTTTCACGGTTAAGAAACGGATCACACGTTCGTCACGACGGAAATTAAGTTCCAGTTTTTCCACTACCGACGGGTCGGCATTGAATTCGAGGAAAGTGTAAAAACCAGTCGTTTTCTTGTCGATAGGATAGGCCATCTTGCGCAATCCCCAGTCTTCTTCGTTGATAATTTCAGCCCCTTGCTCTGTGAGGAGGTTCTTGAATTTTTCAACCGCTTCCTTCATCTGAGCATCAGACAAAACGGGAGTCAAAATGAAAACGGTTTCGTAATTATTCATACCAAATTAATTATTAAAGCGTTAAATAAAAAAACTTATTTTTTCGAGCGGCAAAGATACAACAAATTATCTAACTATCAAAGTTCTAATTATTTTAACTTTCCATGAAAGATTGATTTTTTCTTTGGCCACCGAGTCATTCAACTTTTTAGTCGTATATTTGTTTTTACATGAATCCAAAAGCATAGTGTAATGAAAAAAACGACCAACCAGGCACTGGTCATTTTCGGTGCCTCCGGCGACCTCACGTACAGGAAATTGATTCCTGCCGTATTTGATCTCCATATGAACGGATCACTTCCGGAAGGATATGCCGTATTGGGTGTAAGCCGGACTGAATTTACGGATCATCAATTCCGGAGAAAGATGAAGGAGGGAATCAAATTATTTGCCCATTATAAAGATGCGCCCAGGGAGAAGATCGATGATTTTCTCACCCGGCTTTATTACCTGAGCATCGATACCGGAAAAGGAGAAGAGTATATGAACGTGAAGGATAAACTGAACTCGCTGAACAAGAAATATAATCTCGGACAGAATTATATCTTTTATCTTTCCACCCCTCCCTCTCTTTACACCATGATTCCCAAGTTTCTTTATGGGCAAGGGCTTACGCAGCAACAAAAAGGATTCAGAAGAATCATTATTGAAAAGCCATTCGGCCGCGATCTTGCATCTGCCATAGCCTTGAATGAGCAGTTGCTGGAGTTCTTCGATGAGGATCAGATATATAGGATCGACCATTACCTGGGAAAAGAAACCGTTCAAAATCTGATGGTGACCCGTTTTGCCAATGGGATATATGAACCGCTGTGGAACCGGAATTTTATTCAGCATGTAGAGATTACTGCGGCGGAGAGCATCGGCGTGGAGGATCGGGGCGGCTATTACGACCACTCAGGTGCTTTGCGCGACATGATACAAAACCATCTCCTGCAGGTGGCTTCTCTGGTGGCAATGGAACCACCGGCCAAGATTACGGCTGAAGACATCCGGTATGAAAAGATGAAAGTCTTCCGTTCTTTGCGTCCTTTCAGCCAGGATGATTTGAAAAGAAATGTGATTCGCGGTCAGTATACCGATGCCACTGTCAGGGGCAAACAGTACAACGGTTATCGGGATGAAAAAAATGTGGATAAAGATTCCCGCACCGAGACCTATGCAGCCATGAAGGTTTATATCGACAACTGGCGCTGGCAAGGCGTACCCTTTTATATCCGTACAGGTAAAAGATTGCCCACAAATGTGACGGAGGTGGTGATTCATTTCAAACCCTCTCCACAAAAACTATTTAAATTGGCCGACAACTCCACCCACTCCGATAATCAGCTTATTCTCCGCATCCAGCCCGACGAAGGAATTCTGCTCAAGACCGGCATGAAGGTTCCCGGAAGCGGTTATGAAGTAAAGTCGGTTAACATGGATTTTCACTACACCGATCTGAACGATCACTACATTCCCAGCGCCTATGAAAGATTGATACTCGACTGCATGACCGGAGACAACATGCTCTACATGAGCAGTGAAGCGGCCGAGGAGACATGGAGATTTGTACAACCTGTGCTGGATTTCTGGGAGAGTGACGAAGAGGCACCCTTGCACGGCTATCCCTCCGGATCATGGGGACCCGATGTGGCTGACGATCTGATTGAAGGTAAAGAAAACACATGGCGTTATCCCTGCAAAAATCTGGCGGAAGACGGAATTTATTGCGAACTATAAAATAAGACAAAAGTATCAAGACGAAAGACATCGCTGACAGCTGAACGCTATTTATTAAAATGAAATATGGATATTAGGATATTTAAGACATTGGCCGATTTGAATCAATCATTTACTGCATGGTTTCAGGATATTCTTGCAGAAAAGGATGATGTTACAATTGCCCTTTCGGGTGGTTCCACACCCAGGTCGCTGTTCGACTATTGGGCTCAACTTCCTGAGGGTGAGATCGACTGGAGGAAAATAAAATTCTTCTGGGGTGATGAACGTTGTGTAGCGCCCACCGACGATGAAAGCAATTACAAAATGACGAAAGAGCATCTGTTCCGCTTCGTGCCGGTACCCGACGAAAATATCTTTCGCATTCATGGAGAGAACGATACGGAGGCGGAAGCCAAACGGTACGGCAATCTACTCGGTAGTGAACTGGAATCGACAAATGGCATTCCCTCTTTCGACATCCTGATGCTGGGAATGGGAGACGACGGACATACGGCATCCATCTTTCCGCATGAAATAGAACTTTGGAAAAGTCCGGACAATTGTGTGACGGCAACCCATCCCACAAACGGCCAGAAACGGGTGAGCCTCACCGGCAAGGTGATCAATGCAGCCAGGAATGTGGTGTTTCTGGTTACCGGCGAAAACAAGGCAGACAAGGTAGAAGAGATCATCAATCATCCCGATCTGGCTGAAAAAAAATATCCGGCAGCGCTGGTGCGACCGGACTCAGGAAACCTCCTTTGGTTTCTGGATGAAAATGCAGCCCGAAAGCTTACCGGGGAAAACAATTAACGCACCGGCTTGATCTTGTAATCACAGGCTACCTTTCCCTTTTCCATATTGGCGAGTTTGCTCTTGATCATCCTTTTACGCAGGGGAGATATTCTATCAACGAACATGATTCCGTCGAGATGGTCATATTCATGCTGGATCACGCGTGCCATATATCCCTCATACGTTTCATCGTGGGGTTGCATGTTTTCGTCGAGATAAGAAATCCGGATTTTATCTTCGCGTGGCACCTTCTCATGGATACCCGGAATACTCAGACATCCCTCTTCAATCAGTACCTCTTCGCCGCTGCGTTCGGTAATGTGGGCATTGATAAACGCTTTCTTAAAATCGTTGAACTCCGGATGCTCCTCACTTGCAAGTGGTGCAAGATCCACGACAAAGATGCGATCCTCGAGCCCCACCTGCGGACCGGCAAGCCCTACACCATCGGCATCGTACATGGTTTCAAACATGTTGCCTATCAGTTCTTTCAGATTCGGATAATTTTCCGGGTCAATATCCCGGGTTACCTTACGCAACACCGGCTGACCGTAAATATAAATGGGTAAAATCATAATTTCATTCTTTTGCTTTCCATATATCCCTGCAGGATGATGGTGGCACTGATCTCATCCACCAGTGCTTTATTTTGTCGATCCTTCTTTTTGAGCCCCCCGTCGATCATGGTCTGTTGTGCCATCTTCGATGAAAACCGTTCGTCGTAATACGCTACCGGAATGTGGGGATAAATTTTCCTGAGCCTATTTACGAAAGGCTCCACCCGTTTCATATTCTCCGAGGGTTCGTTATTCATTTGCCTGGGCAGGCCGACCACAATCACAGCGACTTCTTCCTTTTTTAAATAATCTGCCAAAAAATCAAACAGCCTGGAAGTCTCTACCGTTGTCAACCCGTTGGCAATAATCTGCAAGGGGTCGCTGACGGCAATCCCCGTACGTTTTTTTCCATAATCGATGGATAACAGGCGCGCCATTATTTCAGGGTGTATCAAAAGTGCGTCTGCGCAGTTCAAAATCGCGTCCCAGATATTTCTCCCGGACCACAGGATTGGCTGCAAGCTCTTCGGCCGTACCCTGAAAAAGCACCTTTCCTTCAAAAAGCAGATAGGCACGATCTGTGATACTCAGCGTTTCATCCACATTGTGATCGGTAATCAGAATGCCAATGTTTCTGTATTTCAATTGCGCTACAATAGATTGTATATCCTGTACCGCAATGGGGTCGATACCGGCAAAAGGCTCATCGAGCATGATAAATTTCGGATCAATGGCCAGACAGCGTGCGATCTCGGCACGGCGCCGCTCCCCTCCTGAAAGGCGATCGCCAGGGTTCTTGCGTACCTTCTGCAGACCGAATTCCTCTATCAGCGTCTCCAGCTTTTCCTTTTGTGCCTCAGCAGACATATCGGTAAATTCCAACACCGATTTGATGTTATCTTCCACCGTCATTTTCCGGAAGATAGAAGCTTCCTGAGCAAGATAACCGATGCCGTTCTGAGCGCGTTTATACACCGGATAAGCCGTAATGTTCTGGTTTCCGATAAAAATTTCACCTTCGTTGGGAACAATCAGTCCGACTGTCATATAGAATGTGGTGGTCTTTCCGGCACCGTTCGGGCCGAGCAAGCCAACTATTTCTCCCTGCCTCACGTTGATGGAAACATGATTCACCACGGTGCGCTTGCCATATTTTTTCACCAGATTTTCAGTCCGCAACATCAGCGGTTCGGCCTGTTGTGCCGTTTCATCTACACGTTCATCCATGCGTTCGGAAATTTATACAAAGGTACGAAAAAAGTTGGCAGTTTACAGTGTTGCTGTGAGCACAATCGCGGCTTTTTCCATTTCACCGTTCACAGGCGGATGCATTTTTGCCACGCTTACTCTGGCATAGGAAATTTGCGGAAACGCAGAGGTAAGGCGCTTTATAATACGGCCGGCCAGATGTTCCAACAGCTTGGAGGGTTGTTGCATCTCTGTTCTCACCAGTTCAAACACATCGGCATAATTGATGGTATCAGCCACCTCGTCGCTCGCACAGGCAGCGGTGATATCTGCATCCAGCGTCATGTTCACCACGAACACATTCCCGGTTTCCCTTTCCTGCGGCAGCACGCCATGATAAGCGTAAAACTGCATATTGGTAAGTTCAATTGTTGTCTTCATTTCATTTTTTCGATTTGCTTGGCCGTTTGCTCGATCTGCCGAATAAAATCTTCTTCCACTTTACTTAATTGGTTTGCAGTTTTTTCTTTGTATTTGTCGTATTCCTGTTGTGCTTTTTCCAACATCTGTTGATGGCTTATTTTTCCGGCATCACTAAGAATATCTTTTCCAGTCATTTTTAGAAAATCATCCAAGCGTACTATCCAATCTTTCATATACATCGGCTTACGGTTGAGAGCTTGCAATTCAGCAACCTCCAGATAAGCGGATACCATACGGTTCAACAGATTGAGTTCTTCTTCGTTGAGGTAATTTTTGGCAATGGCAACTTCATCCTTTCTCGGCTGACTTCCTTCAAAGCTCGTTAATCCCAAGAAACATTTTTCAGCAGAGATACGCTTGTATACCAATTCGGCAGCGGTATTACCATGAGCTGCCCAGTGCATTTTATTCTGTACGGTTTTAAAAAACAAGATCGAATTTTCGGTCTTCGGATCATAATCAATACTCGTGGCATAGATATCCAGTACTTTCCTCCAAAACACTTTTTCAGAACTTCGAATATCGCGAATTCTTGCTAAAAGCTCTTCGAAATAGTTTCCGCCTCCTGCTCTTTTCAGCAAATCATCATTCATCGTGAAACCTTTCACGATATATTCACGAAGCCGCTGCGTTGCCCAAATACGGAATTGAGTTCCACGGTGAGATTTCACACGATAGCCAACAGAGATAATGACATCAAGGTTGTAATAATTGGTAGGTTTCGTAGAAAAATCGGAAATTCCGATTTTTCTTTTAACCTTTTCTTCAATTAACTCTCCTTCTTTGAAAATATTGAGGACATGCTCATTAACAGTAGATTTAGACTTTTCAAACAATTCACTCATTTGTTCCAAAGTCAGCCAAACGGTTTCGTCTTCCAATCTCGTTTCGATTTTGGTAAGGCCGTCATCGGTCTGGTACATGATGATTTCTGATCTGTTCTCCATACGAATCAATCTTATAGCCTGAACTTTGGCCATGTTTAATTTTTTACGGTTTCGTCTATGTTTTCTTTTAAATATAGAATTCCGTACCTGTATTAATTATTCAAGACAAATATAGGAAATTGGACTGGATAATAATAATGATTTCACAGGATATTACCGAACCTAAATATCAGAACAAATTGATTACATTTGTTGTTTTAAAAGCTAAATCATAGAGAAATGAAGACAAGTGAAATCCCCGAGAGGCTGTCGGCCTTGCGACAATTCATGGAGGAGAAGCAGCTGGATGCATTCATCATCCCCAGTACCGACGCCCATGTAAGTGAATATCCCCCGAAGCATTGGGAATCCAGAAAATGGATCAGCGGCTTCACCGGTTCAGCCGGCACAGCCGTCGTGACCAAAGCACAAGCGGGCGTGTGGACCGATTCGCGTTATTTCCTTCAGGCTGCCGATGAACTGGCTGATACGGGATTTGCACTTTTTAAAATGGGACAGACCGATACACCCGATATGACCGAATGGATCATTGCGCAGGTTGGGCAGGGTGGCACCGTGGGTATCGACGGACTGGTCTACGCCGCTTCCGATGCCCTTACCCTGGAAAACAGACTTCAGGCCAAAGAGATCAGGCTGGAGACTGCATTTGATCCATTTTCGGAAATTCAGAGTGATCGGCCGGAAATCCCCAAAAACAAAGTCTTCATGCTCACCGAGGAGATTGCCGGTGAATCGGTGAAGAGCAAAATTGACAGGATCAACAGCGAGCTGAAGAAGACAGATGCCGATGGCATCCTCCTTGTTACCCTCGATGCGGTGGCATGGACCTTTAACCTCAGGGGCAACGATGTGGATTACAACCCGGTTGCTGTTGCATACGGGTATGTTTCAGAAAAGGAATCCATCCTGTTTATCGATCAGGAGAAGTTGACCGACGAAGTTGTAACTGTTTACGCGGAGCAGGATGTAATCCTCCGGGATTATCAGGAGATATTCGACTATATAGCCAACCTTCCCGAGAACAGCAGTGTATGTGTCACCGGAAGTAAGATCAATTACAGGCTGCGTCAAACCATTCCTGCCTCATGTCGCGTGGTGGACATACCTTCGCCCATCGATCTGATGAAAAGCGTCAAAAACGAAACCGAACTGAACGGTTTCCGCAACGCCATGATCAAAGACGGTGTGGCTCTGGTAAAATTTTATATGTGGCTTGAGCAGGCAGTACCTGCCGGCGAGGTAACCGAGGTAACGGTAGCGGAAAAACTGCTCGAATACCGTTCTCAGCAGGAACTGTTCGTGGGTGAAAGCTTTGGCACCATTGCCGGATATGGTCCCAACGGCGCTGTGATTCATTATCACGCCATGCCGGAAACCTGCCGGAAAGTTGAGCCGGAAGGGTTGTTGCTGATCGATTCGGGCGGACAGTATCAGGATGGAACCACCGACATTACCCGCACAGTAGCAGTCGGTAAACTCACCAAACAGATGAAGACAGATTACACCCATGTGCTGAAAGGACATATCGCCCTGGCAACCGCTATTTTTCCCGAAGGAACGCGCGGTTCGCAACTCGACATCCTGGCCCGCAAGGCATTATGGGAAAACGGACTCACCTACTGGCACGGCACGGGACACGGCATCGGCCACTTTCTCAATGTGCACGAGGGCCCGCAAAGCATCCGCCTGGAAGAGAATTCCACAAAACTACAACCGGGGATGGTTACCTCCAACGAACCGGGGCTGTATCGTGCCAATCAGTATGGAATCCGTATTGAAAATCTGATCGTAGCACAGGAATACCAAAAAACAGCAGAGTTTGGTTCGTTCCACCACTTTGAGACCATCACCCTTTGCCCCATCGATACAAAACCAATCGTGAAGAAACTGCTGACAAAGAAAGAGATTAAATGGCTGAACAACTACCACAAAATGGTATACCGCAAGCTAAAAAAATATCTGAACAGGGAAGAGAAAGCATGGTTAAAAAGCAAAACGAAACCCATATAACAGATCTTGACTTCTGACTTAAATCGGTAGTTTCAATATCAAAAATCAAATTTTAAATGGCTCTAGTTAAATCTGTTCGTGGCTTCACGCCCCAGATCGGTGAAAACAGTTATCTGGCAGAGAATGCCACCATCATCGGCGATGTGGTGATAGGCCGCGATTGCAGCATCTGGTATAATGCCGTATTGCGCGGCGACGTAAACTCCATTCGTATCGGCGACCGGGTGAACGTGCAGGATGGCACAGTCATTCATACCCTTTATCAGAAATCGGTCTCCATCATTGGCGACGATGTTTCTATCGGACACAATGTGATCATTCATGGAGCAAAGATAGAGAATGGCGCACTCATCGGAATGGGCGCCATCGTGCTCGATCATGCCGTGGTGGGTGAAGGGGCAATTATTGCTGCCGGAGCAGTGGTATTGAGCGGTACACAGGTAGACCCCGGCAGCATTTATGCCGGGGTACCTGCCAAATTCGTGAAGAAGGTGGATCCTGCCCAATCAAAGGAGATGAACCAGAAAATCGCGAACAACTACCTGATGTATGCAGGATGGTTCAAGGAAGACAAAAACCTTCTTTAGTCTCTCAACACACCGGAGATGTATTCATTTCCACTGGCATCGGTCATCGCAGCCGGCTGATCGGCTTTTGTGAGAGAGGCAGTGTGCATGGGTCTCAGTTCATAGGTATGAACAGGATTGTACTTCATCGTCCACAGGAAAGGGAACAGAAAGAAAATTCCACCGACAATGGCACCCACATCGGCACTTTCATCTCTTGACAGCATGGTATACAACGGTTCGTATCCTTCTTTTTCAAGACGGACTTCGGTCGTGCTTCCCACAATCTTGGTGTCTGAATAGGAATAGGGAGTCGTTCCTTTGTACTCACCATTCATATACACCTTGGCACCGCTCGGATCAGATTGGATTAATGTGCTACTTGAGCAACTGGCAAATAATACCGCCACAGCCAGTAACAATGCGGCAGATTTCATGAAGAAAGAATTTTTAGGCATATTGATCATGTTTTGTGAATGTATTCCGCAAAGATAGATTTTTTTCACAATTCCACACAATATAAAGAACATTTTCATTTCTGCATTTTTTTTAAGAAAATACAGAAAAATGATCTTTACATTTATTAATTCTTATTTCTGCAACTTTTTTCACTTTTTCCATCTTACCCATAAAACCACATCATACCCGGTACATGCACGGTTGATTTATCGGGTTACCTAATTTAATTTGTCATGAGATATCTGTTATTGTTGATTTTAATCTTTCCCTTCGCACGCACGGAGGCGCAGCAAGATTCTCCTCTCCGCATCGGGGTTGAATATGGTTCCTACAAGATGGCAGGCGAAATTAATAACCGTTGGGAATTCCGTCTGCCCAAAACCCCGTATACACCTCAGGAGGATGAAACCGGAAGTGAACATGTAAATGGCGAAGGTGAGGTGGATTATGCAGGACTGAAATCGGAACTTTCCGTGTGGGGCAACCGGCTTACCTTCGCCTCGGGCTTACGGTATACACGAATTAATCAACGGATATCACCAACCTGGGGCACACCGCTTTACCTCTACCATCCTTCGAGTCAGGGAGTAGAACTTTTTCGTGTTCACGGCATGAATGAATCACTCGGGTACCTGGGCGTTCCCTTGGAGGCAGATATCCTGTTATGGGGACGGCTTAGCAACTGGCAGACATATGTGAAGGCAGGCATGCAGGCGGGTGTAAAAATACATGGAAAAACCACACTCGATTTTGTTTCACGGGAGATGGAGAAATATGGGGATGAGATAATCGCTTCGGCGGGGGATACACCGTCCGATTTCTTCCTGAATACATACTGCGGTCTCGGGTTACGCCTGATTCTCAACAACGGGATTCGCTTATCTATCGAAGTCATGTTCCCGCCAAACTTCCTCACGAAAGATAACTTCTCGCTGCTCACCTCCAAGACCTACGGTGGCGGACAGCTCTCGGCTTCGTTCCCTGTGAAACTTTTTTCAACCAAGTAAAAAAAATTAAAAATTTCAATGATGAAGTATAGCCATCTCTTTGTGTTTACGCTTATCCTTGTCGTCACGGCAGGATGTTCACGCACTTTCGATTACCGCATCTCCGATTCGGTTTTTATTGAAGATGTTGAAAACCCTGGACTTCCCATATATTCAGAAAAAGGCTACAACAGCTTTGGCGTCTATTGGGGATTGACTCCCTGGAAAACCGGGAGTGGACACGATCCCTCCAAAATAGTGGTGAACGATGATTCATGCCATATCCATCTCTCCGGCAGCATCGATGGAGAGATACCCTATACGCTGGTGTTCTCACTTTCCGGCTATGCACCGGACAGTTTTACAGATTTGCTCTCCCTGAACGGAAAAAGCTTCAATCTGCCTGCAACGGAATGTGCTGTTTCCCTGCTATTGGGCAACTCCAGGCGCGATTTAAAAATTATGGAAGGAGAATTCAAAATTAAGCGAGTGCAAAATTTATATGTCGATAAAGAGCTTCAGGGCACTATCCTGTCCGGTATATTCTCGTTTAAAGCAACTGTCGACGATGAGGCGACAACCTTCTCCAACGGACGGTTCGACATGCGGTTCGGCGAAGATAATTTCTACTACCTTTCGTGAGCATTACCCTTGCGATCGGCTGCAACCATTTTGTAGAGCTGATCGTTGGGGCGGATCTTTTCGTTGACTTGAATGGAGAAATGATCTCCTTTTATTGCCTCGGCCACGCTCTCAAGATTCACCCGGATATCATTGGCCGTCACAAACAGTGCGCCGGTGGTCGGACCTGTAATCAGCAGTTCGTCGCCCTGTCTGACCGATTGTGTCTCTACCAGAAACTCCGTCACACCCAGGTTTCCAAAGTGCTTGATGGCTTTACCCACATACACTTTCCTCTTTGTGGCACCCGATCCGTAGCGGTGCGTCCACTCGCCCAGTCGCTGTCCCAGATAATAACCATCCCAAAAACCGCGATTGAATACAGTAGCCAGTTTTTCGTTCCATTCATCTATCTTCTCCTGGGTAAATGTATCGTTGCAATAGGATTCAATTGCTTCCCGGTAGCAGGTGGACACAACCCGCACATATTCCGGTCCGCGCGCACGTCCTTCAATCTTGAACACCCGCACACCGGCGTCCATCATCTTGTTCATGAAATGGATGGTCTTCAGGTCTTTGGGCGACATGATATATTCGTTGTCGATCTCCAGCTCGATATCGCTTGTTTTATCTTTCACAATATATCCCCTGCGGCAGATCTGATTGCATTCACCCCGGTTGGCAGAGAGATTTTTTTCATGCAGACTGAGATAACATTTGCCGGAAACTGCCATACAGAGCGCACCATGTGCAAACATCTCAATCTGTATCAGTTCTCCACCGGGACCTTTTATCTGCTGCTCCACGATATCTCTATGAATGGCCGCTACCTGATCCAGATTCAGCTCCCGTGCCAGCACCACCACATCGGCATATTGGGCATAAAAACGTAACGACTCCGTGTTGGTAATGTTCAGTTGTGTGGAAAGGTGAACTTCCACACCAATGCTTCTGGCGTACATCAACACTGCCACATCGGCCGCAATGATGGCCGACAGGTTTGCCTCCTTTGCCGCATCCACAATCCGGCGCATCAGCGTCATGTCATTGTTGTAAATAATCGTATTGACCGTGAGATAACTTTTCAGGTTATTCTCCCGGCATATTTTCGCGATATGATGCAGGTCGTCTATCGTGAAGTTGTTGGAAGACTTGGAGCGCATATTCAACCCTTCGATCCCAAAGTAGATGGAATCGGCACCTCCTTGTATGGTAGCCATCAATGATTCATAAGAGCCCGCTGGTGCCATTATTTCATAATCTTGTCTCGATTTCATGCTGAAGCTCTGATTTTGGATGCAAAATTACGAAATTTAAAGCAATTGACCACAAAGAGGATGGAAGAGCTAAACGGTTCCGGTTATTTAAAGATGTGAAACGCAAAGGGGTGCAATCTTATCGATTACACCCCTTACACAAAAAAAATTATTTATAATGCTACATGTCCGGCTTAGACACAGTTAATCTGCTACCGCAATCTGTTTAATAAACCCTTCGGCGTCAGAAAAAGCATGGCCCATTACATCCTGCATCACGCCACCAAGCTGCGCTGCAAACATGGCGGAATTCATGCGAGACAGATATGTTTGTCCATCAGTTTTCTGATATACGGAAATCCGGCAGGGCATCATATTGGCATAAATGCGCAAGGCATCATCAGAAAGTAACTGATAAGCATAATCTGGTTTACAAAGTTCCACCACCTTCACAGGCAGAACCTCTTTCCCATTCTTTCTCATCGTTTCCTGTAAATCGAGTATCTGAATTACCTTCCACCCGTTCTCCGGAACAATTTCTGATAGCCGGTTTACTGTTTCGTCGAAACCATACCGACTCCTATTTTCAAAAAACATGGCTTCCATCATATTCTCTTTTACGATTTCTTTAATAATACTTCCTCAATGGCCTGTTTAAAGGCATCTTTCGGCAGTGCTCCCTGTGCCATTTGCGGTGCCTCGTTCATCGGCACGAAAAGCAGAGACGGAATACTCCGGATACCGAATTCAGCTGCCAGCTGTTGCTCAGCTTCTGTATCCACCTTATAGATATAAATCTGACCATCGTACTCATCGGCCAGTTCCTCCAGAATGGGCGCAATCATCTTACATGGTCCACACCAGTCTGCATAAAAATCGATAATAGCTGGCTTGTCGCCCAGATAGACCCATTGATCGGGATTTTTTTCAAAATTGGCCACTTTACTTAAAAAGTCGGCTCTTGTTAAATGAATTGTTTTGTTTGTCGTTGTTGTTGTCATCTTATTTTCAGTTTTTATTGTGTTAGTTTCTGTCGAATCAGAACTGCTTTTTTGACTCGGATTATTACATGCAACCAAAGCAGCAGTCATTGCAAACGTCATGAATAGAACTCCCTTTCGTTTTAATTTCATACGATTATTTTATTTTTCTCATTATGGTGTATGGAACTCGCTATAATCATCTGCTTGTGTGAAACAGTTTACATGCTCGTTTCATATGATTATTTTATTTTATTCTCCTTATTATCAATCGATTCAATTGCTTTTTTTGACCTATTTTTTGGTGAAAACATGTCGAAGAGAAGATATCCGAGCAATGCCCCGTAGATTAGCATTCTGTATGGGTTGGATGTAATGGGGCAAGTACCGCTGACACAGCCCACGTAATAATAATAAAGGTAACCTGCCAATGCTCCGACCGTTACTCCCGATATTTTGAGCCAGTGTTTTAAAAAGAAATTTTTCATCAATCTGCGTTATTATTTAATTTTCAATCAATCTTGTAATTCGGTTTTGTTTCGCTCACTACGACAAGCTCAAACTGTTGTCCATACGATTACATTGCATCAAACACCTTAAAACATTTGCAGTGCGCTTGTCTTTTAATGAATAGAAACTATTCTTTCCTTCTCTGCGACAGTTCAGTATCCCTTTTGCCCGCATATCGGTGAGGTGGTGCGACAGCAGAGACTGTTCACAGTTCATGCCTTCCATCAACTCAGTGACTGACTTTTCAGTAGTTTGCGAAAGTTGCATAATCACACACAGACGGGTTTCGTTCGCCAATGCACGCAACAAATAGGCCGCCTCTTCAAAACGGGCTCTGTCTATTTTTTTACTCACCGGTGCTACTTCAGTTTTCTCCATTTTTTCTATCAATCTTCAAAACAATATATGAACATATATTCATGTATTTTTGTTCAAAAGTATATCTTTTTTTTTGTAGTACAAAATTTCTAGCGGATTTTTATATAATAGGTCAATTTTGCTTCAATCAGACGGTGGGCAGAACGGGAGAAGTAGGCCTCTTTACTACGGCGACTTTCAAACACATCGCCCAGTCCAAAATAGTATCTCCCCTCCAGGTTAAAATCTCCAACGCCAGTCTTCAGTTCCATCCCTACTCCTCCTGTCAGGCCATAATCCACCCGTTTTAATTCATCTGATGGACCATACTGGATACCTATTTGCCCTTCGGGGTTAGCCGCCTGTTTTTCTGCGATATCATCTGCCAGTGCCTGACTCATGGTTTGCTTGTCGTTCAGGAGAATGCTGATTTGCGGTCCGGCATTCACAATGAAACGAAATTTTTTCCCAAAGTAGATATGGGTGAGAAAAGGAATCTCAAGATAATTTAATGTTCTGCTGTACGAAAAATCCTGTCCGGGATCGAACTCTTCGGTCCATCCCCGTTGCGAATAGTTTATTTCGGTAATCAGTCCCAGATGTTTTTCGGTAATGATTTTGGCAGACAGCCCCCCATGTACACCCATCATAGACGATTGTTGAATGGCAGGCATAAAATCGAGTCCTGCCGATACGACACCACCTCCGACTCCCAAATAAATCTCACTCTTGAAGGCATCTTTCTTTTGTGCATGCAACGGGTTTATGCCCATTAAGGCAACAATGAGTATCGGCAAAAAAGATTTCATCGGCTCCGGTCGGTTTTGGTGATTCTTCCGTTGGTATCATAGTAAATAAAGAACAGCCCACTATTAATAAACCCGCCCCAATTGTTCATCCGTTCAAAGTGAAAAGCAAATTGTCTTGAATTGACACGCACTTTCTGAATATCTCGTTCAAAACGGGTTCCATAGCGGCTCAGGGCTGTCATGAAAAATAGGCCTGTATCATATCCCCACAATCCATAAGAGGGGTGTGTATCCATCAGATTCCGCCCGTACCATTTGTTGAAATTGCGGTTAAAAGCTTCCGTATCGGGATGGGTTTTATCGATAAAGAAAGGGGTATAGATGTATGTGCCAAAAAGATGATAGTCATCAATCCGGTCTGTATAAGTCTGCCATTCGGGATAACCAAAAAGACGGATCTCGGTGAGCGAATCGGTTTCCCTCACCTGCTTCAATTCATCCATCAGCTGTCTGAGTGTGTTTGAATCGGCTGAAGAAGGCACAATCACATTTTCTTTTCCCGGCTTTAACAGCGGCATGATGGCATTGTTTATTGAGCCTGAGAGAGAGACGGATTCATACTTTATCCTATTTTCGCGCAATTGCTTCTGAAGTTCTGCCGTAAATTCTTTTTTATCATTCTGGCCGCTGGCAACAAAAATGACGTTGGTGTTTGCATTGCCGAATGACTGAACAAAAGCGGAAGATGCTTTCGTGTATGTGGCACTGCTGAGTGGGTTAACCTGGAAAATATTGCCATTGCTCAGCACCTCTCCGTTACTTTGTGAGAATGGAACCACATATTTTATGTTGTTCGCCCGGGAGAAGTCGGAAATTAACCTGATTTGGGCATCGTTCACTCCGCCGATAATGAGATTTAACGAACGCATCTCCAGGGTCTCAAGTAAGCTTTTCAACTTGCTTGTATTATCTCCCCTGCCGATCTCAAACACGAATAATTCGAGATTCACACCGTTGGTCTTCATTTCATCCACCGCCAGGAGGAAACCCTCATAGTACTCCTGGAGACGTAGATGGCCTCTTCCTGTCTCATCGAGGAAGGGCAAGAGAAGTCCAACCTTCATCACATCCACTTTTCCGGATGGCAGGTTTTGCGAGAGCAGGCGATTTGCTTCATTCTCCCTGGAACGTGTATCTTTTTCAAGCAAGCTTCTTTTTACCGGAATAATCAGTTCCATATTGGCTTTCAGGCCACCTGCCAGCATAGGATTCATCCGTTCTATATCGGTTACTTCCACCTGATAATTGCGGGCAATGCTATAAAGAGTTTCTTTTTTCTGTACGTGGTGGATAATATTTTTTGTCTGATTCTCAAACGGAGCAATCACTTCATAAGACTCGAAAAAGGGAATCCGTATGGTTTTGCCGGTCTGGAAGGTCTCAGCCGATAAACCAGGGTTGGAGAGCATCACATCTTCCGGCTTTAACGAGTAGGTTCTTGAAACAGAATAAAGCGTTTCTTTGGGGAGAATGGTGTGAAAACGATAATTATCCTCTTTTTCTTCGCTGATTACCCGTCGTTGGGGGATGGTGAGACGCTGTCCCACAGTAATCCCTTCACTGACACCAGGATTGAAGCGATTAATCTCATTTACCGTCGTACGGTACATTTGGGAAATGCTGTAAACTGTCTCACCTTTCGACACCGTATGCTGAAATGTGCTGTTCTGATCCACCACACCACCCTGACTCGACAAGCCGGAAGGAACAGCAGAAGAGAGCTTTGCATTCTCACTGTTAACGGGGATAAGCAGCTCCTGCCCGTTTTTCAGACCGGCGTTCGATCCGGGATTCAGACGGATTATTTCGGCCACAGGTACCGAGAAAGTGCGGGAAACAGCGTAGAGTCCCTCACCCGATTTGACAGTGTACTTATAGTAACGCTGTCCGTTCTGTGTCACAGTTTCATAGGGCTGATCCTGAGCCTGTGCGGACTGAAACCCCATACACAGTAAAAGTATTAACGTGAGTACCCCGGTGAGGCAAAAGATGTTACGCATTTCAACAGTTTTTATGTGAAGTTGATTATACAACTTTTAACGCACAAAAATAGGAAAATAAATTTGAATTGTATTATTCTCTGCCTTGTCTTACGCATTGTTTGACAGTAATTAAACTATTTAAACAGAATAGCAGCAATGACACAGATACAACGCATTCACTAAAAGGGTAGCGGTTCTTTACTTTGAGAAAGAAAACCCGAAGCATCGGAGACATCGTTTACCTGGCCGGTATTTTTGACTTGGTTGTTCATCCGCGACGGCCTTTCTACATATTTTTGTCCCACTGCGTAATCGTCCAGATTTTTGAAACGGGCATACTCATTATCAAAACGCATACTCGCGATACCAGTCGGTCCGTTACGATGCTTGGCCACGATAATTTCTGCAATTCCTATCAGCGAATTTCCCCGCTCATCCTCAGTAATACGGTAATATTCGGGACGGTGGATAAAGCAGACAATGTCGGCATCCTGTTCGATGGCTCCCGATTCACGCAGGTCGGCCAACTGAGGACGCTTCCCCTCTGTTCCCTGACGTGTCTCCACACCACGGTTCAACTGCGACAAGGCAATGATGGGAATGTTCAGCTCCTTTGCAAGCCCCTTCAGAGATCGGGAGATCATGCTCACCTCCTGTTCACGACTGCCAAAACTCATACCACTGGCATTCATCAGCTGAAGATAGTCGATAATCAGTACCTTCACCTTGTGTTCGCGTACCAGTCGGCGTGCTTTGGTGCGCAGTTCAAACACGGATAAACTGGGAGTATCGTCGATATAAATGGGTGCATTGTACAGAAATTTGTGATTTTTATCCAGTCGTTCCCACTCGTCGTCAGAGAGTCGACCGCTTTTAATGCTTTCACCTTTTATCTGGCACACATTGACAATCAATCGGTTTACCAATTGCACATTCGACATTTCAAGCGAAAAGATGGCAACAGGCTGTTCGAAATCGAGAGCGATATTCTTAGCCATGGAAAGAACAAACGCAGTTTTACCCATAGCTGGGCGGGCTGCAATGATGACAAGATCGGAATTCTGCCAGCCCGATGTAAGTTTGTCCAATTCTTTAAATCCTGTCGGCAATCCGCTCATGCCATCTTTCCGGTTTGCTGCAAGCTGAATGTTGTTCATCGCTTCCTTGATGACCGGATTAATCTGGATCACATCCTTCTTCACGTTCCGCTGGGAGATCTCAAATAAACGTCCTTCGGTTTCCTGCATCAGGTCATCCACATCCACTGTCTCATCAAAGGCATGCTGCGATACTTCCGAAGAAAAGGATATCAACTCCCTGGCCAGATATTTCTGGGCGATGATGCGTGCATGGTATTCTATGTGTGCTGCAGAGGCGACCTTCTCCGAAAGTTCAGCCACATACACGGCACCACCGGCTGCATCCAGCTCACCCTGACGCTTCAGCTCTTCCACCACGGTAAGTACGTCAACCGGTTTTTGCTGCATAGCCAAGCCTTGTATTGCACCATAAACAAGCTGATGCGTGGGGTCATAAAAGCTTTCCGGCTTTAATATCTCACTTACGATTGAATAAGCATCTTTCTCGAGCATGAGCGCTCCCAGCACTGCTTCCTCCAATTCTCTGGCTTGTGGTGGTAATTTCCCGATATCGGGTGCTACCACCGCTTTTTCAACTACTTTGACTGCCGGTTTGCGCTTTGCTTTCTCCATTATTTTCTTATATATTCTTGAATCAACGGTAAAGTTAGGGAAGTTATTCATTTTAGAGGAAAATTAGAGGACTCTTTCTTTCCCTAAGTTATGAACATGGAATGTTGATAACTTTTAAAAGTGTAAACTTTTTATCTAGGAAATTGTTTTAAGTAAGAATAAATCTTACTAAATAATTTATCACCACGCGAATTTATCATGCAAAGAGAAGAAGAAATAAAGGAAAAATTACAACATAGAGGTTTAAAAATCACCCCACAAAGAGTTGCTGTTTTACATGCAATCTATACGCTTAATAATCATCCAACGGCCCAACACATTATAGATTTTGTGCATAAAAAATACTCGAACGTGGCTACGGGCACCATTTATAAAACCCTCGACACATTGGTGGAAAAAGGTGTCATCGTAAAAGTCCGTACCACAGACGAAGCGGCACGCTACGACGGACGTATTGACAATCATCATCATCTGTATACAGAAGGAAGCAATCATATTGAAGATTACGTAAATGAGAATCTTGATACGATGCTCAAGGCTTTTTTCAAAGACAATAGGATACCCGGTTATGAAATAAGCTCCATCAAAGTACATATAAATGGGAAATATGAAGAAGAGAGAGAGACTGGTTAACATAAACTTTAAAAAGTAAATATATGAATGCAGAAGAACTAAAAAAACAACGAGACAAGAAGAATCAGAAAAGAATGACTACCGTAGCCGGTGCGCCCGTGGGTAACAACCAGGATGCAATGACCGCCGGACCACGGGGTCCGATGATGTTGCAGGATGTGTGGTTTCTGGAAAAGCTGGCCCATTTCGATCGTGAAGTTATTCCCGAGCGGCGCATGCATGCCAAGGGATCGGGTGCATTTGGGACTTTTACGGTTACGCACGACATTACACAGTATTCCAAAGCCAGGATCTTCTCTGAAATCGGGAAGCAGACGGAAATGTTTGTCCGCTTCTCCACCGTGGCCGGTGAACGCGGAGCCGCGGATGCCGAGCGGGATATCCGAGGCTTTGCCATGAAATATTACACCGAAGAGGGGAACTGGGACTTGGTAGGAAACAATACTCCCGTCTTCTTCTTCCGTGATCCGCTGAAGTTTCCCGATCTGAATCACGCTGTAAAACGCGATCCTCACACCAACCTGCGCAGTCCCAACAACAACTGGGATTTCTGGAGTAACCTTCCCGAAGCACTCCATCAGGTTACCATTACGATGAGCGACAGGGGCATTCCGCGCAGTTACCGACATATGCATGGCTTTGGGAGCCACACTTATAGCTTCATCAATGCCGACAATGTACGCCATTGGGTTAAATTTCATTTCGTGACCCAGCAGGGTATTGAAAACCTGACCGATGAAGAGGCTGGCGCAGTGATCGGGAGTGATCGGGAGAGCCATCAGCGTGATCTGTTTGAAGCCATCGGCAATGGTGATTTCCCAAAGTGGAAGATGTACATTCAGATCATGACCGAGGAGCAGGCCGAGCAGATGTCTTATAATCCCTTCGATCTCACCAAGGTATGGTACAAAGGCGATTTTCCGCTTATACCTGTGGGTGAGTTCGAGCTGAACCGCAATCCAGACAACTATTTCCAGGATGTGGAACAGGCTGCCTTCAACCCGGCGAATGTGGTGCCGGGAATAGGCTTTTCTCCAGATAAGATGCTGCAGGGACGACTCTTTTCTTACGGTGATGCACAGCGCTACCGCCTGGGAGTGAACCACCACCAGATTCCGGTAAATTATCCCAGAGGGGTAAAGGGAGGTTATAACTCCTACCACCGCGACGGACAGATGCGTATGGACGGCAACCATGGCGCCACACTGCATTATGAACCGAACAGTTATAATGTCTGGCAGGAACAACCGGAACATGATGAGCCTGTGCAGAAAGTGAATGGCGACATCAAACGATGGGACTTCCGTCAGGACGATGACAACTATTACGAACAGCCCGGCAAATTATTCCGTCTGATGAACCCGGATGAACAACAACGCCTCTTTGACAACACGGCCCGCAATATGGGCGACAGTGATGAGATCATTAAGATCCGTCATATCAGCAACTGCTATAAGGCAGATCCCGCATATGGCAGAGGTGTGGCCGATGCATTGAAAATTTCCTATGAAAAAGCGGGAATACAATAGTTAGTTGTAAATCCGATTCATTTAGAATTACCCGGATTCCGGTTTACCCGGCAAACCGGGTTTTTTATTCGACATAAAAACATCTTCAACATCATTTTAACATTCAAGTGATCCGATTTTATGTACTTTTGTCGTCACAATCACAAAAAAACACCACCGTGCTTTCAATAGAAGAGAGACAGCAAATCAAATTGCTGATGCAACAGGAGATCGTGCCGGCCATCGGCTGCACGGAACCTATCGCCGTATCATTATGTACCGCCAAAGCGACCGAAACATTGGGCGCAGTACCGGAAAAAATTGAGGTTTTCCTGAGTGCAAACATCATTAAAAACGCCATGGGAGTAGGCATTCCCGGTACCGGCATGAACGGCCTTCCGATTTCTATTGCGCTGGGAGCATTAAGAGGCAGATCTGAAGACGGCCTGGAGTTACTCAAAGATCTGACTTCCGATGAAGTAGCTAGTGGAGAACGGTATATAGCGGAAAAAAGGATTCACATACATCTGAAAGAGCAAATTTCAGACAAACTTTTCATTGAAGTGCATTGTACACATGGTAGTGACTTTGTCAAAACAATCATCAGAGGCAGTCATACATCCTTCACATATATTGAAAAGAACGGAAAAATACTTTTAGAAAAGAGCGTGTTATCGGCAGGAGAATCAAGCAGTGATGTCACCCTTACTTTCAGAAAAATATATGATTATGCCATATCATCGCATGTGGAAGAATTACACTTTATCCTCGATGCTGCGAGAATGAACAAAGAAGCAGCTCAAACGGTGAATCATGGACAATATGGCCACAACGTATCAAAAAATCTCCTGGGAGATAAAGGAATCCACCTTTTCGGAGATAATCTACACACCAGAATGGTTGCATCCACGTCAGGAGCCTGTGATGTCAGAATGGCAGGTGCACCGGTTCCTGTTATGAGCAATAGCGGCAGCGGGAATCAGGGTATTGCTGCCACCATGCCCGTGGTCACATATGCCGAGCAAACGGGAAGTACGACAGAACAGCTTATCAGGGCACTCATCCTGAGCAATCTGACCATGATTTATATCAAACAGCATATCGGACGATTGTCCGCGCTTTGTGGTTGCGTGGTGGCGTCAACCGGAGCCAGTTGCGGGATTACCTGGTTAATGGGTGGAAACTACGATCAGATCACCTATGCAATCAAAAACATGATTGCCAACATTACCGGCATGATCTGTGACGGTGCAAAACCAAGTTGTGCCTTGAAAATAGCCAGTGGCGTCTCCACGGCTACGCTTTCAGCCTTAATGGCAATAGAAAATGAAGTGGTCTCCGCTCAGGAAGGAATTATCGACAACGACACCGATCAGACAATCCGGAACCTGGCCCGTATCGGCACAAAAGGAATGGTTGAAACCGATAAAATCGTATTGGATATTCTCACACACAAACAATAAACGCATCATTTAACGCAACAACAACCTTTATAACCGTTATTAACTTAGCATTTTATCTCTCGTTTATTAACTTTGTAAATTTATCAGGAAATAAGATAGAAGTATGTATATAAAAAGATCGACCGCACTACTCGGTTTGCTGTTTCTCTGTATCTCCATGGCTTTTTCCCAGGACGAAATGCGCTGGGACTTCTCACTGAAAGATGTGGGGAACGGTGAAATTGAGCTGGTAGCAGATGTACAAATCAAACAGGGATGGTATCTTTATGATACAAAGATTCCCGACGGCGGACCTACTCCCACACAAATCAGTTTTGACCGGATCGTCGGCGCGGAACCCATCGGTGAATTTCACGCCGACACAAAAGCTAAGGTGAAATATGACGGCATCTTTCAGATGACCATTGGTACGTTTCAGAATAATGCCCGGTTTATACAACGTCTGAAGGTGACCGATAAAGCCGGCTTCACGCTACAGGGAGACGTGAGAGCTCAGGCATGCGACGACAGCAGCTGTACCCCTCCCCTACCCAACGATTTTTCCTTTACGGCAGAACATTTGCCGGCGACAGTGACTGTAACTGCAACTGCGGCAAGCACACCCGCAACAGCCACCACAAGCGAAACAAGCCTTTCGTTTACCCCGTTGACACCTGCACAACCTGCAGACAGTCTGGGAACCGCATCATCTGTCGCTGTCACCTCAGCCGGGATAGACAGTGACCTGCTATGGACACCGGTCATTGAGGAATTACAGGATTACGGGATGAAGGGAAGCACCGCCGGCATGTCGCTGTTCTGGATTTTCATCTCCGGCTTCATCGGAGGTCTAATCGCCCTGATCACGCCGTGTGTGTGGCCCATGATTCCCATGACAGTAAGTTTCTTCCTGAAGCGTAACAAAACGGAGAAAAAGAAAGCCGTCACCGAAGCAATGGTCTACGGTATCGCCATCATCGTCATCTACGTGGTGCTGGGACTGCTTATTACCGGCATATTCGGTGCCAGCGCACTGAATAATCTGGCCACAAGCGCACTGTTCAATCTTATTTTCTTTGCCTTGCTGGTGTTGTTTGCCGTTGCCTTCTTCGGAGGCTTTGAAATGGTGCTGCCTGCCAAGTGGACCAACAAGATGGATGAGAGGGCAGACAAGACATCGGGAGCGTTGAGCATTTTCTTTATGGCGTTCACCCTGGTACTGGTATCCTTTTCCTGCACAGGCCCCATCATCGGCACGCTACTGGTGGAGGCAGCCATGTCGGGTAGTATCCTCGGCCCGGCCATCGGCATGCTCGGATTTGCCATCGCCCTGGCCGTCCCCTTCGTACTCTTTGCCATCTTCCCGTCGTGGTTATCAAACCTGCCCAAATCGGGCGGCTGGCTCAACTCGGTGAAAGTGGTACTGGGTTTCCTTGAACTGGCACTGGCATTGAAATTTTTATCTGTAGCCGATCTTGCTTACGGATGGGGAATCCTCGACCGGGAAGTATTTCTGGTATTGTGGATTGTGATCTTTGCCCTGCTGGGAATCTATCTACTGGGTAAAATAAAGTTTCCGGGCGACAGCGATCTGCCGCATGTCACCATACCCCGTCTCTTTCTGTCGATCATCTCACTCGCTTTTGCCGTGTACATGATTCCCGGATTGTGGGGTGCTCCGTTAAAGGCGATCAGCGCTTTCTCCCCGCCACTTTATACGCAGGATTTCAACCTGTACGACGGTGAAGTGCATGCCCAGACAATGGATTACGAAGCCGGCATCGCGTTGGCAAAACAACAGAACAAGCCGGTACTGATCGATTTTTCCGGGTATGGCTGTGTGAATTGCCGAAAGATGGAAGCCTCGGTATGGACCGACCCCCGTGTAAAAGATATTCTTGAGAATGAATATATCCTCATCACACTCATGGTGGATGACAAAGCCAAGCTTCCCGAGATCATCGAAGTAGAAGAGAATGGCAGAACAACCCGACTGAAAACCATCGGTGACAAATGGAGTTATCTGCAACGACACAAGTTCGGAGCCAATGCACAACCCTACTACATCGCACTCGATCACGACGGAAAACCGCTAAGCCCCTCTTACGCTTACGATGAAAATGTAGAGCGATACATTGAATTCCTCCAGACAGGATTGACCAACTTTAAAAAATAATTATTCGCAGAGGCGCCTTTGTGGCGTCTCTGTTTTTTAGATATGAACACCAGAACACAAAAGATGGAGGCTTTCGGAAGACTGCTCGACATCATGGATGAGTTGCGGGAGAAATGCCCGTGGGATAAGGTACAGACCAATGAGAGCCTGCGGGCCAACACCATTGAAGAGACCTATGAGCTGGTGGAGGCCATCCTCCGAAACGACAACAATGAGATCAAAAAGGAACTGGGCGATCTTTTGCTCCATGTGGTCTTTTATGCAAAAATTGGAGAAGAGAAACAGGCTTTTGATATAGCCGATGTATCTCATGCCATCTGCGACAAGCTTATCTTCCGTCATCCGCATGTATTCGGCGACCAGAGCGCCGACAACGCAAGCATGGTCGAAAAGTCGTGGGAACAGATCAAACTGAAAGAGAATGGAGGAAATAAAACGGTGCTCGAAGGAGTACCCGATTCATTGCCCTCCATGATTAAGGCATACAGGATTCAGGACAAGGCCCGCAATGCGGGATTCGACTGGAATCAACGTCACGATGTGTGGGATAAGGTGAAGGAGGAACTGGGAGAATTGGAAGTCGAAATTGAAAAGATGGAGGCAGACAGGATGGAGGCCGAGTTTGGCGATCTGCTTTTCAGCATCATCAACGCAGCCCGGCTCTACAAGGTGAATCCAGACAATGCGCTGGAACGCACCAACAAAAAATTCATGTTCCGGTTCAACTACATGGAAAAGAAAATAAAGGAACAAGGCAGATCCCTCAAAGGGATGCCTCTTGAAGAGATGGAATTAATCTGGCAGGAAGCAAAGAGCATTGAAAATAAAATTGATGTATGAACAAAAACAAACTCTGTCCACAATGCAAAATACGCCGTTTCTACCTGCTCAATGCCGCAGGCGAACGACTTGTTGTGACAGTCACAGAAGATAAGAAAATCCATCCGATCCACGGGGATGAATCACTGGATGGATTTGACACGACGCTCCTGTATTGCCTGGGCTGTTCCTGGAAAGGGACAGTCAACAACCTGTATTGAAAATTACTTCCCCGGTCTCCAACGGGTAAGAATATTTCTCCGTTTCGGGAAGATACCATTTTGCTTGGTTCGTACATCTTCCACGACATAGAAAATATTGGTGTCGAAACTATTCAATGTACGCTCCAGGGTTTTCATCTCTTTGCGGCCTACCACTGTCTCAATGATATCCACCTCGTTGGTCGATCCTGTTCCATGTGTCAACGTAGCTCCGATATTCATCTTATTGAGCGTCTGCACCAGCTCCTTACCGCTTTTCTGGGTGTAAATACGGCACAAAACAATCCCGTATGCAATTCTGTTTTCCAGGAGGATTCCCACGTAATTCCCCGTTGCGTATCCGGCTGCGTAGGACAAATAAGAGATCAGGTCATTTGCTTGCGTGAGAATCTGTGAGATGACCACAATCCAGATAAATACCTCCACAAAGCCAATGGCAGGAGCGATGTGTTTTGCACCTTTCGACACAAAGATGATACGCAGTGTGCCCAATGACACATCGAAAATACGACCGACAAAAATAATCAGGGGCAACATCCAGGGATACACATCCAAAAAGTCAAACATAATCTATCTTTATCATGCATAAAGGAGGTAGTTCCTCCGAGGTTTCTAACTAATCGGTAAGCTGCCTGAGGTAATCGATGAAATCGCCGACATCCTGCTCCGTGGTGTCCCACGAACAGACAAGGCGCATTTCGTTGCGGCTTTCATCCCAGTCGTAAAAGAAATAGCGCTCCCGCAGCTTGTCGGTAACCTCTTTGGGCAGAATGAAAAACAACGCATTCGATTCTACAGGCTGCGTAATCTCAATACCCTTCACCTGTTGCATCTTCTTCCACAATAACCGGGCTGAAGCATTGGACTTTCGGGCATTCTCCAGCCATAAATTTTCATTCAGGTAAGGAATGAACTGCGCTGCAATATACCGCATCTTGGAATACAACTGGGTTGTTTGCTTCCTGTAATATTTGAGATGTGCAGTCAACTCCTTCCGCAACGGGACAAGTGCCTCGCCAAACATCAGCCCGTTCTTGGTTCCACCCAGTGTGAAGATATCCACCCCGCAACCGGAGGTAATCTCTTTCAGTGTCACGTTCAGATAAGCACAGGCATTGGCAATGCGGGTGCCATCCACAAAGAGATACATATCGTGGGCATGTGCCAGGTCGGCAAGTGCCCTTATTTCACCGGGTGTATAGCAGGTACCCAGCTCTGTTGTCTGCGAGATGGCAATTACTTTTGGCTGGGAATGATGTTCAAAGCCGAAGCCATGCAGGTGCGGGCGAACCAGCTCAGGCGTGAGTTTTCCGTCGGGTGTGACGATCTCTTTCAGCGTAGCTCCCGTCAATTTTACCGGTGCACCGCACTCATCCACGGCAATGTGTGCCGTAGCCGCACAAAGGATGGAATGGAAGGGGAGGGTGCAGCTCTGCAACCCCACCACGTTCGCACCGGTGCCGTTAAATAGAAAGAACGGTTCTATGCTGCTGTCTTCGAGCAAGGCGCGTACCTCCTCCTCTGCCTGCCGGGTCCACTTGTCATCGCCATAGGCGATGGTGTGATCTATGTTCGCCTCCGCCAATGCCCGAATGATGCGCGGGTGAACCCCTGAATTGTTGTCGCTTCCGAAACTCCGCATAAAAAAAATGATTTAAGCTATGCAAAGATACAAAACTTACCCCAGATTTGCGAGGAGGAACTTCCGGATCTCTTCCGGCTTCACATTTTTCCGCCGGGCATAGTCGATCATCTGCTCTTCACTGATTTCACCAATTGAGAAATATTTCGATTCGGGATGCGCAAAAAGAAGGCCGCTCACCGATGCGTTCGGATACATTACGCCATTCTCGGTAAGGGATATACCTATTTCTTCGGTCGCGAGGAGTTTGTGCAGCAGGAAATTGGTAGTCTGATCGGGAATGGAAGGGTAACCCACTGCCGGCCGTATACCCTGATACTTCACTGCGAACAACTCTGCAATGGAGAGTTTCTCGTCGGCGGCATAGCCCCAATAGTCACGACGTATCCTTTCATGTACCCATTCTGTGGCCGTCTCGGCCAGTCTGTCGAGCAACGACTTCATCAGCAGGGCGGAGTAATCGTCGCCCTCCTCCTCCAATCGTTTCATCTCCTCATCGGCACCGTCACCGGCGGTTACCGCGAAAGCACCCAGATAATCCTTTTTCCCTGATTCACGGGAAGCAATAAAGTCGCTCAGACAGAAGTATTCATTCTTGTCGCTCTTCTTCTGCTGCCGCAGGAAGGGGAATGACGTTTCCCCGATGACGATGGTGTCATTTTCGCTGTAGGCCTCATACAGTCCGAAGACCGCTTTTACATAATCCACCTGTTCATCTGCGAAGCGCTGCAACATATCCTCTGCGTCGCGGTATAGTTTGGCTGCTTCCTCCGCCCTCTCCTGCTCCTCGTCGCGATAAGATGCTTTCCATTTTTCATAGGCAGCAGCATCGTTCCGGTCAATGCGGGTGATGGTATGAAATTTGGCCGACAGGTTCCAGGCGGGGAAAAAGAACTTCCAGTCGATATAGGGTATCAACGTATCAACCCCTATCTGCTCCATTTTCACCCGGCCCATGGTTTTCGGGCGTACCGGTTCATAGCTGCCAGTCGCGCGGAAAGGGTTTCTGCGCGCCTCCTCCAGTGAAACCAGATCGACAACTTTCATGGCATGTCCTTCCCGCAGCAGTGCATATTCGCTGCGTACCTTTTGCACGTAGGCATCCTTGTTTTCAGAACTCATCAGGTTGGCCACAGCAGAAGGACTTTGTGAGGCGTCCTTTACATAGACTACGGCACCACGCTTATAGCGATGCTCGATCTTCAGTGCCGTATGCAGCTTGGAGGTCGTGGCACCGCCAATCAGCAGGGGCATGACAAAGCCGGCCTTCTCCATCTCTTCTGCCATTACGCCCATCTCTTCCAGCGAAGGAGTAATCAATCCGCTCAGTCCCACAATATCGGGTTTTTCCCTGATTACCGTCTCGATGATCTTTTCGGGAGGCACCATCACACCCAGGTCAATGATCTCGTAGTTGTTGCATGCCAGCACGATGGATACGATGTTCTTCCCAATGTCATGCACGTCACCTTTTACGGTCGCAAGCAGAATCTTGCCTGCTTTTTGTGAACCACCCGATGTTGTTTTCTCCGCTTCGATGGTAGGCTGAAGAATGGCCACCGCCTTCTTCATGGTGCGTGCCGCCTTCACCACCTGAGGAAGAAACATTTTCCCCGATCCGAAGAGGTCGCCCACCCTGTTCATTCCCTCCATCAGGGGCTTATCGATGATATCCACCGCACGCGGATAGGTCTGCAGCGCCTCTGCAAGATCCTCTTCCATATAGTCGCCTATCCCTTTCACCAGCGCGTAACTCAGTCGCTCATCAAGCGAAAAGTTACGCCATTCCTGTGTTTTAGCCTGTTCTGCTTCGGGAGTTTTCTCATTTTTTATCTTTTCGGCATAAGCCATCAGCCGCTCGGTGGCATCATCGCGTCTGTTGAGCACGGCATCTTCCACCAGTTCTTTTACATCCGCAGGGATATCTTCATAGATAACCGATTCGGCGGGATTCACAATTCCCATATCCATGCCTGCCTGGATGGCATGATACAGAAAGACCGAATGCATCATCTCCCGGATGGAGTCGTTGCCGCGGAAGGAGAAAGAGAGGTTGCTCACGCCGCCGCTCACCTTGGCATGCGGAAGATGTTCCTTGATCCAGCGGGCTGTTTGAATATACTCCACGCCGTAGTTCTTGTGTTCATCGATCCCCGTGGCAATGGCCAGCACATTCGGGTCGAAGATGATGTCTTTGGGGTCGAATCCGTTTTCTGTGAGCAGCCTGTAGGCTCTTTCGCATATTTCGATGCGTCGTTCATAGGTAGCTGCCTGTCCCGTCTCATCGAAGGCCATCACGACCACCGCGGCACCATAGCGCTGTGCCAGCCGGGCCTGATGCAAAAATTCCGCTTCGCCGTTTTTCAGGGAGATGGAGTTGACGATCGACTTGCCTTGCACACATTTCAATCCCGCTTCAAGTACTTCCCATTTTGATGAGTCGATCATGATGGGTACGCGGGAGACATCGGGGTCGGAAGCCAACAGATTCAGGAAACGGGTCATCTCCTCTGCTCCTTCCAGCAGGCCGTCATCCATATTGATGTCGATTGCCTGTGCACCATCCTCCACCTGCTTGCGGGCAATCTCCAGTGCCTCCTCATATTTTTTCTGCTGTATCAGACGAAGGAACCTGCGCGAGCCGGCCACATTGCAGCGTTCTCCGATATTCAGAAAATTAATCTGGGGGGATACTTCCAGCAACTCCAGTCCCGAAAGCCGCATATATGCAGGAGGAACTGATCTGCGGTGCGGAACACCATGCTGCACCAGCCGCGCATATTCGGCGATGTGAGCCGGCGTGGTGCCGCAACATCCCCCCACAATGTTTACCAATCCTTCATCGATAAACTCTTTGATCTGGGCAGCCATCTTTTCCGGTGTCTCATCATACTCACCCAGCTGATTGGGCAATCCGGCATTGGGATAGGTACTGACGTAGAAAGGTGCGATTCTCCCCAGTTCCTTCACGTAAGGCTTCAGTTCTGCGGCGCCCAGGGAGCAGTTTAAGCCGATAGCCAGGGGTTTGGCATGACTCACGGAGGCAACAAAGGCCGCCAGTGTCTGCCCCGAAAGGGTTCGTCCCGCCTTGTCCGATATCGTGACTGACAGGATAATGGGAGTATGTCGACCTGTTTGGGCTGCTACCTCTTCGGCCGCAAAAATCGCCGCCTTGGCATTGAGCGTATCAAAAATGGTCTCGATAAGCAGCAGATCCACACCACCTTCCACCAGGGCCAGCATCTGCTCTTTGTAGGCAGCCTTGAAATCATCGAACGTAGCAGCACGAAACATCGGGTCCTCCACCCGTGGGCTCATCGAGGCAGTTTTGTTTGTCGGACCGATAGAGCCGGCAACGAAACGGGGTTTATGTGGCGTGAGCCGGGTAAACTCATCGGCCACCTCACGGGCTATCTTGGCGGCTGCCAGATTGATCTCGGCCGCCAGAGGACTCATTCCATAATCCTGCATTGAGATGCTGGTGGCATTGAATGTATTTGTCTCAATGATGTCGGATCCTGCCTCAAGATACTCCCTGTGAATCTGCGCGATGACATCGGGGCGCGTGAGAGAAAGCAGGTCGTTATTCCCTTTCAGCAGAGTTTGGGAGTCTTTGAACCGCTCACCCCGGAAGTCAGCTTCGGTGAGGTTATAACGCTGTATCATTGTACCCATCGCACCATCGAGTATCAGGATGCGATCGGTTAAAATCTCTTCTAACTTCATTTTATTTGTTCTCTCAATTTATTATTTCGCTCAAAAATAATCAATAAAATTGATCTTCAGCTATGATTCGGCTTTTAAGCGCATCTGTCCGAATCGTAATTTCAATATAAACCTTCTCAACCATACCACCATCCAGGCAATGACAAACCTTACTCCCAATATCCACCAGATAGAAACACCCAGGGCTACAAACAAAAGGTTGTCTTCCAGAACAGAGTGCGACACAGCAAGATGGTAATTCAGCAGGCTGGCTTCAGTTCTGGTGACTTTACCCTCTTTCATCTGATCCATCATCAATGCACCGCCATATGCCAGCCCCACAATATAGCCAATAAGCCACAGGAAAGCGGTGCTTGTCGGTAATCCGAAGAGACGGAGGAGCGGTTCCACCGCCCTGCTCAGCTTTGGAATCAGCCGGTAGGCCTCAAGCAGATTATATAACAAATTTAAGGTGAAAACGATCACAACAATCAGCAAGGCAATGTTCAGTGAGCTTTTCAGCCAGAGCAGCAATACGTCGGCAATCGAAGTCATGACAACCATGTCTGTCTGCACAAAGATGGGCATCCCCATTTCCCTGGGCAGGATCAGGTTCAATACAATGCCGGTAAAGATGCTTGTTACAATACGTAAAACGGTCATTGCCCGGAATGAAGTCCCTGTCTTGGCCTGTATGGCGCTTTCCACCGGCAGATTGTGCGATATCTGACACATCAACGCGAGGATGGTCAGCTCACGCAGGGTAATTGACATGGACGTGATGATGGCCAGGGGAGCATAGAGCGGCAGAAAGATACTGGTGATGAAGACAATGGCTGTACTTCCCGGCAGTCCCATGTAGACAAAAACAGGATCCAGGAAATCGGCCATGAAAGCCAAAACGCCGTAATAATCCAGAAAACGTACCAGCAGCGATATGGGCAAAATGATTTTTAGCAGCCACAGTGCGGTACCGGCCGATTTTTTAAATGCACGAAAGACAATGTTGCGTAAAAATTGCATACTGCAACGTTTTGAAATGTTGAAAACCTAAAGCACCAATCTAACTACTTCTTAAACATGCGATCCATGTCGCGTTTGTCTTCTTTCTCTTTCAATGACTGACGTTTGTCATACTCTTTTTTTCCTTTTGCGACGGCAATCACCAGCTTGGCCAATCCCTTTTCGTTGATGAATAACCGGACCGGAATGATGGTGAAACCGGTCTCGCGGGTCAGCCGCAAAAGCTTTTGCAGTTCTTTCCTGTTAAGCAGCAGCTTGCGGTCGCGGCGGGCATTGTGGTTGTTGTAGGTACCGTAAAAATATTCGGCAATATGCATGTTGCGGACCCACAGTTCGCTCCGTTCAAAAAAACAGTAGGTATCTACCAGGCTTGCCTTACCGAGCCTGAGTGATTTGATTTCGGTCCCGGTAAGTACGATGCCTGCCGTATAGATATCCAACAGTTCGTAATCGAACGTGGCACGTTTGTTTTTTATGTTGACGGGTGTTTGCTGCATCATTTCATCAAAAATGTAAATACTCCCTTGATCAGCGCCGGTGTCAGGATGATGAGGGCTGAAGCGAAGAGGGTAAAACTAAACCGTTTGCCTGTCGGCACCCTCAGGTAATAGGTCGCACCTGTTTGTACAATATAAAAAGTATAGAGGGCGAGCAACCAGAGTATAAAAAAATCAGCAAGAAAAGAAATTACCACGTATAACAGGTACATCACCACCGAGGCATATCCCGTAAATATCCGATAAACCGTCACATTCCCGGAGATACCGAAACGGTGTGCTGTCTCATTCAGAGCATAGGAGACAATATAAAATCCACCATATACTGCCACAACGCTGACGATGGTATTCTTCAGTGCACCCTGCAACCCGCCGTCATGGGCAAACCATAAGCCACCAACGAAAGCGGCCAGGGCAATGATTCCGATAAAAGGATGAAAAAAACGGCCAATAAAGTTATTCAGGCTCCTCTCCTCCTTTGCTATTTCTTTCCATGCACTTGGAGAAGCGACTATTAATTGTACTGTTGTAACAAAAATATCTCTCCACATGATCTTTTTCATTTTGGATTGCAAAGGTAATCAATTCATCTTAAATAAGTGAAAGAGCGAAAAAAGAAAAAGCGGCAGCTCTTTTTCCTGAGTTGCCGCTTTTTGGGATATCCGGTGATAGTTCAATCCTGATTTATCTTCATGGTGTATGTTCCTAAGCTAACCAATTGATCACCTCCTTTACGATAATACTTGAATGTTACCTTCAATTCCTTGGTGTCCGTCGTGCCGGAACTTTCATACAGGGAACGCAGTTGCGACATATTCAGCGCAACGATGTCTGTTTTGGCAGTTGTGGAAGAGCCTGCTTCCGGTTCACCCGTGATGGTCAGATCAATGATGATGGTAGCCTCATTTCCCAATGCGCCCTCATTTCCCTCATAATAGAAATTTACATCTGCGTCTTCGCCTTTTTTTGCTTCGTAAGCATATTGGAACAGCCAATGATCGCCCAGATAAATTTTATCTTCGGCATATACAGGCGAATCAATGGCCACAAACTTGTCCGGTGTTTCTGTTTGCGGCGGTGTCTGATTCATCCGCAGTGACACTCTGCCTATCTCCATCGGTTCACCAACAATGGCCACATTGTCGGCCTGTATCACAACCGTGGATGTGGTGCCCAAAGTAATGGGTGTTGTACCATATTCTTCCGTCCAGCTGTAACGTAAAAACTGGAAAGTACCGGGAAGCATCAGCTGCATGTTCGCTGAAGTAATTATTTTGCTTGTTAAGGTTCTGCCGTAAACGCGGCCTGTTGTGATATCCGTAGACATGTATACCACAGAAGTTTCATCGTAATTCCGGCTTCCCTCATCAAGACAGGATGTCAATAAAAGAGTCACGCCGATCATTGCCCATAATAAGATCGATTTTTTCATTTTCATTTTATTTTGTATTTATTTGAATTCATACCTCAGTCCCACGTTCAGATCCATCACGATCTTGCTGTCGGAATAGATGGTTTTATATTGATTGTTCGCATCGAAGTAATAGGCACCTCCTATCTTTCCATACAATTTCAAATTTTGCAGGACCGGATAAGAAATACCCACACCCGCATTGACGGAGAGTTGCGGGTTACGTTGCGAGATCTTGGTTATCTCTTTTTCTTCGGATGAAATATCCAATTCGGCAGACCTACCTTCTCCTGTTCTGCGGTACTCGCCATACACATCTTTTTCCAGCATTCCACCTACCGAAGCATACACGTCCAGCTTTTTTACCGAGAAAAGATTATAATTCACATTCAGGGGAATACCCAGATAATGCAAATGCTGTGTCTCCTGTACCTGAAAATTGGTGCCGGTGTTTCTTACTTTTGAAGAAAGATAGGTATACAGGATGCCGGTTTCCAGGGAGAGGTTATCGAAGAGTGATTTCGACACCGTAATACCGAAAGAAACAGGCTGGTCATGTTCCATTTCCGAAACATTCCCGGCCGTATTGTTTGAGGTGAGTTTCATTTTGGGATCCGCCATCTGAGGATTATTCTCCCCAAACTGGGCAGCGCGAAGTGTCATGGGGGAATTTACGGTTTGCTGAAAGGGCGTAAGGCCACCACGACCGTTCATCGCCAATATAATTCGTTCATCGTTCCGTGCTTCCTGTTCTTCTTTGATCAGACCTGTTTGTTCTCCGCCTATCGTGATAAAATACTCTTTGCCGGTATCTCCCGTCACATCTCCCACAGCGTGCCTTTCAATCTGTCTTACGACAGATGAAAAATCTTTCCCGTTGATATTTTCCTCCACTTTTACCAGCAGTGTTCGTCCACGTTGCAACAAGCTTTCAACCTTTTCGGGCATGGCATATGCGCTGAGATCTGATCTTCTCTGTTTCTTGTGTGCAGATGCTTGCAGGGAGCCGACAGGAATCTCAGCTGTAGCAGCATCTGTCTGTCGTGATGCATTAACCTGGTTTTGGCGGGATTCCGCAGAGGGACCCAATGATTCTGACTCCGTAACAAGCGGGATGGTACCATCGGCCACCGGTTTAATAAAAAGCAGGCCACCCACGAGCAGGATCACGGCAGCAACGGCCGAAGCGGCGTACCACCGGCGACGAACCGCCAAACGTGCTGCCCGGGCAGCATTCAGCGACTGCTCAATTCGTTCCCATCCGCCAGGCGGCACGGGAACCCTGTAATCGCTGAATTTTGACTGTACCTCTCTTCTAATCTCGTTATCTTTGTTCATTGTACTTGTCGTTGTTAAGATGAAGGATGTCCCTGATTTTGTTCTTTAGAATTGTTTTTGCCCTAAAAAACTGAGAACGCGAAGCCGCTTCCTTGATGCCCAGCATCTGTGCAATCTCCCTGTGTGACATCTCTTCGAATATGAACAGGTTAAAAACCGTTCTATACCCGGGCGGAAGGTCTCTGATCATTTCCAGAACCTCTTCGCGTGGGATATCTTCTATGTCGAGTAAATCATTGACATCATCGTCGGTTTCATTGGCCAACATATAGCCATATTCTTCCAGAAACCGGTTTTTCTGCTTTTCCTTCCGGAAACTTTCCAGTGCCAGATTTACAAAAATCCGTCTCAGCCAACCTTCAAAAGAACCCTTGCCCGTATACGAGCCAATTTGCGTAAAAGCGCGGATAAATCCATCATGCAACAGATCGAGGGCCATATCTTCCTCTCTACAATAGCGCGTACACACACCCATCATCACAGGGGCATACCGTTCATATAACACCTTCTGGGCATTACGGTCCTGTTTCTTACACGCTATTATCAGTTGCGAATCATCCATTCTTATCGCAGTTCAAATGATAGATGAAAAAAGTGCAAAAACGTTGCATAAGACCAACAGTTTTTACCCGTTTTTATCTTTTTTTAATAGAAAGTGAACTATTACGATGCCAAAACGCATTTTATCCATCAAATATACTACCAGCCTTAAAATAAACCAAGTGAAATAATTAAGAATGTGTAAATTTATATTGTAGCATAACTGTTTTTTATCTATTTTTGTCTGATTAATACACTAAAAGTCCTCGTTATGAAAGATTTTATAAAAATCATGCTCGCCTCAGCCGTGGGATTTCTTATTGCGCAACTAATTCTCTCCCTGATTGCCATGCTCTTCTTTCTGGGTATGATGGGATCGCTCCTTACCTCTGTCTCATCTGAAAAATTCACACTCCAGGACAATTCTGTTTTGAATCTGCGCTTAGACGGCCCCATCGCCGAGCGGACACCGGAGGAGGATCCTTTTACGTCGATTATTGGATCAGAATATGCTTCCGTAACGGGACTTAACGATATTGTGGGTGCTATCCGCAAAGCCAGAAATAATGAAATGATAAAAGGGATTTACCTGGATTCCCGCACGCTGTCGGCTTCGATGGCAACCTTGGCAGAGATTCGCCATGAACTGCTCAGTTTTAAAGAAAGCGGTAAATTCATTGTCGCCTATGCCGACACCTATACACAGGGTGGCTATTATCTGGCTTCGGTAGCCGACAAGGTGGCCCTTAACCCGCAGGGGATGCTCGATCTGCATGGATTGGCCTCTACACCCATTTTCTTCAAAGACGCCCTGGACAAACTGGGTATTGAGATGCAGATTTTCAAAGTAGGCACCTACAAATCGGCCGTGGAGCCATTTACCCAGAATGAAATGAGCGATGCAAACAGGGAACAGGTCACTTCCTATCTGAACGATGCCTGGAGCTTTCTGCGGGAGGATTTAGCTACATCCCGCTCCCTCAGCACCGCAGCTGTCGATTCACTCGCCAATGCTCTTCCCCTGTTACAGTCGACCGACTATCTTCTTTCTGCCAATCTTGTGGATACCCTACTATATGAAACCGAGATGAAGGATTACCTCCGTACCCTGCTCGACATCAAGGAAGAAGATAAAATCCCCTCTGCCACAGTTGCAGAGATGAAATCCCTAAATACGAAACCTGTCAAAAAGACCAACAATACCATCGCCATCCTCTACGCCAGCGGCAGCATTGCTTCGGGTAACGGTTCATCGGAAATACAGGACAAGTATATGGTGGATCAGATCGAAAAGCTGAAAAAGGATAAAGAGATAAAGGCAGTGGTATTTCGAATCAACTCCGGTGGTGGTAGCGCCTACGCCTCAGAACAGATTTGGAAAGCGATCACCGACCTGAAAGAGGAAAAGCCTGTCGTTGTTTCAATGGGTGATGTGGCAGCTTCGGGGGGATATTATATTGCCTGCAATGCCGACAGGATTGTAGCGCAACCCACCACGATCACCGGCTCGATCGGCATTTTTGGTGCTATACCGAGTCTGGAAGGCACCTCCAAGAAGATCGGCGTCTATACCGACGAAGTAAAAACCCATGAGTTTGCCGATTTTGGAAATATCACCCGTCCCTTTAATGAAAAAGAAAGACAGATGTTGCAAGCCTATATTGAGAAGGGATACGATCTCTTCCTTACCCGCTGTGCCGAGGGGCGCAACATGCCGAAGGACTCCATGGCTCTTTATGCCGAAGGACGTGTGTGGACCGGGAATCAGGCAAAAGAGATCGGCCTCGTCGATGAGCTGGGCGGCATTGAAAAAGCCATCGAAATAGCCGCAGAGCTCGCCAACCTTGGTAAAAGCTACGTTGTATTTGAATATCCGAAGATGCGCTCCCGCATCGATGAACTGTTGAAACCGGCTAAGGAAGAGTTGGCTGCACGCACATTGAAAGAGTATCTGGGTGAAAGTTATGAATTATTCATGATTTTAAAAGATTTGAAAGAACAGGACTATATCCAGGCGAGGGTTCCTTTCGATCTGAATATCAAATAAGAAAATGGACAAACCAGCCGTTGTAATACGCCGTGCCCTGCTTCCATTATCATGGTTGTATGGAATAGGTGTGAACTTTCGAAACTGGCTTTTCAACAGAAAAATACTCAAACAGCATGCTTTTGACATCCCGATCATCTGCGTGGGAAATCTCACCGTGGGTGGTACCGGGAAAACGCCGCACATTGAGTATCTGATCAGGATCCTTTCACCGTGGTATAAAGTAGCCGTACTCAGCCGGGGATATAAGCGAAAAAGCAAGGGTTTTCTCATTGTGGATGCCGACTCCAAGGTGCGCGATGTGGGTGATGAGCCGCTGCAGATCAAGCAGAAGTTTCCAGGCACCCTGGTGGTGGTGGACAAAAACAGGGTAGCTGCCATTCAAAAAATTCTTTCCATAGAAAAAGCGGAACGTCCCGACGTGATTTTGCTGGACGACGGTTTTCAGCACCGCCACGTATTGCCCTCTCTGTCCATTTTATTGGCTGACAGCAACCGGCCCGTATTTGAAGACAAATTGCTGCCTGCGGGATTGCTGCGTGAGCCGCTCAAGGGAAAAGAACGGGCCTCGATTGTGCTGGTCACCAAATGCGACCCCGACATGCAACCCATCGATTTCAGGATCTACACAAACGGACTGGATCTTTTTGCATACCAGCAGCTGTATTTCACCACATTCGACTACGACTCCGCGCAGCCGGTCTTCCCCGAATTACAAACAGGGCCGCTCCTGCTGGACGAACTACGCAAGAAACATCTTTTCCTGGTTACCGGCATCGCGTCACCTGCACCTCTGGTCGACAAGCTGGAGCACAAGACATACAACCTGTATACAAAGTTCTTTCCCGATCATCATCAGTTTACAAAGGAGGATATTCAATCTGTCCGCCGCATGGTGCAGTCGGTAGAAGACGACAACAAGATCATCATCACCACAGAAAAGGATGCCACGCGGTTTCGCGCATTACCCTTTCTGGATGAAGAGTTAAAGAAAATGCTTTATTACATTCCGGTTCGTGTCACCTTTGTGGATGACACGGAAGGAAGCTCATTCAATCATAAAATACTTGAACATGTTAGAAACCATCAAACAAACAGCAGATTATTTAAAAAATAAAATCGGGGAGATCCCCGGTACCGCCATCATTCTGGGTACAGGCCTGGGAGAGCTGGCACACGAGATAACAGATAAAAAGGAAATCTCCTATACCGAGATACCCAACTTCCCTGTCTCCACTGTGGAGGGACATAGCGGAAAACTGATCATCGGTACCCTCGGTGGCAAGAAAGTACTGGCAATGCAGGGACGTTTCCACTACTACGAAGGATACGACATGAAGCAGGTTACCTTTCCTGTACGTGTCTTTCAGGCGCTGGGCATTGAATATCTTTTTGTTTCCAATGCGGCAGGTGGCATGAACCCCAGCTTCGACATCGGCGACATCATGCTGATTGAAGACCACATCAACATGTTTCCGGAACATCCGTTGCATGGTAAAAACTTCAATGAGCTGGGTACCCGATTTCCCGATATGAGTGAGGCCTACAGCAAATCGTTGCGCCTGATGGCCATGGAGATAGCCAAAGAGAAAAATATCAAATTGCAGCACGGCGTATATGTAGGCGTGCAGGGTCCCACATTTGAAACGCCCGCCGAATACAATTTCTTCCGGGTAATCGGGGGAGATGCCGTGGGGATGTCTACCGTACCCGAAGTGATCGTGGCCAATCATGCCGGCATGAAAGTGCTCGCCTTTTCCATCATTACCGATCTGGGTGTGATCGGGAAGATTGTGGAAGTATCGCACGAGGATGTACAGGAAGCTGCCAAGATAGCACAGCCCAAGATGGCTGAAATCATGCGCACCATCATCGGGAGAATTGGATGAAAGGGACAGAAATAGCAACATTGGGAGAGTTTGGGCTGATTGATCGTCTGACGGGTGACATTCAGCTTACACAGCCCACTTCCCTGAAAGGGGTGGGCGACGATGCTGCCGTACTCGATCATGCCGGTAAACAGATATTGGTCACGACCGACCTGTTGCTGGAAGGAATCCATTTCGATCTCGTATACGTTCCACTGAAACATCTGGGATATAAAGCTGCCGTTGTCAACTTCTCCGATATCTATGCAATGAACGGCATACCGCAGCAAATAACTGTTTCTTTGGGCATATCGAAGCGATTCACGGTGGAAGATCTCGAGGATTTTTACAGTGGACTGAAGCTGGCCTGTGAGATCTATGGTGTAGACATCGTAGGTGGAGACACTACCTCATCCCTTACCGGATTCACCATCAGCATCACCTGTATCGGCTCGACCGACAAGGATAAGGTTGTTTACAGGAACGGCGCAAAGGATACCGACCTGCTCTATGTTTCGGGTGACCTGGGTGCATCCTACATGGGTCTGCAACTGTTGGAAAGAGAGAAGAGCGTGTTCGAGGGCAGCAGTGCGGTGCAACCTGATTTTACAGGGAAGGAATACCTGCTGGAGCGGCAGCTCAAGCCGGAGGCAAGAAAAGACATCGTGGCCCAGCTGGCGGAGAACGGCATCGTTCCCACCGCCATGATTGATATTTCAGATGGGTTATCGTCAGACCTGCTGCATATCTGCAAGCAAAGCAATGTGGGATGTCAGCTCTTTGAGGAGCGCCTGCCTGTTGACTATCAGACTGCCGCCATGGCGGAGACTTTCAACATGAATGTGACTACGGTGGCGCTGAACGGCGGAGAGGACTACGAGCTTCTTTTTACGGTTCCGCTTACACTGCACGAGAAGATGAGCAGCGTGTCGGGCATCCACCTGATCGGACATATTACAAAACCCGAACAGGGCTGTTATCTGGTCACCCGCGACGGACAGGAGATGCAACTTCGTGCGCAGGGATGGAATCATCTGGAATAATTTTTGACTTTTTTATTGACAAATTTTGCATTTCCCGAAAATGCGCTTATCTTTGCACTCGCAATTTAAGCAATGTTGGTGCCATAGCTCAGTCGGTAGAGCAACGGACTGAAAATCCGTGTGTCCCCGGTTCGATTCCTGGTGGCACCACAGACCACAAAGTGGGTGAATCCCTGAAATTTAAACATTTCAGGGATTTTTCTTTTCCTAAAAATCCCACTTTTTCGGCAAAATCAGGCAACAACCATGAAGAAGATAAGCATTTAAACACCCTATGCAAGAATGGGGAATTCTTTATAGAACCGAAGCAGGGATGTGGTTTCTGTCCGTAGTTTTGTACGAACGAATTTCTTCATATCCTCATCCATTAACTCCCCTAAACCGTTCAGAATACCTCGGTCGCTCATGCTTTCGAGATGGTCGATACATTTTTGTATGTAATCAGCCAGTGGAATTTCCATGCGGGCTTCAACAATTTCTTTGTTGATCGGCGTTTGTTTCTGCAATATTTTTCGCACCTTTTCATACACCGTTTTTTCTTTTGCCAAGTAAAGTAGATTGAAATCCAAATCGATCGAAAAACGGGGTAAATCATAAAAAAACATCAATGCTGTCCCCCCTTTGAGACCGAGACAGTTTGCCAACTCGATATCGGAATAAATGTCTTTTAGTACCTGAGTCAGGAAAAATTTATGTTTGTTGATGTTAACCATTTGCGAGCATTTTTTTAACCCTTGCCGTAAGCGTTTTGGAGTTATATATCGGCAAAAGTTTTTTTATTGAATCCTTATCAAGGGAATTCAGGTTGTCGAGATAGTATGTTGCATTCAAATACAGGATGTCCAGAAAGGCACGTTCGGGCGTGGCAATATTTACATTGCCGGTTTGATTGATGCCCTGTGTAACGATGAGGATTTCACCTTTTATTTTTCGATAGGAATAGACGCGGCCTTCTACATCAACACTCCGGCTCAAGTAACTGACAGCAGTTATCCGTTCATCATACTGGAAAACAACACCGGCTTTTTGCAACACGTATTCCAACGAAATATAAGACGGAGTATAAAGCGTACAGGACAATTCTTCGGGATTGTAATTGGGTTTAACATAGATGCCCTTACGCGGACGGAGCAACTTTCCCTTGCGAACATAATAATTCAGCCGCTCATTCAGCTTCTTGAAATCGCTCTCTCCAATAAGCATCGCTACATCGTTCAGCGAGAACACACTCCGTGCATCGCTAAAAACTGAAAGAATTAAATCATCATTTCGAGAACTACTCATTGGATTAATTTCAATGTTCAGTTCACAAAAATAGATATCAATTTTAATATGACCGAACTAATTTATGGGAACAAATAGAAAAAATAATTTTTTATTTTTGTTGTCAGAAATAGATTCACCATTCAGGGTGAAATGCCGTCAGATACTTATCAATATAAAGCTGTTTGTCTTTCGATTTATATTGCTGAATAAAGCGGGGATGTTCCAGGGGAGTCAGCGTGTCGAACAGTTTTTCCGCTGTATTTAGTTTTGCGATAAAATCGGCGTTCTTTTTCCCGAGGATAAACACCTCCGAGGTGTCGAGTCCCAAATCAATGTGCTTCTTTAGTGATTCTATCATAAACCCTTTCACCGTATTAAAGAGCAACGGATCATCGTAATAGTTCGCGTTGAGCCAGGCTCCTCCTGCCGTTTTCCGGATAATAGCCAGCGGAAAAGGAGAGTTGATATAAAAATCACGATAGAAATGTTCTGTGCCTCCGTAAGCCTCAATCATATCATAAAGAAAAACTGAAGAGACCTCGTGGGTACGCGCCGATTTCATCGTGATGCCACATGCTTTCTCCAGCCTTTTGGTGTCTGTAAAAGGCACGCCGGTCACCCCTGCCCCGTTGCGGCTCGGGTTTATCCCGATAATAAACCTGCGTTGCCGGGCGTCGTGATAATACTTGTGATAAAACGCTTCCATCACCTCCATCGTTTCCGGATTATCCAGAAAGGGGTTCAACACCTGAAAACCCTCAGGCAGCTCTCCCGTGTATACCAGATTGCGGTTGAACGCTATTACTTTATCTGCGAATGTCTGCATAATTCAAAGATAACATTTAATCATAAACTCATCACAAGACGAACCAAATAATAAGGCATATTGTTCTACGAAAACAGCAGTTCACCTACGAAGTACTTGTACAACAAATGGAGACAGAAATTTCCATACCCGATATACCTCCAAAAAAGATGGCTACCCTCATCAACGACCCGGTAAAAGCTGCCAAAGCAATGAAACTGGTTTATGTGTTGGATGGAGAGACTGCCGGTATTACCCGTGAAAAAAGGGGAAAAGGCTTTCGTTACCTCTACGATGGGGGAACAGTCGAAGATAGAAAGGTACTGGAAAGAATCAGGAAGCTGGTGATTCCGCCTGCCTGGAAGAATGTATGGATATGTCCGATGGAGAACGGGCACCTGCAGGCTACCGGGATCGATGCCATGGGGCGAAAACAATACCTTTATCATCCGTTGTGGATCAAATTAAGGAATCAGCATAAATATCACCGCATGGTTCAGTTTGCAAACGCTCTCCCTACTATAAGGACACAGATTGAGAAAGATCTTACCCGCAAAGAAATATCAAGAGAGAAAGTGCTTGCCCTGATTGTAAGCCTGATGGAACGGACTGGCATCAGGGTGGGTAACAGTACGTATGAGAAGCTGTACGGGTCATTTGGCCTTACGACACTAAAGGACAAACACATCGATGTAAAGGGGAGCAGCATTCAGTTTTCATTCAAAGGCAAGAAAGGGATATATCAGGATATCGGCATCAGGAGTCCGAGACTGGCTCGCATGGTACAGCAATGTAAGGAGATTCCCGGGAAAGAGCTTTTTCAATATTATGATGAAGAAGGAAAACGGCAATCAATCGATTCCGGCATGGTAAACTATTATATCAAAGATATCTGTGGAGAAGATTTCACATCCAAAGATTTCCGTACCTGGTCAGGCACGGTAAAAGCTTTTCTGGCATTAAGGGAACTGGGTTGTGCGGAAACCGAGTCGGAGAAGAAAAAAGTTGTTGTGGAAGCGATCGACAAGGTGGCAGCTCAACTGGGAAATACCCGCGCTGTATGTAAAAAATATTATATACACCCCGAAATCATCTTACAGTATGAATCAGGAACTTTACAGAACTACTTTGACCGGCTTGATAAGATTGAAAGGTCGGACATTAAAGCTGGTCTTACAGAAGAAGAGAGTATTGTTCTCTCCATTTTAGAGAAGAAAAAGTGATCAATACCTTGTTGTTCTCTGAAATCATATTCATCGAAAGTAGAAAGGCAATATCTCATTCATAGCGGACTCTTACACCGGTACTCATCAAGATGAGAAATTAGCCTATTTCTCTTCGCTTTATATCTCTTATTAAGAGAATTACGGATACAATAAGAAGCAATAAAACGATCCCCATTTTTATAATAAATGGCGTAGATAGGGATTCATTATAGAACAATGTAGAAGCAATAAAAATTGAAATTATTGGGAGAAATAAATAAAGTTTCATATGCAATTTGTTTACATTGGAATTTCATCATAAAAATAGTCATTATCTTTATCGGTCATCATTGGTATACAACCTCATCAGTCGTTCCGTTCTTTTTCGTCGCTTTTCGGCTCTCCCATAGGTTGGATCAAAACTATCCTCACTTGGTACTACAAGCTTTCCCGCGGTACTACGAACATACCTTTGATTCCCTTCTATGATATACTCTACCGAGCCAACTGGAAGCATATTAATAGGTGGTGCGTTGGATGGTATAATGTACATATAAATTTGCATTTCCTCCTGTTTAAGTGGGATTATAATTCGATCATACTTAGTTGGCAACTTTGTTAATGGAGACACTTTTAATACTTCTTTCCTACTGTATTCTTTCAAGAAAAGTTTTTGGGGTTGGGATTGTTGCATTTCTCGCGATGACTGTGTATCTGGCACCATTAAAGCTTTTTTCAGCTTCTCTTTAAAATTATCCATTATTTCTTGCGCATTCATTACAGGAGCAAGGGTTGTAAAGGAAAGCGATAATATCAATAAAACCTTCCAAGTCAAACCATACATTTCAAATAACAAATCAATACATTTTCAATGATTTACCCAGTCTCTTCCCAAAATTGGGATCAATCTCGGGAATATTATATCCTTTCAAGTTATTCCAATACTTATCTACTATCAGATGCTTCAATGGAATTTTCCTGTTGGTTGTGGTCTTTATCTGTTTCATTTCCAATTTATTTAGATAGTTTCGTTCAAAGATAAATAGTTCTTGTAAACATTGAATTTCGAAAGTAGTTTTATCTCTATCGAATGAATAACGCGTAGTATAAAACTCCTTGAAACTTTCTAAATCTTTCGCCTCTACATTGTATTCGTCATAAGACAGATACTGTGCCGAATTTAGCCATTTCTGTTTTTGAATTCTAAATCTTCCCAAACCAAAAGATTTCATGCTATCAGGAGCCATTCTATCAACGTGCATTATTACCGGTCCGGCATCAGGCGAATATGAAAAATATCCCACAGTTGAGTCTTTATGAACAATACTATATCCCGATTCAGAGGTTTCTAATTGATAACCGTCACCTAACTCATGAATAAGTGTATTCGTCTTTATATCTGGCAAACCGGGCCGATCATCTATACTGATAAAAAAGTTCTTCTTCTCATTTGCGACTATCTCCTCATTTCTAAACACACGATATTGGTGCAACTCCATCCTTACTTTTTGACTTTTTTTCGAAAGATAGTAAGTAGCAATGCCATCAACATAATATTTGGGTTCATTGTTAAGTAAAACATACGACCGAAAAAATCCTTTCAAGCCAACATGAATGTATGGATGTTTTTGTGGTGTAACCACAATCTCGTCCAGATTTATACTTCTGGCTGATAAGAATATTTCTTTCTCATGAACAAGATCAGAAGCTTTTACCTGCTTAGAACTATATACGACATGTTGAATGATCAATGTTGCATTCATATCCAGGGTTAAGAGTGAAACATCCTTTTCTGTTATCATCCCTTTTAGATTAGAAACTACACCTAATTTTCCATCGTCTGTGAAGACATGGACAAAAGGGATTGGCTGATTGGTTGCTTCATCAATTATCTTTACTTGTGATCGCGCAGACAAGATAAAAACAAGAAATAAGCAAAACAGCATAATTTTCTTTGATGTCATTTAAATCATTTAAAAGAGGAATACTATCTAATTGGCTCATGCAAAAGCTCAAATTTAACAGTCTTCCCGATGTGGTAAATTAGTCTATCAAACTAAAAAAGTTTAAATCCTAAAAAATAGAGATGACCATCTTCAAATTTTAGAATAGTCAACAATCCCCCGTTAACACTCTCTAGTTCCTGAGCATTTAGCTCCATAAATTCATTCTTTCTCATACAAAAATAATTTAATAAATTAATAATAAGGAGATTTGTAACTTTATTTGCGCGCGTTGATAAAATTACGAAGGCAAAGTATGTGAACTTCCGTGCAATTTTATTGCACAGAAGGGAAAAAGCTCATTATTTAACATTGAATCAAATCCTCCTGAGATTATGTTAGTCTCTACTACAGTTAATTGTCGTACTTTCGTTTTAAAATCCAATTCAAAAGGTGTGACATAATAAAATGATTGTTGCGTACGACTGTATTTTATTTCTGCTCCAAAATTCTTTATTTCATCCAGTAGGTTGTATAGTTGTCTGCGACTTACATTTATTCTTCTGGCAAACTTAACAGGATCTCCGGTCGCGCCTATTCTTATGAGATAGTGAATATATTCCAATCGGTCAATTTGTTGATAAAGTGTCATAGTCGTTAAACTTTAGCTTATCACATTAAACTGCTCATTCCACAACTTGGCATAAACGCCACTGCTTTGCAATAACTCTTCGTGAGATCCCTGCTCCGCCAAACGTCCCTCTTCCAAAACAACTATACTCTCAGCGTCGCGCACAGTACTCAATCTGTGAGCGATGACTATAATGGTTTTTCCTTTCGTGGCCAAATCATTCAATGTATTCTTTACAAATTTCTCGGAGATGGAGTCAAGCGATGAGGTAGCTTCATCGAAAATTAACACCTCTGGATCTTTATACAATGAGCGTGCAATGGCGATACGTTGTTTTTCTCCGCCGGAAAGCGAAGCCCCGTGTTCTCCAATATAGGTGGAGAAGCCGTTCGGCAAGCTATTTATAAAATCATTCAGCCCTAATTGTTCCGTGATCTCTGATACTCGCTTTACATCTGGTTGAAAATCCCCCAAAGCGATATTTTCTAGTATACTTCCAGCGAACAGTTCAATTTGTTGCGGCACTGTACTCACAAGTTCCCGAAGGCTTTCATTGGTAATTTGCTTGATATCGTACTTCCCGATTTTGATGTTACCCTCTTGAATCGGATAAATATTTTGTAATAGAGAGATGAGCGTAGTCTTCCCCGAACCGCTCTCTCCAACAATAGCCGTTGTCTTTCCTTTTGGAATTACCAGCGAAAGATCTGTAAACACCTGTTTCCTGGATCCATAACGGAACGACACGTGATCTAATGTGATATTACCGATACTGTTTCGCCAAAGCCTTTGCTTGTGATTTCCTGGCTGTTCTTCGCGTTCCAGATCCATGATCTGAAATAGACGATCGGCCGCAATCAGTGCATCCTGCACAGTCTGATTTGCCGTGATCAGTGACCCTATTGGAGTAATCACATAACCCACGAGCGAATAAAACAACATCAGCGTTCCGGGTGTAATTTGCTGTTTGATAACGAGCATGCTGCCTACCCAAAGCACTGCCACGGTAATAATCGACGATACGAACTGAATGCCTCCCTGCGCAACGATGGCACCGTAAATACTGCGAAATGTATTACGCAATAAGCGCACAAAACGATTTTCGGTTTTAATGTTAGCAAAATCTTCTACACCAAATCGTTTGATCGTATTAATGGAGTTGATAGATTCTACCAATTGACTTTCCAGTTCTGCATTAGTCTCCATAATCCGGCGTTGATACTTTCTGTTTAACCGGTTGAAGCCAACGTAAATAATAAAAAATAGCGGAGCCGAAGCCAAAGTTATAAGTGCCAGTTGCCATGAATAAATAAACATTACGCAAAGAGTGAAGAAGAGTATCATCGCGTTAACCACCAAATCGATTGATACATTGTTGATAAAATTTCTGATCTTGACGGCATCTCCAACACGTGAAATAATTTCTCCTACACGCATTGTGTCAAAAAATTGCTGCGGGAGTGTAAGAAGGTGCTTATAATATCCCAGGATCAACACTGCATCAATATGTTGACCGGTTCGTAGTGCTAAAATACTTTTCATGGAACCGATGAATGTTCGCAAAAGGATAATGAAGATCATGATAATTCCCATCAAGTGCAACAGGTTATAATTCTTGTCTATCAACACGTAATCGGTAATCTTTCCCACATAAACCGACGTGGACAAACCAAGCACGCTAAATATAATTGCACCAAACAATGCTTGAGACATGAGCGCTTTATGAGGTAACAGAAGTCCGATAAAACGACGCATCATACTTTGGATCTGTTTTCCTGTTTGGAACGACTCCTCTTTTTTTATAAGAAGCAAGATACCTGTCCATTCTTTTTCAAACTCGACACGGGTTAGTCTATGCATCTTACCGTCAGCCGGGTCCATCACGTGAATATACCTGGCGTCGGCTTTATAAATTACTACGAAATGATGGAGGGCATTTTTTACTATCACATGGGCAATGGCTGGATATACACCATGTTGGATCAGCGTATCATAATCGCCTCTTACCCCACGCGCTTCCAACCCGAGGCGTTTACTTACTTCAATCAGTCCTAACAGATTTGTTCCTTTCTGGTCGGTAAAAGCATACTGACGTATTTTAGCGATGGGGTACAGTAGGCCGTGGTAAGCACATATAGATGCCAGACAAGCGGGACCGCAATCGGTAATATCGTGTTGTTTTACTTTCGTTCCTCGTTTCATTTGGGATTGAATTAGATCAGGAATTATATTGCGAGGGATTAATCCAGTGGTCTACCTTCTGATAAAGCAAATCGAACAGGCTACGGCGTGTCAGTATAAAATGAGCATACACAGTCATCCCTTTTTTGAGTTGTCCTCTACGCCCATTTTTCAGCGTGAGATAATCTCGGCTCAATTCACATTTCACCTTGTAATAGCTGCTTTGCGCATTGTCATCAAAATAAAAATCACTTGATATCTCACGCACCTTTCCATCAATAGTTCCCCATTCATTGTAGTTAAACGATTCTACCTGCACATTTACCGGCATCCCTTTGTGTAGGTAGCCTATATTTCGGGGAGAGACATACACCTCAGCATAAAGCGTTGAGTCAGGGCTCACCATACCCAATGTCTGACCTGCCGAAACGCTATTACCTTTGTATATCCCCGAGAACTGTTCTAGGGTGCCGCTCACAGGACTGGTTACAAAATGCATTTCATACTCTTTTTGTAATTGTACAAGCGAACTTTGCAACTCCGCCATACTCATAACAAGATTGTTTTTGTCAGTTTGCCACACGCTCAACTGATTATTCACGAGAGACAAATATTCATTTTCAACTTTTCTCAGTGCAAACATATATTGCTCGTACTCATCTTGTGAGATGACCTCTTTCTCGTACAACTGTTTGTTCCGTGTATATTCACTCCGCGCTTTTTCAAGGATAGTTCCCAATTCGTTCTTTCGCTTCGCGAAATACGCGTTCTCCTGCATACGCATACCCGAAGCAAAGCGTCCCGGGATATTTCCATTTGTCAATTGCTCCAGGTCGGATAGTTGTCGGTTTAAATCTCCCATTTTTTGAAGGAGTAGCATTTGACGGGCCAATAGATTATCGGTACGCAAACGTAAGATAGTATCTCCTTGCTGCAAGTGAAAACCTTCCCGCACATATACGCTATCCACCCATTCCGAAACGGAAGCTTTTATTTCGGTTCGTTCATTAACCGGTCGAACCATACCTGGATTTTGTACTGTTACATCTACATAAATCAACGGTAATGCAACAAGACAAACCACTACTGCCAAAAGCACCGTTACATATATGACCTGTGACTTTGTGGTATGCTTGTAGATATACGACTCTACACAGTCCTGCATTAAGTGTTGCGGTAATAGTTTCATTATTTTATGAATACTTCTTTTTTTATAGAAAGTTCCAATTAAGCAATACTCAAAAAAAGCTGCCTCACAATGTAATATTGCTACAGCAGCCCCTTTTATCATTTTTACCAACAATCATAACCAAGGACCCATCGGATTTTTGAGAAACTCAATAATCCTTCTTGCGGTGTCGATAATTCCTCCACCATTTGTTGCTGCTAATTCTTCATCTTTTAATGGACAAAAAAATATTTCTTCTGATTTTGTTTTCATATTTTTCTTTTTTTTAAAATTTAAAAATACTCAGGAGAGATAAAATTATAGAACATACCAATAGTATGTACCTTATCTTTTTGTGTCTAACTGCCAAAGCAATGGGAATCAATGACAATGCGATAATAATCAATAACATAATCAGTTATTTACAAAATATCCCAACCAATATCCTAACCCTAAAATTGGAGAGAAATGAGTCAAAGCAGCCCCTATAAGTAAGCTTTTTCGTGAAATAGTTCCACCGTCAATCATCATTAAATCTTCCGACGTCAATGATTGGAAAACACATGAAGTATTAACTCTATTCATCTTCATTTCTCCTATCTTCTATCGGCTTCTGCCCTATCTTTACCAATCTGATAACCGAATGCGAATGTTGCCAGAATCAGTGCTGCCGCAGCAATAACTAATCCTGCATAACCACCGTTCGCAACTTCCAACTCTTCGAAACTCAGTTCTTGGAATCCAGTCTTTCCCATAATTAATAATTTTAATCATTTGACAATTTGATAATTAATACCACTTCATAATTTCTCTGAAATAATCCGGATCACCAATTTCCGGTTCCTCTCTTTCAGATGGCGCATAACCACCGAACGTACTCATCACTTCTTCGTTGGTCAAAACCAACATCTTCCTCTCTGCTAACATTTTCTTCATTGTTTAAAAATTTAGAAGGGTAATTATCTACTCATTGCGAGTAGATTTTCAATCTATTTGCACTATTTTAATTTTAATATTACCATTTTGATCTTTATAATACACGATTGTCGTTTTTCCTCCAAAAACGTTCACTAAATCATCTTTTTTAAGAGTATAGAAGGATTTCTTTTGAAATTGTTTCATATCCATTATTGTTAAGTTATCAATAAGACTATTTTATCCCACTTCAAAATTAGGAGAGATAATACAAATATCAGGTTAACAGATTCTTATATAACGTACGTTAATAAAGTTAAGCGCTTACCAAACTGATTATGAGTGGATTTTAAGAGATAACTTCAGATACATTATATAAAAGTCGAATAAAATTATGATATCTCAACAATTTCACTTAAGGTTCTTTAGTTATTTTCGGCGTATATTGATAAAAATATATTACATTTGCCGCAATGATGTGCGTTTAATTCATGCGTAGTATGAAATCTCTAAAACAGATACACTTATTAACTTATTTTGCAATAGGTGTGACTATCCTTCTACAAGGCGTGTGGATTAATAATGCCTATAGATTAACCCAAAAGCAACTTCAAGCACAAATTAACGATATATTCTCCCTTTCAGTAAATAGAGAACTTATTATTAGAGCTGAAACTGATTTTACAACCAATGAAGATATTGGGACAGTGGAGCAAGATTATGAAACAGGATCTTTCGGATCTCCTCAACTTTTGTTGCAAGACTTTTTTGCCAAAAAAAATCATTTGATTTCACTTCACACACTCGATACAATCTTCCATTCCGAAATAACACTGCAAAAACTCCAAAGAGAATTTATTATTAATCGCCTTAATCCCAAGACGGGAGAGGTGCTAGAAACGACTAATCCCAAAAGAGAGGGAAGATTGCGGGGAGCCTTGGAATCAGAGATTATTCCTATACGGATGGATGGGAGTGAAGGCGTACAGGTACTACTCATATCGCCCTACCGCACCGTTTTCAGGCAGATGCTGCTTGTGCTTTTTCTCTCACTGCTACTCATCCTTTTTGTGGGTTATGCCCTGTTTTATCTTTTTCGTTCATTCAGAAATGAGCGAAAACTGCGACAACTGCAAACCGACTTTTCACATGCCCTTACGCACAATATGGCCACACCGCTTCAAACCATCTATCAGGTAAATGCCATGATGAAAAACGACCATTTAGTAGTAGACTCAGAAAAACGGAACAAGTACGTTGAACTTGCTCAACAACAGATTCTAAATCTTCAGGCGCTGACAGACAGAATTCTCACTGTTGCTCGGGCTGAACAGTCTTCGCTTTCTACAGATTTAAAACCTGTCGACGTCACACATCTCATCAGAGATCTGATTGAGAAATTTTCAGTCCAGGTTAAAAAGAAAGTACATTTCACTACACATTTTACGCCTGATCATATTGTTTTTGACGCCGATGTAACGTTGCTTCATAATGCGATCAGCAATCTAATTGATAACGCTATTAAATACTCAGGTGAGTCAGTTGAGATCGAAATAATTTGTCAGTTGAAAGAAAACGGCTTATATATCTCAGTAAAAGATAATGGATATGGTATCTCCACCGCCGATCAGCACATCATCTTCAGAAAATTTGAACGGGGTAAAGCTGTCGGTCGGAAAGAAGCGACCGGCTTCGGACTGGGATTGAGCTATGTGAAAAGCGTGGCTGAAGCACATCTGGGAACCGTAAACCTCTTCAGCAAGGTTGGAGAAGGGACACTTTTTGAATTATTCTTCCCTTATCAGACCGGGAAGCAGAACAAAAGCAATAATGTTGAATCATGATAAAACTCCTGTTTGTAGAAGATGACGAGGATTGTGCCTACGCCATTCAGGGAGGATTGGACATGCTCGATCTCTATGACGTGCGTTGTGCTGCCAATGGTAGGGAAGCTTTGAAAATATTCGCGGAGTTTCATCCCGAAGTGGTCGTTTCGGATGTGCAGATGCCGGAAATGGACGGGTTTGAACTTGTTCGCAAAATCCGTGAAGCGGATTCTCAGGTTGTCATCCTACTTGCCACCGGTCTCACCTCACCCAAGGACCTGCGCGAGGGATATCACGCCGGTATTGATGAGTACATAAAAAAACCTTTCATTGCCGAAGAACTTCATTACCATATACAGGCAATTCTAAAACGCACAAAACAAAATAGGCGCATTGAATCAACACCAGAGAGCAACACACTACAGATCACTATGGGTCGGTATGTTTTTGATTCGGTAAAGGAAACATTGTCGCTGAATAATCGGGTAACACAAAAGCTGACTTCACGTGAGGCACAGTTACTCCTGCTCCTTTACAGCAAACAAAATCAATTGATACCAAGATCGGAGATTTTACAGCAGTTCTGGCCAGAAGAAGATTCGGTATTTTCCTCCCGCAGCCTCGATGTGTTTATTTCCAAATTACGAAAATATCTTGCTGAAGATCAATCTCTCAAAATTGTAAATGAACGTGGAAAAGGTTTAAGGCTGCTAACAAAATAATCGAATCATATCTGAAATTGCTCCAATGAAAGAGTGACAGGCAGAACACCTGTCACTCCGAGTGAATAAAAAATAGAGTTGAAATACGCGCCAACCAAAATAAGCGGTATGCTATTGGGGAGTCATGGAAACCTCCACCCGGTTACCCTGCCCGAGCAACTGCTGCGCAAATTGCTGTAGCGAAGATTCCGATAATTCACTGACCTGTTTCAGGTAATCTTTTTCCAAATCGAGGCGGTATAGGTAATACTGCCACGTATTGGACAACGCATAGCTGTTCTCTTTGAGGTTATCGGTATGTTGTTTCAACATGTATTCTTTCACCTTCATAAGTTTTTCAACATCAGGCCCATGCTGTTGCATAGCGGAAACAACACTGTTCATCACATCGGTCAATGCTTTGCGGCGACCGGGATCACTGTCGAACTGAAACTGCAGCGTGAATCCCTCTTTGGGTAGTTTCTCCGCTTCCTGATGTACACGCACGCCATACGTACCTCCCTCTTCTTCCCTGATTTTCCCGGTAAACTCCATCCGGAAGATCTCTGCCAGTGCGTTTAGTTTGATGATGTTTTCCGGTGTGTATGGCATATCCCCCGTATAAATAATTGCGGTGGAGGCCTTGGGTGTCTCCATGGGCATGGAGAAATGGTTGTTGAAAGCACCTTTTCGTGTGGCAATTACCTTGGGCTGCTCACCCCCATTGGCTGTTCCGGGTAATGAGGCGATATATTGCTCGGCCAGGGGTTTTAGCTCTTCGGGTGAAATATTACCGACAAAAGTGAAGGTGAAGTTTCCGGCATTACTGAAACGGGAACCATAGAGACTAAGCAATCTGTCGTAATCAACCGCATCAATTTCCTCCACTGTAGGCATTGAAAAACGGGGATTCCCCAGGTACATGGTGCTCATCAGCGAGTCTGTAAAAACAAAGTCGGGATTGCCTGCCAATGTGGGTAAAATACCCTTTAGCCTGCCAGACATCGATTTGTATGCCTCTTCATCTTTGCGAACATCCGTGAAACTGAGGTAGAGCAACTGCATCATCACCTCCAAATCTTTCACATTGCTGTTGCCACTGACCTGCTCGTTAAAAGGGGCTAACTTCAGGTTCACTTCCGCCTTTTTACCCGAAAGATTCTTTTTCAGGTCGGTCACGCTGAACTTTCCCAATCCGCCCACTGTGGCCAAATCATCCATCAGCTTGATCTCCGGGACGTACCGTTCATCCAGCAGGGAAGTCCCACCTAATGCAAAACCATGCAAAAGTATCTCATCCTGCTTAAAATCGGTCGGTTTCACAACCACCCTGGCTCCGTTGGAGAACGTCCATACGGTGGTACCCTTGTCTGCATCGGTTTCCTCCTTTACAATATTCCCTTTCTCGGGTAGCGCAGTCAGCAGGGGTTCGGTTACGCTGTTGTCTTCATATGCCGTGAGTGCTTCCTTATCTACTATTTGTATCAGTTCACCGATGGCTGCTTCGGAAGGATAGCTCTCCTTTTCCTGCTCGTTTCCCATCAGTACCACCACACGGTTTTTATCGGTGACAATCTGTTGCATCATCTGGTTAATCACAGCAAGGGGAAGATGCGGCAAGAGCTGGTTCATGATATTGTACCGGTCTTCAATGGAAGGGATCGGCTCCTGCTTTAAAAAGCGTGCTACATACTGCTGCACGTAAAAATTATTGAGCTGCTTATCCCGTTCATTATAGAGCTTCTCCAAATTAGTCAAGTAGTCGGCTTTGGCACGCTCATACTCACCGGCAGTGAATCCGAAATCACGGGCCCTTCTGGTTTCCCGCATCAACGTGGCAATGGTAGCATCTGCCTGTGCAGGTTTGGCAACCCCGATCAACTGCAGGGCATCTTTGGTTCCTACACCAAAATAAGCACCGTTTCTCACTGCTGCGAATGCAAAGGGTACATCACTTTTCTGAAGCATCTCCTGCAAACGGTCGTTCAGCATCTTTCCGATCATCTCGGTGGCAAAATCCACCATCAGGTAATCCATCCCGTTCTTTCTTTCACCGGGTATCTGATTTCTTTTGTAGGCAACCAGGATGTTGTTCATCGGCAGCTCTTTGTCGACAGCTACCGCTACAATCGGTTCTTCATTGTCGGGTACTTCCTCGTACAGACGTTCTGCAGGCTCCGCCGGCAGTGCTATTGTAGAAAAAAGATCCTTGATACGGCCTTCAATCTCATCAGCATCGATGTCACCCACCACGATGATGCCCTGCAGATCGGGACGATACCATTTGTGATAGTAATCACGCAATACTTCCGGTGCAAAGTTGTCCACCACGCTCATCAACCCGATGGGCATCCGATGGGCATACTTGCTATCCTGAAAGATAGCCGGAGCAACCGACTCGATAATCCGCTGCGAAGCGTCGCTGCGGGTGCGCCACTCTTCGTGGATTATCTTTCGTTCTTTGTCGATATCTTTATCACGGAGCAAGAGCGCATTCGACCAGTCATGCAGGATCATCAGGCAGGACGCCACCGCTCCCGCTGTGGTGACGGGGACATCCTTGATGTTGTAGATGGTTTCGTCCATGCCGGTGCCCGCATTGAGGTTTGTGCCGAATTTCACGCCGATGGTCTCCAGGTAAGATTTCATATCTCTTCCCTCTTCTCCACCGGGGAAGTTTGTTGATCCGTTGAAGGCCATATGTTCCAGGAAGTGTGCCAGCCCGCGCTGGTTTTCCTCTTCCAGAATGGAACCGACCTTCTGCACGATGTAGAAATCCGCCCGATTTTCGGGTAACTTGTTTTCACGAATAAAGTAAGTAAGCCCGTTTTCCAGTTTGCCGGTACGCACCTTGTTGTCGACAGGAATCGGAGGCATCTGCTGTGCCTGAAGTATTGCCGTACCTAAAAGCAGCAATAATGATGCGAGAAGTAGGTAAGATTGTTTCATTCCAGGATTTTTTTGTTGTTTTGCGACAAATATACCGGGTATGAAAACAAGAATAGGTTATAGCTACGTTATATAACGTAACAAACCGCTTGTTAGCGGTTAGTTGTCGTTTCATTTCAATTTTTTCATTGCGTTGCTTGCAAGTAGTGATTTCATTTGGGTAATAGCCACTTTGTTGAGTTGCAGAAGTCTTTCGCTTTGAGATAAACCTTGCCTGATGAGTAAGGCGTTCACGCTCTCCATATTGCTCAACACCACAAGCTGCTCCAATGTGGCGTAATCCCGAATGTTTCCCGTTTTGTCGGGGTTGTTGTCCCGCCATTCTTTTGCCGTAATTCCGAAAAGAGCAACATTCAGCAAGTCGGCTTCATTTGCATAAACAAAATTTGCCTGCTGCTTGGTAACTTCCTGAGGTATAAGGTTTTCTTTGATTGCGTCGGTATGGATTTGGTAGTTTACTTTGGCAAGGGTGCGTTGCAGGTTCCACTCTAATTTTAGACGGTCGTTTTCTTCATCTTTAAGTCGCTGAAATTCATTAACTAAGTAGATTTGAAATTCAGGGCTTAGCCACATTGCAAAATGAAATGCAATGTCTTTATGCGCATAAGTTCCGCCATAGCGTCCGGCTTTTACAAGCATCCCTACGGCTTTCGTTCGGTCAATCCATTGACCAACTGACATTATAAATCTATTTGTACCGGCTTCTTGCCCAATTACCCCGAATTCGGGGTAATTAAAATCGGGATTATTCACTCTTTCCCAAACGCCAAGATATTCTATCGTATTTTTATTGGTTATCCATTTACCTATCAGCCCGCTACCTTCCTTAAAAGAAACGGTCATATCTGTAAGGCTGATATAATCAGTATTCTGCTGACTGATAACCGTTATTTCAGATTCTTTTACTTGTAGAATTCTTCCTTTTGCCATAAAATTCTCTGAATAAATAGAGTACAAACTTATAAAAATATGAAGAATAACTGTACTGTTGTATTGATTATTTGTAAGCATTCGGTGATGCCCGTATTTGATTTTATTATTTCCTGGTCTATGAAAGTTGACTTTCAAAAACCTCCAAAACATTCGGAGTCGATGTGGAGTTTTTAGGAGTTTCTCCTGGAGTAGTTACCCGGGAGCAGTTCTGCAAGATCTCTGGTGTAGTCTTCGTCATAGTCGTGTATATGGCTCAGCACATACACCATCCAGTCGCGGAAGTTCACATCGGAAGCCTTGCAGCACCCCAGCAACGAGTACATGACTGCAGCATCCTCGGCAGCGTCATGGTTACCGCAAAAAAGGTAATTCTTTCTACCCAGGGCCAGGCCTCTCAGGCTGTTCTCGGCGAGATTATTGTCTATACAATATCTGCCATCCAGGTGGTACCGGGTCAACCG
>MENQ01000012.1 GCA_001768325.1 Bacteroidetes bacterium GWC2_46_850 | reverse complement strand
TATTATTTGTCAACGAACTGATGATACAGTTAGACAATTAAATTGTCAACGATCTGATGATACAAAAGTGTCAACGATGTACTGATATTTATCAGTGATACATTAAAGTTATTTACTATCTGAACTGCAGTTTCATGATAAGTCAGCCGGAGCAGGTGGTATTGATAATCCTTGCTATCCACGCCTTCGCGAAGCACTCCGTTGTCGGCAAGATACTCAAGGTTCATTGCCATCTCACGCTTCAACAGCCAGACAAAGGGATTCCACCAGGAAAAAAGCAATATGGTTTCGATAAGCATGATATCCAGAGAATGTTTTTCTCTTACATGCGTATGTTCATGGAGGATTATCTGCGCAAGTTCCTCCTCGGAATGCATTTCGGAGTTCATAAATATCATCCCGAAGAAAGAGAAGGGTGTCAGATCATTTTTCAGGTCATAAATCTCAATACCCGAAACAAAGGTCTTACTGCTTTTCAAACGTATTCGGAAAATTGATGCCAGTTGCCACAAAAAACGGAATATAAAAAAGAGGGTCACGGCAATATAAACGAAGACCGATAACGCTTTCCAGGGAATATGGAATGAGTCGGCCGTTGCATCTTCTCTTCCGGTAACCATTTCAAAAGTCGGTGCCTCAATAAAAATAGCGGTCTCATCTGCAGCCGGCCCATTGGCTCTAAAACTCAAAACATCCGTTAAACCGGGTACGACAAAGAGCGGATAAACCAGAGAAAAAACAATGGACGAAATGAAATAAAAACGTCTTATTTTCAAAAATGTATCTCTCTTAAATAATGTTGTATATAAGAGATAGAACAGCACCAATGCGCAATTTACCTGAATGATATAAATAAATATTGGATGCATGATCAATGATTTTTTGGTGACGGAATAATTACTTCTGATTTTTTTCAATTAGGCGCACAATCTCGTTCAGATCTTCGGCACTTACCTTTTGCTCCTTTGCAAAAAAGGAAACCAGTTCTTTATAAGAGTTATCGAAATAACTTTTCACCACATCCGACAGGAAGTGTCTCTTGTATGCGGGTTCGGTAATCTTTGGCTTATAAACTTTCACATTGCCGAACCTTCGTTTCGTTAGATATCCCTTTTTCTCGAGATTATTGAAAATGGATGCTATGGTCGTGTATGGTTGCCTGGGCTCATCCATTCTGTCAAATACATCTTTTATTGCACATTCGTTCAGTTGCCAGACGTGCAACATCACATTCTCTTCCTGGGGTGTTAATCGCTCCATCATTATTTTGTTTTATTTTTTATGTTCCTTATTCAAAATTATAACATCACAAATGTACGACATTTTCGTAACAATCAAATTATTTCGCAATAATTTGTTGTTAAATAACCATAAACAAAAAAGGGAGCTTCATTCCTGAAAGCTCCCTTTTAGAGAATAATTATTCATCAATCATCATCGAAATCGCAGTCGATTATATCATCGAGTCGCTCCCAAATTTTCTTGCCCAACTGATAGTTCGGTGACTGCTCACCGTGCTCACTTTTTCGAATCGATTCCTTCCAGATCGTCGTTTTGTTCACAGCCGATAAATGCAACCGGCAATAACATTGCCACAGCAAAAACTCTAAAAAAGTTCTGTTTCATTCTATAAAGGTTTTGATTAATACAAACATGCATTATGTTATACACAAAGAATAAGGCTTTGAGAATGAAAAAGGTTCATGCCGCTGCGTTAAAGTAGCTAAAAACAAAAGAGGTGGGATTCATTGTCTGATCCCACCTCTCTTGATCTATAGAGAAATTTAATTTTGCTTTTCAAAATCCTGCATGCATTGAATCAGTGCCTCCACAGCCTCAAGCGGGCAGGCGTTGTAGATAGATGCCCGGAAACCGCCTACGGAACGGTGCCCCTTGATACCCACCATACCTCTCTCCTTCGCAAATTCGAGAAATGCAGCTTCTTTGTCTTTATATTCTTCGTTCATCACGAAGCAGACGTTCATGATAGAACGATCTTCCTTGGCAGCGGTTCCCACGAAGAGTTTGTTGCGGTCTATTTCGTTGTAGAGCAGTCCTGCTTTCTCCTTGTTCATTTTGTGCATCGCTTCCAAGCCACCCAGTTCTTTCACCCATTTCAGGGTTTCGTGCATGACGAAGATCGAAAAAACGGGAGGTGTGTTGAACATGGAGCGGTCTTTTTCGGCACCTCCAATGTGTGTACGGTAATCCACCATGGTCTGCAGCGGACGATCGAGCTTTCCGAGAATATCTTCTCTGACAATCACAAAGGCAACACCGGCGGGTCCCACATTTTTTTGTGCACCTCCGTAGATGATGCCATATTTGGACACATCCACCGGGCGGCTCATGATATCGGAAGACATATCGGCTACCAGGGGCACGGGGCTGTCGATATCTTCGTGCAGCTCAGTTCCGTAAATGGTGTTGTTGGTGGTGATATGAAAATAATCTGCATCGGCCGGGATGGTAAATCCTTTCGGAATATAGGAATAGTTTTTATCTTCCGAGGATGCTACAACTTCCACTTCGCCGTAGAATTTAGCCTCTTTGATGGCCTTCTTGGCCCAAACACCGGTCTGCAGGTAAGCAGCCTTCTTTTGCATCAGGTTGGCAGGAACTTCAAAAAACTGGGTGCTGGCACCGCCGCCCAACAGGAGAACCCGATAGTTGTCGGGGATATTAAGCAGCTCTTTCCATAAGTCGGCAGTCTCTTTCATGATTCGTTCCCAGCCAGGCGTACGGTGGGATATTTCGAGAATACCAATGCCGGTATTGTCGAAATCGCGTATTGCTTCAATGGCTGATTCTACTGCGGGGCGGGGCAACACACACGGCCCTGCATTGAAATTGTACTTCTTCATATTGATTATAATTAAATTCTGATGTAAAAAACCGACTAAATAACTGATCCCTGAAAGCTAACTTCCAAACCGCTGCCCTTAACAACATTCCACGACTAAAGCTGATCCCTGATCCCTAATTCACCCGATAACACTCATCGCCGTTATTGAAGAAAGCGACGATCTGTTTGGCAGCAGCCAGGCCCGAATTGATGTTGGCATCCGTGGTCTGTGCTCCAGATTTCCTGGGTGTTGCAAAATAACGATTCGGAAACTTAGCCAGAAACTCCTCGTGTCTGTCCGGCTTCACATCGGTGGCATATTGAAACAGGGGACGTTCCTCCATAAGACGGATCAGATCTTCTTCCACCAGAAGTTCTTTACGTGCGGTGTTAATCAGCATACCGTCCTCGGGCATGTAAGAGAGGAGTTTGTAATTCACGCAGTCGCGTGTTTCGTCCAGCAAGGGCATATGCAGAGAAATAAAGTCGCTGCTCTGAAACAGCTCAATATTACTGTATGCGGCAATCACACCATACTCACCTTCCTTTCGCAGGTCGTCATGTGTAAGTGTGGGGGAGTAGGCATACACGGGCATATCGAAGCCACGCGCAATTTTTGCTACCATTTTTGCTACGTTACCAAAGGCGTACAGGCCGAGCTTGCGGTCTTTGATCTCACGTCCCACCGAACCGTCGAAGCGATTGCGCTGCATAAAAATGATCATCCCGAATACAAGTTCAGCTACGGCGTTGGCATTTTGACCCGGCGTGTTCATTACGCAGATATTGTGAGCGGTAGCCACCTCCAGATCCACATTATCATAACCTGCACCCGCTCTGACCACAATTTTCAGGTTGGAAGCAGCATCCATCACTTCCTGATCGATCAGATCGCTTCGTATGATAACTGCATCCATATCTCTTACAGCATCAAGTAATTGAGCCTTGTCAGTATAATTTTCCAGCTTGGTGAATGAATGACCCGCTGATTCAATAATTTTCTGTATTCTTTGTACAGCCTGCACGGCAAATGGTTTACTTGTTGCTAAAAGTACCTTCATATTTTCCTCTTTTTTTAAAAAATTCACCCAAATTTATAGAGCCACAAAATTACAAACTTATATCAAACAAAACACGAAATCGACGTAAAAAAATGCCGTAGGATTTTAATTTAAATCAGAAACAAGGGTTAATCTTTGAATGCCAAAGCACCTGTGAGGGCCTTCTTTTACAATTTAAAAGAATTTGTCGGGTAAACCGATTCATCGTATCTTTGCGTAAGATAAGATACTCCCGGTAATTTACCTGCAACCCTGCACGCTGCCCGGCGTTCATTATCGTCCTGCTGCACAAAAGATTGTAAACAATGAACAGCCCCTATCCATCTACTCTGCTCGAAAATGCAGTGAACGAATTTGCCAGACTCCCGGGAATAGGCAGAAAATCAGCCCTGCGACTGGTACTGCACCTGTTACGCCAGGAAGAAGAAAATGTGACACGCTTCACCGAAAGTGTGCTCAGGCTGAAACAGGAAGTAAAATACTGTGCCTGCTGTCACAATATCTCCGATACGGACCTATGCGGCATCTGTGCTGATAAAACCCGTGACAACTCGGTGATATGCGTCGTGGAAAACATCAAGGAGGTGATGGCCATTGAGAAAACCGTACAGTTTAACGGATTATATCATGTGCTGGGTGGCATCATCTCACCCATTGACGGTATCGGCCCGTCGAACCTGGAAATTGCCAGCCTCGAGGAGCGGGTGAAAGCAGGCGGCATCAGAGAGGTTATTCTGGCGCTGAGTGCTACCATGGAGGGTGACACCACCAACTTCTACATATTCCGCAAGCTGCAACATTATCCGGTGAAAGTGAGCATCATTGCACGTGGTGTTTCCATTGGCGATGAAATTGAATATGCCGATGAGGTGACACTGGGACGTTCCATACTAAACAGGACCCCTTTTGACGAATCTTATAAATTATTGTCGAGATGAAAAGAACAGCCGACGAACGTATCATTCTTAATTTAAGCCGGCATCTATACGGAAATATGATTTCCCTTGCCCTGTTGTTTCTGTTGGTACTGTTACGGATCATCCCCATCTCTGAGAACTTTCTGTCTGTGGGTGTCACCATGGAACGATATGCCATCATGATCACCATCATTGCTATCCCATTATCACTAAAGCTTTTTGCCGATCGGCTGAAAAAGATTCCCCGCCCCCTGAAGGCCATTGAAGCAACGACAAAATATAAAAAATTATTTTATCTGCGTCTTTATACTCTCAGCGCAGTCACACTGATGAATATCGCATTGCTGGGCCTCTCACGCAACAGTAATTTCATGTGGTTCACCATCGTGCTTTTCATTATATTTTTGTTTTGCCGACCCTCTTTGGTGGAACTGACAGGCCTCTCGGAGCTGCCCGATCCCGGGCAACCGATCATGCATGAACCCCAGGAACCATTGGAAGATGAATAAACTACTGGAAAATAAAGAGCTTCTGTTGCGTGCGCCAGAACCGGAGGATCTGGAACTGCTTTACAAGTGGGAAAATGACACCCGTTTGTGGGAATACGGCAATGCCACCGCCCCTTATTCCCGTTTCAGCCTCAGGCAGTATCTTTCCGAATCGAAACAGGATATCTATGCCGATAAACAGATGCGGTTGATGGTCCTGCTGCGGCAATCTGAAACAGTGATCGGCATGGCCGATCTCTACGACTTTGACCCCTTCCACCGGAGAGCAGGTGTGGGCATCCTCATCGATGATGATCAACGAAAAAGGGGCTACGGGCTGCAGTCATTGTTGTTGCTGGAGGAATATGCTTTTGGTTTCCTCTCACTCCACCAGCTTTATGCCCTTGTCCCGGAGAAAAACCAGGCGAGCAGACAGTTATTCAAAAAAGCGGGCTATCTCCCGGCAGGCATCTTGCGGGAATGGCTCTCCCGGGCAGACCGATTTGAAGACGTACAGCTATGGCAGAGAATCAGAAAGACATGATCGACATGCCGCAGAGAACAGAAAATAAAAAAATATATATGCAGGAGGATATCAAAAAAGCTTGTGAGATCATGAAAAACGGCGGAATCATTCTCTATCCCACCGACACCATCTGGGGGATTGGCTGCGATGCCACCAATGAAGAAGCTGTACAACGCGTGTATGAACTGAAGCAACGCAGCGACAGCAAATCGATGCTGGTATTGCTCGATAATCCGGCCAAACTACAGGCCTATGTGAAGGAGGTGCCCGATATAGCGTGGGATCTGATAGAATTGACCGACAAGCCGCTCACCATCATCTACGAGGGCGCCAAAAACCTGGCGTCTAACCTGACGGCCGCCGACGGCAGCATTGGCATACGCATCACCGCTGAAACTTTTTCACGGGAGTTATGCCGTCAGTATCGTAAACCCATAGTTTCCACCTCGGCCAACGTGAGCGGTGAACCAGCGCCGGATCGCTTTTCACAGATCGCGGGGAAGATAAAAAACGGAGTCGACTATATTGTAACCTACCGCCAAAAAGAGGCAACACCGGCAAAACCTTCCGGCATCGTGAAGCTGGAGAAAGACGGGACCATTCACATCATCCGAAAGTAAAGAATTTTATTATCTTTGTCCACAGAAGGTATAAACGATGCAATTGAAAGAGATACATGACCGGTTTCTGCTTTGGCGTGATGCACACATTAAAGAACGCCATTTTCTTCTTTTTGTCTGTTTTCTGGTGGGGATACTGACAGCCCTGGCGGCCTATATACTAAAGATATCCATCCATTTCCTACAGGTCTTCCTCACCGAAAACTTCAGTCGCGACAATCTCAATTTCTCTTACCTGCTTTTACCCATTGTGGGTATCCTTATTGCCGGGTTGTATGTGAAATATGTGGTGAAAGACGACATCAGCCATGGCGTGACCAAGATTCTTTTTTCCATATCCCAGCGCAAAAGCCGCATCAAGCCTCACAACATGCACTCATCGCTCGTGGCCAGCTCCGTCACCATCGGATTTGGCGGTTCAGTGGGCGCGGAAGCACCCATCGTCCTCACCGGCTCTGCCATTGGCTCCAACCTGGGAAGGTTCTTCAGGCTGGAACAACACAGCCTGATGATCCTGGTCGGCTGCGGCGCAGCAGGAGCCATCGCCGGCATATTCAAGGCTCCCGTGGCGGGCATTCTTTTTGTGATAGAGGTGCTGCTACTCGATCTCACCATGTCATCCATCCTTCCCTTGCTGGTGACCGCCGTTACGGCTACCACTGTGTCTTATCTCCTCAACGGCATGGATGCCATGTTTGCGTTCTCCCAGGTTGAGCCATTTTCACTCAATCGCATTCCCTATGTGATCTTACTGGGTATCCTCTGTGGATTTATCTCTCTGTATGTAATACGCACCATGAGCTGGTGTGAAGGAATATTTCACAGTTTGTCCAACTGGAAACGGTTTGTATTGGGAGGAGTGATGCTCAGTCTGTTGATCTTCTTCTTTCCACCGCTTTTTGGCGAAGGGTACAACACCATCGAGACATTGCTCGCCGGGGGCGACTCTTTCCGCTCGCTCACCAACGAGAGTTTTTTTTACAACCTCGAAAGCCGCTGGGCAATCATCGTTTTTCTATCACTGGTACTTCTTTTCAAGGTTTTTGCCACCAGTGCCACCAACGGAGGAGGTGGTACCGGCGGGGTATTTGCCCCCACTCTGTTTTTGGGTTGCATTGCCGGATTCATCTTTTCCTACACGCTCAATCAGCTGGGTTATTCCACTTTCCTGCCCCAGGAGAACTTCGCACTGATGGGCATGGCCGGCGTGATGGCCGGTGTGATGCACGCGCCACTCACCGGCACCTTCCTCATCGCCGAACTGACCGGGGGCTATGAACTGTTTCTCCCCCTGATGATCGTGTCGCTGGTATCATACGGAACCATCCTGGTGTTTGAGAAACACAGCATCTATGCAATACGGCTTGCAAAAAAAGGAAAACTGATTACGCACCACAAGGATAAGGCGGTCCTCACATTTTTGAAGATCGATGACCTGCTGGAAAAAGATATCCCCACGGTGACACCCAACATGACACTGGGTGAAATGGTCAAAGTAATTTCATCCAGCAACCGGAATATCTTTCCGGTAGTAAATAACAACGGGATACTCCTCGGTCTGGTCATGATGAACGATATTCGCAACATCATGTTCAGGCCGGAACTGTATGACCGATTCACCGTGGATAAATTCATGGTGGGTGCTCCGGCAAAGGTTTCCATCAATTCCAGTATGGAAGAGGTGATGAATATGTTCGAAAACACGAAAGCATGGAACCTGCCGGTAGTGGATGACAAGGGTGTTTACCAGGGTATTTTATCCCAATCGTCGGTATTTAACTCCTACAGGGAGGTACTGGTGGAAAATTATTCAGACACCGACAATTAACATACTATGTAAATATGGAAAAGAAAACATTGCGTATAGTATTCATGGGCACACCGGAGTTTGCGGTTGAGTCGCTGAAAGCACTCGTCGAAAATCAATACAATGTGGTGGGTGTTGTCACCATGCCCGACAAACCTGCGGGAAGGGGATACAAGCTGCAACCCTCGGCAGTGAAGTTGTATGCCCTGCAGCAGGGATTAAAAGTGTTGCAACCCGAAAAGCTGAAAGAGAAAACCTTTCTGCATGAGTTGAAAATGTTACAAGCCGACATACAGGTGGTGGTGGCCTTCCGGATGCTACCCGAGGTAGTATGGGCCATGCCCCCCGGAGGAACATTTAATCTGCACGCATCGTTGCTTCCTCAGTACCGGGGCGCCGCCCCCATCAACTGGGCGCTCATTAATGGGGAGAAGGAAACCGGCGTAACCACCTTCTTTCTCTCTCATGAAATAGATACCGGTCAGATTATCTTCCGGGAAAAGACTCCAATCCATGAGGAGGACAGCGCGGAGACGCTACACGACCGGCTGATGGTCATGGGTGCGCAACTGGTCCTGAAAACAGTCGATACCATCATACAGGGCGACGTGACAACCATTCCCCAAGAGAATCTGACAGAAAATGACCCGGCATTAAAGTCTGCCCCCAAGATATTCACAGAGACATGCCGTGTGAACTGGCATAATACAACCAGAGATATTTACAATTTTATTCGCGGCCTCTCCCCTTACCCCACCGCATGGACGGAAATGTTCACGGATGGTGCGGCAGAAGCGATCCGTTTTAAGTTGTATGGGGGAGAAATAGTGAAGGGAGGCAACGACGGTCTCCAGCCGGGCACCCTCGTTACCGACAACAAAACATATCTTCAGGTGGCAGTAAAGGATGGATTCATCCGACTCACCGACATACAGATGTCCGGTAAAAAACGATTGAAAACAGTCGATTTTCTCCGGGGTTACTCTATCCCGGAGCATGCCTTTTTCAAATAAACAGGGTCACCACTTGTAGTTCAGCCCAAAACTGAGTGTCTGGTTGAACTGCCAGTATTTCAGATCGGGATGGGGTGGCACATCGTCATCGAAGCGCATATTCACATAAATTCGGGTGGAGAATGCGTTGCTCAGCGCCATATTCAGGCTATTCTCAAACTCCGACAGTACCTTCTTATAACTGGTAAAATAGGTCAGGCGTGAGTCCCAGGTAATATACCGGGTAATGTCATATTTGATGATGGAAGTGATGGTAGAACCAACGTCGAACACCGATCGTTTATTTTCGGGGATACCATATCTTTTCACATTCACCGAATCATTTCCCACGAATTTATAGTTGATGGAGATGGGAGCAATGGATAGATCCCACTTGAAGCGACGATGCCGTACTTTCTCAGAACGCTTGTCGAGGTTGAACTTCAAACCCACACCGGCATTCACATACAACGGTGCAAGAAATGCTGAGCGGAGCACATCGGAGTTGGGGGGATAGGAGTTGAACAACTGTGATTTCGCTTCCACATTCATCGAGTAGGACCAACGCTTCATGAAAGCATCCACGCCAAAATCACCGTAATAACGAATCAGGTCGTTTCCGATGCGATATCTCCGCAGTGTATCGTCCGGTGCGTTAAAAACAGACAACCGCCATTCGAGCGTATTGTTAAACTTAACCTTCTCCTTGTTGTAGTTTGCCCTGAGCACCTGATAACTGTTGAAGTTCAGATTGTTGGTTCCTCCCTTATGCCAGTTCTCAGAGAAATAGTTCTGGGCGAACTGAAAGGAATGCTCACCTGAACGCACCCAATATTTCCGATTAATCGTTGCCACTTCCACGCCGGGCGCTTCGAGTGAGTAGGTTGTCTCCGACTTCAATAATTCACGAAACGGATTGAATGTCTCACGCACAATCTCATCGCCACTGGCCACGCGGGGGAGGTCGCTAAAGTTTAAAACAGAATACCGGATACGGTCGGGGAACTCCATATAATAGTCCTTTCTTACCTGCTGCACAAAATCGGCATGAGCCAAAGCGGGTGCAAATGTTTTATCGGAAGAGATGAGTGACCCGGTGCCTGTTTCCGCTTTCGGCGGATAGAATGACAGATTTCGGGGAAGCACCTTGCCGTTAAAGATCATGGGCAGAAACAACGGATTGTATATAAGGGTGTCGCGGAAGGTGAGCCCCCGCATCGCATCGAAATTGTAAGTTCTTGCAGGTAGTTGTAAAGTGCCGTTTTCTTTTCTTACATACAACGAATCCAGCGGATTCCTGTAGGCAGCGGAGTCCGAGGCCGGCAACAGCGGTTTAACGATAACGGTTTCAGGGGGCAGCTTGTCCTGATTCTGCGGAATAACAACTGGCTGCTGCAAATCCACCTGTTGCGGGTGATCTGACGACAGGATACGTTTTTCAATTTGCCCGCTGACATCGGTAATATCCCGGAAAAGTTCCAAAGAGTCGGGATCCTGAAAGTTGGCTGATGTGATGTGGGTTGCGCTCACCGTCGCGGTTACAGCTGCAAACAAGAAAAATATCAAAATTTTGGGTGGGAGTCGTTTCATACTGATTTTTATTCTTCACTGCGGAAATTACAATAAATCATCTTCATTCTTCCTAACGACAAAGGTATAAAAAAAGTTTTACTTATCGGAAATGTGAGGGAACGATCCGCATTTCAATTGTTAATTATATGCCCGATTCAAAGAAAATAGATTAACTTCGCCCAAGAATGTAATGAACAATAAAATTATCACATGATGAAAAAATTATCATCCATTTTACTGCTGATAATAGGAGTAGTGACGCTCACAGGCTGCCAGGGCTACAACAGAATGGTAGAAAAACAGGAAGCTGTCACAGCTCAGTGGGGCAACGTACAAAATGCCTATCAGAGGAGGGCGGATCTCATCCCCAACCTGGTCAACACCGTAAAGGGATACGCCACTCACGAGCAGGAAACATTTACACAGGTTACCGAGGCCAGGGCAAAAGCCACACAGACCACCATCAACCCGGAGAACCTCACTGCCGAAAGTCTGCAGGAATATCAGCAGGCACAGAATCAGCTGAGCCAGGCTCTGGGCAGGCTGTTATTGATCCAGGAAAACTATCCCGAGCTGAAGGCGAATCAAAACTTTCTCGCGCTGCAGGATGAGCTGGCCGGCACGGAAAATCGTATTTCCGTGGAACGCAATAAATTTAACCAGCTGGCGCAGGATTACAATGCTTACATTCGCAAGTTTCCGCAGGTAATTTATGCAAAATGGTTCAAATTTGAATCAAAGGCCTACTTTGAAGCAACTCCCGAATCTCAGACCGCACCCGAAGTGGTTTTCTAATATATTATGCTGCAAAAAGAAGAACTGAACCACATATCCGCATCAATCAGGAACGCTGAAAGTCACACTTCCGGTGAAATAAGGGTATGTGTGGCAAGACAATGCAAAGGCGACCCCCTGGATGCAGCATGGAAGAAATTTCTGCAGCTGAAGATGGAAACGACCCAACTCCGTAACGGAGTACTTATTTATGTGTCACCGTCCGACCACAAAGCAGCCATCGTGGGAGACAAAGGAATACACGATACCGCAAGAGTCGATTTTTGGGACGATGCGCTGTCGGAAATGCTCACCCTCTTCAAAAAGGGGCTTATTGCCGAGGGGATCTCCAAAGGTGTCGGGAAAGTGGGAGAACTGATCAAGGTGCAGTTCCCGGCAATGGAAAACGATGTAAATGAACTTGGCAATGAAGTTATCCTGGAAGAGTAAAACACTGTTAATCGTCCTGTTCCTGTTTTCTATAGCAGGCGTCGGGGCGCAGGATATCCCGGCCCCCATGAAGCCTTACCGTCTGGTGAACGATTTTGCCGGCCTTTTTTCTGCTGCCGAGACGACCTCGCTCGAACAGAAGCTGCTGGCTTACAACGACTCCACCTCTACACAAATCTATGTGGTCACGGTGAGCGACCTGGGTGGCTACCCTGCTTCGGACTATGCTTTCCGGCTGGGTGAAGCATGGGGCATTGGACAGAAAAGTAAAAACAACGGTGCCGTTATTCTTATCAAACCCAAAGTGGGAAACAGCCGGGGTCAGGCTTTTATTGCCACCGGCTATGGTCTTGAAGCACGCATCAACGATGCGTTTGCCGGACGCATTGTCCGCAATGAGATGATTCCCTATTTCGTGGAAGAAGATTATTTTGGCGGTGTGAATGCCGCTGTGGATACCATGATTTCCCGCCTGTCGGGAGAGTTCGCAGCAGAGGAACAAGAAGAAAAAGGTACGCCGGTTGTTGCAATCATCATCCTGATTATTGTTCTTGTGTTGCTTTTCATTCTTTTCAATGGTGGCGGGGATCAGCATATCGACAGCGACGGACATCGTAGAAGCAGTATTCCTCCCCTGTTTTTTCCACCCATGACCGGTGGCGGCCGCAGAGGCGGAGGCTTTGGCGGCTTTGGCGGAGGAGGCTTTGGTGGTTTCGGCGGAGGCGGAGGCGGAAGTTTTGGTGGCGGAGGTGCAGGCGGCAGCTGGTAAAAGATATGCAGAACAAGTTAATCACCATCGTGGGTCCCACGGCATCCGGCAAAACCGTATTTGCTGTCCGGCTTGCCCATGAACTGGGGGGCGAGATCATCGGTGCCGACTCCCGGCAGATCTACCGCGGTATGAACATCGGCACCGGAAAAGATCTTTCCGAATATCGTGTAAAAGGGGCAACCATCCCCTTCCATCTGATTGATATCCGCAATGCAGGTGATAAATATACCCTGTTCGATTATCAGCACGATTTTCATACTGCACTGCAGGAGATACTTTCCCGCAATAAAAGGCCCATCCTCTGCGGAGGAACGGGGCTCTACATCGAGTCTGTACTGAAAGGGTATCATCTTCCCGATGTACCTGCCAATGCGGCATTGAGAGAGTCACTGGAAGGAAAATCACTGGAGGAACTGACAGAATTACTACGCAGCTACCGGCACCTGCACAACACCACCGACACCGACACAGCCAAAAGAGCCATCCGAGCCATCGAAATAGCCCATTATCAGGCACAGGAGCAGGTATTGGCAACTGGCTTTCCTTCACTGGAAAGCGTGGTACTGGGAGTTCATATTAACCGTGAACTGCGACGTGCAAAAATTACTGCACGCCTGAAAGCACGCCTGCAGGAAGGGATGATCGATGAAGTAAAAAGTCTCCTGAATTCGGGTGTGGCATCAGACGATCTGATCTATTACGGGCTGGAATATAAATATGTGACACTGCATGTGCTGGGAGCCATCAGCTACGAAGAGATGTACCGTCGACTTGAAATTGCCATACACCAGTTTGCCAAAAGACAGATGACCTGGTTCCGGGGAATGGAACGACGGGGGATTCCCATTCACTGGATCGATGTATCACTCCCGATGGAGCAAAAAATAGACATCGCACTTTCTTACTTGCCGAGGTAAGAAAATCTCCGGAAAAATCGTAAATTTGCCCCCGGCAACCATTTAATAAATTATCACGCCCATGATCAAAGGTATATTTCCTGTTGATAAATTTAACAAGATAGAAACCCCGTTTTACTGGTACGATATGGACCTTTTACGGGAAACACTCGGCATCATCAGCAACGAATGCCGAAACAAACCATTTCATGTCCATTATGCTGTCAAGGCAAACGCCAACCCGCAGATACTGAAAGAAATAGCCGCTTACGGGTTCGGCGCCGACTGTGTGAGCGGCAACGAAATACTAAGGGCGCTTGAATGTGGTTTCACACCCGATAAGATTGTATTTGCCGGAGTGGGAAAAACCGACCGCGAGATACGGATTGGACTCGACAACGATATCTTCTGCTTCAATGTGGAATCAAAACCCGAGCTGGACGTGCTCAACGCACTAGCATCGGGTCGCGGAAAGAAGGTGCGTGTAGCCTTACGCATTAATCCCAATGTGGATGCACATACCCATAAATACATCACCACCGGACTAAACGAAAACAAGTTCGGCATCAACGAACAGGATCTGCCCGAGATACTGCAAATGATCCGCACATCGTCCCATATTGAACTTATCGGGATACATTTTCACATTGGCTCCCAGATCACCGATCTTTCTTCGTTTGAAGACCTTTGCGTGAAGGCTGCCGCACTGCAGGAATGGTTCAACAGCCAGGGAGTCGCCTTGCCGGTCATCAACGTGGGCGGAGGTCTGGGTATCAATTACCAGCATCCCAATCACTGTCCGGTAGCCGACTTCGAAGCGTATTTCCGTCTTTTTGAGAAATATCTGAAGCTGCAGGAGAATCAAACGCTTCACTTTGAATTGGGCCGATCCATGGTTGCTCCCTGCGGCTCGCTGATTACGCGGGTGCTCTACGTGAAGGAAGGTATGCAGAAGAAGTTTCTGATTGTGGATGCTGGCATGACCGATTTGATCCGCCCTGCCCTCTATCAGGCTTTCCACCACATAGAGAACATCAGTTCAGAAGGGGATTACATGCCTTATGACGTGGTAGGTCCCATTTGCGAGTCGAGCGACGTCTTCGGTGAGGAGAGGATGCTGAATGAAGCCGTCCGGGGCGATCTGATCGCACTCCGCTCTGCAGGTGCTTATGGCGAAACAATGGTGTCACAGTATAACTGCCGTGAAAAACCCGCATCCTATTTCTCAGATTCTCTTTAACTGCATGACAAATAATGGACGCACTCATATTTTATGCTGACTCACTCTCCCTCTTTGAATGGATTTCGGGAGGCATCCTGTTTTTAAGTTTTCTTATTCAGCTATGCTTTTATCTTTTCATCTATAAAAAGCCGTACACCCATCAAAGAAAACAAAAAGTGAGTTCTTTTCCCGCCGATGATCTTCCCGGCATCTCTGTAATTGTTACGTCGAAGAATAATTCTGAGGAACTAAAGAAGAACCTACCCTTTATTCTGGAACAGGATTACCCCCGTTTTGAAGTGATCGTGGTAAACAGCGGATCGACCGATGAGACGGACATGGTGCTGAAAGCAGCCGAATTAAAATATTCACATCTCTACCATACTTTTGTTCCTGAAGGAGCTGACAGCATCAATGAAAAGAAACTGGCACTCACGCTGGGAATAAAAGCGGCTAAGTATGAACTGCTTCTTTTTACCGAAGATTTTTGCAAACCATGCACTCCCCGATGGATCACAACATTCGGGCAGGAATTTGCAAAAGGATGCGACATCGTGCTGGGATTCAATCGGATCAACATCTCCAAGAAAGTATCTTCATGCAAATTTATCCTGTACGATAACCTGATTCATCATTTGAAGTTTTTATCGATGGCAGTTCTCCGTAAACCGTTCATGGGTATCGGTCGCAATCTGGCCTATAAAAAAGAACTCTTTTTTGCCAACAAAGGATATTCATCCATACTGAACATAGAAGGAGGTGACGACGACTTGTATATTAACCGGATAGCCCCGGGGAAGATCACAAACGTTTTACTTTCGCCCGACAGCCTGACGGAAGCATCCGGTGTGAACAACTTCTTTATCTGGCGGACATTAAAATCGAAACACCTCTATACCAAACAACTTTATAAAGGTTTTTCAGCCCATTTCTTCGCCTTGGACACATTTTCGAAATATCTCTTTTATGCCACCCTGACCAGTTGCGTAATCCTGGGCATCATCACCCCCAATTATCCATTGCTCACCTGTGCCTCCTTGTTGTTCATTGTCCGCTATTGGATTCAGCTGGTAATAATCAACCGGAGCAGCAAGCTTTTCGACGGAGTCGCATACCATATAGATCTCATTCTGTTCGACTTGTTCCAACCCTTCAACAACATGCGTTTTCGCCGATATGCCAACAAAAGAAACAATCTGAGAAGGTAATGATAGAATGAAACCGACATTTTGTCCGATCTGAATTGAGCTTGCAGCGCTTTACGGGTTAAATGGGGTTAATGCGTCGATCCTTCCGTTAAAAGTGTTAAAAAGCGAGCAAATAGCTGAAACAGATGCACATTTTTTGCTTTATATTTGCCATCATAAGTCAGAATAAAAAATCAGGAATATGGACACAAGTAAAACAAAAAACATTTTTTTTATTGTGCTGGTAGCGATACTGAGTTCAGTAGTCACCCTTTTGGGTTATAATGTCATCACCAAAGATGGAAAAACAACTGGCGATGCCGCCTCTCGTGGCTTAACAAAAGAGATTGGCACCTATGCAAATTCATTTGACCAGGACAAAAATATGGTTCTGACCAACCTCACTACCGCCGAGGGTTATCCCGATTTTACGGAAGCTGCGGCAAAATCGGTCGACGGTGTGGTGCATGTAAAAACCAAAACCATCAGCCAGCAACAGTATATCAACCCATTTGATTTCTTCTTCGGATTCGGCGACAGATCGCCGGCACAACCCCGTGAACAGGTAGGTTTCGGATCGGGTGTGATCATCTCCAAAGATGGTTATATCATCACCAACAATCACGTAGTGGAAAATGCCAACGAAGTTTCCATTTCGTTGAACGACAACCGGGAATTTACAGCGAAGGTTGTAGGCACAGATAAGCAAAGTGACATTGCTCTGTTGAAAATAGATGGCGATGATTTCCCCTATCTTACCTTTGGCAATTCTGATGCCTTGCAGGTAGGTGAATGGGTTCTTGCCGTGGGCAATCCGTTCAACCTCACCTCCACCGTCACTGCCGGCATTGTAAGTGCCAAGAACAGAGGCAACGTAATGGGTGGAGGTCTCGGCATCCAGTCCTTCATTCAGATTGACGCGGCAGTGAATCCCGGAAACAGCGGAGGCGCACTGGTCAACACACGCGGTGAACTGATAGGCATCAACACGGCCATCTACTCACAAACAGGGAACTTTGCCGGATACGCTTTTGCTGTGCCTATCTCAATCGCAGGCAAGGTAGCAGCCGACCTGAAAGAATTTGGTACCGTACAGCGTGCCGTACTGGGCATACAGGTACCCAACATTGAGAACATCCGTCGTGAGGATCCCGACAGGGCACGCGAACTCTCACAAATTAAGGGAGTAGTGGTGGAAGATTTCTCCGATCGCAGTGCAGCCAAGACAGCAGGTGTTCAAAAAGGAGATATCCTCACTGCCATCAACAACATACCCATTCGCAACTTTGCCGAATTGCAGAGTCAGCTGAACAGGTACCGTCCGGGAGACAAGATCAGTGTGACAGTCGATCGCAACGGCAGTAGCCGTTCCTTTAACGTGGAACTGAAGAACGATGACGGCAATACCGACATCACCCGCAGCACGGATGCAATGAGCAAGCTGGGCGTTATCCTGAAGCCTATAACCGATGATACAAAGAGCAAGCTGGGTATCTCAAGCGGCATGGAGGTACAAAGTGTGGATAACAACGGACTCTTCAGGAAGAATGGCATCAACAAAGGTTTCATCATCATGCGGATCAATAACACGCCCGTAAACAGCGAGGATGATATTGCCAAAATTGTGGCTTCAACCAACAGCCGACAGGACAAAGTACTGCTTGTGGCCGGCTTTTATCCCAATGGAAGGACACAATACATAGCCATTGACCTGACAACCGACTGACAACAGGAGGTTAAGGAAGGTTAATCAGTCTTCTTTTCGTAACAAAAGTAGCAGAATAGCGTTTTTATAGCAAAGGAATCTGGCAACGTCCTCATTCCTTTGCTTTATCTTTGACAGGAGTCTATATTTCGTCGACATAACGAATTTTTTTGTACTTTTGCAGCCCTGAAGATAACAGAATGAAAATATATAGAGTAGAATTAAAATAAATGAGACAACTTAAAATTACAAAATCGATCACCAACAGGGAAAGTGCTTCCTTGGACAAGTATCTTCAGGAGATAGGCCGCGAGGACCTGATCACCGTGGAAGAGGAAGTCGAGTTGGCGCAGGCCATTAAGAAAGGGGATCGTCAGGCGCTGGAAAAACTCACCAGAGCCAACCTCCGTTTCGTTGTATCGGTGGCAAAACAATATCAAAACCAGGGACTGAGCCTGCCCGACCTGATCAATGAAGGCAACCTGGGATTGATTAAAGCTGCCGAAAAGTTCGATGAAACAAGGGGTTTTAAATTTATCAGCTATGCAGTATGGTGGATTCGTCAATCTATCCTGCAGGCACTGGCCGAGCAATCGCGTATCGTGCGGTTGCCGCTGAATCAGGTTGGGTCACTCAATAAGATCAGCAAAGCATTTCAGAAATTTGAACAGGAGAATGAGCGTCGGCCTTCTGCCGAAGAACTTGCACTGGAACTGGATCTTTCTGTGGACAAGGTGACAGACTCACTGAAGGTGTCCGGTCGCCACATCTCCATGGATGCTCCCTTTGTGGAAGGAGAAGATAACAGCCTGCTCGACGTGCTCGTGAATGACGATGCTCCCATTGCCGACAGGACACTGATCAACGAGTCACTACAGAAAGAGATTGACAGAGCACTGTCCACACTCACCGAGCGGGAGAGTGACATTATCAAGATGTTTTTTGGTATCGGTTGTCAGGAGATGACGCTCGAAGAGATCGGTGACAAGTTCCAGCTGACCCGTGAGCGTGTGCGTCAAATTAAAGAAAAAGCGATCCGAAGACTGAGACAGGATTCACGTAGCAAACTGCTGAAAAGTTACCTCGGTTAATTTTTCCAGGCACTTTTTCTGGCAAAATGGGTAAAAAAGGGACTTGGAGCACGATCTTTTGCTATTTTTTACCTAAAAAGACCGTTTATGTGAAAATTAAGTTTTAAATTTGTATTCCCGGTTTATACATTCATTCTTAATGTATAAACTTTTTTTAGTGTAGGTTATAGTTTTGTCGTAATTATCCGAACATTTTTTTGACGGAAGTGTTATACCTACGATAGTAAAAGCAAGATTACCTGGCGAAGTACTTGCAATACATAACAAAAAATATCGAGTTATTGTAAAAAAATATGTTTAATTAGAATTCAAATTTATGAAAAAGTTTAGCTTACTTTTATTTTCTGCTCTTGTGGCGTTTAGCATAAGTGCACAAGAAGTACAAAACGTTTCTCATGGTACGGTGTATCTGAAGAACAAGGCAAGTGACAATTGGTATATTGGCCTTGGTGGCGGTACCAATATCTACACCACAACAGGTGAAGGTGACGCTGATGCCAGCTTCGGAGATCGTCTGGGATGGATGGGACAAATTGAAATAGGTCGCTGGAATTCTCCCAACTGGGGTGCCCGTCTGGTTATCGACGGAGGTCATATCAAACATGTGAATCCTGCTGTTGTAGCTCCCTTTGGACCGGAAAAGAACTGGCTTGGAGGACACGTTGATTTAATGTACAACGTGACCAACGCTTGGGGTTCTTATAATCCTGACAGGGTATACAACCTGATTCCTTATCTGGGTATCGGTTACATGTACGGATTAAACGACGACTGGAAAAAACCGTATCCCGACAATCCTACATTCAAAAACCAGAATCAAACCCTTACTTATAATGTGGGTTTAATCAACAATTTCCAACTTTCTAACAGCGTTGCGCTGTTCCTGGAATTGGGATTCAGATTAACGGACGCCGGATTTGACGGCGATACCCCAGGAATTGCTGAATACATCTCTTACGATGGTATCTTCACCGGTACAGCAGGTGTGAAATTCGGCTTGGGTGGCAAACAGACATTTACACCTGCCGAGTTGATGGATTACAACCTGATCAACGACTTGAACAGCCAGATCAACAGACTGCGTGCAGAGAACGAAGAACTGAGACTCAGACCGGAATCTTGCCCGGAATGTCCTGAAGTACAGCCTACCGTAGTATCTGAAAGCGTATACGTGCCGAACGTAGTTTTCTTCCGCATCAATTCATCTAAAATTGATAAAGGACAGCAGGTGAGCGTTTACAATACAGCTGAATACATGAAGGCCAACGAAAACGCAAAAGTAAACATCGTAGCTTACGCCGACAAACAGACCGGTACTCCCGAGTACAACTTCGCACTGTCTGAAAGACGCGCAAGAGCGGTTGCCGATGCACTGACCAGTGAATATGGAATCAACAGCGATCGCATATCCATCGACTGGAAGGGTGACACTGAACAACCTTATGCAGAAAACGACTGGAACCGTGTTGCAATCTTCTTCGTTGACTAATCACAACAAGACATAACTAAAAATATCCCGATTCGATGGAATCGGGATATTTTTTTTATCTTATTGCTTGCGTCCGGCTTTCGGGCGGTTATTCCTTTATGTATACGCGTTTCACCCGGGGTGAGATGGAGGTAAGTATTTCATAGGGAATGGTACCAATACTTTCTGCCAGATCAACCACCGAGAGTCCTTCACCAAAAATGACGACCGTATCTCCTTCCCTGGCGGGTATATCGGTTACATCCACCATGCAGAGGTCCATGCACACATTTCCCACGATGGGTGCATAGTGCCCGTTAATGAGTACCCTACCCTTTCTGTTACCGAACTGCCTGTCTAGGCCATCAGCGTATCCAAAACGGATTGTGGCAATTTGTGTATCGCGTTCCAGTTTTTCTTTGCGTCCATAGCCAACCGTCTCATTTGAGGAAACCTGTTTTATTTGCAATATGGTAGTTTTGAGTGTGCAGACATTTTTTAATCCCTTCAGACCACTGGCGCTTACACCATAAAGTCCGATACCCAGCCGGGCCATATCCCAGTGTGTTCCGGGAAAACGTTCCATTCCTGCTGAATTCAAAATATGCTTATAGACACTGTGTTGCAGGCCTTCTTCTATTTCACCGGCAGCTTGCTTGAATGTATCCATCTGCTGATGGGTAAATTCATCGAAGAGCCAACTTTCACTGGCCGAAAGATGAGAGAATACAGAGTGCACCTTCAATCCCTTTTGTGATTTTAGAATTTGCACCAGCTCCGGTATCTGTTCGGGAAGAAAGCCCAGTCTGTGCATACCTGAGTCTATCTTCAGATGCACCGGATAGTGGGTAATGCCTCTTCTCTCGGCTTCTTTGATAAAAGCTGCAAGAATGCGGAAGTTATAAACCTCAGGTTCCAAGTCATTTGAAAAGAGTTCTTCGAAACCATTCACTTCGGGATTGAGGACAATCACCGGCAGGGAGATACCCTCCTTCCGCAGCATCATACCCTCTTCGGCTACCGCCACAGCCAGATAATCGCAGCGGTGGTACTGCAATGTTTTGGCAATCTCTGCAGCTCCGGCACCATATCCGTTGGCTTTCACCATGCATACCAGCTTCATATTGGGTTCTACCCGCGATTTGTAGAAGTTAAAGTTATGCACGACCGCATCGAGATCTACTTCCATCACCGTTTCATGGATACGCTCCTCCAAAAGGAGGCTGATCTGCTCGAAATGATACTTGCGGGCTCCTTTCAACAAAACCAGCTCTTCATGCATATTCTTCCAGTCGCCCGACCGGATAAATTCTTCTGTGGAATGATAAAACGACTTTTCTCCGATATTAAAAACACCGGCATTGGCCGATATATCCTGTCCGATACCAATAATTTTTTCCAAACCGCTTTGTTCCACCATATCGGCCACCTTCTTGTAAAGAGAACGCGGAGACATTCCCGTTTGAAGGATGTCAGACAGGATGATTGTCTTTTTTAACGGACGGTCCATACGGCGCTGTTGCTGAAAATCAAGCGCAATCTTGATGGAATTGATATCCGAATTGTAGGTATCATTGATGATCAGGGAGTCATTTTTTCCTCGTCGCACATCCAGACGCATGGCTACCGGCTCCAGCTGCATCATCCGCTCAGAAATATCCGAGGGGGGTATATGCAAATAGAGCGCCACCGCCAGACAACTGACGGCATTTTCGATGGAAGCCTCATCGGTAAAAGGAATCACGATGGAATATTCAAAATCGAGAAACGAATAGCGGATGGTGGTGCTGCTTTCCATTTTTTCGATGCCGGAGATAAACAGGTGTGCATCGCTATTTTTTCTGGACCATGAAAAAGCTTTCTGGGAAAGGACCATCATGTCCACGCAGCCTGAGACCAGATCGTTATCCTCATCGTAAATGAAGACATTGCAATTGACAAACAGCTCCAGCTTCTCCAGGCATTTCTGTTGCAGCGAAGTGAAATTTTCCTGGTGTGCTTCCCCAATTTTTGTCAGTACGCCGATGGTCGGCCTGATCACAGGCTCCAGATATTCCATCTCATCGGGCATAGAGATGCCGGCTTCAAAAATCCCCAGTTCAGACTGCTCGTCGAGTTGCCATACCGATAAAGGCACACCTATTTGTGAGTTGTAGCTCCGGGGCGAACGAACAATGTTATAATCCTTATCCAAAAGCTGATAAAGCCACTCCTTCACGATTGTTTTTCCGTTACTTCCGGTGATACCGATTACCGGAATATCGAATTTTGCTCTGTGATGGGCTGCAATTTTTTGCAGCGCGAAAAGACTGTTCTTTACTTTCAGAAAGTTGGTATTACTGAATTGCTCCCAGTCAGGCATCATTTTGGTGACCACAAAATTGCGGACACCCAGTGCATATAGTTCGCTCACAAAAGCATGCGCATCGTTATTTTTGGTTTCGAGTGCAAAAAAGAGTGTTTCTGCTGGATACATCAGCTTACGACTGTCGGTAAGCAGTGTACTTATTTGGGCAGGATGCATTTTCTCCGGTTTAATACCCAGGATAGATGCTATTTGTTGAATGGTATACGTCATAATTTACTTTATTTGGATTGCAGAAGATTTCTCTCCTCTTCACACGATATCTCCGGATTTCGTGCAGCAAATACTTCGAGTTTATGGGATAGTGCTGCTTTGAAAGCTGCAAATGACGCAGATTCGGGATGTAGCGGCCGATGATCGAGTCCATTTCTTATTTGAGCCCATTCGGCATTGATACTTCTCGTCTCTTCCAGGAAAAAGGTTTCTGAAAATCGTTCCCATATGTATGCTGTTGCCTGGGACGACGGATGCATCATGTCGTTCCCATAAAAGCGGTAATCGCGCAATTCGTCCATCATCAGCTCATATGCGGGAAAATAACGCACCTCATCGGGAAAGTATTGTTGCAAAGTATCGATGGCCAGATGGAGAATCGATTTATTCAGTTGATTTTCATGAGCTCCTTCCTTCCAGTGACGAACAGGACTCACGGTGAACAGAAACCGGGCATGGGGGTTTTCCTTTTTGATGGAAACAATCACAGATATCCACTCTTCCACAATTTTCTCTACTGACAAACGTACCGGGATAAACCGGTCCGCAGGAATCTGATGACAGTTTCCGACGATATCTCCGCTTTCTCCCCAACGGTAGGCACGAGCTGTGCCGAAAGTAATGAAAAAATGTGTAATGTGCCGTATTTTGCCAGCCGCATGCTCAAAGCGGTCATTTATCTTTTGCAGACATGTATGAACATCGACATCAGAAAAATCGCCATGGTGCATTAGACTGTGATACAACCCATTGTGATATACAAGGTCAGCTTCCGAAAAGGGTATGGCTTTCAATAATCTGCCGATGGCCCGGGAAATAGAAAACGGGTTATACAGGATACCAAACGGATTCATGTCTATCCTGAACTTGTGCTGCAAAAGCTGTTGCCCCATATGGGTGGAGAAACAGGATCCCAGCAGCAAAATCCGGGAAGAATGCGTGACGGGTATATCCGATCGGGGAATCTGTATGATAGTGCGGAAATCCATTCTTATTTCAGTTTCAGTACAAAAATAACAATAAAGCGACCATTCGTCACAAATCCACACATTATAATTTGTGAAAATAAAAAGAGTAGAAGATAATGAATGAAATAACTGTACAGGAATGAATCGGCTATAAAAAAGGAAAGGTTGTCTCACGACAACCAATCTTCATTGTTAACCTTAAATCTAATACCATGAAAAACACGTTGCAAATATAAGCGTTTTTGTGTTATAAAACATAACTTTCAAGCAGAAAAATTCAATATTTTACACTATTTAACTAAAAAGGAACGCTTTAAACAGTTTTACACATGTTTATCGGTTATTCTACCCACAATACCAATCCTTTCAGGTATTCTCCCTCCGGATGATATATGTTGACCGGATGATCGGCTGGCTGAGTCAGCTGATGCAGGATCCTCACCCGTCGTCCGGAAATGGCGGCAGCGCTGAAGACGGCTAGTCTGAACTGATCCCTTGTAATCGCCTGCGAGCAGGAGAAGGTGAAAAGAAGTCCCCCGGGAGCCAACTTCTCCATGGCAGAAAGGTTGAGCTTCTTATATCCCTGCAATGCATTATTAATGGCGCCACGATGTTTGGCAAATGCGGGCGGGTCGAGTACGATGAGGTCGTATTTACTTCCCGGCACTTGTTTGAGAAACTTAAAAGCATCGTCAGCCACGGCGTTGTGTCTTGGTTCTTCACCAAAATTCAGCGTAACATTCCTGTCGGTCAGCGTCACCGCTTTGGGAGAGCTATCCACCGAGTCTACCGATGCTGCGCCGCCACGCAGGGCATACACCGAAAATCCGCCTGTATAGCAAAACATGTTCAACACATGTCGCCCTTCGGCATATTGCTCGAGCAGCGTGCGGTTATCCCGCTGATCGATAAAAAAGCCCGTCTTCTGCCCCTTGAGCCAGTCGATATGAAATTTTAATCCGTTTTCCAGCGCGACATCCTGCACCTGTTCTCCTCCCAAAAGGTAGGTATCCACGGCATTGATATCCGCTTTATAGGGCAATGTCCCTTCCGATTTATAGAAAACATGTTCCGCCAAATCTTCCGGCAGCACCTGTTTCAATGCCGCCACAATCAGGTTCAGGTCTTTATGCATTCCCACCGAATGAGCCTGTATTACGGCTGTACCGCCATATATATCCACAATGAGTCCGGGAAGATGATCACCCTCTCCGTGAACCAGCCTGAAGGTATTGTTATCGGGGCGTATGAGCTGCAATGTCTGCCGCAGACGGTACGCCTGCTCAATAATGGTGGCGTAGAATGCGGTATCCACCGGCACGTCGTGAAAAGAGAGGATGCGCACGGCAATGCTGCCAATCTGATAATGACCCACACCCAGAAAGTTACCGTTTGAAGCAACCACGCGCACCACATCGCCCTCCGCGAGCAGATCGGGTTTGCGGGCAATGGCTCCTGAGAAAACCCAGGGGTGAAACCGTTTCAAGGACTCTTCTTTCCCGGGGCGCAACATAATTACGTTCTGTTCGTTCATCGGAAACCTTTGGTTAAATGATTATAAATACGCAGGCATGCCCAGGCATCGATGGCTGCGTAAGACTGTTGCGCAGGGGTGAGCAGGGGTGCCTCCCAGTTTGAGAGACGCTGACTCTTGGAAATTTTTTTCCCGAAGAGGATCGCGTAAATTTTTTGCAGGCTGTTGTCTTCAATGCCAAACTTATCCACAAAGAGCTGCAGGTCGATAAAATTTTCCGGGCTACGGACAGAACGTTTGTGAATGGCGGCAAAATCGTCACGCAGCGAAAGGCCTATCTTCTGTATATCGGGATTGACCATGATTGACTCCAGTTGGTCAGGATATCCTATCTTGTTCAGGCGAAAAAGGAAACAGGCATCTTCAGTGGCAAGCTGCAACAAAGCCACCTTGTGTAGCTGTCCTCTCTTGAAAGCCGGCTTCGTCTCGGTGTCAAACCCCAGGGCCGGCTGTGAAGAGAGGTAATGCAGGGCATCCGGCATCTCCTCTTCATGATCTATCACCACAATCTTACCGTTGAACTTTTCTACCGGCAACTCTGCTATTTGTTCTTTCGTAATTTTTAATCCCACAAATCATCTTCGTTTAAATCCTCTTCTTCTCCTTCTTTTCCGGTATCGCGGCTTTTAAGTGCGTGTAGCGGACGCAGCACATTCACAAGCTTCTGACCCCAGTACAGCAGAAAATTCTCTTTACAGATAAAGATTGCATCCTGCATCTGTCCGGTCAGTTCAAACTGATATACCGAGACAAAATTTCTAATATCCTGGTAGATATCGGCGATATTCTCAGACACGGTCGCCCGTACCGGCGTATCGCTGTATTTCATGTCATCCACAAACACATCCAGATAAATATCTTCATCACCCATGATGGCAGCAATGCGAGCCGACACACGCACGTAATCTTCCTCCCGCACAAAAGTAGCGGGCGGTTCATCGTCCAACGGGAAGGTCTCAGGCAGAAGAGAAGCTTTCACGTATAACAGGGGAAGCATCTTCAATATTCTGTCGATCCATTCGTCTCGCGAGATCGTTTCATCACTCTCAAGAAAAGAGGAAATTTCCACTGCGATGGTGACAAAATCCAGCACCGCCGGCAAATAAATGGGTGAATCGTTGCTTTTGTTTAACATACCTGTTTATTTCTATCCGCAAATGTACGGAATTTATTTTGTACACGGAAAGGGTTCTGTTTCAATCGGACCCTTATCAAGGGGTCACCACTTCTTCATTAGAAAGGTATCTGTCATAAAAAATTTCCCGGGAAAGTTGTTTGTTTCAAAAGATTCGTCTAACTTGCATGGCATATGTGACGTAATCTGCTGCACAGCAATTCTGAAGCTGTAGCGGTTCTGGCTTGCCTGCTTTGCAGGATTTGAATTTGCCCGGTAAAACAGGCTTCACGTCTGTCCGCGGCAAAAGGGAAGTGAAACAATCCTGATTGAAAAACGATGATCGACAAGAATGCTCAGCCTGACATTTTCCAGCCGGTTCATTTGTGGCCTTTGTCTATCGTGGTCGCCGGCATAGGGGCCTGCTTTGCCGGAGCGGCTGTATCCCGGAGTTACTGGGACTTCTTTGGCCTGTTGCTTATCCTCTCATTGGCATCATTGCTGGTGGGTACACTCTTTGGTTTTCTCTTCGGCATACCCCGGTTGAACCGAAACTATGATCCCCGGGGAGATGGTGGGCGCACCACGAAGTATATGCCCAACACAAATCTGGAAGATGTATCTGACTGGCTGACAAAAATCATCATCGGTGTTACGCTCACACAACTGACAAAGATTCCCGGTTACCTGCAAAGCATTGCCGACAATATTCTCGCAAACAGCAACTGCAACACAATGAATTGCAATTTTGCCGGAACAGTCATCACCTCGCTGCTGATCTATTTTTTTATTACCGGTTTTACAAGCGGTTATTACTATACCCGTTTGTTTCTGCCCAACCTTTTCTCCATCATGGAGGAAAACAGCATCAAAAGGGCAGAGATTGCCATATGGCGTGAGGGAGCCCAACAGATAGCACAACGGGCAGGAGAGTCTGAGCCGGACCAGACAACTGCTTTCCTGACAGCGGATGAGACCGATATACTGAGGAAGATCAAGGCACATAACAACCAGCTTACCACCCTTAGCCGGTTGACTTACCGGGAGATAGCAGCTGTAAACGTGCTGCGTGCAAAAGGAATTGTAGACGAAACCCCCGAAGGACCGGACCGGAGGATTGGCTCACTGCGCATTGTCAATGCAGATGTTCTGCATTCATTGCCATGAGTTACCCCGGCAGAGACTGATCGGGTACGGGTTCCAAACAGGATTTGTACACTAAAAATTAAAAAAATGAAACCACCCATACTCGGAAAAAAAAGAAGCCTGCCTGATCAAACCGCTGCGGAGAGCCTCTCAGAAGAGTTGATCTATCAGGCACAAATGCAGGAAGCAGATGGGAACCCGCTTCACACGGGGAGATATCTGCTGATTATCAAAGAGGGAAGTAAGGATGTGGCCAAAACCACCAAGCTGCTCGAAACAAAATGGGGCCTTTCGGTTGCCAACACGGCTGATTTTGTGAAAGAAACCATTCATGAAAGCAAGATAAAAGATGCGGATGCTCTTTTTTATAACGAATTGGGTGTTGCCCTTTTGTCGGCCGACGACGATATGGTGAAGACATTGCATGATGCGTATGCCGATTATATCATCGAGCCGGAGAAGGTAGTTTATATCCCGGATGAGATACCTGCCAACGTGGTAACAGGTTTAGCATGGGGCATTGAGACCATCCGGGCAGATGAATCGGCATATACCGGTGCAGGAGTAAAAATTGCTGTGCTGGATACTGGCTTCGACACGCGCCATCCCGACTTTGGAGAGAGAAACCTGACTACTTTCTCCTTTGTACCCGACGAGACCGTGGAGGACCAGCACGGACATGGCACACACTGCATTGGCATTGCCTGCGGCCATACCGACACGCAGGGTATACGTTACGGCGTGGCCACCGGAGCGGACATGTACGTGGGGAAAGTGCTGAGCAACCGCGGCAGTGGGGCCCAGGCCTGGGTCCTGGATGGAATGACATGGGCGGCAAACATGGGATGCCGCGTACTTTCCATGTCACTTGGATCGCGCGTATTTCCGGGGCAAAGCTACGATATTGCCTACGAAAGAGCTGCTCAGTTTGCACTTTCAAAAGGGACGCTCATCGTAGCTGCAGCAGGAAATGAAAGCAGACGCTCTCAAAACAGGTTCAGTCCGGTCGGTAGTCCCGCCGACTGTCCCTCCATCCTTGCAGTGGGAGCCATTGATTCATCGCTTCAGATCGCTGATTTCTCCAACCGGGCCATCAACAAAAACGGACTGGTTGACATTGCGGCACCGGGCGTATCCATTTATTCTTCCTGGCCCATGCCGACGAGGTACCGCACCATTTCAGGGACCAGCATGGCCACTCCGCATGTGGCAGGCATCCTGGCCCTACTATGTGAAAAATACCCCGATGCCACGCCAGAGATGATTGTTCAGGAATTAACCGCGCTGTCGGAAAGATTGCAGATACCCGTCGAAGATGTAGGAGCTGGCCTGGCTATTGCACCCTTCAGTGAATAGAAAGAACATGAAAGAGATTGTCATCACGATTTCTGCCTATTATCTCGACCGACTCGATGTTGTGGCGGAGAATCTGCGGGAAGAGGGAGTCACCATTACCCGCCTTTATGAGTTCGGTGTGATTGTTGGATACGCGGAGGAGGAGACGATTGACAAGATACGGCAACACGATGAGATTGTCTCGTTAACGGACGAGAAGGAAGTCGGCATTCCTCCGCCCGAGGAGGATATCCAATAGTCAACGACCGCTTAACGCAGAAAAGGGTCTGAAACCCAAAAAAAAGGCCAAAGATTTTGAGAATCCGTTTGAAAATAATATCTTTGCATTCGAAAAGAAAGAGGGAAGCAGGAAACACCGCTTCCTTTTTTATTCATGGCTGTATCAAATGATCGAAAAAAAGCTGATTAACGACCTCGTGGCGGAATTTCTGAACGATTCGCCCAACTATCTGGTCGATGTGCTGGTTGGAACTGATAACACGATTACCGTAGAGATTGACAACGACCAGGGTGTGGATATTGACGACTGCGTAGCATTGAGCCGCCATCTGGAGTCGAAACTCGACCGTGATGCAGAAGATTTCGAGCTTACGGTCACGTCAGCGGGACTCACCTCACCTTTCAAGGCAGCCCGTCAGTACAAAAAATATGAAGGGGAAGAGGTAGAGGTACTTACAAGACAGGGGCAAAAGATGACCGGCATACTGAAGTCATCTGACTCTGCAGGATTCGTCTTCACCGTCACAAGGAAAGTGAAGCCTGAAGGAGCCAAACGCAAGATCGAAGTCACAGAAGACCTTCACCTGGCGTTTGATGAAGTAAAATATACAAAATATCTGATAAGATTTTAATAAAATATATGGGCAAGAAGAAAGAAACCATAAGTCTCATAGATACATTTTCGGAATTCAATGAACTGAAGAATATCGATAAGGCGACGTTGATCAGCGTGCTCGAGGAATCGTTCCGCAACGTCATATCAAAGACAATCGGTACAGACGAGAATTACGACATCATCATCAACCCCGACAAGGGAGACCTGGAGATCTGGCGCAACCGAACCATCGTGGAAGATGATCAGTTCGAAGATCCCAACCTGGAAATCACCCTGTCTGAAGCTTTGAAAATTGACGAGGACTTTGAAGTGGGTGAAGAGGTGACCGACGAGGTGTCGCTCGAGCATTTCGGACGCCGCACCATTCTTAACCTGCGCCAGACACTGGCATCCAAGATTTTGGAGCTGGAGAAGGACAACCTGTACAACAAGTACAAAGAAAAGGTGGGCGAGATTGTCTCGGGAGAGGTTTATCAGGTATGGAAAAAAGAGTTGTTGCTGCTCGATGATGAACACAACGAACTGATTTTGCCCAAAACGGAGCAGATACCCAGTGATTTTTTCCGCAAGGGAGAGCATGCCCGTGCGGTGGTTGCCCGCGTAGAGAATAAGAACAACAATCCGAGGATCATTCTTTCCCGCATATCGCCTGTATTTCTGGAACGTTTGTTTGAACAGGAAATTCCGGAGATTGCCGACGGACTCATCACCATCAAAGGGATTGCCCGCATTCCCGGAGAACGTGCCAAAGTGGCCGTGGAGGCTTACGACGACAGGATCGATCCGGTGGGTGCCTGCGTGGGTATGAAAGGGTTCCGCATTCATGGCATCGTACGTGAACTGCGCAACGAAAACATCGATGTGATCAACTACACCAACAATACCTCGCTCTTCATTCAGCGAGCATTAAGTCCTGCGCGGATCAACTCCATCACTGTGAAGGAGGAAGAACATCGTGCTGAGGTCTTTTTGAATCCCGAAGAGGTGTCGCTTGCCATTGGTAAGGGAGGAGCCAACATCAAGCTGGCATCCATGCTTACCGGGTATAATATCGAGGTATTCCGTGATATCGATGACGTGGACGAAGAAGATATCTACCTCGACGAATTCCGTGATGAGATCGATGGCTGGGTAATTGATCAACTGAAGAAAATTGGATGCTCCACGGCCAAAAACGTGCTTGCCACAAGCAGGGAGAGACTCATCAGGGAGGCTGACCTGGAAGAAAGTACTGTGGACGAAGTACTGACCATCCTGCGCTACGAGTTTGAAGAAGAAAAAGAAGACGACAAAGGCGTTGAGGAGGAGTAAGGGTTATCGACAACAATACACTATACTGTTCACAACCATATAAATAGAGAAAAGGATAAACGAGTTATATGCCTATCAGACTAATTAAAGTATCGAAAAATTTGAATGTAGGAATCAACAGTCTTGTAGAATTTCTGCATAAGAAAGGTATCGAAATAGAAGCAAATCCTAACGCTAAAATAGAGGATGAACAGTACAATATACTGATCGCTGAGTTCGGGAAAGACAAGAATATTCGTCGCGAGGCCACCGAAACACGGGAAAAAATGCACCGTCGTGATGAAAAACGCGAAACTGTAGCCATCGAAGGATATGAGCTTCCAGAAGAGCTTGCTCCGAAAAAGAAAGTGGAAAAAGAGATCATCGAGACAGAAATACCGAAAGAGCTGAAGCCCCACTTCAATGTGGTGGGCAGTATTGATCTGGATAATCTTCACAAAAAGAGAACCGAGCCGAAGCAGGAAGAAGAGATTGTTGAGATTCAGCCGGAAGTTGAAATCATTCCTGAACCAGTAATTACTCCCGAGCCGGAGGAAACTATTCCGGCACCGCAACTTCCCGAGGAACGGGAGATTGTTCCCGAGCCGGCAGTGGAAGAACCACAAGAACCGCAAGAACCACAAGTTCCTGTCGAAAAAGTAGAGGAAGAAAACGCAGCCGTAATTGCAGCCACAGAAGAAGTCGTATCACACGAAACGGAAGTAAAAGAAGAAATTACTTCGGTTGAACCGCATGCGGTTGAGGCAGCGCCGGAAGAAGCAGCAGAGGCCGGGGAAGCACCCCAGTCAGAGAAAGCAGAAGCCGGAGAAGCAACTGAAGAAAGCGTGTCGCAACCGGAGCAGTCACGGTCAGACAAGGTATTTCGCCTGCACAAGAATAAGCTGGAGTCGAACATCGTGGTCAAGGGATCCATTGATCTGGATGCCATCAACGACCGCACCCGCCCTCCCCGCAAATCTAGAGCTCAACGGAAGAAAGAACGACTGGAACGCGAGCAGAAAGCCCTCGACGGTAAAAAGCTGAAAGATGAAAAGGTAAAACTGTTGAAGAAAGAGGCCATTGATGAGAAGAAAAAACCGATCACGTCCGACACCGACGACGACAACAAGAAGAAGAAACGCACCCGCATACGCACCGCAAAGGTAAACATTGACAAACCAGGCACTTTAAACCAGTCATCCCGTGGCGATCGGAAGCCTTCACTCAGAAAGCCGCTCAAGGCAGAAGTCAGTGAGGAAGATGTACAGAAACAGATCAAGGAAACCCTAGCCCGTCTCACCGAGAAGAGAGGCAAGAAAGGTGGTGCCAAATATCGCCGTGAAAAGAGAGAAGCCAGTGCTCATAGACATCAGGAAGAACTCAAACAACAGGAAAGAGAAAGCCGCGTATTGCAGTTGACCGAGTTTGTGACTGCAAACGACCTGGCCAACATGATGAATGTTCCGGTGACCAATGTAATCTCCACCTGTATGAGTCTGGGAGTGATGGTGGCCATCAACCAGCGTCTCGATGCGGAGACCATCAACATCGTGGCGGAGGAATATGGCTTTAAAACGCAGTTTGTGAGCGCCGATGTGATTGAAGCGATTGCCGAGGAGGTGGATGATCCAGAAGATTTGATTTCACGTCCTCCCATTGTGACGGTCATGGGGCATGTGGACCATGGAAAAACCTCTCTGCTCGATAGCATCCGCAGCACCAACGTGATTGCCGGTGAAGCGGGAGGTATTACCCAGCATATCGGTGCATACAATGTGCAGCTGAGCGACGGCAGGAAAATTACCTTCCTTGACACGCCCGGTCATGAGGCTTTTACCGCCATGCGTGCTCGTGGAGCCAAAGTAACGGACGTGGCCATCATCATTGTGGCTGCCGACGACAACGTGATGCCACAAACGGTTGAGGCTATCAACCATGCCGGTGCTGCCGGTGTACCCATTGTATTTGCCATCAACAAGATAGACAAACCCGGGGCCAACCCCGAAAAAATAAAGGAAAGACTTGCCGAAATGAACTACCTGGTGGAAGACTGGGGCGGCAAGTACCAGTCGCAGGATATTTCCGCGAAGAAAGGCGTCGGCATCCAGGAACTGCTGGAGAAAGTATTGCTGGAGGCAGACCTGTTGGAACTCAAAGCCAATCCCGACCGCAGGGCTGCTGGCTCCATCATCGAGTCGGAACTCGATAAGGGACGAGGATATGTATCCACGGTACTGGTAGAAAACGGCACCCTGCATCAGGGAGACATCGTGATTGCAGGAGCCTATTTCGGTCGTGTAAAGGCAATGTTCAACGAACGCAACCAGCGTATTGAGGAGGCTGGTCCGGCAGAACCGGCATTGATCCTCGGACTTAACGGAGCGCCGCAGGCAGGTGACACCTTCAATGTGATGGAAACGGAACAGGAAGCACGCTCTATCGCCAACCGTCGCGAGCAACTGCAGCGTGAACAGTCACTACGCACCCAGAAGATGCTCACACTCGACGACATCGGTCGCAGGATTGCCATTGGCAACTTCCAGCAACTGAACATCATTGTGAAAGGTGATGTGGACGGTTCAGTGGAAGCCCTATCCGACTCGCTCATCCGACTATCTACAGAGGAGATACAGGTAAATGTAATCCACAAGGCAGTGGGACAGATATCTGAATCTGACGTAACACTGGCCGCCGCATCAGACGCCATCATCATCGGATTCCAAGTACGTCCTTCGCTGGGGGCACGCAAGGAGGCCGAGAAAGAGGGTGTGGACATCCGCCTCTATTCCATTATCTATGATGCCATTGAAGAGGTGAAGGCGGCCATGGAAGGAATGCTTTCGCCTGAGATCAAGGAAGATATCACCGGAAACGTGGAAGTACTGGATGTATTCAAAATCACAAAAGTGGGAACCGTGGCCGGAAGCATGGTACGAGACGGGAAAATAAAACGTTCCAGTCGTATCCGTCTGGTGCGGGACGGTATCGTCATTTTCACGGGCGAACTGGATTCGCTGAAGCGATTCAAGGAAGATGTGAAAGAAGTCACATCGGGTTACGAATGCGGTATCACCATCCGTAACTTCAACGACATAAAAGTGGGCGACGTCATTGAAGCCTACGAAGAGACTGAGATAAAGAAAACATTGTAGGGACGCCCCCTCCCTGATATAAAATCCCGGTAAACCGGGACGTGGGGCTATATTTGTAACCAGTTGACATTGTTATTTTAATTCCTACCCTGACAGCGGCCGCATCCGCTTTCACAAAAGCTGATGCGGCCGCAACACACAGGGATGGATATTTAAACAGCATACAATCCGTGTTACGACAAGAAATGGTTTCATAAAATAAATGATTATGACAAAGAAGATTTTTTTCAGCCTTAGTTTGTTTATTTTGTTGATCACGACAACGGCATCTGCACAATTTACGCCGCAGGTAAGTGTAGCGTTTGTGAATACCACCCAACTCCTGGAGGCATTTCCGGAAAAAGAGGCAGCGACACAGCAGTTGGTTGCCTTAAGCGACAATTACAAGAAAGAACTGGAGCTGATGCAAAACGAATACAACAAGAAGTATTCCGACTATATTACCTATCAGTCATCGCTGGCCGAGAATATCAAGCTGCGCAGAATGCAGGAACTCACAGAGCTGGAAAACAGGATGCAGCAGTTTATGGAACTGGCGCAGGAAGACATAGAGAATCAGGAAAAGGCAATGCTGGAACCACTCAAACAAAAGATCAGTGAAGCCATCCATGCTGTAGGCGTTGAACGGAATTACACCGTTATTTACGACCTGGCCAACCCCGGTATTGCTTTTGTGTCTCCCTCGGCAATCGATGCGAATCCTTATGTAAAGCAAAGACTGGGCATTCGTTAAACTAACTTAGCCGTGGTAAAAAAACAGGCTGTCCCGGGTGCGGGAGCAATCGGCATTTTCGATTCAGGATACGGGGGACTCACCGTCCTGTCCGAAATAAAATCGCTGATGCCGGAATATGACTATATCTATCTGGGCGACAATGCCCGTGCACCCTATGGGAGCCGTTCCTTTGAGAGTGTCTATGAATTTACACTCGAAGCGGTAGAATGGTTCTTCTCACGTGGTTGTCCGCTTATCATCCTGGCATGCAACACAGCCTCAGCAAAAGCATTGCGCACCATCCAGCAGGTTGATCTGCCGGAGATAAATCCCTCCGGAAGGGTGTTGGGTGTCATCCGCCCTACCGCCGAAAGTCTCACGGGTCTGTCTCTCACAAATCACATCGGAATTCTGGGAACCGAAGGAACAATCCAGTCGGGATCATACGAAATAGAAGTACGGAAACTTCACCCGCAACTCACAGTCACAGGAGAAGCCTGTCCCATGTGGGTGCCACTGGTGGAAAACAGAGAGTTCGACAAGCCGGGAGCCGATTATTTTCTGAAGCAGCATATCGATCGCATCCTCAAGAAGGATCCGCTGATCGATACCCTTATCCTGGGCTGTACCCATTATCCTTTGCTGATGGCCGGCATAAAACGTTTTCTGCCGGCAGGCGTGCATGTTATGGCACAGGGGGGTTACGTGGCTGCCAGCCTGAAAGACTATCTCTACCGGCATCCGGAGATGGAGGAGCGGTGTACCCAAAACGGTACTGTTCGTTACTTCACGACCGAATCGCCCGAAAAATTCAAACAACAGGCATCTCTTTTCCTCAATAAACAGGTTGATGCCGAAAAAGCAACACTTACAAAGAAATCATGAACTGGTTCGATATACTCGTGGGTATCCTGCTGTTGATTGCTTTTATCAACGGCTACCGCAAGGGGCTTATCATGCAGCTTGTCGGTCTGGCTACCATTATACTGGCAGCCATCTTCGGCGGGAGGCTTGCCGAAAAGATACTTCCGGAGATTCACCGTCTGCTGGAACTCTCTCCCAATACAGCACGGGTATTATCCTTCGTGCTGGCATTTGCACTCATTGCCATTGTATTGTCGTTAATCGGCAGACTACTCCAAAAATTTATCGATGTGGTTTTACTCAGTTTTGTCAACCGTTTACTGGGTAGCGTGATTGCCATGGCCACAATGATGTTGTTCCTGAGCATCCTTCTGAATCTGGTTTTGATGCTCGACAGAAATGAAACGGTCATCGACAGGAAAACGCGGCAGGAGTCATTTTTCTTCGAACGGGTGGAAGCGGTCGTACCGGCCATCATCCCCTATCTGAACAAGGAATACTGGGAAGAGTACATTCCACGAAACTACCGGGAAGAACTTGAAAGGAAATCCGACAGTATTTACCAATCTTTGCCGGATGGTACCCGGATTGACTCATCGTACCAACAAAGACATTTTAAAGTAAATTGATGGGAAGAAAAATTCAAATACACAAAGAAGGCAAAGCTCCGTTGGTCAGAATATTTGCTCTGCTCCTGCTCATAAACCTGATGACTTTTATTTTACTGCCCGACACGCTTTTCACCATTGTTGTTTTTGGCCTCTCGTTGCTGCTGTTTGCCATGACGCTTAACTTTTACAAAAAGCCGGAACGTACCTACAAGGGTGATTTACACGGCCTGGTAAATGCTCCCGCCGACGGAACAATAGTTGCCATTGAGAAAGTAACAGAAAATGAGTTTCTTCACGACGAAAGAATAAAAATATCCATCTTCATGTCGTTTTTCAATGCCCATTCAAACTGGGTACCCGTCACCGGAAAGATAACGCATCTTTCCCATGTGGATGGAAACTTTCACGCAGCTTATCTGCCCAAATCGAGCAGAGAGAATGAACACACCAACATATTGATAGAAACACCGGAATATGGGGTTATCCTCACCAAACAGATTGCCGGAGCTGTGGCACGACGCATCATCACCTACGTGGAAGAGGGAGAAGTAGTCCATATCGGTTCACCGCTGGGATTCATTAAACTGGGTTCCAGGATGGATGTCTACCTGCCGCCCGACAGCGATATTCTGGTGGATCACGGTGAAGAGGTGCGTGCCAATGTCACCTTTCTTGCACGCTTGAGTAAACAGGTGCAGAAATAAATTGCGACAATGAAACATATACCCAACATCATCACACTGGCTAACCTTTTTACTGGGTGCATTGCCATCACCATGGCCTTCGAAGGGAATTTCACCGCCGCAGCAGGATGGGTTGTCGTAGCTGCATTTTTCGACTTCCTCGACGGTGTTTTTGCCCGGCTGCTGAAAGCCTACTCCGACATTGGCAAAGAGCTGGATTCCCTGGCCGATGTGGTCAGCTTTGGCGTGGCCCCGGCAGCTGCTGTTTTTGTATTGTTGCGTGACCACATCCTCCTCCCCGATATGGCAGAGCCGTTAAAGCTTTGTATCCCCTACCTGGCTTTTGTGATTCCGCTCTTTTCGGCACTTCGGCTGGCCAAATTCAACATCGACGAGCGACAGACTACCTCCTTCAGGGGACTGCCCACACCGGCCAACGGTCTTTTCTGGGTAAGCTTTACTGTGGCCGTTTCAGATATCGCGGGCATCAGCAACGTGGTTCTTCCGGTGATCGTCGTACTCATTGCTTTGCTCTCCTGGCTGATGGTGTCGGAAGTACCGATGTTTTCACTCAAAATAAAAAAAATAGGCTGGAAGGGATATGAGCGGCAATGGCTTCTCGCCGGGGCGATGGTTGCTTTTGTCACCCTGTGGGGGCTGGCCGGCATTGCCTGGGGCATACTCGCATACATCATTCTTTCTCTGGTTACAAACAGGCAAGAGCAAATCGTTAAATAATACAAACCATTCCTGTGGATCAGTCGATTCGTCGTATCTTTACCTCTCATTTCAAATACTGATTAACCCTATGGGATTTCTAATTAAATTTCTCCTCTTCTTTACAGTTGCTTATCTGCTGATGAAATCATTTGTTGCTTTCTTATCGGGGCACCGGGGCAAACAGTCATCATCCAGTCAACGACAACAACCCCCCCAAACCAAGCAACCCGAAACACAGGAGGATCGCATCATTGAATATCAGAAAAAAAACTTCGCAGAGAGTGAAGTGGAAGATGTGGAATTCGTGGAGATCAAAAATCAGAAGCAAGAGGAGTAGCAAACAAATATACAGGAAAATCATTAAATTCATATTCACAGATCATGACAGATATTTTTGAAAGGCTGAAAAGTGTCAACGGCCCGCTGGAGCAGTACCGCAAAAAAGCGGAAGGTTATTTTATGTTTCCCGAACTGGAGGGAGAAATAGGACCGCGGATGCGATTCCACGGCAAGGAAGTAATAACATGGAGTTTAAATAATTACCTGGGACTGGCCAACCACCCCGAAGTGCGTGAAGCCGATGCTCAGGCTGCGGCCGACTGGGGCATGGCTTATCCCATGGGCGCCCGCATGATGTCGGGACAGACAAAATATCACAAGGATCTGGAAGTAAAACTGGCCAGCTTTGAGAAGAAGGAAGCAGCCTATCTGCTGAACTACGGTTATCAGGGGATGGTATCGATCCTCGACTCGTTGGTATCGCGCAACGATGTCATCGTGTACGATTCAGAATCGCACGCCTGCATCATGGATGGCATCTTCCTGCACAAGGCCAAGGGAGGAAAGAGCTTCGTATTTCCGCACAACGACATGGAACGATGCGACAAGATGCTCGGTTTTGCCACCCGCAAGGCGGAAGAAACCGGTGGTGGCATTCTGGTCATTACCGAAGGGGTCTTTGGCATGTCGGGCGACCTGGGTGACCTCCCCGGCATTGTGAAGCTGCGCGGAAAATACAACTTCCGTCTGATGATTGACGATGCCCACGGCTTTGGCACAATGGGTGAGACTGGCGCAGGCGTCAGTGAGCACTTCGGCCTGATGAATGAGGTGGATATCTATTTTGCTACTTTTGCCAAGTCGATGGCCGGCATCGGCGCATTTGTCGCCTCCGAAAAGGCGATCGTAGATTCACTGAAGTACAACATGCGTTCACAGATCTTTGCCAAATCACTCCCCATGCCCATGGTCATTGGTGCATTGAAACGATTGGAGATCCTGCAGACACAGCCACAGCACAAGGAAAACCTCTGGAAGGTGGCCCGGTCACTCCAGGAAGGGCTGATAGCCGAAGGATTCAACATCGGCAATACCCAGTCGCCCGTAACCCCGGTTTATTTGAAGGGGAACGTGGCTGAAGGAACCAATGTGGTAGTCGATTTGCGTGAAAATCACGGCATCTTCTGTTCTATCGTGGCCTACCCGGTTGTTCCCAAAGATGTGCTGATGCTCCGCCTGATTCCAACTGCCGCCCATACGCAGAAGGAAGTGGATGCGACCATCGAAGTATTTAAAAAGATCAAAGTAAATCTCGAAGCTGGAAAATATAAGGCAGAAGAGATGCAATCGATGTCGATTGAATAATCAGAGACCCTTATTACATGTTACGTGTCAAGATACAGCACAAATACCACCTTACCTGTACACAGTGTGGTTATGTGACACCCAATTTCTGGACCTGGTTCGACCAGAACCAGCAATGCCCCAAATGCGGGAGCAAACATTCGGAAGTATGGTACAACAGACGATACCAGCGACTGCCGCGTATCATCAAACGCAAGCCCGACAGCTTCTGGCATTATTTCCCCTTTCTCCCTTTGTTGCGACGAAGGCACATCATCTCCAAAGGTGAGGGTGCCATTCCAGTGGAGCGATGGACTTTTCTGGAAGAGTTTGCCAGGAAAGAGTTTCATCTTGACATCAGCGTACATGTCTACCGCAATGATCTGAACGGCGGCACAGGTACTTTCAAGGATATTGCGGCCTCTCTGGCAGCCAGCCTGTTTAACGAGATCGGGATCAAACAGTATTGCATTGCCTCCACCGGTAACTCAGCTACGGCCTATGCCAAATACCTCTCCATGGCCAATGTGAACTGCTCAGTATTTATGCCCGAGGATGCCATCAAGACTTCGGAGGCCACCATCAGTTCTTATGGCCAGCAGGTCTTCCGGGTAATGGGTGATTATGCCAAGGCAAAGGAGATAGCGGCCGGCTATGCCAGGATTCACAATATCCCCATGTCCACCGGCAACATCGATCCCATCCGGGTGGAAGCCAAGAAGACCATGGTCTTTGAGTGGTTGCGACAGATGGAGAAATTTCCCGATGTCTACATTCAGGCGGTGAGTGGCGGCACCGGACCCATTGCCATCGACAAAGGAATACGGGAAATCAAACATGTATACCCTGAACTGAAGAATCCCCGCTTTCTGCTGGTGCAGACCGACAAGTGTGATCCGATGGTGCAGGCGTGGGAAAAGGCTGAAGCAGCCGGCTTCCCTGATGGATACGAGAAAGATTATCCGATAATCGACGACCCGCGGACTGATGTACCCACACTGGCTACCGGCAATCCGGCCACCTATCCCATTGTGGCAAAACTGGTGAAAGCCTCCGGCGGCGCCTTTCTGCGTATGCGTGAGAAGAAACTGTTGTCCATGGGAAAGCTGATAGCTTATGAAAAGAAGGTGATTCCCGGTCCAGCTTCGGCAGTGGCCATGGCCGGATTCTTCGTCGCCCTGCGGAAGAACAAGATCAAAAACGGAGAGACGGTGCTGATCAATCTTGGTGAAGGTCCCAACCGGGCACCCTACTATCTTGAACAGATGATCTACACCTCACACAATGTGAGCAATGTGGATGAATGTGCTCCTCACTCCATCGACGACTTCAGGACCCGGCTCTGGGACGAGTTACTGGAGGACTAATCACTAACCGCTAAAAAAACCGCTGCCCTTACAATAAACAACTTAAAAAAAGCTGATCGCTGACAGCTGACAGCTGATCGCTAAAAAACATGCCAACCAACAAAACCATATGGATTACGGGTGCCTCGTCGGGTATCGGCGAAGCATGCGCCCATGCATTTGCCCGTGAGAAGGCGAACCTCATTCTGACATCCACGCGGGCCGACAGGCTGGCAGAGGTACAGCAGGAGTGTATCCGGCTGGGTGCGCAGTGCAAGATACTCCCTTACGATCTCTCCAACCTGGAAGATGTTGATGCGCTCACAGACAAAGCTCTTGCTGCGTTCGGTCCTATCGATATCGTTTTTCTCAACGCCGGTATCAGTCAGCGCGGCAAAACGACTGAGACCGATTTTGCTGTGGACAGGAAGATCATGGATGTGAACTTCTTTTCCCCGGTAAAGATCACCAAGCGACTGCTTCCGAAAATGATCGAAAATGGCGGAGGTACGATTGCCGTCACCAGCAGCATCTCCGGGAAGTTCGGTTTCCCGCTGCGCTCGGCCTACGCCTCCTCCAAATTTGCTCTTTACGGCTTCTTCGAGACAGTGCATGCCGAATATTACGATGACAACATCCGGGTGGTGATGGTCTGTCCGGGGCGTGTAAAAACAAATATATCGTTCAATGCCCTGGAAGGCGACGGCAGCCGTCACGGACAGATGGATGCAGGACAGGAAAAGGGAATCACAGCAGAGCAGGCCGCTCTGAAAATAGTACAGGCCATACACAGGCAAAAGCCCGAGGTGCTGGTCGGTGGTAAAGAGCTACTGATGGTTTACATAAAACGGTTTTTCCCCGGTCTCTCCCGCAGGATCGTCCGAAAAATAAAAAATACCTGATTCAAGTTGTGTAACAACACACTCCCTCAAAAGATAACACATATGGAAAATAAATACAACATTGCCGGCATACAGCAGATTGGCATCGGCGTGGAAAACTTTGCCGAAGCATGGAAATATTATATCGATGTTTTCAATATGGACATCCGCATCCTCGAGGATGACAAGGTAGCTGAGCTGATGCTGCCCTATACAGGCGGGTTACCTCAGAAACGACGGGCAGCCATTGCACTGAACATGCAGGGAGGAGGCGGTTTTGAAATATGGCAATACGCCGAGCGTAAACCGCAACCCATCAGTTTTGAGATTCAGGCGGGCGATCTGGGTGTGTTTGCAGCCAAGATTAAAAGTCGTGATGTGGTAAAAACATACGAGTTGTTCAGCAGGAAAAAAAATATCCATATTCTGGGGAGACTTACTGATGGCATCGACGGACATGCGACTTTTTTCATGAAGGATATCTTTGGCAATATCTTTCAGATCATTCACGAACCTTCTGTCTATCGGGATGAGAAACGACTTACCGGCGGCATTGCCGGTGCCATGATCGGGGTGACCGATATAGACAAAGCCATGCCCATCTACCGCGATATCCTTGGCTATGACGTGATTGTAGCTGAGAAAACAGGCACTTTCGACGATCTGAAGGCACTCCCCGCAGGTGAAGGTCTGTTTCGCCGCCGTATCCTTTCACACAGCAAACCACGCAAGGGCAGTTTCAGCGAACTGTTTGGCCAATCATATATAGAACTGGTGCAGGCCCTCGACCGCACACCGCGCAAGATCTACGAAGGACGTTACTGGGGCGACCCGGGATTTATCCAGATATGCTTCGATGTCCGCAATACCAACGCATTGCGCAGCAAATGCGAAGAGATGGGCTACCCCTTCACGGTCGACAGCTCCCGGAGCTTCAAGGAGGGGGAGTCTTTCGATATGGGCGAAGCAGCCGGCCAGTTTGCATACATTGAAGATCCCGATGGCACCTTGATTGAACTGGTGGAAGCACACAAGATTCCGCTCATGAAAAAACTGAACCTTTATCTCGACCTCCGTAAACGTGATCCCGAGAAGTCCCTTCCCAAATGGATGCTGGGCATGCTTCGTTTTATGCGGGTAAAACCGGAGAGTTTGTGAGAGCCAGACAGGGAAGCACGCTGTTTAGGGAACCAATAAGGGTGCAATCAGCGCATATCCTTTCTCATTGGGGTGTAAACCATCTGTGAAGAAGGATTCATCAATCCGACCATTCTTAGTAAGCCTCTCCCCTGCATCGATAAAAAGCCAGCCGTGCTGCTCAGACATAGCCGCAATCTGTTTATTTAGCTCTGTGATCCTCTCCTCCGCTGATCTACGGGGGAGAATACCCACCACTTTTAGCACTGCATCGGGCTGTCTGGCCGTAATCTGTGTCAAAAGGAATTGTAGTCCCTCCACAATCTCCTTGTCGCTGTTCAGTCCAATGTTGTTTGTCCCAATCATCAGTATAACCTCCTCAGCCCTGTATCCATCCAGTTCACCGTGGTAAACTCTCCACAGGATATTTTCTATTCTGTCCCAACCGCAGCCCAGATTGAAAAAGCCTCCCGGTTCCATCAATGTGCGCCAGCTCTCCGGTCCATTTGTCCTGCCCGGTTCATCATTCCAGTAGTGGATGATTGAGTTGCCGATAATCACCTTCCTGGGCCGATTTAATTCAATCGCCGCCAGTTTATCATGGTGTCTTTTTTTCCATTCGTAAATATCCGGTTCGCGTCTCTGGCTGACAGGTCGGGTCGTTGCTGAATTTCCCGCCGGCATATGGAGTATCAGGCGGATCATCTTTTCATACGCATCGGCATATACCTGCATCCCCAGGTCATTGGGATGAATGTTGTCCACACACCCGTCGTCCGGGAAGTGGATGCTATCCTGATGCAGGTGATACAGATCTTTCACACCTGCAGCTTTCAATGAGTCGTATACTTCGCGTGAGGCGATGTTTAGCCGGTCGGCCGATTCTTTGCTGTGGATGTTCATTCCGGCGTTCCGGTAACCGATATGATCCACAATAAGAATAGGGAGATCACTTTTTTCGCGTATCGCTGATATGCCGTAGGCGGTTCTACTCTTCACTTCATCCGTTGTAAGATAGCCCATATTGGGCAGACAGTCATAGACAACCATGGCTGCGTCGAGTTCACTGATTAAATCGACCATCTCCTTCTCCAGCGGGCCATTCCCTGAAAAAGCCAGATTGATGACCGGCAGATCCATCTTTCGGGAAAGAATGTTTGTCCACCCCATCGCAGGGCGCGACGCACATCCTCCCTGTGCGATAGAGGTACCGTACACGACAATCGGTTTTTCTTTCAGTACGGGTACAAAGGAGAATGCGGCTGAATCCGGAACACCAATTTCCATCCACGTAACACTGTTATATAAAGGCAGGTAAAGTCTATATTCGAACCCTTTTTTATGATAATCACTCTGCTTGAGATTTCCGTAGGTATAGGTGATGGTATCGCCGAAAGCAAATTTGTCGGTGAGAATTCGCCATCGGCCATCCGGATCAATTGCGTATAAATCGACACCCGACTTTCCTGTTGCCGGCATATGGTTCATTGCCAGAGTGCCGTTCACACCATACCGTACTTCAATTCTTTCAGCATTGGTGTAAAAATGAATGGCTAGTCCTGCCGAATTGCCGGATAAATTCCAGACGTTCTTTCGGACAACCTCCTTTGCCCTGTCCGGCAGGCGTTGGTAGCTTTTTCCGATCTCTCCTGTCCATCCCTGATTCTGAATAACCGGAAAATCTTCTTCCACGGGGTTATACCATGTTGTTTGTGCTGCAGCGCTGAAAGCAAGCAAAAGACTGAGCGTAAGAATTATACTTTTCTTTATTGTGATCATGCTGAGTGAATTTTCATGTGTTTTAAAGTGCCTGAAACAGTAATTATAAAAATGTATCGTACAAATTTACAGATTCCTTTCCCGATACGCACAATTTTTTTGCTCTTTTTCAGTTATTGATACAATGGGAAAAAGGCGACTCCCTTTTATATCGTTCTTTCTGCTGTACTGCATCTGGCCGGTACAGGCACAGTGGGATGCACCGTTCAGTCACTATTGGACGGTGAAGGGTTTCTACAACCCTGCTTTTGCGGGTGCCACGGAGCAGATACGCACTGCGTCAGCCTACAGGTATGAGTGGGCCGGCATAGAAAATGCACCGCAGAAAGTGGTTTTTACGGCCGATCTGCCGATTGAGTTTCTTCGCAGGCGACATGGTGCAGGCATCGTGGTCTACGGCGAACAGATGGGATCGCTCCGCAACACACTGTTGGCCGGACAATACAGCTACCGCAGGGAGATGGGGCACGGCGCCCTGCAGATAGGGTTGCAGGCGGGCATCTACAGTCTGAAGTTTGATGCAGGGAGTCGGCATATCCTTCCCGAATCAGCTATCGGCAAGCGGGGTGTAGTGCGTGTGGATCCGGCGGACAGGCAGCTACCCGATTTGAATGCCGGTATCGCCTGGAGCGGCAGGCAGGGATTTGCCGGCCTCTCGTTGCTGCATATCACCCAACCCCGATTTTATGCTTCGAGTGATTCTGTGACCACCGACTTGCAGAACGACTCGACTCGCACCACCATTCCCCGCTCCATAAATTTTATGGCCGGATACAATATCGCACTGTTTTATCCGTTGGTATTACAGCCGATGGTGTGGGTACAGTCTGATTTCAGTGAGACATTGGTGCAGGCAACACTGCGTCTGGAATACGACAAACAGTTCTCGGGCGGATTTAGCTGGTCGCCCCGCGACGGATATGTCGTTTTTGGCAGTGCTACTTTTCAGGGACTGGAAATGGGATATGCCTACAACAAACATACCGTCGGCACTGGAAGAATCAGTAAGGGGAGCCATGAGCTCTACGTCCGGTATGATTTTCCGCTCGATTATTTCAAGCCGAAACTACCGCCCCAAAAGAGTATCCGGCTGCTGTGAGATGAATGTGATGATATGCCAATGAGACAATGAGACAATGAGATCGCTTCGCAACCTTCTCTTTTTACGAAACCTTCGTCGGACAGGTTCCCAAAGAATAACTGAGGACTGCGCTGAACACCAGAGAAACTGATTTACTGATTTAAAGATAGGTTGATATGCTGATATTTTGATGAAAGTCGAACATTAACAACAAACCGCTGAATGTATAAAATTTGCTCCAAAAAAGCTGACATCTGACTCCTGAGTCCTGACAGCTAAAAAATATAAACCCAATGAAACAATATCTGATCATCATCCTGATACTGGGCGCTCTCCTCTCCTGTGGCCGGCGTGGCATCGGGAGCAGCGTGGGCGGAGAACTCACCGGCGTTCCGGTCGGCAGGGTATGGGATGAACCCACTCCCTACAACATGGTGCTTGTGACCCGCGGCTCCATCACCATGGGTCCCGGGGAGACTGACTCGCTCTGGGGTATTACCATCCCCACCAGGGGTATCTCGGTGGATAATTTCTGGATGGACGAAACGGAGATTACCAACTCACAGTACAAACAGTTTGTCTACTGGGTACGCGACTCCATCATCCGTGAACGGATGGCCGATCCGCGTTATGCAGGCGACGACTTTTATAAGATCACCGAAGACGAATTCGGCGACCCGGTCACACCCCGCCTCAACTGGTCTGTCCCCATTCCATGGAGCCGCAACACCGAAGAGGAGGAGGCCGCCATCAACAGCCTTTACAAAACTCATCCCATCACCGGTGTGAAGATGCTCGATGCCACCCAGCTCAACTTTCGCTACGAATGGTTCGATGAAGCCATGGCGGCCCGGAGTGAATACCGACCCTTCCTGGAGGGTAACGCTCCCAATGCGCCGCTGATATCGAAAGATACCGCCTTCGTCACCCCCGATGGGCAGGTCATCAACCAGACCCTCACCCGGCCACTGAGCAGCCTCTACGATTTCGTTCACACCCGCATCGTCAACATCTATCCCGATACCACCTGCTGGGTGAACGACTTTCCGCAAGCCCACAACGAATATTATCTCCGCAATTATTTTGCCAACCCCGCCTATGCGCACCATCCGGTGGTGGGTGTCACCTGGGAGCAGGCCTCCGCCTTCTGCGAGTGGCGCACGATGTTTCTGCGCCGTAGTGTGAACCGTGCTGGGGTACAGATTGAGAAGTACCGCCTTCCCACCGAGGCCGAATGGGAACTGGCAGCACGCAATGCCAATTCCGACAATATCTATCCATGGAGTTCAGATGGCACGACCAGTGAGAGCGGCTGCTACCAGGCCAACTTCAATCCCGGCGACGGAGCCTATGCAGCAGACAACCACCTGATCCCGGCAAAAGTCAGGAGTTTCAAACCCAACCAGTTCGGGCTCTACGATATGGCCGGCAACGCAGCCGAGTGGACATCGACCTCCTACACCGCATCGGGAAATACGCTGATGAGCGACCTGAATCCGGAATACAGTACCCGTGTCAAAGATGATGACCCCACTCCACTGAAGCAGAAAGTAGTCAAGGGAGGTTCCTGGAAAGATATCGCCACCTTTATCCGTTCTGATATGCGCGACAGCGAAGCACGTGACAAGGGGCGATCATGGATCGGCTTCCGGTGCGTGCGTACACAGACCGCCGGCAGCAGATAATATATACGACCCACAACATAGATCGATATGAACGCATACAAAAGATACAAAAACAGGTTGGAACGCTTTCTGCAGACCGAAAATGGCAAGCGAACAATCCACTTTGCCTACAGTTTTGGCGCAGCCTTGGTGATCCTGGGCGCCATGTTCAAACTGCTCCACTTTCCATTCGGTAACGAGATGCTCTTTATCGGGATGGTCACCGAGGTGATTGTCTTCATCCTCTCTGCCTTCGATACGCCCGTACGCGATTACCCCTGGGAGCAAGTATTTCCCGCACTCGGCAACGGACAAGCCGCTGAGCAGTCCACCGATAGTCCCGACATTCTCACCCAGGGCACGAGTACGTCCCACAGTACATCGTCGTCCTTTGCCGGCATGCAACAATACCCCGTTTCGGAGGCTTCCGCAACCGCACTCCCCCACGCACCCCACGGAACCACCGAATACAGGAGCAGCGCAGATGACCTCTCCCTGTTTTCAACCCAGGCCGACACCTACGAGAAACAACTGGGGAACTTGAACCGAACCCTTTCCGGTCTGAATAGCCTCTATGAACTTCAGTTGAAGGAAGTCAGTAGCCAGATCAACAGCATTGAACAGATCAACAGAGGGCTCACCCGTCTCGGCACGATGTACAGCGACAGCCTGCCCGAAGGAAATGTGATTAAACGGGAAACAGAGAAAATGGCAGCACAGCTCACAGAGCTTAATGCGGCTTATGCCCGCATGCTGCAGGCCATGACACCGAACCGGGGCAATCAGGCTTCCGCCGATCAGAAATAACGCATAACCGCCATGGCAGTCAACAGTCCCAACTCCCCCCGTCAGAAGATGATCAACCTGATGTACCTGGTGTTCATCGCCATGCTGGCACTCAACGTCTCCGTCGAGGTCCTGGACGGATTCGGTCTGGTGGACGACAGCCTCCGCAACTCCTCCGATACCATGCAGGAACGGAACAATCTGATCATGGAAGAACTGGAATCATATAACCTGCAAAACAGGGAGAAAGCCGGAAGCTGGTACGACAAAGGTGTGCTGGTGCGTACCATGAGCGATTCGCTCACGCAGTATATCGCCAGGCTGAAACTGCAGATGGTACTGCAAGCAGACGGCAAAAAAGCGGATATAACGCATATCAAACACAAGGAAGATCTTGAAGCAGCATCGGTGGTGATGCTCTCACCCGTTGGAGGTGAAGGGAAAAAGTTGCGGGAATCGCTCATTCTTTACCGGGAGACAGTGGCGGGTCTGGTAACTGATTCCGCACGAAGAAAAATTATTCAGAAAAGTCTCGGTACCGTTTCCAGAGCAGGTAACAAAAGCTGGGAAGCTTCATTTTTCGAGAACATACCTCTGGTAGCGGCAGTGACCCTGCTAACAAAAATCGAGAACGATGTACGATCCGCCGAAGGAGAAGCTTTGTCAAGCATTCTGAATAGTGTGGATGTGGACGATTTCAGGATGAACAGGCTCAGTGCCCGACTGATCCCGGAATCGGATGTAGTGATTCAGGGCGGGACTTACAATGCAAGGGTCATCCTTGCAGCAGAAGACTCCACCCGTCATCCCTTACTCACCCTGAACGGCGTACCGCAGCCCGCAGCCGTGAATGGCGCTTTCACACTGCCCGCAAACAGTATTGGTACCTTCCCGTTGGAGGGATACCTGGAGATAGCCGGGAGAAGCGGTATATCGAAACAATATCCCTTTTCTGGCAGTTACACCGTGGTGGAGCCTATGGCTACCATCGCCCCCACGTTGATGAATGTGCTCTATGCCGGCATCGACAATGAGATTACCATCTCCGTACCCGGTTTCGCGCCTCAGGACATCAATGCCATCATTTCAAACGGACAGTTGAGCCGCAGAGGTAACAGATGGTCGGTTCGGCCCGCTGCGGTGGGACAGGATGTCACGCTGTCGGTCTCCGCCCGCACCGCGGGAGGTGCTGTCCGCCCGCTCGCCTCACAGCAGTTCAGGGTGCGTGCCCTTCCCGACCCCACACCCTTTTTGGAGTACCGCGACACAAGCGGCAATGTGGTAAGCCGCAAGAGTGGCAGCATCCCCAAGTCAGCACTGTTGAGCAGCGAAGGACTGAAGGCAGCCATCGACGACGGCATTCTCCAGGTACCCTTTCAGGTAAGAAGCTTTCGCACGGTGTTTTTCGATTCGATGGGCAATGCCATTCCAGAAGTTTCCAATGGCAGCCGCTTCTCCGACCGACAGCGGGAACAGATCAGACGGCTTAGCCGTGGCAGTTACTTCTACATCTCTGGTGTCCGTGCTGCCGGCCCCGATGGTACGGAGCGCGAGATCGCAGTAATGGAACTGAGAATTAATTAAGCTGAGAACTGAACACTAAAAGTTAAAATCAAAAGCTGACAGCTGAACGCTGAACGCTGATAGCTAAGAATTATGATAACCCGTACGATATTCATCCTACTCCTTTTACTGGCACAAGTCATTGCCCTTTACCCGCAAACCACCGCACGGGAAAGAATTGAACAGCGACGTCAGCGTGAAAACAGCCAACAGACGACTATTACGGCCAACTCCGACGCGGTACAAAACGATCAGGGAGAAGAAATCATTGCCAATACCCGATGGTCGCGCATCATCTACCGGTACCTCGATCTATCCCGGGAAGCCAACGCTCCACTCTATTACCCGGAGACAGCCACTGCCGGGAAAATGAACCTCTTCTCGCAGATCTTCCGGCTACTGGAGAAGGGATCGGTTACTGCCTATGAGTACGTCGATGGACGGGAAGAGTTCACGGAAACCTATCGGATCAATCTACAGGAGTTTATGGACCGGTTCGACATCTATCATGAAAACGTGAGCGGCAGCATCGTGGTGAATGATGCCGATGTTCCCTCCCGCGAAGTGCAGGGATATTTTCTGAAAGAGCTATATTATGTAGATACCCCCACCTCCGCTTTCCGGGTGATGCCGCTCGCCATTTGTCCGGTACTTCACCGTATGGATACCCCCGATGCCGCCACCACCCGCTACCCGCTCTTCTGGATACCCTACAGTGCACTTGAGCCCTATACCCGCCGCATGCCTGTGATGACCTCGTCTCTCAACAACAGCTTGTATGGCACCATAGATGATTTCTTCCGTCAGCGGAAATATGAGGGTGACATCTACAAAACAGGAAATCCCGGCAACCTCTCCCTCTCGCAGTACACTTCCACGTCCGAAGAGATGAAGGCCGAACAGGAACGCATTGAAAAGGAACTGACCGACTTTGAAAGGAACCTCTTACAGGAAGAAACATCCACGGCAACCCGACTCCCCGAGGTAAAACGTAGCGACAGCAGCCGGCTATCCAAAAGAAAACCCGCTACAGCCGGTACCTCCCGGAGCATGCGAGACCGGCGTTACTGAAACAATTGAATCCACACGGAAAAACAACTTCACAGCCTACAATTTTATTAATATTTAACAGCATCACTTAGCGCTATGATTAGCACAGGACAATTCATATCATCATGTGATAATCAACACCTTAAATTGCGTATTTGCATGAAAAATACAAATAAAAAACAAACCTTGTCGAAATAATACAAATATTTGCATTTTTAGTTATAACAACCTGTCGTCAAGTCCTACAAATTATGTGAGGAGATGAAGTGGGATACAATTATTGAGTTGTATGCAGATGATGCCAAAATGATTCTCCCAAATGGCAAGAAATTGCCTTTACGCGAAACAATACAGGCTAATATTGTTAATAACAGAGAGAAGATCAAATCTGTAAAAATCGATGTCAAGGAAATTTCTTCGGAGATAACAGGACCTAATTCAGTTATTGTAACCACAAATCAGTTGCAGACAAATAACTGGTCAGGAAATATTTACACATTCGATTATTTTGATTTTTTTCTACTTGAACGGACTGCCAGATCATGGAAAATCAAGAGTTATTTTATTTCCTCGAACTTCCCTGTGATTTATGCTGAAACTATTGATAAGAAATATCAAAGAGATAATCCTCCTGCCATCGATAAACTTGGATGGACAATAAAACATGGATGGGCAATTTTATACTACGAAATTGAGCGTTCAAAAGAAGCAGGGATAACACCCGAAGAGGCCGGTATAATCATGGGAAAAAGATTTGTACAGTCTTGGGACAAATCAAAAGGATTTGATGGATTGACCAATGGATTTTTATGGAATCTTACATCCCTTTCTACTTATATTGAAGTTTTGGAACGTAATGAAATAACATTAAATGTAAAATTTCTCTCACCTGTTGTCTATAAATTTTGGAATGTAACACCGGAAGAGTTGTTCAATTTTAGTCAAAACATTTGGATGGAAATAGCCGATTATATGGGTGCAAACTGTAGTCAGACATCGGACGGCACGTACTGGATTGTCACATTTAATAAAAAATAAAACCAATCATGAAAAAAATATTATTCCTATTATTTCTGATTCCCGTACTGGTCTTCTGTCAGGAAGATCAGAACAAATCGGCCGAAGATTTTGTAAAGGAATACTCCAAACTGTTTGAAGAAAAAAACTGGGATGCTGTACAGAAGATGTATGCAGAAGGTGCCATCATTATAGAACCGCATGGCAAAGTTCAGCCTATACGTGAAACAATAAAATCTTTTTTCGAAAAAACAGGTAATATAAAACAGGATGTAAAGAATATTTCTACCGAAATCACAGGGCCTAATTCAGCAATTGTAACAAGAATTTTTACCGAAACAAGAGACAGATCCGGAAAAGCTGAAGTGATTGACTTCTTTGAAATATATATTTTGGAAAAGATTGATGGAGTGTGGAAAATAAAAATAAATTATTATAGTCTCAATAACCCACTGATTTTTGCCAAAACAATTGATAAGAAGTATCAGATACCAAATGCTCCGCTTTTCGATAAAGCGGGCTGGCTTGTTAGCCACGCATGGGATGTTGCAATTTTATTCATTAATTATTTCAAAGAAACCGGAACAACATCGGCAGAGGTGGGCATCATGGTTGGCAAGAGATCTTCGAAAACATTTAATCAATCTGAGGGGTTTGATGGATTGACAGATATATTTATCTCCGGTCTTCAGATTTTGTCCACCTATGCTGAAGTGCTGGAGCGCGATGAAACAACCTTTAAGGCAAAATTTCTCGCACCCGTTGTTGATAAGGATTTCGATGTGACATCTGACGATCTTTACATTTTTAGTAAAAATATGTGGACTGAAATGGCTGACTACATGGGAAGTGATTGTAATCTTTCGGTTGACGGCGATTACTGGATACTATCAATGAATAAAAAATAGGATTATGAAAACAGATGAAATAAAATTCTGCAACCTGCTTCTCCTTGTTTTCTTCATCTCTTTCTTCAGTTGGGGTTTGGTATCGTGCAACTACTCAAAACTCCCGGTTGGAGAAGGAAACATCCCAGTTCACGATGGGATGATGTGGTATAAAGTATCAGGAACAGGAACAGGTATTCCGGTTGTACTTATTCATGGCGGTCCGGGTATGAACAGTTATTATTTAAAACCGTTCGAAGAACTTGGAAATGACCGTCAGGTCATTCGTTACGATCAGTTTGGTGGCGGAAAATCGACCTTTACAGAAGATACTGCATTATTTTCACTTAAAGAGAGAGTTCTGGAACTAGAAACACTGCGTGAAGCTTTGGGTATCAAAAAATGGAATATATTGGGACACTCTTTGGGCACGATAATAGCTCTTGAATACTTTCACGCATTTCCGGAACATGTTGCATCCCTCATATTTGCAAGCGCCTGTTTAGATATCCCGGCTTATGCAGAGAACGCCGTACTACTTCTCGAGACACTGCCCGATTCTTTACAAAATGCAGTTGCAGCAGCCGATTCTACCGGTGATTATATGAATCCGTTATATCAGGAAGCCATGGCTAAATTCAGCGACCTGTATCTCGTACGTTATCCCGGTAATCTAGAATCTGATAGTCTGTTCTCAGGTTTCAACGTCAAAATGTACAATTACATGCAAGGGCCGAGTGAATTTTCAGTAACCGGGACGATGATAAATCTCGATGACACTCAATTTCTGAAGGAAATAAATGTTCCGACACTTTTTACAGTCGGCGAGTTTGATACTGCAGGTCCCCAACTGGTTAAAGGTTTTGCAGATCAAGTGAAAGACAGTAAGTATTATATGATTCGCAATGCCGCACATATAACCATGGCTGACGCAAAAGACGAAAACGTTCGGGTAGTACGTAATTTCTTATTATCGGTCGATTCCAAAAATTAAAAAGTCAAAAAAATCATTAACAGCCGGCTTCTGTGATAATTAGCCGGCTTATATTTTGGTACACCTATATCCGAACCAAAACAAGTAAATAAACGTTAGATCAAAAGCACGAGCTCTTCTATATCTGAATATCGAGATCCTGAAAAACAAAAAAAACTAAACAATTGAATATCAACTAACTTATAACAATAACTAACTTACTGGTATGACAAATTCAGTGGAATACAAAGGAAATGATAAATTATTATTGGGTATCATCCTTGGCGTATTGGCTTTTTGGCTCTTTGCACAAACCACATTAAACATCAATGTTGACATGGCGAAAGACCTCCACATGGATGCAGCCATGATGAACATTGCGGTTTCTGTCACAGCTTTGTTTTCAGGTATTTTTATCGTTGTTTTTGGTGGCCTTGCAGACATAGTGGGGCGAATGAAAATAATTCGTATCGGATTTTATTTTAGTATTGTCGGATCACTATTGGTTGGACTCACACCGACAGGCCATGCTGCTGGTCTGGTTTTAATTCTTGGCCGCATTTTCCAGGGACTTTCTGCTGCCGCCATTATGCCTGCAAGTCTGGCATTGGTAAAAGCCTATTGGGCAGGCAAAGAACGGCAACGTGCCATTTCATTGTGGTCTATGGGATCATGGGGCGGTTCGGGTTTTGCTGCACTCTTTGGAGGATTGATGGTCAGTGTAGGTTGGCGATGGATTTTCATTGCCGCTGCAGCTGTTTCCATCATCGGTCTCATCCTGATCAATGGGACGCCCGAAAGTAAGGCGGTACAGAAAGAACAGCCCAAAAATGATTATGCGGGTATCATTACATTTATGCTGGCGATGATTGCCTTGCAGATACTCATAGCCAAAGGAGCCCAATTGGGTTTTACCAGCGTGGCTGGTATTGTTTTGATGGCGGCGATCCTTCTTTTCTCCATTCTGTTCTTTTACATTGAAAAAGAGAAAAAAGGTGCTTTTATCGATTTTAAGTTGTTTCATAACCTGATATTTACCGGTGCTACTATTTCAAACTTTCTGCTCAATGGTACGGCCGGCATACTAATTGTATCACTCATGCTGCTGCAGGTCGGCGGAAACCTCTCGGCACAGGAAGCCGGCATGCTCACTTTGGGGTATGCCATCGCCATTGTCCTGTTCATCCGCACGGGTGAAAAGTTGCTGCAGCGATTTGGCGCACGTAAGCCCATGATCTGGGGCTCGCTCATCGTTGCGCTGGCCATCATCCTTCTTATGTTTACCAATGTGATGACCGGTACGTATAAAATTCTCGCCATGATTGCTTACACATTGTTTGGATTGGGCCTGGCATTTTACGCTACGCCCTCCACCGATGCGGCACTGTCTAACCTGCCCGCGGATCAGGCCGGAGCAGGCTCGGGTATTTACAAAATGGCATCTTCACTGGGGGCTGCACTTGGGGTTGCCATCTCTGCCGGCATCTTTGCTGCATTCAATGTAGGCAACCCTATTCAATGGATGGAAGGAGTATTGACTTTTGAAGGACGCCAGGACAATGTAATGGTCCGTCAGGCGGCTATCGTCGGCCTGGGGGTAAATCTCCTGATGGTTGTCATGGCGATTCTGTTTATTATGATTACCATACCCAAATCCACTGGAAAGTCCAATGCGTGATCACATCACCACACGAATCCGTTAATCAACCCTTTTAAAAAATAGTCAGATGAATACAACACTGATAGAAGCATTAAAAAACAAGAATAATGAATTAAAAACATGGCAGGAAGCCATGCACGAGCACCCTGAACTATCGATGCAAGAGGGAAATACGGCCCGGTATATTGCAGAGGTGATCAAATCGTTTGGTGCTTATGAATTGACGGAAGGCGTGGGCAAACATGGCATGGTTGCTTCACTGAAAGTAGGTGACAGTGAGAAAGTCATCGGTATTCGGGCCGATTTTGACGGGCTGCCCATTCAGGAGGATAACAATTTACCGTACAAAAGCCGCAAAGATGGACAATCACATCTTTGCGGACATGACGGCCATACAACTATGGCGCTTGGAGCTGCTAAATACCTGGCCGAAACGAAGAACTTCAATGGAACCGTACGCTTTTTCTTTCAGCCGGGAGAAGAAACCATGCAAGGAAGTCCCGCAATGATCGCCGATGGACTGTTTGAGCGTTTTCCTGTGGATGCGGTATATGCCATGCACAATATTCCCGGGTTGGAGTTCGGAAAATTCTATTTCCGCGAAGGAGAAACCATGTCTGCCGTCGATAACTGGGAAATTGAACTCACCGGTAAAGGATCTCACGGCTCCATGCCGGAACTGGGGATTGACCCGTTGGTATGTGGCGCATCATTGGTGATGGCATTACAGACGATCGTCAGTCGGAATGTATCTCCCTGGAAACAGACCGTTGTAAATGTTGGCGCTTTCCAGTCCGGAAATGCGGGGAATGTTGTACCACAAACGGCTTTACTGAAATTAAGCATCAGAAATATGGACAATGAAGTGCGCAAGATGGTGCTTGAAAAAGTTCGCAGCATCACCAAATCACAAGCCGAAGCATTCAATTGTACCTATGAAATCAGCGAAGGCATACCCGGCACGGTGTTGGTGAATACGCCGGAGAATACTAGATGGGCTGCCGACGTGACCGCTGAAACTTTTGGAGAAGATTGTGTAGTAAGAAATGCGAATGCGCTGATGAGCAGTGAAGATTTTGCTTTTATGCTGGAGAAATGTCCAGGCAATTATGTAATGGCAGGCAATGGGCAAGGTTTTATGGTACATCACCCGCAATATGTATTTAATCAGGACTTACTGCCCCTTGGTGCAGCTTATTGGGTATCACTGGTAGAAGCCTATTTGAAAAACGAGTCATGATATATCTAGCTCTTTTCCGGGGAATCAACGTGGGTGGACACAACATCGTGGAGATGAGAAAACTCAAAACCACGTTTGAGTCTCTTGGATTTAATCATGTCTCTACATTTATCAACTCCGGCAATGTAGTATTTGAGGATTCGCTAAAAAGGGAAGGCGAACTGATCCAGTTGATTGAAGAGGCTGTCAGAAAGGATTTTCATCTGGATGTAAAAGTCATCGTAATCAACAGCAAACAGTTAAATGCCATTTGTCAGGAACTGCCTGTCACATGGGTGAAAAATGAAAGTATGCGCACGGATGTGATGTTCCTATGGGAAAAATATGATCGCCCGGAGGTGTTGAAGGAGATACCGATCAATTCTGTGGATAACGTGAAGTATGTTCCTGGAGCAGTATTGTGGAATGTGGAAGGGAAAAATTACAGCCGGAGCGGGATGATGAAATTGATGGGCACGGATCTCTACAGGCATATGACAATACGAAATGTAAATACGGTGCGTAAACTGCATCAAATAATCTCAGAAAAGCAATAAGTCATTGTTTCCATATGTGCGTCACTGTATGCGACAAAGCCTGAAGAAGGAACAGGATTGTTGACTAACTATTGTAGGGAAACGGAATTTTACGATTAAAACATTTACAATTAAACGGTATGAAAAAAAATAACATCACACAAGAACAACAAGAATCGTTATTCGATATTCTGAAAAAGCGTTTCGAACAGCATATGCAGCGCCATCCCCAATTAAAATGGGAAGATGTACAACATAGACTGGAAAAAAATCCGGATAAGCTATGGTCATTGAATGAAATGGAGGAAACAGGCGGAGAACCCGATGTAACCGGTTATGAACCCAAAACCGGAGGATATATCTTCTGTGACTGCTCGCCCGAAAGCCCCAAAGGTCGTCGCAGCCTCTGCTATGATGAGGCTGCTTTAAATTCACGCAAGGAGAACAAGCCCAAAGGCAGTGCCTTGGGCATGGCAAAAGAAATGGGCATTGAGGTGTTGGACGAATCACTATATATCGACCTGCAGAAACTGGGAGTGTTCGATCAGAAGACCTCCAGCTGGATTATCGCACCACAAGAAGTTCGTGAACGAGGCGGAGGACTCTTCGGAGACTCCCGTTACGGACGCACCTTCATCTATCACAACGGTGCTGAATCCTACTATGCCGCGCGGGGATTCAGGGGAATACTAAAAGTTTAAAAACGTCAGCAGCTCTTTCACGAAAAAAACATGTAAAGATGAGAAAGGTAATTGCAGCGATTAATATGACCCTCGATGGCTATTGCGACCACGACGCAATTATCCCCGATGAAGAAATACATCGGCACTATGCCGATCTGATCAGAAGCGCCGATGTCATGTTATACGGAAGAATCACCTACCAGCTGATGGAGTACTGGCGAGATGTGGTTGAGAATCCTACGGGCAACATCGCGATCGATGAATTTGCCCACATCATGGATAAAACACCCAAGATCGTTTTCTCCCATACCCTCAAAAGTCTGGACTGGGAAAGTGCCAGATTGGCGACTCAAACACCGGAACATGAAGTTGCTGCTCTCATGCAACAACAAGTGGGAAACCTGTTGGTGGGTAGCCGCAGTTTGATTATCCAGTTAATGAAACTGGGTCTGGTGGATGAGTTCCAGCTTTGCATCCATCCTGTCATCGCCGGTCGTGGCCTCCCCCTATTTGAAAACCTGAATGATAGAACAACCTTAAAACTCACTAAAACGAAAACCTTTTCTAGCGGAGCGGTGGTGATGTATTACCGCATCAATTGAAAGCTTGCCTGCACCGTATATTATCAGGTATATCAGCAGCAGGGTCATCGCAAAGTCGGTTCTGACAAAAAAACGAGACCCACAATCAATCGGGGAATGAAGGGTCTGTAATCATTGGATGAATGAATGAATGATGCGCGAAAATAGTTTATCAATTGTTTTCATACTCTATGCAAACGATCTCCAGCTCCCACCATTGTATGCCTCGAAACCATTGCTAATGAGAAATCGGACAGCCTGAGCGCTACGGGCCCCGCTTTCGCAAACCACAATTATGGACGAATTATTCTGAATGGTTTTAAACTTATTCGGAAGCGAGGAAAGAGGAATATGCACAGATCCCTCCACATGCCCTGCATGAAACTCCTCCACTGTACGCACGTCCAAAAGTTGGGCGCCATTGTCAATCTTTTCTTTTAACTCCTTTTTATCTGTTAACTTGAACAGTTTATTTAAAAATCCCATATCCTATTGATTATATTCTCTGATATTTCACTGATTCTTCTATTTCCACGACTTCATGGCTTTCACTTTAACCACTCCGGAGTCGGTGATAAAATTGGCATACTCCCTGGTCTCCATTCCATACAATGCAATTTTCCCATTCTTGTTGCTGTGAATGCCATAACCATAAGTTTTGGTCAATGGAGATGTTCGCAGACAAGGCTGTCCTTTCGAAAAGAACTGTTCCCTCGCTTGTTTATATTCCGATTCTTTCAGACCATTCCTGTCTGCATACACCTGAAAAAGGACGTCGTCTGAACTGAATTTATAAGGATTGTTGCCAATAAGCTCATACTGCATTTGTGCAACCGTCTTTTTCTCTTTCGATGGCGGCGGAGTACCACTATTCGCTTTCGTGTCGGGAGCAACTTCAATAAACGTATCGAAGTAGTTGGTGGTATGTATTTTCGTCATGATTGAAATGATTTGCACATGTGATTTTTATGACGCAATATAAACACTCCAAAGTGTATAAAGGTTTAGTTTCCGTTAAACACAGCTGAACCATGTAGCTTCATCAATTGTTATCGATCTTATAAAATCTGCCGTTAAAAGGAGCTGTAATGGAAATTAAAATACACAATGTAAACAATATAAAAATCGCGGAAATCACATCAGACTCAATGCTGATTAACTCGCCTGAAGAAGGATTGAATTTACTGGGCAATATCTACTATCAGGGATTTGACAAAATGATTATCCATGAGAAGAATATCACCCCTGATTTTTTTGATCTGAAAAGCGGAATTGCCGGCGAGATACTTCAAAAGTTCTCAAATTACAGGATGCCCCTGGCCATTGTGGGCGACTTGACACAGTACGAAAGTAAAAGTATCAAGGACTTCATACGCGAAAGCAACCAACACAAACAGGTAATTTTTGTGCATTCAGTAGACGAAGCGATCAGGATATTTTCCGGTAAATGAAGATTTATAAGTAATAAAATGAAGAATCAGGAGAAAATCTACAAATTATCATTTCCAAGGGTCTATCCTTATTATGTGGAGAAAGCAGAAAAGAAAGGCCGCAGCAAGGAAGAAGTGGACGAAATCATCTGCTGGCTGACCGGATACAGCAAAAAAGAGTTGGAAGATATACTGGCCGGCGATATGAATTTTGAAACCTTCTTTACACAAGTGCCCCAGATCAATCCCAACGCATCCAAAATTACCGGCGTGATCTGCGGGATTCGGGTGGAAGATATTGAAGATGATATTGTGCAAAAAGCCCGTTATCTCGACAAGCTGATCGACGAATTGGCCAAGGGAAAGGCCATGGAGAAGATATTAAGAAAATGATTTCTGAGAATCAGAGGTACACTGACTGTTTATAACAAACAGGATGATTATTGCCCCATGCTAAGATTGACATCAAGCAGCTCGATTTGCAATTTCACCTTAGCTAGTGTTACACGAGGCGCTTACTTAATAAAACTCGCAGGGTCTCTCTCCTTCTTCTCAATCATGGTTGGTCATTATTTCCAAAGTTTTGAAAAATTTCCTGATCCAATCCTTTTTTGTGCTTGTGGATGATGCGAATCAGTTCTACCACCTCTTCTTCCAGGATGCCGGCTTTATCCAGGTGCAGTTTCTGATCGTCATACCGACTGGGATTACCATATATCCGAATCAGCTCCTCCATGTGATCGGGAATGAAAAAAGTTGATTTCTCCGGGATATATTTTTTAAATTCATTCTGGTAGATATTGATACCAGCCAGATCAAAATCGCCAAAATGAAGATAAGGATTGGGAATCATTTTTAGCCACCGGATGATGTCGGCATGTTGACCTTGCGGGTATCGACTGATAAACAGCGGCTTGAGGTGCTGAAATATTTTTTTCTGTTTTTCTATGTACCGGAAGTTTTCAGGGTTCTCCACGCCCACAATGGTACATTGGCTATCGGGAATAAAATTTTCGTAATCATAAATGAAATGAAATAAACCGGGCAGGGGCTGAAGGATGGTTTTGGAATGATTCAGCATAACGTCCACCGGTTCATAGCAATTAACCAGGAAACCTTTGAAACTTCGTATCGCTGATAATTTCGAATCGGTAGAGACCCGGACCAGGTCGGATCGAGAATAATTCTCCTGCCGCAACAGGGTCACATATTCATTCAAGTCGGCAATAGCATAGCGGTTCTGCAGGTAGAGATCAAATTGACCGCTGTTTACAAGCAGCAAGAGCCCCCGTGTCTTGCCTGTTTTATACAGGATATTTTCAGCAAGGAGTTCCTGAAAAATGGCTTGCAGAAGTTTACTCGCCTGCAGTCTCTCCCCATTTCGGAGTTGGAGCAATTTTTCTGCCGTGGACAAGGACAGCTTTTTCATCTTTACAGGCGATGGTTGGTAACGATACGATGAACAACCGTGATCTCCCTGTCGAGCTGGGTGTCCCTTTTTTTGCTCAGCTGATAGGTGTACCGGTATGCGAGGGCATCGAACGACTGGGGGGAGCCGTTCACCAGAAAGATTTTCCTGTCGTTGGCAAATTTCAGGATACCCCGCACATTGTTGGGGTGCAGTTTGCCTATCTCATCCATCATGCAGTGCAGCCGGAAATCTTTGAACTGGTTCCGGGTTGCCCCTTCCTTGAAGACATTCAACAGCATGATGTTGATCATCGCCTTGACCAGTACGTCCGTCCCATCAGATCCCACATTGGCCAGTTTATCCACCCAACCGGTATCATTGTCATTTTCCACCACCCTGAACTCCAATTCAAACGAGTCACTCAGCGTGATGGTACTGTTCCGGTAACCGGAAATGGATTTGTTCAACGCGGACAGGTACTGAACCGCTTTCCGGTTGTTCTCTTCCCTGCTCTGCTGCTCGGAGTTGAACAGGTTCACTTCTCCGAAATTGTACAGATTGTCATCGTTGAACTGCTTGATCTCTCCCAACAGCTGCACGATCTTGTTGCTACTGGGCACCACACGCAATTCAATACTCTTGATGACACCAACAAAATTCTTTTGCCTGAAATCGGCATTAATCTCATTGACCACTTTCCGAATGGCAGATTCTTTAGAAAGCAACTGCTCCGTTTCGTTCCCCACCTGTTGAATGATCCGGGCAAACAATTCGTTCACACGCTTCTCGTACTCACTGATTTTATCTTCTTCGATAAACTCCTGCAACGCTTCGGCGAACTGCCGGTATTCTGACTCTTCAATCAACCGTGTCTTGAACTTGAAAATGTTCTGCTCGCTGAAATTTCCGGTGAACAGCTGTACATTTTCTCTCAATGTTTCCATCTGCTTGATCCGGAAATAATAGTTATTCGTGAGCTCCCGGATAAGCACCACGCCACTTTTTCCGGATGACTCGTGACCGTTCTTCTGTTCGAACAGGGCAATGTGATTGGTATAAGCGTCTGTTTGCCTGAATTCGGCAAACTGACGACTGTCCTCCTCAATGGCTGCAATCTCTTTTTTTAGCTGGTCGATATGGACATGAATCAGCTCCTGTTCGTCTCTCTGTTTCCGTTGTTGGTCTGCTTGTCTTGATGCTATCTCTTTCAACTTCTCATCCAGTAAATCACGTTGCAGGCTGAAATAATCCATTCGATCCAACAGTTCTTTCTTGTCTTTCTTGTAATTGAAGGCAAGCTCACTGTTATCCTCAATGTATTTCAATTCAGCTTCTATCGCGCGCAGCTTAGCCTGGAGCAGGTTGATCTGCTGGGTATCCGCTCCTTTGTCTTCCAGCTCTTTATTCTGATCTGCCCTTAATGCCTCCACGGCGACCGCTGTTTCCGATTTCTTGTTGGTGACAGCCAGCTCCATCTGAGACTTGCTGCTATCGAATTGTTTTTGTTGTTCCTCAATTTTTGCTGTTTTCTCTTTCTGTTTCGCCTGGATTTTCTTTTCGGTCTGATCTTCTATGCTATCCAGCTCTTTTCTTGCCTCCACCTTAGCGACTTGTGCCTTGTCTATCTGCTGGTTGATTTCATCCAGATGATTTTTCTTGTCTTCTTCCGCTTTTCGCTGTAAACCGTCGAGTTCAAGGTTCGCCTTATCCGACGCAATCTTGTATTGCGAGAGATCGTACTGGCATTTTATGATCTGTTCTTTATTTTCCTTGATGCGAGGGAGGTATCTTTTTTTCAGTTTGTCCAGCTGCTCTCCCAAACGTTGATCGACCTGGTTGATTTCAAGTCTTTTTTCGTCACTCGTGTCTTTCAAAGACGCGATCTCCGCTTCATAATCGGAAACGGTCTTGATATTTTTTTTTATTTCATCGAGATTGATTTTGATACCGTAAAAACTATCCGGAGCGGAAGAGGTGATCACAGGTGAAAGTCCCGATGAGAACAACACCTGTTCCTCATCAATCACCTTTCCGATCGTATGCTCCCAGCCGGGATACGCACTGTTCAACCAGCCATACAGTGAGTCTTTGCTATTCTCTATGCGGAAACGGATCTCATCCATCCTTGCGGAGAGTTGCTGCCTTGCTTTTATGCACTCATTTTTTTCGTTTTCAGCCAGCGCCTTAAGCCGCTCCTCCTCCATCCTCCACTGTTGTTCAAATGTTGTATTTTCATTTCTGAGACGCTCTATTTCCAGGAGTGCCAGCTTGCCCTCCCCATCATAAGAATGAATCTGTTCTTTACATTGGGTGATCTCTGCTTCGTGATAACGTCTGTGTTTGATTTCAAAGCGCCTGTTCTGAAGTTTCATGAGCTCCTCTTTGATTTCATCCAACCGTTTCATTGCGTGCACACGTTGTTCCTTGAATTGTTCTTTTATTGCGATGTTCCCTTGTTCGTATTCTTCGGCAAGCGTTTCCTTAAACCGGAAAAATTCATCCCTCAGCTTGTGCAGCTTTTCGTTCTGATTGTTTCGGTAGGACTCAAACTGGTTGTGAAGTTGTTCGATCTGTCTTTCGTATTTCTGCCTGATGTCGTTGAAATTACTTTCGAGCAACATCTGCTGACTGGTGATGGCTTGTTGCTCCTGTAACAGTTCGCCCTTCTTGTCGATACGTGACAAAACCTCGTCCATGTGCAGGTGGCGGTATTCTTCGCTTTTCTGACGGGCTTCTCGTAACTTGTTGACAAAAACTCCCTTCTCTTCCGATAGCTTTTTCTTCCGCTCGTCGTAGTACGCCAGCGATTTCTTCTGTCGTTCCAGTGCAGCATCTTTCTTTTCTTCCTCTTTGTTAAGCAACGCTTCGAGTTTCGTAAGCTGTTGATCGTTATCATGCAACCTGATCATGAGCTCTCCCGATAGACGTCTGAAGTCCTGCTCTATATAGCGGATATGTGAGAATATTTCAATTATTTTACCCGCCAGCTTCCGGATCCTGTTCTCTCCCCTGACGGGCTGTTCAGTCCACAATCTGATGTCGTTCAGCTGCGTTTCAAAATCTTTCAGGTGAAAAGTATAATTTGACAGATCAATGGGTATCTCTTCGTCATCCAGTGACTTGATGATTGTGTCCTTGATAAAATCGCTTTCCACTTTATAGTTCAGGAACACATGCTGAATCGCCCTGGGGATGTTCTGGTATTGCTTGCTCTCAAGCAAGGCATATTTTCGGAATTCACTCCCGAGTCCTTTGTTGTTCCCGTAGATGATGTCACGATATGTTTCATATCGATCCAACAAACGGGTATATTTTATCCCATCGCGGCTCAGGTTATCGCGTACCACATCCCAGGATCCAGCCACCTGTCCATTGGCTTGATCAATGAAGTGGGCTTTCTGGTATGCCGAATTAATAAAGCGAAAGACCACCCTTCCCCTCGATTTATAGGTAATCACAGAGAATGGCCCGTTCTCGTGCATCACTTCGTACACGATAAATGAATTCTGGTATCGAAAATAAAAGTCAATAAATCGCTTTTTCTCAATCGGAATGCCCAGCTTTTGCTGGTTCGCGTTGTAAAAGAACAGCAAGGCCCGCAACAAGGTACTCTTTCCTACACCCTGTGTGCCAATCAGGTGTATGTTCCCATCCAGTTTGATCTCTGCATAACGGGTATTCGCACTTTCTATGAATATGACTTTATTCAGGTATCTCATTGATTGCTTCGTCAGTTATTTGTATCGATAACACCAGCTCTTCCAGGTATTTGAAAGAGGACAACACTTTATATTGTTCCGAAATCTCATTCTCAAGTTCGATTAAACGTTCGTTTCGCATGTCGTTGATGATTTTAGAAAGTATATCGGAATATTTTGATCTCTCGGGAGTGTATTGTTTCAGGGAGCTCAACTTTGTCTTCAGCTCGGCGTTCACATTCAGTTGCACCAGTATATCTGAAGGTACGAAACGGGTACCCGCACCAAATGAGGAATCGAATGTTTTAAAAAAATCGAGCAGGTCGATCCATTTAAAGGATTGCTTAATTTTGCGTTCCAGATCAACCCGGTTCTCCACTCTTGAAAAGTAAAAAAATCCATCTCCTTTTTCAAGAGTAAAATTAATTTGCCGGAAGTAATTGTACAACTTCTCGTAGTTCTCCTCCTCATCGAGTAGATCATAAAGCCTCTTTATTTCAACATCAGAGCTGTTGGAACAGATAAACTGCCCTTTGCTCAATATTTCAAATATCTGCGCGGTCTGCCTAGGAACATTCATAACAACTTATTTTGGATAAACGAGCGCGTACTCTACGTCGTTGAAAAAATTGAATTGGTCTGTAAACTGGAAATCGGCTTCATACAAAGAGATCATCTGACAGAAAATAGTCACTTGCTCATCGAACGATAACTCTTTATCATATGGATAACCCGCGACAAAATTGAAGAGGTCCTTACCAGAAGCGATAAAACCATTTTTCACTTCCTCAAGGTTCACCTGTATTTCAGTCTGAATCTCCTCATTCAAGAGTTCAAGTGACAGCGCAGGCGCGAGAGGGAGCTCCATCTTCACATTCGATACCCTTTCGTGATACATTTTCCGGATGCTGTCGAGTGCCTCATCGCTGCCCAGATAATCCAGCGCCAGCTTCAGTGGATAAGTGGGCCTTGTCTCATATATAAGATGTCTGTCTGACGCGAGCATCTGATCGATATTGGTGTCGTGACGGATGGTAAACTGGTCTTTCAGATATTTCAGTTGTCGTATTTTCTCAACAACCCGGCTTTGATACTGTATCTGGTTGAGGTATTCGATGATCTGCTTTTGTGCTGCAATAAGATTATGTCGGCATTCATTCAACTCAACCTTCAACAAATGAATAATCTGAATCAGGTCATCGTCCAGGGCAATTGCAAAGAATGTTTTCTCTTCCTCTTCCAACAGTTGTTCGATCCGACGAATAAACGAAGAAATATCATCCCGCTTCTTGTCAAGTGACTCCAGTTTTGCTCGCTTGATCTTGTAATTGGGCTCATTCTTGAACGTATTGTCGATATTTCTCTTTAAATCGACGATGTTCCTCAGGGTGATGACTCCCATTTTTCTCAATGAACTTTTGATCGCCCGCAGGTAGTTATATTTTCGTTGTTCGTTGTTTTCTTTCAGGTAATAGTTGATCTGATCTTTTAAATGCTGAATATGGGAATCGATTAATGAGATGTTGATCTCTTCGTTCACCTCCAATACCTGTTCAAAAAACTGTAAAAACTGATCATCTAGTTCCAACCAGTTTCCATTTTCACGTATCACGCCATGTTCAACCAGATATTTGATCCTACTCTCGTCCTGCTCCACAAGCTCCAGTGCGTAATCATATTTGTACGAGAATGTTTTTCGTTTCTCAAACATCTCTGACAGCAATGCCTGTTCCCTCGATAAGGTTTTGAGCAGTTCTTTTATATTGGAAAATGTATTCATCTATGTGTTTCTGTTCACTTGTTTTGTGAACGCTACCCCATTCAAAATTATAAGATTATGCTCAGAGAACAAACTTAATGAAAAATCGGCAGGATAACGAGAAAACTAAAAAAGTAAGTGTGATGAGTTATTTTTCAATTAATGATGAGAGCAGGGTTCAATACAGAAACCCAAAAAGCCAGAGTGGAATTTTATTACCAAATCCCAGCTCGATATTATCTGCTGCAATATAGGCTCTGTCAAGACCCACTATCTGTTCATGTCCTTTATTCCTGCCACCGACTTCAAAATAGTACCGATCATTAACTCTGAAGTCTGTTTTACTGGTAAATGATACATTGGCGACTGGTTTCAACTGATTACAAAAAAAGGTCTCCCGCACATTGCCAATATCTGGTTGATGATTTACGGCAAAGGCAAAATTGTAATTGGTGTTGTGTAAATAAATCTTTTCAGGTTTGGTCAGCCTGCCTGGCTTCCCATTTTGTTGTTCCAATGTTTGGATTATATGGCTTCTTTCCAGATACCGGATATAGGAGAGCAGGCTGTTCCTAGACACTCCAATCTGTTGGCTTAACTGACTTATATTGGGCGAAAAGGGCACCATTTGAGCAATGATGTAGAGCAATTGCTTGATCTTGTCGATGGAATAATAATCGATACTCTCTACCGCAGGAAGATCGATCTCCAGTACCGTGTTTACAGTCTGAATCAAACGCAGATGATATGATTTGATATTCTCTTTATAGTAGGGAAAATAACCATAATCCAGATAATGACCAAAGGCTGGAAGTATCTTCAGCTGTTTTGTTATGACGGAACATAACTGAAGATGGTTTACTATCAGTTCCTCTAAAGGGATTGCTTCAAAAACTATTCCTTTCTCAAATAGTAGAAATTCCCTGAACGACATTCCTTGTAATGTATATTGAACCGCTCTTCTGCTTAGATCTGCATTCCCTTTATAAATTTCCAGTATTGAGGAACCGGTTAATACAATATGCAGCTCGGGAAAAGCATCATAGAGGTTTTTGACTTCCTGGGACCAGTTTTTGTACTTATGTACTTCGTCAAGAAAAAGATACTCTCCTCCGTTCATCACAAAGTCTTGTCCCAAATCATAAAGCTTGTTCGCCGAAAACCAGATATGATCCAAACTGGCGTATAACACATTTTTAGGTGCTTCTCCAAAATTCTTTTTAATATGCTGAAGCAATAACGTAGTTTTCCCACTACCCCTTGCACCAAGAATAAAAATCAATCGGTTAGTCCAGTCAATCCGGTTGTGCAGATACCTAAAAAAAGGCATACTTACATTTTGCAACTGCCTGTTAAAGATATAATAAAGTTCTTCCATAATTATTATTCTTTTGTCCGACAAAGATAGCAACTGTTCTTTATAAAAAACACAATTCGGTGTTTTTTGTTGTCTTGAATCAACATTTTATGAAGCAGGAAGAAACAGGGTTTGAATAAATCACTCTGCATACCGACATGACATCAGTATGCGGAGTGACTGCTATGATCTGGCAAACTTATATTGTAAAATGTGTCAGCAAAAGTTCGTCCAGTTGATTCAACCCGATCGTAAAGCCTTCTCTAAATCCCATCTGAATGTTGGTTTCTAGGTCTTCAAGGCTATCGAAAGTGAGCGTTATATCAACCAATACTTTGTCGCCCATTTCACGAAACAGTACTTCCCATAAATTCTGAGGAAGCTCAGAATTCAGCGTTCCTTTCTCATCGCAGAATCCATCTTTTGCGCTGAACGACTCTTCATTTTTTATACTGATATAATCCGCTCTTCCCCAATGCCGTTCTCCTTCGGGACCGACCATGGCGTAAAGCCAGTGTCCGTCTTCACGGAAATCCATTATTTTGGTCTCGGCTCTCCAGGGTTTCGGTCCCCACCACTGGTCTAACAGTTCGGCTGTTGTCCAGGCTTGCCAAACTCTTTGAAGGGTGGCGTTGAAGTCATGCTTTACATGAATGGTACTGTTTACCTTGTCGACAAAAAAATCAAATATTCGCAGATTTTTCAACTCCGTATATTTTTTGAAATTATCCAAAATGGCCTGCCAGCCATCCCTTTGCATCTCCCGATCGTTCTGGTTTTCCGCATCAAATATAACCTTCACCAACGTGGTGCTGTGATCATCAGTGAATGTGATCACTGCCTTTCGGCCATCTTCCATTGTGTAGGCAATTTTGTCATGCTCGACCACTTCATCGTACAGCACGTTAAAATCGAAACCATAACTCCCATCCTTGGCTTCCATTCTGGCACTGTATTGGCCACCCACGCGTAAATCGTTGGTTACGCGTGGACAATGCCAGTCGTCACTGGCAAAATTCCAACCAATAATATGTTCGGGTTGGGTGTAGTAATCCCATACTTTTTGAATGTCGGCCAGGATGGTCGACTGAACTGTGATTTTTGTTGTTTCCATCTTTTGATTTTTTAAAATGTTGCACATTGAATAAATAAAGCAGATCCGGAACTTCTACAGCCATTGGTCAATTTTTCATTTTTTAACCTCGAGCTGATAATTAATCATCCTATCCTGCTATACCGGCTTATATTTAATAAAACATTGTGAGCCATCTAAATGTTGTAGAGGCAGTATCATTGACTGATTTATTTATCGAAAGGAATGAATACCAATTTTTATTTCACAGTCAAAACAGCTATTTTTACAGATTCATTTTAAACTCAAAAAAAGAAGATTATGCTCACAGCAGAGATACACACCGGAAAAGGTGTCATGAAAGTAATGTTTTATGAGAAAGATGCTCCCAACACCGTGGCCAATTTTGTAAAACTGGCCGAAAAGGGTTTTTACGATGGGTTGACGTTTCATCGTGTGATCCCTAACTTTGTGATCCAAGGGGGGTGCCCCGATGGTACGGGTGCCGGAGGACCGGGTTACACCATCAAATGTGAACTCGATGGGAACAACCAACACCACGATCGGGGTGTACTATCCATGGCACACGCAGGCCGCGACACCGGCGGCTCGCAGTTTTTTATTTGCCACAGTCGCGATAACACCGCCCATCTCGACCGTCACCATACCTGCTTTGGAAAGGTGGTTGAAGGAGTGGAAGTGATCGACAAGATTCGTCAGGGCGACGAGATTGAGAAAATTCTGATTTTCGAAGATTGACGTACAATCACCATTTTAACGAAACAGGATGAATTCAAGCATCCTGTTTTTTTGTGCAAGTCTCTCTTTCACGCCACTGCAGAGGACTGCAGTTCATCTCTTGCGTGAATGCCCTTCCGAAGACCGATGGCGAGCTAAATCCGGAGAGATCGGCCACATTGGTAATCGTTAGATCGGGACGTGACAGCAGCAGACGCTTGCTTTCTGTCATGCGATACCGCATGACAAAACGATAAAAATTCTCCCCATACCCTTCATTGAAAAGACGTGAAAGGTAACTCCGATTCAGCGGTAATATCTCCATTGCATCGGTCAGCTTAAAATCCTTCCTCAAATGCGGTTTCTCTGTCTGCATCCACTGCTCCAGCTTATCTTTGTATTCGGGTAACTTATCAGCAAAAGGGAACTTACTGTTTGACTCTTTTTCCGAAATAAAGTTGGGTTCCATCTCACAATCCTCGAGCTGATATCTCCCGTCTGTATCCATCACTTCCCTGATTTGGGCACTTTTCTCGTTCATCCCTGCCTTAAAATAACCTTCGGGATAAGGGTTCCACTGAAACAAAACACGATAGAAACCATACAGAAAAAAGCAGAGAAAAATGATGTTATGCATCAATACACTCCGTACATTATTGCTAAAAACAACCACCTGACACGAAACTGTAATCATAAGATTCCCGAAGATATAATCACCCAGCCATTTTATGTCTATGTGTTCCATGGAGGCGTAATTATTTTCACACCATTCTACATAATTTTTCCGGTAACGAAGCATGATCACAAGCCCGAGAATAGGATAAATGAGTATGAGCAAACGAAGCAGGATATTAAAATTCCAGGATCCAAGCATCAAAGAGTTCCAGTCATTCAGAACAGGGATGGTTGCATTGAGTATCTTTACCTGGAACAGATATAATACCAAAATGATGGCAGTAGGCAGAAAAAGAATCATGCCACGTCTCGGCGTAAGCCAACCGGGACGAAAAGCTTCAAGCGGATACAAGAGAAATATATAGGCATACACACTGCCGTAAATAAGCATGGGAAACGACATGAATTGATATTCCACCACACCGGCGTATCCGGTAGTCAACCCCTTGATCAAGGATAGCAGATTGGTCAAACCAACCATAACCATCAAAAAAACAAACAGCTTATCGGCATTCCCACCTTTCTTTTGAAGAATTAGCATCAAAGCACCACTTAAACAGAGAAGGCATAACATCGACATGACCGACTGCCGGATATATCTGAACGACTCGAAAGATATCCGCATAAAAAAATAATGTCCGAAAACGACGACCATCAAAAGAGACATATAAATAATAGCCCGTTTGTATTTCAATAAGAATGTAAACAGGTCGTAATCCAACAAAAATTTATGTGGCATGGCGTAGTTTATTAGGAAATGCAAAGATAACATTTCACCCAAAGGTGTGTTTGAGATAATGAGAAAATAGATTCGCAAAAAGGATATTTTTTACCGAAAGCAAATCGTTTTTATTCAAAGCAAACAAATAAAATCCTCTGCAAACAATTTCTGATCAGGTTTTGCTGTTTCTCCACCAATCATCTCGCTGGAATCAATCAAATATGATTTTACCGAATGCAACCATTCTCTCTGGATAAGTTATGTTTCTTTTATCCGGAGTAAATTAATTTTTACGTTGCGCAAATACCTCTTCATAAGCGGATTTGGGAATTATTTACCTTTGCACGTCGCACGGAATGAAGACACAATAAAAGAAAATAGGGAAATCCACCTTGTATGGATTTTTAATCAGAATAGCGGAAGCCGAAAAGCTCTATGAGTAGGCAGAAAAAACAATTTACATTTTTATATTATGTCTAAAAAATTTATTACATTGCTTGTTTTATTTACATGCGGAGCGCTCATTGGTCTTCATGCGCAAAATTCGTTCTCGAAAGGAGACAAAATTGTCAATGTGGGTATTGGCGTAGGAAGCTATTACGGGGGTGATGGATATACAAGCAGTATCCCTCCTTTTTCGGTATCATTTGAACAAGGCATCATCGACGGCCTACTCGATGGGAAAGCCTCCATTGGTGTGGGAGGATATCTGGCATATACCGCCAATAAATGGGAGTCTACCTACGGGAGTACGACGTTTGGCTATAAATATAGCTACTTTATCCTGGGTGCACGGGGTGTTTTTCACTATCAGTTTGTCGATAAACTGGATACATACACAGGATTAATGCTGGGATATAATGTAGTCAGCAGCAGTACCTTCGGCGACGGCATGGGCGGTTCATCGCCTACCGCTTCGGGCATTGGATATTCTGCCTTTATTGGTGCACGCTATCATTTCTCGGATAAATTTGCTGCTTTTGCGGAGATCGGATATGGTATCTCTGCTCTTGAATTGGGTATCTCATTCAAACTGTAAGAAATAAAAAGAAAACCGGGTCCTTGCATCCTCGTGACTCCGGTTTGGTTCATTAAAAACTGTAATAGAATGAAGGCAGGGGGCAAACAGAAAGCTTTGCTTCCTGTTTTTCTTATGTGGGCTATTCAGTTTAACATATTCATATCAAACCAATACCACATGGAATTTGTTATTGAAACTGACGAAAGCAATGTTGCGTAAAACATTTAAAATCATATATGATGCAAGTAGCAGTATGGGACACCTATGTAACAAAAAAAGACGGGACAATCATGCATTTCGACATCATTGCCCCCGAAGGAATTAAAGATGCTGAAAAGATATACGCTTTTGGCAGGTCGTATCTGAAAACCAAGGGAGAAGAAGGGCAACCGCTTTCTTCCGAAGAGTGTACATTCTGTCATATAGAATCTCTGCAGCCCGAGAATGAGGAAGAAATCAAACAGCATGGTTATTATATCGTAGAAATGGAAAACTGCGATTAATGGTATAAGGTAGAAAGACGAGAGAATACTTAAAATGGAGACAACAGACAAAACATGCTACCTGTACGTGCTTGATACACTGGCGGACTGGGAGATTGGGTATATTACCGCGGAACTGAGCAGTGGAAGATATCTCGACAAAAGCAGGGGAACACTCTCCTTGGTAAAAATCGGGAATTCTCTAAAACCGGTTATAACGATGGGTGGGATGTTAATTACTCCTGATGTGGGTATAGAGAAGATCGATTTTAAGGATGGCGACATTTTACTCCTGCCAGGAGCTGACACCTGGTTCGAAGAAGAACAACGAAAGGTTATTGACATGACTGCAGCCTTGCTTGATAAAAACGTAGTTATAGCTGCCATTTGCGGAGCCACCGCAGCTTTGGCATCCAAAGGTCTGCTAAACGAAAGGAAGCATACAAGCAACGACAAGGTGTACCTAAAAATGGTGGGTCCTCAGTATCGTGGCGAGGACTATTACAGCAATCTTCCTGCTGTGGTGGATGGCAACCTGGTCACAGCAACGGGACTGGCCCCGCTGGAGTTTTCCTACGAACTGTTTAAAACAGCTAGGGTTATGAAGGAGAGCACGTTGGATGCCTGGTATAATCTGAATAAAACCAGGGAACCCCAATATTTCTATAGTTTGATGCAATCCATACAGTAATTCCTCTTGCGTTTACAAAACAAATACCTACCTTTGAATGGATTGACAATAGAGTTCATCCTGTTGAAATAAAAAACAAACTACATGAAAAATTTATTTCTGATACCCCTGTTTATTGGCAGTTTTGTTTTTCCGGCTATTTCTCAGCAAAGCAACAGCAATACCCGCAATGTTATAGAAGATCAGCAGACCCACGCTTCACCCTCGCAGACAAACAAACCTTCCTTTACCGAATACCCGCTCAACACGGTAGAGAAAGCTCCCGATATGAACGAGGATACCGACAGGGGGATGAATGCTCCCTCTCTGCGGGTTTATTTCCCTTCACCCGAGAAGGCGACGGGCAGCATGGTGATAGCCCTGCCAGGGGGCGGGTACAGCAACCTGGCTCTGTTTCACGAGGGATACGACTGGGCTCCTTTCTACCTGGACAAAGGCATTGCTTTCGGGGTACTGAAGTACAGGATGCCGCAGACCGACTATACCATTCCCTTCGCAGATGTGAAGGCTGCATTCGATCAGGTAAAAGAACATGCCACAGTATGGAAGATCAACCCGAAGAATATCGGCATTATGGGCGCATCGGCAGGGGGACACCTGGCTTCTACCTATGCCACCCACACCGAGGGGGAAGACAAACCGGCTTTTCAGATATTGCTTTACCCGGTGATAAGCATGGACACGACATTCACCCATGCAGGGTCGAGAAGAAACCTCCTGGGAGAAAAACCTTCGGCCGAATTGGTGAACAGATTCTCCAACGAAAAAAGGGTGGACGGAACCACTCCGCCTGCATTTGTTATTTTTGCTGCAGACGACAAAGTTGTACCACCCACCAATGGGTTCCGCTATGTGGAGGCGTTGACAGAACACAAGGTTCCGGTTACATTTCTACTTTATCCGACTGGTGGACATGGCTTCGGAAACCGCGATTCCTTTCTTTACAAGGATCAGTTTATGCAAGAGCTATCCAAATGGCTGCAGGAGCTGTGATAAACAGGAAAAGTTGAAAAATATACTGAAAATGGGATGTGAATCGTACTGGGTTCGAACCAGTGACCTCTGCCCTGTCAAGGCAGCGCTCTAAACCAGCTGAGCTAACGATTCGGGGCTGCAAATTTACATATAAATCTGCAGTTTTCATCATTTCTTTCAATACATTATTTGTAAGACTACAAAAATAATCCCATGGGCAGATAGCTACTTCTGCCCTATTCCCCTATGTTCAAAACCATAAGAGGCGAGATCTTCCTTGTTGTAGATATTTCGGCCATCGATAACCAGATGATTGTTCATGATCTTCCGGAGAATCGACCAGTTGGGCAGGCGGAATTCCTTCCATTCGGTCGGAACAATCAGCGCATCGGCCTCATTGGCTGCATCGTAAATATCGGTTGCATAGTAAATCCTGTCGTCCAGATACTTGCGAGCTTCCTGCATGGCTGCCGGATCGTATGCGCGTACGGAGACGCCGGCTTCAAGAAGACTTTTTATCAGGGTGAGTGATGGTGCGTCTCGCATATCATCGGTCTCGGGCTTGAATGCCAATCCCCACACTGACACGATCTTGCCTTTGATATCGCCATTAAAATAGTGACTGAATTTATGAAAGAGGATGGCCTTCTGGCGGTTGTTAACCTCCTCCACTGCTTTAATCACCTTCATCTCATAGCCTGCATCTTCCCCCACCTTCATGATGGCGCGGATGTCCTTGGGAAAGCAGCTACCTCCATAACCGCAACCGGGATAGAGAAAGCTTCTGCCAATGCGGGAGTCACTACCCATGCCACGGCGCACCATGTTCACATCGGCCCCCACCAGCTCACAAAGATTGGCAATATCGTTCATGAAACTGATGCGCGTGGCCAACATGGCGTTGGAGGCATACTTGGTCATCTCCGACGACAAGATATCCATAAAGATAACCCGGAAGTTGCTCAACAGGAACGGACGATATAACTTCGACATCAATTCTTCCGCCTCCTTGCTCTCCACGCCCACCACCACACGGTCGGGACTCATAAAGTCGCTGACAGCAGCACCTTCTTTCAAAAACTCGGGGTTGGAAGCCACATCAAATTCCAATTTCTGAAGTCCACGCTCATCCAACCGCTTGCGGATTACCTCCCTGATGCGGTAGGAGGTACCCACTGGGACCGTACTTTTGGTCACGATTAGCAGGGGTTTCTCCATGTGATCGGCGATGGTGTTTGCTACCGTCATTACGTAGGAAAGATCGGCATCTCCCTCTTCATCAGAGGGCGTTCCCACGGCAATGAAGATGATCTCCATGTCATTCAGTACCGATGGTAAACTGGTTGTGAAATGAAGCCTGTCTGCCTCATAATTCCGGATCACAATATTTTTCAGTCCCGGCTCGTAAATAGGAATAATCCCCTGCTTTAAACCTTCAATCTTATCGCTGTCGATATCCACGCAGGTTACATCGACACCCATTTCTGCAAAACATGCACCCGAAACCAAACCTACATAACCGGTCCCTACAATTGCAATTTTCATTCTATATCTTTTTAAACTAAGTCATTATCCATATCGATACCCATCAAATCATCCACCTAAAAAGCTGATCGCTGATTGCTGACTGCTGATAGCTTTTTCTTCAAATTATTTACCGGATAAAGCACCGTCATCAGTCCGGTCACGCTCACCACAGCGAAAACGATTAGCAGGTCGCTGAATTCCACTATGACCGGATAGGCATCAATGATGTAGGCACCGGGCGTATCGCTTAATTTCAGGAGACCGAACTCCTGCTGTAACAGACACAATACCAACCCCGCAACCATCCCAGCAACAATGCCAATGAAAGTGATAAGCCATCCTTCATACAGGAAGATGCGGGTGATGAGTTGGTGAGAGGCCCCCATGTTCTGTAGACTCCTGATGTCCTCTTTTTTCTCTACGATGAGCATCGACAGGGAACCGACGACATTAAAAACAGCTATCAGCAAAATAAATGCCAAAATCAGAAAAGTAACCCATTTCTCTATCTGCAGCATTCGAAACGACTCTTGTTGTTGTTCAAAACGATCTTCCACCAGAAAATCATCTCCCAGGATGCGTTCCATCTCCCGTTTAACCCTGGAGACGGAAGCGTCCGAAGTAAGTTTCACTTCGAGGCAAGAGACCTCCGTCTTGTAATTAAACAGTTCCCGCGCCAGTTCAATGGGAACAATGGCCATCTGATCGTCATATTCAGGCTGATTAAGCCCAAAAATCCCTCCTATCTGAGCATATCCTGTGACAAAGGCCGCGGACGGGTTGGCCAGGTTCACCCGCGCATCGCGTCGTGGAGCGTATATTTCGACAGCATTGACAAAACCGGGACGTGCACCCAGGGTGACAGCCAGTCCGGCACCCAGGGTGGCATAATCCACCACATCCTCGCGCAACCGGAAGGAGCCGTCTACCATTAGCTTATCCATGTCGGTCATCAGTCTGAAATCTTCTGACACGCCTTTCATGCGAACCGGTACCTGCTGTTCTTCGAACTTAAAGAGCGCATTCTCTTCGAGCGACTCGGAAATAAGCTGTACGCCCGGGAGTCGCAGCGCCTCTTCAAATGCCGCTGTATGATAATCGAACACCTTGCCCTGTTTCACCGATATTTTGAGATCGGGATCGATGGCACTGAACATATCTTTCACAATACCGCCAAAGCCGTTGAAGACAGAGAGCACGCACACCATGGCCATTGTAGCGATGGCAATGCCGCAGACCGAAATAGCTGAAATCACATTGATGGCATTGTGCGATTTCTTTGAAAAGAGATATCTCCGGGCGATGAAAAAGGATACGTTCATGATATCATGCGAAAATCAACGGTTTTTTACTGGTCTTTCAGCAACCTGTCGATGTTCTCGATGTAATCGAGTGAATCGTCCACATGAAACGAGAGCTCGGGTACAACACGCAACTGCTTGCCCACCCTTTTTCCGAGTTCATAACGCACCGATTTCACGTTGCCGTTGATGTTTTCCACATACTCCCGGGAATTGTCGGAAGGAAATATGCTCAGATAAACATGCGCCAGGCCCAGATCGGGCGATACACGTACGTTGGTGACCGACACAAAAACACCTTGCATCTTCTTTGTCTCGAGCAAAAAAATCTCGCTGAGTTCTTTCTGTATCAGTCGGTTTACTTTTAACTGTCTGTTTGAGTCCATATGTTATCTCTTTCTGATGAGCGTTAACCCGTCACGCACAGGTAATATCACTTTATCAACCCTTGTATCTTCCGCAAGCCGTTTGTTGAAATTCAGGATACCCTGAGTAGAATGATCATTGCTCTTTACTTTCTCCACAACCTTACCATACCAGAGTGTGTTGTCCGCAAGAATGAATCTTCCTCTTCTTAATTTCGGCAATATCGCCTCGAAATGATCCCGGTAAGACTCCTTGTCGCCATCCATGAAGACCAGATCGAAACTCTCATCTCCAAACCGGGGAAGGATATCCATGACATCGCCGATATGAAGGATGATCTTGTGTCCATGTTCCGATTTGGCAAAGTTAGCACGGGCTATATCTTCAATTTCGTCATCGATTTCAATGGTATGAAGCTCCCCTCCCTCCTCAAGTCCCTCAGCGAAGCAGAGAGCTGAATAACCGACAAATGTGCCGATCTCCAGGATCCGTTTGGGGCGGATCATCTGGGTGATCATCTTCAAAAGCCGGCCCTGAAGATGGCCTGCATTCATGTTTGTCTGCAACATCTTCACATGCGTGTCGCGCTCTATCTTCTTCAGAAGTTCGGGCTCATCATCGCTGTGCGACAGAATATAATTCTCCAGTTTGCCGTCTGTTTGCATTATACCGTATAATCGGGCAGATTGTATTTTTCTTTCGCCTCCAATATCCGCCACACTTCGGAAATTTCCAGATAGGTGGTGCCGCCCACTTCGCCAAAGCTGCCCCCCAGATATGCTACCCGGTCTTTGGGTGCGATCATTTTCTTATCGATCAGCCTGCGGATGGCGTCTGTGAAATAAGCTCTCCGGCTCTCTTTGGTATTTCCGTCGCCCTTTCCCTGTTGATGTTCCGCCATGATACCGTAGGAGAGCGCCAGTTCCCGGGCAAGACGTTCCGTGGTGGTAATGGCATACACCGGGCTTTTACCGCGGAATGCAGCCAGCACCCGGGCAGTTTTCCCGGTGTGACTGTCGGTCACGATGGCTTTCACATTCAGCCTTACCGACGATTTTACAGCCTGCTTGGCCAGGAACTCGGTAACACTGCGGTCGTCATCGGGATTATAGGGTACACGGATATCGTTCTCGGTAAGTTTGGTCAGTTCTGCTTCGTAGGCCGTTTTAGCCATTGTTTTCACTGCCTCCACCGGGTATTTGCCGTAAGCAGTTTCCCCGCTAAGCATTACCGCATCGGTACGGTAGTAGATGGCATTGGCAATATCGGTAATTTCAGCACGCGTGGGTCGCGGATTCTGGATCATGGAGTGCAGCATTTGTGTGGCTACAATAACCGGTTTTTTGTGATGAATGGCTTTTTTAATGAGTACACGTTGTATGCCTGGAATCTTTTCCTGGGCGACCTCTATTCCCAGGTCACCCCGTGCGACCATGATGCCATATGCAGCCTCCAGAATTTCATCGGCATTGTCCACACCTTCCTGGTTTTCGATCTTGGCGATGATCTTGATGGTACTTTTCAGTTCATCAAGGATCTCCTGCACCGCAATCACATCTTCCTTGTTGCGTACAAAGGAATGAGCGATAAAATCCACCTCATGCTTTACCGACAGGGCAATGAAATCTCTGTCGCGGGATGTGATGGCAGGCAGGTTGATCCGCACACCGGGTATGTTCACGCTCTTGCGGCTTCCCACCACGCCATCATTCATGGCGCTGCAGAGCAGGTAATCTTTGTTTACTTCAATTACTTTCAGATCTATCTCACCGTCATCAATCAGGATATCATCATCCACACGCATTTCTTCGGTAATGCTGGGGTAAGAAATATAAATGGTTTCCCTGGATGAAACGCCATGCGGGTCGCCCACGATCTTTATTTTGTCGCCTGTTTTCAGTTCAAGAGGGGTTTCAGTCACCGTGGTACGGATCTCTGGGCCCTTTGTATCCACGAGAATGGCAATATGGGACGAAACCTGACGCACATTGTTGATGATCTTTAAAAAGCCCGTTTCGTCGAGATGGGCTGAGTTGAGTCGTACCACATTCATTCCGGCATCGAACAGCTCTTTTAAAAAGGCCACGTCGCACCGCTTGTCGGAAATGGTAGCGATGATTTTGGTTTGTTTAATCATATATTTTTTGGATATTTGTTCATATTATTTGGCTACGCCATTATTTGCTACGCGTTATTTGTTCGCTGCGCGCACGTTATTCACTCACTTCGTTCGTGTAGTTACCGAATAACCACCGAATAACAAAATTTACGTACTAAATATTTGAATAACTATTGAATTATTACCGAATTACTATCGAACTATAAACACTTTTCAATGAGTTTTGTTTGTAGTTCTGATTGCTTCCACAGCCAGACGGTAAGAATCGAGGCCAAAGCCGGCAATAACACCCAGGCACACGGCAGTGAGCATGGAGTGATGGCGGAATTCCTCCCGGGCGTGCACGTTGGAGATGTGCACTTCCACTACCGGTGCCGGAACTGCCTTGATGGCGTCGCGAATCGCCACCGAGGTATGGGTATAACCTCCCGCATTGAGGATGATTCCGTCACTACCAAAACCGGATTCCTGTATTTTATCGATGAGTTCACCCTCTATATTCGACTGGTAATATCCGATTTCGATATCTGGATAATCAGTGCGCAAACGGGTCAGAAAATCATTGAAGTTATCCTGTCCGTATACATTTGGTTCGCGCACGCCAAGCAGATTGAGATTGGGTCCGTTAATGATCTGAATCCTCATATCTTTACTCTTTTATCTTTTGTCTTGCGTCTTGAAAACGCAAAGATACGACAAAATTTTGTAGTTTATATCTCTTGAAAACGCTGAGGGCATCACAACGCGTGACACCCTCAGCAATCAATAATGTATGTTTGTTACCGTTAGTTCTCTTCGTCGGATGCAACTGCAGTAGTTTCCACGGCTGAACCGTCACCATAATTCGCATTGGCCATCCGCTGGTAGGATCGGTAGCGCCATTGTGCATTCTCCCTGGCAGCATCGAAGAGTTCATCTGCCTGTTTCGGGAATGATTTAATCAGTTGCGTATAGCGTACTTCACCCAGCAGGAAGTCCTTGAATTTACTCCAATCCGGTTCTTTGCTATCAAGCTGGAACGGATTCCTGCCTTCGGCTTCCAGACGGGGATCGTAGCGCCACAGATGCCAGTAGCCACATTCCACAGCCAGTTTCTGTTCTGCCTGCGCGGTTCCCATACCCCGCTTCAGTCCATGACTGATACAGGGTGAGTAGGCTATGATGAGCGACGGTCCGTGATACGATTCAGCCTCTTTCAATGCTTTGAGATAGTGCCCCTGATTGGCTCCCATGGACACCTGTGCCACATAGACATATCCGTATGTAGCGGCAATCATACCCAGGTCTTTCTTGCGGATACGTTTTCCCGCAGCGGCAAACTTGGCCACTGCAGCGGTAGGTGTCGATTTGGACGATTGTCCCCCCGTATTGGAGTACACCTCGGTATCAAGTACCAGTACATTGATATCCTGTCCGCCTGCCAGCACATGATCCAGCCCGCCAAAGCCGATGTCGTATGCCCATCCGTCTCCACCAAATACCCAGATCGATTTCTTGGCAAGATATTTCTCCATGGAGAGAATTTCAAGGGCAATCTTGTTGTCGGAACCACTCAAGGCAGATACGATTTGCTCAGACACGCGTTTCGATTCATCGGTCTCTTCCCGGTGATCGATCCACTGCTGAAAGAGCGCTTTCTGTTCTTCAGAAAAAGCATCGGACCGCAAGCCCTGTTGCATCAGTTCCTGCAGATGATTCCGCATGCTGGTATTGGCAATCACAAATCCGTATCCGAACTCTGCATTGTCTTCAAATAGCGAGTTAGCCCATGCCGGACCTTTTCCTTCTTCATTTTTGGTGTATGGTGTGGCAGGTGCCGAAGCGCCGTAGATAGAGGAACATCCGGTGGCATTGGCAATCATCATGCGATCGCCGTACAACTGTGTAATCAGCTTGATATAGGGTGTTTCACCACAACCCGAGCAGGCACCGGAGAATTCGAACAACGGCTTGGCAAACTGTGAGTTCTTTACGTTCATCTTCACATCCACCATGTGCGCCTTGCTGGAGACATGTTTCACCATGTAATCCCAGTTTTGCTGGTTATCCATCTGTGTGGCAATGGGTACCATCTCGAGCGCATTCACCCCTTTCTTGCCTGGGCACACATCGGCACAGTTGCCACAACCAAGGCAGTCGAGAACATCCACCTGAATGCGGAAGCCCATACCGGTAAACTGTTTTCCCTGGGCCTTCAGTATTTCTACCCCTTCACCCGCACCTTTTACTTCTTCCTCATCGAGTACGAAGGGACGGATGGTTGCGTGGGGACAAACATAGGCACACTGGTTGCACTGAATACAGTTTTCGGGATGCCAGACAGGCACGTTCACAGCAACACCTCTTTTCTCGTAGGTGGTGGTTCCCATCTCCCAGGTTCCGTCCTCGCGACCGCTGAAGGCTGATACGGGGAGGCTGTAACCTCGCTGTGCAAGGACCGGTTTTACTACATTCTGAATAAACTCAGGGGCGTCATCTGCCGTGTCGGCAGTAACCTGAATAGAAGCCCACTCGGAGGGGACTTCAACCTGCTCCACCTCACCGCCGCGGTCTACGGCAGCGTTGTTCATTTTTACCACTTCCTCCCCTTTTTTGCCATAAGACTTCACAATGAATTTCTTCATTTGCTCTACGGCAAGATCGTAAGGGATCACGTTAGAAATCTTGAAGAAAGCCGATTGAAGTATGGTGTTGGTACGATTGCCCAGCCCAATTTCCTCGGCAATGGCAGTAGCATTGATAATATAGAGCCTGATGTTGTTGGCTGCAAAATATTGTTTCACCTGATCGGGCAGATGATCGGCCACTTCCTCTTTGGGCCACAGCGAATTAAGCAGAAAGGTTCCATTTTTCTTCAAACCGGCAGTCACATCGTAGAGATAAAGATAGGCCGGCACATGACATGCCACAAAGTTGGGTGTATTCACCAGATAGGTCGAACGGATGGCATTGTCGCCAAAGCGAAGGTGTGAGCAGGTGAATCCTCCCGATTTTTTGGAGTCGTAAGCAAAGTATGCCTGCACATATTTATCGGTATTGTCCCCGATGATCTTGATGGAGTTTTTATTGGCCCCTACGGTACCATCGGATCCCAGTCCGTAGAATTTGGCTTCATAGGTTGTTTCATCCATCGAGACCTCTTCCTTCACGGGAAGCGATTTGAATGTCACATCATCGACAATGCCGATGGTAAAATCGTTCTTCGGCATGGCCATCGAGAGATTTTCAAAGACTGAAATGATCTGCGACGGTGTGGTATCTTTTGAGGAAAGACCATAGATGCCACCCACAATCTCGGGGGCACCCTCCTTACCATAAAAACAGTCCTTCACATCGAGATAGAGCGGCTGACCGGTCGCACCCGGTTCTTTGGTCCTGTCGAGCACGGCAATGCGTTTGGCCGTGGCAGGCATGGCAGAAAGAAATGCCGACGCTTTGAAGGGACGATAGAGATGAACGGCTATCACACCTACCTTCTCACCCTGCGCGGTGAGATGATCCACTACCTCACGGATGGTTTCGGTGACTGAACCCATGGCAATGATTACCCGCTCTGCTTCGGGATCGCCATAGTAGTCGAACAATCCGTATTTGCGACCGGTTACTATCGCCAGTTTCTGCAGATATTTTTCCACGATATCGGGCACGGCATCGTAAAACGGGTTGGAGGCTTCGCGCGCCTGGAAATAGATATCATCGTTCTGGGCTGTACCGCGTGTAACAGGAGCATCGGGACTCAGCGCCCTGTCGCGGAAGGCTTTCAGCGCCTCCTGGTTGATCAGTGGCGCCAGATCGTCGTTCGACAAGGCTTCTATCTTCTGGATCTCGTGTGATGTGCGGAATCCGTCGAAGAAATGAAGAAAGGGCACACGGCTCTCAATCGCTGCAAGATGGGCTACAGCTGCGAGGTCCATCACTTCCTGTACCGATCCCGTCGCAAAAAGTGCAAAACCGGTCGGTCGGGCAGCCATGACATCCTGCTGGTCGCCAAAGATGGACAAGGCATGCGATGCCAGTGCACGTGCCGATACGTGAAATACACCCGGCAACAGCTCCCCTGCCATTTTATACATGTTTGGAAGCATCAGCAACAGACCTTGCGAAGCGGTAAAAGTAGAAGTGAGCGCACCTGCCTGCAATGATCCATGCATCGCTCCGGCAGCACCCGCCTCCGACTGCATTTCCTGCACGAATACCGGCTGTCCGAAAATATTTTTTCTTCCGGCAGCCGCCCATTCATCCACATATTCAGCCATCGTGGAGGATGGTGTGATCGGGTAAATGGCAGCTACTTCACTGAACATATAGGCGATATGAGCAGCAGCCTGATTACCGTCGCAGGTTAAGTAATTCTTTTTTTTGGTCATAATTATGTAATTACTAAAAGATTGAAATTTTAGTTAAGAAATTACTAAATAACAAAGGTTTGAACCACGAAATTACGACAAAAAAGTGGAAACAACAAACGATCCTACCTTTTTGTTCACATGCTATCAAAAGACAAAAAGAGATATCCAAAAAATATTTAAAAAATAATCTTTCTGTCAAAAACTGTGTTATAATGTTAGCAATGCGCATTGCATCAAAAGAATCGTATGAAAATCATCATTATCGCAAACAGACTCCCCGTCAGGATAGAAAGAAAAGACGAACAGTTTTCTATTGAAAGAAGTGAGGGCGGTTTAGCTACCGGACTCGGCTCTCTGGAAACCGAAGCTGAAAAATACTGGATAGGCTGGCCAGGCATCCATACAGATGATGAACAGGAAAAGAGTGAGATTACTGATAAATTGCATGAACTGCACTTTCATCCTGTTTTTTTATCGGCAGAGCAGATTGAAAACTACTATGAAGGATATAGCAACAGCACAATCTGGCCTCTTTGCCATTACTTCTTCTCATTCATAGCCTATAGGGCAGACTACTGGGAGGCCTACAAGCAGGTGAATGCCCTGTTCTGCAGTGAAGCACTTTCATTTATAGAAGACGACGACATTGTGTGGGTGCAGGATTATCAGCTGATGCTGCTGCCCGGGATGCTCCGGAAAGAAAAGCCGAATGCCAATATCGGCTACTTCCACCATATTCCCTTCCCTTCATATGAGTTATTCAGGGTATTACCTGAAAGGGAAGAGGTGCTGGAAGGACTTCTGGGGGCCGACCTGATTGGCTTTCACACGCATGATTATATGCGTCACTTTATCAGTGCCATCTACAGGGTACTCGACCTGAACTGCACCCTCGACGAGGTTACCCTGCGGGAGAGAATCGTGCATGTGGATGCCTTCCCGATGGGCATCAACTATGAACTATACAACAATGCACCCACTTTGCCCGAAGTGAAGGAAAAAGCCTCCATGCTGAAACACCAACTGGGCGACAAAACTGTTATCCTCTCTGTGGACCGTCTGGACTATAGCAAAGGCATCCTGCACCGTCTGACCGGTTTTTCGCAATTTTTACAAAACAATCCGGAGTACCACGAAAAGGTCTCGTTGACCATGATTGTGGTTCCTTCACGGGACAGCGTGGACATCTACGCCGACCTGAAGACAAAGATCGATCAGGCAATCGGGGAAATAAACGGTAAGTATTCCAGACTGGGGTGGACACCCATCTTTTACTTCTACCGCAGCTTTGCCTTCGAGGAGTTGATGGCCATGTACGATATATCCGACATTGCCCTGGTCACCCCCTTGCGGGATGGCATGAACCTGGTTGCCAAAGAGTATCTGGCATCCAAGTGCAATAACCCGGGCGTACTCATACTCAGCGAGATGGCTGGTGCGGCAATTGAACTGCAGGATGCCATCATCATCAATCCCAATGATACCGATCAGATTGAGCATGCGATTCTGCAGGCACTGAAAATGCCGGATGAAGAAAAGAACAAACGGCTGCAGAAGATGCAGAAAAAAATTTCCCGGGAGAATGTGAAAAAGTGGGCAAATGATTTTGTTACTGAGCTGCAGTCCATCAAGACCCAAAACAAGGATATTCTACAGAAGATAGTCGGCAAAAGACAACTGAACCAAATAAAGAGTGCATACGATGAAGCCTCATCCCGGCTGCTCCTGCTCGATTATGACGGGACGCTTTCTCCTTTCGTGGATAATCCGGAAGATGCGGTTCCATCGGTCCGATTACTGGAGATGCTACAAAATATGATTGCCGATGAGAAAAACAAAGTGGTGATCAACAGCGGAAGGAATCATCAGATACTTGACAAGTGGTTCGAGGGGGTCGACCTTGATTTTGCTGCCGAGCACGGCATATTTTACAAAGAGAACGGCAAATGGCACAAAAATCTGGAGAAAGAAGTAGTGTGGGATGATGAGATCACGGATATCATACAACACACCATCGACAAGACGCCACGTTCTTATCTGGAACAAAAGGATGCTTCACTGGTTTGGCACTACCGCAAGGTGGATGTATGGCTTGCCGAGTTGCGCACCCAGCAGTTGATCAATGCGCTGATTGGACCCTGCACCCGGTTAAATCTGCAGATTGTGCCCGGCAACAAAATTGTGGAGATCAAACCGCCCGATTTTAACAAGGGCAGTGAAACATTACGCAGACTGGAACAACGGCCTTATGATTTTGTCATGGCAATCGGCGATGATACCACCGACGAGGATATGTTTCGCGTGTTACCACCCGATGGGATCAGCATAAAAGTAGGGAACTTCTCCGCGGCTGCGAAGTACCGCATCCCATTACAATCATCAGTGATTCCCTTCCTGTCGAACCTGATTAAAAAATAACGCTTCATGGACTTTATCAACAGAATAATCTTACCTGGCAGTTTCCCCTACTATATCCTCGTCGTCCTGGTCTTCATCGCGCTCTTCATTGCGATGACGATGATTCTTAACTTTGTACTCAAACGCTGGAGTCGGCGCGCCCGAAAAAGCAAAATCCTGGTGGACGACTTCATCATCCGTATCATCAGGGGATCGGCCATCTGGGTTATCTTTGCCTTGCTGTTACACATTTTCAGCGCCTACCTGAAAGAGGATGACAGGACGTTCACTCTTTTTGAACAGATAAGCCGCATCCTGCTTATCCTCACCATCGGGTGGCTCATCATACAAATTGTGCGGGCATTGTTTCATTTCTGGCAAAAGAAGTTCGATATTCAGCATCCCGACAACCTGGAGGCAAGAAAAAGACTGACGCAGATCAGCATGATTGAAAGAATTGCCGTGATCACCGTAGCGTTTATCTTTGTCTCCATAGCCCTGATGACCATTGACTCGGTCCGACAACTGGGTGTGAGCCTGCTGGCCTCGGCCGGGGTTGCGGGAATCATCATCGGTTTTGCGGCTCAGCGGAGCTTCGGTCAGGTTTTCTCGGGTATACAAATCGCTTTTACACAACCCATAAGGCTCGATGACGTGGTCGTCATTGAAGGGGAATGGGGAAGAATTGAGGAGATCAACATCACCTATGCCGTGGTGAAGATATGGGATGAGCGGCGCCTGATTGTGCCGATCGATTATTTCCTGAACAACCCCATCCAGAACTGGACGCGCAACTCTTCCAACATCCTGGGTACTGCCATGCTGTATGTCTCTTATGATTTGCCGGTGGAGCCTCTTCGTCAGGAGTTAGCACGTCTGGTGACTGACAACCCTCACTGGGACGGAAGGGTACAGAATATACAGGTGACCGACAGCAGAGAGTGGTATAAAGAACTCAGGGTGCTGGTCAGCAGTTCCAATTCATCCAGCAACTGGGATCTGCGGGTTGAGGTGCGGGAGAAACTGATTGATTTCATTAACACAAATTATCCCGGCTCATTTGCAAAAATACATGGAGATGCACCCGGCCACAATGAAGGTAAAAACATCAGGGCCGAATAAATTTCGACAACTGTTTCTCCTCCGAAAAGAGTACTGCCGTATTGATCAATGCCAGATGTGAATAGGCCTGTGGGAAGTTACCCAGTTGTCGTTTGGTTTCAAAGTCGAGATCTTCACTATATAAACCCACGTGATTTGAATAGGAGATCAGTTTCTCAAAAATCTCCTTCGCCTCTTCCTGCTCACCAATCATGTACAACGCTTCCACCAGCCAGAATGTGCAAATGGTAAAGGATGAGGTGGGTACCCCGAAATCATCCTCCGCCTTATACCGGTACATCAGCCCTTCATGATAAAGGTTCTCTTTAATTGCTTTCACAGTTTTCACATATCGCTCATTATCAGGCTCAATAAAATCATAAAACTGCATCAGCAGCAAGGATGAGTCGTGATCGGTATTGTCATATGCCTGCGTGAAACACTGCATCTCTTCATTCCATCCTTTTTCATGTACTTCAGCCTTGATCATGGCCGCTTCATTACGCCACTTTTCGGCATAATAATCTCTTTGCAGGAGCTCCGCAATGAGTGATGCCCTGTCTACAGCCACCCAGCTCATCACCTTTGAGAAAACAAAATGCTTTTCCCGGGTCCGGTATTCCCAGATGCTCCTGTCGGGCTTCTGCCACGAAGCCAGCACGGCCCGCACCAGGTTCTTGATGATCTCCCATATCTCCTCCACCTCGTCGAGGGTGCCGGGAAAGTAGAGATAATATTTGTAGATGATATCCAGCAAGTAGCCAATGGAGTCATTTTGTACCTGATGATAAGCCGCGTTCCCAATTCTCACCGGATGGGAGTTGGCATAGCCGCTTAAGTGAGGGAGCACTTCCTCGATGAGGTCACGCTCTCCCCGTATGCCGTACATAATTTGGATGGACTCCTCTCGTGACGACTTCAGGATGCGCTTCACAAAGCCGATAAACCGCTCTGCCGCCGTCTTCTGCTTCATGAATAATAGTGTATCAATCGACATGGAAGCATCACGCAGCCAGCAATAGCGGTAATCCCAGTTGCGTGTCTCACCGATGGTTTCGGGCAGGCTGGTAGTTACCGCAGCCAACATCGCTCCAGAATTTTGATAAGATAGCAGCTTCAGTACAAGGAGGCTTCGCTGGATCATGTCGTTATATTGCAGATAATGCCGGGAGCGATTTGAAAAGTTAAGCCAGTATACTTTGGTACGTTCATATTCGAGCAGAATACGCTGGAGGTCTATGGTTACCAGCTTCTGGTTGTAAGACAAAAGAAAGAACTGATGATCCACGAGCTCCATCTCTTCCCTGGTTAAAATCTTCTCCATATCCATGCTGGTATAAAGATAAACTTTATCTTCCGAATCTTCTTCCGAATAAGTCTTGATGTAGCTGTTGCCCACAATCTCGTGATGCGCCCGTTCACGGGCATAATTGATTTGCGGATCGTAGATTACCCGCAGTTTAGGTCGTCCCTTTATTACACGGATGTAGCGATGTATTTCGGGAGGCATATAATACCGGATTTCTTCTGTCCGGTAGCGGGGCATATAATCGAAGACGATGAAACCATGCTCAGGTGATTCAAACCGTGTAAGGAGAATATTGGTGTGGCCGTGATAGTTTTGGGTGATGCGGTAATCGTCCGATACTTCAAAATGGAAACTGCCACCCTTCTCTTCGTCCAGGAGCTTTGCAAAAATTGAGGGTGAATCGAAGTCGGGCAGGCAGAACCAGTCGATGCTTCCTCTTTTTGACACCAAGGCTGCCGTGCGGCAGTTGCCAATTATTCCGTAGTCCAGGTTATTCATTTGATTTTCTTTGTGGGGTTTTTCACGACAGAGTACAAAAGAACTTTCGGACAAACATTGGTGTGTTCCGGATACAATTCTTTTTCTTCGTGAAATCCCGGTTTTATTTCAATGATGAAGGCAAAGATAAAACCCTTCGGATGATTTCACGGCATTACACAAAACAAAATTCGTTAAACAGTCATTTCGCCCCGGAGAGATTCCTGCATCAGATGTCTCACATCAGCCGGGGATTTGTATTTGCCAAAAAGTAACATCAGCTTGGCCAATGCAGCTTCGGTGGTAATATCGTAGCCACTTACCACACCCAACCTTTCCAGCTGCTGCCCATTCCCGTAGCGGTGCATCTTCACGTTCCCGTAAAGACACTGCGTCACGTTCACCATCACCATGCCCCGATCAATAGCCTCCCTCAACAGATGAATAAACCAGGGGAGACTGGGAGAATTGCCGGTACCGTAAGTTTCTAAAATCATACCACGCAGACCGGGAATGTTCAGATTCGCACTCACTGCCTCAAGTGAGATACCGGGAAATAATTTCAACACAACTACATGAGGATCCATTGCATAGTTGAAACGGACCGGCTTGCTATAGTCCGGTTGCAGAATAAACTTATCATTATACCGGATATTCAGTCCAGCCTCGGCCAGGTAGGGATAGTTGGGGCTGGTGAAAGCGCTGAAGTTATCGGCATTCACCTTGGTGGTACGATTCCCGCGCATCAATAGATTTTGCATATATATACAGAGCTCCGGAACTATGGGTCGACCTGCTTCATCCTTGTCGGCCGCAATCTCGAGGGCGGTAATCAGATTTTCCTTGCCATCGGTGCGCAGCTTGCCCACAGGGAGTTGTGATCCCGTCAGGATCACCGGCTTGGTTAGGTTTTCCAGCATGAGACCCAGCATCGAAGCTGTATATGCCATGGTATCGGTACCGTGCAGAATCACAAATCCGTCGTAACCGTCGTAATTGTCTTCAATCACCCTGCCCATCTGTTGCCACACGACAAGCGACATATCCGATGAATCGATCGGCGGTTCAAAGAGATGGGTTTCCACCTGAAACTTCAATCGCTTTATTTCGGGCATGTTGGAGTGCAGATGGCTGAAATTAAATGGTTCCAGCGCCCCGGTTTCCATATTCTCCACCATTCCGATCGTTCCACCGGTATATATCAGTAAAACCTTTGCATTGTGATCAATCATATGCCCTCTTTTTTTTCACAAATATAACACTTTGTAAAACGAATGGTTTCTTTTTGATGTTATTTTATCTATCTGCGGTGGTATTTCATCCGGAAATATAAGCTTTCGACAAACCCTTCACTCGGTGATAACTTTTTACGAACCAAACAGGTTCTGAATTGTTTAGATTTAAAGTGCGACAATCAGCTGTTAAATTATAAAAAAAATCTTATGGCAACACATTCCATTCAATCCAATTGGAGAGAAAACAATATTTTTGATACGGATATCGACGGACATACCGTCACCATAGATATCCCCACAGCATCGGGAGGCGACAATGCCGGTCCCGGGCCAAAAAAACTGCTGCTGGTATCGGCAGCCGGATGTACGGGACTTGATATTGTGACCATGGCACGTAAAATGCGCATCGAACTGAAAAAATTTGATGTTCGTATCAATGCAGAGGTGGCTGAAGAGCATCCCAAACAGTACACCTCAATCCATGTCATCTATGAGTTTGAAGGAGACGACCTCCCGAAAGAGAAACTGGAAAGAGCCTGCAAAATGTCGTTCGACACTTATTGCGGTGTACTGGCCATGTACAAAAAAGCAGTCCCGGTAACTTACGAAGTAGTCATCAGAAACGCATAAATTTTCAGTGACCATTACGGAAAAATTTCCATATATTTTCCTACCTTTGCAAATTATTTCGGATTACAATTCATAAAATATACTGAACTATGCAAACAATGGACTCTTTTAATTTTGCCGGCAAAAAGGCATTCGTGCGTGTGGATTTCAATGTTCCGCTCGATGAGAATTTCAACATCACAGACGACACACGCATCCGCGCGGCCATCCCTACATTGAAAAAGATCCTGAAAGATGGCGGCAGCCTGATCATCGGATCACACCTGGGACGACCAAAAGGAGCGACCGATAAATTTTCACTGCACCATATTTTGCACCGTATATCCGAACTGCTGGGTGTGGATGTACAATTCGCGAACGACTGCATCGGCGAAGAGGCGGAAGCAAAGGCTGCGGCCTTGCGTCAGGGAGAAGCCCTGCTGCTGGAGAACCTTCGTTTTTATGCCGAGGAAGAGGGCAAACCCCGCGGCCTCGCGGAAGACGCTTCGGCAGAGGAGACTGCTGCGGCAAAGAAGGCGGTAAAGGACTCACAAAAGGAATTCACCAAAAAACTGGCTTCCTATGCCGATGTGTATGTGAATGACGCCTTTGGAACCGCTCACCGTGCCCACGCATCTACTGCACTGATTGCCGATTATTTCGATGCCAACAGCAAGCTTTTCGGCTACCTGCTGCAAAATGAGATCACCGCCGTGGAAAAGGTGATGAAAGAAACAGAACGTCCCTTCACCGCCATCATGGGTGGATCGAAGGTTTCCAGCAAGATTGACATCATCAAGAACCTGCTCGACAAGGTGGATAATCTGATCCTCGCCGGAGGGATGACCTATACTTTTGTCAAGGCTTTCGGGGGAAAAATCGGAAACTCCATCGTGGAAGACGACAAGCTCGATCTGGCAAAAGAGATCGTGGAAATGGCCAAAGGAAAGGGAGTAAACCTGGTACTGGCCACAGATGCCAAGATAGCAGACAGCTTCAGCAATGATGCAAACACAGGATATGCTTCTGTAAATGAAATACCCGATGGATGGGAAGGACTTGACATTGGCCCTGAATCTGAAAAAGCATTCAGCGAGGTGATCAAAAACTCAAAGACCATCCTCTGGAACGGACCGGTGGGTGTATTCGAATTCGACAACTTCGCCAAAGGCTCCCATGCCGTATCCGATGCGATTGTGGAAGCCACGGAAAAAGGAGCCTTCTCTCTCGTGGGTGGTGGTGACTCTGTAGCTTGTGTGAACAAGTTCGGCCATGCCGACAAGGTATCGTACGTTTCTACTGGCGGTGGTGCACTGCTTGAAATGATTGAAGGAAAAGTTCTCCCGGGCGTGAAAGCCATCAGGGGATATTAATTCCGTAGTAAATAAAGCATAAAATAATGTAGGGGGGCGGTTCATCTTTTTGAAACCGCCCCCGCTTCATTCTCAGAAATCAATCATCTGTTTCTGCGTATTCTCAGCATTTTTTTGTAATTTTGGCCTCAATTTCAAACAGAACAGCACCGTCTGTATGAAACCGGACTTTTTACAGGTTCAAACAGATTGTCTGAGACTGGTTTTCCTGATTCGGCATTATTTTTATCCAAATCTCACCGGTTTCAATTCTGTCTGATCCATTCAGATTCAATCTATAACAATGAATATTTCGTATAACTGGCTCAAAGAGTATCTGCAATTTGATTTATCACCGCAGGAAACTGCGGATGTCCTCACCTCAATCGGACTGGAAACAGGGAGCGTGGAGGAAATTCAAACCATCAAAGGGGGACTCGAAGGTTTGGTCATCGGAGAGGTACTTACCTGTGTGGACCATCCCAACTCCGACCACCTGCATCTGACCACCGTAAACATTGGCAATGGTGGTGAACCGTTGAAGATTGTGTGCGGTGCTCCCAACGTGGCAGCAGGGCAGAAAGTGGTGGTAGCCACCGTGGGCACCAGACTCTATGCGGGCGACGAGGAATTTACAATAAAACGTTCGAAGATACGGGGTGAGGAGTCGCTGGGTATGATCTGCGCCGAAGATGAGATCGGCATCGGCACCTCCCACGAGGGCATCATCGTGCTCCCGGGCGATGCGCCCGTGGGTATGCCCGCAAAAGAATATTACAATGTGAAGAGCGACTATGTGCTGGAAGTAGACATCACACCAAACAGGGTGGATGCGGCTTCACACTACGGCGTGGCACGTGACCTGGCAGCCTGGCTTCATCAGGCAGGGAAGCCAGGGAGGCTGACCAGACCATCGGTCGACGCATTTACCACCGACAAAAAAGAAGGCGGCATAGAAGTGGTGGTAGAAAACAGGGAAGCCTGTCCCCGCTATTCTGGGCTTACCATCCGGGGTGTCACCGTAAAGGAGAGCCCCGATTGGCTGAAAAATAAACTGCTGCTCATCGGCCTGCGTCCCATCAACAACATTGTGGACATCACCAACTTCGTTTTGCACGAGACCGGACATCCCATGCATGCGTTCGATGCGGCACATATCAGTGGAAACGAAGTGGTGGTAGGTACTCTGCCCGAAGGGACGAAGTTCGTCACACTCGATGAGCAGGGACGTACCCTGAGTGAACGGGATCTGATGATCTGCAATGCCGAAGAGGGGATGTGCATTGCCGGTGTATTCGGCGGCCTCTACTCGGGTGTAACCGAAGAGACCAGAGACCTCTTCCTGGAATCGGCCTACTTCAATCCCACCTGGGTACGGAAAACCGCCCGTCGACATGGGCTGAATACCGACTCCTCCTTCCGCTTTGAGCGGGGAGCCGACCCGAATAATACGGTGTATGTTCTGAAACGGGCAGCACTGCTGGTGAAAGAGCTGGCAGGCGGCGAGATAACGGGAGATATACGCGACGTATATCCCGAACCGGTTGCACCGCGAGAAGTGATACTCTCCTATAAAAAGACGGATGCACTGATCGGAAAGGTCATCCCCCGGGAAACCATAAAAAATATTTTACACAGCCTGGAGATTGCTGTGACACACGAAAATGAGGAGGAGCTTACACTGTGTATCCCTACCTATCGCGTGGATGTGACCCGCGACGTGGATGTGATTGAAGATATTCTCCGCATCTACGGTTACAACAACATTGAGATCAGTGATGCGCTGAGAGCCAACCTCTCTTATCAGACACCGACCGACCGAAAGCACAAGCTGCAGACACTCATCTCTGAACAGCTTTCGGCAAACGGTTTTGGTGAGATCATGAACAACTCACTCACAAAAAAATCATATTACGAAGGACTGGAGAGCTATCCCGCATCGCATTGTGTGTCACTGGTGAACCCGTTGAGCAACGACCTGAGCGTGATGCGTCAGACACTGCTTTTTGGCGGACTCGAAAGCATTGCCTATAACCGCAACCGCAAACATGGCGACCTGCGTTTTTATGAATTCGGGAACTGCTACCGCTACGATGCGGACAAAAAAAGAGAAGATGAAATCCTCGCCCAATATGCCGAGGAAACACGCATCGGATTGTGGATCTGCGGCAAACGCACCCACAAAAGCTGGGCTACGGCAGAAGAACAAAGCTCCGTCTTTGAGCTGAAAGCGCATCTGGAGAACATTTTAAAAAGGCTGGGTACCAACATGGATAGCGTGCAGTTTGAACCGTTGAAAAATGAACTCTTCTCTATCGGTATGACCATCCGCACTGCCAAACAAAGCATCGGCAGCTTCGGCATCGTCTCCCCGAAAATAAGTCATCTCTTTGATATCGATACGGCGGTCTACTTTGCAGAGATGAACTGGGATGCATTGATGAAAGAATCGGAAGAACATAAGGTGCAATTCGCCGAAATAAGCAGATTTCCGGCAGTAAGCAGGGACCTGGCATTGCTGATCGGCAAAGAGATCACCTTTGCACAAATAGAAAAGATCGCACTGAAGTCGGAAAAGAAACTACTGAAAGAGGTAACCCTCTTCGATGTATACGAAGGAAAAAACCTACCCGAGGGAAAGAAATCCTACGCGGTCAACTTCCTACTGCAGGATGAAGAGAAAACATTAAACGACAAACAGATCGATGCCGTAATGCAGAAGATCAGACAGAATCTGGAAAAGGAACTGGGAGCACAGTTGAGATAGTTGAATGTGCTAATAATGTGCCAATGTGATGATGTGCCAATAAAATAAGAGATTAATATAAAACAGACCCGTTGAGCCTTTGCAGAAAGGCCCGAGGATCAGATTCATAAAAATATGGGAAGAGCATTTGAATATAGAAAAGCGACCAAGATGAAACGTTGGGGCAATATGGCCCGCGTCTTCACCAAACTGGGAAAACAGATTACCATTGCCGTCCGTGAGGGTGGTCCCGACCCCTCCACCAACCCCCGGTTGCGGGTACTGGAGCAACAGGCAAAAAAAGAGAACATGCCCAAAGAGAATGTGGAGCGCGCCATCAAGAAGGCAACAGACAAGGATGTGTCGGACTACAAGGAGATGGTCTATGAGGGTTATGGACCGTTCGGCATTGCCATCGTGGTGGAGACGGCTACCGACAACCCAACGCGTACCGTGGCCAACGTGCGCAGCTATTTCAACAAGCATGGCGGTTCGTTGGGTACTTCGGGAAGCCTCGAATTTTTGTTCGATCACAAATGTGTCTTCAAAATAGCAGAGAAAGAGGGTGTCTCACTCGAAGATCTCGAGCTGGAGCTGATTGACTACGGAGTGGATGAGGTGGTACCGGATGAAGGGGAAATCCTGCTCTACGGTGATTTCAAATCATACGCCGACATTCAGTCCTACCTCGAAGAAAACGGTTTTGAGATTCACTCTGCCGAATTTGAACGCATACCGAACGATACCAAGACCCTCAATGAGGAACAACGAGCTCAGATTGATAAGCTTCTGGATAAGTTTGAAGAAGACGAGGATGTACAGAATGTATTCCATAACATGGACGAAGGAAATGAAGAATGATCCCGGTTTCTGTTAAAAAATAGAAGCGAGGCCGTTGAGCCTCGCTTTTTTTGTAGCGCATAGCGGAATCGAACCGCTATTCATTGCCTGAGAAACAATTTTCCTAACCGTTAGAAGAATGCGCCTTCTGATTGGATGGTGCAAAATTACGGAAAAAGTGATACCGTTGTATCCAAATAAGCGATTTTTTTTTATTTTTTCAATTCATCGTATCGGTCGAGTACTTCCTTGGCAGCTGCGTAAGAGCTTTTACGGCACTTAAGCAGATCTTCTTCGAGTCGGATCAACAGATCTGCAATCTCTGGATTATGATAGAAGCTGTTGCGAAGATGCTCATTAATTGTTTCGTACATTCTGTACTTGGCCTGTTCATTTCGTTTGCGATCGAAATATCCATTCTTCTTCACAAAGTCGATATACCGGTCCACCATATTCCAGATCTCTACGATACCAATGTTATAATAACCAGAATAAGTCAGCACCTCGGGTGTCCATCCCGACTCCGGAAGCGGGTAGAGATGAAGGGCATTGCGCAGTTGCCGACGTGCCATCTTCGCTTTGTCGATATTATCTCCGTCGGCCTTGTTGATCACAATGCCATCGGCCATCTCCATGATACCCCTTTTTATTCCCTGTAACTCATCGCCGGTACCGGCAAGCTGAATGAGCAGAAAAAAATCGACCATTGAATGCACTGCAGTCTCCGACTGTCCCACACCCACCGTCTCAATAAAAACATAATCGAATCCCGCTGCTTCACAGAGTATGATGGTCTCCCTTGTTTTTCTTGCCACACCGCCCAGTGAGCCTGCCGACGGTGAAGGACGGATAAAAGCATCCTGCGCCACCGATAGTTTTTCCATGCGGGTCTTATCGCCCAGGATGCTTCCCAGAGAACGCTCACTCGACGGATCTATGGCCAGCACTGCCAGCTTATGTCCCTTTTTCAGCAGATGCATGCCAAAGGTATCGATGGAGGTGCTTTTCCCAGCTCCCGGAACGCCGGTAATACCCACACGGATGGAATTGCCGGAGTATGGGATACATTGTTCGATGATGGCTTGTGCCTTCTCCTGATGATCGGGACGTGAACTCTCCACCAGGGTGACCGCCTGACTAAGGATTACCCTGTTTCCTGACCGGATGCCTTCCACATATTCAGATACGGAATGATGACCGGCCCGGATCTTTTTCTTCAGATAGGGGTTCACACTGGGAGGTTGAGCTACACCTTTATTGACACTCAGTCCTTTGTAATTCGGGTCATTTTCGGGATGTTCCATTGTATGCTGATAAAATTAAAAACCGAATGAAGCTTTTACAAAGATACTTCATTCGGCTTATATATTGAATAACGGTAGCACTATTGTTTTGGCGTTACGTTTCCTTTGATGGTAAGCACATAGACCGTATCGGGGACATTGGTGTAGACGGTAATGGTCTTGTTAAAGGTACCCGGACGGCGTACCGTGGAATATTTTGCGGAAATGGTTCCCTTTTTGCCGGGCAAAACCGGTTCGCGTGTGTAGCTCGGTGTGGTACACCCGCACGATGCTGAGACACGTTGTATGATCAGGGGACTTTTACCGGTGTTGGTAAACTCAAATTGGGTGGTAACTGCACCAAGCTCTTCCTTGATGGTGCCGAAGTTATGCTCTGTGCGCTTAAAATCCATGTCAGGTTTCTGTTGTGCCAAAGCAGCACCACCTACAAACATGCTAAGCAGAAAGATAAAACCTAATTTCTTCATTGTGATATCTGTTATTTAAACCATCTTATTTACATAAGACACAAAAGTAACAATTAAGTTTCTTTCCGGTTTATTGTTTAACAATAATTCTGATTCCTTCTGTGTGCGAAGTGAACTCAGGTGCATACATGCACTGAACCGTCGTGATGCCGTTGGCATAGCTACCGGCTCGATTTACGTAGACTGCATATTCGAAGATATAGGTTCCTCGGGGAAGCAGATCGAAATAGAAGTTGGTGGAGACATCCTTTGATGTTTGATAGTAGAGCAGCCCGTTTTGCCATGCAATGCCGGAGAGCTGACTGGCCGGCTCCAAAGCGGCAGCCCGCATATCCTTCAGATGTACGAACTCCAGATCACGGTCGCTACGCAGCGTCAGTCGCACCACCACCTTATCACCCACCCCGAGCGGATTCTCTTCGGTAATGCGCACCAGTCGGGTTCCTGATTTATCGGTTTGTTCTACAAACAATTGTTTTTCTATGTCGAGGGATGCATCGATCTTGCCGATTTTATCCAGTGCCTCGTAATACTGACGGTATAACGCACCCCAGGCAGGAGCATTCCCCCGGTGAGTTACCGTGACCTTGCCCATTTCGGGGACAATCTCACCCGCACTCCAACTTTTCCGGAAATAGCCGGTACCCGGTTCACGGCTCTCCGGCTCCACAAGCCGGTCACCTACTGTAATAACTGTCTCTCCCTGTGTAGCAAACCAGTCGCCGCCGGTACTCAGCAACGCATAGATTGCATCGGCGGTGGCATGGGTAGATTCCCACATCTGCGTTTGCTTTTGTTTCAGCAGCCAGCGCTTCATATTGTCCGTCTCGCCCTCTTTGGCGCCTCCCGCACGGAAAGCATCCATGATAAAGGTGTGGACAGAAACTGCCGACTGCGACATAAACACATTTGCTCGATTATTAAGCCAGTACATTCCCATTTCTTCCGAGACGGATGCATGCTCACGGAATGAGTTAAGTATCTGCTGCACCACCCGGCTCTTACCTTCCCGCTGCAAAAGCAGTGCGACGAGTGCACGTTCATAAAGGCCGTATGATGTCCAGTGCTTCTCTGCGACGGAGCGGTAGAAGGCAGTCATCTCTTTTATTTCCTTATCCATCGGATATTGTGCGTAAGCACTGCGGACGTACAGATACTCCAGGTCGGCGAGGGAGATTGATTTGATATTCTTCCAGTCCTTATTCAGTCTTTTGAGTTCATTGAAGCGACGGACGGCTTCCGCATCGATAAAACCGATTGCCCGCGACTGCATGGCGAGCGTTTCACCGGTAAACTCCGCTGCATTCAGTTCTCTCAGCTGGCTGAAACCATACAAAATATAGTGTGTGATGCCGACACCGGGGCTGAAACCTTTGAACCAGCTCCAGCCACCCTGGTTGGTCTGCAGCTCCTGCAAACGGCCAAGGGCAGTACGGGTAAGGTTGTCGCTTCGGTTCAGGTCGAAAAGCAGGGACAATTTTTCTTTTTGTTCTGCTTCGGTGCCTGCTTCAAGTACCCAGGGGGTCTCTTCCAGCAGGATATTTTTCAGTTCCTGGTTTTTCTCCAGATTGGAGAGAAGCGTCTCTTTGCTTCCGTCCTGTTTTTTCCAGGCTTCGATCATGGCAGTAACCTTGGGATATGCTTTACCAATGTGCGCGCCCAGCGTGTTGGCATAAAAAGAAGCAAACCAGGATACCGCATTGTCACTCACCGGTTCTCCCAGCACAGGCAGAGCCTGTAGAGCGTACCATGTCGGGTTGGAGGCAAACTCAAGCGTAAGACGGTAATCACGGGCTGATTCCGACGGGTTGTTTAGCAGGCGGTCCATCGTAAATGTCTTCGACTGGTTCCCGTTCACGTCGAGTCGCATGCTTTCGGTTACCAGCATCCGGTTAGGCAGTACAGCCAGCGCATGCTGTTCACCGTCGCTGAATTGTGCAGTACGTGCCACGATGCGCACGCCAAGCAGATCGCTACCCGAAGGAACATCAAATATCCAGGATGCATCGGAAGAGGCTCCTTTGGCCAGTGAGAATTCCTTCATCGGGTTGGGCACTGAAATATTATCCAACACCTCATCTGTGGCCGGATTGAAAAATTCCAGCATCACTTTTCCGGTTTGGGTGCTATCTGAAAGGTTGGAAATTTTGGTGGAGATGGCCGTTCTGTCTCCTTGACGCAGGAAGCGCGGCATATTGGGAGTGACCATCAGTTCTTTTTGTGACACGGTAAACGCCTCTGCGGTTCCGCTTTTCAGGTTTTTATCGTGTGCCAGCACCCTGAAACGCCATTTGGTATTGCTTTCGGGCACGGTGAAGGCAATCTGAGTCTCTCCCTTTTCATTTGTTTTGAGACGGGGATAGAATAAGGCTGTCTCGGAAAAGTTCTGGCGGATGGAGGGAGGCGCATCCGCTTCCATGAGCGACGGCGATGGAGGTACGCCATTTGCATCACGGCCGATTATCTCGTTCTCTTCCTCCATGGCCATATCAAGTGACATTTCGGAAGTCACCACCCCATTCTGCTGTTTGGGCTGTGCGTATCCTACAACCACGCTTTCATTCAGCTGTCCTCCTCTCAGCATCATCCTGTTATTATACAAAGAAAATCCATGCCAGTTGAAACGGTCGGACAAGAAAGGAGTCTCATCTTTCACTGGAATAAGAAAGTTTCCCGACGCCATCCCGGGATTGAAAGACTGATCACTGCGCAGTTCCATCATGGAGCGATACCGGTTGTACGGGAAGAGCGTAAGGTTCCAGGGTTGTGACGGATAAATCCGGTCCAATGAAAAATCGTACATCGAAGCCAGTACTTCTGCCATCGACGGATTGCCTTTGGCATCGGTAACCGTTATCTGCCACTCCTCTTTGGCTCCGGGACGAATCTTATCACGAAATATATCGAGTGTTACTTTCAACGTCTTATTCTCTTTTTCCGGGCGTATCTCTACTTTGTGAGCGAAGAATTGCTCTTCCTTCACGTAAGTAAGCATCAAGGTAACGCCCTCCTTGTATTGGCTGTTATAGGGGATGATGAAAAGGCGGTTTTCGTTTTTCAGCTTTATCCATTTTCTTTCCAGCAGGCTGTTTTCCTGCCACAGTTCATACAAAACATGAATCTGATCCGACGCACCCAGGATCACCTCCGCTTGCTTACCGGGAGAGAAGGAAGTCTTCTTTTCTATGAGCCACTCATTGGTTTTGATGGGGGGACGTTTATCCGTAAAGGAATAGAGCACAAAATCCTTCTCTGCCTCAACCTGATTTTCCCGATCGTCTTCAGCCAGCAGCCTGATCCGGTATTTTCCGGAAGACAACCTGTTTAGTCTCTTTTGAAGGTCGGGTTGCTGCCCTGTCACAAAATCGCCTTCAAGCACAATCCGGTCGATGGAGTCATTCTCCTTTATTGAGTAAAGTTGATAGGTTCCCTTGGCCGCAATATCTGCGCCGTCGGTATTTTTAGCGGAAATTGTGATTTGCCGGTCACTCTCTTTCTCCAGTCGTGCCGGAATATTTGTCTCCAGTGTCATGGAGAGATCGCCCACCGTCACGGTGTAGGTTCCCGTCTGTGTCTCCCCGTTCAGATCGGTCACGGAAACCTCCACCACAAATGAGAACATGGATTTGAGCGAATGTTGCTCATCGGGTTTTGTGGGCGTGAAGGTGATCTCAAATGCCCCATTCTCGTCGGTAGTGACCACGCCCTCCGAGAAATGTTCCGGTGTGCCACCCCATCGCCACCACCAGGGTTGCTGCCGGGTGATGCGCCAGTCTGCCTCCGTATGTTGCAGTGCAATGCCCGAAAAGTTTTGTGCTTTGCCCTTCAGGGTGACCGCTTCGCCGAACTTGTAGGTCTGCTCTATCTTTTCAAAAGTCACTTCAAATGAGGGCCGTTTATATTCTTCCACATGAAAACCCACACTTCCCGCTGCTGTTTCTATGGTAAAATTTCCCGGAAGGAGGCCTTGCGGCAACGAAAATTCTCCCGATACCGATCCATATTCGCCGGTCACCAACGTCTGCTTCGAAATTTCCCGGCTGTTGGCATCCCGCAATACAAAGTCTACCGCTTTATCCGTCACAACAACGCTTTCATCTGCAGTCGTGCGGGTTAATATGGCCTTGAAAAAGAGGGTTTGTCCGGGCCGGTAGAGGCTCCGGTCAGTAAAGATTGTCGCAGTTTCCTGTCCGGCGGGATCACTGTCGGAGTAGTCGTAATACGCATAAGGAAGCCGGCTTAGCAACGAACCGCTGTCTTTCCCTGCAACGGCATGATAAAAAACATCCTGGTTGGGGATCTCTTTCCGGTAGACAGCCATCCCCTGTTTATCGGCAGAAAGGGTCTCCACCGCAGTAAGCGTGGAATTGCGCCAGTTGCCCGGCAGTTTGTATATATTTATTTTCGCGCCTTTCACCGGTTCGCCCGTAACCCTGTTTACCACAAAGAAGTCATATCGATCTTTTGCAGAAGAGCGGGTAAAAACAGAAAGGTCGGAAACGGCAAAATAATAATCGGAACGATTGTTTTCTGATGCTTCGGGTGATGCGTCAAACGTGAGCTGGTAAACCCCGGGAGCGTCAACGAACACCTCAATGAGGGTATCGCCCTGCAGGTATTCGGCCATATCGGGCAAAGGAACCGGAATATTTTCCAGAAAGGTTCTTTTATTATCCATCGTACGACCGTCCCCATATTGAGCCATCAATACGTCTGCCGAAGAACCTATCTTATATAACTTCGCATTGAGTGATACAAGATTTTTAAATGTGACCTTCAGCCTTTTAGTTCCTTTTACCGGAAATGTCTTTTTCCCTGAAACCGAATACTGAGGTTGTGTCAGCTGCTGAAGGCGGTTCTCCAGTATCGATACCCGCCGGTATTCCGGATATCTGCCGATGCCGGTTCGCAACAGATCATACAGTTCCCGGGTTTTTTCCACACGTTGGAGGCTGTCGCTGTCTGGCATTTCCCAAATACGGCGCTGGTACAATTCAGCCGTTTTATCAATGATCTCGACTGATATCTCATTTCCCTTCCATTTATCCTGTAATTGTTGCAGAGAGGGCAGAGCCCGGGTTGTATAGACTGCGTGTAATACCGACAAATAATCGAGTTTATCCAGCTCTGTCAACAATACCGATTGCTGCATCTCTCTTTTGAGCAGGGAAGCCATCAGTTGCCGGTAAGTTTCAAGCGTCCACAATCTGTATTCCGATGGCTGCGGATTGAACGAGATGGACACAAACTCATCCGCAGGAGAAAATAACGAAGAGGGTGTAATATTTTTGCGGGTGAGTGTGCGGCGTAGATCCTCATCCGTCTCTATCTGTCTGAATATCTCAATGGCACGATTTGCCAGAAAATCATACATCGTGGGATAAAAGATGCGGGAGTCCTTTCCCGTTTCCACCACCGCTGCGAAGGATACCACGTCGGCATTTAAAAGTTCATTTTCGGAAACGAGCGAGGCGTTCAGGTGTTCCGTCACCTTACGATAAAAGATTTCCCTCGTCCATTCTTTCATGTCGGACGGTACAAAATCACCCAGTTCCGTACGTCGATCAATGGTCCACCGGTCTCTGCTGTAGTATTGCAGATACAGTTCACCCAGCATGGAATGGAGTACCGACTGCTCCACCACATCGGTGCTCTTCTTCGCCATCTCATCCAGGTTCCGGAAGATAAGCGTATCGTTTTGCATATCCAGTGCCAGATCATATTTCCCCTGATGAATCAGCGCTTTGATCACCTGTGGGCCATTTTTCTCCTGTATTGCCCTGTGCAGTATCTGGTCGACGATCCCGGCTGCGGAACGTGGAAGTGATTTTTGCTCGAACTCAGTCACTTTTTTCCAGTCATTCAGGTAAGCGTCGTGATTCATTATGGGTCTATTTTGAGAAAATAATCCGAGGGCACAGAAAAAAAGGAGGAGGGTCAGTGGTAATTTTGTCATTTCCGGTTTTGTTTTCGTTATTTTTCCTATTCATTTAACATCAGGATGGCTGTTTTGTTTTAAAAAACGGTATCACCCTCTGCCGCGCAACAGTCGGGTGATACCGTTAAAGAATAGAACCAATACGGTTATTCGGCTACAGTCACAGGAAGTGTGGCATTCACCCCGTTTTTATCGGTAACCTTCACTGTGGTGTTACCCTTCTTCAGGCCTTTGACGGCAATTTTAGTTTTGGCACTGGTAACTGTGGCAACGGCAATTGTCTTGTCACCTTCCAATACCGTGTAAGGAGTTACCCCACCACTCACCGTGATGGTATCGCTCTCGTTTACGGATACTTCCACTTTATTTTTGCTGAATGTCAATTTAGCTTTTTCATTATCGTCCTTGTCACATGCGATCAGTATCGCACCCAGACACAGGGCGGTAAACAAATAACTCGCTCTTTTCATCATGTTGTTCTTTTAATAATAAATAATTCATTTGTGGTTTTGAGTTCTCGAGTTCTCAAGATACCAGACGATGAAAAGAGAGAAAATGCTGCATGCAACCCCAACATTTAACCATCCATAACAAAATTTCAGGAGATCGTATCCGATGGTTTTAGCACAACGCCCATTCTTTTTTTGCCATTTATTTTGATGCACATGGGTTGGCTAAAATGTATCTGACGTATATAATCCGTCTCATATACAGCGGGCTGTTGATCTAAAAATGTTTCATCAAAAAAACCGTCGTTTTCCAGAAAGGGATTTATTGTAAAATAACCTACTCCGAAAGAAGTGAGATTTTGAAAAAAATGGGTACCCTGACTTGGCTCAATACGATAGTTTTCCATTCCCGACTCCACAATCACCCGTGCCTGTGAGATGTGCGGCCATTTTACCGGGATGCCCAGCCAGGGATCGGAGGATCCCCAGCGACCAGGACCAACAAGGACGTAATTGGTACCTGCTGCCAAAAACTCCTTGTTCAGGTTTTCAATCTCGCGGGCTATAACCGGGTTCATGGCAGCATTGAAAGCAGATGATTTTACGTAAACTACATCATATACATCATTCGATATGCCGTTTCCAAGTGCATTTCGTGAGAAGAGTACTGTCTTGTTCAACGCTATTTCTTCCAGAGTTTCATGAACTACCTCTTTGCTGTCGACAATGGGCCTGATTTGCAGGACGTAGAATGAACCAAACTGTGCATCACTGATATCTACGGCAAACTCAATCTCTACCGGACGACCCATCTCTTTTTGTCCTGCTTTCAACAATTTATCCAGTACCTCGGCAAGCGGGAACATATCGTGTTGCAGGATGTTGGCGAAAGAAATAATTTTTCGACCACCCTCATAGAAACCGTCACGGATCACCTGATCTTCGGGATCATAGGTAGAAGCCACATAACGAAGCGGGCCCTGCTTTTCGGCTTCCCTCAACCGCAACTTTAACAGGTTAAAGCCGTCGTCGATGGTAAAGTCTTTGGAGACAGAATCCAGGTCGAGCGCAAAAAACTGCGTCTGCGTATCGCGTAGTGCCAGGTCGAGTGAGCTTAATTGAAGAATGCGGGAAGCGTGAAGCGGCGAAAAGCGCAGTCCCATATTGCCGTCCATAATATATTTCCCCAGTCCGAATGCCATGTTTATGATGCCGTCTTCGGTTTTCTCATCGCCAATGGGGTAATAATTGATGGAGCGCGCCACGCCCGAGATAGCAGGATAATATAACTCCCCATATTGGGAGCCCACCACCTCCTGCAGTACGATTGCCATCTTTTCCTGATCTATCAGGTTCTGCGTGGCCACCATATAGGCTTTGCTGTCTTTATAAAAAGCCGAGGCATATACTGCTTTAATGGCATTGCTTAACAGGCGCACCATCTCATACTTGTCGTTCACATAGGGAATCATATAGGTGGAGTATATCCCGGCAAATGGCTGATATTGTGAGTCTTCAAGCAGGCTTGAAGAACGGATTGCCACCGGGCCTTCGATGGCTTCGAAAAATACGAGGAAGTCGCTCACCAGTCTTTTGGGAAGCTTTGCCGCCAGAAAGTGTTTTAGTATATCCTCGTCTCTTCTATCAGAGAGGGCTACAGTATAAAGGTCGTTGGCCTCCATGAATTCGTCGAAGATATCGGTACAGAGCACAACCGTTTTGGGAGTTGTTACCGGGAAGTTGGCATTGTGGTTCAGTTCCAGGTGTGTTTTCACCATATAGCCAATGAAAGCGAGCCCCCTGCCCTTCCCGCCGAGCGATCCTTCCCCGATGCGGGCGAAGTTGGAGTACTGGTCGAACCGATCTTTCTCAAAAACAGCCACCACACCCGTGTTCTTCATCTTTCTGTATTGCACGATGGTGGCATAGATCAGTTCACGGGCATCGTTCATGGTGGCATACTCCGACACATCAATTTTTTTGAGCATCTCTGCCACAGGGAACATGGCACGGGAGTAGAAGAAACGGGAGAAATGGTTCCTGGAAAGATGTTCATACAGTGCGTCATCCGGAATATTGCGGATGTTCATCTGCAGCTCCTTTAGATTTTTAATGCGGAATATCTCCTCTTTTGTTTTCGGATCGGAGATGATGAAGTCACCGAAGCCAAGGTTATCCTTGATTGCCCTGCGCAAATCCTGTGGAAAGGTTTTAGAGTTTTTGTCGATAAAAAAAGCGTTGTCACCGTTGATATATTTTCTATTTTCCGACTCGGAGGAGGTATAGATGATGGGAATATAACGATCTTTTTCTCTTATCCATTCGCCCAGTCGTTTTCCGGCCTGCTTATCTTTTTCTCCCTTCACATTGAAGCTCATATCACTGATCACGCCCAGCATGTTATCGCCATATTTCAGATAATAGGAGACTGCTTCCTCATAATTACGGGCCAGAAGGATCTTGGGCCTTCCCCGCATGCGCAACATGCGCAGGTGATCGTTCAATGCTTCTTTTGAAAACTCCTTCGACTCAGATAGGACAAACTTGTAAAGCAACGGCAGTGCGGAAGAGTAAAAACGAACTGAGTCTTCCACCAGCATGATGGTCTGCACACCCACCGTCTTCACATCGTGATCCACATTCATCCTGTCCTCCACAACTTTGATGATGGCCAGCAAAAGATCGGTATCACCCAGCCAGCTGAATACATAGTCGATGCCGCTCAGGTCTTCCCTGCTCAATGACTGCGTCACCGCCTTCGAAAAAGGAGTCAGCAATACCACCGGGATATCCGGATAACGTGCTTTTGTCTGCTTAGCCAGGTCGAAGGTATCGCTGCTATCCATGTTGGGCATGCAGATGATCAGCTCGTAATGATTCTGTTTCAGCTCTGCCAATGCATCCCTGTTGTTACCGACCTGTGTAAAACGGGGTGGATAACGCAGGTTAAGCGATGTATATTCGTTGAATATCTGCTCATCCACCCGTCCGTCATCCTCGAGGATAAACATGTCGTAGCGGGAAGCAACCATCAGTATGTTGTATATGCGCTTGTTCATCAGCTTCACGAAGGGAGTATCGCGAAAACGAAGCTGGCTGATGTCGTGTGCCTTTATAACAGCCTTAGGGGTCTTCAGTTTCATTCTAATAATCTATCTGTTCCGGATATATAAACACAAATTTACGAAAAAATGCGCATACGAAGCGAAGAGCCGATAATTTTCAGCCCGGTTGGGTATTGGAATTATTTTTGTAAATTTGTTCTTTACTTCGGTGAATTCTATAAACCGGAGGATTTCATCTCTTTATATGATTCAAAATGAAAAAATCACTGCTTATCACCATATTTCTTTTAGTCGCTTCTCTGGGAGCGGTCTTTCTCTTGCTAACATCGGGCAACAACATCGAAAAGACCGAGTCGGAAAAACCGTTGGTGCTTTCCATGACCGCCTCGGTAGAAATACCCGAAAGGATGCAATTTGCCGGAGAAAAGATTGCTTTTGACCGATATGACAAATATGAACGGATGGACAGGGAGCTGAACAGCTTCACCTACTTCCACTCCACCACCCTGTTGCTTCTTAAACGGGCCAACCGCATCTTTCCTGTCATTGAACCCATCCTGAGACAACAGGGTGTACCGGATGACCTGAAGTATCTGGCGGTGATAGAGAGCAGCCTCGACCCACGCGCAGTCTCTCCCGCACGGGCAGCCGGACTGTGGCAATTTTTACAAAGTACAGGCAGACAATTTGGCCTGGAAGTGGGTACCGAGGTAGATGAGCGCTATCATGTTGAGAAATCGACGGAAGCAGCCTGCCGTTATCTGAAAGATGCTTACCGGAAATATGGGTCCTGGAGTGCAGCCGCCCTCTCCTACAATGGAGGACAAGGACGCATCACCACCGAACTGAGGGACCAGCGTACCGACGAGGTGCTTGATCTCTGGCTTGTGGAGGAAACAACACGCTATTACTATCGCATGCTCGCCATCAAACAGATCTTCGAGCAGCCGCAGCAATATGGATTTATTCTAAAAGCAGCCGATCTCTATAAGCCCATGGAATTTAAAGAGGTGACCGTTTCCGGCTCCATCCCCGATCTGGTTGCCTTCGCGCAAGAGAATCGTATTACGTATGCCCATTTGAAGGACTTCAACTCCTGGCTGCGCAGCAACAAACTGAGCAATGCCGCCGGAAAGAGCTACACCATCCTTATTCCTACGAAAGAAAGTTTGTACTACAGGAAGGGAGAAAAGCCAAAAGTGCATAATCAGGCATGGGTGATAAAGTAAACTTTTAGAGGTTATCGATCGTTTATACAAACTATGGCTTCCGAAACAGAACAAATTTATGTACAGGGCGCACGCGTGCACAACCTGAAGAATATCGACGTGACCATTCCGCGCGATTCGCTCACCGTAGTGACAGGGCTGAGCGGTAGTGGGAAATCGTCACTCGCCTTCGACACCATCTTTGCAGAAGGTCAGCGCCGTTATATTGAAACCTTCTCCGCTTACGCCCGTGGCTTCCTGGGGAAGATGGAACGGCCCGACGTAGACAAAATTACCGGGCTGAGCCCAGTGATTTCCATAGAACAGAAGACCACCAACAAGAATCCCCGATCTACCGTGGGTACCACCACCGAAATATATGACTTCCTGCGTCTTCTATATGCCCGTGCGGGTGATGCTTACTCATGGATTACCGGCGAAAAAATGGTAAAATATACCGATGAACAAATTCTGGAGCTGATCCTGGAGAAGTATATCGGCAAGAAAATATACATACTCTCCCCCGCGGTAAGAAACAGGAAAGGACATTACAAGGAGCTTTTCGAACAGATTCGCAAGAAAGGTTATCTCCATGTGCGGGTGGATGGTGAGGTAAGGGAAATTATCCCCGGCATGCGGGTAGACAGATATAAAAACCACAACATAGAGATTCTGATCGACAAGCTGGTGGTATCCAATAAGTTTGCAGACAAGCTGAAGGCGAGTGTCCGCACCGCCATGAAACAGGGTTCGGGACTGATACTTATTCAGGACGTGGATGCCAATGAGGTGAGACACTACAGCCGCAGCCTGATGTGTCCTACCACCGGCCTGTCGTACAACGAGCCGGCACCGCATAACTTCTCATTCAACTCACCCCAGGGAGCGTGCCCTCACTGTAAAGGCATCGGTTCGGTAGACCAAATCGACATTGAAAAGATTATTCCCAATTCCGATTTGAGCATTGCCGCAGGCGGTATTGCTCCGCTGGGAAAGGAACGAAGCAACCTGCTTTTCTGGCAGATCACTGCCATCTGCGAGAAATATGGTATGACCCTGAAGACACCCATCAAAGATTTTCCCCCGGAAGCGATTGAAGAGATCATGTATGGTACCGATGAGCGACTGAAGATCAGAAACGAGTCGCTGGGCAACTCCAACTACATGGTCTCCTATGAAGGTGTGGCTAAATATATCGAGATGCAACAGGAGGATGAAGCCTCGGCCACAGCCCAGAAGTGGGCGGGTCAGTTTATCACCACCTCGGTATGTCCAGAGTGCAAAGGGAGGCGGCTCAACAAGGAGGCACTTCATTTCAGGATCAGCGGGAAGAATATTGCCGAGTTAGCAGAGATGGACATTGAGGAATTGTATCACTGGTTCATCAACTCGGAGTCTGATGTCACCGAGAAGCAGCGGCTCATTGCCGAAGAAATAAAAAAAGAGATCCTCTCACGGCTGCAGTTTTTGCTGGATGTGGGACTGGGATACCTGTCGCTCTCCCGCTCCTCAGCCTCGCTTTCGGGAGGTGAGAGCCAGCGCATCAGACTGGCCACACAAATAGGATCGCAACTGGTGAATGTGCTCTATATCCTGGATGAGCCGAGCATCGGCCTGCATCAACGTGATAACCATCGGCTGATTGATTCGTTGAAAAAACTGCGTGACTCGGGCAACTCCGTGGTGGTTGTGGAGCACGACAAAGATATGATGCTGGCCTCCGACTATATTGTGGACATGGGTCCTTTTGCAGGGCGTAAGGGTGGTGAGGTCGTGTTTGAGGGACTTCCCTCGGAGATGCTGAAGAAGAATACGCTGACCTCCAACTACCTCAATGGGAAGCTGGAGATAGCCGTTCCGGAAAAAAGGAGAAAAGGAAACGGAATGAAGTTTGTGATTGAAGGCGCCACCGGCAACAACCTGAAAAATGTGACAGCTGAATTTCCGCTGGGTACCTTTATTTGTGTGACCGGCGTATCGGGCAGTGGCAAATCGACCCTGATCAATGAAACACTGCAACCTATTCTCAGCCAGAAATTTTATCGTTCCCTGAAAGATCCGCTCCCCTATGTGGCAGTAAAGGGTATGGAGCATCTCGACAAGGTGGTGGGCGTTGACCAGTCACCCATTGGCCGTACACCGCGTTCCAACCCGGCTACTTACACCGGTGTATTTTCAGATATACGGGCCCTGTTTGCCGGCATGCCGGAAGCAAAAATACGGGCCTACAAGCCGGGACGTTTCTCCTTCAACGTGAAAGGGGGAAGGTGCGAGCAGTGCAGCGGGAACGGTTATAAAACCGTCGAGATGAACTTTCTGCCCGATGTGATGGTACCCTGTGAAGTATGCCACGGAAAGAGATACAACAGGGAGACGCTGGAGGTTCGTTTCAAAGGAAAGTCCATTGCCGATGTACTGGATATGACCATCAACATGGCGGTGGAATTCTTTGAGAATGTACCCAACATCCTGCATAAAATAAAAGTTTTACAAGAGGTTGGACTGGGATACATCCGGCTTGGACAGTCCTCAACCACCCTTTCGGGCGGGGAAAGCCAGCGTGTAAAGCTGGCCACCGAGCTGGCCCGCACAGATACCGGCAACACGCTCTATGTTCTGGATGAACCGACCACCGGACTTCATTTTGAGGATATCCGCGTGCTGCTGGGAGTACTAAATAAGCTGGTGGACAAAGGTAACACGGTGATCGTAATTGAGCACAATCTCGACATCATCAAATGTGCCGACTGGATTATCGACCTGGGCCCTGAAGGAGGAGAAAGGGGGGGTAACATCCTTGTAACCGGTACGCCGGAAGAAATCATCGGGAACGAGCATAGTTACACCGTCAGATACCTACGCGAGGAGTTGGTCCAGCAGAGCGCTCATCCACACTGAACGTTAAAAAAGAAAATGTCTTGAACATTTGTAAAGAGACTTTTGTTTAGTAGTTGTGACAAAGGCATTATTCAGAATAGTTTTAAATTAAAATATTATATGGCAAATATCACATTCAAGGGAAATCCCGTACAAACCACAGGCGAACTTCCAGTAAAAGGTACTTTGGCGCCTGAATTTATATTGGTGAAGAGTGATCTCTCTGAAGCAAAATTATCGGATTTTAAAGGCAAAAATGTGGTGCTCAATATTTTCCCGAGTCTCGATACCGGAACATGTGCTGCTTCCGTGCGTCGTTTTAACAAGGAAGCCACATCGCTTGACAACACGGTTGTTTTGGGCATCTCTGCCGACCTTCCCTTTGCCGCCGGCAGATTCTGCTCGGCTGAAGGCATCGAAAATGTGATTACGCTGTCAACCTTTCGCAATGATGAATTTGGGAAAAAATACGGACTGCTGATGACCGGTGGACCACTCAAAGGTCTACTGGCTCGGGCCGTGGTCGTAATTGACCCCGCAGGGAAAGTCCTTTATACGGAACTGGTTTCTGAGATTGCACAGGAACCGGATTATCATTCTGCAATCAACTCGATAGTGTAGTTTGTTTCATGAAGATTGTGTTAACAGGAGAGGTCTGCGAAGTGATTCGCGGACCTTTCGCATTTTCAGCTATTACCCTAAATTTTCACGCATTTCAGGAAGAAGAGAGAACAATCTCCGCGCAACGGATGTTTTAAAAGCAAATATTTTAATTGAGAAGAAGATGAAAAAGGTAATCGGCATCCTGCTTATTCTTGTAGCATTGTTTCTTGGCTACTTGGGCATCAAAGGACTCAATGAGAGTTCCTCATCGGTTAAAATACTGGGAATAGAAATCACAGCCCAGGACAGCGAAAGCAAAGAAAAGGCATACATTGAGATGGGACTGGGTGTAGCAGCACTCATCGGTGGTGTCTACCTTATAGGCCAAAAGAAGGGATAAAATTCCCCCTCTGCTTTTAATCTAAGTTTCTTTTTCCTAAATTTGTACATTCTTTCTGGCAACTCCTTTTCCCACGAAATAAAGGTTTTATCCCAGAAAGAATAGAACAGTACTTATGGCAAAACGAAAAAGAAAGAGACCCTCCACAAACAGAAAAAAGAAAACCGCATGGCTCAACCTGCTCAAAAGTGAGCGATTGCATTTTATCGCAGGGGTAATTACTGCTTTCATCGGCATCTTCATGCTGCTGGCCATTGTTTCTTTCTTTTTTACCGGTGCCGCCGACCAAAGCAAGATATTGAACAAGAGCTTTTCAGAGCTCATTCGCTCCCTCACACCCCAGGTGGACAACTGGACCGGTGCCGGAGGCGCATATATAGCAGAGCTGATTGTGAACGGATGGTTTGGTGTCTTTTCAGCATTGATACCCATTTTCATAATTTACATCGGACTCCGCATGATGAAAGTGTCTGATTTTCCTTTTCTAAAAGCACTTTTCATCACAGCTTTCGGTCTTATCGGTGGCTCGGTAACCAGCGCATTCATACTTGACAGGCTCTTTCCCGATTCTCATGTAAAATGGGGTGGAGCGCATGGCATACAGATCGAACGCATTCTGGAGAGCAGCGTGGGATGGCCGGGAGTCGTACTGATTATCCTGCTGTTCCTGGTGATCACCGTCGTTATCTTTCGTAAAAGTTCAATTTACAAGATCCAGCAGACCCTGGTGAACAACAAACTCCCTTTTCCGAAACACGACGATGCAGCCTATGCACCAGAAATTCCGATGGAAATAGAACTGGATGAACCCGAAGAACCCGGGGATAAAAAACCGGGATTACTAAAAAGGTTTTTCGCAAGAATCAAAAAGAAAAAAGAGGAAGCAGAACTGTCAGAAGAAATGACGGACGAAGAAGAGGCAGCAATGAATACCGGAGGAATCGCCCCAACTGCTCCGGCTACAACACCCACCTTCTCCGCAAGGTCTCCCTTATCTCAAAAAAAGCAAGAACAGGACGACAGTTTCGAAGTAATCGTACCAAAAGACGACGAGTTGGTGCTTCCCCTGCATTCAGAGGTAGCAAAGATGAATACCGAAATAAACCCGGCTGATGAACCCGATCTGATCGAGGATTATGACCCGAGGAAAGACCTCTCCAGTTTCAGATTTCCATCCATGAATCTGCTGAAGGTATATAACATGGGCGACAAGGGGGTAGACATGAATGAGCAGAACGAAAACAAGGAGAAGATCATTCATACACTGCGCAACTACGGCATCGAGATCATTTCCATTAAAGCCACCGTCGGCCCTACCATCACACTATACGAGATTGTACCCCAGGCCGGTGTCCGCATTTCAAAGATCCGGAATCTGGAAGATGATATTGCACTAAGTCTGTCGGCACTGGGCATTCGCATCATCGCACCGATGCCCGGCAAGGGGACAATTGGCATTGAGGTACCCAATAAAGATCCGCAGATCGTATCCATGCAATCGGTCATTTCCTCGAAGAAATTTCAGGAGTGCACCTACGACCTGCCTGTAGCCCTCGGGAAGACCATTACCAACGAGGTATTCATGTTCGATCTCACCAAGATGCCTCACTTGCTGGTTGCTGGCGCCACGGGACAAGGTAAATCGGTGGGACTCAATGCAATCATCACCTCCTTACTTTATAAAAAACATCCGTCAGAAATGAAGATGGTGCTGATTGACCCCAAGATGGTGGAATTCAACATCTACTCCACCATCGAAAAGCATTATCTGGCCAAGCTGCCCGACGAGGAGAAGGCCATCATCACCGATGTGACTAAGGTGACACAGACACTGAATTCGCTCACCCGGGAGATGGATGACCGCTACGAGCTGCTCATGCGAGCCCACGTGCGCGCCATCAAAGAGTACAATGAGAAGTTTGTAAAAAGACGGCTGAACCCCGAGAAGGGACATCGCTACATGCCCTACATCGTGGTGGTGATCGATGAGTTTGGCGACCTGATCATGACAGCGGGAAAGGAGATCGAGATGCCCATTGCCCGCATTGCACAAAAGGCACGTGCCGTGGGCATTCACATGGTGATTGCCACACAGCGGCCCACCACCAACATCATTACCGGCACCATCAAAGCCAACTTTCCTGCACGCATGGCCTTCCGGGTAACATCGCAGATAGACTCTCGCACCATCCTCGACATGAGCGGGGCTAACCAGCTCATAGGCCGTGGTGACATGCTCTTCTCTCAGGGAAGCAGTCTGATCCGTATCCAGTGTGCCTTTGTGGATACGCCCGAGGTGGAGGAGATAGCCCAGTATATTGGCAAGCAACACGGCTACGACAGTGCATTTGCTCTTCCGGAGGTGGCCACAGAAGGAGATGCGGCCCCCGGTGCGGTAGACCTGAATGATAAGGATGCCTTGTTCGAAGAGGCGGCGCGGCTCATTGTGGTTCATCAGCAGGGATCCACATCGCTCATTCAGCGTAAGTTTTCCATTGGTTACAACCGTGCCGGCAGGCTGATGGACCAGCTGGAGGCGGCTGGAATTGTGGGTGCAGCACAAGGCAGTAAACCACGTGATGTATTTATTGCTGATGAGTACTCGCTGGAGAAGCTGCTCGACTCAATGCGATAACCGGTTTTTTAAACCAGGGTCCTCTTTTTTAGTCAATGAATATGACAGTACTTTGCTATCATCTCCTTGAAAAATAAAAAAAACGTATGAAACCAGGTATACCCCTTCTAGCAGCTCTTCTTTTATCTCTGCCCCTATTCAGTCAGAGCAATGCAGAATCGAAAGCCATCATGGATAAAGCCTTTGCCGGCTTTGAAACATCGAAGGGCATTCAGTTGTCGTTCAAAACTTCTTCACAGGATGCCGACGGCAACACATACCAACCCGAATCGGGAACGGCATTTATCAAAGGGAATCGCTTCAAGCTGGAGATGGAATCAATGAATATCTGGTTCGACGGTGTAACACAGTGGGTATTCATCAAAGAGGCAAATGAGGTAAACATCAGCAAACCCGACGGGCAGGAAGTTGCGGCAGTAAGTCCGCTGGCCCTGCTGGGAATGTACAAAAACGGTTATATGCTGAAAGCACCCATCTCAAAAACAATAAAAGACACTCCCGTCTGGCAGATTGAGATGATACCATCCGCCGGCAACAGGGATTTTAAGGTTGTGGTCGCTTCCATCAATAAAAAAGACCATACCGTGATGCAGGTTATTCTTACCGCAGCCAACGGCATGAAAACACAGATAGATCTCAGCGGTTATAATGCCAATCATCAGTTTGATGATGCATTATTCCGTTTCGACAAAACAACCCATCCCGGCGTGGAGATTGTCGACCTCAGGTAATATGACGGAATTTCCGGAGCATCATATTTTCCATTTACGCCGAATAGATAAAGCCGATAACGGTTTCATATCTGGAAGAATAGTCGTAACTTTGGGCCATTAATTCACTCATTCACCTTCGCATTGAAAAAGTATGACAGAAGGGTTTAAACTTACAACATATCATTATGAGCAATAAAGTGCGAAGCCTGATCATTGGATCAGGACCGGCAGGCTACACTGCCGCCATATATGCATCACGGGCGAATCTCGAACCTGTTCTTTACGAGGGCATGGAGCCGGGAGGCCAACTGACGACCACCACCGAGGTGGAAAACTTCCCGGGTTATCCCGATGGGATCACGGGGCCTGAGTTGATGGAAGATCTCAAAAAGCAGGCTCAACGATTTGGCACGGATGTACGTTCGGGTCGGGCCACGGCTGTGGATTTTTCCGTCCGCCCGTTTAAAGTGACCATCGATAACGACCAGGTGATTGAAGCCGACACGGTAATCATCTCCACCGGTGCCACGGCCAAATATCTTGGACTCAAAGACGAAGCCAAATATGCCGGACAGGGTGTATCGGCCTGTGCTACCTGCGACGGCTTCTTCTATCGCAAGAAAAAAGTTGCGGTTGTAGGAGGTGGTGATACCGCCTGCGAGGAGGCAACCTACCTATCGGGGCTTGCCGACAAAGTATATCTGATTGTGCGGAAGCCCTATCTGCGCGCATCACAGATCATGCAGGAGAGGGTGATGAACAATCCCAAAATTGAGATCCTGTTCGAACACAATGCTGTGGGTCTTTTTGGCGAAAAGGGCGTGGAGGGTGTTCATCTGATCAAACGAATGGGCGAGCCAGACGAAGAGAAACTGGACATCGCTGTAGATGGTTTTTTCCTGGCCATCGGCCACAAACCCAACACAGAGATATTCAAGGATTTTATCGAGCTGGATGATGTAGGTTATATCAGAACCGAGAGTCCATACACCAAAACCAATGTAGAAGGAGTTTTCGCCTGCGGTGACGTGGCCGACCCCATCTATCGTCAGGCTGTCACAGCCGCCGGCACTGGATGCAGGGCCGCAATGGATGCCGAACGTTATCTGACAGAAAAAGGGTTATAGATCATACGATATTTTCAATTCCTTTATATATATTTTAAAAACTCCTCACTTTTAGTGAGGAGTTTTTTTATGCACTATGTTAAAAACGGCCATTTAATAAATTATTTCATTTATAGTTGCTAAATTCGCACAATTTATTTAAAATAGTATGGATTAATTCCGATAATATAAATAGAATATGAAAGAACCCTTAAAATCAAACTGTTTTTACATTCAAAGGAATAACATTATTGAGAGAACCAATCCTTATTCATCAATTTTCAATTAAAAAAGAATGAAAAAAAAGAATTACTTAAATTTCAAAGGGATATTCACACTCTTATTGAGTGTACTCACCCTCTCTGTCTCCGCACAGAATATTACCGTACGCGGTACGGTAACGGATAATAGGAATGAACCTGTCATCGGGGCAACCATCATTATGGTTAACGATGCCTCACGAGGTACAGTGACCGATATAGACGGGAATTATGTACTTTCGAATGTCCCCGGGAACGGAACACTGGAGTTCCGCTATGTTGGAATGACCACTCAGAAGGTTCTGGTGAACGGACGCACGACCATCAACGTAGTACTGAGCGAAGATTCTGAGATGTTGAGTGAAGTAGTGGTTACCGCACTTGGAATCACCAAACAAGCGCGTTCAGTTGGCTATGCAACAACAAATGTTTCCACAACTGAAATAGAGCGAATCAACGCGATCAACCCGATTACAGCCCTCCAGGGAAAAGTGGCAGGTCTGGACATAAACCTTACCGGTGCTTCCGGGGTTACCTCAAGCTCTTCAATCACCATTCGTGGGGCAAAGTCTATTGACAAGAACAATTCACCGATCTTTGTGGTAGATGGTATGATTATTCAGGAACCGCTACGGGGTGCCCTGGACGGGACCGACTGGGGCTCACAGCTTAAAAACCTGAATCCTGCCGATTACGAGAGTGTAACAGTGCTCAAGGGTGCGGCAGCTACAGCCCTCTACGGATCCCGTGGTGCCAATGGAGCCATCGTCATCAAATCGAAAGGTGGCAAATATGGCAAACAGGGTCTGGGTGTTGAGATCTCACAAATTCTGGAAACTACAAATATTTACAAATCACCCATTGAACTGCAAAATGTGTATGGTGCCGGCGCAGTCAATAACGGTTACGAAGGAGGCTTCCTCGCCGATGGATCGCTGCAGCAGGCATCCACCAGTTTTGGCCCAAAAATGGACGGCTCCATGATTAACCAGTATCTGCCGCACGGACAGGCAACTCCTTTTGTTGCTCATCCCGATAACTGGAAGTCACTCTACCAATCGGGGCTCAACAGTACTACCAATGTTGCCATCAACGGAGGAGGAGAAAAATCATCATTCCGTCTCTCCTATTCATACACCGATAATAACGGTGTATTCAAAAGAAACAAATTCACCCGTAATTCAATATCTTTCAGAGGATTGACAGAATTAAATGACGTATTCACTCTTGAAGCGGGTGTCAATTATGCTTTTTCGCGGGCCCAGAATGGTGCCAACCAGGGAGGCTGGAACTGGGGAGGAAACCTGGGAATGATGTCGACCTATTACACTCCCAGGAACATGGACATTGCGGCATATGAAAGTTTGTACCGCGATCCTGTAACAAAAGCTGTTGAAACCACCACTCCCTGGGGAACACTCAGAGGATACCTTCACAACCGGGACATGAATCTGGATCAACGTTCGGAAAACTCGCTGCTAAGCAATGTTACCCTCAGAGCCAAGATCGCTCCCAAACTGACCGCAAGCCTCCAAGGTAACTATAACTATTATGGCATTTCCACGATGTGGCAATCCTACGGCCAGGGTGCCAACTATGGACCAACAGGTAGCGGCGGCTATGGAAGAGGAGGAAACAACTCAGGATCTTACAACTTTCTGGGTATGCTGCAATCCATGGAGAACAAACTACAGCTTGGTGATGAAACCATTACAGTAGACGGGATTCTGGCAGCTGAACTCTATGGAAATACCGAGTCACACTCCTGGAACAAGAGTACAAACGGCGGTCTTGTATCACCTGCAGTCTTTGCCTTCGCCAACTCAGTAAACAGGATCACTCCTAACTTCGACTATACGCCGCGCAACAATCAGGCATTTGGTCTGTCTGCCATTTTGAACTTTGCCTGGAGAGATCAGCTCTTTCTTGAGATTACGGGACGTAACGACTGGTTGTCCACACTTACTTATCCATCGTACATGGAGACAGGCATGAACAATTACACTGTTTTCTACCCTTCAGCCAACGCTTCGTGGGTCTTTACCGACACGTTTGACACGCCAGACTGGTTATCATATGGCAAACTCAGGGCGTCTCTTTCACGCGTAGGTATGGGGACGGCAGCTTATGCCACCACCCGTGGGTTTGGCGTTTTCTCACAAAGTGCGCAGTACGACCCCAACAGAGAAAGTGTATTGATTGCAAATCCCAATCTTGGCACTGCCTGGAATAATGACTTAAAGCCCGAAATTCAGCAATCAATAGAACTTGGAACAGATTTGCGATTCTTTGACGAAAGGTTGAACATCGACTTTGCCTATTACAAAACAAACACGAAAAACCAGATACTCACCGTGGAAGCGGTCACCGAAGCTGGTGCCAGCAGCCAGCTGATCAATGCCGGAAATATCCAGAACCAGGGTGTAGAATTGATGATTGAAGGCACTCCGGTCAGAACGGCAGATTTACGTTGGACGGTGGGAACCAATTTCTCACTGAATCGTGGAAAAATCATAGAACTGGATGAGAACGTAAAGGAATGGCGCTTAATGGGTCAGTACGATGGAGGCCCGGAAATTTGGGCGTACGAAGGAGGGAAATTCGGTGTAATAACAACCCCATACAACAACCCGTACGGTGCAGCCATTGCCCGTTTCGAAAATGATGCCGATCCCGCTGATCCCAGAAATGGTAAACCGCTGATCTCCTATTGGGGGAAAGTAGGAAGTCCCAACAGCGTGCCTATTTACGGTTATACGACCAACTACGACAAGGGTGTTCCTGACAGGGTAGAATTGGGTAAAGTGGAGCCTGACTTCCTTCTGAGCTTCAATACATCCTTTTCCTATAAGAATTTTGATTTTTATGCTCTTGTAGACGGACGTGTGGGAGGAAACTTTTTCTCCAACACCTATAAGTATGCTTCTTCTAGAGGTACACTTAAATCCTCACTGTATGGCCGTGACCAAGAAAACGGCGGATGGCAACGAACAAATTACAAGGGTGAAACAGTTTATGATGTATATCCTCTCGACGGTGTATTTGACGAGGGATCCACAGCTCCGCTTGCCAGCAATCCGAATACAACCATTGATGTGAGCGGTCTGACTTATAAGGAAGCGCTCGAAAAAGGTATTCGTCCTATGCCGGCTGGTGCCTTCTATACGTACAATCTGGGATGGGGGATGCCTGCTGAGCTGGGTTTACAAGACAATACCTGGTTTGCACTGCGCGAGATTACCCTTGGGTACCGTTTACCGGAATCAGTCCTTGACAAATTGGGAGTCAATTACTTCAGGATAGGGTTAACAGGTCGCAACCTGGGTTATTTGATTAATAAACTCACAGACGGTCTCAATCCTGCGTCCATTTCCAACAACAACCCGCTTACTCCCATGGACATCGGAACTGTTCCTTTTGCACGGACATATGCCGTTAACTTTACACTTAGGTTCTAAAAAAAGATGAAACGAGTATTTGAATTGTCCGTAAAACAGTCTCAATACACGTTCCATAAACTATAATTTTAAAAAAATAAATAGTATGAATCAGATTAAATATATCATATTAAGCTTTACGTTCCTCTTCCTCACTACAGGCTGTCTGGATGATTACCGGGAGCTGAATACCAACCCGGAACTACTGGGTACCGTAGATCCTAGAAATGCCTTCACCGGAGCCACCGAGAACTGGAATAATTCACAACGTCACCATCTTACAGGTAAGTACAGCGGCGTGATGCAGATCATGCAATATATCGTGGGCAGTGAAGGCGCTTCTGCCAGTATCTATGTCAATTCCAAAAACAACGCCCGCCCCTCACCTTACACGCCTTATTACAGCGATTACTTTGGTCAAATTGGTCTCAGGCTGCGCTATCTGGTAAACACGGTAATTCCATTGAATCCGGAGAAGGAACGCTATCAGGATGTAGCCGCAATCGCCAATATTCTGGAAACCTACGAAGCTTGGCTTATGTTCGATGTCTATGGTGCTGCACCTTATACCGAGGGACTAAAGCTTGCCAGCGAAGGAATTGGCACTCCCCGGTATGACTTATATCAACAGGATATCAATGGGAAAGCGCTTTACAAGGTATTCGACGAAAAGATAAAAGAGAACGTGGCCTTGTTACAGAGTTCAAATGAAAATCAGTACAACCTGGGCAGGAACGACTTCTTCTATGCAGGTAACGTCTCAAAATGGATTCGCTTCGGGAACACCTTGCGTATCAAGATGGCACAGCGTCTGGAAAAGGCTGACAATGCCTTTTACAATAGTGTAATCACCGAAGCACTCGCACACCCGGGAGGTATTATTTCCTCACATGATCAGTCAGCAATCTATCATCATCCCAATGAGCACAACAACAATACGGATGACATGCAGGCGTTGACAACCAGCTATGTGGCCTCCCGTGCACTGGTGAATTACCTGAAAAAGTACAACGACCCGCGACTACCGATATTGGTACGCCGCAACGGCTTTGGCAACGGAAACAACAACACGGAGAATGATGCGGTCTTTGCTACGTTAAAGAAATATTATCCTAACTACGACCAAAATTTTTCGCAATGGACAGATCGTTATGTAGGTATGGCAGCAAATCCGGACAGCACCAATAGTCTGTGGTCCACCACAGCTTATTTTACAATTCCTTATGTGGATGATAAGGGGGTTGCCCAGACCATGACCGTTCGAAACAACAGCCAGATCGAAAGTCGTTTTTATGTGAAAAACGGTGGAAAAGTAAGCAATACGCTTGGTGTTCGTGAGAAGGAAGATCAGGCACTTTACGATGTATCTCAGGATGCAATCACCCTCTTTACCCCGCTAATTACCTACCCCGAGGTATGCTTTATGATGGCTGAAATTGCACAGAAAAAAGGAAGTGCCATGGGAGGTAAAACAGCGCTGACCTGGTTCCGTGATGGCATCCGTGCTTCAATGGAACAATATCAAAACTGGGCCGAAGATATGGGTGTGCCTTCGGCGATGAACGAAAACAGCGACAATTACAATCCTATTACTACCGCAAAAATTGATGCATACCTGGCACGACCGGAATTTCAGTCGGTCTCCCTGGAAAAAATTATTTCACAGCAGTGGGTAAACCTTTTTATGCGTCCCGAAGAAGCGTGGGCCTATTGGAAACGTACCGGATTGCCAGCATTCAAATCTCAACCGGAACCGGAAAACGGAGTTGCCTTTTTAGAGGAATTGAAATCGGGTGGCGACGTCCTTGTTATTCCCAGAAGAAACGTGCTCCCTACACCCAACACGGCCAACGTGGAAAATTTCAATGCCGCGGTGGAATCACTGAAGGCAGATCCGAATTACGGTACTGCAGTCGACAAAACAGAAGGCAGAATATGGTGGGATAAGCCATAATCTGAATCAATAAGCTTAACCGGGCAGGAAGTGAATATTATCTTTCACTTCCTGCTTTTTTTATTCCACTTCCTTCATTGCATGCCAGTTTTAACATATCGCCCTTTATAGAAGCGAAAAAAAATCGTACATTTGTTTTTTAATCGGATTTCATTCCCGGCTCATGAGAAAATATCTGCTCCTCCTATGCAACCTCATCCTGACTGTCGGGCTTTTAGCTCAGCAAAAGGACGCAACCTACAAAAACGGAAACGACTCGCTTGCATTTACCGGCGACAAGGCCTTTTTCAGTATCACCGGTTTTGCCGGGTTATCCACTGCACAGGTTGGAGAAGGGAGTTACGAACAACTGGAACACTTTATGTTGGTGAAGACTGTCGACTATTCCGGACCAAAGTCCGCCTGGCAGGCTACAGACAGCTCCCGGAAAGACAGTTGTTTCGTAAAAGTAGTCGGTTCCCACAATTATCCCATCCGCAATATCCTGGTGGAGGCCTGTACGGACACCGACAAGGTGCTTGAAGCAAAAGTCACCGGCGACAATGGTGAGATCTGGTTCAGGGAAAACGACAAGCTGGAAAAAATAAAAGTCTCCGCTCTGGGTTATGACGCTGTTTCAGCGGATTACACTACTGGAAAACAATATCTGATCACAATGACCGAGCACGACATCATTGAAAACAGCACAGTCGTATTCACCATTCGAACCATAGATGATGAAACGATTTCACTGTTACTCCTCACAGACAATTTCAAGGAAGGTAAAAACAGGCTGTCCGACTTAGAAAAGCTGGAGAAAAAAATTCGCAAGAGAAATCCCCTCGAAAAAAGGATGAAAAAAGTATATGTTCCTTATGTAAGGAAGATATGATGGTATGTTTTCACGCGAGCAACTTCTTCACCATCTCTGAGATGGCCCTACCTTCTGCCTTGCCTGCCAGCTGCTTGGAAGCTAGTCCCATCACCTTACCCATTTCCTTCATGGAGGTAGCACCTGTCTCGGCAATGATCAGCTTCACCTCATTCTCCAGTTCATCGGGGGTGAGTTGCGCCGGAAGATACTCCTGAATTACCTTCATCTGTTCAATCTCTGACTCTGCCAGGTCGGGTCTGTTCTGTGTGGTATAAATCTCAGCACTATCTTTGCGCTGTTTCACCATTTTTTGCAGAATGGCTGTAGCTGCCTCGTCCGAAAGTTCACCAGATGCTCCCTTCGCTGTTTTTGCCTCCAGCAACTCTTTCTTGATACCCCTCAACGCTTCCAGACGTACTTTGTCTTTGGCAAGCATGGCTTTTTTTATCTCTTCGGTAATAGTCTCTAATAATGCCATATAGATAATTTATTAATTGTTCGCTTCGCGTTATTCGGCTACGCCGTTAGTCGCTCACAGTGTTCGCGTTATTTGTTCGCTGGGCTCACGTTATTTGCGCTTCGCGCGTTGCTACAAATCACAATTGAATGTTTGCGATGAGTGAGTACAATCAAATTTATTTGAATTTGCCGAACACAGCAAACAGCTAAATTTACGCAGTAAATTTGAATAATTATTGAATTACAATCGAATAAGCACTGAATTACAACTGAACAACTCAATCGAACAATGAGGAAGATTGAGGATGCGATTCAGACTGGAAAGCGCGGGGATTGAAATCGGCTTCCCTTTTAAAAACCGGTACTTTCTCCAATGCCTCAAGCAATTTGTCGTCATCCAGTTCGTCGATGTTCAGCACAAACGGTTCTAGCTGGTAATTTACTGTGGTAAGCGTTTTTAATCCGGTCTTACCATAATACTTCTCAATCAGCACCTTATCCCGTTTCTCCTGTGCCAGTTTCTCATCCCGTTCAATTTGCTCCTGGATCTCTTCGGCCCGGGTCTTTTCCTCATGATGTTCCTTAACGCCCGGAACACTGGTGATAGAAAAGCCGGTAGCAAGCAGTGTCACCTTTACTTCTTCGGTAAGAGATTCTTCCACGGCGGCTCCCCAAATCACTTCTATTTCCCTACTGAACTTCGACATAAAATCGTGCAATGCATTCATCTCTTCCATCATCAGCGGATTTTCTTCTCCAAATGACAGATTAATCAATATCTTCTTGGCACTGAACACGTCGTTGTTGTTGAGCAGAGGAGAGTGCAATGCATTCTTTATCGCGTCGTTGATACGATCTTCGCCTTTACCCAATCCACTGCTCATGATGGCCACACCGCCATCTTTCAGCGTGGTGTTCACATCAGCAAAGTCGAGGTTCACGTGACCGTGCAGGGTGATAATCTCGGCAATACTCCTTGCAGCGGTTGCCAGCGTATCATCGGCACGGGCAAAAGCATTCAGCATAGTCAGATCACTGTATATATCCCGCAGTCGCTCGTTGTTGATCACCAGGAGTGCATCCACATTTCGGGCTATCTCCTCCACACCCTTTACCGCCTGTACAATCTTCCGGGGGCCTTCAAACATGAAAGGGATGGTGACGATGCCCACTGTGAGGATACCCATTTCTTTGGCTACGCGAGCCACAACAGGTGCTGCCCCTGTTCCGGTTCCGCCACCCATGCCAGCCGTTATAAAGACCATGCGTGTACCATCACTCAGCAATTCTTCGATCCTCTCCACGCTTTCCTCTGCAGCCTTTTGGGCCACTTCCGGCTTGTTGCCTGCGCCCAGTCCGCCTGTGGTACTTTCGCCCAATTGTATTTTCATGGGCACGGGTGACTCCATCAGCGCCTGGTGGTCGGTATTGCACAATGCAAAAGAGACATCGTGTATCCCTTCCTGAAACATGTGGTTCACAGCATTTCCGCCGCCACCGCCCACACCAATTACCTTGATGATGGCATTGGTATGGCTCTCTATCTGAAAATCCAATATATCGTCGTTCATTGCTTCTAAACTTTCGCTGTTACTCATCATCCTCTTCTGCAAAAATACCCCCGAAGACATCTTCTATCTTCGTAAAAAATCCACCCTCCTGTTTCTCGGGTTTCTGTTTCTTTTCTTTCTTTTCGTTTTTGGGTTTCCTGCTTTTCCCTGTAAACCAGCCGGAAGAGGTTTCCTTGCGTTCTTCCTTCATTTCCGAAGTCTCCTGCACCGCCAACTCACAATCCTCATTGGCAAAGATCAACATACCCAGTACCTGCGTAAAGGCAGGGTCGTTGGTGAGTTCGGGAGCGTTATTGATCAATGTTTTCTTTGCCGATGCCTTTCTTACCGGCATCTTCAGCTTTTGAGTCAGATAGAGATCGAGGTTTTTCAGTTGAGAAGCTCCTCCAGTGATGATCAACCCTGCTCCCAGCTGTCCTTCGTAACCGGAAAGGATGATCTGTTCCCGAATGTTTGCAGTGATCTCATCGAGGCGCAGACCAATCACCTTATTCAATTCTGTCAGGTCTACATCTGGTTTCGAAGCAAACGGAGAGGTGAAAAGAGATACATCCTGATTCTCCATGGCACGGCCGAACTTTATCTTCAGCTGTTCCGCATCGTTCTCGGTAAAGTTGAGCGCGCTGATATCTTTTGTCAGGTTTTTGCCGCCAAAGGGAATGACGACCATACGCCGCAGGATACCATCCTTGTAGACCGAGAGCGAGGTAGTACCCGCCCCGAAATCAACAAAGGTACATCCCAGTTCCTTTTCCTCTTCATTGAGTAATATCTCGGCTGCAGCAAGCGGTCCCACGATAAAATCCACAATATCCAGTTCTGTTTTGGCAGAGATGCTCTTTTCAATATTCGACAACAGGTTGGGGCGCCCCACGATCAGTTCAAAGCCTGCTTCGATCTGGGAACCGGTCACTCCCACCGGGTTCCGTTCAGGTTTGTCGTCGATATAATATTCCACATCGGCTACCCGGTAATTGCGCTTCATCTCGGGCTGAAACCTCTCTGCCGCCTTGCGCAACTGGCTCACGACCTCTTCGGTGACCATGCCGGCGGGCAGTTGCTTCATCTCATTGAACTCCAGGGTGTGCAGCGATTGTCCGGCCAGAGAGACATACACTTTGCCGATCTTGCGTCCCATGCTGTTTTCGAGCATCATCACCAGCTTATGCACGTTGGCCCCTACCTGTTCAATGTTATACACCATGCCCCTGCGAATGGAGTTTCCGGCATCAATGGAACCACTGGCAAGAATGGATATCACGTTGTGTTCGTTCTTTCGTCCCACAACTCCCTTAATCCGGGAAGTACCCAGATCAATTACTGCTATAAATCCTGAATGCATCATATTTTTGGTCGATGACCTTTTGGTTACATTGTTGTTCTACAAACACTCCGGCATCATTTTTGTTTTCTCGTTAACATCCTTTTTATAACGAGAAAATAGTGATTACCGCCTGGTGCCCACAACTTGATTTTTATATTTCAGGTTGATCTCACGATAACGGTTCCATCCTACCACGTTCAGTCCCTCCTCCGTGAAGAGGACAAACTTAGCTAGCTTGGCCGGGTAGTCGTCCAGACTTCCCAAAATAATTCTGAAATCACCTGCCCGCGGTATCAATGCCACATCTTTATTTTCCAGTACCACAATCTGTTCTACCCAGGCATCCCAATCGGGATGATCACGCAGAAACATCGCGAAGTCGTACAACTCATTTTGCGCAAACTCTTCATCAATGGCGCCGGTAGCAATGGGTACGTAGACCGCAAAGTTCGATGAGAGCGGCATAATACGACGATCTTTGTCGATATAGAAACTACCCCTATTATTTGAAATAACCCTTAATACCGGTTCCCGTTGACGAATGGATGCTACGATGGAGCCACCGGCCGTGGTGAACACCTCGGCCGACTCCACCAAACGGTTGGAAAGAATGGTATCGCGTATGGCCAGTGTGTTGATCTCACCGAATTTCCTACCCACAGGATAGAGATCATAACGCTTCACCAGATTCACAATATCCTGCGTTTCAACAAAGCGGGTACGACTGCTATCCTTGATGACCACCTCAAAACGTTCACACACATTGTCGCGCGATGAATCCCTGAAATAGGAAGCCGAAAAGATCAGATATCCCATTACCACAACTGCCGTCAATATGAGAAGGATTTTTTTCAAGTTGTCATCTGTTTGGTTTGATTACACAAAGATACAAACATTAATCATTCACTCCGTACTTCTCCCTCAACAGGTTTTCAATATCGGGAAGCAACCGGTCGATATCTCCTGCACCAAAGGTTACAAGCACCTCAAGCGGCTTGTGGCGGAGGAATTCCAGCAGCTTATCTTTCCGGCACAACACCTTCTCGGGTGAAGTAATCCCTTCGAAGATGATCTGCGACGAAACGCCCGGGATAGGTTCCTCCCTCGCCGGATAGATATCCAGCAGAATCACCTCGTCCAGCTGGGAGAGGCTATGTCCGAAATCATCAGCAAAATCACGGGTACGTGTGTAGAGATGCGGCTGAAAAATACCGGTTACCTTTCTGTCGGGATAGAGTGCTTTGATAGAATGGATGGCCGCGGACAGCTCCTGTGGATGATGTGCATAATCATCGATAAAAACAATTTTCTGCGATTTGATGTGAAAATCGAACCGTCTTTTTGCTCCGCCAAAGGTATGCATGGCATGACGGATCTCCTCGTCGGTGACGCCGCACCTCATTGCCGCAGCGATGGCTGCCACAGCGTTTTCAATATTTATCTTCACCGGCACTCCCAACAGGATATCGGTAATTTTCTTTTCCGGAGACACAAAATCGAACAGGATCTCTCCGCCACCAATCCGGATATTCTCCGCGTGATAATCACCCTCCTCCTCGCCGTAAGTCATGACAGTAACCGTCTCGTCGATCTGTGGCGTGACGGGAGCTCCCTTTTTCATGATCAGATAACCGTGGGGACGAATAAGGGACGTAAACTTTTCAAAACTTTCGCGGTATGCCTCTTCCGTGCCGTAAATATCCAGGTGATCGGGGTCGGCAGAGGTAATGATCGCTATCCAGGGGCGCAACCAATGAAATGAGCGGTCATATTCATCCGCTTCCGCGACGGTGATGTTGCTCTTATCGGAAAGCAGCAGGTTGCTGTCATAATTCTTCAGAATACCCCCCAGGAAGGCGTTACAATCTACATGCGACTGACGCAGCAGATGAGCTGTCATGCTTGAGACGGTTGTCTTGCCATGCGTTCCTGCCACACAGATGGCATCGCTCGTTTTGGTGATCTCTCCCAGTACTTGTGCCCGTTTCATGATGGTGAATCCCTGTTCACTGAAGAAGACCAATTCCCCATGCGTCGCTGGCACTGCAGGCGTGTATACCACGAGCGTTTTCTCCTTGTCGTTGGTAAAAGAAGCGGGAAGCGCTTGCACAGCATCCTCATAATGGACAAAGGCACCTTCCTTTTGCAGTGCCTGGGTGAGCGGCGTCTCCGTACGGTCATACCCTCCTACCCTCTTTCCTTTTGAAAGAAAATAACGGGCAAGATTGCTCATGCCAATGCCGCCGATACCGATAAAATAAACCGATTCGTAATTCATACAACCACAATTTTTTCAATCTCATCCACAATTCGATTGGCCGAATCATGTTGCGCCAGTTGTGCGATGTTCCGACTCAGGTTCGTCAGTTGTGTCTCGTTATGAACGAGTGATAGTACCACATCGAACAACAAGGCAGGTGCCAGCACATCGGAGACCATGACAGCCGCCTCTTTGCTTACCAATGCCTGCGCGTTTTTTGTCTGGTGATCTTCCGCCACGTTGGGAGAAGGCACCAGCACGACCGCCTTTCCAAGCAGGCTGAATTCTGAGATGGAACCGGCACCGGCACGTGAAATCACCAGGTCGGACACCGAATAGGCGTAATCCATCCGATTCACAAAATCGAAAAGCTTCACATTGGGAGGAATCTTTCCTGCTTCCTGCAGTTGTTGCATCTCTTTGTAGTAATATCTACCGCTTTGCCAGATTACCTGCACATCGTCCGCTGCCAGTTTAGTGAAGGCATCCACAATGCTTTTGTTGAGTGTGCGTGCCCCCAGGCTTCCTCCCAGCATCAGGATGGTGCGCTTGTTGGGATCAAGTTGAAAGTGAGCATATCCATTTTGTCTATTCTCCTTAGAGATCAACAGATCCTGCCGGCAAGGATTACCGGTGAGCACGATCTTCTCTTTTGGAAAGAACTTTTCCATTCCCTCATATGCCACACAGATCACCGCTGCCTTTTGTGCCAGTAGCTTGTTGGTGACTCCCGCATAGGAGTTCTGTTCCTGAAGCAGGGTGGGCACTCCTTTCGCAGAGGCCGCCTTCAGTATGGGGCCGCTGGCATAACCACCGACCCCTACAGCGATATCGGGTTTAAAATCATCGATGATCTTTCTTGCTTTCTGCATGCTTCTGAGCAGCTTGAAAGCCACCGGGATATTCTTCAGCAGATTCTTCCGGTCGAACCCCGCCACAGGCAATCCGATGATCCGATAACCCGCTGCAGGCACCCGCTCCATCTCCATGCGGTCTTCGGCACCCACAAACAATATCTCCGCATCTTCCCAACGGTCCCTGATCGCATTGGCGATGGATATAGCCGGAAAAATATGGCCTCCGGTTCCTCCTCCACTGACTATTACCTTCATACCTGATAAATTTCAAATTCCACTTTGTCTTCCAGTTTATTAATCGGCTCTGTTGGTTCGATGTCGTCGGATGTTCCATAGCCGGTGTCATCATCCGCTTCATTGTGACCGCTGTCGCTCTGCACTGACACATCATCCTTTTTCTTTTTGCCGATACCAAAGCGGTCGGCACTCAGGATTAGTCCGAAATAGGCGCAGGTAATCAGGGTGGATGTACCGCCGCGACTGATCAGAGGCAGTGGCTGTCCGGTGACAGGAAACAGGCTTACAGCAACTGCCATATTAATAAAAGCCTGGGTGGAGAGCATCAGTGCCGATCCCAGCACAAGATATTTTGGAAACATCTTATCGGTTTTCCGGGCAATCATCCCCGAGCGAATCAGCAGGATCACATAGAGCAGAAGGACAAAAAGCCCACCCAGCATACCCATTTCTTCTATGATGATGGCATAGATAAAATCGGAATAAGCCTGCGGAAGAAAATCCCGTTCGGTACTGTTTCCCGGGAAGACACCCAGCAGTCCGCCATTGGCGATGGCAATCTTGGCATGGGCCACCTGGTAGTTATCATCGGTGATGGTATAATAATCTTCTTCCGTCAAATCTTTCCCTCCGCCAAAATTGGCGATGCGGTTCTGCCATGTACCCAGACGATTCAGAGGACCGGAGTCGGTCCAGCTTTCGGGAATGACATTCAACAAAAGTACAACCAGTAGTACCAGGGCTATTCCGGCTCCGGCCACTTTCAGCAGTCTCACCAGTTTCACATTGCCAATAAACATCAGGAGATAACACACTCCAAATAACAACAATGCTGTAGAAAGGTTATCCATGGCGATGATGCCGCATACAACCACCATCAGACCAATCATCCACTTGAACAGCAACCCGTCGTTGGCTCCGTTTTGTTTGCTCAACAGAAAGGCGATGGTACCCATCAGCGATATCTTGGCAATTTCAGACGGCTGGATGGTGATTCCCAGGAAAGAAATCCAACGTTCGGCACCGTTGATGCTGGTGCCGATAAAGGGAGTCAGCACAAGCAGCACAATAGCGCCCAGCAGCACGAAGATCAGCAGGGAGAAATAGCGGTATGGAATATTGTGTATAAGCAGGATCATACCCACGCCCCCAATTAAAAACATGGTGTGCCGCAGAATAGGCCCCCACATATTTTGTTGCCGGTAAACGATTGTACTGGTTGCGCTGAATATCTCCACCAGCGAAATCACGCAGAGGATGATAAACACCGACCAGATCACTTTGTCACCCTGAAAGATTTTTTTCCCAAAATCCTTTATCGCTGTACCTGGTTCCGCCATCTCCTGCGGGAGTGTCGGATCATTTATATGATTGATATCGTTCCCCATATTGTCCATCTCAAATTTTCACATTGGCATATTGCACATTATCACATTGGCATATTGGCTTATCACAGCCGTCTCACACATTCTTTAAACTGGTCGCCCCGGTCCTCGTAATTTTTGAACAGGTCGAAGCTGGCACAGCAGGGTGAGAGCAATACCGCATCTCCCTTTTCTGCCAGTTGATAGGCAGTGTCCACTGCTTCTTTCATGGAACCTGCTTCCCGTATCAGGGGGATCTTTCCATCGAAGAAAGCGTGTAGTTTGCTGTTATCTTTTCCGAGAAAGATCAATGCCCTGGCCTTTGATCGTACCAGATCTTCAATCTCGCTGTAATCATTCCCTTTGTCGGTACCACCCAGTATCAGCACCGTTTTGGCGCGCATGCTCTGCAGTGCATACCAGCAGGAGTTCACGTTGGTGGCTTTTGAGTCATTAATGTACTGTACGCCGCGTATGGTGGCCACCTTTTCGAGCCTGTGTGGCACCCCTTTAAAGTCGGACAGCGATGTGCGTAACTGTTCGTCGCTGATGTCCATCAGCTTAGCCACTATGCCCGACGCCAATGAGTTATACACATTGTGCAAGCCCTCCAGGGCCAGTAATTCCAGTTCCATCGTGAATTCCCTTTCTTTTGTCTGAATGATTAATTTCCCATTTTCAGTATACGCTATGGTATTTTTCATCTTCTGTTCTCCAAAAGGATACAGGGTAACGCCCGGTCGCAGTTTTTCAATCTCCCTGTTGACGACAGGATCATCGATCCAGTAAATAAACGCATCCTGCATTCTCTGATTGCGGATGATCCGCATCTTAGCATCGACATAGTGCTGCATATCATGATCATACCGATCGAGATGATCGGGAGTGATGTTCAGCAACACCGCAATATCGGCCCTGAAATCATAAACCCCTTCCAGTTGAAAACTGCTTAACTCCAGCACGTAATAATCATAATGTTCCTCGGCCACCTGCCGGGCGAAACTCTTCCCGATGTTTCCCGCCAATCCCACGTTTAACCCCGCCGATTGCAGGATGTGGTAGATAAGGCTGGTCGTTGTTGTTTTGCCGTTGCTTCCCGTAATGCAGATCATCTTCGCATCGGTATAGCGACCTGCGAATTCAATCTCGGAGATTACATGAATCGAAGCATCCCGCACTTTCCACATCAAGGGAGCCGTATCTGGTATTCCTGGACTCTTTACAATCTCATCGGCCCGGAGTACGCGTTCTTCAGTATGGCCGTTTTCTTCGAATTCTATTCCGTAAGCATTCAATGTCTCACGATACACCTCGCCGATGGAACCGCTGTCGGAAAGAAATACGTCAAATCCCTGTTTTTGGGCAAGAATGGCAGATCCAACGCCACTTTCACCCCCACCGAGTACAACTATTAATTTACCTTTCATCGTTTATCTACCTTTATGCAGGTTTGCCACTATCTCATCTTGAGTGTCGCCAGCGTCAGCACTGCCAGGATCATTCCCACCAGCCAGAAGCGATTTACGATCTTGGGCTCGGCAAGCGGAGCAAAAGGCTTCTGGATCAAAGCATTGATACTTCCATCACCAGGCTTCTGGTAATGATGATGCAGCGGTGTCATCTTGAAGATGCGCCTGCCGACACCATATTTCTTCTTTGTATATTTAAAGTATGTCACCTGCGCTATGACCGACAAGGCCTCCACGAAGAAGACACCGCACAGGATGGGCAGCAGCAACTCTTTGTGAATAAGCACAGCAAACACACCAATGATTCCTCCCAGGGTGAGGCTCCCCGTATCGCCCATAAACACCTGTGCCGGATATGCGTTATACCAGAGAAAACCCACACAGGCTCCCACGAAGGCGGAGGCAAATACCATCAGTTCGTCTCCCCCGGGGATGTGCATGATATTGAGGTAAGACGCAAAGTCCACACGTCCCGACACATAAGCCAGGATACCCAATGCCACCCCGATGATGGCCGAGGAACCCGACGTGAGTCCGTCCAGCCCGTCCGTCAGGTTGGCACTGTTCGACACTGCCGTCACAATAAGGATGACCACCAGGATAAGGACAACCCACACAGCCTCGTCGGCATAGTCGCCCATCCAGTTTACGAGCCATTTATAGTCGAAGTTGTTATTCTTCATAAAGGGAATGGTGGTGCTGGTGGTTTTCACATCTTCGGTTTGGTAGGTGACTTCTTCAATTACATTATTCACCCGTATCTCCATATTTTCCCGCACCACAATGTCGGGACTGAAATACATGGTCAACCCCACAATGAGTCCCAGTCCGACCTGTGCCACAATTTTGAATTTTCCTTTCAGTCCCTCTTTATCTTTTTTGAACACCTTGATATAATCATCTGCAAAGCCAAGCATTCCCAGCCATACCGTACTGACGAGCATCAGGATGATATAGATGTTTTCCAACTTCCCGAAGAGCAGGGTAGAGACAAGAATGGAGAGAATAATAATGACTCCCCCCATGGTAGGTGTTCCGCGCTTGCTGTACTGTCCTTCCAGGTCGAGATTGCGAATGGTTTCTCCGATCTGTTTCTGTTGGAGCTTCCCGATGATCTTCTTCCCGACAAATATGCCGATCAGTAGCGAAAAAACTACCGCCATGGCTGAGCGGAACATCACGTATTGAAACATGCCTGCTCCGGGGACATCAAGTTTGTCTAAATACTCAAAAAAATAATATAACATCGATTCAATCTTTTTATTACAAATCAGGCCTGACGCTGTGCATCAAATATTTTTTGTACCTCTTCCCCGTCGTCGAAATGGTGCTTCACACCTTTTACTTCCTGATAATCTTCATGTCCTTTCCCGGCAATGAGAATTACATCTCCGGGCTGTGCCAGAAGACAGGCTGTTTTGATGGCTTCGCGCCTTTCCGTGATGGTGAGTGCACCCTCTCTCTGCTCCTGGGTAAGTCCGTCGAGCATATCCTGCAGGATATCGGCTGGTTCTTCAAACCGCGGATTATCGGAGGTGAACACTACCTTATCGCTGAGGTTCACCGCTTCACGCGCCATGAGCGGACGTTTTGTCCTGTCGCGGTTGCCACCGCAACCTACAACTGTGATGATGTGCCCCTTGTTGTTGAGCACTTCGTGAATGGCGTTCAACACATTGGTCAGCGCATCGGGCGTATGTGCGTAGTCAACAATTGCCGTATAAGCTTTGGGTGAACGCATCGTCTGAAAACGACCGGCCACGGGGCTTAAGAGAGAAAGAACCCGAAGCAGTTCTTCCTGATCAAGTCCGAGCAAAGCGCCCGTACCGTACACGGCCAGGAGATTATAGACGTTAAAAACACCCACAAACTGCACCGAAAGCTCTCTGCCGTTAATTTCAATATCGGTACCGTCGAAATGTTTCTCGAAGATGCGGGCCTTAAAATCGGCAATTCCCGTCACAGAGTAGGAAAATTTTCTGGCTTTGCAGTTCTGCAACATCACGCCACCATTTTTATCGTCGGCATTGGTGAGTGCAAAGGCGTCGGAAGGAAGATTATCGAAAAACGACTTCTTCACATTCCGGTACTCCAGCATATTCTTGTGATAATCGAGATGATCCTGGGTGAGGTTGGTAAAGATGCCGCCCGCAAAACGAAGTCCATGGATCCGCTTCTGATGGATGGCATGGGAGCTTACTTCCATAAAGGCATGTCCACATCCGGCATCCACCATCATCCGGAGATATGCGTTCAGTGTGATGGGATCCACAGTGGTGTGTGTGGTAGCATAACGCTCGTCGTTCACAAAATTGGCCACCGTGGAAAGTAGTCCGGCAGGATATCCAAGGTTGCGGAACGCTTTGTAGAGCAAGGTGGCAATGGTGGTCTTACCATTGGTGCCGGTCACGCCCACCAGCTGCAGCTCTTCCGAAGGATTTCCGAACCACTGCGCGGCTATAAGGGCAAGCGCCTGTGTGCTGTCTTCGACCTGTACATAGGTAACCCTGGAGAAATATTCTTCAATCATCGGCTTATCATACACCACCACAGCCGCTTCCTGTTCAATTGCTTTCCCGATGTAGGCATGACCATCGGTACATATTCCTTCTACCGCGATAAACAGGGAGCCCTGCGTCACGGTGCGCGAGTCGGAAGTAATGCCGGTTACTTCCACCTCTTCGTTGCCACGAAAAGCAACGACACGGCATTTTTCTATTAATTCTTGTAGTTTCATACGCTATTGTAATGTGATGGTGATGGTTGTTCCTCTTACCAATTTCTGACCCGGTGTGAATGATTGGGATACAACTTTTCCGGCTCCGGTCAGGTTTGTCCTGAGTCCCATTTTCTCCAGCAGGTATACGGCATCCCTAGCTCCCATACCACGCACATCAGGGATCAGCGACCTGTTTAATGTCAGGGTCTGTGGCTGATAAACCAGACTATCCTGTGTCATCTTCACCCAATCGGTTGCTTCATCCGGTTTGCTGACAGGATAATTCAACAGGGTAAGCAGTTTCTGATTCTGTTTCCAGTTACCGTGCTTTATGACAGGTTCTTTTTGCAGGGTGGAATCTATTTTGCAGTCCTCCACGGTGAGTTGCACTTTTCGCACATAGGTCTGTTCGGCAATGTTTTTGAATACCATGCCGGCCATACCGCCACCCGAGGGTACCCCTTTTGGTTTTCTCAGACCCACAAATATGGTGTACATCGGCTTGTCGGCAGGGAAATATCCGCAAAAGGAGACATAATATCCGCCGTACCCGCCACCCGAAGCTATTTGTGCGGTACCCGTCTTCCCTGCAATGGGGAAATAATCAGAGCCCACCACCTTGGCTGTTCCTTCTTCAACGACACCCACCAGCATCTCCTGTATTTGCTGCAATGTTGTCTCCTTGCACATCTTCGGGTTGATCACTTCCGCCTCCATCTCCCTGGTAACTTTACCATCTTTCACAAATTGTTTGGCGATAAAAGGCTTGATCATGTTGCCGCCATTGGCGATGCCATTATAAAACATCAGCATATAGATGGGCGGAATCTTCGTTTCGTAGCCGAACGACATCCACGGGAGTGTTGTCCTGGACCAATAGTTGGTTTTATCATCTGGAAAACGGATGGAGGATGTTCCTTCAATTCCGTTGAGCGGCACATCCCACTTCAGTTGTTTTCTCAGGCCGATCCGGTCTATGCCTTCCACATATTTGGCGGGGTTGTTTTCGTATCCCTTCAATACAATTTTGCTCATTACCACGTTTGAGGAGATGGCGATACCCTCTGCTACCGTGAGAAAGCCTCTATTTTGTCCCCGACGCCAGTAATGATCACGCACCCATCTTTTGTTATACTGAAAGAGGCCGTTGCCCACGTAAAAAGAGTCGGTGGGAGTCACCACACCATCGTCGAGCGCCACCATGGCCGTCACCGTTTTAAAGGTAGATCCCGGCTCATTCATATATGAAAATGCATTGGGATTTCCTTCGGCATAATCGCCACTTGTCAACCTGTCGAGGTTCACAATTCCTTTGATCTCGCCGCTCTGCACCTCCATGATGATGGCGGTACCTGACTCTGCTTCGGTCTCCACCAGCTTGTCACGCAGGGAACGTTCCGCAATATCCTGGATATCCGCATCAATGGTCGTGACAATATCCCAACCCTCTTCCGCAGGCTTTTCCACTACGTCCATCCACTTTCCTTGAATCTTCTGCCTGAATTTTACACCCGGAACACCACTCAACAGCGAATCATATTTCAGCTCGAGGCCGCTGGCTCCTCCCTTCTCCAAATCCTTATATACATTTCCGACGGTGCGGGTTGCCAGGTTTCCGAAAGGTTTCTTGCGTGCATTCCGCTCTTCGGCAATCAGTCCGCTACGGTTTGAACGTTGGTTCCAGAAGGGATAAGTACGGATCTCTTTCAGTTCGACATAGGAAATGTCCCGTCGCAGTATTTTCACATAACGGGAACGAATGGCTACTTTTTTGTCTGATCCCCTTGCCTGATTTTCCCGGATCTCCCGTTCCTCTTTTTCCCGCATCATCCACCCGTTCATGATCACACTCTTGTATTGTGCGGCCGAACGGTCGGGGAATTTTTTAGACAGCGCCACAGAAAGGTCACCTACGTACTTATCAAGCGTATCTTTTTCCATACCGCCAGCCCAGAAGTCCATATAAATGCTATATAACGGTTCGGTCGTGGCAAGCAGTTTGCCGTCGTGCGTATAGATATTTCCCCGTTTGGGCAGGATTACCCGGTCCTTGATGACCGTTTCTTTTACGCCCACTTCGCGCCATTTCTTTCCTTCGGTAGTAAATACAATTTGGGCAGCCTTGAAAATGATCGCCACGGCTAAAAACATCAATAGGGCCACGATCAGACCGTATCGTCCCAAAACACCTTTCTTATCTCTTCTTTTCTGTTCCTGCATTTTTTTCGGATTTAAGCATTACGGGCCCGCCGCCTGGTCTTTCATGCTAATCTTTCTCCTTTTTATTGAGATAATATATCGGTTCACTGGTCACCTTCAGCTCCAGTCCCGCCTCTGCCACCCGTCGTTCAATTTCTCCCTGCCTGCTTGCCTCAGTCAAGCTGGAAGAGATGGTGAGTGACTCATATTTTGCATCTTTCAGCACCTGCTCCAGGCGCTCAATCTCCGACATTTTCTGCAATACCTTATAGCGATGTCCGATAAACAGAAACATAATCGCCACAATCGCAATGATGAACCGCATGTTCTTGAGGAAGTAGTTCTCAGTGAGAACACTTCCTCCAAAAACATGGACAAACGATTTGCGTATGTTATCGAACTTCAGTTTCATATTTTAGCGTTCAGCTGTCAGCGTTTTCCTTTTTCTCTGCAATGCGCAGCTTGGCACTTCGCGACCGTGGGTTTTGCTGTTGTTCCTCTTCTGCAGGCACAATCACTTTGCGGTTGACCTGTTCGAAAGGAGTTTCTATGTTGCCATAAAAATCCCGTTTCAATATTCCCTCAAAGTTGCCTGTTCTGAAAAAGTTCTTCACCAGGCGATCTTCCAGCGAGTGATAGGAGATGACGCTCAACCGCCCTCCCGGTTTCAGCACCTGAAGTGCTTGTGTGAGCATTTCCGTCAGTGCCTCCATTTCACCGTTTACTTCAATGCGGAGAGCCTGAAAAGCCTGTGCCAGTATTTTCTTCTCCCGATCCTTGTAGGCAAACGGCTCCAGAATAGCAAGCAAGTCATTTGTCACTGCTATCTTCTTCGTCTGCCTGTATGCAACAACTGCGGAAGCTATCCTGTGCGCGTTCCTGAGTTCTCCATATTTTAAGAAGGTATCACACAATTTGTCTTCCGGATATTCATTGAGAATATCAGCTGCACTTTTCTGGGCACTGCGGTTCATGCGCATATCCAGATCTCCATTAAAACGAAATGAAAAGCCGCGTCCCGCGTCGTCAAAGTGATGCGACGACACACCCAGGTCGGCCAGCACCCCATCCACTTCATCGGCACCCAGGTAACGAAGGAAATTCTTCAAAAACCGGAAATTACTTCTTACGAATGTGAAGCGGGGATCGCCGATGGCGTTCAATATCGCATCCTCATCCTGGTCGAAAGCAATGAGGCGCCCGTTTTTATTTAATCGGCGCAAGATTTCACGGGAATGACCACCCCCACCAAAAGTGACATCTACATACACGCCGGAGGGACGGATACCCAACCCGTCGATGCTTTCATTGAGCAAAGCCGGAATATGATATGCCATCTGACTGCCGTTATTTACCATAGCCCTGAAAATTAAGGGAAGTGCGCCATCAACTGCTGTAAGGCAGAAGAAAATTCTCCGGGATCAACCAGGGGTTGCTCCAGTTTTTCTTTTGACCAAATCTCAATGGTTTCATCTACACCGAGGAAGCGGACATCTGAACCGATGGAAGCCATCTGCAGATAACGTTTTGGTATGAGTATACGCCCGCTCGCATCCATCTCAAGCCTTTCGGCGTCCAACACAAACTGACGGAAGATTTGCTGCTGTTCCCGGTTCCACTTGTTCAACCGGCTCCGAAGTATTTCAATCTCTTTTTCCCAGACACTTCCCGGATACAACACCAGACATTCCTGAAAAATATCTTTTCGAAGCACCAAAAACTCCTCACCTTCGCACTGCAAGCGCTTGCGAAATATTGCCGGCACAAAAATTCGACCCTTTGCATCGGCCTTGGCTTCCATATTTCCCAGAAACTGCAACATTTCTCTATCAATTTCAAACGGATAGAACCATTCACGCTGTAAAAGTACAAAATAAACCACTTTCCCCCACATTTCCACACAATATTTTACCAAAAAGTTATCAACAACCAAAAAAGATATCATAACTTGCTATTTTAGTGCATATTATCATTATCCAGAAATCGGATATTAGTGGGTTTGTGATTGTAAATAAAGAAATTTGGTCAATCATATCCAATGCGTTCACGATTTTTTGTACATTTGCGACGTATTAGAAGTAGAGGAAAAATACAATGAGCCAACAGAATGGATTCAGGATTGATGTGGACAATATTTTAAAAGCCAAGGCATCAAAGCATTACCACATAATTCCCCGGTTTCTGATTAATTATCTCAAGCGAACACTGCACCAGGATGATATCAATGGAATTCTTTCACGAAACCAGGGATTGGAAGGTGTTGACTTCATGCATGCTCTGGTGGATAAAGAGTTCCATTTGCGATTAAAGATACATGGTGAAGAGAATATTCCTGAACAGGGGAAATTCACCTTCGCTTCTAACCATCCGCTTGGCGGGCTGGATGGCATTTGCCTCTCGGCCTTTCTGGGTGAGAAATACGACGGAAAGATCAAGTATCTCGTAAACGATGTATTGTATTTTATCGATCCACTGAAACCGATTTTTGTACCCATCAACAAATACGGCGCCCAAGCCAAGGAATCGGCCAAAGCCATTAACGACGCCTATGCGTCCGATAATCAGGTTATCACCTTTCCTGCAGGTTTATGTTCCCGTAAAATAAAAGGAAAGATCATCGATCTGGAATGGATGAAGAGCTTTATCATCAAGTCAGTAGAGTTTCAAAGAGACATCATACCCGTACATTTTGAAGGCAGGAACTCCAATTTCTTTTACAATTTTGCCAATTTTCGCAAAGCATCCGGACTGAAATTCAATATTGAATTAATCCGGCTACCCGATGAGATGTTCAAAAACAGTCATCGCGAGTTTACCATCACTTTCGGCAAACCTATACCCTGGCAGACATTCAACAAGTCAAAGACTCCGCAGGAATGGGCGCAATATGTAAAAGATGTGGTTTATACATTGAAATGATGTTTATCTTCAAACGATAAAAGAATGGAAAAGATCATAGAACCGGTATCCAAGGAACTGATAAAAAGCGAACTAACCGTACAGAAAAGGGTCAGGAGCACCAACAAGGCCAACAACGAGATATATGTTTTCACCGCACACGACTCGCCCAATCTGATGCGCGAGGTAGGTCGGCTGCGCGAAATCGCATTCCGTCACTACGGTGGTGGTACGGGACTGGAGGCCGACATCGACAAATATGACACCATGGAGATTCCTTACCGGCAGCTAATCGTCTGGGATCCTGAAAATGAGGAAATACTGGGCGGATATCGTTTTATATACGGTTCTGATGTGGAGTTCGATGAACAGGGAAAACCGATGCTGGCTACCGCCCACCTGTTAAATTTTTCACAGGAATTTATCCATGAATATCTGCCCTACACCGTGGAACTGGGACGGTCTTTTGTCTCTCTCGAATATCAGTCGACTCTGTTGGGAAGAAAGGGAATCTTCGCACTCGATAATCTCTGGGACGGTCTGGGAGCACTGACCGTCATCGATCCCGATATCCGCTACTTCTTTGGCAAGGTAACCATGTATGGCACCTACAACAAGGATGCCCGCAATATGATTCTCTATTTCCTGAACAAACATTTCCCCGATACAAAACAGATGGTCACACCCATCGAACCACTGGTGACGGATACCGACTTCGGGAAAATGAAACAGCTTTTCCATGGCCGCAATTTCAAAGAAGACTATAAAATTCTCAACCGCGAAGTACGTGCGCTGGGTTACAACATTCCACCGCTCATCAATGCTTACATGAGCCTGTCGCCCACCATGCGTTTTTTTGGCACTGCCATCAACGACGAATTCGGACAGGTGGAAGAGTCGGGTATCCTCATCGAAATAGACCAGATTCTCGAAGAAAAGCGGGCACGCCACATCGAGACCTATTTAAAAAGTAAACCCAGTAAGCGTTTTCTGATGAGACTCAGAAGGATCGTTGCCACAAAAAGAAAGAGATAAGAAGCTGGTCGTGTCTAATTTCCATTTTATCGCCCCATCTGCTAACTGATTGATATTGCATTTTTTATTCCCGAAAAAATGCAAACGTTTGCACGGTCAAACGAGGTTAATTACACCTTTTTCAATACCATACCATTTTTGATATTCTAACTTTGTATGCGGAGTGAATTAAATAAATCAAATGAAAATTAACCTTTCATTGATTTATTCGATTCCTTTTTGTGTCATGATGATGAAGAGAGTATTAATCAGTTAATCTTATAACGTTAACAACATGTATGTAAAATTTAGAAAAAGCAGTAGAGTTTTCCTGATAACAGTGTTATTCGGAATGCTGATGATTTTGTCGGCCAGTGCCCAGACCGGTGCGCCGATAAATGTAAGGGGAAGCATCACAGATGTTGCCGGCGAACCGCTTATCGGCGTCAACATTCTGTTACAAGGAACTTCCACCGGAACGGTGACCGATTACGACGGTAACTTTGAGCTTCGGGTTCCGGCCGACGGCGTACTGGAAGTGAGTTACATCGGTTACAAACCGCAAACCATTCCCGTCAACAATCGAACCTCCGTGCTCATCGTGATGCAGGAAGACACCGAGATGCTTGAAGAATTGGTGGTAATTGGTTATGGAACAGTCAGAAAAGATGACGCTACAGGGTCAGTTACAGCAATCAAACCCGACAACATCAACAAAGGACTTGTAACCAATGCCCAGGATATGATGACCGGTAAAATCGCCGGTGTGAACGTCGTTTCCAGCGGTGGTACTCCAGGGGGTGGCTCAACAATCCGCATCAGGGGAGGTTCTTCACTTTCAGCAAGCAACGATCCGTTAATCGTGATCGATGGACTGGCAATGGACAACGATGGAATCAAAGGTGTGGCCAACCCGTTGAGTATGGTAAACCCGAACGACATTGAGACCTTTACCGTTTTGAAAGACGCGTCAGCTACAGCCATCTATGGATCACGCGCATCGAACGGCGTCATCATCATCACCACGAAAAAGGGACGTGCTGGAAGTAAGCCCACCATTCAGTATGAAGGTAACATGTCGTTGAGCAATGTGAAGAAGACCATTGATGTCTGGTCTGCCGATCAATTCCGCAGTTATGTAACTGATTTATATGCAGGCGTAAACGACGAAGCTGTCAGCAAATTGGGAAATGCCAATACCGACTGGCAAAGCAAAATTTATCAGGTCGGCGCAAGCACAGACCACAACATCAGCATTCTGGGCGGATTAAAAAACATGCCTTACCGTGCTTCGGTGGGTTATACACACCAGAACGGCATTCTCAGGACCTCGGAATTTAACCGCATCACGGGCTCCCTCAACCTGAGTCCCTCGTTGCTGGACGACCATTTAAAGATGAATCTGAATGCCAAGGGGATGTACATTACAAACCGGTATGCCGATACGGGCGCCGTGGGCTCTGCCGCAGCAATGGACCCCACGCAGCCCGTCATGTCGAACGAAGCAGTTTACCGCAATCTTTTCGGTGGTTACTTCCAGTGGCACACCACTACCGAAAAAGAAGGAGTTCCACAAAACAACTTCAACACACTGGCTGTAAGGAACCCGCTGGCAACACTTAATTTAAAAGAGGAAACATCCGCCGCGAAAAACTTTATCGGTAGTGCCGACATCGACTATCGTTTCCATTTCCTACCCGATATGCGTGCACACCTGGGATTGGGCATCGACCTCTCCGACGGAAAACAGGATTTGTATGTAGACAAAGCCAACGCACAGGATCATCCACACGGACGCACCGGTTGGGAACAGATTTACAAAACCAACAAATCGTTGAACTATTACATGCAGTACACCAAGGATTTCAACGAGATGCACAACCTTGATATCATGGCCGGATATGAATGGCAACATTTTTACCGGGAAGGTAGTAACGACTACATCGGTCTGGACGGATATCTGCCCATGAACAGAGAGTGGAAAAGCGAGAATTATCTGGTATCTTTCTTTGGCCGTTTGAACTATAACTTGGCCAACAAATATCTGTTTACTGCAACGGTGAGAAACGACGGAAGCTCACGCTTCTCCAAAGAGAATCGCTGGAGTCTCTTCCCCTCGTTTGCTTTTGCCTGGAAAATTAACGAAGAAGGCTTTATGGAAGGTCAGCGCCTGTTTTCCGATCTGAAACTCAGACTTGGTTACGGTATTACAGGACAGCAGAACATTTTACAGGGTGATTATCCCTACATCCCCGTTTATTCCGAAAACATAGACGGAGCTTATTATCCCATTGGCGATGAATACCTGACAACCTATCGTCCCGATGCCTACAATAAGGATCTGAAATGGGAAGAAACGACCACATACAACGCCGGAATAGACTTTGGTTTTCTGAATAACCGGATCACCGGAGCGGTGGATTATTACAAGAAAAATACGGACGACTTGATCAATGTCATCGAAATTCCTGCCGGCACCAACTTCAAAAACCGTGTTGTCAGCAACATCGGCTCCATGACGAATACCGGCGTTGAATTTTCGATAAACGGCGATGTAATCCGCACCCAGGATTTCACCTGGAACCTGGGTTATAATGCTACCTATAACAGCAATGAAATTACCAAACTCACATCGGGCAACAGGGAAGATTATGTCGTGGAAACCGGCAACATTTCCTCCGGAACCGGTAACAACATACAGGCTCACGCCGTAGGATTTCCAGCTTCTTCGTTCTATGTCTACGAACAGGTTTACGACAACAGCGGGAAACCCATTGAAGGACTTTTCGTTGACAGAAACGGTGACGGTACCATCAACGACGACGACCGCTACTTCTTCCACAGCCCTGTAGGCGATGTGCTGATGGGTCTTTCATCCCGATTCTCCTATAAGCATGTGGATCTGAGCTTTACACTGAGATCCAGTTTTGGTAATTATATATACAACGACGTAGCTGCAAGAGGTGCAAATATCGGCATTGGCGGCGTCTGGTCCACTTCAGGCTTTTTCTCAAACAAGCCTGTCTCGGCATTTGAAACCAATTTTGTGGGTTTATCCAATTCCTACTTCTCAGATTATTACGTGCAGGAAGCCTCATTCGTTCGAATGGACAATATCACCCTCGGATACAACTTTACCCATCTGGCGCCTGCAAGATTATCGAATGCACGGTTGTATCTTACCGTTCAAAATCCGTTTGTATGGACAAGATATGATGGGCTGGATCCTGAAGTATGGGGTGGCATAGACCGCGATATTTATCCGCGCCCAATGACATCTATCATGGGATTAAGCCTTACGTTTTAATTTAATAACCATCAAAAAGAGAGATCATATGAAACATTGGAATATAAAATATAAGACGACCGTTCTCCTGGTTTTGCTCGCCATGGGCGTGTCCACATCGTGTATCAGCGATTTGGATGTGGAACCGATTGACCCGAGTGTAACACAAACTTTCGAACAGGACGGCGTGTTTGCAAAAATATACGCAACCCTGGCGCTTACCGGACAGGAAGGTCCGGCAGGACGTGGAGACGTGGACGGAATTGATGAAGGGACATCAGCATTTGTCCGTCTCATCTGGAACCTGAATGAACTGACAACCGACGAAGCAATCTGCTCCTGGGGAGACCCGGGTATTCCCGAAATGAACTTCAACCGATGGTCGTCGTCTCACGATCAGATCACCGGTGTTTACGGACGTTTCTACTTCAATGTGACACTTTGCAACCATTTCCTGGAACAAACCGAGGGGATGACCGATGAGAAAACAGTGAAACAACGTGCCGAAACACGTTTTATGCGTGCACTGAACTATTTTTACCTGATGGATTTCTTCGGCAACGTTCCTTTTACCGAAGTGGTCGCTACAGAGGCTCCGAAGCAGATCAGCCGTGCCGATCTTTTCAACTATGTTGAAAAAGAACTTACTGAATGCGAGGCCGATATGTATGATCCCAAACAGGCTCCTTACTATCGTGCCGACAAGGCAGCCAACTGGTTATTGAAATCAAGACTTTACCTGAACGCAGAAGTGTATACCGGTACGCCCAAATGGAGTGAAGCAGCAACCTATGCAAAAAAAGTCATGGATTCAGCCTACAAATTAAATCCCGAATATACCCACCTGTTTATGGGTGACAACAGCGGCTCCAACGTCAACAAAGCTCCGCAGGAAATCATTCTTCCCATTGCAGCCGACGGCATTAAAACAAGAAGCTGGGGTTCATCCTTGTTCCTGATCGCATCCACGCGTACCAGCGGAATGCCCAACTGGGGTTCCACAGAAGGTTGGGGTGGTAATCGTGCCCGTGCCACGCTGGTGAAGAAATTCTTCCCCGATGGCAATATTCCCGCCAACGCGTATGTTACACCCACAACAACGGGAGCAGCCGACAAAAGAGCATTGTTCTTTGTAGATCCAAACGACCGCACCCTGGAAATTCAAAAAGTAGAAATTTTCAAACAAGGTTACTCGGTGATGAAATACAACAACGCGAGAGCCGACGGTGCCTCACCGGGCGACACGCAGTTTCCCGATATGGATGTCCCCTTCCTGCGTGCTGCAGAAGCTTACCTGACTTTTGCAGAAGCAACGCTGCGTGCCGGAGGCAGCAATGATGCAGCCCTTACAGCAATCAACGCTTTGCGCACCCGAGCCAACGCACCAATTTTTACCACGATCAATCTTGATCGTATTTTAGACGAGAAAGCACGTGAATTTTACTTTGAAGGTCATCGTCGCACCGACCTGATTCGTTATGGATATTATGGCGGTGGAGATTACAACTGGGATTGGAAAGGTGGTAGTCCGTCGGGTACTAAATTCAGCGAAATCTACAATTTGTTCCCCATTCCGTCGACAGACATGAACTCGAACGAAAACCTGAAACAAAACACGGGTTATTAATCTAACGCTAGAAAATGAAGACAAGTATGAAAAAAATGAACAATATACTCTTATGGATGGTCGGGTTGGTTTTCCTGTCATCATGTGCTGAAGAGGAATTAGGGCCTGTGATCAATCCTGCAGCAGAGAATGGATCACTCACCTATGTGCTGAACCAAACCCGTTATTCCGGTTTCACATACGTGTTGGAGCAGGAAAATGACGGCACCAACATGGACGCTCTGGTAACCACACAGCCCGATTATGGCTTTAAAGCTGCCGTAACCTACTATGTGCAGGTTTCGTTCGATGAAAACATGAGCACTTTTATTGAACTACCCTCATCGGTTCAGGGCGAAAACGTGGCCATCAACACGAAAGAGATGAACAAGGCATTGTTTGATTTGTATCAGGGAGAAATGCCCAATCCGAGTGTATCGAAAGACATTTACCTGCGACTGAAGGCTATTGTCAGCAATGCCACAAAGAATGCATTGACAACGGAACCAACGGTGAAGCCGCTTCTTTCAAACGTTATTAAACTGAACGTTTTACCTTACTACATTGAAAACCTGAAAACCTACAAGGAAGCTACCATTTTAAGTCCCTATTATATCATTGGTTATATGGGATGGGACAACAGTACGGGCGGACTCGGTTCCAACGTGATTCCCTTAAGTGTGGTGGAAGGAAGTGTGTACAACGCAGAGGGGAAAGGTATTTATTCATACACCGGTTATTTCGAAGCATCCAAGACATTCAAACTGATCGGAGTAGTAGGTGGTTGGAGCGAACAGTGGGGTAACAAAGATGCAGATGGTATAGACAACCCAGTACACAACGACGGAGGTTCCTCAAACTTCAAGGTTCCTGAAAGTGGTTATTACATTGTTACGCTGAATTCCATCACCAACCAGGTGTCAATTACAAAAACCGCCATTACGCCCAAGCTATTCAATAACATGGGTGTGGTGGGTGCTATGACCGATTGGGGAGGAAATCCCGATATTTCCATGACCGCTTATCAAACCGTAAACAACCATATGTGGTATGCAGAATACACCTTCACTGCCGACAGCGAATGTAAATTCCGTTACAACAGTGATTGGGGCGATAACTGGGGTGATGCAACATTCCCCTATGGCATTGCCACGGCGGGAGGTAAAAATATCCCCGTGAAAGCTGGCACCTACATGGTATTCTTTAATGATATCGATAAAACCTATACGTTCATTAAAAAATAAAAAGATGAAAAACATAATTACATTTATATCCACCCTCCTGCTGGTATGCACAGCGTTTGTGGCGTGCGACGATCCCTATGCCAATCAATTCGTTGCCGAGCCGGTAGTGAATGAACAGGGACCGATACAATCGGCAGATGGATTTACATTTGTCCAGGGATCGGGGATAGCCTCTGCAGTCATATTAAACGATGCAGACCTGACCAGTGTAAAAGCCATGGAAGTGGTCAAAGCAACCGCAACCCCGCAATTAACAGAAGGTGCCTTTCTGAAATACAAAGTAGAGGTATCCAGCACAAACGAATTTCTCAATGTGATAGAGCTCCCTTCTGTTTCTGCAAACAACACTGCAACGGTAAAAGCGACCGATCTGAATGAAGCAGTAAAGACTTTCTACGGAAAGGCTCCTTTTGCACGTGACATATACGTGCGTGCAACACCCATTTTGGTGGATGGAGGCACCAATGCGCAATTGTCTGCGCGTCCCGTTTTCGGACCTGTCAGCATCACTCCCGTGGGGATGCTGATTGAAACGGAATATTACCTGATCGGAGGCATGAACGAATGGAATATCGGTGATCTGAATGCCTATAAGTTCAGCCATAGCGGCAAGGATGTGTACGAAGATCCCTATTTCTCCATCCTGGTTGAGAACCCGGGATACTTTAAGATTGTACCCAAATCATCCAAGGATGCCGCTTCATGGGATGGCGTACTGGGTAATCCGGTGGATGGCAATACCGCCCTCGAGGGTGACCTTATTGTTGTCGACGCACAGGCCATGCGGGTAACCGAACCCGGATGGGTGAAGATCACGCTCAACATGATGGAATATACCTATACCATCGAGATCATTGGCGTGATGAACCTCACTCTTTACGTTCCCGGCAGCCACCAGGGATGGAACCCGGCCACAGCGCCCACGCTCTATAGCCGTGATTTGGACTTCAAATATGAAGGTTATGCAAACTTCCCGGATGCGAATACCGATTTCAAATTCACATCCGAACCCAGCTGGAGCGGCACCAACTACGGCGATGGTGGAGGAGGCACCCTTTCTACCAGTGGCGATAACCTGAAGATATCGGGTGCGGGTTATTATCTGCTAAAAGCCGACCTCTCCGGATCGCCATTCACCTATTCCGCAGTGAAAACCGAATGGGGTCTTATTGGCGATGCCACTGCAGGTAGCTGGAACGATTCCACACCGATGACCTACGATCCGGCAACCAAACTGTGGTCGGTGACCACCGCACTCGATGCCAAACAATTCAAGTTCAGGGCAAACAACGGCTGGGACATCAACCTTGGCGGAGCATTGGATAATCTTGGTTACGGCGGCGACAACATCGCTGTGGCGCAGGCAGGCACTTACCTCATCACCCTCAATCTGTCCGACCCCAAACAGTACAAGGCGACGATGGTAAAACAATAAATAACTTCACAATAAAAAGCGCGGCAGGAATGCCGTGCTTTTTTGTCTCAATCCACACAAATCATCCCATAATGAGAAAAATATTCCTATTTCTATCCCTTATTGTCACCTCTCTCGCGCAGGCACAACAGATACAAATCGACCCCTCCTTCTGGTGGAGCGGCATGCAGGAAAACGAACTGCAACTGATGGTGTCGGGCGAAAATATTGCAGCTTATACTCCGGAACTGAATACAGCGCATGTGCGGATCAAAGAGGTGGTGAGACTCGGGAGTCCCAACTACCAGATCATCTACCTTGATCTGTCCAACAGCATCCCCGAAACATTTGACATCCGGTTCACGAACGGAAAAAAGAACATCACGTTGCAATATGAGCTGAAAGAACGGAATCCTGACAGACTGAATATAGAGAGTTTCAATTCATCGGATGTGCTTTACCTGATTATGCCCGATCGCTTTGCAAATGGCGATACGTCGAATGATCAGATCCAAATGCGCATGCCCTACAAAGTCGACCGCAACGACCCCAACGCCCGGCACGGAGGGGATCTGAAAGGAATTTCCAATCACCTGAACTATCTCTCGCAACTGGGCGTGACGGCCATCTGGCTGAATCCGGTACTGGAGAACGACATGGAGGGCGGATCGTACCACGGTTATGCTACGACCGACTATTACAAGGTGGATCCCCGCTTCGGGACCAATGAAGAGTATAAAAAGCTGATCGAAGACACCCACGCCAAAGATATGAAGGTGGTGATGGACATGATATTCAACCACTGCGGAAGCGACCACCCATGGGTAAAGGACGTGCCATCGCCCGACTGGTTCAACAACCTGAAAGAATACGTGCAGACCTCGCACATGAAGGAGATGTATTTCGATCCCTATGCATCGGATTACGACAAGGACAAGATGGTGGACGGCTGGTTCGTACCCACCATGCCCGATCTGAATCAGCGCAATCGTCATGTAGCAAAATATCTGATCCAGAACAGCATCTGGTGGATCGAATACTCAGGCGTGGATGGCATCCGGCAAGATACCTACCCCTATGCCGATTACGACATGATGATCGACTGGATTGAAGCTGTGGAGAAGGAATACCCCCACTACAACATCGTGGGTGAAGCATGGCTCAACAACACAATCGGCACAGCCTTCTGGCAGCGGAACAGTGTCATCAATCCCAAAAACACCAAATTGAAATCGGTGATGGACTTCCGCTTTATGGGACTCTCCCACGCTGCCTTCTTTGAAGAGACCACCGAATGGAACGGGGGGCTGCATGGCATCTTCGACCACATGACTTACGATTTTATCTATCCCGACATCTACAATGTGCTCCGTTTTCTCGACAACCACGACACCGACCGCCTGCTGAAGGAGTATCCCAAAGAGCTCTCCGGCTGGAAGCAGGCAATCACTTTCCTGCTCACCATGCCCGGCACGCCGCAGATATATTATGGTACCGAGTTGCTGATGCATGGAAACAAGAGCAAGTCCGATGGTAACATACGCCTCGATGTTCCGGGCGGATGGCCCGGCGATAAGGTAGATCATTTCAAGCAAGCTGGACGAGACGAAATCCAGAATGAAGCATTCGATTTTCTCAGCAAGCTCCTCCACTGGCGGCAGGACAACGAGGTGATCGCCCGTGGCGGCATGAAGCATTACGTACTGCAAAAAGGGGTGTACGCATATGAACGCTATCTTGGCGAAAAGCGTATGCTGGTCTTTATGAATGGCACTTCCAACAATGTGGAGATAAACCTCGACCGGTATAGTGAGTCTATCATGAACAAGCGCGAGTGGACTGATTTCATTTCCGGTAGAAACATCTCACTGGAAGAGACACTTACCCTCTCACCCAAAGAGATACTCATTTTGGAGTAAGGAGACGTTTAATCACAAATATATTAAGCAGGGACTGGCAGCAGCGAAGTGCGACTGTCAAAAAAATAAATATCATATGAAAATTATATACAAAAGAACCACCATATCACTCAAAACAGCACTTCCCCTGCTGCTGATCTCTCTCTGTATCATTTCCTGTGGCAATGACCCGATACCCGTACCTCCTGTACCGGAGCCAAAGCCTGAACCACCTGTGGTGATCAAAGAAGGGATCTCCTGGAGCCTCACAGCGCCCGATGCCGACAAGGAACTGACCATCTGGTTCAAGGCATCTTCCTCATCCCCCCTCTACAATTACACCGGCGACGTGTTTATACACACCGGCGTGGTGAGTGAAGGCACCTGGTTGCATGTACCGGCCGCCTGGGAGCAGAATATCACCAAATGCAAGATGACCAAAGTGGACAATGAGAAGTCCGCCTGGAGCATCAAACTCTCTCCCTCGATTCGTCAATGGTTCAACTCCGGAGAGACGCCGGTAAACAAGATTGGTATCGTGATCCGAAATGCAGACGGAACAAAGAAGGGAATTGAAAACGATACGTTTATTACTGGAATTACAGACAGCAAAAACAAACCCTTCCAGCCGGCAGCCATCAAACAGGGAACCTTGCCTTCGGAATTGAAACATGGTATCAACATCGTCAACAGCACCTCCGTCACACTGGTACTCTACGACAAGGACAAAAATGGTGTCGGCAAGGATTTTGCCCATGTGGTGGGTGATTTTAACAACTGGACGTTGAGCAACGACGACAAATCGCAGATGTTTCGCGACAACGCCGCCGGCTGCTGGTGGATTACCATCACCGGACTGGATCCTGCAAAAGAATACGGATTTCAGTACTACGTGGGAAACAATGGAAAAGACCCCATCCGGGTAGCAGACCCCTATTCTCGCAAGATTCTGGATCCTGACAATGATAAATATATTTCTGCAACCACCTATCCCAATCTGAAAGCTTACCCGGCAGGTGCCATCGGCATTGTATCGCTGTTTAAAACAACCGAGGAACCATACAACTGGCAGACGACCGGTTTCAAGGTGCCGTCGCGCGACAACCTGGTGATCTACGAATTGCTGCTGCGCGATTTTACCACAAGCGGCGATCTCAGCGGTACAATGGGAAAACTGGACTACCTGCAGTCGCTGGGCATCAACGCCATAGAGCTGATGCCGGTGCAGGAGTTCGACGGCAACGACAGTTGGGGATATAACCCGGCCTTCTATTTTGCAATGGATAAGGCATACGGGACCGACCGGATGTACAAGGAATTTATCGATGAATGCCATAAGCGGGGCATTGCGGTGATCCTCGACGTGGTGTATAACCATGCCACCGGAGCCAATCCGTTTGCCAAAATGTGGTGGGATAGTGCAAACAACCACACAGCGGCAAACAATCCCTTGTTCAATGTGACCGCACCCCACCCCTTCAGCGTATTCCACGATTTCGACCACAGCAACCCATTGGTGCGTAATTTTGTAAAACGTAACCTGGAATTTTTACTGGACGAGTACAAGGTGGATGGTTTCCGTTTCGATCTAAGCAAGGGTTTTACACAAAAACAATCTTCCGATGATGGGGTTTTCAGGGTATATGATGCCAATCGAATTTCATATCTGAAGGAGTATAACTCGGCGATAAAAGCCAAAAAGGCGGATGCGCTGGTCATTCTGGAGCACTTTACCGACGACAAGGAGGAAACGGAACTCTCCGATGCGGGCATGATGGTATGGCGCAACAACAATGAGGCGTATCTGGAAGCTGCGATGGGCTGGAAAAGCAAGGCCGATTTCAGTAGAGTTTATTATGGGTATGTCACCTCTCCGCGACCGGCAAACAGTCTGGTCAGCTATATGGAGAGCCACGACGAAGAACGGGCAGCTTATAAGCAGGTAACATGGGGTAATGGTATAATCAAGACAGACCTGGGTGCAAGAATGTCTCAGTTGGGCGCAAACGCCGCCTTCTTCTTCACTGTGCCGGGTCCGAAAATGATCTGGCAATTTGGAGAGTTGGGTTATGATTATTCAATCATGAGTGACCCAAATGGTATTGTACACGACTACAACAACGATCAATTCAAAACGTCTAAAAAACCGGTAAAATGGGACTATTATAATATAACGCAACGCAAACAGTTGTATGACACCTACGCCCGTTTGATGAAGCTTCGGAGTGATCATCCCGAACTGTTCAATGCCACAGCCACCCTCAGCTGGCAGGTAACACCCTCTTACTGGGATAACGGGCGATTCAGCACACTCTCATCATTTGGGAATACAAAACAGGTTGTGGTGGTGGGCAATTTCACAAATGACGTTTTAACAACCACCACCCCGTTTCCGAAGACAGGAACGTGGTATAACTATATGAAACCGGGAGAGACGCTGGATGTGACTTCAACGAGTATGCCTATCGCTGTACCGGCAAACAGTTTCAGAATGTACAGTACGTTCCAGAACTAGATATGCTACACCGGTACTTAGCTTGTATCACACTGTTATCCCTCTGTCATCTCTCTGTTATCCCTCTGTATATAGTCTTATCCTGACAAGCGGTGTATAAGTGTAGGTTAAGTCTTGGTCCCTGCCAATCCTGCCGCGCACGGGGATCAATAAGGAATATGCCCGATTGTGTTGGGTTTCCTGAAACTTATGTTATCTTTGCGAAACGAATAACGTTAAAATCACAGCAATGAAATCGATAGCAATCATTTACGGGTCGAGTACCGAACATACCAAAAATGCAGCTGAGAAAATAGCTGCCCAACTGGTCGATTACAATCCTTTATTATCTGACATTTATGATGGTAACGAAGCTCCGTTCCATTCCAACGAAGTACTGATTCTGGGTGTTTCCACCTGGGGCGTGCAGGATTTGCAGGACGACTGGAATGATTTCTATCCCAAGCTGGAGAAAATGGATCTCTCCGGCAAGACAGTTGCCATTTTCGGCATGGGCGACGCGTCCATTTATCCCAGTTCATTTGTGGATGCCATGGGTATCCTTTATGAGATCATTGTGGCGAAAGGAGCAACCGTTATTGGACAGATTTCTACGGAAGGATATGATTTTGAATACTCCAGGGCCGTTGTCGACGGCCAGTTTGTGGGCCTTCCCCTCGACGACGACACAGAGCCGGAACTCACCGATGAGCGCATCGTCGCCTGGGTAGAGATCCTGAAACCCTATTTGAAATAAATTTTATATTCCCACGGACCAAGTTCCATCACTTGGGTGCCAGTAACGGTCGATGAATCGGGAAAGGAGAAAAATTTCTTTCCTGGTATCTCTTCGTGGAAGGTTGCTGCAACCGCCTTATTACTCAGGTTAAAAACAGCGACAATCTCATCTTCTATGCCGGTTCGTCTGAACGACCAGACGCTTTCCGGCCGGTCATTGGCAATCTCGCTCAATTCACCCGCTTTTTCCGGTGTTTGCAATGCCTGGTGCTGTTTCCTGAATGCATTCAGCTTTTGGTAGAAACCGGTAAACCCCTGTGGATCGGACCAATCGATCAGATCCTTCTCGAAGAATTGTAATCGACGGTTGAAGCCCGCCTCCTGTCCACTGTATATCAAAGGTATACCCGGAAGCACATAGGTGAGCGCAGCAAAAGTTTTTGCAGCTTCTCCCATGCGTTCAAATTCAGTCCCGCTCCACGAATTCTCGTCGTGATTCGAAGTAAAAAACATGGGCACCGCATATGGAGCAAAACGTGCATGCATTCTTTGCAGGGAAGCCCTGAGTGAATCAGCATTTTCCTTTCCCTGAGCCACCATGTTCATCTTGTGATGAAAATCCCAGGCATAATAAGCATCGAAAGCCGTCTCGTTCAACTCCGGCTTCTCTGCTTCAGCGAGCAGAAAGATATCGCTGTTCAATGCTGCGAGGGAATCTTTGGCAGCAGTCCAGAAATCGGTTGGTATCTCACCCGCCACATCACAACGAAAGCCATCTATGCCGGTCTCCCTGATCCAGTACTGCATGGCTGCAATCATGGCTGTACGCATTTGCGGCTGGTTGTAATCGAGTTGCGCGATATCTGTCCAGTCATACATCACATTCAGGTTTCCCAGGCTGTCCCTGACATACCATTCGGGATGCTCATCCACCCACACGGCATCGCGTGAGGTATGGTTTGCCACCCAGTCGAGAATCACCTTCATGTCCAGATCATGTGCCTTTCTGACCACCGCTTTGAAATCGTCCAGCGTACCGAACTCTGTGTTTACGCCGGTATAGTTTTTGATGGAATAATAACTTCCCAGGGTACCTTTCCTATCCTTCTCACCGATGGGCTGTATGGGCATAAACCAAAGGATATCAACGCCCAGATCCTTTAGCCGGGGCAGATTTGCAGCAAAAGCGTTGAAAGTCCCTTCTGGTGTATACTGCCGGGTATTTACCTCATAGATTACCGCATCATATACCCATTCCGGATGTTTATCGGTTGCTGTAACCTCTTTTTTTTTCTCTTCCGACTGGTTGCCGCAGGAACTCAACAAGGCCAGTGCGGCAAATAAAAAGACAGTCGTGAAAATGTGAATCTTTTTCCTTTGCATACGTAAATATGTTAACCTGTAATTAATTCTCATCAGCGGCCTTCACCTAAACCGCTGTATGTATCAAATCTTTACTTCAAAAGCTGATGGCTGACGGCTGACGGCTAAAACTGATAGCTTACAAACGACCGCTCATTTATTTCCGCCCCAACCTGTACACATCGTCCCGATCCTGCACCCAGAAGACGCTGACTGCACCCAGGATAAGGGAACATCCTGCGAGCACGAGCGTAAGGATTACCCTGCCATGAAAAATCTCGCTGGTGATGAACCCGAGGATACTGGCTGCCAGGATCTGCGGAATGACGATAAAGAAATTAAAAATCCCCATGTAGGTTCCCATCTTGTTGGCCGGCAACGATCCGGTGAGGATGGCGTAAGGCATAGAAAGGATGCTGCCCCAGGCAAAGCCCACACCAATCATGGGTATCAGCAGCATGTTGGGGTCACTGATGAAGAAAAGAGAAATAAAAGAGATGCCTCCCAGCGCCAAAGCAATGGCGTGGGTTGCCCTGCGTCCGATCTGCTTTGCAATGACCGGCAACAGAAATGCACTCAAGGCTGATACGCCGTTGTAAACGGCAAACAATACGCCCACCCAGTTGGCTCCCTGATTGTAGAGCGCGGAGGCAGAGTCGGTAGTCCCATACACATGTTGGGTAATGGCGGGAGTGGTATAAATCCACATCGCATAAAAGGCCAGCCAGGAGAAAAACTGTACAACAGCCAGCTGACCCATGGTCCTGGGCATATGCAGCAAGTCGTTCATGATGCCCACCATTCCTTTTGGATCAGGCGATTTTTTGGTAATAGCCGAAGAGAGAAGCAGGATCAGACCGAACGCCAGCAACAGGCCGGCCACAATGAAGAGCTGTCCGTTTTGTCTGCCCAGCGGGGTAGCCATGATCAACAACGTCGTAGCTACTCCGACGAGTGTCCAGACGGTACCTTTCTTCAAAAACTGTGATGAGGTTACCGGCGCTTTGATTTCCGTTTTCAGGCCGGTTGTTTTTTCTTTCTCTGCCTCGAAGGCAGCCAACTCTTCGGGAGCATATTCTTTGGTGGTCAGCACGGTATAGAGCACCGAGAGGAAAAGCACGACCGCTCCGATATAGAACGATAGCTTTACCGAAAGCGGAATCATCCCTTCAGCAGCCGTATTGGGTACGCCAAACCAGTTTGTGAGAATATACGGCAGCGCCGATGCAATGACGGCGCCTGTTCCGATAAAGAAGCTTTGCATGGCAAAGCCCATGGTTCGCTGTTCCGAAGGAAGGTTGTCTCCAACAAATGCCCTGAACGGTTCCATGGAGATGTTGATGGAGGCATCCATGATCCATAGCATTCCCGCGGCAATCCATAAAGAGGGCGAATTGGGCATGAAGAAAAGTGCCAGCGTGGTAAAAAGTGCGCCGATCATAAAATAGGGGCGCCGGCGACCAAAACGGTTCCAGGTCTTGTCGCTCAGATGGCCGATGATGGGTTGTACAATTAAACCGGTAATGGGAGCTGCGATCCATAGTACCGGAATATCTTCTACCCGCGCTCCGAGCGTTTCAAATATGCGGCTTACATTTGCGTTCTGCAAGGCAAAGCCAAATTGAATGCCCAAAAATCCGAAACTCATGTTCCAGATCTCCCAGAAAGAAAGTCGTCTCTTCTTCATGTCGTATGATAATATTGATGATCTAAGTCCAGTGCTTTTTTAAGGATATGTGATAATGGCAACCGATTCATATAGAACAGGCAAATATACACTTCTTTCAGTAACAACGTCGCTTTTATTAAACTACAAAACAGCTATTTTTTTGTGCAAACGTGTGCACATAATTTGGGTATGAATAACTACTGAACTATTTCCCTCGTGGAGCCCTTTGGCACGAGTTCTGTTTTGATGAGCCGGCTCACCACGCCCGGCTTTGTTTCTTTTCCTTCAATGCGGTTGATAAGCAAACGAGCTGCCACTTTTCCCATTTCAAAGCCATGCTGGTCTACTGTTGTCAGTGTGGGATCGGTCACCTCCGTAATATAACTGTTGGTAAATCCGCAAACTGAAATATCTTCGGGGATTCCATAGCCGGCCGATTTGACAATCTGCATGCAGTAGGCAGCCACTTCATCATTGATACAGAAGAAAGCATCGGGAAGAGAGTCCGATCTTAATAATTCGGGCACAATCTCTCTTGCCAGATCAACTGTATCGCAAATTCGGCTGAGATTTTTATCGACCGGAAGTTTATTTTTCCGCAATGCATCTTCATAGCCCATGCGCCGATTGTTGGCGATGGGCATGGAGGGTGTGGATCCCAGAAAAGCGATCCGCTGACAACCCGTATGAATCATATGTTCCACGGCATTGTAGGCGCCGGCATAATCATCTACGACCACTTTGTCGGTATTTATCCCCGTACAGATGCGGTCGAAAAAAACGAGATGCACATCATTGTCGATGATCTCCTGAAAGTGATCGAACTTTTCTGTTGTCTTCGATTGGGAAGCCAGGATTCCGCATACCCGCGCATCGAGCAGGGTTTCCACACTTCTCACCTCCCTGGCATAATCTTCGTTGGAGTGACAGAAGAGCAGGTTGTATCCTTCGCTTTCCGCTTCTTGCTGTATGCCGGCCAGCACGGTAGAAAAAAAATAGTGTACTATTTCGGGTACGATCACGCCAATGGTGGTATTGCGGTTGGTACGCAACTGCATGGCCAGTGTATTGGGTTTATACTTGTGGGTCTCGGCATATTCTTGTACCAGCACCCTGGTTTCGGCACTGATAGCAGGATGGTTCTTCATCGCGCGTGACACGGTGGAGGGTGAAAGGTTGAGCGCTTTCGCGATATCTTTTAAGGTGATTTGACTCATAAGTACGTTCTGAAAATATACAATCTCAAAAATAGTAAAAAAAAAGAAGAAACATCGGCAAAGATGAAAAAACGAGATATTATTCATGCTGAAATTGGCGAATCTTTTTAAATTGTATACTTTTGTTTCAATTGAAAATAACAAAACGGGCATTAACCATAACACACGTATGAAATGACACAGGATCAAAAATGCACCTTGAATATTCAGTCTGAAACGGGAAAACTGGAAGCGGTGCTCCTGCACTATCCCGGGGCTGAAGTGGAGAACATGACTCCCCGCCATGCCCAAAGAGCGCTCTATAGCGATATCCTGAATTTATCCATAGCCCGCAAGGAGTACGACCAGCTGCTTGGTGTACTGCAAAAAACATCCCGGGTATATGAAGTTTCCAGTCTGCTCACCGGCGTACTGGAAAAGGAAGATTTGAAGGAAAGACTCCTCAGGAAAATATGTGAGGCCGAATATGTGCCAGGTTATCTCGATTTTCTGATGGAACAGCCTGCTCCCCTGCTCTCAAAGATTTTAATTGAAGGGTTGCCACTTCAGGTCAATACGCTGACCGATTTTCTGCGTGAAGAATATTACGCACTAAAGCCCCTTTACAATTTTTATTTCACCCGTGATTCCGCGGCCGTCATCGGGAATCATGCGCTGATATGCAAAATGGCCAACAACGTACGCCTGCGTGAATCGCTGATCATGGAGGCCATTTTTGGAAGCGGGCTTTATTTTCATACCGGCGTGACAAATACGTACGATTTATCGGACAACAATCCACAGGTGAAAATTGAAGGAGGAGATATTCTGGTTATCCGGGAAGACATTCTGCTCATTGGAAACGGAACGAGAACCACAACGCAGGGTATCGATCTGCTGGTGCAGGAGTTTTGCAAGACAGGCGCCGGGAAAAAACATGTTATTGTGCAACAGCTGCCGGAATCTCCGGAATCGTTCATCCACCTCGACATGGTTTTCACGATGCTCGACACCGATAAGGCGATGATCTACAAGCCGCTTATCATGAGCAGCTCACCCTATCAGACGGTACATATGCAGATAGAAAACGGAAAGGTAACGCGCATCTCTTCCGCAAGCGGTATCCTAAACCTGCTGCGGAAACTGGGTATTGATCCGGAGCCGGTTATCTGCGGAGGAAAGGCAGACGATTGGGATCAGGAGCGTGAGCAGTGGCACAGCGGTGCCAACTTTTTAGCCCTCGCGCCGGGTAAAGTGCTTTCCTATGCCCGCAACATACACACACTGGAAGAACTCAATAAAAACGGTTTTGAAATAGTAACGGCAAACGAGGTGATTCGCGATCAATTCGATATTCATGCTGCAGGGAAATGTGTGATCACCATTGAAGGGTCCGAGCTGCCGCGCGGCGGCGGTGGACCAAGGTGCATGACAATGCCACTGCGCAGGGAAATTACAGTATATCCTTAATTTCAGCCAGCGTCCGTACAGTATGTGTGGGTTCAAAACCGTCGGCTGGCTCGGCAGCAGGGTTAAACCAAATTTGCGCGATACGGCTCTGGTGTGCCCCCACGATATCGGCATCCCAGCTATCACCAATCATGATGGTCTGATTGCGTCGGGAGTTGGTATTTTTAAGTGCATAGGTAAACATGTCGGGGTGCGGCTTGTTGATGCCGGCATCCTCCGAAAGAATGATCTTATCGAAGTAGGGTTTCAATCCAGAGTTTTCAATCTTTTTATATTGTACCTCCCGAAATCCGTTTGAAAGGATGTGCATGCGGTAACGCGGTTTCAGGTAATCCAGAAGTTCCAAAGTCCCCTCTATAAGACGTGTCTTGCGGGTTGTACGCTCCAGAAAATCGTCACTCAGTTTCCTGGCATATTCCGGGTCGTCGATACCGAAAGCCCTCACCGGTGCCAGAAAACGCTCTACTATGAGTTCCTCCTTTCGGATTTCTCCCTGCCTGTACATTGCCCAAAGACGCAGGTTGCCGGGCATATATACTGCGTAGTAATCTGAAAAACTGGGATAATATTTCGCGTAACCATAATCCAGATATATCTCCTCCAGACATTCCCTGCCGTTAAGGTGAATATCCCAGAGGGTATCATCCAGATCAATAAAAAGATTCCTGTAGCTCATTTCTTTAAACAATCACGGAGTGATTTTTATTCACTCCGTGACAGATAACTCAAATTTAACGGATCGGGTTAATTTACTTCTATGATAAGATATTTTGTCAGACTCCAGAAACGTTGCGTATCGGTGATGCGAAACACCAGATTCCCATCACTTCCTTTTACAAACTCATAGGTTCCTTCGGGATGGGTAGACCACAACTTTCCTTTCGGTGCATACAACGGTATTTCCGTTACATCACGGATATCGATCTGCAAAAAGTAGTCTTTGTTAAAAGTATCTTTCATGACCCTTGTCTGCTGCAGAAAACCACCTGACAGAATCTTCTGATCTTTCAACTCATTGCCTGTACCAAACACGTAATAGGCTGTGTGAAGCGTCTTGTCCTGCTCCCTGATGGTGGTAGACTGTTGTTGGGTTTCATAAGCAAGTGAGGTAACATCCTGCGAAAGCTGTGCAATCTGTTCATCTTTCAGCGAAAGTTGATTTTGCAATTCGGTCAGTCGGACAGCACTTTCCTTCATCTCATTGTTCAATCTGTTGATGGTGTTCTTGAGTGAAGAGATCTCTTTGTTACTTCCACTTTGCTTCTTGTTCAGTTCATCCAGCTGTTTCTTGTTGCGTTGCAGGATCTCGCTGATCATTTTGAAGTTTTCATTCACACGATCTTTGGTGTCCTGACTCATCTCACCGCTCTGTGCCGACTGGGTGGAAATATAACTTTCCGCCTCCCTGATTTTCGCAAAGTTGGCTTCGACTTCACTAATCACAGCCATCATCTCGGCAGCCTCCTGCTGGGTACCAGCAGACAGCATCAGAAGAGAGTCTCTTTGAGCCTGTATTTCCTTATATTCTTTCGACTCTTTTACGTTGGTACATGATACAATCAGTCCAACGATAAGCATAAATAGCCAATTCTTTTTCATAATTTCAATTTTAGTCTTTTTATAAAACAATTAAATATATAAAATAGTTTGATGACAGTCATTCTAATTCCCTGCAACAACAATGACAAATTCGCCCCTGGGTGTTTGCAGGGTAAAATGGTTAATCAATTCTTCCAGTGTCCCCCTCACTGTTTCTGCATAAATTTTGGAAATCTCCCTCGATACCGATGCTTCCCTTTTGTTTCCAAAATGCACCGCAAATTGAGTAAGAGTTTTCAGGACACGGTAGGGAGATTCGTAGAATATCATGGTTCGGCTTTCCTCAGCAAGTTGCTGAAGTCGTGTTTGTCTGCCTTTTTTTTGTGGCAGGAATCCCTCAAAACAAAAACGATCGCAGGGCAATCCCGATTCAACCAGGGCAGGTACAAAAGCAGTAGCCCCGGGAAGGCATTCCACATCAACTCCAGCCTGGATGCATGCTCTCACGAGTAAGAAACCCGGATCGGAGATGGCGGGTGTTCCAGCGTCGGATATCAGTGCCATCCGGGTACCTCCCCTCAACTGCTCCACCATTTCATCGGTTGTTTTATGCTCGTTAAATTTATGATGCGATTGCATGCGCGTTTCTATTCCGTAATGTTTTAACAGGAATCCACTGGTACGGGTATCTTCAGCCAGTATGAGATCACATTCCTTCAACAGGTTAATTGCCCGGAATGTCATGTCTTCCAGATTACCGACCGGAGTGGGTATTACATAAAGTTTCCCTGTATCCATATGCAGTCAAATGGTTATACAAAACCTTTTTTTATAGCTCTCATAAAGTCCTCCACCACCGGAGTATCAAAATCCCAACTGCAATGTTCTCTCAAATAACTTTCGGCCTGGACAAAATCATCAAAAGCATTTAAACGAATCATCATCTGATTCATTTCCTCTCTGTTGTTGTGGAATAGTTCCCGTTGAAATAAAAAACGGTCGTTCAGGCTGATGCTGCGTCTCAGATCCAGGGCCGTTGTGGGAGCACCGATCTTATCGTTCAAAGAGGGAACGACCGGTATTATCTCCTTGTCTGTTTGCTGTGAATCGGTTTGTAATTCTTCAGGAGATAATTCTGTTTTGGCAGCACGTGGATTTCTGTATTCAGGCAACGCAAGACCTTCGGCATAATGGTTTCTTACGGTTTCATCTTGGGTTGTAATCTGCTTTTCGGATGTCACACTTTCTTGCACGGGGTTGCTTTCCTGTACGGGGTTGCTTTCCTGCACTGGGTTGTTTTCCTGTTTCACCTCCGATAAAAACTGTACCAGCTGTTCCATTTGCTGTTTCATTTCTTCGATCTGCAAAAACTCCAGTTCGTGCAGCAAGCGCGAAATCTCCTGGGTTTTGTTGAAAGATTCACTGAAAAATGAAAAAGGCAAAGTGCCGCTGTTCCGAAGAGACAACAAGCGTTGCTCCAACGACCTAATTTCGTGTAGCAACCGGTTGAAGTAATCGTTTCTTATTTCCGACATCCTACAAGTTTTATCATGAAGTTTTAAACTGATATGACCTTAGAAAGGCAAAAACAGTTTTCATCATATGCAAAAGTAATCATATTTTGGGAAGTGCCACAAAATCGTCGGGTAAATTTACCAGCCAGAGTCTCTCCGAACTACGGGTGATGGAGGTATAAAGCCAGCGATAGAAGTTTTCACCCATATAGGCTTGTTGCACATAACCCAGATCGAGAAATACATTCCTCCACTCCCCACCCTGTGCCTTGTGACAGGTGACGGCATATCCATATTTCACCTGCAACGCATTGAAATAGGGATTTTCTTTTACTTTTTTATACCGCAATCGTTTCTGTGAAATATCTGCATAATCTTCCATCACGTTGGCAAACAAAAGATCATTCTGTGCACGGCTGAGACCAGGCACTTCGGTATGCAGGACGTCCATGATTATTTTTGCCTCAAACTCAATATCATAATCACGATGATACAGCAGGACGTTACAAAAACGGAAGCCATACATGACTTCTTCGCCTTTGACACGCATCACTTCCACGAACTCGCCATTTGCCAGAAAGTCGAGGTTCTCAAAACCTTCTACCCAAAAATAGTTATTTTTGGTAATCATCAGAATATCTCCCGTGGAGAGCTCCTCTTCCCGGTAGAGCACCCTATTTCTGATTCCATTATTGTAGGCATTCACCCGTTTATTGGAGCGTGATATGACGATGGTCTCCTCCATGCCATCTCTCCTGTAGGCATCTCCGATTTCATCGATCAGCTCTGTACCGGTGATCCGCTTCACATCGGCAAATCCGTTGATATGCAGTTTTGGATAGTCGCCGGTATCCTCAAACCGCAACGCATTCCTGAGCAGGGTAGCATTATGAAGTATCCCCGATTCTTCTGCCTGCCGCACGATCTCGGTAAGGGTAGCGTCGGTAACCTGCAAAGAATAGGAACGCAACACCTCCTTGTCGAGAGCAGGACTGTTTTCCTGCTTCACCGGTGGCAGCTGGGCATTATCGCCGATCAGCAACATCCTGCATCCTTCGCCAGAATATACATACTCAATCAGATCGTCGAGCAGTCTTCCTGTACCGAAGAGGGAGAAATCGGCCGATTCATTGTTAATCATCGATGCCTCGTCTACAATGAACAGTGTCTGTTTGTGCAGATTTTCGGCCAGCGTGAAGCTGGGGGTTCCTTCGGCGAACTTTTGCTGGCGATAAATCTTCTTGTGAATGGTATAGGCTTGTTGTGCTGCATAACTTGAAAACACCTTTGCCGCACGGCCGGTGGGCGCAAGCAGGATGGTTTTCTGTCTGAACTGAGTCATTGTCCTTACCAGACTCCCGATCAGTGAAGATTTACCTGTTCCGGCATATCCGGTCAAGAGGAAAAGCTGATCGACGATTCCGGAAAAAAGAAAATCAACAATTTTATCGAGGGCTTTCTGTTGGTCGTTTGTAAAACTATAGGGGAAATTCTCGTTGATTTTCTCAATAAAGAAACGATTAACCATTTTTTTTGGTAATTTTTCCGGTAAAAGTAGCACAATTATCATTCTTTTTCTAAATTTGTAGTCTAAAATCAGAAAATCAAAATCAAAACAGTATAAACTAAAAAGAAAAAGTCCATGAAAGTTGTAATGAGGGTGCTTTTAGCACTAGCCATTGTTCTTTTAGCGTACATCAGTTGGAGAAGTATCCAGGGGCCCATTGATTTCAATACGGAAGTTGCTAAACGTGATAAGGCTGTCATCCAGCGACTGGTCGACATCCGCACGGCACAGGTTGCTCTGCGCTCCCAGACCGGCGCCTACACAAGCAGTTTCGATACACTCATCAATTTTGTGAAAGATGGTAAAATTGCTACACTCATAAAATCGGGTGATCTTAGCGAGGCTCAGTTGGAAGCTGGCATGACAGAAGAAAAAGCAATGAAGATTATCCGTTCTGGCAACGAAAAAGCCATTAAAGATGCCGGTTTATGGGATGAATCGAAAAATGCTCCCCAGCTGGTGAGAGACTCCCTATACTCACCTGCAGTACAAGTATTGTACCCGAATCGTAATCAATTCAGCATTGATTCACTGAAGTATGTACCTTTTGCACAGGGTGCAGAATTCGAGATGGCAACCGACTCATTGATCACTGCTTCAGGATATCCCATTCAGGTGTTTGAAGCCAAAGCTCCCTACTCGGTGTATTTGGGAGACCTCGATCAGAAACTGCTGAATCAGAAGATTCAGGAGGTACTCGACCGTCCCGGAAAAAAATATCCAGGCATGCAGGTAGGTTCACTGGAAGTAGCCAACAACAACGCAGGAAACTGGGAATAACAGGCTTGACAGCCTCAACGCAATATGTTTTTACCGGAAAATATCGATTTAGGACATTCCGACGAATACAATTTATCCATTCGGCTTACGCCGGATGGATTTTCTTTTTACATCTATTCTCCTGCTAACCCATCCATTTTCCACTTTCAGGAGACTTCACTGGGAAATAAGTTATCTTATCTCGACCATATCAAGAAGGTGATTTTTGATCTGGGCTTTTTCAGTCAGGTATTCAATAAAACCACTGTAACAACAGTTTCTGCTCAGTATACCCTCGTGCCCGATGTTTTTTTTGACAAGAAAAAAGTGAAAGAATTGTTTCATTTCAATTTTCAGGATCCACAGGGCATGGTGTTGAGTGAGGCTACTTTAACAGGTTCCTGGCATATACTGTTTGATATGCAGGCAGAGGTGCATGCCTTTTTACTGCGTAATTTGTGGAATCCGACCTTTCATCATCATATCACGCCACTGATACAGTTGTTTGAGACAGAACAGAAAGATGAAAAGACGAAGAGTTGCTTTGTTGATTTTCACGACAACTACGTCAGCATCATCTGTTGTGAGGGTAACAGGCTACTCTCGGCCAACACCTTTGCCTGTGTAAACCCACATGACACCACTTACCATATTGCCAGTGTATGGGAAAAGCTGAATCTCAGTCAGACCGCCGACAGGCTCTGCCTCTCGGGAAGTATTGAAGCACACAAAACAGAAGTCGACATATTAAAGAAACTGATTCGCCGGGTGGAGTATATCGACCTGCATCCGAGAGTCATGCTCACCGAAGCGCAAAGAAGAACACTTCCCACCGATATTCTAGCTGCCCTATGCGTATAATCAGCGGAAAATATAAATCGAGAAGGATACAGGTACCTTCCAACCTGAAAGCGAGGCCCACAACCGATTTCGCAAAGGAGAACCTTTTCAATATTCTGAACAACAGGATAGACTGGGAAGAAACTACTGCGCTCGATCTTTTTTCCGGTACCGGGAGCATTGCACTGGAGCTGGTCTCACGGGGCTGCCCCTATGTGGTAAGCGTGGAACAGAATCAAAATCATTTCAACTTCATCTGTCATGCGCAGGAGAAGCTGGGCACAAAGGAGCTTTTCCCGGTCAGGGCTGATGTCTTCAAATATCTGCAATCGCTGAGACAGCAGTTTGATTTTATTTTTGCCGACCCGCCCTACGAGCTTGCAGGAATTGAGCAACTGCCGGATCTCATCTTTGAAAAGAATCTGCTGATGGCAGAGGGGCTGTTTGTGTTGGAACATTCCAGAAAATTCAATTTCTCCCATCGGCCTCACTTCCTGGAGGAACGTGCCTATGGGAGTGTCCATTTTTCCTTTTTCGAGCCATAATCTTTTTCAAACTGCCATAATTTATCTTACTTTTGCAGCGAATTATTTATTAATAACCCAACTTTCGCATGTAATTTGCAGTATACATAACGGGAGCAAGATACAAAAACAGCATTTGTAGAATGCGTTCGTTATAAACATACAACTTGCATGATTAATTTTTTAACAAAAGTAACATGAACAGAAAGCAATTGAAAACGGAGAAGGTGTTTCGTTTCAAACGATTCGCACGGAAGTCGTACAGCGTTTTCAACAGTTTGCACAAGACAGTCACCATTGGTGTACTTTCGGGTTGCACCCTGATGAGCGCCCAGGCGACCACGGCAGAACCGGCAGAAAGGATTATCACCGAAAGATCGTTAGACAGCATCCCCTCCACGGAGTTGGATGAAGTAGTGGTTACCGCCTCCAAAGTGGGTTTGCCGCTGAATCTGGCAGCCAAGCAGGTAACCATCATCTCCAAACAGGAAATTGAGCGGGCGCCGGTGCGCAGCATCGAAGACCTTCTGAATTATGTAGCAGGCGCAGACATCCTGCAGCGCGGACCGCACGGCGTACAGGCGGACATCTCCCTTCGTGGCGGATCATTCGATCAGACAGCCATCCTCCTCAACGGAATTAACCTCACCAGCCCCCACACAGGACATTACAGTTTCGACATCCCCGTCAACCTTTCCGACATTGAACGCATCGAGATCGTGCAGGGACCTTCATCCTTGGTCTACGGGGCCAGCGCCTTTGCCGGGGGAATCAACATCATCACAAAAAAAGACAGCGAGTCCAATGCCTTCGCGAAGCTCGAAGGAGGTATGCATGGCCTCTTCGGAGCAGAAGCACGGGGTGCATACAAGGCTGGTTCCTCGGTGCACATGCTCTCTGCCGGATACAAACAGTCGGACGGATACATCCGCAACAGCGATTACAACATCGCGAATCTGCTATGGCAGAGCAGTTTTGATATCAACGGGTCCAATCTCGACTTTCAGGCAGGCCTGAACGACAAGGCATATGGTGCCAACACCTTCTACAGTGCCGCCTATCCGAATCAGTTCGACAATACGCAGGGCCTTTTCATGTCCATCAGGGGAGAGACCCAGGGAAAACTGAAATTTATACCCCATCTATACTGGAGTCGGCATTACGACGAGTTTCAGCTGATCAGGGAAGGTACGCCTGACGTTCCTGCCTGGTACAAAAACCACAATTATCATCGCAGCGATGTGTTGGGAATGAACCTCAACATGCAGGTTGCCTCAGCATGGGGAATTACCAGCTTTGGCGGGGAGTTCCGGAACGAAGGAATCCTGAGCAATGTGTTGGGTAAGCCGATGGAAGATGCAATCGGGAAATACACAAAGTCAGACAATCGCACCAACATCAGTTATTTTGCAGAACACAATTTTATCTGGGAAAAGCTGACACTCTCCCTGGGCGGGTTGTTGAACTATAATACGGCCATTGCGGATCAGTTCGATTTTTACCCTGCGCTGAACGGTTCGTTTCGGGCATCGGATCGCCTCAGAATCTACGCTTCCTGGAACAAGGCCACCCGCATGCCCACCTTTACCGATCTTTATTATACCACCGCAACACACATCGGCAACAGTGACCTCGAAGCGGAGCAGTCGGAAGCGTTTGAGACCGGCATCAAATATAGCCACCCGATCGTAAGTGGAAGCCTCGCCCTCTTCCATATGCAGGGAAGAAACATGATCGACTGGGTGAAAGCATCTCCCGAGGCGTTGTGGAAATCACGAAACCATACCCGGATCAACAAGCAGGGTCTTGAGGCAAACCTGAACCTCAACCTGGCCTCCTGGCTTGGGTACGGTCAGCCCTTACGAACGCTTTCTGTCGGGTATATGTACATCGACCAGGAACGGGTGGAGGATGAGCTGATATCGAACTACACGCTAAACCATCTGCGCCACAAAGTGACTGCGAGCTTGCATCACGAGGTAGTAAAACAGCTCACCCTGTCGTGGCATTTCCGCTGGCAGCAGCGGGAGGGAACTTATGTGCAGTATGTTGACCAGAAGCCGGGGGAACGGGTGGAGTACGCTCCATTCGCGTTGCTCGATGTGAAGGCCAGCTATGCACTTCCCCGTGCCAATCTTTTCCTGAACGCGAACAACATCTTCAACACCACCCACGTGGATTTCGGCAATATCCCCCAGCCGGGATTCTGGCTCTCAGGGGGTGTGAGCGTGCAGCTTTAGAAAAAATCAGAATGGGTGCGGGTTGTACCCGTTAATTGAAACGTGCTAGAAAATCCCCTCTGTGAAGTCCGAAAATGGTGACCGGAGGGGATTTTATTTAAAAAAGTATTTTATCGTGGCATATTGAAATACCGGGTTGCTAACCAGTGTTTATACATCGGATCAAGAAATTCTATCTTGCCCTGAATCTCATCGATCACATCCAGTTCTATCAGACGTCTTTTCAATTGAATGACATTCGCAGAGGTACCCAAATTATAATTTGCCAATGTAGCCTTGGCTGTGAGCTGCTTTTCCTGCTTCAGTATGGCTTCCAGGAGCGACAGCTGTCGGGTGGTTAACACTTCTGTCATATTGACAAAAAGAAGACTGAGCTGATTAATGATATCTTCAAAAGCGTTCTCAACAATCTGGTCGGTGGCTCTTTTCTCTGTTCTGAACCAGACCTGTTGCGCCAGCTGTTGTACATAATATGAATGATTTTCTGCCAGCACGGCGATCCGTTCCGCGTCGGACGAGGAGATTTCTTTTCCAGTGTCCTGAAATCGTTTCTGAATAAAGGGTACCCATTCTTCAGCAGCTATTTTTTCTAAAAACAAAATATCTCCAAACTTATAAAATGGCATGGCATAATTGGAGAAAACGTCCAGCAACATATGCTGTTTACTTCCATAGAGACAATATGCAGTTTTCTGATGTGTTTGCCAATGCGATCGTAACTTCCGTTGAAAGGCATCGGGTTGATCAAATAATGCAATATTCTGAAATTCATCGATGCAAATAATGATGTTCAGATCCTTTTTCAACGCGATATTTTCTGCCAGATTCAAAATATCGTCCGGGTGCTTCTGCAACTCTTCCCACCCTATAGAAAAAGACACTTTACTTTGCATATCGGGTGAAAAAGATATTTGTGGTATCAACTGCTTTAAAAAATGTCGGGTATTCTTTACCATTTCATTCCAGCCGGAGGAGGCTGCTTTTAATACTTCATTGGCAAGTAGCAGATAAAATTCATATTCACTCCTGATGTTGAAAATATCCAGATGTACTATTTTCAGATTCTTGTTCTCCTTCACCGCCAACCGGGATGTCTGCTTCACCAAAGAGGTCTTTCCCCACCGACGGGGTGAGATAATAATGGTATTTACCAAAGAATTAAAATTATTCTTTAACCGGACAATTTCTTTTGCTCTGTTGGTGAAATCAATTTCCTCAGGCAACTTTCCATAAACAAACGGTGTATTCATCATCATCAGTTTTACACAAAGATATGTTATAGTTTTGTAAGTTACAAATTTATAACTTAGTATTTTATAAGTTATAAAATACTGAGATCTCTCCTGATTTGATTTTACAGTGTAAAAGGTCTATATTTGTAGAAAATCAAAGATCATCATGTTTCAAAAATTGGTGGCGATAGAGCCTACAAGCTTGAACCCGTCGGCAGAGAGAAAATTATATTCTTTTGCCAACGAAGTTATTTTGTATTCCGATATACCGGGAGACGACAACGAGATCGCAGCCCGTATTGGCGATGCCGATGCGGTGCTACTGAGTTATACCACCCAACTCGGGAAGGCTGCTTTGGAGCAGTGTCCCAATGTAAAGTATATTGGCATGTGCAACTCACTCTACTCCCCGGAGAGCGCCAATGTGGACATTTACTACGCAAACAGCCGGGGAATCACGGTCACCGGCATCCGCGATTATGGTGACGAGGGTGTGGTGGAGTATGTGATCAGCGAGCTGGTGCGTTGCTTCCATGGTTTTGATCAGGAGCCCTGGGATGGCATGGCACGGGAGATTACGGGACTGAAGGCAGGAATCGTCGGACTCGGTAAATCGGGCGGCATGATTGCCGATGCACTACACTTCCTTGGAGCAGAGATCACCTATTTCGCCAGGAGTGAGAAGGCCGAGGCCAAAGCAAAAGGGTACCGCTTTCTCCCGTTGGACAATTTGCTCGAGGAGAGCGAAGTGGTATGCTGCTGTCTCAACCGCAATACCGTGTTGCTACATGCATCGCAGTTTGAGAAGTTGGGAAACAAAAAGATACTCTTCAACACCGGACTGTCGCCCGCATGGGATGAGGAACCATTTTTGAAATGGCTGGAGGGCGATAACCTCTGCTTTTGCGACACGGTGGGAGCACTGGGAGGCGAACATCTGCTGGATCATCCGAAGATCCGGTGCATGCAGGTATCTACCGGGCGCACCCGTCAGGCATTCGACCGGTTAAGCGAAAAGGTACTGCAGAATCTTTCCGGCTTTACCGGAATCAACGTTCGATGAACCGTACACCAGAATGGTGCCTAAATTAAATACTGATGAGCCCTCTTAATAAAGATGGCTCATTATCTTTGCAGCAAAGCGTTGCTTAAAATACAATGGGAGAAACAATATTCTGCAAGGAGGCTACCACCGACCATCCGGCTATTTCAGGCGTGGCGCTGAAGACATCCACCACAGCATGTACCTGATCGTTCTCTATCTCCACCCGTTGTCTGTCGCCGGCAACGAAACGGGGAGTAGACTCCATGGTCACCTGTAGCTTTTCAGGGCCGACCGTTGCAAGAGAAGCCGCCACTGCCACATTCAACCCGGTGGGAAACACGTCTATTGCTTCTCTGGCTGTACCGGAAAAAACCTGTTTGTTTTCGACCTCCATGTCGGCACTATAGAAATGCGATCTTCTGAATGCACGTACCCCTTTTTCATTCAGGAACTGAGCGGAGGCATTTCCCATCAGCGTAGCCGTTCGCAAGACATCGAACCCTCCCGTAGCTCCAGAAGCGAGATATACCCGTGTTCCGTGTGCCCTGCCTGCTTCCTTCACCGCTTCTAAAAAACCGTCATCAGCAAGGGCTCCAATAGATAAAGTTACAATGGAAGTACCATTTTTCAGGGTTGGCAACGTCAGTTCCTTCATTGCCGCTGGTGATGCGGCCTCGACCAGAAAATCGGGTTTCAAGGCGAGCAGCTCATCCAACGAGGTGCATGCTTTGCATGCCCTCCCTGCCTGCTCCATCTTTGTAGCCAGTCTTTCTGCTTTTGCCGGTGTTCGCGAATAAACACCCACCAGATCGTACTCGGGCAACAGCCCGTTTAACAGGGCATCCGCCACAATATCGGCCAGATAACCACAACCAACAATCACTAGTTTTTCCATAACCGCAAAGGTAAGGTCTTTTGGATAGATTCCCAAATAGCCATTCATAGGAAATGAAAACTCCCTAAGCAACGCTATTATTTCCTTTACCGCTCAGTAGCTCAAAATATGCTGTACTTAATTTCTTAAACAAAATAATTACAGTAAATTTGAGGGAATGAAACGATTAACACGAAAAATAATAAAAAGAATGCAAATTTTTGCGATTACCCCCATTATCGGATTATTTTATTTGGTCTCCGCATCTGTCTGCGGACAAGACAAGATAGATATTCCGGACAGATATCTACCCAAAAACAAACAGATTTATCAAAAAGGCTGGATCGACTTCAACAAAAATGGAAGAATGGATGTCTATGAAAATCCGGAAGCAGAAATTGAGGAGCGGATTACTGATCTGATCAGTCAAATGACGCTGGAAGAGAAGACCAATCAGATGGTCACCCTCTACGGATACGGCAGGGTGCTGGAAGACGATCTTCCCACCCCGGAATGGAAAAACAGGCTTTGGAAAGATGGAATAGGAGCCATAGACGAACACCTGAACGGCTTCCGTCAGTGGGGACTTCCACCCTCCGACAACCCTTATGTCTGGCCGGCCTCGCGCCACGCATGGGCTTTGAATGAGGTGCAGCGTTTTTTCATTGAAGAGACACGGCTGGGAATCCCGGTGGATTTCACCAACGAAGGCATCCGGGGTGTGGAAAGCTACATGGCCACCAATTTCCCCACACAACTGGGACTAGGCCATACATGGAACAAGGATCTTGTGAAGAAGGTGGGTTACATCACCGGCCGGGAAGCAAGACTTCTGGGTTATACCAACGTATATGCGCCCATCCTCGATGTGGGCCGTGACCAACGGTGGGGCAGGTACGAAGAGGTATACGGGGAGAGTCCCTTTTTGGTGGCCGAGCTGGGTATATACATGGTACAGGGGCTGCAAAAAGATTTTCAGGTCGCCTCAACCGGAAAGCACTATGCCGCCTACAGCAATAATAAGGGAGGCAGGGAAGGCATGTCGCGTGTAGACCCGCAGATGTCGCCACGGGAGGTGGAGAATGTGCACATGTACCCCTGGGAGCGGGTAATCAGGGAGGCAGGGTTGCTGGGAGTAATGAGCGCCTACAACGATTATGACGGCTTCCCCATTCAGAGCAGCTACTACTGGCTCACCACCCGCCTAAGAAAAGAGATGGGCTTTAGGGGCTACGTTGTCTCCGACAGCGACGCAGTGGAATACCTCTACTCCAAACACGGCACCGCATCCGACATGAAAGAGGCGGTATACCAGTCGGTGATGGCCGGACTCAATGTGCGTTGTACCTTCCGCTCGCCCGACTCCTATGTGTTGCCGCTGCGTGATCTGATCAGGGAAGGGGCGATTGAGATGGAGACGGTCGACGAGAGGGTAAGAGATATTCTGCGGGTGAAATTCCTCATAGGCTTGTTTGACTCCCCCTATCAAACGGATTTAAAACAGGCCGATGCAGAAGTGAATTCGGAAGAACATCAGGAGGTAGCGCTTCAAGCCTCGCGTGAGAGCATCGTATTATTAAAAAACAACAAAAACATCTTGCCCCTGAAAAAGGCGGATATTCAAACCATCGCCGTATGCGGACCGAATGCCGACGATGCCTCTTATGCCCTGACCCACTACGGTCCTCTGGCCGTGGAGGTGAAAACCGTTTTGGACGGAATCCGTGACAAGGCAGGAGACGACATTGAAGTACTGTATACAAAAGGGTGCGACATCGTGGATGCACACTGGCCGGACTCTGAAATTATCGATTACCCGATCACGGACGCAGAACAGGCCGAGATTGACAATGCCGTGGCCAACGCCTTGAAAAGCGATGTGGCCGTTGTGGTGCTGGGAGGAAATAGCCGCACTGCCGGTGAAAACAAGTCCCGTTCTTCACTCGACCTGCCCGGCCGCCAACTGGATCTATTAAAAGCAATTCACGCTACGGGCAAACCCGTGATACTGGTTCTGATTAACGGACGTCCCCTGTCCATCAACTGGGCAGACAGGAATATCCCGGGAATCATTGAAGCATGGTACCCCGGGTCACAGGGAGGAACGGCCGTAGCCGACGTACTCTTCGGGGACTATAACCCGGGAGGGAAACTGACCGTAACCTTCCCCAAGACTGTGGGACAGATTCCATTCAACTTCCCGGCAAAACCAGCTTCGCAAGTCGACGGTGGACGCACTCCCGGCCCGGAAGGGAACCAGAGCCGGGTGAACAGGGCCTTGTATCCTTTTGGATATGGCCTGAGCTACACCACCTTTGCCTATTCAGACCTGCAGCTTTCGAAAGAAGAGATTACCGACAAAGAGAGCCTTTTCGTCACAGTAAAAGTAAAAAACACCGGCGACAGGGCCGGCGATGAAGTTGTGCAACTGTACACCAGGGATGTATTAAGTTCGGTCACCACCTATGAGAAGAACCTGCGCGGTTTCGAAAGGATTCACCTGCAGCCCGGTGAGGAAAAGGAGATACAGTTTGCCATTCACCCCCGCGATGTAAAACTTTTGAATAGTGACAACGAATGGGTTGTTGAACCGGGTGAATTCAGGGTGATGATCGGCGCCTCGTCGGAGGATATCAGGCTGAGCCGATCATTCTTCGTGCTGGGGGAAGGATTCGACAAACACAAGCTGGTAGCAACCCCATTGGTGACTTCCGATCCGCAGACCTCTGACGCACTGAATGTGCTGGACAAAGACCGGGACTCATTTTGGGAAGGCCATAAAGGGTACTTTCTTACCTTCCCGTTGAACGAAAACATACCGCTGGATCACATTGCAATACGTTGGCACAAAGAGAGTGACCCGCAGGCGGTCTTTGAAATACAGATATCCAGTGGCGGCGGACAGTTTATCACCGTCTTCAAAGGTTCGCCTATGGAATTAAACAAAGTAAAAAAATACAGATTCAATGAGACTGCCGGTACAGATCTGAGAATTAGAATTGCATCGGGGCACGTGAAAATTTTAGACGTTGAGATGATCCGATAAAAGCAACCAAAAGAAAATACTCCCATGATGAAAAATATTTTTACTATTTTGATGATAATGCTGGTAAGCGCGCCCGGTGCTTCCGCTCAAGAAATCACCCCCCGCCCAAATCATTATGAGACCCAGGCGGGTACGGTAAACTTACCGCGGACAATCACCATCACCGCCGACAATGAATTCGACGATCTGATTCCGGATTTCGTGGAGACTGCCCAAAAGTTTTCGATCCGCACACAGACGAAAAAGAAAAACGGATTCATCCGGCTCACCAAAAATAAGGCACTCAACAATCCGGAAGAATACCGGATAAGGATTGCCCCAACAAGCATCCTCATTGAAGCCGGCTCCTCAAACGGTTGTTTCTACGGCCTGCAGTCAACATTGCAGTTAATTATCAGTGCCGGCAAGGAAGGGACCCTACCCCTGGCCGTCATTCAGGATAAACCCCGTTTTGGCTGGAGAGGTGTGATGGTGGACGAATCCCGTCATTTTATCGGAAAAGCAGAAATTATGAGGTTACTGGATTTTATGGCGATATATAAGCTCAATAAATTTCACTGGCACCTTACCGATTCACAAGGATGGCGCATCGAGATCAAAAAATATCCACTACTGACAACAGTCGGTGCCATAGGAAATATCTCCGACCCGGAAGCATCAGCACAATTCTATACGCAGGAGGATATTGCGGAAATCGTAAAGTATGCCAGCGATCGCTTTATCGAGATAATCCCGGAGATTGACATGCCCGGTCATGCCACAGCCGCCGTCAAAGCATATCCCGAATTCAGCGGAGGCGGATCGGAAAAATACCCTCATTTCACTTTTCATCCCGGAAAAGAGGGTACCTACACGTTTCTGACCGATATTCTCAGGGAAATAACAACTCTTTTTCCTTCTTCTTTCATACATATTGGAGGCGATGAAGTTCATTTCGGCAATAAACAATGGCATGATATGCCGCAGGTCCGCTCACTCATGGAAAAGGAAGGATTGGAAGACCTGGTGGCTGTAGAACACTATTTCCTGCAGCGCATGGCAGATTCCGTGAAGGTACTGGGCAAGACAGTGATCGGATGGGATGAAGTGGTCACCGCCGGACTTCCGGCAAACAACACACGGGTGATGTGGTGGAGACACGATCAGCCTCAGCTGCTGGAAAAAGCCGTCACCATGGGTTACGGCACCATACTCTGCCCGAGAATACCTCTTTATTTCGATTTTGTACAGCATGCATCTCATACCTCGGGCCGTAAATGGGATGGCGCTTTTGCTCCTATTGAAAGTGTCTATGAGTTCCCCAGTCTCAGACTAACCGGCGGAGTTTCTTTTTGTTCACCCCATGTAATGGGAATTCAGGCCAATGTCTGGACAGAAGTAATTCATAATAAGGAAAGATTTCAGTTTATGGTCTTTCCACGTATCGCAGCTCTGGCCGAGGCGGCCTGGAGTAACGATGCAGTAAAAGACTTCCGGCATTTCGACAGGCGGATGGAAAAAATGACAGACCTCTACAGAAAGAGCGGCATCACATTCTTTGACTACAAGAACCCGGGAGTGAGTCCGGAGATAACGGGGCCGGAAAAATAAAACACGAACGGAAACAAAAAAAAGGAAGCCATCCAGTTGATGGGAAATTGATTCTTCTGGACCCGCACCGGGAAGAGGATCCTTTTATCCAACTTCGAGAATTCTTACAATTCAATTTCGTAATTTTAACAATAAGATGAAATTAATTTCCTCGATTATTCTTTTATCGCTCATTTTATCGGCATACGCCTCCGATAAGCCGCTTACCGGTTATGTGAATCCGCTACTGGGGACAGCCACTCTGTGGGAATCCGAAGATCTGGGATATGTGCGCACCTGGAAAAACCGCACCTGGGGTGCCGAGGTCTTTCCCGGCTCCTCGCTGCCCAACGCAATGGTGCAGTTAAGTCCGGTGACACAGTTCAGCAGCGGCGCCGGTTATCAGTATGAAGACACGGTGATCTACGGCTTCGCCCATACCAACAAGGGACACTGGAACCTGCTCCATCTGCCACTGCTGCCCGTTACCGGGGAGGTATCAGCTTCAGATTATGCTTCGGGCTATAGCCATCAGCAAGAGTCTGCCCGTCCTGGTTACTACCGGGTTTTTCTGGAAAGATATGGGATCGATGCGGAGCTCACTTCAACGCTGCGCTGCGGCTATCACCGCTATCGTTTTTCAAACGATCAACCAAAGCAAGTGATCGCAGATATGACGCGCACCAACAATCAAGTAAGAGCATGGAGCATACAACAAACAGAAGAAAAGGTGTTCACCGGTTTCCAGGATGCCGAAGGGAAAATCTACTTTTACGCGGTGTCCAACTACCCGATCGAGCATATTGAGCAGGCAAAGGATGATCAACATGAGGTTTCTGTAATCCACTTTGGGGAAAACAAAAAAGATGAACCGCTGGAACTGAAAATAGGCTTCTCCTTCGTGAGCATCGACAATGCGAGAATGAATCTTGAAGAGGAGATGATCGATAAAAGTTTTACACAGGTAACTCAGGAGGCTGACAAGACCTGGGAAACCCTCCTCTCAAAAATAAAGGTGAGCGGAGGTACTGAGCGTGAAAAGGGTTTGTTTTACTCCACCCTCTACCGTTCCTTCCTCTGGCCGGCACTGCGTAGCGATGTGAATGGCGATTTTACCGATGAAAGGGGAGCAGTGGTCAACGAAGGATTCCGCTACTACACCAACCCCTCATTCTGGGACGATTATCGCAATAAACTTGTACTGCTGGGGATGATATCGCCCGATGTAACGACAGACATCATCAAATCGATTACCGACAAAGGGGAAAAAAGAGGAGGATATATGCCCACCTTCTTTCACGGAGACCATGCTTCGGTGTTTGTCGCAGGCAGTTGGCTGCGCGGAATCACCGGGTTTGACCTGCAGCGTGCTTACAACTTACTGCTGAAAAATGCCACCGTGCCCGGTCGGGGTGGCAGGCCTTATCTCGATGAATATCTGGAGCGGGGATGGATTGCCGAAAAAGATACCACCAACGTACCTACCTGGGACGAGTACAAGGCGGCCGTCACCAAAACGGTGGAATATGCCTACGACGATTATGCCACGGCCTTGATTGCAAGGGAACTTGGTGATAAGGATCATTACAGGACACTGATGGAGCGGTCTGGCAACTACAAGAATCTGTTTGATCCCTCCACGGGCTTCTTTCGTGGAAAGATTGAAGATGGCAGCTGGATAGCCGATTTCGATCCCTACTATCCCTATTTTGCCTATATGTACCGCGAGGCCAATGCCTGGAACTCACTCTTCTTTGCTCCGCACGACCCGGAAGGAATGATCGCACTCTATCCGAATGCGAAGGCGGTAGATCAGAAACTCGATTCACTTTTTACCGAACCCTGGCGGGGTTACGAGGCACACAACATGACCGGTTTTATCGGCAACTACTGCCATGGCAACCAGCCCTCCCACTCGATTCCGTATACCTACTACTTTATTGGGAAGCAGGAGAAAGCACAATGCGTGCTGGACAGCATCATGGATCGCTTCTACGACATGGGAGCGGAGAAGCTGGCCTACGCCGGCATGGACGATGCAGGAGAGATGTCGGCCTGGTACGTCTTCAACGCGATCGGTCTCTACACCTACTCACCCGCCGATCCGGAATATATTGTGTCGGCACCGCTGTTCGACAAGGTGGAATTCACCCTGGGTGACAACACCACTTTCACCATCCGGAAGAAAGGAAATGGGAAAAAGATAACCGGGATCCGGTATGGGGGAGAGTCACTCAATGGTTGGTTTATTACGCATGACCAACTGAAACAAGGCAAGGAGTTGACAATAATAACTACCAAATAATTACTATATTTGCAGCAAGCTGGAATCGGAGTGTAAACTAAATTCCACTTTGAAAGAATGATCATATCAAATTCTTCAATTATAAAATACCATGTGTTTAAACTGTGCAAACATGAAAAAGAATTTCGGATTATTGCTTTTGTGGCTGTCAGCCTCGCTGGCTTTTACCCAACAGAAAGCGAATTACGATGAATCGAAAGTACCCGCGTATATCCTTCCTGAACTGCTGAAATGCCGGAATGGAGAGATGGTCACTACTGTAAATCAGTGGGAAAAACAGAGAAGACCGGAGCTGATGGAACTGTTTGCCTCCCACATGTATGGTCACACTCCAGCTGAAAATATAGATGTCTCTTACGAGATCATGACGGAAAACAGAGAGGCTATGGGTGGTAAGGCGACCAGCAAACAGGTAAAATTTACCTTTTCCAACGGAAACAAAAAATTGGAAGCTTTTCTTTTGATCTATATCCCGAACAAACCAAAAGGCAAAGTTCCGGTGTTTGTGGGATACAATTTCAAGGGAAACCACAGCACAACCACAGACACAACAATTCTTTATTCTCCTGCCTTCAGTCTGGTGAGAGAACCGGGTCATCCGGATTGGGAGAGGGGAACTCAAACAAGCCGGTGGAACTATGATTTGATTATCGACCGGGGATATGCTATTGCCTCCATGTGTTATCATGATATCTTCCCCGATAAGCCGGAATTGAAAGATCACAGTGTGATTTCTCTTTTTTCCGGTTATAATCCGCAAAAAACAGATCCGGGGGAATGGCAGGCTATCGGTGCATGGGCCTGGGGTTCCAGTCGGATTGTCGACTTTCTGGAAACACAGGAAAGGATAGACACCAACAAAATAGCGATCATGGGACATTCCCGCCAGGGAAAGGCAGCGCTTTGGGCCGGTGCGCAGGATCCACGATTCCGCATTGTCATATCCAATGACTCCGGTTGTGGGGGTGCTGCACTTTTCAGGAGAAAATTCGGGGAGACCGCTGAAATCATCAACAATGCATTTCCGCACTGGTTCTGTGAAAATTTCCGTCAGTACAACAACCAGGAAGAATTGATGCCGGTGGACCAGCATCAGCTGCTTGCTCTCATCGCGCCCCGCAAGGTTTACGTGGCCAGTGCAGAAGATGATCAGTGGGCTGATCCGAGGGGTGAGTTTTTATCGGCTTACCACGCCGGCCCGATATACCGGTTATACGGGTTGTCAACTATCGGAACAGATCAAATGCCGGAGCTTCACACACCCATCATGGAAGATATCGGGTATCATATGCGGGCAGGAAAACACGACGTAACAGATTACGACTGGGAGCGTTTTCTGGATTTTGCCGACAAGCACTTCAAAAATTAATAATTTCAACTGATGCGGCTCCAGTCGTAGCGGTTACCACCGAGACGGCTAAGCTGCTGCTTCAGCACCAGATGATCAGGCAGCTCCAGCCCGGGGTCCTGTGCGATCACCTGTTCCGCAATCTCTCGTGCACGATAGAGGATGGCGTTGTCGCGCACCAGGTCGGCAATACGCAGGTTAAAAGGGATGCCGCTCTGCTGCGTCCCCTCCAGGTCGCCCGGGCCACGCAGCTTCAGGTCAGCTTCTGCAATCACGAAACCATCGTTGCTTTCGGTCATGATCTCTATCCGTTTGCGCGTATCTGCTGAGAGCTCATAGGGCGTAATCAGTACACAGTAGGACTGATCGGCACCTCTCCCCACCCTGCCCCGTAGCTGGTGGAGCTGGGAGAGACCAAAACGCTGGGCGCTCTCAATCACCATCACGCTGGCATTCGGCACGTTCACCCCCACCTCAATCACTGTGGTGGAGACCATGATCTGCGCCTCGCCTGAGACAAACTGCCGCATCACCTCATCCTTTTCGGCTGGCTTCATCCGCCCGTGCATCTTGCAGACGGTAAACTCCGGAAAGGCCGATTTGATATGCTTATAACCCTCCTCCAGGTTCTTTAGATCAAGTGTCTCGCTCTCCTCGATCAGCGGATAGACCATGTAGGCCTGTCGCCCGGCAACAATCTGATCACGGATAAACTGGTAGAGGGCGCCCCGTTTCTTGTCGTAGCGGTGCAGCGTCTGCACCGGCTTGCGACCCGGAGGAAGCTCATCGATCACCGAGACATCCAGGTCGCCATACACCGTCATGGCCAATGTGCGGGGAATGGGCGTGGCGGTCATCACCAGCATATGGGGTGGCTGCTTACTTTTCTCCCACAGTCTGGCGCGCTGCACAACCCCAAAGCGGTGCTGCTCATCGATCACCACAAAGCCGAGGTTGCAAAACTGCACCACATCTTCAATCAGGGCGTGGGTGCCAATCAGTATATTAATTTTTCCAGAGAGGAGGCCCGCGTGGATCTCCTCCCGTTCTTTCTTCTTCGTTGACCCGGTCAGCAGCGCCACACCCACACCCATGCCGGAGAGCATCTGGGTGAAGGTCTCATAATGCTGTGCCGCGAGGATCTCGGTGGGTGCCATCAGGCTGGACTGAAAGCCATTATCGAGGGCTATCAGCATACACATGATCGCCACCATGGTCTTGCCGCTTCCCACATCACCTTGCAGCAGGCGGTTCATCTGCTTTCCGGAGGCGGTATCCTTCCGGATCTCTCTGATTACCCTTTTCTGGGCGTTTGTCAGCGGAAAGGGCAGCTTCTTTTTGTAAAACGAATTGAGATAATCACCAACCTTTGGGAAGAGGATTCCTTTCAGCTTTGCTTTCCGGTCGGCAGCGTAGCGCACAATGCTCAGCTGTATATAAAAAAGTTCTTCGAACTTCAGCCGGAACTCGGCATCACGCAGCAGCGCAGGCGACTTGGGGAAATGAATATTTTCTACCGCATCGTGAAAAGGCATCAGCCTTGCTTCCTTTACCACATCGGGGGAAAGAGACTCCGGCAAGGGCTCCTTAATCAACCCGAAAGCGTTTTCCATGATCTTCTGCATCGCCTTTGAGTTGAGGTAGTGGTTCTTCATCTTCTCGGTGGTGTTGTACATCGCCATCAGCCCTTCCGGTCGGTCCGACTCATTCATGAAAGGATCGATCTCGGGATGGGGGATATTCCACTTGCCGTTAAAAAGACTGGGTTTTCCAAAAACGATGTACTCCTGGTTCAGCTTATATTTTCCTTCGATAAAGCGGGCACCCTGAAACCACACCAGATCCACAAATCCGGTACCATCGGTAAAATGAGCTACCAGCCTTCTTTTCCTTCCTTCTCCAAAAGTCTCGAAGGCGGTGATCTTTCCTTTCAACTGGATGTAGGCCTGCGACTGGTCAATTTCATGCACATAGTACATCCGCGTGCGGTCGATATAGCGATAAGGGTACCAACGAAGCAGATCGCCCAGCGTAAAGACATCGAGTTCCTTTTGCAGGATCTCTGCTCTTTTGGGTCCCACACCGGGAATATATTTTATTTCGGTCTGAAGAATATGCATGTTGTTTGTCATTACTGTTGGGATCTGTTCACCGATTACTATCAGGAAACATCCATTTCCACACCGGAACAATCTCTATCTGTTTACCATTTATCTCGATACTCCTTTCTTCATCATAGGTAATAATTGACAATTCGTTGCACGTAAGCTCATCGGACACCTCAAGGAGAGCAACGGTCTCTCGTTTCAGAGTTTTATGTGAGGCCACAGTGTACGACACCTGAATCAGCTTCTCAATAACAAACCCTTTACGGCAAACAAAGTCAATTTCCCGGTTGTTACGACTACGGTAATAAAAAAGTGTCTGCCCTATAATATAACCCCGTCTGATCAATTCCACAAAAACCATATTCTCGAGGATTTTTCCAGCATTAGATGAGAGGCTGAATGCATGCGCATAAATAAAACCATTGTCTATCACATACACTTTTGTATCGGCTTTCTGCATCAATTTCAACTTGGAATTGAACCGGGGAAGAAAGAAAAAAAGATAGGTTTCGGAGAGATATTTACAGAATTTCTGTGTCGTGTTTACACTGCCCAACGACAGGTCGGTTACTATGCTGTTAATCGACAAAGGATTTGCACAATTGGCCAAAAGATAATTTGCCAGATTTATCAACTCGTTCGTATTTCGCACACCAAAGCGTTTTGTTATATCCTTTAAAAGAATGGAATCGAACAAGGCTGACAGATAATTCCGGATAATCTCCGGTGTTTTGATGGTTTCTGGATATCCCCCCATCACCATATAGTCATTTAACACCTTTAGCAAGGCTGCTTTTCCTACCGGAGTCGCTGATTGCAGAATAATTTTTTTAAAGTCAATAAACTCAACAAAACTAAAAGGCAACAGGGTTATTTGTACATACCGACCAGTAAGCGATGTGCCCATTTCAGAGGAGAGTAAATTGGCATTCGACCCAGTTATCACGAGGTTCACACCGCGGCGATAAAGCTTCCCGACCCAAACTTCCCAATTTCGAAGATTTTGTATTTCGTCTAAAAGTAAATACTCAAAATTGGGATACACCACTAATAAAGATTGAAAAACAAGATCCTCTTCAAAAAACTTCAAAAGTAGATCGTCATCAAAATTCAAATAAGCGAAAGGGTGTTCCTGTAAAAGCTGTAAGGCAAAAACAGATTTCCCGGCACGTCTCGGCCCACTAATCAACTTGATCAAACCGGATCGTAAAAATATCTCGTTCTCACCGGTAAGCGTTCGTTTCAGATAATCTTTCGCCAGGAGCATATCTCGCTCTTCCTTCTGTTGCAATAAAATTGATCTTAACATAATCATTTTATTTTACTGCACAAATATAATGTTTTTTATGCAGTACAACATTTTTATTGCAAATCTTTTTGTGATTCGAATCAAGAATCAAATAAAAATGGGGAACGGCTCAACCATTCCCCATCACTTTATTTGTTATCAGCGAGGTTACCAGGCAAAAAGCGGGTATTGCTTCATCGTCGCGTTCACTTTTTCACGCACCGATGTGGTGGTCTTCGGATCATCCACGCGAGAGAGTACCGTGTCGATTAATTCCACGATCTCTCCCATCAGTTCTTCTTTTGCTCCGCGGGTGGTGATGGCCGGCGTGCCAAAGCGAAGGCCGGAAGTCTGGAAGGGTGAACGACTGTCGAAAGGTACCATGTTTTTGTTGGTGGTGATATCGGCCTCCACAAGCACTTTCTCCGCTACCTTACCGGTCAGATCCGGGAACTTGGTACGCAGGTCGACCAGCACAATATGGTTGTCGGTACCGCCTGAGACGACATTGTATCCCTTGTCGGCAAAGGCCTGCGCCATCACGGCTGCATTTTTCTGAACCTGTGTCTGATAGGTTTTATATTCCGGTTGCAGTGCCTCGTAAAAAGAAACCGCCTTAGAGGCAATCACATGCTCCAGGGGGCCGCCCTGCATGCCGGGAAAGACGGCTGAGTCCAGCAGTGCAGACATCATCTTCACCTCTCCCTTGGGCGTGGTGAGGCCCCAGGGATTTTCAAAATCTTTTCCCAACAGGATCACACCGCCACGGGGACCGCGCAGCGTCTTGTGGGTGGTGGAAGTGACGATGTGTGCGTGTTGAAGCGGATTTTCAAGCAGTCCGGCAGCAATCAGTCCGGCGGGGTGCGCCATATCCACCATGAAGATGGCACCGATCTCATCGGCTATTTTACGGATGCGGGCATAATCCCATTCACGTGAATAGGCCGAAGCACCGGCAATAATGAGCTTGGGCTTTTCAGATCGTGCCAGTGATTCAAGCTGGTCGTAATCTACTCGCTGGTCTTCCTCCCTCACATTGTATGCGATGGGTTCAAACATTAAACCGGAAAAATTAACAGGAGAACCATGGGAGAGATGACCGCCGTGCGACAGATTCAATCCGAGGAATTTATCTCCAGCCTTCAGGCATGCCAGAAAGACGGCAGCGTTTGCCTGTGCACCGGAGTGAGGCTGTACATTGGCCCATTCAGCACCAAAAATCTCTTTCAACCGGTCGATGGCAAGCTGTTCGCTCAGGTCCACCACCTCACAACCGCCGTAATATCTTCTTCCGGGATAGCCTTCGGCATACTTGTTGGTAAGGACAGAGCCCATGGCCTGCATCACCTGTTCGCTCACAAAGTTTTCTGAAGCAATCAACTCAATACCTTTCAGTTGACGTTCCTGTTCTTTTCGAATTATCTCGAAGATTTCTCTGTCTTGTGTCATAGCGTCATATTATACAAAAAAATATCCGCAAAGGTAAGGAACATTTTCGTAAGCAAGGTAAGCAATGGACAATTTTATTTGGACTTTGCTATGGAAAAAAATGACTAACTTCAGTAAACATTTTGTCTCTCAAAATTTACTACCTATATTTGTCTGAAATTCCTAAAACAATCGAATTATGAACCGGTTATTCTTCATCTTCCTGTTCACCATGGTCGCATTGAGTACAATGCAGGCACAAAAAAACAATTACATTCATATCTCCGCTGATGGCGGATTGATCGTGAATTCTGAACGCGACGAAAAAATTGGTCTTGGCGGCACATTGAGCTGGCTCACTGTTGACAATCTGATTGCACCGCAGACAAACAATTACATCTCATTGGGGATCAAGGCAATCAACAACCCATACAATGGAGGAAAGTTCATTACCAGCATCAACAACGACAAAAACGATGCCTTCAACTATCTCATGGCACTGGCCGGTTATCGCATTACGCAACAAGGTATTTCAGCGGGTTTTTTCGTGGAGCCACGCCTCGGAGTGGTATTTGGAGCAGGCGGATACACCGGATTTGCTTTTGCACCATTGGCCGGTTATGCTTATCGTAATTTTGATTTCGCTGTCTATTGTGATATGGGATTTGGCCGGGAAAACAGTGCCATATTGAAGAAAAACTTTTTTACCCCAGGTCTTAGTATCGGTTACAATTTCGGTTTTTAAAGATTATACGGGAGCTTATCTTCTCCCGAACAATCCTCTTTTCTTCTTCGGTTCCGGCATTGCCGACGAGCCGGCCATGATCTGCAAAGCTTTCCCTTTGTTCACGGTGGCATTCACTGCGTTGTAAATCACACCCCAGTCCGGCAAGCCGCCCAGATTTCGGTCGTCGATAAAAAGATCGGCTCCCAGCTTCCGGGAGGCTTTCTCTCTGTCCTCACCCGGGAGATTGGCATTCTCGGCGTAAAAATAGAGTCCCCTTTCTGCACAGTAATCCACGGCATCCTGCAACAGTTGCCCCTCCCGTACGGTCCAGAGTATCAGTTTATGATTGTCTTTTTGTAACTGGAGGAGGGTCTCGATGGCAAAGGGGATTGGCCTGCCAATGGCTGGATATTCATGCTCAACGATGGTTCCGTCGAAATCTACTGCTATGACCATTGTTTACTACTTTCGATAATGTTGCTATCTGAGGGTGCAAAGATAGAAAAAATAACGGATAGAACCTCTCTTTCTTACACGCCGTACATCTTGCGGTAATAACTTTGGTATTCACCGCTGGTTACGCTGTCGAGCCACGCCTGGTGATCGAGGTACCAGCGGACTGTGTGGTCAATACCTTCTTCAAACTGCAGTGAAGGTTTCCATCCAAGTTCATTGCTGAGCTTTGAAGCGTCGATGGCATAACGCAGATCATGACCGGCACGATCGGTCACGTAGGTGATTAGTTTTTCCGATGTTCCCTCCTTCCTTTCCAGCAATCGATCAACGGTTTTAATAAGGACCCTGATCAGATCAATATTCTTCCATTCATTAAGACCACCGATGTTGTAGGTTTCCCCTACCCTGCCCTGGTGAAAGATCAGATCGATGGCGCGTGCGTGATCTTCCACGTAGAGCCAGTCCCTGATATTTTCTCCCTTACCATAGACGGGTAACGGTTTGTTATGACGAATATTGTTGATAAAGAGCGGTATTAGTTTTTCCGGAAACTGATAAGGTCCGTAGTTGTTCGAACAGTTGGAGAGGACAACAGGCAATCCGTAGGTATCGTGATAAGCCCGCACGAAATGATCGGATGAAGCCTTTGACGCGGAGTAGGGACTGTGGGGATCATAACGTCTCTCTTCCGAAAATGGCTGATCGTTGAAACCCAGGGCACCATATACCTCATCGGTGGAGACATGGTAAAACAATTTGCCATCATCGTTTCCCTTCCATGCTTCCTTGGCTGATTGCAACAAATTCAAGGTGCCCATTACGTTTGTCCTGGCAAAAGAGAAAGGGTCGGTGATCGACCGATCCACATGACTCTCGGCTGCCAGGTGGATCACGCTGTCAATCTTCAGAGAATCGAATATCTCCCGTATGGCATCGAAGTCACAGATATCTGCCTTCACGAACCGGTAGTTGGGCTTTCCTTCCAGGTCCTTCAGGTTGGACAAGTTACCGGCATAGGTTAATTTATCGAGATTGATGATCTCGTATTCCGGATATGTATTGACAAACAGTCGCACAACATGCGAGCCGATGAAGCCCGCACCTCCTGTAATTAGTATGTGTCTCATAAAAGGGGATTTTTTTTATCTTTCTCCGATAGGATGATGTCCTGCACGGGTAGCTGCCAGTCGATGCTCAAACGGGGATCATTCCAGCGTATAGCTCCTTCATGTGTGGGGGAGTAGTAGTTATCGCATTTATATTGAAAGATGGCCTCATCGCTCAACACCACAAATCCGTGTGCAAAGCCTCGGGGTATAAAAAGCTGCAATTTATTTTCTTCCGATAGTTCCAGAGAGAAATATCTTGCGAATGTGGGAGAGTCTTTCCGGATATCGACGGCTACATCCAGCACACGGCCTCTCACCACACGCACCAGCTTAGCCTGTTCAAAGGGGGGCATCTGAAAATGAAGTCCGCGCAAAACACCGTAACGTGATTTACTTTCATTATCCTGTACGAAGAGAGTATTGCATGCTTTTTCTTCGAATTCCTTCTGGGAGAACGACTCAAAAAAATAACCCCGCTCATCCCCAAATATGTTGGGCTGAATGATCAACAGTCCCTCAATCCCGGTTTGCCTCGCTTCCATATATTATGTTTCAATCTGCTTTATTGCGTTCAATCTCTTTCGGAAAGCTTTCATCTCTCCTGCCCGACTCCACCAGTTTCAACAGGTAATCACCATACTGGTTCTTTTTCATCGGAAGGGCTATTCGTCTGATATCTTCTGTTGAGATCCATCCGTTATGCCAGGCAATCTCTTCCAGACATGATATTTTCAGTCCCTGTCTTTTTTCCAGTACTTCTATAAACGTGGAAGCCTCCGACAATGAATCGTGGGTACCGGTATCGAGCCAGGCAAAACCCCTGCCGAAACGCTGTATAAGAAGCTTGCCTTCTTTGAGAAATGCCTGGTTTACCGAGGTGATTTCCAGTTCCCCACGTGCCGATGGTTTAATCTGTTTCGCGATCTCCAGCACCCTGTTGGGGTAGAAATATAATCCGGTTACAGCCCAATTGGATTTTGGTTCGACAGGCTTTTCCTCAATGCCCAGAACCTGGCCCGACTCATCAAATTCAGCCACTCCATACCGTTCGGGATTATTCACGTAGTAGCCGAATACAGTTGCCAATCCGTTTTTTTCCGCATTTTCCACCGCCCTTTGCAGCATGGCAGGGAAGCCGTTACCATAGAAAATATTATCGCCCAGCACAAGACAGGCAGCATCATTTCCAACAAATTCTTCTCCAATGATAAATGCCTGAGCAAGGCCATCGGGGGAAGGTTGTTCGGCATAGGTAAACTGTACGCCATAGTCGGATCCGTCACCCAGTAACCGGCGAAATCCGGGCATATCTACCGGTGTGGAGATGATAAGGATATCCCTGATACCTGCAAGCATCAATGCTGAAATGGGATAATAAATCATCGGCTTATCGAAAACGGGGAGCATTTGCTTGGATACTCCCTTGGTTATCGGATACAATCTTGTACCGGAGCCACCTGCTAGTACGATACCTTTCATAATTCAATCATTTCATGTTGTTCGGTGCTGCACACGTGATATTTAACGCAGTAGATCAGGACGGAGACGTTTTGTACGTTCTACCGACTGTTCATGACGCCATTCTGCAATTTTCCGCTCATGACCGGAGAGAAGCACTTCCGGTACTTTCCAGCCCTTATATTCTGCCGGACGGGTATAGACAGGCGGCGCCAGCAATCCGTCCTGAAACGAATCGGAAAGCGCAGACTGTTCATCACCAATGGCGCCGGGTATCACCCTGACCACAGCATCGGCAATCATGGCTGCAACCAGCTCGCCGCCGGTGAGTACAAAATCGCCGATCGATATCTCCCGGGTAACCAGATGTTCTCTTATCCTGTAATCGATTCCCTTGTAGTGGCCGCAGAGGATGATGATATTCTGCTTCAAGGAAAGCTCATTGGCCAGAGATTGAGTAAACTGTTCGCCGTCGGGCGTCGTGAAGATCACTTCATCGTAGTCACGTTGCGATTTCAGAAGCGAGATGGCACGGTCGATCGGTTCAATCTGCATCACCATCCCTGCTTCTCCGCCAAAAGGATAATCATCTACCCGTTTGTGCTTGTCGAGGGTGTAATCACGAAGGTTGTGCAGACCAAAACTCACCAGTCCTTTCTCCTGTGCCCGTTTCAGAATGCTGTTATGAAGGGCGCCTTCTATCATTTCCGGCAAAACTGTAATAATATCAATTCTCATCCCGTAAGGTTCTCGACATCAAACTTCATCAAAAATTCTCAATATGAAAATCTCATGCCCAAATATCAATTTGTGTCAAAAATAGCAGAAAAAAGCATCAATACAAAATCAATTTCCAGTGGGCGTTGTCGTTGTTCCTTGTTGCGTGTTACTTTCGCCCTGCATCACATCTTCGTTGCTGATGCTGCGCTGCACCTTCTTCATGGATGTTTTTAAATCGCCAAACCGATACGTTACGCTGATCCGGAAATTTCGCATGGGGTTCATGAACTCATTCTCCTGGACAAAACCTTCACCGGTGGTGGTAGAGGTGAACGCCCTGTATTTAGAGAATAGATTCTGGATGTTGAGAGCCAGATCCATTTTTTTATCAAGGAGACTTTTTTGTAAGCTAAACGAATAGAAGTAGAATGCCGATTGCTTGGTCTGCAACTGAATCCGGTTCATAAATGTTCCTCCGTTGGCTCCCACCCTGAAATCTTTGGGAAAGGTAAAAGTAATACCGCCAAATGCACGACCAGAAAAACCGCTATTTTTCAATTGACTGTTCTCAGTGCTTTGTATATCGGTATAATTTATTCCTCCGTTGAGGTAGGAGCGGATCATCTGGGTGGGCGTCCAGCTCACATACACGTTCGTCCCCACTGTCTGGTTACGTCCTATGTTTGCATAGGTGTTGTGGGTCACCCCATCCTGAATAAAGCTGTAGCCGGTGACGGCATTTTTGGCAAAAGCATAGCTGAGTGTGGCATTGAAATTCAACTTTTGAGAGAAGGAACCATAGTTTATGTTGAAATTGTGCTGCTGCTCTGCATCGAGCCTTGGATTACCATAGCTGATATTATTGGGGTCCACATCGTTGATATAGGGATTCAGATACCATATTCCTGGACGGGAGATGCGCATGTTGTAGCCTCCACGCAGCGTCTGTGTCATTCCCAGCTGGTATGATAAGGTGACGGAGGGAACAAGATCGAAAAAGCTGGTTTGCACAATGGTGTCCAGATCGCTGCTCATAAAGTGGATTTCCTGCGCTGTATTCTCGGCACGCAGTCCCAGCTTCATCCCCATTTTACCGGCTTTGTATCCGTAGCCGGCATAACCGGAGGTGATATTCTGGGTATGATCCAGGTCGTTTTTTCTACCCGGATCGGGTTTCCAGGTGTCATCATTCACATCAAAGAAGGTGTGGTCGGCGATACTTGAGTTATCCCTGTAGATATACTTTAATCCGGCTTCCACGCTGTGCTTCCCATTCAGTGGATTCACGTAATCCACCTGTCCGGTGTGTTCGCTCCCGCCGGCATCGTTGGCACTCTTGATCCGATGCCCGTCGGGATAATAAAATGATCCGGTCACCTCATCATAAGAACTCTCGTATTCACTGTCGTTGGGGTTGTTTTCAAACCGGTAGGAAGCGGTAAGCATCTCACCCTTCTTTTTGAAACTACGCTGATAGTCGGCAGACAGGTTCATCCCGCCAAACTGATTCATACTCTCGCTGCGCGTATTATAAGAATAGGGGCGGGCTCCCACAGAACGTGCCTCCTGCAGGTTTAACGAATTGAATTTTCCTCCAAAGCGGGAAGCAGACAGGTTAAAGAGATTGACCGTATCGGGCTCAAAACTCATGGATCCATTCAGAAAAAGGCCTCCTCCATCACTTTTGTTGGTACCGTTCAGGGTAAGCATATTGCTGGGATTGGGAGCAGTTTCGTCGCGCATGAAGTTGGATTCCGACTCGGGGCGGGCATGATGAAAATAGCCTGCATTACCGGTAAAACCGAACTTGCCGTATTTTGTAGCCAGATAAGCATTGCCTCCATAGCCACCAAAATCATCGGCATTGGCTCCCACTGAACCAGAATAGCCATCGTCGGCCCGTTTATCTGTGACGATGTTGATGATACCCCCAATGCCTTCGGCATCATATTTTGCTCCGGGATCGGTGATTACCTCAATATCCTTTACACTGTTTGCCGGCATACTTTTCAATACCTGTGAAGGATTTCCTGAAATCATGTTGGAGGGTTTTCCATTCAGGTATATTTTAAAATTCGAAGATCCTTTGAGTTGTATCTCTTCTTCGCCGTCCACGGTGACCAGCGGCACCTTTCGCAGCAGATCCAGCACGTTTGATGTGGATGATTCAGGATCGTCTTTGGCACTGTATGTCAGCTTATCGATCTCCACTTTCACCAACGGCTTCTGTGCAGTGACTTTCAGCTCATCCAGCTCTGTAGCTCCTTCTGTGAGTAAAATTTCTCCCAGTTCCAGGGGATTTTGCGAAGAAGTGACATCAACGACCTTCGTCAGTTCATTCATTCCGACAAATTGAAAGAGAAAGAGGTATTTTCCGGGAGTTAATGTGGTAGAGAAAGATCCATCTTCCCTGGTGGCAAATTTTTTCAGGCTGTTTACGGGAGTGGCTTCACGGGAAACCGAAATCGTAGCATAGGGAAGCGGATCGTGGTCGGCTGCTGAAACCAGTTTACCATTTACAATCACGTTTTGCGCTGCTAAACTGATTGATAGCAACAAAAAGAACAAAATAAATGTTTGTTTCATTGTGGTCTTAAATAAAATTTGTGCATTGAAACGTTAAAAGTAAATATAAATTTGACTCGTTTTTTGAATAACGCTTTGATTATATTTATTTAACAAAAAAAAGACAAGTGCGGCTATTTCAAACGTCCGCTTTTCTTGAGTGCCTGATCCAGTATCCATTGTATCTGACCATTCACACTGCGAAATTCATCCGCAGCCCATTTTTCAATGGCACTCATTGTTTCCGCATCCAGCCGCAGTGCAAAATTTTTTGTTGTCTTCTCTTTCTTCGCCATGACCTAATCTGTTAATTTGCATACCTTGCAATATAATTTTAAGGCATCCTATCTTTTGCCTATTTTTGCAAAAAAAATTATGATAAATATTCTGCTTTGTATCATGGCAGGTATTGCAGTGGGATATCTGGCCAGAAAGCGTACCGTTATGAAATATACAGGTTCTCTGTTAAGTGTGGCGATTATGCTTTTGCTCTTCTTTCTGGGCTTGTCCGTGGGTAGCAATGAACAGGTTGTAAATAATTTCACCTCTATCGGACTGGATGCCTTCCTGCTCACTGTGGGCGGCACAGCGGGAAGTTTATTCTGTGCAAAATGGGTATATAAAAAGTTCTTTTAGTCCACATGAAACAATCCTTTCTGTACCTTTTCCTCTTTGTTGTTGGTGTTATACTGGCACTATCAGGAATAATGCCGGGTGTGTTACTCAACGACAACATCGCTACCTGGGTACTTTACGCGTTGCTTTTTTTTGTGGGCATACAAATTGGTGCCGGCAAGAACTTATTTGCCGCATTGAAACGATTCGGCTGGAAGGTGCTAATGATACCGCTGGCGACTACGGCAGGCACTTTTACCGGTGTGTTATTGATAAGCCTGCTCATACCCGGAAGGAGCCTGACCGATTGCCTGAGCGTGGGTGCCGGCTTTGCTTACTATTCGTTATCGAGCATACTTATCACCGAATTCAGGGGAGCGGAACTGGGAACGGTGGCATTGCTTGCCAATATCATGAGAGAGTTCAGTGTGCTTATCCTTGGCCCCTGGATGGTGAAATATTTCGGCAAGCTGTCGCCCATCTCGGCAGGAGGAGCCACTACCATGGACACCACCCTGCCTGTGATCACAAAATATGCGGGCCCGGAATTTGTGGTCATCGCTCTTTTTCACGGGATGATCATTGACTTCTCTGTACCGCTTTGGGTAAGTTTCTTTCTCAGTTTGTAATATGAGACAATAAACAAACTGCTGTCTGAAACGTTAGTTACAAAGAAAATTGCATTCACATATAATAAAATTCACGCGTTATATTTGTAAACAGCCCCCAACATCACAAGATTTTGCCACAGAAACTTTTCCTTATTATGCTCCCCCCGTTATTCCTCACAGCCTATGTTTATACGGCGGTCAGGCTATATAGGATGCTGCCCCAAACGATGGGGCTTCGGATTGTACTGACTCTCCTGTTTATATCAGGAATTGCAGGTGTGATTTTGTTTTTCATTGGCGGCCAGAAAATTCCCGTCGTACTTGCGGGAGGAGTATACAGGTTTAGTACCTCCTGGTTGATTGCTTTCTTTTATCTGTTTATTTTTGTCCTGCTCATCGATATTTTCCGATTGCTAAATGGAGCTCTTCACCTTATCGACAGGGAAACAATGCACGCTGCTTTCAGCAATAACGTCGCCACATCGGCCGTGGTTTTCGGATTGGTGGCGCTGTTGCTACTTCTGGGAAATATTCGCTACCACCGCAAAGAAAGAGAACCAATAGAGATTGTCACCCATAAGATAACAAAGCCTGTACGGATTGTAGGCATCAGCGATCTGCATATAGGATATACTATTTCAGCCCGGGAGGTAGCAAAATGGGTGGATTTGATCAACGCAGAGAAACCCGACATGGTAATTATCGCCGGCGACATCATTGACACCCATTTGGGGGTAGTCGTGAAGGATTCCGTGGAGGCGGTTCTGCGGCAGATCGATGCCCCCATGGGTGTTTACTCATGCACAGGCAACCACGATCTGCTGTTTGCCGTGAAAGAGGATGCAGGGTTCTACAAGCGTTCAGGGATCACCCTCTTGCGGGACTCATCATTCACCCTCGATGGAATCACCCTGATTGGCCGCGACGATTACACCAACAGGAAAAGGGAACCATTGCAAAGTATAATGGAACAGGTAGATCGAGACGGTTTCACCCTTTTGCTGGATCATCAACCGCATCATCTCGATGAAACGGTAGAAAATGAGATCGATTTTCAATTCTCGGGACATACCCACCGTGGACAGGTTTTTCCCGCATCACTGATCGCCGATGGACTGTTTGAACTCTCTCACGGTTACATGCAAAAAGGAGAAACGCATTTCTACGTATCGAGTGGAATTGGGATATGGGGAGGAAAGTTCCGAATCGGTACCCGGTCGGAATATCTGGTGTTGAATCTGAAACCTGCAAACTAAGATATATGCGCGCACTCATCAATGCTTTTATAGTTCACGTCACACTCAACATTCTGGTTTTCCTGAAAGGATGGTATACCTTTGATGAAAAAAAATGGGCACGCATCCTACTGGCTGTAATTTTCGGAACAGAGTTGGTTGTTTATTCTTTTGGATTGATTTTTTATCATACTATTCCCGATGCCATCACCCAGTTTATCCGGGTGATGGGTACCAGCTGGATGCTTTTTCTACTTTATGCGGGCGGCCTGTGGCTCATTATCGATCTGATTTATATTATTTCAAGAAGAATACAACGCAAATCATGGCGTTTCAAAGATCAGTCCCGAAAATATAAAGTCATTACTTTTCTGCTTCCCGTTGTGGTGGTATCGGGCGTAATGGCCCACGGGCATTACAAGTTCCTGCATCCGGTGGTGCAGCAGGTACCCATCACCGTGTACAAGCAGGCAGGAGACTTTGACTCACTGCGCATTGCCATGATAGGTGACCTCCACATGGGATGGATGATCAACAGGAAACATACGAAGCGGTTCGTTGATCTGATCATGGACCAAAATCCCGATCTGATTCTTTTCGTGGGTGATATCATCGATTCTCATATTGAACCGATTCTGGAAGAGCGGATGGATGAAGAGTTGTCGCGGTTACATGCTCCCCTTGGCGTATACTCCTGCACCGGCAACCACGAATACAGGTATGATGCGGAGGAAAAAATTCAACTTCTAAATAATGCCGGAATCATTATGCTACGCGATTCTGCCGTTTTGATTGACAGTGCCTTTTATGTGGTGGGACGTGAAGACGAGGTCATTCTCAAACGGAAATCCATTAAAAATCTTTTTTCTGCAGAGGGTATTGACCTCACCAAACCGGTGATTGTCCTGAATCACACACCCGATGATCTGGACGAAGAGGCGGAAGCCGGGGCCGATATTGCGTTGTATGGACATACACATCACGGCCAGGCCTTTCCGGGCAACATTGCCACACAAATTGTTTTTGAAGTGGCGCACGGCTACAAGAAGAAGGGAAATACACATGTATATGTTACTTCCGGCATCGGACTTGTAGGGCCACAATACCGCATAGGCACCGTCTCGGAGATGGTGATGATGACGGTGAAATTCAAAGATAGTCGACCACCTTTTCGAGATGCACCGAATGGGAACCTTTCAACAAGATATAATATCCCGTGAGGGGTTCTTCATGCAACGATTTTATCAGCGCCTCCACATCCTCAAAAAAATGATAGGATGAACTGGCAGGTATCATTTCCCTGAAGTTGTTCCCTACCAGATAAACCCCGGCATAGGATTGTTCCCGGAGAAAATCGATCATCCTTTGATGCTCATCCCCGCTGATCTCGCCAAGCTCCTTCATCTCGCCAAGGATGACCACTTTTGGCAATGATGAGGGGACCGATGTGAAAAATTCAAGCGAGGTTTTCATGCTGGTGGGATTGGCGTTGTACGCATCAATAATGAGATCGTTCCGTTCGGTACGCTTGAACTGAGACCGGTGGTTTTGCGGCTCATACTCCTCCAGGGCAGCACTAATACGTTCAGCATTGATTCCAAAGAACTTGGATACGGCTACCGCAGCAATCGCATTATCAAAATTGAATTCGCCTACAAGGCTTGTCTTCACACGGTAAGAGCTGTCGAAGAAGCTCCAATCGAATTCCAGAAAAGGGGTTGCATCGGTAATTGATCCCGAAGCAAAAAGAGTAGGATCATTTTTTCCGTAGAGGATGCGATCCATATCTTCCGACAATTCATACAGTATGTGATTGTCTTTGTTCACAAAGACTTTTCCTTCGTGTTCACGAATGAAATCGTATAACTCTCCTTTGGTTTTAATTACGTTTTCAAAAGAAACGAAACCTTCGAGGTGCGCTTTTCCGACATTGGTAATCAGACCATAATTGGGTTCAGCTATTTCGCACAACTCCCGGATGTCACCGGGATGATTGGCACCCATTTCAATCACGCCAATTTCATGTGATTTATTCATCGACAAGAGGGTAAGCGGCACGCCGATATGGTTGTTGAAATTTCCCTGGGTGTAGGCCACTTTAAACTCGCGTGAAAGAGCGATGGCAATCAGCTCTTTTGTCGTTGTCTTACCGTTGGTGCCTGTGATGCCGATAATGGGAATCTTCAGCTTCCGGCGATGAAAGTTGGCAAGCTTCTGAAGGGTAGTCAGCACATTGTCCACGACGATAATACGATCGTCAGCGGGCTCATTTTCGGATCGTTCATCCACCACGGCATATGCACAACCCGCCTCCAGAGCTTTTTCAGCGAAAAGGTTGCCATTAAATCGCTCTCCCTTTAGTGCAAAGAAGATAGAACCTTTGGAACACATGCGTGAGTCGGTTGTCACGGAAGGGTATTTCCGAAAAAGAGCGTAAAGATCTGCTGTCTCCATATTGAATGCTTAATAATTATCACTGATCCACTCAGCAGGGGTTAAAGACCCAGCTTGTGTGCTATTCCGGCAGGAATTGCATCTTTGTGCAGCACGATGCTGAGGGTCTTATAGCGTACAAATGGGTCGGAAACGTACCAATACCCTTTATAGGGACCGGTCTCGCCCCATGAGTTTTTTACCATATAGAATTTGTTTCCACGTTGATCTTTGGAAATACCGTAAATCTGCATGCCATGATCATCGGTCGTGGCATAATTATCGAACGCTGACTGTCGCATTTCCTGGGTAATTTGTTTTTCGGCAAGCACCTCATTTCCAATCCGGGCCCTAAGGCTTGCATCGCGTTCACGGCTCGACAACCCAAGCCATCTGGCTTCGTCTGACCCCGCATTTTCAGTGGATAACTCATCCGGAACAATGGCAATTCCATCTCGTGAAAATCCGGTCTCACTCACATCGGAAGCCCAGGCGATGGTATATCCGTTCAGAATGGCATACTCCATTACCTCCATAAGTTCATTTATCGGCAGGTTATAGGAAAGTGCCCACCGCCAGTTATCTGGCACCTCAATGGCGAACGGCTTATAAAAAGGATGATGGATGAAAGAAGTGAGAGAAATATAGTCATCCTGTTTGAGTCCTAAAAATTCCGCAAATGTATGGGGAGTATATTCTTTACCTTCGAATGTAAATGTTTCCGGCACGCTGCCCAGATAATTATCCAACACTCCTGAGAAACCCTCATACCAGACAGGAGAAAGGCTTCGCGCGCCAATAATCCCATCCATATATCCTTTCAGCACCTTGTCGAGCTCGCCGTGATCATGTATTTCACTCCCATAATTGAGCCCGGGGTATGCATCCTCGGGTATTACCCCGAACGTAGCAAAGGTCTCCACAACATCTGCAAAAGAGCCTCCCGCCGCAAAATTCAGGCTTCCATGGAGGCGGGCAAACTTTTGCGCTTTATCTTCATAGTTTCTGCGCACGATATACATCTCTGAAAGATCAAACTCACCTTTTCCCATGCGGATGAGCTCCGATTCCAGCATACCTACCCCCGAAAAGCTCCAGCAGGTACCTGTGCTGGCCTGATTTTTAACCGTTGTAATCGGGTTCTCCCTGATTACCGAAAATTTATAACCGCTTTGTGCGAATGAAACAACGGCTGTGAGCCATGCAATAATAATAATAATAAACTCTTTCATTTGAAACTTATTCTTGTTATCTTGTGGTTTTTCAAATTTACTTTGTAAATTTATATGTTAGTGCAAAATACAAATACGGGAAACAAAAATACATAAATGTTTTGGACATATGCAAAGATCTACAAAAATTGAAGGTCACAATTCACTTGATTCAATCCGAGCCGCTCAGGCTTTTTAAAGGATGATATTGTAAAAAAAAATGGATTACAGAGATACCGTGTTTCTTTTGGTGGCTGAGCAACGGAGCTTTTCAAAGGCTGCAGAGTCCCTGCACATTAGTCAGCCCGCAGTCTCTCGACATATTAAAGAGATGGAACTACACTACGATGCTAGTCTGTTTGACCGGAAAGGCAACCGCATCTATCTCACCGCGGCTGGGGAGAAGGTATATCATGCACTCAGGGAGATAGCACAGCACTACCGCAACCTCAATTTTGAAATGGGAGAGATGCACAGTGTACAGTCGGGTGAGATCATTATTGGTGCCAGCTCCACCATTGCCCAGTACGTGATTCCCCGGGTGATGGCTTCCTTTCACAAACGCTATTCACACATCCAGCTACACCTGATGAACGGCAATTCGTCTGAAATGGAGCAGCTGTTACTGGATAACCGAGTGGATCTGGCATTAGTGGAAAATCTCTCCTCACAGGGAGGAATCCGTTACCGTGATTTCCTTCACGACGAGCTGATCGTGGTGACAGGCAAAAACAGTCTTTATGCAGAACGCGCCACAATTGAAAAAGAGGATTTACAGCAAATACCGCTGGTGTTACGGGAAGAGGGTTCGGGTACACTGGAAGTGATACGTCAACTTTTCGCCAGACACCAGATCCCATTCAGGGACCTCAATACCCCGATTCACCTGGGAAGCACTGAATCGATTAAGAATTTCCTACTCGATTTCAACGGGCTGGCCATCATCTCCGAGAAAGCAGTTCAGAACGAATTGTATCTCAAAACGCTTGTCAAGCTCCAGGTAACCGACATTATTTTTCCCCGTAAATTTCGCATCGCACAAAAGATCGGACACAAGAGCAGACTGACAGACCTGTTTGTACAATACCTGCTGAATTACAGGTTTTGAAACGTGCGATATTACTTGACAGCCTTTTCATTATAACCTTATATTATCGTATATAACTATTTTATATTTGCAAATGTTATATCACACCACTACTTTTGTGTCCAAAAAAGGATGGAAGAAGTTAAAAAGAACGGGATTTACATGTCAGTCAGAAAAGAAATCATACATAACCGTTTGTATGTTGTTCTGATAATTCTCTGTTTTTTACCGTTTATGTCGCCGGCAATTGCGCTCTTTTCCGGATTAATTTTCTCGCTGCTCGGCATCAGGCATGCCGCATTTCATCGCTATACCTCACAGGTATTGCAGTTCTCCATTGTGCTAATGGGATTCGGAATGAATCTGGGTGAAGTAATCATTGCCTCAAAAACCGGATTTGTGATTACAGCCCTCTCTGTGATAACGGTGATGATACTCGGCATTCTGTTGGGCAAACTGTTCAAAGTGGAGAAAAACATCACACTGCTGATCGCATCCGGCACGGCCATCTGCGGGGGAAGCGCCATCGCGGCGATAGCACCAATACTGCGCAGCAAGAGCCATCAGAATTCATTCGCACTCATTGTCGTATTCGTGCTCAACGCCATTGCTCTTTTCCTTTTCCCCTTTGTTGGCCGGAAGCTGGGACTGAGCCAGGAGCTATTCGGTAACTGGGCTGCCATTGCGATTCATGACACCAGCTCGGTGGTGGGTGCGGGAGCGGAATATGGGGAAAAGGCACTGCAGGTAGCTACCACGGTCAAACTGATCCGGGCGCTTTGGATCATCCCGTTGTCATTGGTGATTGCCTTTTTCCAGAGGAACGAAGACGGGAGATCGGTGAAGTTTCCCTGGTTCATTCTCTTTTTTCTCTTTGCGATTCTCATTGCCAATTTTTTCCCGCAACTGCATACCAGTTACGATCACCTCAACTGGCTGGGCAAAAGAGGGTTGGTGATTGCCCTCTTCCTGATCGGATCGAACATCACCCTGGGTGAAATCAAGCGGTCGGGCCCCCGCAGCTTTGCCCTTGGCATCACCCTGTGGGTGGTAACTGCCATAGCTTCCCTGTATTTCCTGATGCGGTAGTGAGTTTCGCGTAGAAAGTACGATTCGTCAAGTATTTTACCACACTATTTCTTTAAAAAGTCAAAAATAGATATCTTTGTATCCTTACAAAACAATGAAGATGGATGACCTGACCCCTAAAAAGAAAAAAAGCCGTAAGGGCCTGAGATGGTTTCTGGGTATATTGATCGTAACACTTGGAATTTTCGTCTACGTGCGTTACTACTACGTATTTGGTACAGGCGTAAAATCGGGTGAATTAAATTACCTCGTATACAAAGGAGTTATCTTTAAAACCTATGAAGGAAAACTGATACAATCTGGTTTTCGTGCCGACAAACCGGGAGGATTGCAATCCAATCAGTTTGACTTCTCGGTTGAAGACGAGAAAATCGCAAAGCAGCTGATGGTATCGGGAGGCAAGATGGTACAATTACACTACAAAGAATACTTCGCCACCCTGCCCTGGCGTGGTTATACCAAATTTGTGGTGGACAGCATTGTATCAATCGAGGAGATGAGTATAAACCCTCCCATGGAGGAGGAGCTTACTCCCTACATACTGGAATCAATGTGAAGCTAAAGGATGGCTCAGAAAAAATTCTATGTAGTCTGGCAAGGTGTAAAGCCGGGTATTTATACGTCCTGGGAGGAGTGTAAAAAGCAAGTGTCGGGATTTGAAAATGCGCAGTATAAATCGTTCCCTGCACGGGAGGATGCAGAAAAAGCATTCCGTGAAAATCCATGGAGACATCTGAAGGCAAAAACGGGAAAAAGTGTGGCTTCCCCCCTGTCTAACAGTGGCATAATAAGGGAAAGTCTGGCTGTGGATGCTGCCTGCAGTGGGAATCCGGGACTTTTGGAATATCGGGGCGTATATGTAGCGGAAAACAGGGAGGTTTTTCATGTTGGCCCCCTTGAGGAAGGCACAAACAACATCGGTGAGTTCCTGGCCATTGTACATGCACTGGCGTTGCTGAAGAAGCATCAGCAAAATACGCCCATTTATTCCGACAGTATGAATGCCATCAAATGGGTTGCAAAAAAGAAATGCAATACCAAACTGGAACAGTCCGAGAGAAACAAACCCCTCTTTGAACTGGTTGTCCGTGCCGAGATGTGGCTTCAAAATAACAGTTATCAAAATCCTATCCTCAAATGGGAAACAAAACAATGGGGAGAGATACCCGCCGATTTTGGACGCAAATAATCTCCTTCACATATTTCTTATCCCACTTTTTTTCTCTAAAAGAAAGATTTGATTCCAAAAACAATTATCTTTGCCTGAGTAATTGCTTTCGGAGGAATGCTTTTATCTATGAATGAAGGAGAATGCTGTAGGTTTACAAAAGACGAACGTGTCACGGGTGAAAAAAGGATAGAAACTCTCTTCACCAGGGGTCGTTCCTTTATGGCATACCCTTTCAGGGTAGTATTTCTGGAGACAGTTCATCCCCACGCCAGCCCACTGTCGGTATTGATCAGCATCCCAAAGAAAAGGCTGCGGTCTGCTGTGCATCGCAACAGAATGAAACGACTCACGCGGGAGGCTTACCGGTTGAACAAACATCTTTTTGACGGGGGGCTCTCCGGGGAAGGAGTTCATGTTGACGCTGCTTTCATTTATGTGAAAGATGCGTTGAGCGACTTTGCAGAGGTAGAGAAGGGTATGCGAAAAGCACTGAGCACATTAAAGGTACAGATTGGAGGAGAAAAATGTTGAAAGCAATCAAGCATCTGATGACATGGATTTTACTCCTTCCGGTCTATTTCTACCGGGGTGTCATCTCTCCGCTCACGCCGCCCAGTTGCCGATATACGCCTACCTGTTCCCAATATACGATAGAAGCATTGAAAAGACATGGACCTTTCAGAGGCTCCTACTTGTCGGCCAGGCGCATTTTAAGCTGTAATCCCTGGGGCGGATCGGGTTATGATCCAGTCCCGGAGGCAAAGCGCAAGGAAGATAAACCGAAGGCAGAGGACAATTAATGTATGGAATTTTACGACCTGCACACCCACCAGATTTTTCTCGAAGAAAACGATGATCCTTATCACTCGTGTATCTTCGATGTATACCCACTTGAATTTGAAGTAGCCAAGGATTCTTACCATCGTCATGCCTTTTCCTGTGGCATCCACCCCTGGTATTCCGAAGACAGCGACACCCAGATGGCATACCTGAACGAGATTGCCTCCAACCCACGCATCGTTGCCATTGGGGAGACTGGACTCGACAAACTGAAAGGACCCTCATTCGAGGTACAGATTCCTGTTTTCAAAAAACACATCGAACTATCCGAGAAACTGGGAAAGCCAGTGATCATTCACTGTGTGAAAGCATGGGAGGAGCTTATTCAGATAAGAAAAGAAACAAAACCCACCCGTCCGTGGATCATACATGGTTACCGGGGTAAGCCGGAACTAACCCGACGACTTCTGCACGAAGGATTTCTTTTTTCCATCGGCGACCAGATTAATGTTGACTCCATGCAGCTAATTCCTGTCGATGCGTTGTTTTGTGAGACAGATGAAGATGAAATGTCGATCAGGGAGGTCTATCGCCAAACCTCTCAGGCAGTAAATATGGATATAGAAGAATTTGCCGACTGCGTTGCGGCAAACATACGGAGGATATTTCCTACTGTCCATCCTCCCAAGCCATTCTATCCGAAAGAAGTGGAAGAAGAATCCTGAGGCCTCAGTGATGATTTTTGTGATTTTCCCGCAGAAAAGCCTCCAGTGCAGCCGCCATGGAAGGAAAGTCGGGCTGCGGTGCCTCGCAATCGAGATGTAGTCCCATCTCTTCTACGGCTTTGGCTGTGGAAGTACCGAAACAGCCAATAGCCATGTCTTCCTGTTTAAAATCGGGAAAGTTGGTAAACAAAGACTGAATGCCCAATGGGCTGAAAAAGATGATCATGTCATAATCGAGCTTCTCTCCTGCTTCAAAACTGTTGCTCACCGTCCTGTACATCACACTCTTGGTGTAATTTAGCTTCTTCTCATCGAGAAAATGGGTAACTTCGTCGTTGTGCTCTTCAGGAACAGGGAAGAGAAACTTTTCTTTTGCATGCTTCGTAAAAGCATTGTTCAATCCGTCGATTTTTCCGGTTTGGCTAAAAAAGATCTTTCTTTTCCTATAAACAATATATTTTTGCAGGTACAATGCCACCGCTTCTGAAATACAGAAATATTTCATCGTTTCGGGAATTGTCACCTTCAGTTCTTCACAGATTGAAAAAAAATTGTCTACAGCCGTCCGTGCAGTAAAGATCACTGCGGTAAAATCCAGCATGTTTATCCGTTGTTGACGAAACTCTCTTATCGATACTCTTTCGACCTTGATGAACGGGTAAAAATGCATATCGACATGAAACTTTTCAGCAATATCGAAATAGGGTGATTTTTCGCTGCCGGGCCTGGGTTGAGAAATCAGGATCTTCTTTACTTTCCGAACGTTCATATTAAAATATTTCCTGCCAAACTAATGAATAATAGCACGCCCTTATACCACAACAAATAGGGTGCAATTTCAGTTCCGCAAAGATACGCAAAAAAATAAAAACCTCCGACTTTATTTTTAACAAAAATATTTAATAACCCAAGGGCTATGATAAGGCGGCTTATAATAAAAATGAACAGGAAGAGGACAAGGATAATATTTCGCAATTCGGGCATAAAAACATACAACAGAGCGGGCAAAAACAGGAGAATTCCCAGGAGTTCCAATAACCGGTAATAATGGCTTATCCAGCGTTTCATCTGTTGTCTCATAAAAAAGACAGCGATGGTACGGTACATGAAGAGTTTTAACAATATCATCGCCGAAGGAATCAGCAGCAAACCGATAAACGTGAGCAAATATCCTTTTATTGAAAGTGATGCGATTCCTTTATCCCACAGAAAAGTAAAAAAAATAATCGCACTGATTAGTATTGTCTGTATTACCAAAAAAAACTCTCCCCAAACCTCAGTTGTGGTTACCTGCCCTTTAAAGGTAGTAGGCTGATGCTTTCTGACAAATAGAGTTTGTCTGAAATTTTCGATAAATACAATCCCTTCTTTTCTAAAGATCAGGGAGAAGACGACGAAACAAGCGACAAAAAGAAGAAAGAAAAGACTGTTTATCCAAAGGGAATATGGCAATACCATACCGACGTTCCCACCAGAAAAAGAATGCAGGTTTGTCAGGAAAACCGAGTCAACAGAAAACAAAATCTGCTGCGGGTCGGTAGGAAGAGATTCATACTGACCAAAATTCATATACAATGAATCAGTCTGAATCGGAAGTTGCTCAGCCTTGAGGTAGAACGGAGTTTCCTGCAGTGTATCGGGGATAAACAGGGGCACTTATATCTTATATTTTGTCTTCGTGCAACAAATTTACAATACTTTTTGCTGATCCAATGCTCCCGAGGGCATCCAATGGGAAGAATTCGCAAGAAGGGTTATAACCTCCTCGGGAGTGGATGCGACAATCCACATATTCCGATCGGTGGTTTTCAGGAATTTCTCTTCAATCATTTTCTCGAAAAAAGAGAGCAGAGGTCTGTAATAGTCATTGGTATTGAGAATAATGACAGGGTTGCCGTAAAGTCCCAGCTGTTTCCAGGTGACAATTTCGGCCAGCTCCTCCAACGTTCCCACCCCACCGGGAAGGGCGACAACTGCGTCGGCTGCCCGGGCCATATATTCTTTTCTTTCGTGGATGGTTTGGGTAATGATTGTTTCGTTTAGCCGCTCATGGCACCATCCTGCATCGACCATAAACCGGGGAATAATTCCTTTTACCGTTCCACCGTGACGAATGACGGAATCGTTTAATGCGCCCATCAACCCTTGTTTTCCGGCACCATTGATACAGATAATGTTCTTCTCCGCCAGGAGTTCTCCCAAACGCGCTGCTGCTTCGAAATAGCATTTATCGACCAGCGAGCTGGAGGCGCAGTAAACCACCACGGCACGTTGTGTCTCGTTCATCCTACTTTTATAAGCCGAATTCTTTTTTTATTTTCTCTACATAGTCCAGTTTTTCCCAGGTAAACAGTTCCACCTCCATTGCTACCGGCTCGGGCATGTAGCGTGAGTTGAACAATTTCTTCACCATGCGTGGCTCACGTCCCATATGACCGTAGGATGCAGTTTCAAAATAGATGGGATTACGCAGTTTCAGTCGTTGTTCAATGGCTTTGGGCCGTAAGTCGAACAACAGACGGATCTTTTCGGCAATCTCGGCATCGGTGATATTCACGTTACTTTTACCGTAAGTATTCACGTAAATGCTCATCGGCTCAGCAATGCCGATGGCGTAAGAGAGCTGAATCAGCACCTCCGGAGCGACACCTGCAGCCACCATGTTTTTGGCAATATGACGTGCGGCATAGGCTGCAGAACGATCCACTTTCGAGGGATCTTTTCCGGAAAAAGCACCTCCTCCATGCGCTGCTTTTCCGCCATAAGTATCTACGATAATCTTGCGGCCAGTCAGTCCGGTATCACCGTGCGGACCGCCAATCACAAATTTGCCGGTGGGATTTACGTAGTATTTGATTTCTTTCTCAAAAAGTTTGTGGATATCTTTTCTACGTTTATACTGCGCCTGTACACGGGGAATAAGGATCGTGCGCACGTCTGTCTCTATGCGGGAACGCATCTTTTCATCCGCCTCAAGAGCTGCTTCCCTGCTGTCTAGCCGTGGCGTCTCAAATTCGTCGTGCTGGGTAGAAATCACAATGGTATCTATCCGGAGCGGCGTACCATCTTCCGCATATTCCACCGTAACCTGTGACTTTGCGTCTGGACGGAGGTAAGGCATCAGTTCCGATTCGTTTTTGCGGATATTTGCCAGTTCCAACAGTAAGGCATGGCTCAGATCGAGCGATAACGGCATGTAGTTGTCAGTCTCATCGGTCGCATAGCCAAACATCATTCCCTGATCACCGGCACCCTGATCCATGGGATCGGCTTTCTGATCCACACCACGGTTTATATCATCCGATTGCTCGTGAATGCTGGAGAAGACTCCGCAGGATTGCGCTTCGAATCGATATTCACTTTTGGTATATCCTATTTTGGCGATCACATCGCGCGCCACTTCCGCCACATCCACATAGGTGTTGGATTTCACTTCACCAGCCAGAACAACCTGTCCGGTAGTCACCAGTGTCTCACAGGCAACTTTGGAGTTGCGGTCATACGCCAGAAACTCGTCGAGCAAAGCATCTGATATCTGATCTGCTACTTTATCGGGGTGTCCTTCCGACACCGACTCGGAGGTAAATAAATAATTCATCTTTGTAAGAAGTTTAGTCGTCTTCGCAAGGCATTTACATTCGGCTGTGAAACAATTGTAAATCACCTGACAAAGGCAAGTGTTGATATTATTTTATTCAACCTGTGTGGAGACTGTACAATAGGAAGAAAGGAAATGCAGGAAATCTTTTTTAGCATTTTTTTCTGTGGTTGCAAGCAGCTCAAATCTTTCCACATGGTTTGAATCGATCACAAAGTTAGCAAGAATAACAGAGAAGCCATGTTAAAGAAGGGTTAAAATTATCATTCACACTTTTAACCCTTCAGCTTGTTAACCATTGTCCAAATCTAGCCGTTGATGATTTCCCCACCGTTGGGATGCAGGCACTGCCCCGACATATAACTGGAATCATCACTGACAAGAAAAAGAAAACAGGTTGCCACCTCGTTGGGTTGTCCTGCACGACCCATCGGCTTATCGCTGCCGAACTTTGCCACTTTCTCCTTATCAAAAGTCGACGCAATCAATGGTGTCCAGATCGGACCAGGAGCCACGGCATTCACCCTTATTTTTTTTGCAGCCAGGTTTTGGGCCAGGCTGCGCGTAAAAGAGACAATGGCCCCTTTTGAAGCGGCATAATCGATTAGCTTCGGACTTCCCCTGTACGCTGTCACGGATGCGGTATTCACGATGGTACTCCCCTCTTTCAGGTGCGGCATTGCGTATTTGGTTACCCAGAAATAAGAAAAAAAATTGGTATAGAATGTCCGCTCCAATTGTTCAGTCGTAATATCCTCAATGGCCTCTTTTTCCCAGTGAAGGGCCGCATTATTGATCAGGATATCGAGCTGCGAAAACCGATCGATTGTCTTCTCTACCGCTTTCCTGCAATTCGCCTCTTCCGAGAGATCACCTTTTATCAGCAAACATTGCCGTCCCATCTCTTCGATCTCTTTTCGGGTATCGCGGGCGTCTTCCGTCTCGCTCAGATTGGCAATTGCAATATTCGCTCCGTGAAAGGCCAAAAGTAATGCGGTAGCTTTGCCAATACCACTATCACCACCGGTAATTAACGCCACTTTATCTTTTAATTTTTGATTGCTGTGCAATGGCTCAGAATCAGGCACCGGCTTCATTTTGTCTTCTTTACCGGGACGCCGTTGCTGCTGTTCGGGTCTAATTTTTTTTTCCATCTTGCGCAAAGATTAATTGTTATGACAATACCGTTACAACAGCACCTTATTATCATTGTTTTGAGATGGAAACTAATAAATCTTAAAGATCGTTGAAGAATCAGATATTACAGGATGCCGTTTTCACGCAACCGTTGTTTCAGATTCAGGCCTCCGGTAAAATGTATAACCTGAAAACCCAATTCGCGGGCCGTTTCAATGTTTGCCGCGTTGTCATCAATGAAAAGTGATTCTTCGGCTCGAAGAGCGTATCGCTCTAACAGGACTTCGTATAACCTTCTGTCGGGTTTTACCATTTTCTCTTCACCCGATACCACAATTCCGTCCAGCTCCTGAAAAAAATCATACCGTTTCATGGCCAGAGGCAATGTTTCTGCCGACCAGTTGGTAAGTCCGTATACCTTATATCTTTCTTTCAGCGGTCCGATCAGGTTCGTATTCTCGTCGTAGGTACCGCCCAGCATCTCTTCCCACCGACCGTAATACATGGCTATCTCATCGGTATATGCCGGAAATTTTTCCTGCAAAAGGCGGGTACCTTCAGCCAGCGGACGCCCCTCATCCTGCAACAGGTTCCAGTCGTACCTGCATATGTTCTCCAGAAAAAAATCCATCTCCTCCACCCTGTCAAAAACTTTCCGATAGAGATATACCGGATTCCAGTCGATCAACACTCCTCCAAAATCAAAAATTATATTTTTCAGTTTTTTCATACGATTGTAACACGATAAAAAAATGGTTTATTTTATTCGACGTCCACCACTTCAGGTTCCGGAATATCGGCAGGATCCCTCCTTAGGATCACATTATTATTTGTGGGAGAAACAGGATTATTACGTTGTTCATTCCGTGTATCGGCGGCATGTCTATTCTTCAGTGGCCTATTTTTATCCGGATCGCTTTGGGTAAGTATTACCGTTTGGCTCGGGTTGTCTTCGGTTATCAGGGATGTTGTGACTGGCGGTTCCTTAACAAATGCATTTTTTGCTTCCAATCTTTTGGGGGTTCTGTTTTCGGTTTGCTCCGGCATCAGATCATCTGTCTCTTCCAATACCCTACCCCCACGAAGATAACGGGATGCATAATAGGGCTCCGTGGATGATGAAACAATTACCCCGAAGTTGGTAGAGGCATGTATAAATCGGAATGTTCCATCACGACGGGTCTCGGTGACGATGCCCACGTGGCCTACAATGCCATTCCCTCTCCTGCCTTCAAAAAAAACCAAATCGCCCTTTTGCAGATCCTCTCTTCGGCGAATCGCAGGAAATTGTCTTTCCTGTCCGCCCGAGCTGGAGTTCAGCTTATATCCAAATTTCCTGAAAACAAAAGAAGTAAAGCCGGAACAGTCGAATGAGCCGGGCCCCTTCCCTGCGTAGCGGTAAGGTTTTCCAATAAACTTCCGGCTATAGCCAATGAGTTCGTTTTGAAGTGAGGAGGCTGATTCTTTTCGGGTGGAGACCGTATTTCTACCGGCTCCGCAGGAAGCCAATAAAATAGTTGTAAAAAGGATGGCTGCTATTTTCTTATACACCACTATACCATTAAGGAATCCACAAAAATAAACAAAAACAGATTATAAAACCTCTCTTTTAACAATAAATAGTCTAATTTGAAAATTATGGGATAAATCATTTTTTCATGTATCTTTGCACCCTGAAAAAAAATTGAACATTATGATTACTGCAGACCAACTTAAAGATGTGTTGGAGCGCGAGCAGGCGCTGAGGGGGTATCTTTGACGTCGATGCAAAGATAATACAACTCGAAGAAGAGGAACTACGTACCCAATCACCCGACTTCTGGAACGATGCCAAAGCAGCTGAAAGCCAGATGCAGGTTGTGCGTGATCTGAAGTTTTGGATCAATGCATACAATGAGGTAAAATCGGCAGCTGAAGAGTTACAGCTTGCATTCGACTTTCTGAAGGAAGGAATTGTTTCGGAGGAAGAGGTCGATGTCAACTATATCCGGGTTATCAGACTGATTGAAGACCTGGAACTAAAAAATATGCTGCGACGCGAAGAGGACAAACTGGGAGCGGTGCTGAAAGTAAATGCCGGCGCCGGCGGAACGGAAAGTCAGGATTGGGCTTCCATGTTAATTCGCATGTATCAGCGCTGGTGCGAAAGCAAAAAATACAAAATAACCGTCACCAACTGGCAGGATGGCGATGATGCCGGCATCAAGACGGCCACACTGCAGGTTGAAGGTGATCTGGCATACGGCTTCCTGAAAAGTGAGAATGGGGTACACCGCCTGGTACGTGTATCACCATATAATGCGCAAGGGAAACGGATGACCTCTTTTGCTTCGGTATTTGTGGTTCCGTTGGTGGACGACACCATCGAGATTGATATAAATCAGGCCAACCTGAGTTGGGATACCTTCCGTTCATCGGGAGCAGGCGGACAAAATGTGAACAAGGTGGAGACCGGCGTGCGGTTGCACTATCTTTATAAAGATCCCGACACGGGTGAGGAGCAGGAGATCGTGATTGAAAATACGGAGAGCCGCTCTCAAATGGGGAATCGGGAAAACGCGCTCAGGCTGCTCAAATCACAACTCTACGAGATCGAGCTCGAAAAGCGCCGTGCAGCGCAAGCGGCCATTGAGGCGGGCAAAAAGAAAATTGAGTGGGGTTCTCAGATCCGCAGTTATGTTTTCGACGACCGTCGGGTGAAAGATCATCGCACCAATTATCAGACATCCGACGTCAACGGTGTCATGGATGGTGACCTGGATGAATTCATTAAAGCCTATTTGATGGAATTTGGCGGAGGAGAATAATCACCTTGATATGGTTTCACAATTTGTTTTCTACAGATAATCCAAACAAGGCAAAGTCATATTTTACCGGATCATCGGCATCCATTTCCCGGAGATTTCGGGTCAGTTCAAGCGCTGTCTTCCAGTCGGTCTGTTTGCGTGTGATCAACCCGAGGTGCCGGGCTGTTCTGTCCACGTGCAAATCGATGGGACAAATAAGAGCAGACTGCGGAATCTTTTTCCACAAACCGAAGTCCACTCCTTTCTCATCCTTCCTGACCATCCATCTCAAAAACATATTCAATCGTTTACAAGCAGCGTTGCGAGCGGGTGTCGCCACATGCTTCCGGGTACGATGCGGGGCGTTGGGATGATTGAAGAAGTAGCGCTCAAAATGAATCAATGATTCTTCCACGCTCAAAAATCTGTCCTCATGCAGAAAAGCACTTTCCATACTCCCATGCTGTTGATAATGACGGCGAAAAAAATCTACAAAATATAACAGATCGGTATCATTAAAAGTGCGGTGCCTGAAGCCCAGCAGTTGCTTCACATCTTGTTCACTGTGCTCCATCACGAATCGATGGGGTTCATTTCCCAACCTGTGAGCCAGTTCACGACATTTGGAAATGATTGTCTTTCGTTGTCCCCATGCCAGCGTAGCTGCAAAAAAACCCATAATTTCTCGGTCCTGCTGACCGGAAAAAAGATGGGGTATCACGATTGGATCCTTTTCAATGAAGAGCGGATTATTGTATTGATCTGCCTTTTCGTCGAGAAACCTTTTTAAATGATGCATATACAAGAAATCTTCCTGCAAAAGTAGGCCTATTTCCTGAAAAAACGTACATTTGCAGAAAGAACCGAATTTTCCATTTACGCATGACCAGCCAGCACAATGCATTCGACACGCTCCTGAAGTGTACCCTCTTCATCGCCTTCAGTTTCATTTTCCATGTTGCTCCGGGCCAGATAAGCCATGGGGGAAGGCCACTGTCTCTCCAGGCCGGTGCAATAGCAAGGGCTGTAGTGCCTGTGGCCGATCTGTTCGTGGAAATGCCCTCTTTCGATAAACAGGCTGCATTATGGCGCTCCCAACAGGAGCAGTCACAATTTAAAAGCCTTGAGTTTGCCCACAAATTTTTCGTTCACCTCCGCCCCGACAATTCGGGAATGATCTTTACGTCGGGCAGCATGAAGGTATGGCGGGTAGGTATTCGTTCCAAAGGAGCCTATTCGTTGAATCTACTCTTTTCAAAATTCCATGTGCCGGCCGGTGCAAAACTGTTTGTTTATAATGCTGATCAGACAGAAGTATTGGGTTCCTTTACACAGGAAAACAACACTGAATTAAACCTGCTTCCCCTACAACCCATCGGCGGTGAAGAGCTGATTGTGGAGTACCAGGAACCATTACAGGCCGACTTCGCGGGCGAAATTGAAATAGGAGAGGTAAATCACGATTATGTGGGCATCTTCCGGGCAGCAGAACCGCGTGATCCGGCTAATTCGTGTCATCCCAACCTTATCTGCTTCCCGGAGGATATCCAAGCCGGAAGTGGCGTGGTGGCGCTTATCATCAACGGAACCACCTATTGTACCGGATCACTCATCAACAATACCGCTGAAGACGGCACTCCTTATCTTATTACAGCCACCCACTGCCTGAATAACGATTACGATGCTTCTTTTCTGGCCAACAAAAAATATGATCTGGTAGCCGGACGGATCGTCGCTTTCTTTAATTACAACTCACCAATCTGTGGCACAGACATCAGGGGGCCATTGCAAATGACCATGGCTTCCGCCGATTCGGTACTGATTAGTGAACGACATGATATCTCACTGCTAAAACTAAAACAGGTTCCCCCGAAAGAGTATCAGCCCTGGTATCTGGGATGGAATGCCGGGACAACTCCGTCTGCCCCCTTTCACGGATTACATCATCCCAATGGCGGCATCAAGAAGGTAGCCATCGAAGAAGGGCCATTGGGTATCGGTTCATTCGATGAACCCAAATACAATATGGAGCCAAACTCTTTCTGGGTGGTGAGAGATTGGGAAACAGCTTCCACGGAAGGCGGGTCTTCGGGGTCACCCCTGCTCGACAAGGGAAAACGCATCGTGGGCACTCTTACAGGCGGGGTTTCTCAGTGTTCGTCAACACGCGGACCCGATATATATGCCTCATTACAAAAATTCTGGCAGGTAAATGGCTCTCTCGACAATCCCAACCCCGTCAGTTATTATCTCGATCCGCAAGGCTCCCAAACCGCCCAGATGAATGGCTTGAATCCGTATGCTTCGGAACCATTCACCAAAAGCCACAACTTCAAAACCGACGAAATACCTGTGGAAACATATTTTCAATCGGTACCCATGTTTGCAACGGGCAACACATTTGGTTATACCGAATTTGCCGAAGAGTTTTATGTCAGTACAGCTACACAGCTGCAGGGTGTGTTTATCTCATCTCCCTCCACCAGCAACGCATCGAATCTGAATGTCCGGATCAAGATTTATTCCGGGAAAGATGGCCCGAAGCAGCTTCTTTATGAACAACCCTACGATTATAGTTACCGCTACTACAGCAATGGTAGCTTCTCGCAGACTCAACGCGACATGAGGCACAATGTAGAGAATTATATCGGGTTTACCAATCCGGTCACGGTGACGGGATCATTCTATATTGCCTACTCCGACGCAAACGGAGTGCCTGCCGGCTTTTCAGCCTTTAATACCGAACCCAGGAAATTGGGCGCGGGTATCATTTCCACCGCATGGATGAAAAACATTACCGGATGGGTAAGGTCATCGGAAAACCTGGAGAATCCCGTCAATACATCTTTGCTGATAGCTCCCTATGTAGTTGGTCGTGGAACAACCGTGGTAGAACCACCGATTGAGAAACCTGAAATGAAAGTGTATTATTCAGGTGAAGTGAAACGAATCTTTATTGAATCAAACCGCGATCTCCTTCAATGGGAGATATTTTATTCATCGGGACTAAAAATTCATCAGGAGAGCGCAGACAAGAGTATCAACAGAGCATCGTATTCAACGGCTCATCTACCAGGCGGAGTATATATTGTAAAGGTAAAAACTATTGAGGGAACGGTTAGTACCAAAAAAGTACTGACCATGTAACGTCTATTCTTTTTCGACACTGTCTTCTATCGCTTCCGGCGAATGTTGCTCTTCAGTTTTTTCTATCTGTTTTTTCAGGTATGATGAGATGATGTTGCTCCCGTCACCTTCCGAAGTCTCAACGCGACCATACTCAACTGCTTTTTCAGCCGGCGGTGAGACGGGTATTACGACCTCCTTCATCCCTACTATCAGTTGATCACCCACGCCGATACGGGTAGACTTCAATTCGTTCCATGTCTGTAGCTGTGCGACTTGTATGCCATTTGCGCGTGCTATCTTGCCCAGGGTATCACCCTTTCTCACGCGGTAATACTGATTGACCGATCCGGTTCTGCCCGTCGTCCCTTCGACCGGCATGATTGCTGCTTGCTCCTTACTATCCTGTGCAGGTTTGATTATTTCCTTGCGGCCCACAATCAGGCGTTTTCCGACACCAATACGGTTCGAACTTAATCTGTTCCATGACTTTAACTGTGATAGGGAGATCCCGTTTCTGCTGGCAATGGCAGAGAGATTGTCTCCTTTTTTCACCTTGTAATATACGTTTGCATTGTTTCCAGATGCCGATGATTCATAACCTTGCAGATAGCCGTCGGTATTGCTTCTGTGCGTAAGATACAGATTGCGTTGAAAATTGGTGATTTCAGTGCCCTTATCAATAAAAGCATACATCTTTTCTGAGGGGAGAACCAGTGAATAGGCCTTAAAGTCGCCCGGAATAACATCTTTTTTAAATTGAGGATTGAGTCTTCTCAGCTCATTGACCGAGATCTCCAGCACACCGGCGATCTGTTCAAGATGAATGCGTTCATTCACCTGTACCGTATCCAGGGCGACAGTTATGTTGTATGGATGAGCCGGGCAGATGTTATGATCGGCGTAATGATTCATGATATAATTAGCAGCAATGAAAGCGGGTACATACCCTCTTGTTTCACGGGGCAGCCGGTTATAAATTTGCCAGTAATCCCGTTTTCCACCGCTTCGGGCAATCGCTTTGTTTACATTGCCTGGGCCACAGTTGTAGGCAGCAATAACCAGGTTCCAGTCGCCATAAATTGCATAAAGATCCTTCAGATACCGGGCAGCGGCATCGGTTGATTTATGGGGATCGCGCCGTTCGTCTACCAGACTGTTCACTTCAAGCCCATAACCTTTACCGGTGCGCAGCATAAACTGCCACAGCCCCGTTGCACCGGCACGGGATACGGCCACCGGATTAAGAGCCGATTCAATCACAGGCAGGTACTTTAGTTCCAGTGGCAGACCATGCTTGTCTAATGCCTGTTCAAACATCGGGAAATAATAATCTCCCAGGGCGAGCATGTAACTCACCTGTTCTCTTTTCCGGTCGGCATACATCTCAATATACTTTTTCACCACGCTGTTGTAGGATAATTCCATTTCCGACGGCATGCTATAGAGGCACCGGGTATAAACCGAATCGTGAAAATGTATATTTTGCCCTCTTTTGCAATCTGATTCAACACCTTTCAGATCGAGCTGCCACGCTTTCAGCAGGTCGCTCAATTGCTCGGTCATGCTTTCCGGATAGATAATCGCATTGTCGCTGATGGAATCTGCGGCGGAAATAGGGTTATTCTGAGCTGGCAATGATACACACAACCATAGCCCTGTTACTGTGAGTAAAAATAAATTTCTCATGAAACAATTATTTAAAAACTAAAACTCCATTGAACCCCATACGCGGAGTTTCCTTTCATTGTGGATCGTTCTTCTCTCAGAATGGCGGGTTCCACACGCATTGACAAATCGGGACTGATGTCGAAATCAAATAACTGCGCATCCACATACGCATCCACGATGGCCACGAAATATAAAGCCACTGTTCCGATGATACTCAAATCTCTGTAATATCGGTAATAATCTTTTCGTTGTTGCAAAACACCTTTGAACCACTCCTGATCCACACTTCCCGGATCCAACCCATAGGGCAGCATATCGTGCCAACGAATTGTAGTCAGGTCATCATCCATGATATCCTGATAAGCTCCCAGATAGTCGCGGTAATAACCGTTATTCCAGGTTATGGCGTAGGTAAACCCCACAAATCCACCGTAGAGGATGGGGAGTTTCCAGTATTTTTTGTTATATATCTGCCCCAGGCCCGGAAATATGGCAGAGTAAATGACTGCTTTCCGGGGAGTGGGTTTGAACAGGTGTGCCGGCGCAAAGAGGGCGTCGGAAGAAGTGGCCGTAATGATGCTGTCGACCTTGTTTCGTATGGGATCTCTGCCGGAAGGCTTCTGCGAAAGGGTGTCTGTAGCAACAGCTGAGGAATGCTGACGGGCTGTTTTCAATGAATCAATCGCCGTATGTATTACCGTATCCTGTGGATGTTGTCCTGAAGGATCCTGAGCGCGGACGTTGGCCGTACAACAAGCAAAAAAAATCAAAACGAAAACTCCGGCAAACTTCATCTTGGGAATTGTTATTTCATTTTATCGAATATCACCATGATGCGTTCCAGATCCTCCGGCGAATCAAACGGGATGGTTATCTTTCCGTTGCCTCGTTTGTTATAGCTGAACTGCACATTTGTTTTGAAGTAAGCAGACAAATGTTGTTTCAGTACATCGAAATCGTCGGATAACAGTTCCTGGGTTATTTTCTTTTTCGACGTGGACGTTTTGCCGGCAGATATTTTGGGCAGGGGCTTGCCGTCACTAAAATCACGTACAATCGCCTCCACCTTGCGAACCGAGAGGCCCTCCTCGAGAATGAGGTTATAGAGTAACAATTGCGAAACCGGATCATTCATCGTAACCAGTGCACGGGCGTGACCCATATCAATTTTCTTGTCTTTGACGCCCATCTGTACCTCAGCAGGAAGTTTTAACAGACGCAGGTAATTGGCGACGGTGGCGCGCTTCTTTCCTACTCTTTCGCTCAACTGTTCCTGTGTAAGCGAGAGACTGTCTATCAACGATTGATAAGCCAAGGCTATTTCTATGGAATTGAGATCTTCACGCTGAATATTCTCAATCAGCGCCATCTCCATGGTTTCGCCGTCATCCGCAGTCTTGATGTAGGCAGGGATGGATGTCAGACCAGCCATTTTCGACGCCCGATAACGTCGTTCTCCGGCAATGATCTGATAGGAGTCTTCATCAATTTTACGCAGGGTGACAGGTTGGATCAAGCCGATGGATTTAATGGATGCAGCCAGTTCCTGCAGAGCCTCTTCATTCATCACCCTACGGGGTTGATCGTGGTTTGGAACAATCTGATCGAGTCTCACTTCATTGATCGAAGAGGAGCCCTGTGTTTCGCCATCGTTGAATGTTATCAGCGCATCCAAACCTCTTCCCAATGCATTCTTTTTAGCCATATTCAATCCGGTGAAAAGACAAAGTTAGGTATTTTTTTCGATTAGCTCCTGTGCAAGTTGCATATGGTTCACGGCGCCTCTTGATCCGGCATCGTACATCAATGCGGGTTTTGCATGACTCTGGGATTCGCTGAGCGTAATATTACGCTGAATAACTGTATTGAAAACCAACTCCTTAAAGTGATGCTTCACCTCCTCGTAAATCTGATTGTGAAGACGAAGACGGGAATCGTACATTGTCAGCACAAAACCCTCAATCTCAAGTCTGGTATTGAGTTTGGATTTGATGATCTTGATTGTGTTTAACAATTTGCTCAATCCTTCGAGTGCGAAATATTCACATTGCACCGGAATAAGCACCGAGTCGGCGGCAGTGAGTGCATTCACTGTGATGATTCCCAGCGAAGGAGAACAATCGATAAGAATGTAGTCATAAGCATCCTGTAACGGATGTAACAAATCCCTGAGCCTTTTCTCCCTGTTTTCCATCTGTACCATCTCCAGCTCTGCTCCCACCAGGTTGATGTGAGATGAAATGATGTCGATATTTTCAAATGGTGTCCGATGAATTGCTTCCTGCGGGGTACACTGACCGATTAACCCTTCATAAATCGTATTCTCAGTTTTCTTGATGTCTATCCCCAAACCGGAAGAAGCGTTTGCCTGCGGATCGGCATCCACCACCAGTACTTTTTTATCCAATGCAGCCAACGATGCTGCGAGGTTGATTGTGGTGGTAGTTTTACCCACCCCTCCCTTCTGATTTGCCAACGAAATGATTCTACCCATACACATAAATTAATTATACAGACAACAGCGTTTTCGGGAAGTGTGTGAGCTTCATTTGCATTTTTGAAAACCTGCTATTTACAGGACAAAATAAGTAATAAATCGGATAATTCTGTGTTAATTAATTAAAACATTGATGTTTTTGTTGATAAATTGGGGGAACACCTGCACGCCAAATCTACTTATTCCCACAGAAAATCGGTATCTCGGTTATTTTTCCCCAATAGATTATCTTTTTGAAAGAAAAATTCCTTTTCCCCAAATGCAGGCTGCAGTTCGTCGAACCAGGTGGCTTTTTTGTCGTATTTGGCAAAGAAGGGAATATCTATCAGATCGGGATTTCTACACTGCAGAAAGCGCAATACAAATACCTTTTCACCCTGGACCTCCGTAATGCCCAGAATCTGGATCTTCCCCGGATTCGCACTCATGCTGGGACCGCGTACCGTGCGGCAGACACCACTCACGTTGCGGTAAGCCTTTCGGAAGATATTCCATGCTTTTTCCAGGGGAACATCGAAAAATGCCTTCGAACCGGTGTCGCGGGCCACAAACATGTAATAGGGTATCAATCCGAGCCTGACCTGTTCTTTCCACATATCAGCCCATATCACGGGATCGTCGTTGATATGCCTGAGCAAAGGAGACTGTGTTCTGATCTGTGCGCCGGTATTCTGTATTCTGGCAATTGCTTGTCTTACAGCATCGGTGGAAAGTTCAACCGGATGGTTAAAATGCGCCTGAAATGCCAGGTGCTTCCCGGCCTTTTTCACCTTCTCGAAAAGTCGTAGCATATCGTCGGCATCTTTGTCGGTCAAAAACCGATAGGGCCAATAGGATAATGTCTTGGAGCCGATGCGGATGTTGCGGATATGGGAAAATTCTTTTGTTAAAAGCGGTTCAATATAGGCCGCCATGATGTTGGTCTTAGCCGTCAGCGGATCACCTCCCGTGAAAAGTACATCAGACACCCGGGTATGTTTCAGCAGATAGCGATGGAGCAGATCGGCTTCCTTCATTGCAAACTTCAGCTCATTCATTCCGGAGAACTGAGGCCAGCGGAAGCAGAAGGTACAGTAGGCATGACATGTCTGTCCCTGACTGGGAAAAAACAGCACTGTTTCCCGGTATTTGTGCTGCATGCCATGCAATTTCACTCCGTCAATAGTAGGGACATTGTGCTCCTGCCCTGCGGGATTGGGATTGAGCTTCATTCTGATTTCATAGACCTTTTTCTTCAATCCGGCCTCATCATTCTCATCCATCAGCTTCTTTACCTGACTGTAATGAGCCCGGGTCAACATCTCTTTTCGTGGGAAAGTGAGGGTGTAAATGGGGTCGTTGGGCACTTTCTGCCAGTCGATCAGCTCTTCAACTACATAATTATTTGATTTGAAGGGCAGTACTTGACCTACAACTCCGATAGCTTCCCTTTCCTCGGCAGAAAGTGCATTCAATTGGGGTAAATCATTGTAATTACGAAGGATAAAATTTCTGTATTTGGTCGTTTCCATTTGCATATGTATATCTTTCTTTGCGTTTGAACTGCAGAAGGTAAAAGGAAATCCGCGTATAAAATGGTGAATGGGAAGAAACGCGTTTTGCAGTTCGGAAAACAAATAAAGGAAAAAAGTATCAAAAAGACAAAAAATTTTAGCCATTTTCACTTTTTTTCTGATAATAATAAACACTTTGAATATTTTCAATCGCAAAGACAAGATTTTTTTTCAGATCGTCGGTTATTAAAAATATAATGTGTAATTTTGCAGTACAATGAAAGTGATTTTTTCACATACACACTTCCGCAAAGCAACAGACCTGGTCCGACGATGCTTTTAATCTTTGCAGGCAATCTCATGTCTGTACCTTTCCTTTTTTATATCTTTCGCCATATGGCGTCAAACAACAACCCTTAATTTTTTATTTGTTTTAGGATGAATGTAGAAATTCATATAGCCAACAGCAGTTACGTCAGTTATGCACAAGGTATTTGTGATCTGATTTACGAATCGGCACAGGCACGCGGTACAGGTATCGCGAAGCGGAGTGCCGAATATGTAGCTGAGAAAATGGAAGCTGGAAAAGCAGTGATCGCCCTTGACGGCGATAAACTGGTGGGATTTGCGTACATTGAGACGTTCAGCCACCAACGGTTTGTGGCCAACTCCGGGTTGGTGGTCCATCCCGATTACAGGAATCAGGGATTGGCAAAGAAGATCAAACGGAAAATCTTTGATCTCTCCCGTAAACTATATCCCAATGCCAAAATTTTCAGTATCACCACGGGATTGGCGGTAATGAAGATGAATACAGAACTGGGATTTAAACCGGTCACCTTCTCGGAGCTTACCGACGATGAAGAGTTTTGGAAAGGATGTCAGGGTTGCAGAAACTACGATATTCTGCAACGCAACAATTATAAAATGTGCCTCTGTACCGGACTTTTATACGATCCCAAGGTGCAACCGGTGCAGCAGGCAAGCCCTTTTGCCAAGAAAGTGGTGAAGCCGGTTATCAAAGTAAAGAAAAACAATAAATTATTCAAGAAATGAAACAAAAAGTAGTTCTGGCATTCAGCGGCGGGCTCGATACCTCCTTCTGCGTGCCTTACCTCATGCACGAAAGAGGACTTGAAGTACACACCGTCATTGTAAACACCGGCGGATTTTCCAATGAAGAGGCACAGCGTATCGAAGAGCGGGCACTTACATTGGGAGCTGCATCGCACACCTGTATCGATGCCGTAGACGACTATTATACACGGGGTATCCGTTATCTGATTTACGGAAATGTGTTAAAAAATAACACCTATCCGCTATCGGTCAGCTCTGAACGTTTTTTTCAGGCGATGGCCGTATTGGATCATGTGAAGAAGACCGGAGCCGATTTTGTAGCCCATGGCAGCACCGGTGCAGGGAACGATCAGGTTCGGTTCGATCTGGTATTTGAAGTGCTGGCACCCCAGGTGAAGATTATTGCACCCATCCGGGAATTGAGCCTCTCCCGTCAGCAGGAGATCGATTATCTGAAAGAAAAAGGATTCGATTCATCCTGGGAAAAGTCGAAGTATTCAATCAACCAGGGAATCTGGGGCACGAGTGTGGGTGGTGTGGAGACGTTGAAATCTTCCGGCGTATTGCCTGAAGAAGCATACCCCTCCCAGGTGACCAACCATGGAACGGAACGTCTCACCATTGGTTTTGAGAAGGGAGAACCGGTTTCTTTGAACGGAGAAAAAAAGAATCCTGTTTCTTTGATTCACGAACTGCATCGCATTGCCTCACAGTATGGCATCGGTCGTGATGTGCATGTAGGTGATACCATCATCGGCACCAAGGGACGGGTCGCTTTTGAAGCGCCTGCCCCGCTGATCATCATCAAAGCCCATCATTTGCTGGAGAAGCATGTGCTGACCAAGCAGCAGCTCTACTGGAAGGATCAACTCGCCAACTGGTACGGACAACTGATGCACGAGGCACAGTATCTGGAGCCGGTGATGCGGAATATCGAGACATTCCTCACCGACACGCAACAGTTTGTAACCGGAGAGGTGGAGGTGGAACTGCGTCCCTACCACTTCGCAGTACTGGGCTGCGCAAGTGATTATGACCTGATGAGTTCAAGGTTCGGTGAATATGGAGAATCCAATAAATCCTTCTCAGGTGAGGATGTGGTAGGATTCACAAAAGTGACCGCCAACCCTTTGAAAATATATTATACCATTCACGACAATGATTAATGTAAGTATCGCCGGGGGAACTGGATATACAGCAGGTGAACTGCTGCGCATCCTGCTTCGCCACCCTGAGGTAAACATCGAATCGGTAATCAGCACCACCTCCGCCGGGACACCGGTTGCAGAGATGCACCGTGATCTGTTGGGAGAGACCGATCTGCTGTTCAGCGACCGTTTTATCAATCCCGATGTGATTTTTCTTTGTCTGGGACACGGATTATCACGTGCCTTCCTGCAGGAGAATGAGATCCCGGAAAACTGCAGGGTTATCGATTTGGGAAATGATTTCCGAAACGAACCCATTTTTGGCAACAGGGAGTTTGTCTTCGGTTTGTGCGAGCTGAACAGGGAACAGATATGCCGGGCCGGCAATGTGGCCAACCCGGGTTGTTTTGCAACGACGATTATGCTGGCACTGCTGCCGCTGGCTGCAAAAAACCTGTTACAGGACGAGGTGCACGTGCATGCAATCACCGGGTCCACCGGTGCCGGCAAGAAACCGGGGGCTACGACTCACTTCAGTTACCGCGACAACAACATCTCGGTTTACAAACCGTTTACACACCAGCATCTTGAAGAGATTGGACATACCCTGCTTGCTGCAGGAAACGATCAACTTCCACAGATTAACTTTGTGCCGATGCGTGGTGATTTTACCCGCGGTATCTTTGCCAGTATCTACACGAAGTGGGATGGATCGTTATCTGAGGCCGACATGGTTCGTTTTTACAAGGAGTACTACCAATCATCGCCCTTCGTCTTTGTCTCAGACGAACCCATCAGCCTGAAAGAGGTGGTAAACACCAACAAGTGTTTGCTGCACATTGAATTTCACAATGGTTATATCCACATCACTTCCATTACCGACAATCTGGTAAAAGGGGCTTCGGGGCAGGCAGTGCAGAATATGAACCTGATGTTTGGCCTGGATGAAACTACGGGATTAAGACTGAAGGGAAACGCTTTTTAATATCGCAGCTTCGCGTGATTTGTGCTACCCACGTTACTCGCTCAGCGTGATTCGGCTGCGCCGTTATTTGTTCGCTACGCTCACGTAATTCGCGCTTTGCGCGTAACAACTGAATGTTTTCAGCAAATATCTAAATTTACGCAGTAAATTTGAATAACTACTGAATAACAACCGAATAACTATTGAATTACAATTGAATAACAACCGAATATTATATGAATCTATTCGACGTATACAGTTTATGGGATATTGAACCGGTAAGGGCGGAAGGTTGCCGGGTTTGGGACAAAGAGGGAAAAGAGTATCTCGACTTTTACGGCGGCCATGCCGTTATATCCATCGGACACTCGCATCCCGCCTATGTGGAAGCCCTGCAGAATCAGGTCGCAAAAATCGGCTTTTACTCTAACTCGGTTCAAAATTCACTCCAGGGAGAACTGGCCCGGAAGCTGGGTGAACAATGTGGTTATCCCGATTATTCGCTTTTCTTGTGTAATTCGGGCGCTGAGGCCAATGAAAATGCCCTCAAACTGGCATCATTCCACACGGGAAAGCGTCGCATAATCGCTTTTAAAGAAGCTTTCCACGGCCGCACCTCGGGCGCTGTGGCTGTAACCGATAATCCCGCCATTCAGTCGCCTTTCAACCATGGGCATGAGGTCGTCTTTGTGCCGCTCAACGACATTGATGCGGTTACAAACGAAATTAAAAAAGGAGACGTGGCTGCCCTACTAATTGAAGGCATACAGGGAGTTGCGGGCATTTACGTACCGGATTCTTTATTTCTGCAGCAGTTGGCAACGGTATGTAGGGCTCACGGAGTGGTACTGATACTCGATGAGATTCAGTCGGGTTACGGTCGCACCGGTCAATTTTTTGCCCATCAGCAGTCCGGTATAAAACCCGATCTGATTACGACTGCAAAAGGGATGGGAAACGGATTTCCCATTGGCGGCATACTGATTTCTCCTCTCTTTGAGGCCAAAAAGGGAATGCTGGGCACCACCTTCGGCGGCAATCACCTGGCCTGTGTTGCAGCCATTGCCGTACTGGATGTGATGAAGAAAGAATCCCTGGTTGAAAATGCTGCCCGGATGGGAAGTTATCTTACCAAAAAACTAGGAGAAGTCAACGGCATCAAAGAAGTCCGTGGACGCGGACTGATGCTGGGAATCGAATTCTTGCCGGAATACGCGACTGTACGCAATCAGTTGTTGTTTAAAAGTCATATCTTTACAGGTGGAGCCAAAAACAATGTGATGCGGCTTTTGCCTCCTTTATCGATCTCTGAATCGGAAATCGACCTGCTTATCGGTGAATTAAAGAAATTAACAGATTAATTTATCAACCCAATTAAAATGAAAAATTTCACCTCTGTCGGGGATATAGGCGACCTGAAAGTGGCGCTGGAAAAGGCAAAATATGTAAAAGAAAATCCATTTGCCGATCAGGAGCTAGGAAAGAACAAAGCACTGATGCTCATCTTCTTCAACTCGAGCCTCCGCACCCGCCTAAGTACCCAGAAAGCTGGGATGAATCTCGGGATGAACGTGATGGTGCTCGACATCAACCAGGGTGCGTGGAAGCTGGAAACAGAGAGAGGTGTGATCATGGATGGCGATAAACCGGAGCATATTCTGGAAGCGATCCCGGTGATGGGCTCCTACTGCGATGTGATCGGCGTGCGTTCTTTCGCTCAGTTTGAGAACAAGGTCTACGACTACAATGAGGTGATCCTGAATCAGTTTATTCAATATTCCGGAAAACCTGTTTTCAGTATGGAGGCAGCTACCCGCCATCCGCTGCAGAGTTTTGCCGACCTGATCACGATTGAAGAGTATAAAAAGAAGACCCGTCCAAAGGTGGTACTCACTTGGGCTCCTCATCCACGTGCGTTGCCGCAGGCAGTACCGAACTCATTTGCCGAATGGATGAATGCGGCCGGATATGAGTTCGTGATTACCCACCCCGAAGGATATGAACTGGATGAACAGTTCGTAGGAAATGCTGTGGTGGAGTACGACAAGGAGAAAGCATATAAGGATGCCGATTTTATTTATGCCAAAAACTGGGCGGCTTATCAGGATCCTAATTATGGGAAGATATTGAGCACCGACCGTTCCTGGACGGTAGACAGTGCGAAGATGGCACTGACAAATGATGCATATTTCATGCACTGCCTTCCTGTTCGTCGCAACATGATCGTGACCGACGAAGTGATTGAAAGCAAACAATCCCTTGTAATCCCGGAGGCGGCCAACAGGGTGGTCTCTGCCCAAACGGTGTTGAAAGAGATTTTGCTTGAAATGAGAAAAAAATAAATACATGGACAAAGAAAACCTCTCCATTGTAAAAATCGGAGGAAATATTGTTGACAATCCGGAAGCATTGGAACTGTTTCTGACAGACTTTCACCGCCTCGAGGGACGGAAGCTGCTGATTCATGGAGGAGGCGTAATGGCTACCAGGATGGCTGTGCAATTGGGCATTGAGACTAAGATGGAGCACGGACGCCGCATCACCGATGCAGAGACACTGAAGCTGGTTACCATGGTTTATGCCGGGTGGATCAACAAAAACATCGTGGCATCACTCCAAAAAATAGGATGCAATGCCATCGGCCTCTCAGGAGCAGATGGGAATGCCATTCCTGCGCTGCGACGCTCTCCGGTGCCGGTGGACTATGGATATGTGGGCGATCCTGATCCGAATAAGGTGAATACAGACTTCCTGTCCCAACTGACTGAATCGGGAATCACACCGGTTTTTTGTGCGATTACCCACGACGGCAACGGTTCTTTGCTGAACACCAATGCCGACACAATCGCCTATTCCCTGGCAACAGCCTTATCTGGGAAATATGACACTTCGCTCTATTATTGTTTCGAGAAAGAGGGTGTTTTAAAGGATGTGAACGACCCACAGAGCATGATCCCCTCCATGGACCGGACTGAGAGCGAAACCTACAAAAAGCAGGGTATCATCGCCGACGGCATGATCCCGAAACTGGATAACTCCTTTCGTGCCATCGAAAACGGGGTAAAGGAGGTGATTATCCTGCACGCAAGAAATTTGTTGTCGAAAAGGGGAACGATCCTGGTTAAAAGCCGGCCAGTAACGGATGCAATATAAACCATATGCAACCGGCAATAGACATATTTCATTCGCAAAAATGAACAAAGAACAGACGAAAAATGCAACGGATCTGTTGAGAAAACTGGTTTCTCTCAGGTCATTCTCAGGCGAAGAGAACTTACGGAGTGATTTTCTGATGGGTTATTTCCAACAGAGGGGAATCACGGTGGAACGCATTGGGAATAACCTGGTTATCAGGCAGCCGCATTACGATAGCACAAAGCCGACACTGATGCTCAACTCCCATCTCGACACGGTTCAACCTGCATCAACTTACTCTTTTAATCCGTTCAGCCCTCCCGTCTCAGACACGCATATTTACGGGTTAGGGAGCAATGATGCCGGCGCCAGCCTTGTTTCCATGATCATTTGCTTTCTTCATTTCTACGATAAAAAGCTACCGGTAAACTTGATGCTGGCACTGTCCACTGAAGAGGAAAACTCCGGTGCAACCGGCATGCGGATGCTGTGGCAGACACTTCGGGATGAAGTAGATATGGCACTCATCGGTGAGCCTACCGGCATGAAAGCCGCCATAGCAGAACGGGGATTGCTGGTGATCGATGCGGAAGCAAAAGGAGTTAGCGGCCATGCAGCCAGGGAAGAAGGAGTAAACGCCCTCTATATTGCACTGGAGGATATTGATGTGCTTCGATCGGTAAAATTGCCCAAGATATCTACTGTCATGGGAGAGGTAAAGCTTACCGTGACACAGATACAAGCCGGCACGCAGCACAATGTGGTACCGGACCGTTGTAACTTCGTGGTCGACATCCGCCCTACAGAGTTGTACACGAATCAGGAGATCATGGAGATCCTCCAGCCGAAGGTAAAGAGTACACTAAAAGCCAGGTCACTGATTAACCGAAGTTCTGCAACACCTGTGGATCATCCGCTTCTTCAGTGTGCGGAAAGACTTGCTATCGAGACATACACTTCCCCCACCACGTCGGACTGGATGCGGATTACCTGCCCTGCACTGAAGATGGGTCCCGGTGAGTCGGCGCGTTCACACCAGGCGGACGAGTTTATACTGATTGAGGAACTGGAAAAAGGAATTGAGGGATATATTGCGTTTATTTCCCAGCTGACTGCTAAACGTTAAATTACAAACGGCTGAATCCGCAACGCATACGCCTAAAAATTTGGTTGTTGACAGCTAAAAAACCGCTGACATCGACATACTTTTACAAAACAAGCTGATCGCTGAAACCTGATAGCTGACAGCTAAAAAACAACGAAAAGAAATGGCAAAAATCTGGGATAAAGGCTATGATGCCAACAAACGGGTAGAGACATTCACAGTGGGAAACGACCGGAAGCTGGATCTGCGTCTGGCAAAACATGACATACTGGGATCGATGGCCCACATTAAAATGCTGGTCCGCATTGATCTTCTCGGTGAAGACGAGGAAAAAGTTCTCCGTACCGAGCTGCAAGAGATACTGGCAGAGGTGGAGAAAGGAAACTTCCGTCTCGACGATGATGCCGAAGACATTCACTCCCAGATAGAGGCAATGTTGACGGAGCGACTGGGTGAAATGGGCAAAAAGATCCATTCGGGACGTTCCCGCAACGATCAGGTACTGGTAGATATCAAACTGTTTCTCAAGGAGGAAATTCAGCTAATAAAGGAGGAGGTGCTTGCATTGTTTGAATTGCTGCAGTCGCTCAGTGAGAAGTACAAAGATATCCTTCTGCCCGGTTATACCCACGCACAAATTGCGATGCCTTCTTCTTTTGGTTTGTGGCTTGGAGCCTATGCCGAAACGCTGGTGGATGACATGCACACGCTTGCATCGGCCTGGAAGGTGGCAGATCAGAATCCACTGGGCTCTGCAGCCGGTTATGGAAGTTCTTTTCCACTCGACAGGGAGCTGACAACCCACGAACTGGGCTTCGCCACGATGAGCTATAACGTGGTAGCCGCCCAGATGGGACGGGGCAAGACCGAACGAATTCTCGCACAAAGCATGGCCAATATTGCCTCCACACTCAACAAGCTTGCTGCCGACAACTGCATGTATCTGTCCGGAAATTTCGGGTTTATCTCTTACCCGAAAGAGCTGACCACCGGATCGAGCATCATGCCCCACAAAAAAAATCCCGATGTATGGGAACTTATCAGGGCCCACAGCAATCGCCTGCAAAGCCTTCCCAATGAGATATCACTGATGACCACCAACATGCCGCACGGGTATCACCGCGACTATCAACTGCTGAAGGAAGTGCTCTTCCCGGCGATTGAGACCCTGCACACACTGCTGGAAATGTCACATTTTATGCTGGAACATATTGTTGTTAACGAAGACATTCTCTCCGATCCACGGTATGAATACCTGTTTACTGTGGAAGAGGTAAACAAACGCGTGCTGCAAGGCATCCCTTTCAGGGAAGCATATCAGCAGGTAGGTAAAGAGGTGCAGGAAGGTATTTTTCATGCTGAGAAGAGAGTGCATCACTCCCACGCCGGCAGCATCGGCAACCTCTGCACGAAAGAAATCAGAAAAAAAATGGAAATGGCTTCACAACCAATCCAATAAAAAAGGATGGAATCATTTTCACGACTCCATCCCCGTTCTCTGATTTTTAAAAGAGGTTAGTGCTGGTGAGCTCCGCCGCCAGCCAGAAGATCGTGCACAGCTTCCACACTGTGGGTGTAGTCCACGTATGCTTTCACATACTGACGACCTTCTTCCACCGAGTTGTCCTTCACCTTATACAAAGCGGCTGTTTTGTTGTATTTCTCCTGAAGTTGACCATTTACATGTTTGTTTAATGCTGTCAGCAGAGAAGCGAAATCACCTGTGTTTAATGCTTTGTCACTCATCACCGTGATGTGTGCGGTTGTTCCGGCAGGTTTTAATCCGGTAAAAGGAGCACCTTCCATTTCCCGATGCAGACGGATAAATGTTTCATAGAAATGTTTTTTTACGATTTCATACACTTCCTTGTCACCATTTCTCAGACTGTAGGTTTTGTGAAACAAAGGCACCACTTCTGCTTCCATATCAGTGTTGATCCATTTCAAGATCAGATCCACATTATTGGTCTCCAATGCCTTGGCAGCATCTATCAGAGCAGGTCCGTCATAAGAATCGCAATGAGCCGAAGCAGGCTGAACGTTTACAAAAGAGAAAACTGCGATCAGCGATAAAATAAAAGCTGATTTGAGCAGCTTGTTTTTTAAATTGGAATTGTTTGTTTTCATCATGCTTAATTTTTTGTTGTTTGTTTTTGTTGTTTGTTTTTGCTAAATTCGTTTTCTGTTACAAAGATAGGCTCCCTATACCCCGAAAACTGTCACCCGGGAGACACTCCCGATTTATTTAGATTATTTAACAATATAAATATAACTATATTAGCCCTCAAATAAACCGAGCAGTAAAAAATAAAAGTTATTTTTACAACTGCTATGGAAAAGAGAAAGAATATTACATCAAAAATCAAGGT